>JAXMCP010000012.1:0-340447 GCA_046349295.1 Reyranellaceae bacterium
AACTGTACTGGCGACGCCACGAGGACGACGCTTTCTGCACACCGGTGGCCTATCTCGACCGGCCCATCCCCTGACGGTCTGCCGCGTCGTGATTGGCTGGATTGGTCAAATGACGCCCACCGGCGAGCGGCGGGCGTCACCTGCGTCTTGACCTGTCGCCGAAAATCGAGACTCGGAACGACAAGATATTGTAGCATCGAAGGGCATCGTTCACCACGCGTTTCCGCAACCACCAGCGGCTGCCGAAGGGCGTGAGACAACTTGGCGCGCCATCGTCCTTGCCCATAACACTCGTTGCTAGTACCTTGATTGTGCTCACGGAATGAAGGGGGAGCATCTGATGAAAAAACTGTGGGTTGCGGCTGCGGCCTTGGCGACCGTTCTGCCTTCCGCAGGCCAGGCACAACAGCTTCAGTATCCAGGCTTCTATATCAGCGCCGAGGGCGGCCTGAACTGGATGTTCAACACCACGATCAATGTGCCGAACTTCGGCGGGCTGGTGAATGTCTACCCGAACACCGGCTGGCTGGTCGGCGGCTCGATCGGCTACGACTTCGTCGGTCCGCGCGTCGAGCTGGAAGGCGTCTATCGCAGCAACAACGGCACGCTGCAGGCAGCGCCGATCGGCTTCCAGAACGCGACCGCCGGGTTCAACAACCAGCAGACGGCCATCATGGCCAACGCCTTCTATGATTTCAACGCGGGCGGAACGATCGTCCCGTACATCGGCGCCGGCCTGGGCATCGCCTTCGTCAACGCGTCAGCCCTGGGCGGCAACACCAGCAGCACCAACTTCGCTTATCAGGGCATGTTGGGCGTGGGCTACAACATCGATCCGCAGATCCGCATCAACATCGAGGGCCGGTACTACGGCACGACCAGCCCGTCGGTGAACAACCCGGTGGTCGGCGGCGTCACGTTCCAGAACAACAACATCAGCCTGATGGCGAGCGTGGCGTTCCGTTTCGGCGCGCCGGACACGCCGCCGCCGCCTCCGCCGACGCAGTCGGTCGCCCCGCCGTCCTTCATGGTGTTCTTCGATTGGGACCGCTCCAACCTGTCCCAGCAGGCGCTGAACACGATCAAGCAGGCCGCCGGCGCCTTCAAGGCCAAGGGTAACGCGCGCATCACGGCGACCGGCCATACCGACACGTCGGGCCCGGCCGCCTACAACATGGCGCTGTCGCTGCGCCGCGCCAACGCGGTCAAGGACGCGCTGGTGCGCGAGGGCGTGCCGGCGGCGGCGATCACCACGATCGGCCGCGGCGAGGAGGGCCTGCTGGTCCCGACCGGCGACGGCGTGCGCGAGCCGCAGAACCGCCGCGTCGAGATCGTCATCCAGTAACCTGCCCCACCAGGGCATTCGGAACGGCCGGGCTCAGCCCGGCCGTTTTCGTTTGGGAGTCGACGCAGCTCTTGCCGCCCCTCCCCAACGCTTGCATGGACGGCGCCTCGACGGAGGATCTTGCCCCATCCGCCCCCTTACGGGACGCACTCCCCGCGCTTCGCGCAGGGCGGGCAACACAGAGGCATCATCACACGGCAATCGCCTCCAGATACTTCTCCGCCTTGGCGCGATCGCCCTGGGCGTCGGCGAAGCCGACATAGCCGTCGGGGCGGATCAGGCGCAGCGTCGCGTCCGAACCGGGCTTGGCGACGACGAGACGCGGAAACTTCTGCGCCAGGGCAGCCACCGTGTCGCTCGGTCCGACGGCGGTGAAGTGCGCGGCCTTGCTGCCTTCGGTCAGGGGATGCGGCCAGCGCTCGCCGGACTTGGGGCCACTGACGCCATGGCCATCCTTGGCGGTCAGCGGGCTCTCGGGATAGCCGATGTCCACCTCCGAAAGCTGGTTGGCGATCATGTGCTGGATCAGTGGGAAGCCGGTGGCGAAGCGCACGATGGTGTTGCGCAGCCCCTGGATGATCGGGTTGCGTATGATGGCCGCCTCGGTCAGCCGGCCGGCATTACGCAACACCTGGTCGCCGACAGCACTGCGTTCCGGCGAGTAGCTGTCGAGCAGACCAGGCTTGGCGCTGCCCTGGATCACCAGCGAAAGCTTCCAGGCGAGGTTGCAGGCATCCTGCATGCCGGTGTTCATGCCCTGGCCGCCGGCCGGGCTGTGGATGTGGGCGGCGTCACCGGCGAGGAAGACTCGGCCCTTGCGATAGTCCTTCACCTTGCGCTCGTTGATGCGGAAGCAGGCGAGCCAATGGGGATTGGAGAGGACGAGGTCGGCCTCGCTGCGATGCCTCAGCAGCACCTGCATCTCTTCCAGGGTCGGATCGGCGCGATGGCCCTCGCCCTCGGCCGCTCCGAGGTCGCAGATGACGCGCCAGCGATCGCCGACGATGGGAAAGAAAGCCAGGATGCCATCGCGGTGCCAGTAGATGTGGATCCTGTCGTTGGGCTGCAATGCCGGGATGAATCCGTCGGCCAGGGCCCAGTCGCTTTGCATGGTCGAGCCTTCGAAGGTCAAGCCCAGCCCATGCCGTACCGTCGAATGGGCGCCGTCACATCCGATCAGCCAGTCGGCGGTCACGGTCTCGGTCTCGCCGCCCGCCTTCTTCAGCGTGGCTTCGATGCCGTTGCCCTTGTCGGTGAAGCCTACGAGCTCCACCGAGCGCTCGACCGTCACGCCGCGCGAGACGAGGTATTCGTCGAGAACCCGTTCGGTCTCGCTTTGCGCGATCATCAGGGCGTAGGGATAGCGGCTGTCGATCGAGTCGAGGGACACGTAGGTCACGATCTCGCGGCCGGTCGAGATCTGCGCGCCGTGCGCCTGCATGCCGGCCTTCAGGAAGGCCTCGACGTAGCCCGCGTCGTCGAGCAGCTCCAAGGTGCGGCTCCATAGCACCAGGGCCTTCGACTTGTCGGTGCGCGCCGGCGCCTTGTCGACGATACGCACGGAAATGCCGCGCCGCGCCAGCTCGTTCGCCATCGTCATTCCGACTGGTCCCGCACCGGCAATCAGCACCTGAGGATTGTTGGCCATGTCGATCAGCTCCCCCGTCACACAGGGCGCGATGATGAACCCGCCCGGTGGCCAAGCCAAGACGAGGCCGCGAGAGCGGTGTCCTCTCAGGTTGAAATGATCATGGCCGGGAGCGATCGAAGCTCGGCCATGAAAGCACGCCCCCACAGCAATGCATGCCTCGTTGTCTGGGGCAGAGCTTCCTCAGAGCAGCTTGAGTTGCCGCGCATCGCGCTTGGCGTCGACCAGGGCCGTGCGTGCCGACTCAGGGACCCGGAAGCGGCCGGCATCGAGCCGGTAGCGCTGCTTGTCGAGGCCGAGCCGCTTCACGGCAACGGCGAAGCGCGACGCCAGCAGGTCGGCGATCGGCCCCTCGCCGCGCATGCGCTTGCCGAACTCGGCCTGGTAGAGCGCACCGCCGCGCGTCTGGCGGATCAGCGACAGCACGCGCTCGGCGCGGTCGGGCCGGTGCTGGCGCAGCCATTCCTCGAACAGCTCCTTGATCTCGAGCGGCAGCCTGAGCACGATGAAGCCGGCGCGCGTCGCGCCGGCATCCGAGGCCGCCTCGAGGATCGCCTCCATCTCGTGATCGTTGAGGCCGGGGATCATCGGCGAGGTCATGACGCCCACCGGGACACCGGCGCCGGCCAACGCGCGGATCGCGTCGAGCCGGCGATGCGGCGCCGAGGCGCGCGGCTCCATCGTGCGCGCGAGGTCCTTGTCGAGCGTCGTCACCGAGACGAACACCTCGGCGAGGTTGCGCTTGGCCATGTCGGCCAGGATGTCGATGTCGCGCGTCACCATGTGGTTCTTGGTGACGATGCCGACCGGATTGTTGAACTCGCTCAGCACCCGCAGGATCTGGCGCGTGATCTTGAGCTCGCGCTCGACCGGCTGATAGGGGTCGGTGTTGGTGCCCATGGCGACGACGTCGGGCCGGTATTTCGGCGAGGCGAGCTCGGCCTCGAGCAGCTTGGCGGCGTCCGGCTTGAACAGGATCTTGGTCTCGAAATCGAGACCGGGCGAAAGGCCGAGATAGGCGTGGGTCGGCCGGGCGAAGCAGTAGATGCAGCCGTGCTCGCAGCCCCTGTAGGGGTTGATCGAGCGATCGAAGGGAATGTCGGGCGAGACGTTGCGGGCGAGGATGGTGCGCGTGGCGTCGCGGGTCAGCGTGGTGCGCAGCGGCGGCAACGTATCGTCGTCATCCAGCGCGCCGTCACTCGCGGCGGGAGGTTCCCAGCCGTCGGTGGTCTTGATGCGCTTCTCGCCGTCGAAGCGGCTCGACTCGTTCGACAGGGCGCCACGGCCGCGATGCACAGGCTCGGCGATCGGGTCATCGGGATAGTCGGGAGGACGGGTTGGCCTCATGAGCCGACAATGAGAACAAATCAGGAACTCGTCAAGTCAGCCATTCTGCCCTGATCGCCTGGATGGTCTCCCGTCGGAAGGCCGTGTCGATGCGGGCGTCGATATGGGTCTTCATTGCCGGATCGAGTCCGGCGTCGCTCCATTGCGAAGGATCCGAGGGGTCGCGCGGGCTGCGGGTCTGGACCCGCCAGCGCGCCATGAACAGCATGGTGCGCAACCAGGTGAGCCGCCGCATCGGCGTCAGCCAGGGTTCCAGCGCCGCTGCCCGTTCGTCCCCCACCCAGCCGAGATAGGCCGCATGGAAAGCCTCGACCTCGGCGCGCGACACGCTCTTGCCTACGCGGGGATCCCACAGCGTCGATGTCGGCAAGGTGGCGTGCGCGAGGTCGATCGCCGGCGAACCGACATGGACCTTCTCGAGATCGACGAACCAGGCGATGCCGGCGCGATCGACCAGGAAGTTGCCGGGGTGCGTGTCGGCCAGCGCGATGGTCAGAGGTTGAGGACGCGTGGCCGCGTCCGGTGCCATGCCACGCATCGCCCGCAGCTCGTCGATGATCTCGGCGCGCGCGGCCGGATCGGCCACGGCCTTGTCGAGAAAGCGCGCGGCCGCAGCCTCGATGATCTCGAGGGTCGCGAGGAAGGGGTTCGCCTGGCGCGGAAGGGGCGAGCCTGCCTCGGGCAGCGGCAGGCCATGCAGGCGCGCCAAGGTGTCCGCCATCGCCAGAAGCTCGCCGGGCAGGTCGGGCGCGCGGCCGTCGATGCAATCGACGATCAGCGCGCCGCCGGGCAGGCCGGCGCGCGGTTCGATCACCTCGTGCAGGCGTGGCGTGCGCCCCGCCGGCGCGAGATGGCGGAATGCCGCCGCCTGGGTGGCGAGGCGGGTCGACGCCGTGGGATCGCCGTTGTGAGCATAGGCGACGCGTGCCAGCTTGCCGTCCGGCAGGCGCACATGGCCATGCGCAGTGCCGGTCGCCGGCAGCGGCTCGAGATCGCCTTCCGTCAAGGCGGCATAGGCCGGCCGCTCGCGCAGCGCGGCCAGCAGGCCCTCGATCATCGCTCAACCGCTGCGCGGCATGCGGCCTTCGTTGAGGCGCGGCATCAGCTCGGCGAAGTTGCAGGGGCGGAAGCGGATGTCGAGCTGCTGGCGCAGGATGTCGTCCCAGCCGTCACGGCAAGCGCCGGTCGAACCGGGCAAGGCGAAGATGTAGGTGGCGTTGGCGACGCCCGCAGTGGCGCGCGACTGCATGGTCGAGGTGCCGATCTTCTGGAAGCTGATCCAGCGGAACACCTCGCCGAAGCCGTCGATGCGCTTCTCGAACAGCGCCTCCAGCGCCTCGGGCGTGACGTCGCGCCCGGTGACGCCGGTGCCGCCGGTGGTGATCACGACCTCGACCTTCGGATCATCGATCCACTTCTTCACCTGCGCCTGGATCACCGCCACGTCGTCGGTGACGATGGCGCGATCGGCCAGCACATGGCCGTCGCGCGCGATGCGCTCGACCAGCGTGTCGCCCGACTTGTCGGTTTCGAGCGTGCGCGTGTCGGACACCGTCAACACGGCGATGTTGACGGGCTTGAAGGGCTTTGATTCGTCGATCCGGTTCATGACGCCATCTTACCAACCGCGACGCGGTCGGGGCTACGCCGCAAAAAAGTTCCCTCCGCGCATCCGCGACAGCAATTTCTTCCATGATTCCGGGTGCTGCGAGGGACCTTTGCTTCACGCCGGTGCCGCCCTTGTCGATGCCCTGACCCGACGCTAGATGCAGGGGCATGACAGACTGGAAGCACGATGGCGTGCGGGTCATCCCCGCGGGCTCGCTCGACACCAACACCGCCCAGACGCCGGGCATGAACCGCGCCGCGGCGATCAACTTCGCCCGCGTCGGCGCGCAGAAGCTGTGGGCCGGCACGGTCACCATCCATGCGCACGCCAAGACGGGCGCGCACCATCACGGCCACCTCGAGAGCGTGATCTATGTGGTCAAGGGCCGCGCCCGCATGCGCTGGGGCGATCAGCTCCAGTTCACCGCCGAGGCCGGACCGGGAGACTTCATCTACGTGCCGCCTTACGTGCCGCACCAGGAGATCAACGCCTCGGAGACCGAGCCGCTGGAATGCGTGCTGGTGCGATCCGACAACGAAGCGATCGCCATCAACATCGACATCGCGCCGGTCGAGAAACCCGAGGAGGTCTACTGGGTCGACCCGACCCATCCGCACCCGCACAAGCACTGACGCCATCGAGGTGCGCGCCGATCGCGCTGTTCAACCGAGCGGCAGCAGGATCTTCGACATTGCATCGCGCGGGATGTGCACGAACCCCGCGAGCGGGTCACGCATCTGCAGAAAGAGGAACAGGGCCGCCGCGGCCGAAAGGGCAATCACGACCAGGGCAGACTGGGCAATACGGTTCACGGGCGTGAACAGCGAGAAGCTCACGAACAGGGCCGACAGCCAGAACGTTATCACGGCGACGATGACCAGCGGCATCGGCGTCGCCATGGCCTCGAACAGCATCAGACGGTTGCGTGCGATGTCGACCGCCAGCCCGACTGCCAATGTCCGGACCGATTGCTGTGCCGGACGAGGTGCCTCCAACGCGTGAAGCGAGCGAAACACTTCCGCACTGACCGAGCTCGTGCCGAGATCCGGCATCGAATGCGCGGTATTGACGGCCCAGATGCGATCCGTGAGCTGCTCGAGTCCCTGGCGCAACAGGACACGGATGGGGCGAGCTTCCGGGCCGTAACTTTCCAGGAGACGATCGAGCAGGATGAGATCGGCGGCGATGCGCCGCAATTCTCCCCGTTGCATCTCCAGCGCGGCGTTCGCCGAGTTGATCATCAGGCCAAGCACCACCGCCAGGATGGTGGCAATGAGACCGGCGCCCAGCCGAACGATGTCCTTGGCGTTGCCGTCGAGATGGTGTTGTGGAAGCGCGCGGCGGAATCTGGAACCGACATAGGCACCGCCGAGCATCATGGCAAACGACAATGCAGCGACGCCAAGCGGACCCATGGTGCCTCCCCCGGGCGCCAGCCTAGCGCCCTGTCGGGTTGACCGGCAATCGCGAGACTCGGCGCGGCGACAGGATTTGATCAGCCCGCGGCACGCACCTCGGCCGAGCGGTCCCACAGGTTGGGCACTTCGCGATTCGTGTAGCCGGAGACGAACAGCTTGGGCTGACCCGACGGCACGTCGAAGGTGTGGCGGCGGACCGCGCCGATGTTGCCGCCATAGACGTGGATGCTGATCGAGCCCTGGTCCTTGAGCGCGTTGGTCACCTGGTGGATGTCGCCGTCCGACGGGCGCAGCACCTCGACGTCGCCCGGCGCGAGCTTGGTGAGGTTGCCCGGCGCCAGCGCCCCGGTCGCGGGGTCGGGCACGAAGCGCAGCGAGGTCTCGGAGCCGCGCAGCATGCCGACCAGGCCCCACATCTGATGATCGTGCACCGGCGTGGCGGCGCCGGGCCCCCACACGAAGCTGACGACGCAGAAGCGCTCGAAGGGATCGCACCACAGCAGGTTCTGGGCGTAGCCGTGCGCGGGAACGCGCGCGACCTGCTCGGGCAGCCAGTCATCCTGGCTCACCAGCTGGCCGAGCAGCTTGGCGCCGACATCGACGATCGCCGTTTCGTCGCGGTCCTGCCAGGCGCCGCCGACGAGCGAGGTCATGTCGCCGATGTAACGGCGGAGACGATCGATGCTCATTCGGCCGCCTTGCGCCCGTCGAGCGCTCCTGCGACCGTTGCGGTGTCGGCGCCGAGCGCCGGCGGCTCGCGCCGCTTGCGGAGGTCGGTGCCGGAAATCCTGACCGGCGTGCCGAAGGTCCGGCTCTTGATGCCCGACGGCAATTCCATCTCCTCGATCCAGCCCATGTGCTCTACCTGCGGGTCGGCGAGGATCTCACTATAGCTGTTGATGCGGCCGCGCGGCACGCCCGCCTGCGCGAAAGCTGTGAGCCAATGGTCGACGCCGTGATGGGCGAACTCGGCCTCGAGGATGTCCTTGAGCGCGACCTGGTTCTGGGCGCGCGACAGCGTCGTGGCAAAGCGCGGATCGGCCAGCAGGTCGGGCCGGCCGACGACCTGGGTGACCGCCTCCCACAGCTTGTTGTTGCCGGCGGCGATGACGAAATGGCCGTCGCTGGCGCGGAACGCCTGGTACGGCGCGTTGCGCGGATGGGCCGAGCCCAGCTTCACCGGATCGCGGCCGTTGCCGAAATACTCGCTGGTCTGCAGGGCGGCGATGCCGAGGCTGGCGCCCAGCATCGAGACGTCGATATGGCCGCCCTCGCCGCCGCCCGCGACGCGGCGCAGCAGCGAGACGATCGAGAAGGCGCCGTAGAGGCCGGCGCTGAAATCGGACACCGGCACGCCGCATTTCACCGGCGCGCCCCCGGGCTCGCCGGTCACGCTCATGATGCCGCTCATCGCCTGCACGGTGACGTCGAAGCCGCCCTCGCCGGCGCGCGGCCCGCTCTGGCCGAAGGCCGAGATCGAGCAATAGACCAAGCCCGGCTTCTCGGCGCGGAACGACTCCCAGCCCAGGCCCAGCCGATCCATCACGCCCGGCCGGTTGTTCTCGACCAGCACGTCGGCCGACAGCACCAGCCGGCGCGCCGCCGCCTTGTGCGCCGGGTTCTTGAGATCGAGCACCACCGAGCGCTTGTTGCGGTTCAGCGAGGCGAAATTCTCGCTGAACCCTTCGCGGATCGGCGGCCACTGGCGCAGCATGTCGCCCTCCGGCGGCTCGATCTTGATCACCTCCGCGCCCATGTCGGCCAGCAGCAAGCCGCAGAACGGCCCGGCCGCGACCTGGCAGAATTCGACCACCTTCACGCCTGCAAGCGGTAGCACCTGTGCCCTCTCCGTCTTCTCGTGGAAGCCAGCTTCCGATTATCGCCAACTTCCAATTATGGAACCAGCCAACCGATGGCAAATGCGAGGGCTGCAATGCCGCCTGCGGCAATCCAGAGGATCACCGGCAACATGCCCATGGACGGCGACAGCGTCCCCTGTGCGGGATCCTCCGGATTGTAGAACACCGTCACCGGCGATTGCAGCGGATAGCGCTTGACCTGCTTCTCGGCAGCCGACGGCTTGTTGGCGCTGGTCGACCAGCCCACGTCGTCCGACTCGAAAGAGTGGCCACCCACCTCGTAGGCATAGACGATGCGCGGAACGTACATCGTTACATCGTAGTTCCCGCTGGTCCTGTTCGGCCTGGTATGGCGTTCCGTCGTCGTCACGACTGCCGATCGGACGACGCGGCCGCTGGTCTTCGGCCATTTCTTCATGGCCCTCGCCTGCTTCGTGAACACCCTGCTGAACATCAGCAGGAACAGCGCGAACACGGCGAGGAACATCACCGCGGGCGCCCGGGACGGCTTGGTCATGACCGCGCGCAGCCAATCCGCCCCTTGCGTGAGGACGACGAAGCCTCCGAGGATCAGCGCGGCGAGGAATGCCGTGCCAAGCCAAGCCTCTCGGATCCTGGCCGGATCGTCCCTTTCGAGAATGCTTTCGTTGGGATCCTCTGGATTGTAGTGGACGGTGACGATCTTGCCCCGCGGGTAGCGCTTCAGGACATCGGAAATGGAGCCGTCCGGCTCGCCCATCAGGCAGATGCGGTCGCCGCGGTACGTGGTCGGACCGACCGCGAAGCTGTAGGAAACCTCGGCGAAGTTGCGGGTCCTGATTTCCTCGCTGGTGATGAACTCGGTGTTCGGCTTGCTGCCGGTGGTCCGAAATCGTTTGGATCGGATCTCGCGCGCGGCGGATCGGGCAGAGTCGATCCTACCGGTCGTCTGTTGCCATCCCCGGATGCGCCAGTTGCGCCATTGGATCCAGATCGTCGCGCATGCCAGCCCCAGCGGAAGCAACATGCAGATCGACAGCGCGATCCAATGCGCTTCGAGGTGCGGGCCGACGATCTCCCACGACAAGGTGGCGATCCCTGGTGTGCCGGCCGGGCCGCTCAGCGCGCGGTCGGCGGCACGATCTTCTGGGTCGACTTGTACGGTTCGATCCGCGCCGTCGCCGGATAGAACAGGACGATGCGCTGGAGGGGAGACATGACCAGCTCCCCCTGGGCTCCTCTGGTCGTCGCGTACTGCCAGACCGGCAATTGCCCGCGCTTCTGCAGCTCGGCGGCGAAGATCTCGATGGGCACGCCGGTCCCGAGCTTCGCGAGCTCGTCCTTCGTCAGTCCGACTATGACCTCGTCCTTCGCGCTCACGACCTTGAACAACGACACGTCGGCGTCCTGCGCGGACGCGCCATGGCTGATCGCCGCAACGGCGAGCGTACTCGCAGTGCCAATCAACAAAGCCCTTCGCTGCAACATCGGTCCTCTCTTCCTCAGCAAGGCCGTCCACCGGCCAATTTCCCGGTCCGCAGATCCAACGCGAAGTCGCAAATCGCGTCTTTCCCTCCAGCGGCAATCGAGCACGAGAGATCACCGGCTCGTTTCAGCTTGCGGCCCTCGCCCCGACAGAGGTCGTCTTCCTCGCGCGCCGGCATGTTGCGAAAGAGGCGCAGCGCCGCCGGGCCAGTGACGGTCAGGTAGGCATGGGTGTTCTTCGCCTCGCCCGGCGGCGGATCAACCAGATGGGCGCCGCCGATCACCATCTCGCCCCCCAGACTGACGGCGTCCTGCCCCAGGGCTGCCTCGCCCGTCGCGAGACTGATCCCGGCAACGAGGCTGCAGGCGGTGGCGCAAGATAGGAGCAAACGAAGGCGCATCGAGCGGGAGGGTAGAACCATCCTGATGGTCACCCCAAACTCTGGCACGGTTGTGGCAATTGCACGGAACAGTCCCAGGTGCGAGCGTCAGCGACGCGCGTCCTGACGGCGTAAGCTGCCGGACCAGTCGAGTATCCTCCGATCGGCCGTCAACAACTCAGCGCTCTCGATGATCGCCGTTGCGACGATGATGCGATCGATCGGATCGCCGTGGAGATCATCGAGGTCCGCCGCCTGCATGGCAATTTTCGCCGACACGGGAACCTCTCGAACGTCGAGCGTCAGCAGACGCGAACGCCATCCGAACACACTCTCCGGACCAGCGATGCGACCACGTTTCGTCAACTGTCCCAACTCGAAGAAGACGATGGTCGGAATGGCCAGGTCACTTGACGCGAGGGCCGCGTCGCAACTGCGCTTTGCCCTGTTTCCGAGGTCTGGCAGATCCTCGGTCAGCCACACGATCGTGTGTGTATCGAGCAGGAGGGTCATCGAACTGCCCAGTGATGTTGCGCCATTCGCGATCCTCGTCGTACTCCTCGCCGAGCGGCCCGACGATGTCGCCGAGGATCTCGAACGTCCCCTTGGTCGCGCCAAGCAACGTCTTGGGCTTCTCGCGTACGGGAACGATCTGCACCTTCGCCTTGCCACGCTTGGTGACAGTGATGGGCTGCCCGCTTTCGGCGACCTCGTCGATCAGCGCAAGACACCGCGCCTTGAAGGCGGCGGCATTGATCTTCCTTTCCATGACAAAGGCGCTCCAATGTGACCATATCATATGGTCACTTCGTCAAATCGGGCAACCGGGCCTTCCGGACGAAGATGGTATCGATGGCCTTGATCCACCCGCGCTGTGTCCCCACCTCGATGAGGTCGAGTGATCGACTGGCGTTCGAGAACGGCCCGGCCCGACAACAACTCGTGATACGAGGTGGCGCCCATGCTCAACGGCACGGTGGCATTTGTTGGCGCCGCACTCGCTGCGATCACCCTGGGCACGTTCGCCGAATACGTCGTCCATCGCGCGATGCATTGGCGGCTGCTCTACCCCGAGGGTCACGCTTGGCACCATGCCAGCAACGACCCGCGCACCTTCCTCCGCGACGTCCTCGACTACGGCATGGGCGCGGCGACGCTGAGTTGGATCGGCTTCCTGGTGTCGCCCGCCGCCGGCTTCGGCTGGATGCTGGGGGCGCTGGCCTACACCCTGCTCGCCTCCTACGCCCATCAGTTGCAGCACGCCAATCCCGACCTGGTGTTCTGGATGAAGCGTCCCGTCCACCGCCTCCATCACGATGCCGGCTACGTCGAGGAAAATTTCGGCATCCTCGTCGACTGGTGGGATCGGCTGTTCGGCAGCTACGTGCCGATCGAGCGGCCGCGCGCGCTGCCGGCGCGCGGCGAGCGGCTCAAGGCCTATCTCGAGATACAATGGCGGTGACCCGGCTCAACGCCCGGTGTCCTGCGGCGTGTAGCGCGGCCATTCGTGGGCGGCGATCTGGTCGAGCGAGGGCGTCGGCTGGCCAAGGCGGATCTGGTACATCCAGTAGTTGGTCAGCACGCGCTGCACGAAGTCGCGCGTCTCGTTGAGCGGGATCGAGGCAATGTAGAGCATCGGATCCTGCGAGGCGTTGAGCGAGGTGTCCCAGCGGTAGACGTTGCCAATGCCGCCGTTGTAGCTCGCCGTGGTGCGCACGAGATTGTTGTCGACCTCGCCCAGCAGCACGCCGATATAGGACTGCCCCAGCGCCACGTTGGTCGAGGGATCGTAGAAGTTGGCGCCGGCCAGCTCGGGTGCGTAGCGCGTGCTCACCTGGTGAGCGGTCGCCGGCATGAGCTGCATCAGGCCCATGGCGCCGACATAGGAGCGCGCCTTGGGATCGTATGCCGATTCCTGGCGCATGAAGCCCCACACCAGGGCGCGGTCGACCGAGTAGCCGCCGGTCGGCTGCCACGGCGGCGTCGGGAACATCGCACCGTCATAGCCCTTGATGTTGTGGCGCTGGTCCCAGTTGGCGTTGCCGACGCGCGCCGACAGGTTCGGCATCGCCGCCTTCTGCGCGACGGCGAGGATCGCCTCGATGAATTTCGGATCGGCATCGATCGAGGCGGCATAGAGCTCGCGCTGCGCCGCCGTGGCGGCGCCGAGCTGCATCAGCGCCATCGCCCGCCGGCCGGCACGATCGTTGACCAGCAGGTCGGTCTTGCGCCGATCGAGCGGCGGCACATTCCAATCCGGCTCGATGCGCATCCCCAGGGTCTTCGCCGCCACCAGGCCGTGGAAGGTCGTGCGATGCAGTGCCGCGCGCTTGAGATAGGGCGCGAACTTCTGCGGGTTGCCGGCCAGAAGGTTGGCGCGCGCCGCCCAGAACGAGCCGGCGGCGAGCGTCCATGACGAGGCCTGGTCGGGCGGAGCGTCGGCCACCGCCTCGAAGCGGCGTGCCGCCTCGACCATGTTGCCTTGAGTGAAGCCCGAGAGGCCGGCCGTCCAGTTGGCGTCGGCCGGAGTGCCGAAATCGACCGGCACCTGGACGCCGCGTTGCGAATCGGCCTCGAGTGCTCTGGTGCGGATGCGGCCGCGCCACAGCTCGACCTCCTGCGGGCCCAGCACCTCGGTCGTCGACTTCTGGTCGAGCAGGGCGAAGCCGGCGTGGAAGCCGCCATTGTCGACCATGTGCTGCAGCCTGCCGCGCAGATCTGCGGCACGGCCGGCATCGGCGCCCGTCACGGTGCGCGCCGCGGCGAAGCTCGGCGAGAGCGTCGCCTGGGTGACGAAGCTCGACGGCGTCAGGTCGGCCGCGCCACCGGGCCGGCGCGCCACGGCGAGCTTGTAGACCGCCGGCGCGTCGGGATGGTCGTTGTACTCCTGCAGCCAGGCCGCGCACTCCTCGTAGGTGGCGTTGTAGCCTTGGCCGAGCAGGCGCTGGGCGCCGACATAGCCCATCAGCACCTTGTCCTTGAGGCCGGCGATGTCGGCGTCGGCCTGGCCATACTGCCCGGCCGCCTGGGCCTGGAAGATGCGGCGGTAGCGCTCCCGCGTGTCGGCGTCCATCACGGTCGGCAGATCGGCGACGACAGCAATCTCGTCGAGCTCGATCACCGGCGGCGGCGGCACGAACACCGGGCGGCGCGGAACGACCGTCGGCTGCACGCGGCCCTGCATCGGCGGACGGGCGGCGCTCGTTGCGGCTGTCGGCTTGGCAGCGGTGCCAGGCTTGGCAGGCGGCTTCGTCGCGGTCTGCGCCCCGGCAGACCAGGTCAGGGCCGAGGCGGCCAGCATCGTCGCTGCTCCCAGCAGGACGACCGAAACGGTATGCTTCATGCCGTACCGTAGTTCGACTTGCGGTCGAACGACAAGCGCTGGATCATTGAATTCACGCGATCGAGGGACGCAACGGAGGAGCGACATGAACCTGCATCACGAGCGGGCCGCAGCAGTGCGGCGGCTGATCGACGACGCGCGGCGGATCGAGAAGGAGGGCGTGACCTACGCCAGCCTGGACAAGATCGGCGGCCTGCTGGCTTCGCTCGCCTCGCGCGCAGACCTGTTCCCGCAGGAAGAATTTCCGCTCGGGCCCGATGGCGGCATCTATCGCCTGAGCGAGGATCCCGACCATCGCTTCGCGCTCTATGCCTCGGCCGGCGGCGCCGGCAAGAAGGTGCCGCCGCACAATCACACGACCTGGGCGATCATCGCCGGCGTGCATGGCGCCGAGCGCAACGTCGTCTACGAGCGCCTCGATAACGGCGCCCAGGAAGGCGTGGTCAAGCTGCGCGAGGCGCCGGCCAAGGAGAAGACTCTGCGGCGCGGCGATGTCATCGCCTTTATGCCCGACGACTTTCATCACATCGAGACGCCGGCCGGCTCAGGCGATGCGCTGCATCTCCATTTCTACGGTCTGAGCCTCGAGCACCTGCCCGACCGGGTGTCGGTCGACATGGCGAGCGGCACCGCCAAGCGCTTCATGGCCAAGGCCAAGATCCTGACGCCCCTTCTGTCGGTGCAGCAGGTCAAGACGATGCTGAAGTCGGGCGAGGTGTTCGCCTTCTTCGATACCCGCGAGGAGGGCCAGTTCAGCCAAGAGGGCCATCCGCTTTTCGCCACGCCGCTGCCGCTGTCGCGCCTGGAGCCGCGCGCGCTGGCGCTGCTGCCCGATCCGAGCACGCGCATCGTGCTGATGGACAGCGGCGAGGAAGGCCAGATGGGGCGCGCCAACCGCGCCGCCGCGCGCCTGTCGCAAATGGGCTACACCGACCTTTCGGTGATGAAGGGTGGCCTCAGGGCATGGCGTGACGCCGGCTACGAGGTCTTCACCGGCGTCAACGTGCCCAGCAAGGCGTTCGGCGAGGTGGTCGAGCACGAGAACGACACGCCGCGCATCGACGCCGCCGACCTGCAGAAGCTGGTCGACGCCAAGACCGACCTGGTGATCCTCGATTCGCGGCCGATGCCGGAGTTCAACAACATGTCGATCCCGGGCGGCATCGACTGCCCCGGCGCCGAGCTGGTCTATCGCGTCAAGGACCTGGCACCCAACCCGGAGACCCTGGTGGTGGTGAACTGCGCGGGACGCACGCGCTCGATCATCGGCGCGCAATCTCTGATCAATGCCGGCCTGCCCAACAAGGTGATCGCGCTCAAGAACGGCACCATGGGCTGGCACCTCGCCGGCCTGCAGGTCGCGCGCGGCGAGACCAGGAGCTTCGGGCCGCAGGGACCGGAGGCGGCGAAGTTCGCCCAGGGCGCGGCCGCCTCGCTCAACGCGCGCATGAAGATCAAGAAGATCGACAAGGCGGGGCTCGCCAGGCTCGAGGCGCGCGGCGGACCGCTCTATCGCCTCGACGTGCGCGACCCGTCGGAATATGCCGAGGGTCATCTCGAGGGCTTCCGCCATGCCGCCGGCGGCCAGCTCGTGCAGGCCACCGACCAATATGTCGGCGCGCGCAACGCCACCATCGTGCTGCACGACAATGACGGCGTGCGCGCCACCCTGACGGCGCACTGGCTGCTGCAGATGGGCTGGAACGAGACCTACATCCTCGAGCACACGCCGGCGGCGGGCGAGCTCACGACCACGGTCGAGCCGCGCTTCCCGGCGGGCTTCACGCTGCCCAAACCCGACACGGTCGCGGCGGCTGCCCTGAATGGCGCACTGGCCTCGACCCTGGTGATCGACCTCGACACAAGCCTGCGCTACCGCGACGGCCACGTGCCGGGCGCCTGGTTCGCCGTCCGTGCCAACCTGGCGCAGACCATCCCGACCATGCTGGCCCGGCAGCCCGGGGTGACAAAGATCGTCCTGGTCTCGCCCGACGGCGAGTTCGCGGCCTTCGCCGCAGCGGAGGCCGAGGCGGTCGCCGGCGGCGTGCCGGTGGCGGTCCTCGACGGCGGCATGAAGGCATGGCGCAACGCCAAGCTTCCGCTCGAGACCGGCCATACGAGGATGGCCGATCCGCCCACGGACGTGTGGTACCGGCCGTACGACAACAGCGAGAACATCGAGGCCGCGATGCGCCAGTATCTCGACTGGGAGGTCGACCTCGTTCCGCAGGTCAAGCGCGACGGCGATGCGACGTTTACGGTGCTGGGAGCAAGGCAGGGGCACTGAGGATCCCTTTCCTCCCCCGTAATCGGAGGAGGTGGCCCGAAGGGCCGGAGGGGGCAAGCCTCATACGAGGTCCATGAATTTCCGACGTCGGAATCTCATAGACCTCGACCGAGGCTTTCCCCCTTCGCCCCGTATGACGGGGCACCTCCCCCGATGACGGGGGAGGCGAATGAAGCCGCCGCGGAGCAACTTCCGCACCATCGCGTTGAGGCGTTAATTACCTGCCACATAAAGGAAATCCGTTTCTTGACAGGGCAATCACCACCCCCTAGAGAGCCGGCGCGAAACGCTGGCGGGGCACTTGATCCCGACGGCGATCGGCGGCGGGTCGAGGATATCGACAGGCGGCTGAAGGAAGCGCGGGGAACGGTCGAAAAACCGCGGCAGAGCAGCGGAATGTCGCACCGGCAGACTGGCGTTGCCTATCGTGTGATGGTGGATATGATCGCGGGCCTTTTGGTCGGGGGCTTTCTCGGCTACTGGCTCGACCGCTGGTTGGGTTGGGCGCCGTACGCGCTGGTGACGGGCCTCGTGTTGGGCTTCGCCGCCGGCGTCAACAATGCCTGGCGCGCCATTCGAGAGTACTCGAAGGACGCAGCCAGGGGCGACGATGGGGGCCCGCGACTGCCCTAAGGCGGCGTGTAGGCGTAGATGGAAGTGGGGATCTAAATGCACAGCCCTATGGAGCAGTTCGAGATCAAGAAGCTGCTCCACTTGAATCTCTTCGGCATCGATGCCTCCTTCACGAATTCAGCGACCTGGATGGTCATCGCCGTGATCCTGGCGACGGCGGTGTTCGTGTGGGGCATGCGCCAGCGAGCCCTGGTGCCGGGCCGTCTGCAGTCGGTCGCCGAATTGGGCTACGAGTTCATCGCCAGCATGGTGCGCGACAACGTCGGCGACGGCGGCAAGAAGTACTTCCCGTTCATCCTGACGCTCTTCATCTTCATCCTGTTCTGCAACGTGCTGGGCATGGTGCCCTACTCGTTCACGCCGACCAGCCATATCGTCGTCACCTTCGCCATGGCGGCCTTCGTGTTCGTGGGCGTGACCATCATCGGCTTCGCCCGGCACGGCATGCATTTCCTGTCGCTCTTCGTGCCCAAGGGCGTGCCGTTCGTGCTGCTGCTGCTGCTGGTGCCGATTGAGATCATCTCGTATTTCATCCGCCCCTTCAGCCTGTCGATCCGGCTGTTCGCCAACATGCTGGCCGGCCACACCATGCTGAAGGTGTTCGGCGGCTTCGTCGTCATGCTGGGCATCATCGGCGGCTGGGCGCCGCTCGCCTTCATCGTCGTGTTCACTGGCCTGGAGCTGCTCATCGCGTTCCTGCAGGCCTATGTGTTCGCCATCCTGACCTGCCTCTATCTCAACGACGCCGTTCATCTCCATCACTGACATCACTGACTGAAAGGAACATTCAAATGGACGCTTCTGCAGCCAAGCTCATCGGCGCCGGCCTCGCCACCATCGCCCTCGCCGGCGTCGGCGTCGGCATCGGCAACATCTTCGGCAGCTTCGTGTCGGGCGCTCTGCGCAACCCGGAAGCCGCTCCCCGCGTGTTCGGCAACGTGCTGCTGGGCTTCGCGCTCACCGAGGCCGTCGCGTTGTTCGCGCTGGTCATCGCCTTCATGATCCTGTTCGTGTTCTGATCCAGAGATCCGGGTCGGAACCAGCGATCATGCGCACACCTGTCTACAGCGCGCTGGCGGGCGGGCTCCTCACCTTTGCCCTGGGCGGCATCGCCGTCGCGGGGCAGGGCGGCATGCCGCAGCTCGACTACCATCTCTTCGCGCCGCAGCTCGTGTGGCTGGCGATCGCCTTCGTCACCTTGTACTTGGTGATGTCGCGGCTGGCCGTGCCGGCAATCTCCGACACGCTGGAGCGGCGGCAAGCCAAGATCCAGGGTGACCTCGACGCGGCCGAGAAGGCCAACGAGGAGGCGCGCAACCTGATCGCTGCCTACCAGCAGCGCCTGGCCGAGACGCGCGAGCAGGCCCGCCAGCTCATGCGTGAGCAGGGCGAGGCCGACAGCGCGGCATCGACCGCCCGGCTCAACGAGCTGCACGACCGCCTGGGTCGCCAGATCGACGATGCCGAGAAGCGCATCGCCCGGCAGCGCGACGACGTCATGGCCGGGCTCGAGCAGATGGCCCGCGACATCGGCCAGGAGGTCTACGGCAAGCTGTCCGGTCAGGCCGCCGACGCCAATGCGTTGGCCGGCAAGGTCGCGACAGCGATCAAGGGAGAGCGGGCATGATCGGCACCGCATGGGCAGCCGACACCGCCGAGCACGGCGGCATGTTCTCCGATCCGGCGTTCTGGGTCGCGGTCGCGTTCGTCATCTTCTTCGCGCTGGCCGGCAAGATCCTGTGGGCGCGCATCGCCGAGATGCTCGATAAGCGCAAGGCGGCGATCGAGAAGGCTCTAGCCGACGCCGGGCGCCTGCGCGACGAGGCGGCCAAGGCCAAGGCGGAGGCCGAGCGCACGCTCGCTCAGGCGACCAGCGAAGGTGCGGCGATCCTCCAGCAGGCCAAGGAAGAGGCGCAGCGCATGAAGGGCCGTGCGGTAGCGAGCCTGGAGGCCGCGGTGGCGCTGCGCGAGCAGCAGGCGCTCGATCGCATCGCCCAGTCGGAAGCGGCCGCCACCAAGCAGGTGCGCGACACCGCCGTCGACGTGGCGCTGTCGGCGACCCGTGCGCTGCTGCGCGAGCAGGTCGGCTCGCCGCGCACTGGCCAGCAGATCGACGAGGCCATCGCCGAGCTGCCGCGCCGCCTGCACTGATTTTCGAGAGATCCAGATCGCCCGCACACAATAATTCGCGGGCTACCTGCCACCCCCGCCGCAAGGCGGGGGTTTTTCTTTTCAGCCTTCCTCCCCAGCTTCGTTGGGGAGGAAGGGCTAAAAGAACACCAGGCTCCGGACCTCGATGCTCTCGCGCGGCAGGGCGCCGGGGGCGAGCGGGTTTTCGAACGAGGTGTGGAAGGACAGCCGGGCGCGGCCGTCGTCGGCGCTGTCGTGGATGCGGATCAGCAGCGCCTCGTCGGGCTGCATGTCGGAGAAATAGTACCAGCGATGGCCGGGCTTGAACTCGACCGACGAGGTCTCGCCGCGCAGATGGGCATAGACCAGGTCGCTCGCGATCAGGTCGTCGTTGGAGAAGGTGCGGGCATCGCACAGCGCCAGCGGCGAGTCCTGCACCGGGCCACGGATCGGCCGCCACACATTGACGATGCCAAAGCGGCCTTCGAGCAGCGCGGGCGCGTCGGCGCCGAGATGGTCACGCACGCGGCGCGGTGCGGTGCGGAGTTGACGGTGTGGTCGTTGTGGACCCGCCGCGCCGGCTCGCGCGCGCCCTTGCGGCCGGCGTTGCGCACCGTGTGGTCGAACACGAAGACGCGGCTCGCACCGAGCGTGCTGCGCAGCAGGTGCTCGACCTCGGGGTAGTAGACCTTCCGGACCTCGTCGTCCGAATAGAAGTCGAGAACGAGCGAGGGCGAGCGGACCAGCGCGAAGCCGTTGCGATCGACCGTGAACTCGTTCTCGCGGCCGCGCGCATCGGCAATCGCGATGTCGTGCGGATCGTCGATACCGTTCCAGGCCGGCACGCCGGGCGGTGGCTCGTCGACGTAGCGCGTCGGCTTCTCCGCGCCGCGCTTCAGGTAGTGGAGCGTCGCAGTGAGGTTCTTCGGGATCGTCGTCGGCCGGGCGTCGAGGGCTAGCGACATGACAGGAAACTCCTGGGTTGCACTGACAGGGATCTGGGGAGCTGGCCCAACCGGACCAGCGAGATTAGTTGGCGCGATCGATTACCGAATTTGATTCGAGCACCAGCGCGACGATCTGCCGGGCGGCCTCCTCGGGCGGCAATTCGGCCTTCCTCAGAGCCTGTGACTTTTTCTCTATATTCCCTCATAGATAGTATTCAATATAACTATTACTAGTATATATTGTCGTGACCATGTGGCGAGAGTCGCGATGACTGATCAATGCTTGTTTGGTGAGCTTCCCCTGCAGGAAGCTAAGAAGCGGCCGGCCGTCGCCGGCGATCCCCGCTTGCTGGAACCGGAGCGTGATGGGGTGGAGCTTCGGGCCTCCAGTCTGGACAGCTTGATCGGCGCAGACCATCCGGCGCGTTTGATCTGGGCCTATGTGGTCGAGCTCGATCTGCGGGAACTCGAGGCTCGGGTCAAGGCGAGGGAGGGAGTAGCCGGTCGGCCGGCGATCTCGCCGCGGCTTCTGCTCGGCCTGTGGCTTTACGCGACGAGTGAGGGTGTGGTGAGTGCGCGGCTGCTGGAGCGACTGTGCGAGCGCGATGATGCGTATCGCTGGCTGTGCGGCGGCGTGGGAGTGAACCACCGGACCTTGGGGGAGTTTCGAGTCGACCATGGAGCCCTGCTGGATCGCCTTCTGGCGCAGAGCGTGACGGCGCTGGCAGTGGAAGGTCTGATCGACCTCGACGCGCTGTCGCAGGATGGCGTTCGGGTGCGGGCCTCGGCGGGCGCCTCGTCGTTTCACCAGCGGGGTACGCTGGAGCAGCAGGTCGTGGAGGTCGAGGCCGTTGTGGCAGAGCTTGCCAAGCAAGTGGACAGCGATCCGTCACAGAACGAACGGCAAGTGCGAGACCGCCGGGCTCGGCGGGCGGCCGAACGGCTGTCGCGGCTCAAGGCGGCGGTCGCCAAGGTGGCGGAGCTGGAGGACAAGCGGGCAAAGGCAAAGCCCCCCGAGGCCAAAGCCGACGCCCCGCCGAAGCCCGACAAACAGCCCAAGCCCCCTCGTGCCTCGAGCACCGACGTTGATGCGCGGGTGATCAAGATGGCCGACGGTGGCTTCAGGCCGGCCTACAACATGCAGATTGCCAGTGTCGCCGGTGGGCAGATCGTCGTGGCGGTCGACGTCTCGACCAGCAGCTCCGATCGCGGACTGGCGCGGCCGATGCTGGAGCAGATCGAGGCGACCTACGGTATGCTGCCGTCAAAGCATTTGATCGACGGCGGCTTCACCAAGAACGACGACATCGAATGGGCCCATGATGCCAACGTCACGATGTACTGCCCGCCAACCACGAACAAGCACAAGACCGATCCGTTCGAGCCGCGCGAGGACGACGGGCCGGGCGTCGCGCAATGGCGCGAACGGATGAAGAGTGAGGCCGGACAGGCGATCTATCGCCTGCGCGCGATCCACGAGTGCATCAATGCCCGGTTCCGACAATGGGGCCTCGCTCAGCTCACCGTGCGCGGCAAGGCCAAGGCCATTGTCGTGCTCACTTGGTACGCCTTGGTTAACAACCTCCTTCAGGGCGAGCGCCTGCGACGAGCTGCAGCGGCACGCAACCGGCCTCTCGCCGGGGTGGTCTGAGACCATAATCGCTCAAAGAGCGCTATAGACCTTCCAAAGACCCTACAGCCTCCGCCAGACCTTGCCGTCCGCGGCCTTCCTCAATCAATAGCCACCTGTGCCGCAGCGCCACAACCCTCGATCCTGCCGCCTCGCTCGATTGCTCACATGTCGAAATCCGGAAATAGTCACAGGCTCTCAGCACCAGCGCGGGCGCCTCGGGCACCTCTCGGCCGGTGAGGTTGGCCACGCCGCCGCGCTCAGCCTCCTCGTAGAAGCCCGGCGACAGACGTCGATTGGCGGGTCGACGAGGATTTTCAGGAACCGGCCTTCCGGCATCAGACTGGCGGCGCGCCAACGATCGGCGCAGAAGGGCGACACACTTTCGGCGCCCTTCAATTGTCCACGAGTGAAACGCCCGGCAATGGTTACGATTGCCCATGACTTGTCGTTCGTCGGCAACTCAATGGCGCCGAACCAAGTGATGGGGAAGAGAATCTTTTCCGCTGGTCCGCACCACTGGTGCGCGGAGGCGACGCAACAGAAGTGGCGCGGTCCCAGCGAACGACTACGCCTGATGCTTGTAGCGCGTCGGAATCCGGGCGAGATCTTGCACGAGGTCGCGCGGCAGGTCGGACGGCTTTGCGGAATTGGCGCTGGCGCTGATCGAATCGACCAGGCCGCCGAAGCGTTCGGTGATCGCCTTCTCGAGCTGGTCGTGCCGGCCGACGGCGGCGAACAGATGCACCACGTCGTCGGAGACTTCCTTGGCCATCTCGTTCCATTGCCCGGCTCTGGTCATGGCGTTGAGCTTGCGGCCGAGATCGCCCAGCCCGTGCGCTTCGAAGACCGGCCAGTAGGCCGGCGTCGAGCCGTAGAACGCCACGCGATAGCGCACCCAGTCGAACAGCCTGGCGACCGCTTCGTCGTCCTTGCCGGTGACGACGAAGCCGCCGCCCGAGATCTCGAACGACTCGCGGCTGCGGCCACGCGCGGCGAGTCCGGCGTTCAGGATCGGCATGATGCTTTCGGTGAGATACTTGCGCGTACAGAAGGCGTGGAGCTTCACGTCATCCGATTCCTCGGCCGCCACCTTCAGCATCACCGGGCCGACGGCGGCGACGCCGAGCCGCGGCAACGCGCCCTCGTACGGCTCGGGCACGAAATTCGGCGTCATCAGCGTGAAGGTGTAGTGCTTGCCTTCGTAGGCGAGCTTCCCGCCGCTCTTCCAGGCCTGCCAGATCGCCCGCACCGCCTGGACATACTCGCGGATGCGCGGCGCCGGCGGGCTCCATGGCACGGAGAAGCGCCGTTCGTTGTGCGCGCGTACTTGCGAGCCGATGCCGATGGTGACGCGGCCACCGCCGTAGCTCGCCGCCATGTCCCAGCCGACATTGGCGACCGCCATCGGCGAGCGCGCGAACGCGATAGCGACACCGGTGTGCAGCTCGATACGCTCGGTCGCGGCACCGGCGACGGCGAGCGACAGGAACGGCTCGTGCTTGTTCTCCTGCGTGCTGACCCCGGCATAGCCTGCCGCTTCGATCGCCTTGGCCGCCGGCCCGACCTTGCGCAGATCTTCCTGCGGCAGCGTGGTGAAGATGCGCACTTGGCCTTTCCTCCTCGTTCGATGCTGTTTGCCCTACGTCTACACAACAAAGTGCAGACGGGACACCTCATCCAGGAACGGGCAGATATCTCGCCAGGAAACGCTTGGCCTCCTCGAAGCCCGATTTCGCCGCCTCCTCGGAATAGCCAGGATGGGTGCGCACGGCAAAGCCGTGGCGGGCGCCGTCGTAGAGCACGAAGCTGCAGACCTTGCCCAGGGTCCGCATCCGATCCTCCATCCGACGCATGTCAGCCAGGGGAGCTTGCTCGTCTTCCGTGCCGTGCAGGACCAGCATGGGGACGTCGACCTCGCCGGCGAGGTCGTAAGGTTCGGCGCCTGGCTGAGCCCTCGCCGGCCGGAAGGCGAAACCATGGAAGACGACGACGACGCGGATCTCCGGATGCGCTCGGGCCGCCATGACCGCATGCACGCCGCCGCGACAGAAGCCGAAGACGGCCAGTCTCTCGAGATCGGCCTCGGCGACAGATCCCAGGAAGGACATCGCCCCCTGCAGATCGGCATACACGGGCTCGTCCGTCGGGTCGTTCCCGCGAACCTTCCAGCCGTGTACCAGCGCGACATAGCCCCACCCGGCGAGGCGCTGGGCGATTTCCGTGTATCCGTCGTCGGGACCTGCCACACCCCGGAGAATCAACACGATCGGGTGGGGGCCCCTGCCGTCCGGAAGGGCCAAGTATGACGGGATGCGCGTTGTCCCGTCTCCGCTCGTGAACGTCACCGGCTCCAGTCGCACGGCCATGATCGACCGTCTCCTACTCCGCCGCCTGCTTCAGCGGGTCACCGCCGGGCGGATTGTTCGACGGACGCCAGCGCAGCACGGGCTTGCGCGCCGCCAGCGTCTCGTCGAGGCGGCGGCGCGGCGCGAGGCGCGGAGCGGCCTTGAAGGCCTCGGCCTCGGTGCCGCTCTTCGCCCGCTCGGCGAGCGAACGCAGGGCGGCGATGAAGAGGTCGAGATCCTCCTTGGCCTGGCTCTCGGTCGGCTCGATCAGCAGGGCGCCGTGGACGACGAGCGGGAAGTACATCGTCATCGGATGGTAGCCCTCGTCGATCATCGCCTTGGCGAAGTCGAGCGTGCTGACGCCGCTGTCCTTGAGGAAGCTGTCGTCGAACAGCGCCTCGTGCATGCACGGTCCGTCGAATGCCGGCGTCATCACGTCCTGCAATCTCGCCTTCACGTAGTTGGCCGACAGCACCGCGTCCTCGGCGACCTGGCGCAAGCCGTCGGCGCCGTGGCTCATGATGTAGGCCAGCGCGCGGGTGAACATGCCCATCTGGCCATGGAAGGCCTTCAGCCGTCCGAGCGGCGTTCCCTGGGTGGCACTGCCCTCCTCGGCGATGCGCCAGCCGGTGCCGTCCTTGACGATCCACGGATAGGGCGCGAACGGCGCCAGCGCCTGCGACAGCACGACCGGCCCCGCGCCCGGCCCGCCGCCGCCGTGCGGCGTCGAGAAAGTCTTGTGCAGGTTGATGTGCATGCAATCGACGCCGAGATCGCCCGGCCGCACGCGGCCGACGATGGCGTTGAAGTTGGCGCCATCGCAGTAGAAGAAGGCTCCAGCCGCGTGCACGGCCTTGGATATCTCGATGATCTCGCTCTCGAACAGGCCGCAGGTGTTGGGATTGGTCAGCATGATCGCCGCCACGTCGGGGCCGAGCGCTGCCGTCAGTGCCGCGAGATCGACGCGGCCGCGATCGTTGGCGGGGATCGGCTTCACCGTGAAGCCGAGCGCCGCCGCCGTGGCCGGGTTGGTGCCGTGCGCCGATTCCGGCGCCAGCACCACGGTGCGCTGCTTGCGCTCGCCGCGCGCCTCGAGGGCGGCGGCGATCGCCATCATGCCGCACATCTCGCCGTGCGCGCCGGCGGCCGGCGACATCGCCACCGCCGGCATGCCGGTCAGCGTCTCGAGCCAGTGCGCAAGCTGGTCGATCAGCTCGAGCGCGCCCTGCACGGTCGAGACCGGCTGCAGCGGATGCAGATCGCCGATGCCGGGCAGCCGCGCCACCTTCTCGTTGATCCGCGGATTGTGCTTCATGGTGCACGAGCCCAGCGGATAGACGCCCATGTCGATGGCGTAGTTCTTCTGGCTGAGCCGCGTGTAGTGCTGCACCACCTGCGGCTCGCTCAGGCCCGGCAGGCCGATCGCGCCGATGCGGCGCAGGCCGTTCAGGCGATCCTTGACCTTCGGCGGCTCGGGCAGGTCTACGCCGGTGCGGCCAGGCTGGCCCTGCTCGAAGATCAGAGGCTCCTCGATCTGGAGGGCGCGATTGCCGGTGAAGGTGGCGGGCGCGTCGGACGCTGCGGCGGTCGACGCGCCGCTGCGGCCCTGCGAGCGGTCGAGCGACTGGACCATCACAGCACCTCCTTCAAGCCGGCGACGAGCGGCGCCATGCCGGCCTCGGTCGCGGTCTCGGTCGCCGCCAGCAGCAGCAGGTTGTCGACCGAGGGATCGTTCGGGATCAGGCGCGATACCGGCACGCCGGCCAGGATGCGCTTGCTGGCCAGCGCCTCGACCACCGGCGCAGCCGGCTTGGGCAGACGCACGGTGAACTCGTTGAAGAAGCTGTCGTTCAGCAGCGCGACGCCGGGCAGGGCAGCGACGCGCTCGGCGAGCTCGCAAGCCTTGGCGTGGTTGAGCTCGGCGAGGCGCCGAAAACCCGCCTCGCCCAGCAGGCTGAGATGAACCGTGAAGGCCAGCGCACAGAGGCCGGCATTGGTGCAGATGTTCGATGTCGCCTTCTCGCGCCTGATGTGCTGCTCGCGCGTGCTGAGGGTGAGAACGAAGCCGCGCTTGCCGTCGGCATCGACCGTCTCGCCGACCAGCCGCCCCGGCATCTGGCGCATGTACTTTTCGCGCGTGGCGAACAGGCCGACATAGGGGCCGCCAAAGCCCAGCCCGTTGCCGATCGACTGACCCTCGCACACCACGATGTCGGCGCCCATCGTGCCCGGCGCCTCGATCAGGCCGAGCGAGACGATCTCGGTCACCGCGACGATCAGCAGCGCGCCGTTGGCCTGGCAGGCCGCGGCAAGGCGCGAGAAATCGCGCACATGGCCGAAGAAGCTCGGGTTCTGCACGACCACGCAGGAGGTCTGCTTGTCGACCTTGTCGATCAGCGTCTCGAGGCCCTCGGCGTCCGGCCTGGCGCACTGGATCGAGAAACCTTCCCAACGCGCCGCCGTCTCGATGATGCCGCGATACTGCGGATGCAGGCCACCCGAGATCAGCGCCTTGTTGCGCCGGGTGATGCGGTTGGCCATGCGCACCGCTTCGGCGGTCGCCGTCGAGCCGTCGTACATCGAGGCGTTGGCCACCTCCATGCCGGTGAGCAGGGCGACCTGGGTCTGGAACTCGAACAGGTACTGCAGCGTGCCCTGGGTGATCTCGGGCTGGTAGGGCGTGTAGGAGGTCAGGAACTCGCCGCGCTGGATCATGTAGTCGACGGCCGCCGGCACGTGATGGCGATAGGCGCCGGCGCCGATGAAGAACGGCGCACTCGACGGCGGGACATTGCGGCTCGCGAATGCCTGGAAGGCGCGCTCGACCTCGAGCTCGCCCTGATGGTCGGGCAGCCCGGCGATCTTGCCGGCGAGCCGCGCCTGGTGCGGCACGTCCTCGAACAGCGCGTCGATCGACTTGGCACCGATCGCCGACAGCATGTCGCGGCGGTCCGATTCGGTGAGGGGGAGATAGCGCATGGGCAACCCGTCAGCCCAGGTTCTTCACGAAGGCGTCGTATGCGGCCTCGTCCATCAGCCCTTCGAGCTGGGCCTTGTCGGTCATTCGAATCTTGAAGAACCAGCCCTTGCCCATCGGCTCGGCATTGACGTCGCCCGGCGAGTCGGCGAGCGCCGCATTGGCCTCGACCACCTCGCCCGAAACAGGCGCGAAGATGTCGGAGGCGGCCTTGACCGATTCGACCACGGCGCAGGCCTCGCCCTTGTCGACCTTGCGGCCGGCCTGCGGCACCTCGACGAAGACCACGTCGCCCAGCTGCTGCTGGGCATAGTCGGTGATGCCGATCGTGGCGAGATCGCCATCGACGCTGATCCATTCGTGCTCTTCGGTGTATTTGACGCTGGCCATCGTGCGCTCCTAACCGCGGTAGTAGGCGTGTTTGACGAAAGGCATGGGCACGATCTCGGCGGCGACCGGCTTGCCGCGCACCATGAGATCGACCTTGGTGCCGTTACCGGCGTGCTGGCGCGCGACGTAGCCCATGGCGACGGCGCGCCCGAGCGTCGGCGCGAAGCCGCCTGACGTGACCTTGCCGACGACGCTGCCGGCGATGACGATCTCCGCCCCTTCGCGGGCGATCGCCTTGCCCTCCGGCAACAGCCCGACGCGCCGGCGCGGCGCGCCCTCGGCGATCTGGCGCTGCACGATCGCGGCTCCGGGAAATCCGCCCTGCTCGCGCCGGCGCTTGCCGATGCTCCACAACAGGCCGGCCTCGTTCGGGGTCGTGGTGGTGTCGATGTCGTGGCCGTACAGGCAGAGGCCTGCTTCGAGGCGCAGCGAATCGCGCGCGCCGAGGCCGATCGGCTTCACCTCCGGCTCGGCCAGCAGCTTGGCTGCGATCGGGGCGGCCGCATCGGCCGGCGTCGAGATCTCGTAGCCGTCGCCGCCGGTGTAGCCCGAGCGCGTCACGTAGCAGCGCGCGCCGTCGATGATGACGAAGGCGCCGGTCATGAACTTCATGGTCGCGACCTGCGGCGCAAAACGTGCCAGCACGGCGGCCGCCTGGGGCCCCTGCAGGGCGAGCAGGCCGCGCGCGAACATCGGCTCGACCTCGCAGGTCGCGGCGAGGCTCTGCTGCAGGTGCGCGAGATCGGCATGCTTGCAGGCCGCGTTGATCACCAGCAGCAGGTGATCGCCGGTGCTGGTCACCATCAAATCGTCGGTGATGCCGGCCTGCTCGGTGGTGAACTGCGTGTAGCGCTGCTGTCCCGGTTCGAGTCCGCGAATGTCGCCCGGCACGATCGCCTCCAGGGCCTTGGCGGCGTCGTGGCCCGGCTTCGCGGTCAGCCGCACCTGGCCCATGTGCGAGACGTCGAACAGGCCTGCGGCCGTCCGGGTGTGAGCATGCTCGGCCAGAATGCCGGTCGGATACTGCACCGGCATCTCGTAGCCGGCGAACGGCACCAGGCGGGCGCCCAATTCACGATGCAGGTCGTAGAGCGGCGTGCGCTCGAGGGGGCCGGCCGACTTGTCGCTCACCAAGGTCTCCGTCACAGTCGCGTGGCGCGACGCAAGAGCTGCGCCGCTTCGCGACCCCCTCTGTCCGGAGACCTGAAAGATTCGCCGGCTGAAAGCCGGCTTACTTCGTCGGTGGGCGCCCGGCCCCAGGGCCGGACGCCACTTTCCAGAGACCCATCCTCCTGCGGTCCGTTTGCCTGAGAGTTTCCGGGGCCGGTTGCTCCTTCGGCGCCGCCCGCGAACGGGCGGTCTCTCCCACAGGGATCGTCTGGGTAAGCCGACCATAGGTGGCCGGTCCACTGCCGTCCACGAGGAAATCGGACGTCATCCCCGACAGCGTCACGAGGCAAGTTCGGTGGGGAGGTTTCGTTCTCATGGCAATCGCGGAGCAAGCGCCCCTCCATCCGCCGCCTGGCCTTCTCTGCGGACACGGCCTTCATCCGACCCGGACATGGCGGTCGAAGCGTGAGAGTTGGACAGGCGACAGGCGGCCTGAGAGCGCCAAGCTGACGAGCCGTGGCCATTCAGGTTTCTTGAAATTGAGTGATCGCTCACTTATATTGTGAGCGCTCACTCACTTTGGAGAGCTGCCATGTTCATCCGTCGTGCTTTCACCACCTTCCTGGACGTCCGCAGCGAGGCCCCCGCCCCGGTGTCCGCGCTGATCGATTGGACCATCACCGACTTGACCATCGATTGGCGCTGGTTCGGCGAGGCGGAGGGCGATGACGGCTTGCCAAGTGAGGGCTCCCTCATAAACTGGCCGGCATGGGCAAGGCTGACGACACCAAGGCACGCGTAGAACGCGCCGCGCTGACGCTGTTCGTCGCCCGCGGCGTCGCCGAGACGACAACGCGGGAGATCGCGATGGCGGCGTCGATCGCCGAAGGGACGATCTACCGCTATTTCCCGAGCAAGGAGAGGCTGGCGCTGGATCTGTTCCTGCGCCACCACCGCGCCCTCGCCGAGGCGCTGGTCGAGGCGCACAGGCCGGCCAAGGGCCTGCGCGCCAAGATCGACGCCATCGTCGCCTGCTATTGCGACTGGGCCGACCGCGACTGGACCCTCTTCGCCTATCATCTTCTGACCCAGCATCTCTTCCTGGCGATGGTGCCGGACGACACGCCCAATCCGGTCGTCGTCGTGCGCGACGTCATTGCCCAGGCGATGCGGGCGGGCGAGATTCCGCGGCGCAACGTCGACCTGGCGGCGGCATCGACGATCGGCGTGGTGATGCAGCCGGCGACCTACAAGGTCTACGGCCGCTTCACCGGGCCGCTATCGGCCCACGTCCGCTTCTTCGCCGATGCGGCCTGGGGGGTGCTGTCGACAAGAGAGCGGTAGGGGGTGGGCGATGAAGAAGTTGGGTCTCTTCGTGCTGTCCGTATCGGGGCTGTCGGCCGGGGCGCTCGCCCAGGGGGTGCAGAACGCGGTGCCGCCGCCGGCCGTTCCCGCACCGATCGCGCCCCCGATGACGTCGCCGATGGCAAGCCCCGCTCAGCCCCTGTCGTTCTATCGCGCCTCCGATCCGACCGAAGGAGCGTTCACCGTCGAGGTGCCGCGCGGCTGGCAGGTCGAAGGCGGCACCAAGCGCCTGTCGGCGGTCGACGTGCGTCACAGCGTGCGCGTGTCCTCCCCTGATCGGCAGATCCTCGCCTTTCGCGGCGACACCACGCTGGGGTTCTTCACGCTGCCCTCGCGTCTCACCGACATGGCGAACCTGCACGAAGGCTCGGTCTATCAGGGACCGGCCGGCGCAATGGTGATCCGCCAATACATACCGGGCGCCGACTTCGTCAAAGCGTACCTCGGCGGCGCGCAGGCCCAGTGTCCGGGGCTGCGCATGGTGAATCAGGAGAATTTCGGCCAGGCGAGCCAGCAGCTTGCCGGCGAGCTCAACGGGCTGCTCGGCGGCATTGCGCAGTTCCGCCTCGACTCCGGTGCCGTCGATTTCGTCTGCGGCACATCGGGCAATGTCGGCTCGGTGACGGCGACGACGATGCTGACCCGGGTCGCTGGCGCCGCCTCGCCGTCGATCTGGGTCGTGCTCGACATTAGCGGCTTCGTCGCGCCTCCCGAGTGGGTGCCCGAAGCGGCCGAGGTCGTCGCCCGCCTGCAATCGAGCTTCCGCTACGATCCCGCCTGGGCGGCGCGCCAGGAACAGACCACCCAGCAGGTCTCGGGCATCCTGCAGCGCCAGCAGGACTCGGTCGGCCGCATGCTCTCGCAGACCTACCAGCAGCGCAGCCGTACCCTCGACAGCGTCTTCGCCCGCGGCGCCGAGGCGAGACGCGGCACCGTGACCATCGACGATCCCGCGCTGGGCCGCCGCACCATCACCAACAGCCATCGCCATTACTGGACCAACCCGCAGGGCCAGATCGTCGGGACGGACACCGATACGTCGCCGGGACCTGGCTATCGCGCGTTGAGGATCGTGACGCCGTAACGCGTAGGCTCATGGCCGGCAGCGCGCCACGAAGTGGCGCTCATGAATGCATCACGAAGTGGCGCTCATGAATGCGCCACGAAGTGGCGCGCTCCCGGCGATGAGCTCAGACTTCCCGCGCCAGCGCCGTGAAAGCCTGCTGGAAGGCCTCGCGTGAACCACCGAGGCCGGTCTCGTTGAAGATGTCGGCGGTGAGCGACTGCACCGAGGCGTCATCGATGCGCACGCCGTTGTTGGCGAGGAAAGTGCGCGCCGCGCCGACCGCCTCGTCCATCGCGCCGCCGCGCTTGTAGAGCTGGTAGTAGTCGGGATGGCCGCCGCGGCCCAGCGCTTCGGCCAGGATGTCGGTGAAGTTCACCACGCGCAGCGGATAGAGCGCCTCGGCACCGGACAGCGCGCGATGGCAGGAATGGTACATGGTGACGATCGTGTCGGCGCCGGCCGCCACGGCGCCCTGCACCAGCCCGCGATGGATCGCCGCCTCGCGCTCCTTGAACTTCGCCGCCTGGCCGCCGCAGGCATAGGAGAAGCCGGAATCCTGTGGCAGCTCGATCAGCTCGAGATTGGGCACCGCGCGCAACAGCCTGGCGATGCTCGACAGCGTGGCGCCGATGCCGAGATGCTCGTGAATCACCACGCGCCGCTTGGGCTGCTGGGCTGCGAAGCGGGCCTCGAGCGCGGGCAGGTTGGCGGCAAGGAATTCGCTGACATGGCCGAGATCGAAGGTCGGTGCTTCGACGTCCTTCTCCAGCTCGTCGAAATTCTTGCTGCAGGTCGGGCACCAGGTCAGCACCTTCGACGCTCCAGACTGGCCGAAGCGCTGGAAGGTGCGATGGCCCATGCGCTCGTAGGTCGGCAGGTCGGCTTCCTGGAACTGGTAGACGCCGCAGCAATGCTGGGTGCCCCCGACCACGTCGAAATCGAGCTCGAGCGCGTCGAGGATGTCCATCACGTTCAACACGATGTGCGGCGTGCGCAGCACGTTGCAGCCGGTATAGAACAGCACCTCCGCGGTGCGCCGCTCGGCCGGCGCCAGGATGCGGCGCAGCGTCTCCGAGGGCAGCTGCATGCTGGCGAGCAGCCGCACCGCCTGCGCCATATGGCGGAACCGGTTGGCGGCGTTGGTCGCCCCGACCTCGCGCGGACGGCCGGCCTGCAGCGCCTGCAGCTTGGCGATGGTGACCCACTGGCGGACGTTGATCTCCTCGGGGCAGGCGGCACTGCAGCGCGCGCTGCCGTCGCACGCGCCCAGCCACTTTGACAGCCCTTCGGCCGCCGGGCCGCCGTCACGGGTCAGCGCCAGCAGCTCGCCGACGCGCTCGCGCGCGCCGCCGGCATCGAGCCCGATCTCGCGCGCCGTCGGGCAGGCCTCGAAGCACTTGCCGCACGACGTGCAGCGATCGGCCGCTTCGGCCGCCAGGGATTCCAAGCGCTCGGCATAAGAACTCACGTCGATCCTCCGAAGACCGAAATTCCAGGGTCACTGACCGCCGCGGCTACGCCTGTTGTAGTTGAGCTCCTCGGCCGTCGGCTTCAGCCCCACGGCGATGCGATAGCTGCCGCCATCGTTCGGCAGCCGCAAGGTCAGCTCCTCCTGCGAGGCGCCGCGTGGATTGCTGGCGTTGAGGCGGAAATCGGCGTTGAATTCCTGGCCTTGGGTGACCGCGCCGGAGGCGTCGAGCACGCGCACGAAATAGGGCACGCTCGTCGTCCCCGCAGCGACCGACGGACCGGCGGCCACCGAAATGCGCATGATCAGGTTCACGGTGGTCACGCCGCGGCGCGTTTCGCATGACGTGCTGGCGCCCGCCACCGCCGCCTCGTAGGCGATGTCGCGCGGATCGCGGCCCGCGCCGTCGCGGAAATGGGTCAGGCGATCGGCATCCTGGACCGTGAAGGCCGGCGGACAATAACCCTGGGGTTCCGAGGAACCGCCCCCGCAGGCAGCGAGCAGCGTCGTCAGCGCGAGCGGCGCGAGAAAGACAAGCCTGCGATCGGTCATGCCAGCGTCTTGTGCGTACCGTCACACAGCGGCTTCTTGCTGGAGTGCTTGCAGGCGCACATCCAGTGGTCGCCGGCCCGCTCCGCCGTATATTTCATCGGTGTGAATCCGCTGCCCTTGTGGCTGCCGTCGCAGAAAGGCTGATTCTTGCTCTGGCCACAGGCGCACCACCAATAATCCTTGCCTGCCTCCAACGTCACTTTCGCTGGCACCTTGGCCGCGACAACCGGTTCGGTCATGTTGCTTTCCCCGTTGCGGCGGCTTTGTTACGGTGCCGCGCCTTTCCGTTCACAGCAAGGAGTCTAGGCAATGGTCCGCGCGCCTGCAAGCGAGCGGGCCGTGCTCGCGCCGAACGTCTCGCCATGGTCGCGCCCAAGAAGCCAATCACGATCCTGCTCGCCAGCCCGCGCGGCTTCTGCGCCGGGGTCGAGCGCGCCATCCAGATCGTCGAGCGGGCCCTCTCGCTCCATGGACGGCCGGTCTATGTGCGCCACGAGATCGTGCACAATCGCCACGTCGTCGAAACGCTCGAGGTCAAGGGCGCGATCTTCGTCGACGAGCTCGACGAGGTGCCGGACGATCGTCCCGTCGTGTTCTCCGCGCACGGCGTGCCGAAATCGGTGCCGGCCGCGGCGGACCGCCGCAAGCTGCTCTACCTCGACGCGACCTGCCCGCTGGTGTCGAAGGTCCATCGCGAGGCCGAGCGACACTTCGAGTCCGGCTGCACCGTCATCCTGATCGGCCATGCCGGCCATCCCGAGGTGGTCGGCACGATGGGCCAGCTTCCAGCCGGCGCCGTGCTGCTGGTCGAGGATGCGAGCCAGGTGGCGACGCTCGCCGTGCCCGACCCCGAAAATCTCGCCTATGCGACGCAGACCACGCTGTCGGTCGACGACACGATCGCCATCGTGGCGGCCTTGCGCCAGCGTTTCCCGACGATCCGCGGCCCCAAGATGGAAGACATCTGCTACGCCACCACCAACCGCCAGGCGGCGGTCAAGGCGATCGCCCCGCGCTGCGATGCGCTGGTGGTGATCGGCGCCCCGAACTCGTCGAACTCGCGGCGGCTGGTCGAGGTCGCGGCCAGTTACGGCTGCAACCGCTCGCGGCTGATCCAGCGCGCCCGCGAGATGGACTGGCAGTGGCTCGACGGCGTGCGCTGTCTCGGCATCACCGCCGGCGCCTCGGCGCCGGAAACGCTGGTCGAGGAGCTGATCGCGGCCTGCCGCGAGCGCTACGAGGTCGCGATCGAGGAAGTCCGCATGGCCGAGGAGAACGTGGTGTTCAAGCTGCCGCGCGCGCTGGTGGGCTGATGGCGGTCTATACCGAGGTCAGCGACACCGAGCTCGAAGCCTTTCTCCTGGAGTACGACATCGGCGACGCCGATGCGCTAAAAGGAGTGGCCGAGGGAGTCGAGAACTCCAACTACCTGCTGACCACCTCCAAGGGGCAGTTCTTCCTGACGCTGTACGAAAAGCGCGTCGATCCCGGCGACCTGCCGTTCTTCCTCGGCCTGCTCGACCATCTCGCGGCGCGCGGCATCAACTGCCCTCGGCCGATCCATGGCCGCGACGGCAAGGCCTATCGCCTGCTGGCCGGCCGGCCCGCGGCGATCACGACCTTCCTGCACGGCCTGTCGCCCCGGCGCATCACCGTCCAGCACTGCGCGCCGGTCGGCGAAGCGCTGGCCGGCCTGCATCTCGCCGGCCGCGACTTCGCGCTGGTGCGGCCCAACGCGCTTTCCGTGGCGGGCTGGCGCCCCTTGCTCGAGGGCGCACGCCACCATGTCGACGACAAGGCGCTGGTGGCCGAGCTGCAGGCCGAGCTCGATTTCTTCGAGCAGAGCTGGCCCGACGATCTGCCGTCGGGCGTGATCCATGCCGACCTGTTCAACGACAACGTCTTCTTCCTGCACGACAGCCTGTCGGGGCTGATCGATTTCTATTTCGCCTGCAACGACGCCTTCGCCTACGACGTCTCGATCTGCCTCAATGCCTGGTGCTTCGAGCCGGACCGCTCGTTCAACGCCACCAAGGCGCGCGCCCTGCTGCAGGGCTACTGCCGGGTGCGGCCGCTGTCGGAGCGCGAGCTCGCGGTCCTGCCGCTGCTGGCGCGCGGCTCGGCCCTGCGCTTCCTGCTGACTCGTCTCTACGACTGGGTGCACACCCCGGCCGATGCGCTGGTGAAGCGCAAGGACCCGCAGGAGTATCTCGCCCGGCTTCGCTTCCACCGCGCCGCCGCCTCGATCGCGGATTACGGGCTGTGAGCAACGCCAAGGTCGAGATCTTCACCGACGGGGCGTGCAGCGGAAACCCCGGTCCCGGCGGCTGGGGCGCCGTGCTGCGCTTCGGCGAGCACGAGCGCGAGCTGTCGGGCGGCGAGCGCGCCAGCACCAACAACCGCATGGAGCTGATGGCGGCGATCGCCGGCCTCGAAGCCCTCAAGCGGCCCTGCACGGTGCACCTGACCACCGACAGCAACTACGTGCGCGACGGCATCACCAAGTGGATCAAGGGCTGGAAGCGCAACGGCTGGCGCACCGCCGACAAGAAGCCGGTGAAGAACATGGAGCTGTGGCAGCGCCTCGACGCCGCCCGCGCCCCGCACGAGGTGCACTGGCACTGGGTGAAGGGCCATAGCGGCCACCCCGAGAACGAACGCGCCGACCAGCTCGCGCGCGATGCGATCGGGCGGTTGCGATAACTCTCCTCCCCACGCGAAGCGTGGGGAGGAGGCAATGAGAACTCAGCTCTTCTTCGGCTGCGCCGGGACCGGCTTCTTTTCCGGGGCGGGCTTCTCGTGGACGAGGTCGAAGGCCTCGCGCATGCCATCGCAGGGATTGTCGCCTTCGGCGAGGCGCCAGACCTGCGACTTGCCGGAGCGGCGGAAATTGAGCACGCCGCCCACCTTGCACGGCGTGCCCTTCTCGACCTTGGCGACGCGGAAGGCGACCTCGCCTCGGATCTGCACCAGCCCCGGCGCGATGCGCTCGACCACGCCGTCGATCGACGCCCAGTCGCCCTCGGTGCCCTGCGCCACGCTGTCGATGCGGCCCTTCACCAGCCACACGTTGCCCTGTTTGGTGACGGCGACCTCGCCCGGCTTGGCGCCGCTCACCTTGGCGTAGCGGCCCCACACGATCCGGCGCGCATCGATGAAGAGCTGGGCCTCGGCATCGGAGGCGATCTCGGTGCGATCGATCTTGGGCGCGGCCGCGGGCAGCGGCGAGCTGAGCCCGGTGGTGGAGGCGCCCTGTTGGACGCTCGGCGCCTGCTGCGGCGGCGGCGCGGGATAGTAGGACGATGGCGCTTGCGGCGGCGCCTCCTTGGGCGCCTGGGCGACGGCGGCAAGCGGCGCAAGCAAGGCGGCGATCAGGAGACTGGTTGCAAGAGGGCGACGATTCATTCCTTTGGCTCCTACATCATGCATCGGGCGTGCGCTACCGGTTCCCGCCAGGTTTCGGTGGAGTAGCTTGAGTTGGTGGCGCAGCGACAGGTGGCGGCGCAGCAGTCGATGGTGGCGCAACAGCAGGCTGCTTGCCGGCCTCGGCACGGCGGGCTGCGGGCGAGCCCGGCGGCACCAGGCGCAGCACCTTGTCGAAGTCGGCGTTGGCCTGCGGGCGATGGCCGAGCGCCAGATTGGCGAAGCCACGCTCGAGCAGCGCCTCGGAATGATCGGCCGAGACCTTGAGCGCCCGGTTGGCGTCCTCGAGCGCGCGGGTCGGATTGCCGGCGTTGCGCCAGGCCGCCGCCCGCAACACCAGGATCTCGACATTGTTGGGCTTCAGCGTCAGCGCCCGGTCGAGATCGGAGATTACACGCGGCCACGCGAGCATGGCGGCGTAGCTCAGCGCGCGCTCCACCCACAGCTCGGCATCGTTGGACTTGATCTCCAGGGCGCGGCTCTGAGCCTCGGCTGCCTTGTCGGCGGCGCCCGCTTCCATGAAGGCCTGTCCGGCCTGCGCCCACAGCTCGGCCCGCACCCAGGGCCGATCCTGACCCATGTCGCGCGCGATCGCCTCGAACTGCGCCGCCGCCTGCGGGTAGCGGCCGGCCTGGAACATCGCCACCGCCACGCAATGCCGCGCCGCCAGGCCGCCGCCGTCAGCGTGCCACTTCTCGGCCAGCGGCAGCGCCTTCAGCGGATCGCTGCGCGCCTGCTTCAGGCAGTCGGCATAGCGCTTGGTGTGATCGGGCGGCGGATCGAGCGGGGTCTGGAATTTCTGCCCTGCCGCCGGCGCGGCAGCCAGCAACACCGGCAGCACGAAGAGCACCAGACGGGACGACAACATTGTTGAAAAGAACCGCGCCTTGGCGATCCTGACAAGATGACAAGACGACTTTTCATCTTCGGACTTGGCTACAGCGGCCTTGAAATCGCCAGACTCGCCAAGACGCAGGGCTGGCCTGTGGCCGGGACTTGCACCACCCCGGCAAAGGCCGAGCGGCTCGCCGCCGATGGCATCGAGACCCACGTGTTCGACGGCACCCGAGCGCTCGCCGAAGCGACCGTCGGCGAGGCCAGCCATATCCTCTGCACCATCGCGCCGGGCCCGTCAGGCGATCCAGCCATCGCGCACTGCGCGCGCCTGCTGCGCCGGGCGCGCTGGCTGGGCTATCTCTCGACCACCGGGGTCTACGGCGATCACGATGGCGGCTGGGTCGACGAAGCGACGCCGGCGCGGCCCAGCCAGCCGCGCAGCATCGCGAGGCTCGCCGCCGAGCGGGCCTGGCAGGCCGTTGCCCTCGACGCCGGCATCCCGCTCGACATCTTCCGGCTGCCGGGAATCTACGGGCCCGGCCGCAGCGCGCTCGACCAGGTGCGGGCCGGCACAGCGCGGCGGATCGACAAGCCCGGCCAGCTCTTCTCGCGCATCCATGTCGCCGACATCGCCGGCGCGGTGATGGCGGCGCTCAGCCGAGCGCACGAAGCCGGCGTCTACAATGTCGCCGACGACCTGCCGGCCTCGACCAGTGACGTCGTGGCCTTTGCCTGCGAGCTCCTCGGCCGGCCCGTGCCGCCTGCCATCCCGTGGGCCGAGATCGAGCCGACGCTGAGCGCCATGGCGCGCTCCTTCTATGCCGAGAGCCGGCGCGTGCGGAACGTCCGCATCAAGCAGGCGCTCGGCGTGGTGCTGCGCTACCCGACCTATCGCGAGGGCTTGCGCGCTATCGCGGCAGGAGATCCTCGACCGCCGCAATGAGGCGGTCGATATCGTTCGGCGTGCTGAGCCGATGGTCGCCGCCCTTGACGAAGGTCGTCACCACCTCGGGCGCCTCGATGTGCTCGGCGATCTGCAGGGAGTATTGCCACGGCACGTCGGGATCGCTCTGGCCATGCAACAGGCGCACCTTGCAGGGCAGCGCCAGCCGCTTGTCGAGCACGAGGTGGTTACGGCCCTCCTCGATCAGCTTCCAGGTGAAGACCGACGGTTCGGGCGAATACTGTGACGGCCGCGCCAGCCGGCCCTCGCGTTCCAGGGTCGCGCGATCCTCGGGCGACAGGCCGCCGAGCAGCATGCGCTCGGTGAAGTCGGGCGCGGCGGCGATCAGCACCAGCCCGGCCAGCCGTTCGGGCCGGGCGCGCGCGGCGAGCAGCGACAGCCAGCCGCCCATGCTCGAGCCGACCAGGATCAGCCGGCCGCTGGTCAGCGTGTCGAGGGCGGCCAGCGAATCGTCGAGCCAGCGACCGATCGTGCCGTCCTCGAAGCGGCCCGACGACTGGCCGTGGCCGAGATAGTCGAAGCGCAGGAAGGCGCGGCCGGTGCGCCTGGCCCAGTCATCGAGCGCGACCGCCTTGGTGCCGGTCATGTCGGAGCGGAAGCCGCCCAGAAACACCACCGTCGGATCGCTTCCCGCGCTTCGCACATAGGCCACGGTGTTGCCGTCAGGCCGTTGCAATCGTTCGACTCTATCGATCCCGCTCATATCGTGTTACCTGCCCGCTCCCCTCACCCTCGACAAGAACAATCACCGTGGCCGTTCCGACGCTCCTGCAAATCGTTCCCACCCTTGCCGGCGGCGGCATCGCGCGCGCCACGATCGAGACGGCGCAGGCCGTGATCGCGGCCGGCGGCTCGGCCGTCGTCGCCTCGCCGGGCGGCGCCCTGCTGCCCGAGCTGCTGCGCCATCGCGCCAGCCATATCGAGCTTCCCGAGGCGGGCCATCCGCTGTGGGCGCGGCTCACCCTGCCGCGCAAGATGGCGAGCAGCCTGGGCGAGGCTCGCGTCTCGCTGATCCAGGCCCGCTCGCCGGCCGCGGCCTGGGTGGCGCAGGCGCTCGCAAGCCGGCTCGGCATCAAGTGGATCGCCACGTTGCACACGCCGTTCCTCGCCACGCGGCTTACCGATCGCCTGGTCGAAGGCCGGCAGGCCCGCGCCGATGCCGCGATCGCGGTGTCCGAGCACGTTGCGCGCGACGCGATGCAGCGCTTCCCCGCACTCGACAGCCGGCTCGAGACGATCTCGCCCGGAATCAATCTCGACCGCTTCGATCCGGCCGTCGTGCGCGCCGACCGGTTGATCCGGCTGGCCCGCGAGCTGCGCGTGCCGGACGACGCGTCGCTGATCCTCTGCCCGGCGCGGTTCGGTGACGACCACGGCCAGAAGCTCCTGATCGAGGCGGTGAAGCGGCTCGGCCGGCAGGACGTGTTCTGCCTGCTGCTCGGCTCGGCCGGCGGGCCGACCGCGTTCGAGAAGGAGCTCGAGCGGGCGATCGAGGCGGCCGAGCTGAACGGCCGCGTGCAGATCGGGCCCTACGTCGAGGACATGCCGGCGGCCTACATGCTGGCCGACGTCGTGGTGTCGACCGGCGGCGCACGCCAGGGCTTCAGCCGCGCCCTGGTCGAGGCCCAGGCGATGGGCCGCCCGGTGGTGGCCGAGGATGGCGGCGGCGCCGCCGAGACGGTGCGCCCCGGCGTGACCGGCTGGCTCGCCCCCGCCGGCGACGCGTCGGCGCTGGCCGAGGCGCTCGAGGCCGCCCTGTCGCTCTCGCTCGAACGGCGCGCCGAGCTGGCGCGCGCCGCCCAGGAGCATGTGCGCAGCAACTACAGCCTGGCCGACTCCAACCGGCGCCTGCTGGCGCTCTACGAGAGAATGGCCGCGTGAGATTGGCCTTCGCCGCTCACGGCCGGGCGGTGCCGCCACCGTCCGGCGTCAGGCCGTAAAGCGACTCACTTGACTCCGCCCGGAGCCGCAACTATCTCCACGCCCATGGAACGCCGGTTCTTCACCGCTCCTATCGTCACCACCGACCGAACTTGATCCGGCCGGGCGCGCGCACTCGTGCCGCCTCCCGGCCTCGCTCGACCGACAGGGTCTGTCGGTCGAGTGGCCGTGTTCGAAATCTTCTCGTGTGGTGATTGCCATGATCAATGTTTCCCTGCCGGACGGTTCGGTCCGATCTTTCGACAAGCCGGTCAACGGCGCCGACATCGCCGCCTCGATCGGTCCCGGTCTCGCCAAGGCCGCCTTGGCGCTGCGCGTCGACGGCAAGATGGTCGACCTCGCCCATGTCGTCGACCGAGACGCCAAGATCGGCATCGTGACGGCGCGCGACCCCGAGGCGCTGACGCTCTTGCGCCACGACGCGGCGCATGTGCTCGCACAGGCCGTCCAGGAGCTCTACCCCGGCACGCAGATCACGTTCGGTCCGGCGACGGACGACGGGTTCTACTACGACTTCGTGCGCGACCAGCCGTTCTCGCCCGAGGACTTCGCCGCGATCGAGCAGCGCATGGCCGAGATCGTCGACCGCAACCTGCCGATCGAGCGCGAGATCTGGGACCGCGCGAAGATCAAGGACTACTTCAAGCAGCACGGCGAGAGCTTCAAGGCCGAGTGGGCCGACGAGCTGCCCAAGGACGAGGAGATCTCGGTCTACAAGCAGGGCAGCTGGCTCGACATGTGCCTCGGCCCGCACCTGCCCTCGACGGGCAAGCTCGGCAAGGCTTTCAAGCTCACGAAGGTGTCGGGCGCCTACTGGCGCGGCGATGCCAACAACGCCCAGCTGCAGCGCGTCTACGGCACGATCTTCTTCTCCGACAAGGAGCTGAAGGACTACCTGCACCGCATCGAGGAAGCCGAGAAGCGCGACCATCGCCGGATCGGCCGCGAGATGGGTCTCTTCCACCAGCAGGAGGAAGCGGCCGGCATGGTGTTCTGGCATCCCAAGGGCTGGACGCTGTGGCGCACGCTGGAAAGCTACATCAGGCGCAAGCTCGAGGCCGGCGGCTACCAGGAAGTGAAGACGCCGCAGCTGGTCGATCGCAAGCTGTGGGAGGAGTCGGGCCACTGGGAGAAGTTCCGCGAGAACATGTATCTCAGCGAGAACGAGGAAGGCCTGCGCGAGTTCATGGCCGATCCGGCCCAGCGCATCTTCGCGCTGAAGCCGATGAACTGCCCGTGCCATGTCCAGATCTTCAACCAGGGTCTGCGCAGCTACCGCGAGCTGCCGCTCCGGCTGGCCGAGTTCGGCTCGTGCCATCGCTTCGAGCCGTCGGGCGCGCTGCACGGCATCCTGCGGGTGCGCAACTTCACGCAGGACGACGCCCACATCTTCTGCAGCGAGGAGCAGATCGAGAGCGAGACGATCCGCTTCTGCGAGCTGCTCGGTTCGATCTACCGCGACCTGGGCTTCCCGAACTATTTCGTGAAGTTCTCCGACCGGCCGCCGGTCCGCGCCGGCTCCGACGCGGTGTGGGACCAGGCCGAGGGCGCGCTGCGTTCGGCCTCGAAGGCGGCCGGCCTCGACCTCATCCTCAATCCCGGCGAAGGGGCTTTCTATGGCCCCAAGCTGGAATTCGTGTTGCGCGATGCGATCGGCCGCGACTGGCAGTGCGGCACCCTGCAGGTCGACTTCGTGCTGCCCGACCGGCTCGATGCGAGCTACGTCGCCGAGGACGGTTCGCGCAAGCGGCCGGTCATGCTGCACCGCGCCATCTTCGGCAGCTTCGAGCGCATGATCGGCATCCTGATCGAGAACTATGCCGGCCGCTTCCCGCTCTGGATGACGCCGACGCAAGCGGTGGTGGTCACGATCGTGAACGATGCCGATGGCTATGCCAACGAGGTCGCGGGCAAGCTGCGCGCCGCCGGGCTGCGCGTCGACACGGACCTGCGCAACGAGAAGATCAACTACAAGGTCCGCGAGCATTCGCTGGCCCACGTCCCGCTGATCCTGGCGGTCGGCCGGCGCGACATGGAAGGCCGCACGGTCGCCATCCGCCGGTTGGGCTCGGAAAAGCAAGAGGTCCTTGAACTCGGGGCCGCCGTCACTAAACTTTCAGAGGAGGCCCGGCCGCCCTTTTAGGGCGGTCGAGGTCTCGAGCACCCGCCCTCATACAGGGCTCTAACGAAGGAGAAGGAAGCCATAGCAAGACCTGCCCAGCAGAGCGCGCCCACCCGTGAGGGTCCGCGCGTCAACGGCGAAATTAGAGCGCCGCAAGTCCGACTGATCGACGAGAACGGCGAGATGGTCGGGGTCGTCAGCACCCGCGAGGCGATCGAGATGGCCGAGGAGGCCAGCCTCGACCTGATCGAGATCTCGCCCAATGCGGCGCCGCCGGTCGCCAAGATCTCCGATTACGGCAAGTACAAATACGAGGCGCAGAAGAAGGCGCACGAGGCGCGTAAGCACCAGAAGGTCATCGAGGTCAAGGAGATCAAGATGCGCCCGAACATCGACGACCACGATTACGAAGTGAAGATGCGCGCCATGAAGCGGTTCATCGAGGAAGGCGACAAGGTCAAGGTGACCCTGCGTTTCCGCGGCCGCGAAATGGTGCACTCGGAGCTCGGGCTGCAGGTGCTGAACCGCGTGCGTGGCGAGATGGATCCGCTGACCAAGATCGAATCGATGCCGCGCATGGAAGGCCGGCAGATGATCATGGTCCTGGCGCCCAAGTAGGACGTCCGGTCGGATGCGTTAATCCCGGACCGCGTGGCCTTTGGTCCGGGTTTCATTTCATTCTTTCCTTCGTCTTTGCTCAGGACAGGCGCTCCGCTCGGGGTGACAACTGAAAGCGCGCGCATGAGCTACTTCACCGGCCGCGCCGCCAGCCGTTCGCTCAATTGCTTGTAGATGAGCGAGGCCACGAAGCGGTTGCCGCCCGGGGTGTAGTGCACGTAATCGATGAACACGGTCTCCGGCGTGGTCTTCAGGGCCTCCGTCGGATCGATCACCGGCACGCCTGCCGTGTCGAAAAGCGTGTGGAAGGCTTTCCGCATCGTCTCGTACTGCGCGCTGCGCGCCGGGCTGGAGTCGATCGACTTCAGGAGCTCGCGCTCGCCCGAGCTGAGCGGCTTCAACCCGTCGAGATTGCCGAGCGCCGGTTCCCAGACGAAGGCGATGTCCTGCTGGGCGCGGCGCGCCGCCGCGACCATGGCGTCGGCGTAGCTGGCGTAGAGCTGGAAATAGGCGCGGCTCTCCTCGGCGGTCTCCGGCCCGGCTTCCGGCGAATCCGGCCGCAGCACCGGCGCGGCGAGGCGCTGCGCCCAGCTCACCAGCCGGTCGGACAACGCCACCGATCCCTTCGAGGCGAGCGCCAGCAACGCCGAATGCTCGGCCCCGGTGCGCCACGCCCGCTCGATGAAGGCGGCCAGGCTGTGCTCGTTGACCTGGCGCTCGAACTCCAGGCGGAACGGGTGCTTCAGCTGCAGCGCGGTGCGGCCGGCGGCGAGGTCGCCCTCGTGCCGGTACCAGTAGAAATTGTTGACGCTGCCCATCACGACCACCAGGTCGGGCTGCCAGTAGAGATATTCCTCGAGATAGGCCGAGGCGATCTCGACGATGCGGTTGAAGTTCACCGCCGCGTTGATGACCTCGACCTTGCGCCCGGCGAAGCGCGGATCGGCGGCCAGCATCGCCTCCAGATAGGGCGCGATCGTCTCGGCGCTGCTGACCCGGCCGTACTCCTCGAGTCGCGCGCCGGCCAGGCCGGAATAAAGGACCGATCCTCCCAGCAGGATGACGCGCAACGTGCCCGGCGGCTTCGCCTTGGTGAATTCCCTGATCGAGCGGAAGCCGTTCTTCTCGATCTCGAAGCCGGGCGAGGTCAGGTCGGGGTTGTTGCGCACCAGCCCGTAGGCCGACCAGCGATACGGCGACAGCGAGCGGAACGGCTTGCCGGCATAGGCGTAGATCAGCGCCTGCGCGGCCAGCTCGGCCACCAGCACGAGGATCGCCAGGGCAGCGAACACGCGGCCCCAGCGGACGGGCGCGGCGCTAGAAGCGGCCATAGATGAACTGCCCGGCCGGAAGCTCGATCGAGTTGCGCAGCATGACCAGCACCATGATGGCGCCGGCCACGAACAGGATCTTGGAGACGACCACCAGCTCGCGCTCGCTGAGCGGCAGCCTGAGCCAGCCGCGGCGCCACGCGTACCACAGCGCCGCGCTCGCCAGGACGACCAGAACGGGCAGCCAGAGGGGGACCCTGTCGATATGCATCGCTACCTCCAGAGCGTCGCCAGCCGGTCGACCGGCAGGACGAAGAAGATCCAGCCCACCGACACGAAGAGGAAGGTGGCGGCGATGCCGAGCGCGGTCTGCACCAGTCCTTTCTTGGGCGTCGGCCGGCGGCCGCGGCTGCGCTGGAACCGCATCCAGGCATCCTGCACGGCGAGCCCACCGGCATGCCACAGCCCCCACAACAGAAAGTTCAAGGTGGCGCCGTGCCAGTAGCCGCACAGCAGGAAGGTGCCGGTGTAGCCCAGCACCGAGACCAGCCCGGGCTGCTCGGGCCACCGCTTCTGCAGCACGCGGACCGACGGCACGAAGATGTGGGCCATCAGAGCGCGGCTGAAGGTGATGTGCCAGCGCCGCCAGAACTCGCGGATCGACGAGGCGGCATAGGGCCAGTTGAAGTTCTCCGGCACGTTGACGCCCATCAGCCGCGAGCAGGCGATCGCCATGTCGCAGTAGCCTGAGAAGTCGCAATAGAGCACGACGCTGTAGACGATGGCGGCCCACAGCAAGGTGAGCGGCGGCACGGGACCGGACGGATCGAGGCCGAGCAGGCTGGCCGGCGCCAGCAGCCCGGCGATGCCGAAGATTTTCACGACGCCCAAGGTCAAACGGAAGGCGACGTCGACCAGCGCCTCGCCGTCGAGACGATAGGGCTTGCGCAGCTCGGCCTGGAACTCGCTGAAGTAATGCATCGGCCCGACCAGGAAGGTCGGCAGATGGAGGAAGTAGGCGGTGACCTCGATGGGATCGGGCGACTTGGTCTTGCCGTCGCGGATGTCCTTCAGCAGCGACCACGCCTTGACCAGCAGATAGGACGCGCCGACGAACAGCAGCGGCATCAGCCGCGTCCAGCCGACGCTGCCCGCGAGCTTGCCCAGGATCCAGGCCAGCAGCAGCGGTCCGGCCGCGAGCAGCATCAGGCCGGTCGACGCCGCCATGCCGCGCGCCGCGACCAGCCGGCTGCCGGCCAGCAGGGCGACCACCGACACGGCGAGCACGCCGGCGCTCAGCGCCGGGATGTCGAGGACGGTGCCGATGCCGACCGCGCCGGCCAGCGCCAGCACGGCGGCGCGCCAGCGCACCCCCTCGGCGGGAATGAACTGGACGGCCGCGAACACGGCGGCGACCAGCACGTAGAAGGTCGGGCTGAAATACATCAGCCGGCCGCCGTCTCGAGATAGCGTCGGCGATTCTCGGCGCGCGAGATCTTGCCCGAGGTCGACTTCACCAAAGCGCGCGGCGGCACGACCTGAACGTCGCCCGCGGTGCAGTCGAGCGATTGGGCGATGGTGCGGCGCACCGCGAGCGCCACCTTGCCCGGCGCCTCGCCCTCGGCGACCTCCATCAGGATCACGAGCTGCTCGGTGCCGGTCGCCGCATCGGGCACGCCGAACGCCGCGACCCGGCCGGGCACCACGCCCGCGACGCCGCCGACCAGCGCCTCGATGTCCTGCGGATAGTAGTTGCGGCCGCGGATGATGATCAGGTCCTTCAGCCGGCCGGTGACGTAGAGCTCGCCGTCGAGCAGAAAGCCGAGATCGCCCGTCGCGAAGAAGCCGCGGCCGTCGATGACGGCGGCGTCGTTCTGGCGATAGCCCTTGAACACGTGCGGCCCGGCGACGTGGATCTGGCCGACCTCGCCGTCGGCGAGTAGCTGGCCCGCTGCGTCGCGCACCTCGATCGCGATCGTCGGCAGCGCCGTGCCGCACGACACCAGCTCGACGTCCGGCGTGCCGCGCCTGGCAACCTTGGGCGAGCCGATCGGATTCTGGGTCACGCCGAAGATCGCCTCGGCCATGGCGTAGCTCGCCAGCACCTGCTCGCGGCACACGCCGAAGGGAGCGAGCCGCGTCGTGAACTGGGCGATCGCCTCGGCCATCACCGGCTCGGAGCAGCTGATGAAGGCGCGCATGCCGCCGAGCCGCCACGACCGGCCCTGCTCGGCCGCGCCCTTGAGCAGGCGCTCCTCGCTCAGGACCTTGAAGGCGAAGTTGGGCAGCCAGCACAGGGTGCCGCCTTGCGACTCGATGGCGTCGAACAGCAACGCCGGCCGCTGCACCCAGTCGAACGGCGACATCTCGACGATGCGCATCCCGCTCAGCAGCGGCGTCACGAAGCAGGCGATGAACCCCATGTCGTGATAGAGCGGCAACCAGCTCACCACGACGTCATCGGGCGTCGCCTGCAGGCGCTCGAGCAGAGCGGCGGCATGGACATGGATCTGCCGGCTGGTGAAGCCCACCGCCTTCTGCAGGCCGGTGGTGCCCGAGGTATGCTGGACCGCGACCTCGTCGTCGAGCCCGAGCGCCGGGAGGGCCGGTGCGCCGGCGACCGGCTGCAGCGTGTCGGTGGTCAGGAACGGCGTGCCGGCCGGCATCAGCTCGCCCAGCGCCGTCCGCGTCGCCTGGTCGAGCACGGCGGCATCGATGCCGAGATGGCCGATCATGCCGGAGAAGCCCTCGGCATACTTGCGCGCCTCCATGCGCGGCGACGGCGGCGCGATCATGGTGGGCACATGTCCCGCCCATAGCGCCCCGATCCACGCCGCATGCAGCCACGGCCCGGAACGATGCACGATCGCGACGAGCGAGCGCGGACCGAGGTCGAGCTGGTGCAGAGCACGGGCGACGGCGTTGGCGTGCGCGGCGAGCTCGGCGCCGGTGACGTCGCGCGCCGATCCGTCGAGCGCGACGTAGGTCGCGACGACCCTGTCACCCGTCAATCGCTCGAGGAGGTGGGCACCGAGGGGTTGCACTAGACGGTCCACGCCTCCCCCGTGATCGGGGGAGGTGCCCCGTCATACGGGGCGGAGAGGAAACCTGAGACGGGATGATTCCGATTCCGACGTCGGATCGGAAAGGTCTCGACTGAGGGCCTTCCCCCTCCGACCCTTCGGGCCACCTCCCCCGATTACGGGGGAGGGACATGAAGAGCGCGTCAATGCGACGAGCACCGTCGTCACGCTCTTTGTTGAGCGCTGCTCAAGTACGCCTTGATGCGGTCGACCGAGGCCAGGTTGTCGACGGTCGCGTCGCTGTCGGGGATGCGGAGGCCGGGATAGGCGGTCTCCAGGGCGGCGACGATCGTGGTCAGGGCCAGGGAATCGATGATGCCGGATTCGACCAGCTCGAGGTCGTCGGTGAGGTCGATGCCGCCCAGCTCGCGCCTCAGCGCGGCCGCGATCACGTCGTGTATCTTCGCGAGGTCCATTCCCAGCTACATATCCGTGCCGGCGCGGCCCGGCAACGCACCCCGCCGCGGCATTGCCCGCGGCCGCGCTTGCCGCCACACTGGCCGACGGCCCGGCACGATGACGACTCTGTTCGAATACGATCCCGATATCGGCTACCGCTTCGTGCCGCATCTCAAGACCCGCGTCGCCAGCCCGGACGGCGGCTACCTGGTGCGCACCAACGGCCAGGGCTTCCGCAGCGACCGCGAGTTCGAGCGCGACGACGCCGCGCCGCGCGTGCTGATCTTCGGCGATTCCTTCACCGCCGGCGACGGCGTCTCCAACGGCAGCCGCTACAGCGACGTGCTGGAGACGCTCCTTCCGCCCGTCGAGGTCCATAATTTCGGCCTGCCGGGCAGCGGCACCGATGCGCAGTGGATCTGCTACCAGAAGCTCGCCCAGGGCGCGCCCTGCCGGGCCGTGGTGCTGGCCGTGCTGGTCGAGAATATCAGGCGCATCGTCAGCCCCTACCGGCCCTCGCAGGACGCCGAGGGCGGGGTCGAGTTCCTGCCCAAGCCCTATTTCGAGCTCGCCCAGGGCAGCGAGGGCGAGAAGTTGGTCCGCCACCACGACCCGGTGCCGCGTGAGCCGGTCACCGCCCGCGAGCTCGAGAGCAACGAGGGCGTCGACCGCGGCGGCCGTTTCCCGGCGCTGCGCCGGCTGGTCCGGTCGGTCGGCCTGCAGGGGGTCGTCCAGCAGCTGATCCGCTACCAGCCGACGCCCGAGTACGACAGCCCCGGCGACCCGGCGTGGCGGCTGATGCGCGCCATCCTGCTCAGCTGGCGCGCCGCCATCCCGCAGCCCGTCGTGCTGATGCCGCTGCCGCTCTACCAGCACATCGAGGGCACGGCCGACGCCGGCGCCTATCGCCAGCGCTTCGGCGAGCTGGCGGCCGAAGGCCGCTTCATCCTGCACGATCCGCTGGACGACCTGCTGGCTCATGACCTCGAGACCCGCCGCGGCTTCCGCTTCAAGAAGGACGTGCACTTGACCCCGGCAGGCCATCGCGCGATAGCGCAGTCACTCGCCGGGACGCTGCGACCGCTGCTGGGCGGAGCGCCGGCAGCGGGCTGAGGAAGAGCTTCTTGACCGAACCGTACATCCTGGGGATTTCCGGCCTCTATCACGACTCGGCTGCCGCCATCGTGCGCGGCGGCGAGATCGTCGCGGCCGCCCAGGAGGAGCGCTTCACGCGCAAGAAGCACGACCGGCGCTTCCCCGACAGCGCCGTCAACTACTGCCTGGGCGAGGCCTTCATCGAGCCCGGCGATCTCGAGCTGGTCGCCTACTACGACAATCCCTGGCTGACCCTCGACCGCGTGCTGCGCAACTTCGCCGCCGTGGCGCCCAGAGGCCGCGAGCCGTTCAAGGCGGCGATGCGCTCGGTGCTGGGCGAGAAGCTGCATGTCGGCGAGCTGATCGAGGGCGCGCTCGGCGCCAAGCGGCCGGTCGCCTACGTCGACCATCACATCTCGCACGCCGCCTCGGCCTTCTATCCCTCGCCGTTCGCCTCGGCCGCCATCCTGACCATCGACGGCGTCGGCGAGCACGCCACGCTCACCATCGGCCATGGCAAGGACAACAAGGTCGAGCTGCTGCGCGAGATCCGCTATCCGCATTCGCTCGGCCTGCTCTACAGCGCGATCACCCAGTATTGCGGCTTCCGGGTGAACTCCGGCGAATACAAGCTGATGGGCCTGGCGCCCTACGGCGAGCCGCGCTTCGCCGATCTCATCAGAAAGCACCTGATCGACATCAAGGACGACGGCTCCTTCGCCCTCGACCTCGACTACTTCGCCTTCATGGACGGCGCGGCGATGGTCGGCGAGAAGATGCACGCTTTGTTCGGCGCGCCGCCGCGCGAGGCCGAGAGCCGTATCGCGCTGTTCCACATGGATGTCGCCGCCTCGATCCAGGCCGTCACCGAAGAGATCATGCTGAAGCTCGCCCGCACCGCGCTGACGCTCACCGGCGAGCGCGATCTCTGCATGGCGGGCGGCGTGGCGCTGAACTGCGTCGGCAACGGCAAGATCCTGCGCTCCGGCGTGACCGAGGGCTTGTGGATCCAGCCGGCGGCGGGCGATGCCGGCGGCGCGCTGGGCGCCGCGCTCTATGCCGCGCACATGGGGCTGGGCCTGCCGCGCCAGCGCTCGGCGACGGGCCGCGACACGCAGCACGGCAGCTACCTCGGGCCGGTCTATTCCAGCGCCCAGGTGCGCGCCTTCCTCGATCGCGCCGGCTATCCCTACACGCGCATCACGGATCGCGGAGAGCGCGCGCACCGCATCGCCGAGGCGCTGGCCTCCGGCAAGGTCGTCGGCCTGGTGAGCGGGCGCATGGAGTTCGGGCCGCGCTCGCTCGGCGCGCGTTCCATCCTGGCCGATCCGCGCGGCGCGGACATGCAGTCCAAGGTCAATCTCAAGGTGAAGTACCGCGAATCGTTCCGGCCGTTCGCGCCGGCGGTGCTGAGCGAGCGGGTCGGCGACTTCTTCGACATGGAGGGCGAGAGCCCCTACATGCTGCTGGTGGCGCCGGTGCGCGAGGATTTGCGCCAGCCGTTCGATCTCGCCGCCTTCCGCCAGGGCGTCGCCGACATGATCCCCGAGGTCAACAAGGTGCGCTCGACGCTTCCTGCCATCACGCATGTCGACTACAGCGCTCGGGTCCAGACGGTGAATGAAGCGGACCAGCCGGAATTCCACGCCATCCTCCGCGCCTTCGAAGCCGAGACCGGCGTCCCCGTGTTGGTCAACACCTCGTTCAACGTGCGCGGCGAGCCGATCGTCAACACGCCGCAGGACGCCTATCGCTGCTTCATGCGCACGGACATGGATTTGCTGGTGCTGGAGGATTGCCTGCTCGAGAAGACCCTGCAGCCCAAGAGCAAGGAAGGCGATGCCTGGAGGAAAGAATTTGTCCTCGACTGACGCTCTTCTCGACGCGCTGTTCGACGCGCTGACCAGGGACGACGGCACGCCGGCGGTCGATCCGCACATGGCGCTGAAGCCGGACGGCAAGGCCGCGTCGTATCTGATCGCCGCGCCGCATCCCAAGCTCACGCTCGACGAGATGCGCCGACCTGATACCGCCGACCCGATGGCCGAGGTCGAGCGCGTCCTGGCCGACGTCGCGCCGGAACGGCGCGCGAAGCTGGTCGCCGCCCTCAAGGCCGCCTACGACGCGCTGGCCGCCGAGGCCGCCGACGGCGGCCCGGCCGAGCCGCCGTCGCTGATCTACGCGCTGCATTGACGAGCCATGACCTTGCCGGCGCGCCCTCATTCCCCTCCCCAACGAAGTTGGGGAGGTGTCGCCGTCTATGCGCTTTCGAGCGAAGCTCGAAAGTCGCACTGGCGACGGAGGGGGCATGAGTCATGAGTCGTGATCTGAGTCTTGTCTCATGGCTCATGACCCCTCCGTCCGCTTCGCGGACACCTCCCCAGCGAAGCTGGGGAGGAAAATGAGTTTGAAGCAGGCGATCATTGCCACGGCGAGTCGCGCCGGCTGCTTCCCGCTGGGACTCGTCGCGCAGCGGCTGACGTGGGGGCGGCGGTTCGTGCGGGTGCTCAACTATCACGCCACGCCGCAGCGCGACGCGGCGGGGTTCGAGCGGCAGCTCGCGCTTTATCTCGAGCATTTCGATCCGGCCGATCCGGCGGCGCTCGATGCCTGCCTCGACGGGCGCTTCGCGGGTGAGCGGCCGCAGCTGCTGATCACGTTCGATGACGGCTATCGCTCCAACCACGATGTCGCCGCACCGCTGCTGGAGAAGCATGGTTTCCGCGCGTTCTACTTCCTGCCCGAGGCCGAGATCGCGAGCGATCGCGCGGCAGCCGATGCCGCCTTCGCCACGGCGAAGAACGAGCCCGAGCCGCGCATGACGTGGGCCGAGGCGCGGGCGCTCGAAGAGCGCGGCCATCGCGTCGGCTGTCATACCCGTACGCACGTGCGGCTGGCCGACGACCTGCCGGCCGAGCGCCTGGCCGACGAGATCACCGCGGCCGGGCGCGACATCGCGGGCAAGCTCGGTCATCCGGTGGAGGATTTCTGCTGGGTCGGCGGCGAGGAATGGTCCTACGGCGCCGGCGCCTTCGACGAGATCCGCCGCGCCGGCTACCGCCGCGTGTTCATGACGAATCTTTATCCTGTACTCCCCGGCTCGTCGCCGATCTGGATCCAGCGCACCAACGTCGAGGCGAGCTGGCCGATCGATCAGGTGAAGTTCTATCTCAGCGGCCTCATGGACCTCGCCTACGCGCCCAAGCGGCGGCGGCTGGCGAGGAAGTTGCTGAAACGCATGTCATGACTCCTCCCCAGCGTCTTCGCTGGGGAGGTGTCGGCGTCTTCGCCGACGGAGGGGTCATGAGTCCCGAAGATGATATGCATTTAAGATCATCACTCATGACTCATGACCCCTCCGTCGCCAGTGCGACTTTCGAGCTTCGCTCGAAAGCGCATAGACGGCGACACCTCCCCAAGCGGAGCTTGGGGAGGAGACTCCGGCTACGCCATATACGACCCCCCATTCACGTGCAGGACTTGCCCCGTGATGGCGTCGGACTCGTCGGAGGCGAGGAAGACCGCCGTCCGCGCGATCTGGTCCGGCTCCAGGAGCTTGCCGCCGAGCGGGATGGTGGCGCGGGCGATCTCGATCAGCTCCGCGTCGGTGTTGCCGTAGCGCGGCTGGGCGGTGTCGGTCGTGCCGGGCGCGATGGCGTTGACGCGGATGTTGTGCGGCGCGAGCTCGAGCGCCATCGCGCGGGTCATCGACACCACGCCGCCCTTGCTCGCGCTGTAGTGCACGCCGCGCACCGCGCCGCGCATCGCCTGGGACGACAGGTTGATGATCGAGCCGCGCTTGCCGGCGGCGATCAGCGCCCTGGCGACGGCGATGGCGGCGAAGCAGCCGGCCTTGAGGTTGATGTCGAGCACGTAGTCCCAGTCGCTCTCGCGCATCTCCAGGAACTTCACGCGCGGATAGACGCCGGCGTTGTTGACCAGGATGTCGGGTGGACCCAGCGTCTCGATCGTCTCGGCCACCATGGCCTCGACATCGGCGAGCTTGGCGACGTCGATCCTGATCAGGTGGGCGCGCCGCCCGGCCTGCAGGACCGAGCCGACCACCGCCTCGGCGGCCGCCAGGTCGTCGAGCCAGGTGACGGCGACGTCGGCGCCCTCCCCGGCCAGCGCCTTGGCGATCGCCGCGCCGATTCCCTGTTGCGCGCCGGTCACCAGCGCCACTTTGCCTGACAGTCGCATCACTCGCTCTCCCTCGTTCGCGTTCGCTAAAGCTCTCAGTCCCTATGGCATGTACGAGCCGCCGTTGACGTGCAGCACCTGTCCGGTCGTGGCGTCCGAGTCGTCGGACGCCAGGAACACGGCGCTCGCTGCGATCTGCTCGACCCGCAACAGCTTGCCGCCCAGCGGGATCATTGTCCGGGCGATCTCGGCCAGGGCGGCCTCGCTGGCGCCGCGGCGCGGCATCGCCGTATCGGTGGCGCCGGGCGCGATGGCGTTGACGCGGATGTTGTGCGGCGCGAGCTCGAGGGCCATCGCCCGGGTCATCGACACCACGCCGCCCTTGCTGGCGCTGTAGGCCACGCCGCGCACCGCACCCTTGATCTGCTGCGACGACAGGTTGATCACCGATCCGCCCGGCTTGCCGGCGGCCAGCAGCGCCTTGGTGAAGGCGATGGTGGCGAAGCAGCCGGCCTTGAGGTTGATGTCGAGCACGTGGTCCCAGTCGCTCTCGGTCATCTCGAGAAGCTTCACGCGGGGAAAGACGCCGGCGTTGTTCACCAGGATGTCGGGGGCGCCGAGCGCCCCCACCGTGCCGGCCATCATCGCCTCGATGTCGGCCAGCCGCGCGACGTCGGCGTGGACCAGGTGGGCGCGCCGGCTGGTCTGCCGCACCGCCGCAGCCAGCGCCTCGGCGGCCGGCTGGTCGTCGAGCCAGGTGAGGGCGACGTCGGCCCCCTCGGCCGCGAACGCCCGCACGATCGCCGCCCCGATCCCCTGCTGCCCGCCGGTCACCAGGGCGATTTTGCCGGAGAGTTTCATCGATTTATTCCCCCTCAAGCTCATGCTCCTCTCCCCCGCCTCATGAGCGCGTTCGGCTTCGCCGAGCCGCACATAAGGGGGAGAGGCTGGGTGAGGGGGTTGTAGATGTCGCTGCAATCTTCGAAGCCCCCTCACCTAGCCTCTCCCCCTAGCGGGGGAGAGGAACATGACATGCGCGGGAGCGGCCACCCTTGCATGGCCCCGACCGCATCGGTATAAGCGCGTTTCTTCGGCGGCCGGGCCCATAGGGCATTGCCTCGGCGGCCAATCGTAACCCTTTGAAAAGGAAAGAAAATGCCCAAAATGAAGACCAAGAGCGGGGCGAAGAAGCGGTTTCGCTTCACCGCCACCGGCAAGGTCAAGCACGGGGTCGTCGGCAAGCGCCACGGCATGAGCAAGCGCGGCAACCGCTTCCTCCGCCAGCAGACCGGCATGACCATTGTCTCCGAGCCGGATACCCGCATCATCAAGCGCAACTTCTTCCCGTACGAGAGGTAGGCCATGGCACGCGTCAAGCGGGGCGTGACCGCACACGCTCGTCACAAGAAGGTCCTGAAGCTCGCCTCGGGCTATCGCGGCCGCGCCAAGGCGGCGTTCCGCGTCGGCATCGAGAAGGTCGAGAAGGGCCTGCAATATGCCTACCGCGACCGGCGCAACAAGAAGCGCACGTTCCGCGGCCTGTGGATCCAGCGCATCAACGCCGCGGTCCGCGAGCACGGCCTCACCTACTCGCAGTTCATGAACGGCATCCTGAAGGCCGGCATCGAGGTCGACCGCAAGGTCATGTCCGATCTGGCGATCCGGGAACCGGCAGCGTTCAAGGCTTTGGTCGATCAGGCCCAGGCCGCCCTCAAGTAACGTCTCGCGGCGCTTCACAGGCGCCCCGGACAGAGAAACCAAAGAGGGAGCCTGGACCACAGGCTCCCTTTTTTCGTGTTCGTTTCGGAGTGAGCTCGCATGACCGATCTTTCGACGATCCGCGACGAGGCGCTGGCCGCCGTGCAAGGCGCCGCCGACCTCAGCGCGCTGGACGCCGCCCGCGTGGCCGCGCTCGGCAAGAAGGGCAGCGTCACCGGCCTGATGAAGACCCTGGGCGGGCTCGCGCCCGAGGAGCGCAAGGCCTTTGGCGCGCAGGTCAACCAGCTCAAGGGCGAGATCGAGGGTGCCCTCGAGGCGCGCAAGGCTGCGCTGAGCGCCAGCGCGCTCGCGGCCCGGCTCGGCAATGAGAAGGTCGATGTCAGCCTGCCCACCCGGCCTGAGCGGGAAGGCACGCTGCATCCGATCGGCCAGGTGATGGACGAGCTGGCCGCCATCTTCGGCGAGATGGGCTTCACCTGGGCCGACGGGCCCGACATCGAGGACGACTGGCACAACTTCACCGCGCTCAACATCCCGCCCGACCATCCGGCGCGCCAGATGCAGGACACGTTCTACCTGCCGTCGCGCGCCGACGGCACGCCGATGGTTTTGCGCACCCACACCTCGCCGGTGCAGGCCCGCACCATGCTCGACAAGGGCGTGCAGCAGATGCTGGCCGACGGCGGGTCGCTGCGCATCATCGTGCCCGGCCGCACCTTCCGCATCGACAACGACGCCACCCACACGCCGATGTTCCACCAGGTCGAGGGGCTGGTGATCGACCGCACCACGCACATGGGCCATCTCAAGGGCTGCCTGGTCGATTTCTGCCGCGCCTTCTTCGAGGTCGACGACCTGCCGCTGCGCTTCCGGCCCTCCTACTTCCCGTTCACCGAACCGTCGGCGGAAGTCGATATCGGCTGCTCGTGGAAGGACGGCGAGCTGCGCATCGGCGCCGGCGATTCGTGGCTGGAGATCCTGGGCTCGGGCATGGTGCATCCCAACGTCATCCGCAATTGCGGCCTCGATCCCGCCGTGTACCAGGGCTTCGCCTTCGGCATGGGCATCGACCGCATCGCCATGCTGAAGTACGGCATCCCCGACCTGCGCAGCTTCTTCGACTCCGATCTGAGATGGTTGCGCCATTACGGCTTCTCCGCCCTGGAGGTCGCCCGATGAAATTCACCCTGTCCTGGCTCGAGGAGCATCTCGACACCACGGCCAGCCTGGCCGAGCTGCGCCACGGCCTCACCATGCTCGGCCTCGAGGTCGAGGGCGTCAGCAATCCGGCCGAGACCTTGAAAGGCTTCGTCGTCGGCTACGTGATCGAGGCGGTGCAGCATCCCAACGCCGACCGGCTGCGGCTGTGCAAGGTCGACACCGGCGCCGGCAACCCCATCCAGGTCGTGTGCGGCGCGCCCAACGCGCGCACCGGCATGAAGGGCATCTTCGCGCCCACCGGCAGCTTCATCCCCGGCACCGGCATCACCTTGAAGGCCAGCAAGATCCGCGGCGAGGAGAGCAACGGCATGCTGTGCTCGAGCCGCGAGCTGCAGCTCGGCGACGACCATAGCGGCATCATCGACCTGCCGAACTACGCCGTGATCGGCGCCTCGGCCGCCGAGGCGCTCGGCCTCGACGACCCGGTGATCGAGATCAAGGTGACGCCCAACCGCGGCGATTGCCTGGGCGTGCACGGCATCGCCCGCGACCTCGCCGCGGCGGGCTTCGGCACGTTGAAGCCGATCAAGGCGGACAAGGTCGTCGGCACCTACCAGAGCCCGGTCAAGTGGACGCACGGCTACCAGGCCGCGACCGACAGCCCCTGCCCGATCGTGGTCGGCCGCCATTTCAAGGGCATCAAGAACGGCCCTTCGCCCGACTGGCTGCAGCGCCGGCTGAAGGCAATCGGGCTCAGGCCAATCTCGACCCTGGTCGACATCACCAACCTGGTGACCTTCGACCTCAACCGTCCCTTGCACGTGTTCGACGCGAAGAAGCTCGACGGTGACCTGGTGATGCGCCAGGCCACGGAGGGCGAGCAGATCCTGGCGCTCGACGGCAAGACCTACACGCTCGATCCGTCGATCGCGGTGATCGCCGATGCGACGGGCGTGCACGGTCTCGGCGGCATCATGGGCGGCGAGGATACCGGCGTGCGCGACGACACCACCGAGGTGTTCCTCGAGGTCGCCTATTTCGATCCGATCCGCACGGCCGCCTCGGGCCGCAAGCTCGCGATCCAGTCCGACGCGCGCTACCGCTTCGAGCGCGGCATCGACCCGCAATCGGTGTGGTGGGGCGCCGAGGTGGCGGCCCGCCTGATCCTCGAGCTGTGCGGCGGCGAGGCGAGCGAGGTGGTGTCGAGCGGCGTCATGCCGGCCTGGCAGCGCTGCTACCACCTGCGCACCGACCGCGCCCGCACCCTGACCGCGATCGACGTGCCGGCGGCGGAGACCGCGTCGATCCTGGCCAAGCTCGGCTTCGACGTGCACGGCAGCGGCCCGTGGTCGGTCGAGGTGCCGTCGTGGCGCCCCGACATCATCGGCGAGGCCGATCTCGTGGAGGAGGTGACGCGGGTCTACGGCTTCGACAACATCCCGACGACGTCGCTGCCGCGGCTCAGCCCGATCTCCAAGGCGGTGCGCAACCCGCGCCAGCGCCGCGTGCCGCAGGCCCGCCGCGCGCTGGCCGCCAGAGGCCTGAACGAGGCGGTGAGCTGGTCGTTCCTGCCGCGCGCACAGGCCGAGCGCTTCGGCGGCGGCGGCGCCGACCTCCGCCTGCTGAACTCGATCGCATCCGAGCTCGACACGATGCGCCCGTCGATCCTGCCCAACCTGCTGGACGCGGCGAAGCGCAACGAGGCGCGCGGGCTCACCGACCCGGCCCTGTTCGAGGTCGGCCCGACCTACAAGGACGCGACGCCGACCGGCCAGCAGGCGGTCGCCGCCGGCCTGCGCCACAAGAAGGCGGTGCCGCGCAACTGGGCCGGCCCGCCGCGCGACGTCGACGCCTTCGACGCCAAGGCCGACGCCTTCGCCGTGCTCGAGGCGATCGGCGCCCCGGTCGAGAACATGTCGGCGACGGGCGGCGGCGCGCCCGTCTGGTACCATCCCGGCCGCTCCGGCGCGCTGAAGCTCGGCGACCGCGTGATGGCGTGGTTCGGCGAGCTCCATCCCGAGCTCGTGGCCGCGTCCGACCTGGCCGGCCCGGTGGCCGCCTTCGAGGTCTTCCTCGACGCCCCGCCGCTGCCCAAGCCCAAGGCCACCAAGGCGCGCCCCAAGCTGGTGCTGTCGTCCTTCCAGCCCGTCGAGCGCGACTTCGCCTTCATCGTCGACGTCGACATCGAGGCCGACCGCCTGGTCCGCGCCGCCCGCAACGCCGACAAGGCGCTGATCACGGCGGCCCGGGTGTTCGACGTCTACGCCGGCAAGGGCGTCCCCGACGACAAGAAGTCGATCGCGCTGTCGGTGACCCTGCAGCCCACGGAACGCACCCTGACCGACGCCGAGATCGAGGCGGCCAGCGCGAAGATCGTCGCCGCCGTCACGAAGGCGACGGGCGCGGCGTTGCGAGGGTGAGTGAGATCAACATGTTGTCATCCCGGAGCGCAGCCGAGGACGCCTCAAGGCGCCCGCCAAGGATCCCTCGCTGTGCTCGGGATGACAAAAGGAGTTGTGTCATCCCGGCGCAGCGAGGGATCTTTCGCGGCGCCGAGCACCAAGGTCCCTCGCCTGCGCTCGGATGACAGCTTTTTTCGGATAGAGTCCGCGTCCCATGACCGACCTGTCGCTGCTGCGCAATTTCTCGATCATCGCCCATATCGACCACGGCAAGAGCACGTTGGCCGACCGGCTGCTGCTGCGCTGCGGGGCGGTGGCGGAACGGGACTTCCATGACCAGATGCTCGACTCGATGGACATCGAGCGCGAGCGCGGCATCACCATCAAGGCGCAGACCGTGCGGCTGGAATACCGCGCGCTCGACGGCAAGACCTACGTGCTGAACCTGATGGACACGCCGGGCCACGTCGACTTCGCTTACGAGGTCAGCCGCTCGCTCGCCGCCTGCGAGGGCTCCCTGCTCGTCGTCGACGCCAGCCAGGGCGTCGAGGCGCAGACCCTGGCCAACGCCTATCACGCGATCGACGCCAACCACGAGATCATCCCGGTCCTCAACAAGATCGACCTGCCGTCGGCCGAGCCGGACCGCGTCTGCAAGGAAATCGAGGACGTGATCGGGATCGACACGTCCGAGGCGGTCAAGGTCTCGGCCAAGACCGGCCTCGGCATCGACGACCTGCTGGAGGCGATGGTACGCCGCCTCCCCGCCCCGACCGGCGATCGCAACGCGCCGCTGAAGGCCCTGCTGGTCGACAGCTGGTACGACCCCTACCTCGGCGTCGTCACCCTGGTGCGGGTCCAGGACGGCGTGCTGCGCAAGGGCCTGCGCATCCGCATGATGGCGGCGGGGGCCTCCTACGATCTCGACAAGGTCGGCGTGTTCACGCCCAAGCCCAAGGACGTGGCCGAGCTGGGCCCGGGCGAGGTCGGCTTCATCATCGCCGGCATCAAGACCATCGCCGACTGCAAGGTCGGCGACACCATCACCGACGACCGCAAGCCGGCCGGCGAGATGCTGGCCGGTTTCAAGCCTTCCGTCCCCGTGGTGTTCTGCGGCCTGTTCCCGGCCGACGCCGCCGAGTTCGAAGACCTGCGCGAATCGCTGTCCAAGCTGCGCCTGAACGACTCCTCCTTCCACTTCGAGCCCGAATCGAGCGCCGCCCTTGGCTTCGGCTTCCGCTGCGGCTTCCTGGGCCTGCTGCATCTCGAGATCATCCAGGAGCGGCTCGAGCGCGAGTTCGACCTCGACCTGGTCACCACGGCGCCCTCGGTGGTCTACAAGATCACGATGGACGACGGCACGGAGCGCGAGCTGCACAATCCGGCCGACTATCCCGACCCCTCGCAGATCGCCCTCATGCAGGAGCCGTGGATCAAGGCCACGATCATGACCCCCGACGAGCATCTCGGCTCGGTGCTCACCTTGTGCCAGGAGCGACGCGGCCAGCAGATCGAGCTCACCTACGCGGGCTCCCGCGCCATGGCGGTCTACCGCCTGCCGCTCAACGAGGTGGTGTTCGATTTCTACGATCGGCTCAAGTCGGTGACGCGCGGCTACGCGAGCTTCGACTACGAGATGCTGGGCTACGAGGAGGGCGATCTGGTCAAGCTCACCATCCTGGTCAACGGCGAGCCGGTCGATGCGCTGTCGATCATCACCCACAAGAACCAGGCCGAGCAGCGCGGCCGCGCGCTGTGCGAGCGCCTGAAGGACCTGATCCCGCGCCAGCTCTTCAAGATCGCCATCCAGGCGGCGATCGGCGGCCGCATCATCGCCCGCGAGACGATCAGCGCGCTGCGCAAGGACGTGCTCGCCAAGTGCTACGGCGGCGACATCAGCCGCAAGAAGAAGCTCCTCGAGAAGCAGAAGAAGGGCAAGAAGCGCATGCGCCAGGTCGGCGACGTCGAGATCCCGCAATCGGCGTTCATTGCCGCGCTGAAGATGGACAGCCGGTAGCGGCGGCGGCCGGGACGGCCGGCGCGCGGAGGCGGCGGCTGCAAATAGTTCGGCGAAAAACTCCCTGTTATCGCGAAGAAAAATCGGCCGCGGATTCGCGGAAGTGCCGATGAAATCAGCACTTTTCGCCGACGCGACGTGCCGGAACAGGGAAACGTAACAGGGAATTCTCGGCACCTGATCAGGGATTTCTGTGCAGCAGATCAGGGATTTTCCTGCACAATAACAGGGATTCGACTGCCGCAGCCCTTTCGCCGCCCTGCAAATAGATTTGCGCGAGCGCACCCTGCTCATGGTCATGCTCTTCCGGACCGCGGGCGTCTCGCCCGCCCGCGCGCATTCACATGCGCGCCGGCGCACGAACGTGCGCCACTCATGACCTCGCTGAAAATCCGGCCGAAGTGAGAGCAAAGGTCCTTCCGCAAGCTCAGGACAAGTTCTTCGAGAGGTTCCAGGACAGGTTCCTTCGACAAGCCCAGGAGCGCAGTTCGCCCTCCGCAACAACTCCAGCGCCCACCAAGCACCGCCCGGTCCGCATGAGCCGCCGAAATAGAACGACCCCCCTTTTCTTGCGGTCGGTGCGGTCGGTGCGGTCGGATCCTTTTGAATCAACGGGTTAGACCGACCGCAAGAACCGGTCGGCAGCGGTCGGTGCGGTCGGGGCCGGCGTCTTGCGGTCGGGGTCATTGGAGCCTGCATGATCACGTGCCGCCTCTCGCTTGCGCTCGTGCGCTGCGGTGATTCGGCATCGAAACCTTGTGTCAGTTGCGTCAGTGCGTCAGCGACGCTTTGGAATCAACGACTTGCCGGCAATTGCTCGCGATCGCCTTTGCGTCAGCATGCGTCGGCCGGCCCTCTTGCGTCGGCCTCGACAGCGCGAGAACAGAATCGGTAACCACGTTGATCCCTCCACACAGAGTCATGCACGCCTGGAGTAGCGCCATCCGACTGCCGCGATAACTCCCCCTGGCCAGACTGGCTCTATTTTGCCGCCACTCCCCACGACCCAATTGCACTCGACAAGCCAAGCGTCATCGCCAGGGCGCGCCAAAGAGATCGGCGCACCCTCCACCCAAGCAACACGTCATCGGTGATTCACGCTAGCCGAAGAATCGAGGGCCGCAAGCCCCTCCAGCCCTAATTCAGTCCACCCCGGCTGCGCCGCCGCCGCGGCCGCCCACCGCCGATGAACGCCGGCGCCTCCGGCGCCCCGCCCCGCCCACCAATCCACAGGAAGACCACCCCGAGCACGAAGAACGCCAGCACCGCCGGCACCTTCAGAACCGGCCCAACAACCGACGTCCACAGCTACCCCGACAGATGCCGCTGCACCGCCCCCTGCGCCCGGTTCAGGGACCCGATGTCGAGCTGCGACCACAGCTCCCCCAGCCCGAACAGGCGGAACGACCCCTCGCTCCACCACGCGAGCCCATCATGCACGACCACCGCAACGGCCATGGCGAGCAGCAGCCAACCCAGCGCGCGGAACAACACATTGACCCCCTGGAAACGCGGCGGCACCCTACCCAAGCCGACCGCCCCGGGGAAGATGCCGTTGCCCCCAGCGCCCACCGCGCTATAAGAGCGGCCGACCGCGCCCGGAGGACAGGTGGCCGAGCGGTTTAAGGCACACGCTTGGAAAGCGTGCGTGGTGTAACAGCCACCGCGGGTTCGAATCCCGCCCTGTCCGCCAGCTACGCTACAGCTCATGGCGTTCAATGCCGCCAGTGACATCGCGAGGCTGCACGGGGCGCCGCATGAGCGCAGCTTGAACGGCCACGCGAGCACCAGTGAAAGTGACTAGCCGAGTTCGCACTGACCGAACGGCCTAGGGTCAACTCAGCGTCAGCCGAAGCCGCCCGCCAGCCATCAGTGCCATGCCGAATTAGGACAGTTCCATGAGCCAGCCTATGTCACTCATGTTCGCAGCGTCGTCCGCACAAGCGCTTGCCATCAGCTTCTTCTCGGCACAATCAACGTCCATTACGCGCCATTCTCACGCCCATGTCGGAACCAAGAAAGTAACTGCGACAACAACCTGGACAATTGGGCGTCAAACGTGATCGCGGCCGTTGCGCAGTGATCACGCATTGTCCCCCGGCGAGCATGCCGCTCGCGATATACTATCCATAGTAGTTGACAGTCCGATCATCATCCCCAAAGCTATCTCTAAAAAGAAGAGCGACAATGATGACGGGAGGCGGCTATGAGGATTCACGCGATCCACGTCGAGCCTAGAGGGGAGGCTCGATTGGGTGATGTGCTGACACATATCGAATCTCTCAGTCTACGACGACGGCTGCAGACAGTGTCCGGCACGCCTATGCGCCTAGAATCTGTGAACCGATCGGGGCGGTTCTGGCTCCTTGACTTCGCCCTTATCCGGCCAAATGGTCCCGGCCGAGCAGCGAGTTCTGCACCCATCGTGGACTTCGACCTGAATGCGGATGAAGGGTTCGGAGAAGAGACGGCGGCTCTCTATGATCCCCGGTCGAACTACATGTCGCTCCAGTACAACCACTTCGGTCCGAGGCAAGCGCGCATCGAAGCCTACCTAAACAGGTTTGCTTCAGCTTTAGACGACGACCATGAAGAATCTGAACTTGGCTTCGACCTCGATCCAGTTCTCACAGCAGATGCGGCGGATCGGTTGAGTCATATGCAGATTGTGAAGTCCATTGAGGCCACTATCCACGTTCCCGGGATCGCGGCCCGACCCGAATCGAGACGGCGTTCGCTATCATCTCTCTTAGAGGTGCCTGTAGTTGGTCACGCTCAAACAGTCTCGATTCAAGTCTCAGCAGGAAGGCGTCGGCATCAATCGTTGTCGATTCCCCAAGTTCGGCGAGCAATTAGCGAGTTGCTCGGCATGCGTGACGATGTGCGGACTCTGAGCATAGTGGCGAAGGAAAGTGAGGATGGTCCTCGCGAGCCGATCGACTTTCTGGAGGCTCGGCTGGAGATGGATATCGAACTTCGCGCTATTGACCGCGGGAGGCGGTATCCTCTCGAAGAACGGATAGCAGTCTTACGTCAAGCCTTCGATCTATGGCGTGAGCAGGGTCACTTCGACCATGACTAATTCAATCGCATTCGAGAGGTGGTGGCCTATTGGGGCATCGCTTGCGGTCGTAGCGATATGGTTTTCAACAGGAGGTCACTTTCCTGAAAATCCAGACAACCTATTTGGCGCCTCAGCAAGCGTGGCCTCAGTGTTCGCAAGCTTCCTTGGCGTCTCAAAGGCAATCATGCTCTCAATCAGAGATTCTCGAGCCTACAAGGCTCTGGTCAAGACAGGGCACATTGAGGCTTTGTTTGATTATCTGCGATCCGGGATCGTTTCTTCCATAATCTTCGCAGCGTTATCAATTGTGGGATTCCTAGCCGACAAAAAAGCAGAGGTGCGAGGGTACAATCTTTTCGGTCTATTTCAGTTTGGCTGGTTGTTCTTTGCTACACTCTCGGTGTTCACGTACCTGAGGATTTCGAACATTCTTTTTAAATTGCTAAAGCAACCGTAGCGCGCACATCCTCACCAATTCGGACTCCAAGATTAATCTCAGTGCTACAGTAGCGAAAGTGAAGCCAATGAGCGCGCTCACACTAGGTAACGAGGTATCGTTTAGGGAAAATACGCGTGCCCCCGAATCAAAGGGATCAGTCGGTCACGACCAAGACCCTCGGGTCGCCGGACCACCATCGCCTGAAGACAACCTTTTTCCGCCCGAGCACCCTTTCAGTGGCAAGCAACAGCCTGACGAATCTGTTATAGTGCCGACGGCAGTCTGAGAGCACGGGGCAATCATTGACGCACGCGAAAACGCTGGCAGCTGCAATCTCAGCCTTTGGAAGCCTGACCAAGGCAAAACTGTCCAGTCGCGCCGCTTCAGGTTCGCCGGAGGACCAGCTCCGCGCGCCGTTGGAAAGTCTCGTGCGCAATCTCGCATATCTTGTGGGATTGCCAGATGGCGCCGTCAGCATGATCGGTGAGAGACTCTCTATCTGATCTCAAAACCCGGCCCGACTACGCAGTCGACGTTCAGAACGCGCTCGTTGGGTTCATCGAGGTAAAGTCACCTGGCAAGGGAGCCGATCCCCGGCGATTCACAAGTGTCCACGACCGGGGGCAATGGGATCGCCTCAAGTCCCTACCAAACCTAATCTACACGGATGGCAACGCGTTCAGTTTGTGGCGTGACGGAAAGCTCGTCGGCTCCGTCATCCGTCTGGAAGGAGATGTCGAATCATCTGGGACCGCCCTGGCGGCGCCGCAGACCTTGCTCTCGCTCGTCTCGGACTTTCTTCGTTGGCAGCCAATCCCTCCAAAAACTGCAAAGCAGCTTGCGGAAACAAGCGCGCGGTTGTGCCGGCTGTTGCGGGAAGAGGTCGTCGAACAGTTGGAGCGGAACAGCCCGGCGCTCACGGAACTGGCGAAGGACTGGCGCACGATGCTGTTTCCGCAGGCAACCAACGCCGAGTTCGCCGATGGCTATGCACAAGCCGTCACGTTCGGGCTATTGGTCGCCCGCGCCCAGAACATTTCTCTCGCCAGAGGCATTGATCAAGCAGCGCAAGCGCTCAGGCGATCGAACTCACTGATCGGCACAGCGCTTCGGCTGCTGACTGACGAGAGCGCTAATCAGGACGTGCTCAAGACATCGCTCAACACTCTGACGCGTGTACTCGAGGCCGTTGATTGGTCGACGATCAGCCGTGGAAGCGTGGACGCCTGGCTGTACTTCTACGAAGACTTTTTGGAAGTCTATGACAATATTTTGCGTAAGCGCACGGGCTCCTACTACACGCCGCCCGAGGTGGTGAGCGCGATGGTTCGTCTCGTGGATGATGCGTTACGAAGTCCTGCTCTGTTCGATCAAGTGAGAGGATTTGCGTCGGCGGACGTGACGGTCGCTGACCCGGCCGTCGGAACCGGCACGTTCTTGCTCGGTGTGTTCCGTCAGATTGCCCAAACTGTGGAGCAGGATGAGGGTCCAGGCGCCATTGCTGCCGCCGTCACCGCCGCGACACGCCGGCTCATCGGCTTTGAGCTTCAATTCGGGCCATTTGCAGTGGCACAACTCCGCTTGCTCGCAGAAATGCATGCGCTTATCCCGGGCGGCTTTTCGCCGGACCTTCGGCTCTACGTGACGGATACGCTTGGCAATCCATATGTCGAAGAGGAGCGGCTGCCGCAGCTCTATCAGCCGATCGCCCGGTCTCGTCGCAACGCCAACGAGATAAAGAGAAGTGAGCCTATTACTGTCGTAATCGGCAATCCGCCCTATAAGGAAAAGGCCAAGGGTCGTGGCGGGTGGATCGAACAGGGAACTGCTGGACGAGAGGCGCCACTCGACCGGTGGATACCGCCCCCGCAGTGGAAAGTCGGGGCGCACGCGAAGCACCTCAAGAATCTCTATGTCTACTTCTGGCGGTGGGCGACCTGGAAGGTATTTGGAACAGGCCTGCGTGAATCGACCGGTCTGGCGGAAACAGATCGGGCTGGCATCGTTTGCTTCATCACAGTGGCCGGCTTCCTGAATGGCCCCGGCTTCCAGAAGATGCGCGATGACCTACGACGCTCATGCAATGAGGTGTGGGTTATCGACTGCTCTCCGGAAGGGCATCAGCCAGAGGTGGCCTCACGCGTCTTTCAAGGGGTCCAACATCCGGTTTGCATCGTGCTCGCGAGCCGAACGCTGAAAAAGGACCCAAACGTGCCGGCGCGCGTTCGCTTCTATAGCCTTCCGTCAGGCCGCCGGGAGGAGAAATTCGCAGCACTTGCCGGCCTGTCGTTGGAAGACAAGACATGGACCGACTGTCCGAGCGGTTGGCGAGAGCCATTCCTTCCAAAGGCCGGAGCGGATTGGGCAAACTGCGTGTCACTGGATGACCTGTTTATCTACAACGGCTCCGGGGTGATGCCCGGCCGTACGTGGGTGATCGCGCCGGACGCACAATCCCTCCAAGATCGGTGGTCAACATTGCAACACGAACAGGATGCAGAAACCAAGGATGAGCTTTTCTACCCGCACCAGGGCGGCGACAAGACTGTCAATAAGCGCGCAAAGAAGGGGCTTGCTGGCCACGAGTTCCGGCCGCAGTCCGTGGCGCAGGACAGAGGGCCGTGCATTGCACCGATAGGCTATGCGTTTCGGTCATTCGACCATCAATGGATCATTCCGGACAATAGGCTTATTAACAGGCCGAATCCGACGTTGTGGGACTGGCATTCACGGCAGCAAGTCTATGTGACGGCTCCGGAGGATCGTTCGCCATCGGGCGGACCAGCGCTGACGTTGACGGCGCAGATCCCGGACCTTCATCACTACGCGGGACGAGGTGGTCGGGCCTTTCCTCTGTGGCGCGATCCATCGGCGACGCTGTCCAATGTGAAGCCCGCCTTACTCTCCCACCTCTCGAAGGTCTACGGTCGCGCCGTAAGCGCTGAGGATGTGGTTGCTGACGTTGCCGGCCTTCTCCCGCACCAGGGTTTCACAACACACTTCAAGGAGGACCTTCTTCAGCCAGGGCTTCGTGTGCCGATGACAGCCGACGCGAGTCTGTTCGACGACGCATGCGAACTGGGGCGAGAAGTGGTGTGGCTCCATACTTTTGGCGAGCGCTATGCGAACCCGGCGAAAAACCGACCCTCGCGTTCGCCGCGCATGGCGGCGAGCGACGCGCCGCGAATTCCGAAGGAAGGTGCCATCCCCGGCGCGCCGGAGCCCCTGCCCGACACAATGGACTATGACCCGAGCCTCCGACGCCTTCGCGTCGGCAAAGGCCACATTGACAACGTGTCTCCAGCGATGTGGGCATATGCTGTCTCAGGGAAGGAAGTTATCCACCAGTGGTTCAGCTACAGAAGGCTCGATCGAAGCCGTCCTGTGATCGGAGACAGACGCCCTCCGTCGGCGCTGGATGACATCCAGCTTCGGCACTGGCCTGCGGAGTACACGAGCGAGTTGCTTAATCTCTTGCACGTACTGGGCAGGCTCGTTGCCCTCGAACCGAAACAGGAGAAGGTGCTTGAAGATATTGTAAAGAATCCTCTGCTCAGCGCGGAGGACTTGAAGCGTGAGGGGGCACTCAATGTACCGCCCCAGCTGACCGATGAAACGACGGGCGTCGCTGCCCAGGCCACACTTCTGTAGCGCGGAGCCACAATGCCGGCGAGGGATCGGTCGATCTGTTGGTGAGGTCGCGGGACACCTCCGTCGCAACGGCAACCAAGCGCGCGGCGACGTCGTGGGCAGTAGCACAGACCACTCCGCGGTTTACGACTCAAGATTTGTGTCTATAGACGGATATTCTTGGCGTCGCCTGCAGCGCGAAGATGACTGACTTCTCTCTCCAGTCGCTCGCGATGAGCCTTCCAATCGGCGTGATCACGCTGGGCCGTATCGAAACCGAAGATGACCAAGCCAACGGTGGGTTCGGCACCGAGTGTCAGTACTCGCCTCCCTGTCGCGACCTCTGCAATTAAGGGTGAAAGCGGACGTTTCCAGCCCATATTGCTGATCGACATCAAATTCTCTGCGACTTTCGTATAGTTGCGTTCGATCGGCTCCCGGCTCACCGAGAGATACTTCTTGTAGACTCTTAGTTGACGCAAAACGGGCGCCAACCCTTTGTCCGACCGAAGCTCTCCATTGGTGAAATGCTTGGCCTCCCAGAAGACAAGGCGTGCCCTATCGTCATAGACTTCGAGAGCCGCGATATCCACACGCGGGGCATGCTTATCATCACCGCCGTCTTCGAGCGATACTCTACCGGGAAACGCGATCTCGCAATCCAACATTCCAGGATTCCGTACTGCAATCTCGTGGCAACCAGTCTTTTCTAATCCAGAAAGGAGCCCCGCCGCCGCCTTCATCTTCGCGAGTGTTTCCGGACCTTCATAGCGGCGGATGAAGCCCTTCTCGACAAGACCCGAGATGTCAAAGCGTCGACCAGTCAAAGTAACCTGAGACGCCAATTTCGGGTCGACCAGATATTTCTCGTGAGTTGTAATATTGAATCCTGACCGTCGGGGCTCTACCCGAAAAAGGGACTGACCACGCCAGTACACGTTCAAGTAGTTGCCTCGGAGTGCAATGACCAACTTGGGATCTGCAAGAACATCGGCCCACCAGCCGTCGCGGCGAGCCTCGTCTGCCAACTTCGCGACAAAGTCGGCGTTGAGTGCGCGATCAAAGTCTGATCCCATTAGACTCCCCTCAGCCCCGCGCCTGGGCGGATGTCCCGACGAAAGTGTGTCGCATCCAATAACCATCGAGACCACGGATGCACGACCCAATCCTAGCACTGATTCAGGGCTTTATATGCGCCGACAATCAGCGTTCACACACGCCCCACTTCTCTCGCCACCCGAATCATCGGGAGTGCCTTTTCGATATCGGCTTCATCTCTGATGGCGATGTAGACACCTCCTTCGTGCTGTGCATTCACAAAGAACTTCCATTGTGACGTATCTTCGGCAAATCCCGATGCATCATCGACTTCGTTGAATTCCAGCGGCAACAGCAAGCCAATTCCCTTCTTGCGCGGCAATACCTCCAGAAAGAACGATGGGCCGTGATAGCTCACGGACTTCCGCTCGGCGATCTCGAATATATCGGCGTCGAGCCCGCGCACACCCTTTCTCAATACGTCGAACAGAGCGCGCGCGGTCGGGCTCATGGATACGCGAGAGACATCATGCTTCTGTGCCGTCTCGCGAATTTCCGCCTCACGTGCCCGATCAACCAGCTCCTTGTCGACCGTTAGAGCAGGCCAGAGCGCCAGCGCCCGTTTCGCCAGCTCCTTGCCGCGGCGCTCGATCTCCTTCTCAGTCCACTCATCCTGTTCCCGAACATACTTGTTCAGCCTCACCGAACTCTCGGAAAAACCACCTTTGACGGTCTTCTTTTCTTCGAAGGGTCGGTCCGAGTACGTGCTGTTGTAACCTGTCAGCGTGAGATTGCCCAGCCGGTGCAACCATTCGCGTTGCACACGTTGCCAATCCGCGCCCAACCTCTTTCTCCAGGCTGGGCTAAGGTTTTCATTCTGCGGCATGATGTGCTCAATGGAGTACTTGCTCGTGTCCGAGCGTTCCTTGCTTTCACGATTCTCCAGATTGTCGAGCAACTCGAAGCATACCCGCATATGGTAGATATCTCGCTCCTCAAGCGCTTTGCGGAAATCCTCGTCCTTTGGAAAGGCATAAGTTTCCGGGAGTAGCGCCAACCGGACATGAAGCGACTCGAGCGGACTCTCCAAATCGATGCGATATGCCAGGTTGGCAAATACCTGCCAGTAACCACGCGTTTGCTCTCCACAGATAGCCCTTCGGAATACGTAACTCTCCAAGAGCCCGATGGCCTTCGAAAAGTCTTTGGCATCCAAGGTGTTCAGCCTGTCGTGACAGTCGAATAGTCGCATGATGACAATAGCAGGAACGTCGACGAGCCGCCGCAAGCGCGCCAAAGGTTCATGCAACTGCAGCCACCTTTCGGTCCCGATGCTGAAGGCAGCGTGGTACCGTGCGAACCGAAGGAGTTCGATAAGAAACTGCGCCAGAGATTCTTTCTTTGAACCGATGTCGGCGAACTCCCGACGGAATGCAAAATATATCTCGTCCGCCTTCTCCTGTTTGCTGGATTGGACGCGCAGCGCGATGAAGTCGCGAACGAATGAATCGAATATCCGTTCGGCCCCATCGAACAGAGCCTCGATCTTGCTCCAGTAGTTTTCATAGAGATCCGTCTGCTCCTTTTCCGGCAATCTCATAAGGATAAAGTTGCGGATCAGATCGGCCTGAGTCAGGTCGAGGCCCGTCGAGTTCAGGCTCTCGAAGATTAGTTGCGGGTCGTCGATGTTGCGGTCCAAGGTCACATCGACGACAACCAGCCGGCCGATCCCACGGTAGACCAACTCCGGATCTGACTCTGCGATCTGCTCGCGAAAATAGTCATAGTTTTCGCGGATGTGTTCAGAGACTTCGGATGGGACCTCCCGCCTGTCGAGCAGCGCACGAAGCATCTCCCTGTCCTTCCTGCGAAGGACCAGCTTATGATGGCGCTCGCCTTCCTCGTGAAGGTTTTTAAGGAAGTAGGCATCTATCCGGTTGGCGGTGGGACCATCGACGGACCCAGACCAATTTGTATCGGCAATGTGGTCCCGCAGCGCTGTCAGTAGCAGGGTGAGGGTCGTGAGCCGTTGCTGGCCATCGATAAGCAGCCAGCGCGTAAAGCCGGCAGCAGAGTCGCCGGTTGCAATGTAGACGACGGAACCGAGGAAGTGCCCCCGGTCCGAAGGGTCCTGCGCAATCCGGAGTATGTCCTTCCAAAGCTGCTCACAGTTGTCTTCGGTCCAAGTGTAATCCCGCTGGAAAACCGGGATTACGAACTGCATCGTGCCATTAATGATCTTCGTGAACGGCCTGTCGATCGCTTTCACTATCACGCTCCGTCGGGTCGCGAGGCACTATACCTCGTCGTCTAGTCAGGAGCTTGCGTCTTGCCAACAAGCGTCTAGTCCGGCCAGATATGCGCGAACTAGTGCGTTCGTCGGGTTGCCTTCAGATCTTTGTGAATCCTCAAGAGAGCAGCTACTTCGGCATTGGCCGAACGCCACGCGTATGCTCCCGCGAGACCTGGATATGCTCCGCTAGCCGCGCGACCGCGAGCCCGGCATCCCCCGCCCGGCACGCGTCAAGCACCTCCAGATGCTCCCTCCCCGCCACCTCCAGCCGCTGCAGCGGCTCGCCCAGGCTCGCCCAAAACAGCCGGAACCGCGCCGCGTTCAGGCTGTAGTGCTTGCTGATGATTTCGTTCTTCTGGAAGTCGATCAGGTCCTTGTGGAACTGGTAGTCGGCATCGAGCGCCGCGACGCGCACCTTGCGGTCCTTGGGTGACCTGGCCGGTGCCTCGAGTGACGCCTCGACGTTGCGCGCCATCGCCTCGATCGTCTCGGCGTCGGCGCGCGCGATCAGCAGCTTCAGAGCATTGGTCTCGAGCAGCAGGCGGTAGTCGTAGCTGTCGTTGATCGCCTTCGGGCCGGCTTCGACGATCTGGATGCCGCGCTGGGCGTAGACGTTGATCAGGCCTTCGGCTTCGAGCTTGCGGATCGCCTCGCGCACGGGATTGAGCGTCGCGCCCGGGAGATCGGTGAGCTCGCGCTGGGAGACGAACTGCCCGGTGCGCAGTTCGCCGGCCAGCAGGTCTCGGCATGTGGGCGCGAGCAATTCCTATTTCATGGTCACTTCGATACCGTTCGTCGTGACCTTGACCTTCTTCAAGCGGAATGCGGCTGTGATCGTCCTGAAAAGAGTGCGCGGCTTGCATCCTTACAAAGCATATCAAGAGCAAAACTCCAAACGGGGCCTTCGCCCTTCACGTGTTTCCCTTTGATCTCGCGATCACCGGCTCGAACTCTTGCGATGAGCACAAGCAGACAAGCTTGCCCATCTATATTGCGATAACCTTAGGCCGCCGCGGCCAAGCGCTGGGCGGCCGCGCGAAGATTGGCGTACGCGGCGCTAAGGTGCATAGTCGGAGAGCACCAGAGCACTGGCAACCAGCGAGTACGTCGCGTGCACGTGGGCACTTGCATCTGATCGGCGGGCATCGGCTGGCCGCATCCGAGTCGATCGCCGCTTCAAACTTATTTTCTCTAGGTTTAGAAAAGGTTCCCTAATAGATGGGACAGCCCCAATTTATGACTGGTCGGTATGCAAGAAAGTTATTGTCAGGTATCCCGTTCAGTAGTGCTGCAGTAGGATCAAGTGAACTCTTTTCGCCCACTCCATAAACAGGCCGATAGTTTAAATCTTGGTAAGGAATACTCGGCGATGCTAAGGCTAGAACATAGGGGCGCCCCGAACCGACCCGAACGCCGTTTTCGTCAGAGACCTCCCAGGTCTCGCCCGGCTTCAAACCATACTTAACAGCGGTGATCCACTCTTCTCTGGTAGGATGAAAATACCTTACGTAAGTGTCTAGATAGCGGTTTGCGCACGAGTTAGTTATTTTTATTGATGGCGCCACAATTTCGCTCCAACCAGGACATCTTGATATTGCAGACAATCGCTCTTTGGTCAGCACTGGTTGGCGAACGTATTCTGGATAGTGTTCGATTGTAATCTTTTTTTCAACCGGATTGGCCTGAGGGGCAATACCTTTTATACGGACCCCCGCATCCAGCAACTGCACTGCCAGCCACTTAGCAACTCCGACTGCGTTTGAAGAGCCACAGGTGACAACATTCGTCTCGTCAACATATCCAGGAGAGCTTTTTATCGGCCTAAAGGTCACTCTCTCTCGTCTCAACACTTCTTCTACTACGCCCTCATCAATTGCCTTCTCAAAGTATAGAATATCCAAGCCGCTCAACGATGGCCGGCCGACCTTAGTCGCCACCTGCGCTTCTATCGGAGTACGCGTGTAATTTTCTGGAACCTTCACTGCCGTTTTCGAAGTGAGAGCTACATTTCTGGTCAAGTTATCCAGCGTAGGCTTTATCAGAGTAACAGGAGTTGCCTCCTTGGACGGCACATCCGATGCGTTGTTAATCAAGCTGGCAACAGCAAAGACTTTCCCCGTGTCAATATCGATCCAAGGTCCGCCACTTTCTCCTTCAAGTGACGAAGCGTTCGTCAAATATTTAAGATTCTTAGTCACACCTCGTCCGGTCTGCGGAGGTTGACTCAATTCCTTTTTGCCCTTCCTGAATCCCATAAGCATTACATCGCGCAACTCGACCTTCTCTAAAAGAGGATCTCCTAAAGGTAGAATTGGATATCCTGTTCCACTAAATGATAAGATAGCAATGTCAATGTTTAGATATTCTGTTCGCACCACTTCTACTTCAGTGGTTATCGGCGTTAGGTTCCCGCGTGCATCTAAGATTTGAAGGGCAATCTTCCTATCGACTGCACCAAACTCTACATTCCAATCCCGATTTTTGCTCGGATCGGTATCGCTCGATCCAATGACGTGTAGAGCCGTCAGCAAATATGTCCTTCCCTTTTGGCTGTATACAATGAAGCCTGTTCCTTCTATGGTCTTGTCTCGATTCTGGGTGCTCTTGTAGGGCGTGCCGGTAACGGTGATCTTCACCATCGATCGTTGACTTTTCTCGAAGATGCGCTGAACGCGCTCTGTAGTTCCCTCGGCAGAAGAAGCGATCGATAATAATTGCGATGCCATGATCGCTAAAGACCCAATTGCAATATACGACCACCAGACCGACATTTCTTACCTCTTTTATGGTGCAATCACAGCAAAATATGCTTCCAGAGACTCAAGATTCATTAAGCGTATTCCGTACGGACCTGGTTCAACCGGCACCTGAATTCTCTTCCTCAGCGAACGCATCTTACCTGTTTCTGGCCCCACTTCCATTGAGAAGGAAGAGAGCGCGGTCTCACCTGAAAACAACTCGATACGCAAGTTCGAAAGGTCCGCCTTACTGAGCAAGTCATCGCCTTCAAGTGTCAAAACAAGGTCTAACGCTTGTCCGGGAGAGATCACCCGGGGCATTACGTCGAGTGCCCCAGAGTGAACTGCGTACTTCACTCCGTGCTTGTCGATGATCTTTTGGTCGAAGGAGACGACATCAGATGTCCAACGTCGGTTGGACAATGTGGCAGTCATTAAGAGTTGAGCCTCAGGAGCAGTGAAAATAGTCTCATGTGGCCGCAATGCCACTTTCATGCGGTCAGGCACTCCACCCGTTGCACTAAAGAGCAAAACGGTCCCGTCTCCCGGTTTGAGGGTTTTCCCTACTACGTTGCCAGTTGCAGAATCGAAAAATACTCTCGACCAGGTATCTACAAAACCATTAGCAATGTAGAAGATTCTAGTCCATTCATCTAAATTGGTAGAAATGGGGTGAAGAAATAGCTCGCGCAATTTTCTCGCCTCTTCCAAATGTGCGGAGAGGGCCTTGGCGTACGGTCCCGTCTTAAAATCCACTGGAAGCCAAGAGAATCGTGTCCATGTCTCAATGTCTAGGACGTCCTTGTATTCGGCCGTACTCTCATCGCCGCCCGTACTAAATGCGCAACATTCTGCGTATGTAGGGAGAAGTTGATAGGTAGATGGAAAAGACAAAATGGTCTTCTGAATTTCAGAGATCCCTCCTGACAGGGAGTTCGGCCAATGTTCAAAGCCGTCCTTGAGACGTTCAAAAATCTTCGCGGATCCAAGGTGAGGGGTTCCCAACATTATAAGGTTTTGAACCTTCGCATTACCTCCTAGACTCTGATAATATATTCTTGCGATGATACCGCCCATGCTGTGGGCTACAATGTCTACCTTTCCATTCGGCGCCACTCGATCGATGGTACTTTTAAGTCGGTCGGCGTTCTTAAAGTTGCTTAACCGCCAATCGTAGTCAAATATGGTTATATTTTCAGGCTTATATCCGAGATCCTTAAGAAAGGACAAGAGACTGTTGTACACATTACTTTCCCATAGCAAGGGAATAAGATTAATGCTCTCAATTAGCCCGCAATTTTCGATGGCTTTATTGCGTTGCTCAACGTCGGGCGGAAGCCGCAACGCGTTGACTCGCCCGGCGACATAGGACGACCGGTCGCCCCAAATTACTCTCTCCGGTTGGTCACAAAGTTTTGATCCCATAACGCCAGGCACCACTATTACTCGGCGGGTATCGGACTTAGCTTCACCCATGTTAATGGTGGCTAGTAGCAATCCTAGTGACCAACAGATTAGACGGAACATTGCATCCCCCAGTAGGCGACGCGAAAGTATTTACTACCTCGTAGCACTCGGCAAGTGGATCTTCGGGAAGCAATAGGTTTCCAGGTCGCTATAGAACCCTTCGTCGTGCTGTCATGGTCCCCACCTGACATGCGTAGACGCCTTGCTGTATAGGGTGGCGGTGTCTACCGCTTCGCGCAATCGTGACCGCTGCGCCTGATCGGATGAGGCGCTACCTCGGCATTGGCCGAACACCGAGCGTGTGCTCCCGCGAGATCTGAATATGCTCCGCCAACCGCGCCACCGCGAGATCCGCGTCCCGTGCCCGGCACGCCTCCAGCACCTCCAAATGCTCCCTCCCCGCCACCTCCAGCCGCATCAACGGCTCGCCCAGACTCGCGCGAAACAGCCGCAGGCGTGCCGCGTTCAGGCTGTAGTGCTTGCTGATGATCTCGTTCTTCTGGAAGTCGATCAGGTCCTTGTGGAATTGGTAGTCGGCATCGAGCGCCGCGACGCGCACCGTGCGGTCCTTCGGCGACCTGGCCAGCGCCTCCAGTGAGGCCTCGACGTTGCGCGCCATCGCCTCGATCGTCTCGGCGTCGGCGCGCGCGATCAGCAGCTTCAGGGCATTGGTCTCGAGCAGCAGGCGGTAGTCGTAGCTGTCGTTGATCGCCTTCGGGCCGGCTTCGACGATCTGGATGCCACGCTGGGCGTAGACGTTGATCAGGCCTTCGGCTTCCAGCTTGCGGATCGCCTCGCGCACGGGATTGAGCGTCGCGCCCAGGAGATCGGTGAGCTCGCGCTGGGAGACGAACTGCCCGGTGCGCAGCTCGCCGGCCAGCAGGCGATCCTTCAGTTGCTCGTAGACGTCGGTGCGCAGGCTCATGCTGGTTCCGATTGTAGTTGACGCCAACTGAAATGTCAGTAACATTTCAGTATGCACTCAGACGGCCCCTACGATTTCCGCAGCGATACGGTGACCTTGCCGACGCGAGCGATGATGTCGGCCATCGCGGCGGCGCCGCTCGGCGATGCGGGACGGGGCGACGATCCGACGGTCAACGCGCTCGAGCGGCTGGCGGCCGGGCTGGCGGGCAAGGACGACGCGGTCTTCGTGCCCTCCGGGACGATGGCGAACCTGGCGGCGCTGCTGGCGCACGAGGTGCGCGGCGGCGAGGTCATCGTCGAGGAGACGGCGCACCTCTACAATTCGGAGGGCGGCGGACTTTCGGTCGTGGCCGGGGCGGTGCCGCGGCCGCTGCGCAGCCAGCGCGGCCTGCTCGATCCGGACGACGTGAAGGCGGCGTTCCGCGGCGGGGCCGATCTCGCGCTGGCGCCGACCCGGCTGGTCTGCCTCGAGAATACGCACAATGCGGCCGGCGGCGCTGTGCTGCCACTCGAACACCTGGCGGCGATCCACGGCGTCTGCCGGGGCGCCGGCATCCCGGTGCATCTCGACGGCGCGCGGCTGTTCAATGCCGCGGCCTTCCTCGACGTGCCAATGCAGGAGATCTGCCGTCACGTCGACTCGGTGTGGTTCGCGCTGTGCAAGGGGCTGGGCGGGCCGGTCGGCGCCATCCTGGCCGGCGACGGCGCGTTCATGGTGCGGGCGCGGCGGGCGGTGAAGATGCTGGGCGGCGGCATGCGCCAAGCCGGCCTGATCGCCGCACCGGCCATCGTGGCGCTCGAGGACCCCTATCCGGCGCTGCGGCGCGACCATGCGCTGGCGCACAAGCTCGGCGCCGGGCTGGCGGCGATCGATGCCAGCCTGGTCGATGTGGGCCGCGTGCAGACCAACATCGTCAACTGCTTCGTCGACCGCTTCGCCGATGACTCGGCCGGCATCGTTCTGGGGCTGCGGCAGCGTGGCGTTCTCGCCAATTTCAAGCGTACCAAGATCCGCTTCGTCACGCACGCCCAGGTCGACGAGGACGCGGTCGAGGCGGCGGTCCGCGCCTTCGCCGAGGTGATCCGATGAGTGTTGCGATGAAGTTTGCCAAGCAGGACCCGATCTTCTTCGCCGGCGAGGCACTGCACCGGATCAAGCAGGCCAAGGTGCAGCAGGCGCTGGAGCGCTCCGACCTCGATGCGCTGGTGTTCTTCAAGGCCGAGGCGGTGCGCTATCTCACCGACTTCTACGTCAAGGGGTTCCGGCCGTTCATGGAGCCGGAATACATGGTGCTGGTCGCGCGCGGCAAGCCGCCGGCGGTCGGCTACATCTCGGGCAGCGACGAGTTGCGCATCCGCATCAAGTCCGACATCGCCGACGCCCGCCGCCTGCCCGCGGTCGGGCGCTGGGCGGAGACGCTTTCGGCCATGCTGTCGGATTACGGGCTGACGGGAGATGGCTCGAAGAAGGGGGGCTCGAAGAGGGCCCGCATCGGCACCGATCTCATGCCCTGGATGGTGCACCAGGGGCTGATGAAGCAGTACCCGGCACTCGAGATCGTCGATGCGTCGAAGATCTGGGAGCAGATCACGGCGGTCAAGCATCCGGCGGAGATCGAGCACGTGCGCTCGGCGGTGCGGGTGGCCGATGTCGGGATGGATGCGGCGGTGGCCGCCATCCGGCCCGGGGTCAGCGAGCACGCGGTGTCGGCGGAGGCGGTCTATGCCATGCGCAAGGCCGGCTCGGAGTTCGAGCCGTTCATCCCGCTGGTGGCGTCGGGCTACAACACCTCGATGTTCGAGCGCGTCGCGACCGAGAAGGTGATCGCTGGCGGCGAGATGGTGATCCTCGATATCGGCGCCGTGGTGCGCGGCTACACCGGCGATCTCGGCCGCACCTTCGTGTGCGGCGAGCCGACGGCCGATCAGAAGGCGATCTACAAGGCGACGCATCTGGCGCTGCAGGAGGCGAAGAAGGCGGTGAAGCCGGGCGCCAGCGGGCGCGCGGTCGACCGGCGGGCGCGCGAGGTCATCGAGGATTCCGGGTGGGGCAAGTATGTCTACACGGGCAACACGGGGCACCAGCTCGGGTATGGGCTGCATGGCGAGCCGCTGGTCGACCGCAACGTCGATTTCGAGATCGTCGAGAACATGGTGATCTGCCTCGAGCCTCGGATCGTGCTGCCCGACCGGCCGGACATCGGCGGGGCGCATCTCGAGGACGTGGTGGTGGTGACGAAGGACGGCTGCGAGCAGATCAACCGCAGTCCGCATGATGAGAAGTTGTTGGGGTGAGTGGGTGGGCTCCGCATTCTTTTCATGCCCCTCCCTGCGCGCAGCGCGGGGAGGTGCCCCGTCATACGGGGCGGAGGGGTCATGAGCCCCAGCCGAAGCGTTCGTTCAGGGTCTTCTGATTCAATGACGCATAATCAATCGACACGTGTGTCGCTCATGACCCCTCCGCCCCCTGTGAGCAACCGGGATGATAGGTAACACTTTGGACCGGGAAGATGGGTGACAGTTGGTAGTGTACGTTGAGTTGAGGGGAAGCGACAGATTTGTCGTCCCGGTAGTCCACAGGAGAGACCCGCGCGCCGCGTAGCGACCGCCACGAGTCTGGCGGAGCGGCGCGCGGGTCTCTCCTGTGGACCCACCGGGGCGACCGAGTGAGGCATGGTCAGCTGATGCGGCCTGACGGAGCGCCAGCTCCGTGCGTTTGCGCAGCTTGTCCATGTTGAGGTTCACGGCGCCCCGGCCGAGGCGCCGTGAAGCGACGCAGCTTGTTTACCCTGCGGTCAATGAAACCGAGGTCGACGCCAGCGAAGCGGACGAACCAGTCGCCGTCGTCAGTCTCGGCAACCCCGACCGGCTCGCCGATCAGGGACTGGCTTATGAAGATCAACTGGCCAGCCCACTTGATCTCGCCGCTGGAACGTACTCGCCGCACGGCGTGGTCAGACGGGTATGTCGGCTCCTCGAGGCGCGAGGGATAGGCCCTGGGGCTCGGCTGCCACAGCGTAGCCGGCGGGACCTGGCCCAACGCCTCGTGCGGGCGCTCGTGATTATAGACTTGGCGGAAGTCGTCAAAGCGGACCTGCTGAGCCACCACCGTGGCCGCTGGAGGGCGCAGCGTTTCACCCTTGAGCGTGCGGTGCAGACGCTCGTGCCGACCGTTCTGCTGCGGACAACCGGGCTCGATCCGCTCCAACCGGATACCGAGCTTGAGCCATTCAACCGACAGCCGACTAAGGCCGCCGGCCGCAGTACTGGCAAAGGGAGGGCCATTGTCGCTGCGGATCGCCCGGGGCAAACCATGCTCGCGCAGCAACCGCTCGATTTGCGGCTGCACGCCCTCGTAGGTCGGCGATACGATCCGGCAGGCCAACAGGTAGCGGCTATGGGCGTCGCTCACCGTCAGCGGATCACAACGAATACCGTCGCCGGTCCGGAACCAGCCCTTGAAATCCAGGCACCACGTGTCGTTGGCTTGCTCGATCGCCGCGAACGGCCCGGCCTGCTCCAGCGCCGCCCGCCGCCCGCGGCGGCGCGCCACCAGTCCCTCGCGCTGCAGCAGATCCCCTATCGTGCTCGCCGCCGGCCACGCATGCCCAGGCTCTTCTCGTTGCAGCGCCGCTCGCAGCTTGCGCGGCCCCCAGCTCCGACGCTTCTTGCGCAGCGACACGATCCGTGCCGCCACTTTCGCTTCAATCTTATGCGGAAGATTCTGTGGGGCGCGCGAGCGATCTGACAGCCCGCCCAGTCCTTCGCGCTTGTACCGCGCAGCCCATTTGTAGCCCGTCTTCCGGCTCACCCCGTAACGCTCACAAAGGCTGCTCCGACTCTCTTCCTCCGAAAGCCACGCCGCCATGAACTTCAAACGTTCCTCCATCAGACAGGTCTCCTTCCACGACATCGACGGTCCCTCCCGTCGACATACAAACCTGTCACCCATCTTCCCGGTCTAAAATGTTACCCATCTACCCGGTCTGTACCCTGCGGGGGCACCTCCCCAACGCAAGCGTTAGGGAGGAAAAGAGAGGGAGACCCCGATGAGAGTGGCAGCTTTTCTCGCAGCGCTGGTGCTGCTCGCCGCGGGCGCGGCGGCGCAGAGCTACCCCGGCAAGCCCGTGCAGATCCTGGTCGGCTACGGCCCCGGCGGCGGGACCGACATCATGGCGCGCGTCCTCGCCGGGCCGCTCGGCAGGCAGCTCGGCCAGCCGGTGGTGGTGCGCAACATTGCGGGCGCGGGCGGGCAGATCGCGGCGACGGCGCTGCTCAACGAGGGCGGCGACGGGCATGCGGTCCTGGCGATCAACCACCCCGACCTGCTGATGACCCTCGCCACCGGCAACGCGCCCTACAAGGCGGCCGACTTCCAGGTCGTGATGGTCGACGTCAAGGACCCCAGGGTGCTGCTGGTGGCCAACGGCGCCGACATCAAGAGCTTCGCCGACTTCCTGGCCCGGGCGAAGAAGGAGCCGGGCAAGCTGTCGATCTCCTATGCGCAAGGCAGCGCGCAGGAGCTGTTCGCGCAGTGGCTGGTGGCGAAGCTCGGCCTCGACGTGCTGCTGGTGCCCTACAAGGGCGGCGCGCCGGCCGCCAACGCGATGCTGTCGGGTGAGGTCACGGCCAATCTGGGCGACGATTTCGGTCGCGTGAACCTGCGGGAGCGCGCGCGGGCACTGTTCCTCGCCGCCTCGGACAAGAGCCCGCGCTGGCCGGAGGCGCAGTCGCTCACGGCGGCGCTGGCGCCGTACGGCGTCGCGCCACCCTGACTTCCTCGCGCGCTACGGCATCTACGTCGTGCCGGCCGCGTTCAAGCGGAACGAGCCGGCCAACTACGAGAACCTGCAGAAGGCGCTGCTGCAGGCGCGCCAGGATCCGGAATTTCAGGCCTACCTCGCCAAGAACGAGATGCAGGACCTGTCGATCGGCAAGCCCGGCGAGGATTTCGAGGCAGCCTTCGCCTCCGACAGGACGGAGCTCAGGACGCTGAAGCAGTAGCCGATCGGAAGCGCAAGGCTATGGGTACCCCTGATTCCATTGCAATACCCTGTCCAGGCGCGCGCTCACGCTCTGCGCACAATGACCGTCTCGGCATTACCATCGGCTTTCGCCGATCCGCCGGCGGTCACGGGTACCGGCGTCCCCTGGGCCAGCCCGCTGACGGTCGTCGGCCCTCCCGTCGGGTAGGTGTCGCTCCGGGCGGTCCACTCGATCGAGCCGCCGGCTCCGAGGTCGGTCAGCGGGTAGTCATAATATTCGCCCGGGCCCAATGGCTTCGTCAGCTCGCTGTCGTCGGATGCGAGGTTGTCGATCATCGTCACGTCGAGATCGATGCGGCGCGAATCGGCGTTCGTCACCCGCACGGTGATTGTTGCCATCATGGTTCCTTTCGATTGGAGCGTAAGGCCGGCGCAAGAGGTGTCGATGTCATTCCCATTCGCTCTTCGCATCAGCGAAATACTTGGCATAGAGAGGAAGGTTGCCGGGCTTGCTGATGGCCTCGAAGACGTTGTTGCCGGCGATCTCGCCGGCCTTGCTGTCCCATTGGAAATGCAGGCCGGCAACCTCGCGATTGCGGGCAATGCGCTGCGCCAGCCGGTAGGCGGAGTCGGCCAGGCTGGGAGAGATCGCACCGGCCATGCGGGCCAGGAGGAAGCCGATCAAGGCATGACCGCTGGGATAGGAGGCGTGCGGCGCCACCGGGACAGGCGGCGTGAGCCGCGGGTAGATCTGGGAGGGACGCGGCGCGTGATATCGGCGCTTGAGAAAGACCATCACGACCTCGCCGATGCGCGCGGCGACCTTAAGCATCAGGTAGCTGCTGGGGTAGCTCCGCGGATAGATCGAGAGCGCGGAGCAGAAATACATCTGGAACTCCGTGTTCTGCGCCAGGATTTCCGGCAGGGCCGTCGCCCGAACCTTTTCCTGGAAACCGACCAGCGTCTTCAGCTCGTCGATCAAATCCTGGTGGCTGAACGTGGACGGCTCGGGAATGCCCTTCCGGACGTCGTTCGGCCATGACGGAATGCGCATGAAGTCGATGATCCAGACCATGGCCCTGAAATCGGCACCCCAGCGATCGTCGGGAAACCGGTCGACGTCGACCATGACGGTCTCGTCGAACGGCAGCGCCGGCTGGCCTTGCATCGGATAGATCTTGGGATCCTCTGCCGGATCCACCCACATCGAGCCCATAGTCGTCTCTCCCCGTCGTTGAACCAATCCGCTCGCGTCAGGCCGGCAGCCCGGACTGGCGCAGCCGGTCGATGAACGTCTCGCGCGTGGCGCCGTCCTGCCACGGGCAGAGCTCACGGTAGCGGCCGAGCCGGAAGTCGGGATCGACCTCCATCAAGGTGGCTGATGTGGCGCGCGCCTCGTCGATCCTGCCCAGGGCGACCAACCCCGCCGCCAGCATGCGCAGGTTGGCGCGGAAGGTCCGCTTCTGGCCCGCCGCGCGGCGGGCGAACAGCACGGCCTGCGCGTAGTCGCCGTTGGCATAGTGGGCGATGCCGGTGTTGCAGAGATAGAAGAAGGCCAGCGGGTCGCGCGGCGAGAGGCGCAGGCTATGCTCGGCGCGCTCGACCGCCTCGGGCCCCTCGCCGCGGTAGCTGCTGGTGCAGCTCGCCAGCGTCCAGGCGAGCGCACAGGACGGCCCCTCGCGCAAGGCACGCTCGAGCAGCTGGGCGCCGGCGTCGTAGTCGTGCAACAGGAACGAACGGGCGTGGCCACATACCGCCAACGCGGTGGCATCGTTGCGATCGAGCTCTATCGCCATGGTGGCCAGCCGCTCCGCCTCGGCCGTGTCGGCGTGCATGTCGGTCGTCCAGCCCTGACCGATACGGAACGTGTGCCATTGCGCGGCGTAGGTCCATGCCGGGGCATAGTTCTCGTCGGCGACGCGCGCCTGCTGCAGCAATCCGCGGGCGCCGGAAAAGGCGCGATACTCCATGCGGTAGAGCAGATCGATGGCCTGCAGCACGAGATCGTAGGCGTCCATGCTGTCGGGATGCTTGCGCAGCGCCCTCTTCAATTCCTGCTGGCGTATGTTGGGCGCCAGGGTGGTGGCGACCTGAAGCGAGATGCGGTCCTGCAGGCTGAAGATGTCGGTGACGTCGCCGTCGTAGCGTTCGGCCCATACGACGGCGCCGCTCTCGGCGTCCGTGAGGTCGACATTGATCCGGATCTTGCCGCCGGCGCGGACGACGCCGCCGTTCAGCACGTAGCGCACGCCGAGCCGGCGACCGATCTCGGACGCATCGACGCGCTCTCCGCCCAGGCCCAGGGTCGAGCCACGGGCGATCACGACCAGATCCTGGAAGGTCGAGAGCATGCGAATGATGTCGTCGACCACGCCGTCGGCGAAGTAGCCCTCGGCCTCCTCCGTGAGATGGCGGCGGAACGGCAGGACGGCGATCGAAGGCCTGATGTCGCTGCGACGTCCGGCTGAGAATTCGGCCAGCGGCACGCCATGGGGGTGCAGGCTGTAGGCATGGACGGGCCGGCGGATGTTCTTGAGATGAAGCTCGCCCAGATCGACGCGCCTGATGTCGAGCCGTCCCTCGATCTGCCGGGCAACCGACTCGGTGACGACGATCCCGCCCGGTTCGGCATAGCCTTGAAGGCGGGCGGCGACGTTGACGCCTTCGCCGAATATGTCGTCGGCATCGAGTATCGCATCGGCGACGTTCAGCCCCATGCGGAAGGCGAGCCGACGGTCGGCCGCATCGTGCGCGGAGCGCTCGCCGAGCGCGCGCTGCAATTCGACGGCACAGCTCGCACCGTCCACGGCATTGTCGAAGGAGGCGAGGAAGCCGTCGCCGGTGTGCTTCACGATCGTGCCGTGCCAGGCGGCGACGACCGGTTCCATCACCTCCCGCCGAACCTGCATCAGGCGACGGTGCGTGCCTTCCTCGTCCAGCTCGGTCAGCCGCGAATAGCCGGCGACATCGACGGCGAGGATCGCACAGATCCGCCGCTGCAAATCACTCGACGGAGGCGATAGGTCGATCACGTCAAGCACGCTCGCCGAGAAAGGATTCCTCGATACGGTCAGATAGTGCCTTTCGCGCATTATCGGTGCAAACGGATTGTCTGGCCTATTCCAATCGGTAGTATTGGCTGCGAATTCTGACTTGAAGTCGGGGGAGACTTCCATGGTCGACAAGCTCGATCTGATGCCGCTGTCGGGCAGCACGCTGCCACCCATCGCGGGCGCCAAGCCGGTTCCAGGCAACCTCGCCGAGCAAGTCGTCGAGATTTCGCTTTGGCTGCGGCGGCGGCCGACCGACAAGCCGCTGCCCAACTTCCAGGCCGGAAAGTACGAGCCGATCCCCCGGGCGGACTTCGCCGAGGGCTGGGGCGCGTCGGCGCAGGACATCGAAACGGTGATGGAGTGCCTGAAGTACATCGACGCCCGCATCGAGCGGCTCGACGATACCGCTTTCGGGTCCATGCGCGCGCGACGGCTGCTCAGTGTGAAGGGCCCGCTGCAGGCCTTGAAGACGGCTTTCGGCACCGAGGTACGACAAGTCCGGCTCGCCACCGGCGAGATCGTCCTCGAACGGACAGGCGCGATCGGCATCCCGACGGCCCTGGAGGGAATCGTGCTGGGCGTGTTCGGTCTCGACACACGGCCAATCGGAACGCGCGGCCGCGTGCAGGTCGACCACAAGGCGGCGGCGTCCGGCCTGCCGACGCCGCCCCAGATCGCCGACCTATACAAATTCCCCAAGCCCAAGGGCACGGCGAAGGGCCAAGTCATCGCCTTGATGCAATTCGGCGGCGGCTACGACAAGAACCATGTCTACAAGTACTGTGACGATCTCGCGATCCGTCATCCAACCCTCCAAGATGTCTGTGTTCTGACCGGCAGCAACGCGACCGGATCGCCCTACGACAAGGAGGTGACGCTCGACCTCGAGGTTGCGGCCTCGGTCGCCGAAGAAGCGACGCTCGTGACGTACTTCGCGCCGCATAACGAGCGTGGCTGGCTCGAGGCGATTTCCAAGGCGGTGCACGATACGCAGTACCGACCCACGATCATGTCGATCAGCTGGGGCGCACCGGAGCTCGGAACTTCCAACACGCTCACCTGGACGCCGAGGGCCATGAAGGCCATGAGCCAGCTGTTCGTTGACGCTGCCTCTGTCGGCATGACGGTCCTCGCGGCCTGCGGCGACGACGGCGCCGACTGCAAGGTGGGCGATTGGAACTCCCATGTGCCCTACCCTGCCTCGGACCCCTTGGTGCTCGCCTGCGGCGGCACCTCGATCGAGGACTTTGTCGGCAAGCCCCACCAAGAGACTGCGTGGGAATTTGGCGGCGGCGGCATCAGCGATGTTTATCCCGTACCGGCCTATCAGGATGCGAGCGCCCTGCCCCTCTCGCACAACACTCTGGGCAAGGCGCGCGGCGTGCCGGACATCTCGGGTTATGCCGCCCCGGGCTATCAGTTCTGGATGGGCCAAGCCGTGGTGCTGTCGGGAACCAGCCTCGTGGCCCCGCTCTATGCGGCGGCCGTGGCACGGCGCAACGCCAAGGTCGGCACGCCGGCCGGCTATCTGCATCCCACCCTGTATGGCAACAGCGCCCTAATCCGAGACATCGACGATCCGGTGAGCAATGGCACGTCGAACAGCCTCAACGGTGCGCCCGGCTACTACGGCCGGAAAGGGTGGGACGCGCGTACCGGCTTGGGCGTCTACGAGCCCGGTCCGTGAGATACGACCGTAGAGTTCAACGCCAACCTGCCGGGCCAGGGGATACCGGGAATGACAGGCGGACGCGCCTGCAGGTCGCGCGTCGGCTCCGCTCGAGTCAGTGCTGACCTTGTTCTTTCTCGGAAGTCTCGCAATCCGATAACATGCGCTCCGAAAAGAACGAGGTGATATGCAAATGCAACAGATGCCGAAGACGATCGAGGGACAGGTGGTGTCGGTCTATATCTCCGGCTTCGCGTCCGAGACGAGTCACCAATGTCAAATCAAGCTCAAGCCCGACACGGGTGACGAGATGACGGTTCTGCTGGCCCACGAAGACAATAATTATCGATCCATGCTGGGGGCATTGTTGTCAGCCCGCCTCGGCCGCTGCCATAGTCAAGTATCGCTGGACTCCACCGATCCTCGCTTCATCGAGAGCGTGAGCGTTCAGAAGGCTCGCGAGGGCGGCAGACCGATGACCGAACCGGGGCCGCCCCCTATCATTTCAAAGACCATCCCGAGCAGTCTCGTGCAGAGCCTCGATGCCGGAATCGACGGCAGTCGCAGCAGCTTCAAGCTGACGAGCGGCGAGACCGTCTTCTTCGACTCCATTCAAAACCCGAAACGGTCGAGAGCCATGATGCAGCTCGTCGCGGCAGCGTTCGGAGCCGCGGCTATGGTTGCCGTCGTGGTCGTCGATGACGGCAAGGGCAACAGCATTGCCCAATCGGTTGAGGTTGCACCCTGAGGCGTCGATCGCGCCCAGGCTGCCGCATCGGCGGCGGCGTCGAATTCCACGACGCCTGATGTTCGACGAAGAGGACGTCATCCCAAGAAGAGTTCATGTTACCTGTCACAGACGCCGGGACCTCGCCAATCGCCTGGCGGCGCCTCCGCCGAAACCTCTTGCCACGTTCCCGCGGTCCTACGCGGCGGCAAGCGCCTTCCGCAAGCCCTCGGGATCGGCCTTGATGGCGCGCAGCAGGGTCCGTGCCGAACCACTCGGCTTCTTGGCCCCCCGCTCCCCCTCCTAGAACTTGATGTTGGCCGCGCGGATCACCTTGCCCCACTTCTCGGTCTCCTCGGCGATGAGCTTGCCGAAGTCGGCCGGCGTGCCGGGGATCAGGGTGCCGCCGAGGTCGGCCAGGCGGACCTTCAATTTGGCGTCGCCGAGGCCGGCATTGGCCTCCCTGTTCAGCCGGTCGATGATCTCGGCCGGCGTCCTCTGCGGGGCGCCCATGCCGTACCAGGCGCTCGCCTCGTAGCCCGGCACGACGTCGCCCACCGTCGGCAGGTCGGGCAGCGCCTCGGCGCGCACCGCGGTGGTCACGGCCAGCGCCTTGAGCTTGCCGCTCTTGATGAACTCGATCGAGGCGGGCGCGGTGGCAAACAGGACCTGGACCTGTCCGGACATCAGGTCGCCGATCGCCAGGGCCTGGCCGCGATAGGGCACGTGCACCATGCTGACGCCGGTCATCGCCATGAACAGCTCGCCGGCGAGATGGGCCGCGCTGCCGGTGCCGGCCGACGCCATGTTGATCTTGCCCGGGTTGGCCTTGGCGTAGGCGATGAACTCGGCGACGCCGGCCGCCGGGAAGGACGGGTTGACCACCATCACGTTGGGCACCGTCATGAGGCCGGCGACCGGGGCGATGTCGCGGATGAAGTTGTACGGCAGGTTCGGGTAGGCGGTGGCGTTGATGGCGTTGGGCTGGCCGACCAGCAGCAAGGTGTAGCCGTCGGGCGCCGCGTTCACGACCGTCTCGGCCGCGATGCTGGTGGCGGCGCCGGGCCGGTTCTCGATCACGAAGGGCTGGCCCAGCCGCTCGGCGAACCACTGGCCCATCAGGCGCGCGACGATGTCGTTGCCGCCGCCCGGCGCGTAGCCGACGACCCAGCGCACCGGCCGCGACGGCCAGGCCTGCGCCCCGGCGCGGCCGGCCGCGACGACGGGCGCGGCGGCCGTTGCCGCGAGGAGGGCGTGCAAGTGACGGCGGGAAAGCTTCATCTCGTTCCTTCCGATTCCGTTCGTGGCCTACGATTGCGACGTCGCGACCACCTCGGCCTCGATGATGTCGAGCGGCTGGTCGTGCAGCACCGCCTCGAAGGCGCGCAAGCGCTTGTAGACCGAGATCAGCGACACGATCGTGGTCCACGACTTCACCAGGTACTGGAACGAGCCCTCGACGCGGCCGAAGGCGCGGATGATCTGCTGCATGGCGCCCAGCGTCAGCCCGCCGGCGACGATCGACGGCGCGAGCGCGATGTAGGGCACCAGGACGCTCGCCTGCAGGTAGCCGTACCGCACGATGTTGAAATAGAGGAAGTTCCAGTAGAGCCTGAAGTAATTCGCCCGCACGTCGCTGAACAGGGTCCGCAACGTGGGCACCTCGGCGCGTTCGGGGCGATCCTCGCCCAGCACCAGCTCCTTGCGGTAGGCGGCCTCGACCCGCTGGTTGCGGAACTCGAGCCCGGGCAGCCGGATGCCGGCGAGGGCGAGGCCGGCGGTGCCGATCACGGCCCAGATGACGGCGACGAAGACCAGCGCCTGCGGCACCGCACCGACCAGGGGCAGCTCCTTCACGTAGGCGCTGAGGCCCCACAGGATCGGCAGGAAGGCGATCAGGGTCATCAGCGCCTCGACCAGGTTGGCCCCCAGCCCTTCCACGGTCTGGGCGAATTTCTGCGTGTCCTCCTGGATGCGCTGCGAGGCGCCTTCGATGTGGCGCAGGCGGTGCCAGTTGGCGACATAGTAGTCGTTCATCGCGGTGCGCCAGCGGAACACGTAATGGCTGGTGACGAAGGCGGTGAGCACGGCGCTGGTGATGTAGACCAGGGCGATGCCGCCGAACGTCGCGAGCTGGGTGAAGAACTGCTCCAGGGTGACGGCGCCCGGCTTGGCCAGGGCCTGCTGCACCATGTTGTAGAAGGTGCCGAACCAGTTGTTGATCATCACGTCGAGCTGAACCGCGAACCACAGCGCGAAGACGATGAACGCCGAGACGCCGACCGACCAACGGTACCAGCGATGCGGCATCAGCCAGCCGACCAGGCCGACGAACACCGCCTCGACGATGAACATGTACTGGAACAGCCAGATGTTGCGCGCCGTCTCGATCGCGACCGCCGCCCCGTCGGCGTCGGCCGGCGGATAGGAAAATCCGACCAGCCCGCCCAGGCTGAGCTGGGGACCGAGGTCGCGGGCGACGCCGTACCACAGGACCATGCTGAGCGCGGTCCACAGCAGCGCCGCCGGGAAGAAGATCTTCGGGTTCGGGAAGAACGAGGAGAACATCGTCTATCCATAGGGCCCAAACGGGCCGAATGACACCGGGTTCGATCGGCTGGCCGCCCGGTTTCGCCTCGGCCAAGGGCCCAGACACAACAAAGCCGCCCGTAGGCGGCTTTGTGCCGACTTCCGTCGACCCTTTACGGGCACCTGGCCAAGGCAGGAACGATCCCGTTGGCGGTAACTGCAAAGGTCGCCAGTGTCGAAATGGTCAGATTCACGGGATCACCTCCTTTCGATGTTGATGGGGAGCACAGCGTCGCACAGCTCGGGCCCGCGGTAAACACCGGTGATCTGCCACAGGGTCGCTGCGGTCCCGCGACCTCCCCGCAACCTGTTGCCTTCCCTGCGCGAAGCATGGGGAGGGCTGCGGCACGCTCCCGCTGCTCAAGCGGGCACGGCGGCCGGCGCGATCCGCGGCACCGGGAAGCGCAATCGACAGCGCAAGCCCTCCGCGGCGTAGTCGACCTCGAGCTCGGCGCCGAGCTGCTGGGCGCTGCCGGCAAGCAGTCGTGAGCCGAAGCCGCGCTCCCTGGGCGGCACGACCGGCGGTCCGTTGTCCTCCCGCCAATGCAGGTCGACGGCATCGCCCGAGCCGGAGGCGACGACCTTCCAGCCGATCGACAGCCGTCCGCCGGCGACCGACAGCGCGCCGTACTTCGCGGCATTGGTGGCGAGCTCGTGCAGCATCAGGCTCAAGGTGATCGTGGCATTCGCCGGGATCAGCAGCGCATCGCCGGCGATCTCGATCGCAAGGCCCTCGTCGACGAAGGCGGCCAGCGCGGTCGAGACGATGTCCTTCAGGGAGGCACCGCGCCACGCATCGCGGGTCAGCAGGCTGTGGGCGCGCGCCAGCGAGCCCAGCCGGTCACTGAAGGCCTGGGCGAACTGCCGGGGATCGGACTTGCTGCGCAGGGTCTGGTGGGCCAACGCCTGCACGATCGACAGGGTGTTCTTGACGCGGTGGTTGAGCTCGGCGAACAGCAGGGACTGACGCTGCTCGGCTTCCTTGATGTCGGTGATGTCGAGGACGACGCCGACGACCCGCACCGGCTTGCCCGACGTGTCCCGGATGACCTGGCCGCGATCCATGACCCAGCGCACCGGGCCGTCGCGCCGGCGGATGCGGTACTCGAGCTGATAACGGTCGTCGGCGCCTTCCAGGATCTGCCGCTTGCGCCGCCCGGTCGCCTCGCGGTCGTCGGGATGGACGAAATCGAGGCCCGCGTCGAAGGTCGCCGACGCATCGGCCGGATCGGCGCCCAGGATCTCGAGGAACTGCGGCGATCGCAAGGTGCGGTCGCCCGCGATGTCGTATTCGTGGGCGCCGAACTGCGCGGCCTCGGCGGCGGTGCGCAGCTGCTCCTCGCTGCGGCGCAGGGCGGCCGAGCCTTGCTCGATATCGCGCTGGGCGCGTCGCAGCGCATCGCCCACGGCGTTGACCTCGCGGATGGTGGACTGACGAACGGTGAACGGCTCGCCGCGACCGAGCGCGCGCGCCGCCGCCGTGGCCTCGGCAAGCGGGCCGGTCAGGGCGCGGCCGAACAGGAAGGCCATGCCGATGACCAGGCCGCCCACCACAAGAATGGTGGCGCCCCAGATGAACAGGGACTGGCGCACCTGCTGGTCGACCAGGGCCGCCGGGAAGGCGACGCCAATCGTCCAGTCCATCCGCTGGCCGCGACCGACGGCACTCAGCACGTCCTCGCCGTCCATGTTGGTGGTCCGCGTCACCCTGCCCTGCGGCTGCTCGACCAGGCGCGGCGGCGCGGCTGTTCCCAGCAGCCTCGCCTGGTCGTGCGTACCGGCCATGGTGATGCCCTTGCTGTCCCAGACGGCGGCGGACCATCCGGTTGGCAGGCCCTGGCTCTGCAGCAGGGCGCGCAGGTCGGCGGGCAGCAGGCCGAGGCTCATCACGAAGCGAACCTGGTTGCCGGCCATCACCGGGATGGAAATGTTGTAGACCGGCTGCTTCGCCACCAGGCTGGTGAACAGGTCCGAGACGACGGGCCGGGGTTGCCGCCGCATCGCCTCGACCGTCGCCGGATCCCCCGTGATGCGCGGCGCCTGGCCGTACGGCACGTAGGTGTTGAGGACCTGGCGGCCTTCGGAATCGGCCAGCACCAGGTACGCCCGGCCGTGCAGCGCTTCCTTCGCCTGGGCGTAGAACGCCGGCCAATCCTCCCGGGCCAGCAGCGGCGAGGTCGACAGCGTCTCCAGCACGGCGATGCGCCGCTCGATGTCGCGATCGACGTCGGCGACCAGGGCTTCCAGGACCTGGCCGATGCGCTGCTCGATCTGCTCGCGCTCCAACGTCACCGACCGGTAGAGCAGGACGCTCACCAGCAGCAGCAGCGGCACGGCGACGATCAGGGCAAACAGGATCAGGTGAGTGGCAGACGAGTGGCCCTTGTTCGCGCCGGGTATGGCGGGATCGGGTGTCGCCATCAGGTCGAAAGCACGGCGTCGAGCGCCGCCTCGAGGTCGGCCACCTTGTAGGGCTTGGACATCACCACCCGCTCGCGATGCGGCTCGGGGAGCGACGAGCGGTCGTAGCCGGTGGCGAAGAAGAACCGAACGCCTCGGGCCGCCAGCAGGTCGGCCACCGGATCGACCCGCTCGCCGGCGATATTGACGTCGAGGATGGCGACGTCGAAGGCCAATTTGCCGGCCTGGGCCACTGCCTGAGCGAGGCGGCTTGCACTGCCGGCCACCGTGCAGCCCAGATCCTCCAGCATGTCCTCCAGGGTGTAGAGGAGCAGCACCTCGTCCTCGACAATGAACACGCGTGTGCCGGCCAAGGACAAGTCAGGGCTCCATCGGCTTGGGGTCCGATCCTACCGGGTCACCTCGTCGGGCGCTATCGATGGACGGTCACCCGAGCAGCGCGTCGATCGTGCGCTGCTCGAAGGCCTCGGCGGGCAGGTTCTCGGGGCCAGCCAGCGTGGCAAGGGCGGGCGAGAGCATCTTGTCGACCGCGACCCTGCGGCCAACGGCGAGACGGCGCCGGCGGGCGGCGTCGCCGAACTCGGCGCGCAACGTCGAGACGAGCCGCGCCGCGATGCGCAGGCGCCGCATGCGTTCGGCCCTTTCGCGGACGTAGTCGGCGAAGACCTCGGCCGCGCGGCCGCCGGCAAGCAGCGCCTCGCTCACCAGGCGCACGTCGCGGAAGGCGATCGACAGGCCCTGCCCGCTGATCGGATCGTTGTAGCCGGCGGCGTCTCCGATCAGCAGAACTCCCGGAGCGCGCGGATCGTCGCTCCAATGATCCTCGTTGGAGAAGGCGTTGAAGGGGCCGATCGGTCGCGCGCGCGCCAGCGCCTTGGCATAGGGCAGGCAGCTCATGGCGCCGAAGGTGGCGAGCACCTTCTCCCGCCGGTCCGCCCCTCGATAGGCCGCCCGGTCGGCGAGGTCGTAGCAGAGATAGAGCCGCACGCGCTGGCCGCGCTGCGGGAAGATCAGGAAGAACGCCCTGCCCTCGTTGCCGATCACCTGGGTATCCGCGGGCCATTCGGAAACGCCGTCGACCAGCATGCCGCCGATGAAATGGTGCGGCGGATCGGACAGCAGCTCGATGCCGGCCATGCGCCGGACCACGGAGTTGCGGCCGTCGGCGCCGATCACCAGGCGCGGCCGCCACGCGTGCGAGATGCCGGCATGGAAGAAGCTGATGGTGGGAGGTGCGCCCGGTCGCACCTCGATCTGCTCGACGCCTTTCAACACCGCGGCGCCGCATCGCTCGGCCTCGGCGGTCAAGGCCACGCACATCGCCGGGTGGCTCATGCAGAACGAGCCGGGAATGTCGGGAAGCACCTTCGACAGGTCGCGGGCCAGGGCGAGCGCTGCCTCGCCAGGGCTGTCCTCGTCGTAGGGCACGTTGCGGACGGCGAAGATGCCGCCGGCCGCGACGAGGCACTCCAGCAGCCCCAGCCGCTGCAGCTCGGCCACGCCCCACGGCGGCATGTATTCGCCGCGCACCCGGTCGATCGGCACGAGCTCGCGCTCGAGCACGGTGACGGACACGCCGCCGCGCGCCAGCACCGCGGCGAGCGCCGCACCGGCGATGCCGCCGCCCACGATCACGACGTCGTGCGACTGCCCCATGTCTCCCCCGATGTCCGACGAATCAGCTCGTGCGCTCACGCCTTGTGCCTGGCCCTCGGCGACACGGCCGGTCCAAGATACACGGGCACAGCCTGATCGAGGAAGGGACGATCGGGAATCATCTGTGGCTACTCTCTTCGAAGAAGCTGGGAGAGGGTTGGACGCCGGACGGTGCAGCTCTCTCTCTGATCCCGGAGGTTCTTCATGGTTCATCGTCATCGCCTGGTTTCGATCTCGCTCGCTCTCGCTTTCGTCTGTGGCGGCACAGGCGCCGCGTTCGCGCAGTCCTTTCCGAGCATGAAGGGTGCCTGGACCGGGACGGGCACGACGGTCGTGCTGGGCCCGGCTCCGCATCACAAGGACAACGCGGCGGCAAAGGCGGTCGGCGACGTCCGGCTGAGTGAAATGAAGTTCACCATCACGATCGATGGCCAGCAGGGCAATCGCTTCTGGGGCCAGATTGCGTCCGCGGCCAGGACCGAGGCGTTGGTCGGCGCCTTCGTTGCCGACGGCAGGCACTTCCGCATCGTGCTGCGCGACAGCGGCATCCTCGACGGGACCATGTCGGGCGACGATAAGTTCGAGGTGCTCTATTCCGATGCGAAGCCGAACCTCATCGCCGTGGGAACCAACGAATACACACGCCAGAAATAGCTCGAGGCGGCGCGCTTTGCGGCTGTCCCGGCCGCTTCTTCTGACAGGCGCATCGGCGCATCCTCTGCCGGTCGACGGCCCCGGCAAACGCCGCCATAGTTCGCCATCATAAGACAGGAGAAGCGCCATGCCCCAGGCAGCCAAGGCTTCGGACGCGACCGGCAGCAGCAACGGCGTGCAGCATGTCGACATCGCCGTGGTCGGCGCCGGGTTTGCCGGCCTCTACCTGCTGCATCGCCTGCGCCAGGCGGGGTTCACGGCGCAGGGGCTGGAGGCGGGCGACGATGTCGGCGGCACCTGGTACTGGAACCGCTATCCCGGCGCGCGCTGCGACATCCAGACCACCGACTACAGCTTCACCTTCGATCCGGCGCTGGAGGCGGCGTGGCAATGGTCGGAGAAGTACGCCACCCAGCCCGAGATCCTGCGCTATCTCGGCTTCGTCGCCGACCGCTACGACCTGCGGCGCGATTTCAGGTTCGGCACGCGCGTCACCTCGGCGCGCTGGAACGACGCCACCAGTCGCTGGCTGCTCACGACCAGTGCAGGCCCGTCGGTCTCCTGCCGCTGCTACATCATGGCGAGCGGGTGCCTCAGCGAGCCCAAGCCGCCCGAGATCGAGGGCGTTCGGGACTTCAAGGGCGAGGTCTACATCACCGGGCGCTGGCCGCACGACGGAGTCGACTTCACCGGCAAGCGCGTCGCGGTGATCGGCACCGGCTCCTCGGGCATCCAGGCGATCCCCAAGATCGCCGAGCAGGCCGCGCACCTCACCGTGTTCCAGCGCACGCCGAACTTCGCCTTCCCGGCGCACAACGGGCCGCAGCCCGCGCATCGCGTCGCGCCGCTGGTGCAGGATCTCGCCGCCTATCGCGCCCAGGCCAGGCAGTCCCTGTCGGGGGTGCCTTTGCCGCGCGCCACCGAGTTCAGCTGGCAGTTGAGCGAGGCCGAGCGGCAGCGGCGCTTCGACGAGGCGCTGGCGGCGGGCGATCTCGTCGTCATGCTGTCGCAGCTGTGGGCCGACCAGGGCGGCGACCTCGAGGGCAATGCGCTCGCGGCCGACCTGCTGCGCGGCTACATCCGGTCGGTCGTGAAGGATCCGGCGACGGCGGAGACGCTGACGCCGCGCGACCATCCGTTCGGCTCCAAGCGGCCGTGCCTCGAGACCAACTACTACGCGACCTACAACAAGCCGACGGTCGACCTGGTCAATCTCCGGCAGGAGCCGATCGAGGCCATCACGGCGTCGGGCATCCGCACGGCGCGGCGCACGGTCGACGTCGATGCCATCGTGTTCGCCACCGGCTTCGACGCCATGACCGGCGCCATTTTGGCGGTGCATCCGATCACCGGCCGCGGCGGCCGATCGATCGACGCCCTGTGGGCGCACGGACCGCAGACCTATCTCGGCCTCACCGTGGCGGGCTTCCCCAACCTGTTCCTGATCACCGGGCCGGGCAGCCCGTCGGTGCTGTCGAACATGTCGGTGTCGATCGAGCAGCATGCCGACTGGGTGGTCGACCGGCTGATCGACATGCGCGCGGCAGGCTTCACCACCATCGAGGCGACCGAGACGGCGCAGACCGGCTGGCAACGTCACCTCGCCGACTGCACGGCGCTGTCGCTGCATCGCCTGGCCAACACCTGGTACACGGGCGCCAACGTGCCGGGCAAGGCACAGGGCGTGATGCCCTATACCGGCGGCGTCGGCCCCTACCGCTCGATCTGCGACGACGTGGTGGCGCGCGGCATGCTCGGTTTCCGGCTGAGCGGCCCCACTGGCGCTGCGCAGTGCAACGACGGCGAGATCGTGCGCCTGCAGCCCGACGTGCGGCTGGTGCTGGGCATGATGGCCGGGCTGAACCTGCCGCCGATCGAATCGATGGGCGCGGCCGGCGCACGCGCCTTCGTCGCCCAGTTCAACGCCACGCGTCCCGCCGGCCGGCCGGTCGGCGAGGTCGTCGACGGCACGCTGCCGGGCGCCGACGGTCCGCTGGCGTGGCGGCTCTATCGGCCGGCGACGCCGGGCCCGCATCGGATCATCGTCTACTTCCACGGCGGCGGCTGGGTGCTGGGCGATGCGACGTCGGACGATCCGTTCTGCCGCGATCTCTGCCGGCGCAGCGGCATGGCCGTGCTGAGCGTCGACTACCGCCACGCGCCGGAGCATCGCTTCCCGGCCGCGGCCGAGGACGGCTACGCGGCGCTCTGCTGGGCGGGCGCGCATGCGGCCGAGCTGGGGGGCCGGCCGGGACCGCTGCTGGTCGCAGGGTGGAGCGCCGGCGGCAATATCGCGGCCGTCACCTGCCAGCTCGCGCGCGACCGCGGCGGACCGGCGATCGCCGGACAGCTCCTGGTCTGCCCGGTCACCGACTCCACCTTCGACCGGCCGTCCTACGTCGAGAACGCGACCGGCTATTTCCTGACGACGGGCCTGATGCACTGGTTCTGGGATCTCTACTGCGCGCCGGCGGACCGCGGCGATCCGCGCGTGTCGCCGCTGCGCGGCAAGCTCGAAGGCCTGCCGCCGGCGTTCGTCGTCACCGCCGAGTTCGATCCGCTGCGCGACGAGGGCATCGCCTACGCCGAGGCGATGGCGGCGGCCGGCGTGCCGGTCGAGCAGCTCCAGGCGGCCGGCCACTTCCACTCGTCCTTCACCATGGTCGACGTCATCGCCACCGCCGTCAGCGGCCGGAAGAGGATGGCCGAGGCGCTGCGGCGCTTCGCGGGCGCGGGGGAGGCCGGGGTCCTGCCGAAGGCGGCGGAATAAGCGGTCATGAGCCACGGCGACGAGAACCACGGTCATCGTAGCGTCGTCGAGTTGCGCGCGCGCGCCGGGCGCATGTCGCGCTCGGATTCGCGAGAGACTCGGCGACGGCGCGCGCGTCCGCGAGAAACTGCTCCACCATGGAACTAAGCGTCCGATTCCGTACTGTCACAGCCAGGATGGGCCAATTGCGGGACGGCAACTCGACGGGTAAAGCCTTGAGCCGAAGATCCTCGCCGTGCAGCAGCAACACCGAGTACGGGAGGGCCGTTACGCAGTTCTTCGTTGCAGCCATCCGGGACCGCAGGTGAACGGACAGCGTCTTCATGTGCAATCGCGGCGCTTGCAGCCCCTCGGCTTTGAAGGCTTCCTCCACCAGCCGCAGGTTCCACCCCATCAGAACCCAGGGACGCGCTCAAGTCGGCCCAGCCCACCTTGCGGCGTCGCGCCAGCGGATGGCTCGCTCCGACCACCACGACGAGGCGATCCTTCGAACAAGGGTTCGATAACGAAGTCGTCGCTCAATGCCGGCTCGTCGACGGGCCAACCACCGCGGGTCACCACCAGGTCAAGCGTCCGTTCGCGGAGCCTGGAGGCAAAGGACCAGGAGCTGACCACATCCACTGCATTTAGCGTGAGGAGTGCGCCTCCTTTGCATGTCTCAATGATGTGAATTAGCCTGCCCCCGGGACGCAAGCGGCTCCGGGAAAAAGCGCATGACGATCTCGACGCCCCAGAATCTCCAGCAGCTCAGGGCCTCCTTGATCGGCAAGCTCGCGCGCTTCATCGACCTCACGCCGCCGGAGCGCGCGTATCTGGAGGAGATGCAGGCGGATTTCGTGGCCGTGCCTTCCGGTGCCGACATCATCAGGGCGGGCCAAGCCTACCGCTGCATCTACGTGCTCTGCCAGGGCATGGCGATCCGCTACAAGGTCCTCCACGACGGCCGCCGCCAGGTGCTGAGCCTCATCCTGCCAGGCGACTTCGTCGGATTGCCGGGATGCCTGTTCGACAGGTCTCTGTATTCCATCTCGGGCCTTACCCGAACGGTCGCCTGTACGCTCACGTTCGAGGCCGTGTTCGGGCTGTTTCGCCACCAGCCCCGTCTGGCGACAGCGATGTTCTGGATGGCCGAGCATGACGCGGCGCTGTTCGCCGAGCATCTGGTCGGGGTCGGACGCCAATCCGCCTACGAGCGCGTGGCCCGTCTGCTCCTGGAGCTCCTGCTGCGGATGCGGATGGCCGGCCTGGCCGACGAATGCTCCTACAGCCTGCCCCTGACGCAGGAGCTGATCGCCGACACGCTTGGGTTGAGCGTTCCCCACGTCAATCGCACGATCAAACGGCTGCGGGAGGATGGACTGATCCTGCTCGAGGGATCGCGACTGACCTGCCTCGACGTTCCGGCTCTGTCGTCCGTCGCCGACTTCGATGGCGCCAATCTCTGCAGGCAGCGCGTGCCCGGACTGTAGGCCAGCTTAATGTAGATCAAGAACCTGGGCTAAGGCGCGACCCGGATGCGGGGCTTAGCCTCCCGGACGAGCGTGGAGAGATCCAGGCTCGACAGGTGAAGGCTCAGCCAAGAAGGGAAAGTCCCATGATGCGCTTGTTTCTCTGGTCCGCGCCCGCGGCCGCCGCGTGCGCCGTTGCGCTCTTCGTTTCTTCCGCCGGTGCCCAATCGACGTCGTCCGATTGCGGGCAGGAAAGATGGTCACAGGCCGACATGCGCTATGTCACCACCCCCTGCGCCGGGCAATCGACGAAAGCGGCGGACGGCAAGGATACATGCGGCGGAGAGCGCTGGTCACAGGCCGACATGCGCTATGTCGGCGTGCCTTGCACCGCACAAGCGACCAAGGCGCCCGACGGCAAGGAGACGTGCGGAGGCGAGCGCTGGTCACAGGCCGAAATGCGCTATGTCGGCGTGCCGTGCGCGCACAGGTAGCGCGCCGCGAGCCGGGCGCCGCCATGGTGAACGACCCTCCCCAGCGCAGCTGGGGAGGTGTCGCGTCATACGCGACGAAAGGGTCATGAGCGAACTACGTGTTGCGTGAGCATGCCTCGTCTGGGTCCGTAATTCACCTTCGACCGAGGCTCATGACCCCTCCGCCCCTGCAGGGCACCCCCGCGCTTCGCGCACAGAGGGCTGAGTTCACGCCGATCGCGCGAGCCGATGCACGATGCGTTGCTCGGGCTGCGCGACGGGGGCGAGGCGCGACAGGCTGATGCAGAATCCGCCACCGCGCACGTAGCTGTCGGTCTCGCCCAGGAGAGTCTCGACGCACGGCCGCGTCCCCTCGTTTGCGTGGCGCTCGAGCAGGACATGCAGCAGCAAGGCCTTGTCGCGATGCGTGCCGGTCGCGAAGCGGACGGTCTCGTCGGGCATCGCGATGCGGCCCTGGTCGTCGAAGATGGACGCGGTCCCGGCGATATCGTCGACCGCCCGAAGGGCGTCGTCGATCGAACCGATGACAGGCAGCAGGTGATGTAGCTGACTGCCGTGCCGCGCCGCCTGCAGATAGACGGACGGGTCGGGCACATCGAGCGTGCGGAAGGCATGGAGCGCCTGCAGGGCCGCGCGATCGTTCTCGTCTGTGGCGGCGCGCCGTACCTGGTGCAGGGCCGCGTCGGCACCGCCGGCAGCCGCCGCTCGGCCGACGATCGCGGCGGCGCTCGACGCGGGAACGCGACGCAGCTCGCGTTGCAGCGCCCGGTCGAGCTGGGCGAGGCGGCCGCCGAAGAAGCCGTCGATGCGCGTGACGATGGCGTCGAGCATCTCAGGTGCGATCGACGATTCGCCGCCGTCGAGCCAGGCCGTGCCAGCGGCCGTGACGATGCGATCGAAGGTCGGCAAGCGCTCGTCGAACGCCGCCCGGACGCTGCCGCCATGGGAATCGGCGACGAGGCGCGACCAGTTCGCCGCTGCGTGCAGCTCGTGCTTGGAATAGAACCACCATGGGCCCTCGGCGCCATCGACCAGGACGCTATAGTGCGTCGGGGCGCCCAGGATCACCACGTCTTCAGGCGACCCTCCCGTGACGGCGAGATGCAATGCCGCGAACAGCGCCGCCTCGTCGAGGCAGCAGGTCAGTCCCCACGGCTTGTGCTTGCGTCGCTGCAGCAAGCGCCGGCAGGCCCACGCCTCGTCGATCGTCGCATAGGTGTAGGCCGGGAACTTGCGCGCCGCGATGAGGTCGAGGGCGAGCGTGTGGCGGTCGCGCGTGCCGCGCGCCACCCGCCATTCGAAGGTCGAGGCGATCCGGGACACGGCATACTCGACCTCGGCGGCGCCGTAGCGCCTGGCGAGGTCGTCGAGATCGAACACGCCGTTCATGTCGGCGACGCGCGCCGGCGTCACGTGCTCGAAATGATGATCGAGCATCTCCTGGATCTGCTGGGCGCCGCCGCCCGTGCTTGCGATGCGGTCTCGCAGCGACCACAGGTGCGGCGACATCAGGTTGGCCAGCACCAGGGTGAAGACGAGGCCGGGCTCGGCCACGACATCGAACAGGTTCGGCGCCACGGCGCGATCGAGAGGATGATCACTCATGCCTTCGCCCCGTGTTGGACCGGCAGCCACGCGGCGAGCACGAGCGCCAGGGCGGCGATCCCCGTGCCGAGCCAGTACACCGAGCTGAAGGCCCCTTGCATGCCGGCCAGCGCCGCGCCCTCCGCCTGCACGGCGCGCTCGGCATCGAGCGCCGGCGGATAGAGCGCGGAAAACAGAGTCTCGAACAGCACCACGCCCAGGAGCTGCGCCAGCGACCGGCCCGTCGCCTGCAGCGCCGACGCCGACGCCGCGAGCCGGTCGGGCACTTCAGCCACGCTCATGCGCACCAATGTCTGATAGTAGAGCGCCCTGCCCAGCCCCATCATGGCCAGACCGGCAGCCGGCATCAGAAGAGACGCGTCGCGATCGATGACGGCGAAGGTAGCGAAGCCATTGAGCAACAGGCAGACGCCCGCCGTGCAGAGCGTGCGCCGGCTGGCGTCGGCGAACCACAGGGCGACCGGGATGGTGAGCGCGATGGTCGCCGCCGGCTGGATCATCAGCAGGTGGCCGGCGATGTCTGGATCGAGCTTGCGCAGCCACTCCAGATAGAACGGCATCAGGAAGACGCAGCCGCCGAAGTCGATCAGGATGAAGAACAGCATCGCGCCCGCGCGCACGAAGGCCGGCGAGGCGAACAGCGCCGGATCGACCAGCGGCGCCGCCGCGCGGCGCTCGTGCAGAACCAGGGAGATCAGCAGGGCGAGCGCCGTGCCGAACAGGACCACGATCGCGGGCGATGTCCAGCCGCATTCCTGGCCGCGATTGAGGGCAAGCAGGAGCAGCAACAGGCCTGCGATGGCGAGACCGAGCGAGACGGGGCTCGCCGTGCGGGCCGCCGGCAACGGCGCGACCGCGCCGGCCTGGACGAGCGATACCAGCAGGAGCGCGAGCAGCGCGGCCGCCAGGCTGAACAGGAAGATCGATTCCCAGCCCAGCAGGCTCGCGAGCTGGCCGCCGATCAGCGGACCGGCCAGCAGGCCGACGGTCGGCGCCGTCGAGAAGATCGCGAAGGCCCGGCCGTGCAAGGCCTCCGGGAAGAGTGTCTTGATGACGGCCGGCCCGATCGCGAACATCACCGCGGCGCCGATCCCCTGCAGCGCGCGCATCGCCACCAGCAGCCAGAGCGAGGTCGCGAGTGCGCTGGCGAGCGAGGCCGCAGCGAACAAGGCGAGGCTGGCGCCGAGCGTGCGCAGGTAGCCGATGCGGTCCATCGCCAGCCCCGCGGGCAGGGTGAGGGCGACTACCGCCAGCAGGTAGGCGAGCGCGATCCAGGAAATGGCCGACGTGCCGACGGCGAACTCGCGCGACAGCGTCGGCAGGGCGACGTTGACGGCGGTATAGTCGAGGCTGACCAGGAAGGACGACAGCCAGATCGCGGCAAGCAGGCGCCAGGGCACGATCAGCCTCCCAGCGCCCGACCGTCGACGCGCAGCGCCTGGATGCTGACATGGCCGTCGGCGCGCACCGCCAGGTCGACGGTCAGCGCGCCTGGCCGATCGCGGATCAACCGCTCGAGCTCACCGGCGCGCGTCTCCGGCACGAACAGCCGGATGCTGCCGTTGGTGGTATCGATCGTGGACGGCACGAACGCATCCCTTCCCCACACCGCGCCGGGGATGAGCAGTCGGCACTCGCTCGACGCTGTCCGGCCTGCCGCCGAGTCCGGAAGAAAGCGCACGCGCGGCCGCCGCTCGGCATCGATCGCGCTGACGCACAGCGCGCCCGCCGGGATCCGGCCATCGGCGTCGGCCGGCGGCGGGCGCTCCCAATCCCATTCGAAGCGCACGGTCAGGTACCGGCCGCGCAACAGATCTCGCGGATCGACGCCCTGCACCGGCACGTTCAGGACCGTCGCATGGCTGCGCAGCCATTCCTGCTGGCCGATCATCGCCGCCAGCGCCGCCAGCGGCAGCGCGAGCGTCCCGATCACGAGCGCCGCCGCCAGGCGCCTCATGGGATCGCCCCGTGCCCGAGGCGGCGCGTCAGGCGCCATCCGACCCAGGTCAGCACCAGGCAGAGCACGCCGGCGCCGATCAGGCCGAGGCCCGTTGCGGTGAGGCCGCCGATCGCTTCGAGATAAAGGATCAGCAGCCTGAGGCCGATCACGGTGAAGGAGAGGCCGAACAGGACCTGCCGGCCGCCGCGCGCCGCCAGCCATCCGATCGCCGACCAGTAGACGACGAAGAGCAGGCCGAAGATGGCCTCGAACACGGCCCTCCCCGCGGTGTTCCAGGCGCCCGCGAGCAACAGCGCCGCGGTCCATGCCACGAAGCTCGCGGCCAGCAAGGTGATCGCCGGGCGCGGTGGCAGCCGGCCGCTGCCGAGCCATAGCGCCGCCGCGCCCAGCAGCGTGGCAAGGGCACCCAGCCAGATCTCGCGCGGCGCCACGATGGGGTCGAGCCGCGAATCGATGACGGCGATCGTCGTGCTGACGGCGGCGACGAGACCGGCCAGCGCCAGCTTCAGCAGCAGGTCGCCCTGAGCCTCGGCCGGCGGCCAGCGCCGGCGCACCACCGCCACGACAATCACCAGGCAGGCCGGCAGGTAGATCAGAAGAGGGAAGGAATGGCCGATGGCGGAACCGAAGGCCAGCGAACCGATCAGCCGTTCGATTGGTTCGTACGCCGAGAACCAAGTGATGACCGCCGCCGCCAGCCACAGCGCGCCGACCAGGCGCGAGAACGCAACCAGCGCGAGGAAGGGCGTGCACAGCACCAGCCACGTCACCAGGGCGTGCCACGGATCGCTTTGCAGCTGATAGACTTGGCCAACCAGCGCGATGCCGCCGATCACCAAACCGAACAGCAGCAGCGCGCCGATCTCGCGCGGCCATTCCCGGTCGCGCAGCCAGGCGACGAACACGAACACCGCGCACAGGCCCGTCAGCAGCAGATCGCCGGCGAGCTTCACCGCGGCCGGAATCCCCTCCCAGTTGGCGGCAACCACCGCCACCACGCCGAGCCCGATCGCCAGAGCCCCCATGCCCGACAGCGCCCACAGCCAGATCGGCCGGCGATGCCGAGCCTCCCAGGCGGTGATGCGAGCGACCGCGCCATCGTCGATCAAGCCGGCGTCACGCCACCGCTTCAGGTAGTGCTCGGCGATCACGTCGGCGCCCCTAACGCTTGATCTGCATCGCCAGGTAGCGGGCGATGCCTGCGCCGTAGGGCGGGCGCAGCATGCGCAGCGGGGCGATGTCCCGCTTCATCTGGTGGAAGACCGACTTGCGATGGCTGAACTCCCGGAAGCCGTCCTCGCCGTGATAGGCGCCCATGCCGGCGGGCCCGATGCCGCCGAATGGCAGCTCCTCCTGGGCGACATGCATCAGCACGTCGTTGACGGTGACGCCGCCCGCCGTGGTGCGGTCGATGATCTTGTCGCGCTCGCCGTTGTCGCTGCCGAAATAGTAGAGCCCGAGTGGACGGTCGTGCGCGTTGACATAGTCGATCGCCTCGTCGACGTCGCGGTAGCCCTTGATCGGCAGGAGCGGACCGAAGATCTCCTCCTGCATCACCTTCATGTCGTCGGACGGGTTGAGGATCAGGGTCGGCGCCAGGCGACGATGAGGCTGCTGGCGCAGCTCCTCGCCGGCCGGATTGATCTCGACGATTTCGGCGCCCTTGGCGCGCGCGTCGTCGAGAAGCCCGACGAGCCGCGCGTAGTGCCGGTCGGCGACGATCGCTGTGTAGTCCGGATTGTCGCGGATCGTCGGGAACATGCGCCCGACCGCGGACTTCGCCGCGCCGACGAAACCGTCGATACGGTCGGCCGGCACCAGGGCATAGTCCGGCGCCAGGCAGATCTGGCCGGCGTTGAGGGTCTTGCCGTTCATGATGCGCGCCGCCGTCGTGGCGAGATCGGCGGAGCGGCCGACCACGACCGGGCTCTTGCCGCCGAGCTCGAGCGTGACCGGCACCAGATGCTCGGCAGCGGCTCGCATGACGTGCCGCCCGATCGATGTCGACCCGGTGAAGATCAGATGATCGAAGGCAAGGCTCGAGAAGGCCTGCCCGACCTCCGGGCCGCCGGTGATCACCGCGATCTCCTCCTCGTCGAAGGCGCTGGCGAACATCTCCTTCAGGAGCTCGGCAGTCGCCGGGGTCAGCTCCGAGGGCTTGATCATGGCGCGATTGCCGGCCGCCAGCACGCCGGCGAGCGGCGCGAAGGTCAGGTTCACCGGGAAGTTCCACGGGCTGATCACGCCGACGACGCCCTTGGGCTGAGGACGGATCTCGGCCTTGGCGCCGAACAGGCCCAGCAGGCGTGGCGTGGTGCGCCGCCGTTGCGGGCGCATCCATCGGCTGAGATGGGCACGGGCATGCTTGAGTGGACCGATCGAGCTCGCGATGTCGGCAAAGGCCGTGACCACACGAGAGCGCGCGCCGAAATCGGCATTCAGCGCCGCCTCGATCTTGGCGCGATGGTCGACAAGCAGGCCGATGCAGCGCTCGAGCCGCGCCATACGCTGCGCCGCCGATGGCGCCCCGTCGCGCAAGTGGGCTGCCTTCTGCTTCGCCAGGATGCCGTTCAGGTCCATGAGCAATCTCCCAGGCCCAAGGTCCCGCGGGAAGGGCCTTGCGTCCAGGGCGATGTTTTTTGGAATTGAATCGACGTCTCATTCCCCAAGCTCCGTGCTGGGGAGGTTTGGGGGTGAGGTTCCCACGTAATTGAAGCCTGCAAGGGGCACCTCCGCGCGCTTCACGAGATGTCTGAATGCGACGGAAGATGGGCCTTGCTAACGCCGCCGCCCCGCCGACTTTCCACCATGGGCAGCCCTGGCTTGGGCTGCTTTACGGGCGGCCGTGGAGTGACGGGTGGCCCTTCGCGTTGGAAGCCTTCTTCGCGAAAGCCGAGCGTTCGCCGGCGGTCCGGCGCGATGCGGCACTCTTTGCCTCGCGCGATAGCGCGGCGGGGCGCCGTGCTGGCGGGTTCGCGCTTCAACGCTTTGGTAACGGCCGGTTCAACCCTCGGGCGGCGCTTCGGCTTGCGTGCCCGGCGACTTGCCCTCGCGCTTGTCCTGTCGGGCCTTCTCAATGATCTTCATGATCTTCCTGTCCGGCATGGCTCTATCTCCCTCCCGTGTCGAATCGGGAACTCCGCTCGGAAGAAGAAGTTGCCCGCCGACTGAGAAAAGCCCCGCGCTACGTCTGGCGGCCTCGGATCCGGCCGCCAGGTCGGCATCGGAACGCGCGGCAATCATGTCGAGTTCCCCAACCCAAGCGTTGGGAAGGCGGTCCAAGGGGATCATTCACGCCCAAATGCGGCGCGCAGCTTAGCCTTGGCGGTCTCGAGCTTCTTGCGTCGCGCCGCCGAGAGGTTGTTGCCGGCCCGGTTGATATAGAAGGTCAGCATCGACATCGCCGACCGATACGGGCTCGATTTCCGGCGATGGCTCCTCTCGGCCGATCGCTTCAGCGACTTCGCTATCGCCTGAGGCGATTTCTCGAAGACGTCGCGCTCGAGGTCGAGCGCATCGCTGTGTTCGGTCACCTCGCCCGACCATTTCTTCCGCGTTCGCCGCATCTCATCAACTCCGCGCACTCTGTGGAAATCGCGCGCCTGTGGGACACGTTGTTGCAATGGCGCCGCGCCGCACACGTTGCCGGATGCAGTGCGAAAATCAGCCTCGATGGGCGCCGATGCCACGATCGGGAACCGCCCGGCCATCGGCTTGTTGTCGGAGGTACGCCGATCGCGGCGCTTCCTCTTACGGAGAAACCTCATGAAGAAAAGCTTCATCGCCGCAGCATTGGCGGCGGCAGCCCTCGCGTTGCCGGCGCATGCCGCGACAGATGCGGAATGCCAGGCCATGTGGACGAAGGCCGACGCCAACAAGGATGGCGTGCTGTCCAACGCCGAAGCGAGCCGCTACGGCGCCTTCATGCGCATCGCCGATCGCAAGATGAGCACCGAAGGCCGCATCACCCAGGCCGAGTTCATGGATGCCTGCAAGGCCGATGCCTACACGCCACGCAAGGCCGATGCCGGTGCGCCGCTCAAGGGCGCCAACAGTTTCACCGAAGGCCAGGCCAAGGACCGCGCCCTCGCCCAGGGCCTCGACGAGGTTGCGAGCCTGAAGAAGGACGACGACGGCATCTGGCGCGGCGCCGGCACCATGGGCGGCAAGACCGTCCAAATCGCCGTCGACTACAAGGGCAATGTCGTCACGGCAAACCAGTAATCGCAAGGAGCCAGCAATGAAAACCATTACCCACGTGTACGACAGCTACTCCCAGGCCCGTGCGGTCGTCGACGCGCTCGAACGAGAAGGCTTCGCCGGCGCCGATGTGAGCCTGGTCGCGAACAAGCACGTGAGCCCCGAGTCCGCGGAAATGGACGAGGTCTCCGACACCACGAAGGGCGTCGGTATCGGCGGCGCGCTGGGCGGCGGCGCAGGTCTGCTCGCCGGGCTGGGCATGCTTGCCATCCCCGGTCTCGGCCCTGTCGTGGCGGCAGGCTGGCTTGCCTCGACAGCAGTCGTCGCCGCGGCGGGTGCCGCCGCGGGCGGCATCGTCGGTGCGCTGGTCGATGCCGGCCTCAGCCGCGAGCAGGCCCACGTCTATTCCGAGACGGTGCGCCGCGGCGGCACGCTGGTAACGGCGCGAGTCCGCGAGGAACACGCGGCGCGCGCGGAATCGATCATGACCGGCTTCCGGCCGATCGATCCCGAGCTGCGCGCTACCGAGTATCGTAGCCAAGGGTGGAAGGCATTCGATCCCAAGGCCGCGCCGTACCGCCCAAGTCAGGCCGAGATCGACCGCATGCGGGCGAACTGGCCGGGCTGATCGGCATAGCGCAGGAGCGAGCATCGTCTTCCCGCCAAACATTGGCCCGCCCGATTGGGCGGGCCTTGCACCTCAAACCTCGAGCTTCAGAAGCTCTTCGAGCCCCTTCACCGACGTCGGCGTGCGGCGACCGTGACGAATGGCCACTGATTCGAGAAAGCCACCATCGGCGCCCGCTTGACGAGACACGTGTTCGCGCCCCTGCCCGCCATTCCCCCACGAAGAGCGCGTCGCCGCCTGCACCGCGCCGACGGGTCGCGCGACACAAACGATACATCCCGCCAGCCTCACGACACGCCGAGGACACGCCACGGCGATAGAAATGCCTCATCAAGGCGGCAGCGCCGCAACGTCCCGGAGCGTCACATGATCGGCAACCTCCTGGCTGCATCCAGCCTCCTGGCCATCACGACGGGCGTGACGGAGATGTGGCTCGCCCTGGCGACGCTTACCGTGGCGTGGTGCTCGGTCTTCGAAGCCAAGCTCGGTCGATAGACCCTGATTTCCCCGTGCGGGGCACCCCTCATCCTAAACGCCCCGCACACGAAGGGCCGCCGTTCTCAACCGGCGGCCCTTCCCCTCCCTGGTCCCGCTAGAAGACAAGCCCTCGGCCCGCGTCGAACCGCAGCTCGCGATAGCCGCCGGCCGCGACAGCACCGGTGCGGCGGCGGTATTCGACGGCGCCGCCGTAGTAGCCCAGCACGCGCCTCGTCTGGCGGCCCTCGACATTGCGGTTGACGCCGGTCTGCCAGGAGTTGACCTCGCTGAACAGCAGGCCCTCCACGGCCTGCTCGACCTCGCCGACCCAGCGGTCGACCTCCTCGCGCCGCGTCTCGACACGGCTGTGGCCGTTCTCGTGCATGAAGGCGACGAGGCCGCTCAGCCAGTCGACGATCTCCTCGATGTTGCGCGGGATGTTGCCGCGCGCCGTGTGCGGTCCGAGCACCATCAGGAGGTTGGGGAAGCCGTCGATCAGCATGCCGAGGAAGGTCCGGGGCATGCCCCTCCACTCGTCCTTCAGGCGACGGCCGCCGGGCCCCCTGATGTCGATGCGGTCGTAGGGGCCGGTGACGCCGTCGAAGCCGGTGGCGTAGATCAGCACGTCGAAGGCGAAGTCCTCGGCGCTGGTGCGCAGGCCCTCCGGCGTGATGCGCTCGATCGGCGTCTCGTTGATGTCGACGAGCCGCACGTTCTCGCGATTGTAGACTTCGTAGTAGCCCGATTCGAGCGGCAGGCGGCGTGTGCCGAAGCCGTGGTCCTTGGGGATCAGCTTGTCGACGACCCGCGGGTCCTTGACGCGCTCGCGAATCTTGCGCGCGGCGAAGTCGCTGGCCAGCGCATTGGCTTGCTTGTCGACCAGCACGTCGGCGAAGTTGCCGACCCAGATGCCGAAGCCCGGCTCGGCATAGAGCTTCTCCCAGAACGCCTCGCGCTCCTCGGCCGAGACCTCCAGCGCCTTGCGCGGGTCGGTCTGGTGGATGAAGCAGGTGCTGGTCTGGCGGCAGCGCTCGAAGATCTCGGCGTACGACGCCTTGATCTGCCGCTGCTCCTCCGCGGTGATGCGCCTGTTGTGCAGCGGCGCCGCCCAATTGGGCGTGCGCTGGAACACGGTGAGCGAGCCGACCTGGCTCGCGATGGTCTGGATCACCTGGATGGCGGTGGCGCCCGTGCCGATAATGCCGACCCGCTTGCCGGCGAGCGCCACGCCCTCGCGCGGCCAGCGCGCGGTGTGGAAGGCCTGGCCCTGGAAATCGTCGCGGCCGGGGATCACGGGCAGCGTATAGGCCGAGAGCGGCCCCAGCGCCGTGACCAGCAGGCGCGCCGAGGCCTGCTCGCCGTTCTCCAGGGTGATCGTCCAGCGGTCGGTCCGATCGTCGAAGTGCGCCGCGACGACCCGGCTGTGGAACTGGATGTCGCGCCGCAGGTCGAACTTGTCGGCGACGAAGTTCAGGTAGCGCAGCGTGTCGGGCTGGGCGGCGAAGTGCTCGGGCCACTCCCATTCCTGCAGCAGCTCCTCGGAGAAGGAATAGCCGTAGGACCAGCTCTCCGAATCGAAGCGTGCGCCGGGATAGCGATTCCAGTACCAGGTACCGCCGACGTCCGACCCGGCCTCGAACACCTTCACGCGCAAGCCGAGCTCGCGCAGGCGATAGAGCTGATAGAGGCCGGCAACGCCGGCGCCGATGACGATGACGTCGAGCGGATCGCGCTCGGCCGCGGTCTCGGGAATGATCTCAGTCGGCAGCGTTTCCATGTGCATCGAGAGTACGCCTGATTTCAGCCGAGCACAGCGGCGCCGCGCGCACAGTGCGGAACTGCGTGACTGGCCAAACCCGAAGATGAACATGACCATCCGTGTTCATCTGTGGCTGAGCATCGAGCTTGGTATTGCCTCACGCCAAGGAAGTCTGTTGCCTTGCCCAAGCACGCGACACGTTTTTGCTGCTGGGTCGTTTCTAATGCAAGCTAAGGTGGATCACCGCGCGACTGGGCAATGGATCAACCAATGCGGAGATCGATGTCTGACTGACGGTGTGAGCCCGATAACGCCTATCGTGCTCGGTCATAGATGAGCGAAAGGGTGGTCTCGGGGCATGAACGCTCAGCCGAACGGCACCGGCCCACACCTGTCGCTCTGGAACCAGGCTCTGGGCGCCGTGCCGGAGGAAGTGTGGGCGAGGACTGACCTGCGGACGCTGGTCCTGGCCGACAACGACCTGACCGAGATTTCAGATCGTGTCGGCGATCTGCGCGGCCTGCGGATGCTCGATCTCGGCCACAACAGGCTGCGCGAGATCCCGGCCCGCCTGGGCGAGCTCGAAGGGCTGAGCGATTTTCTGTACCTGCACGACAACCAGCTGACGGCGCTTCCGCTCGCGTTGCGGCACCTGAAACGCCTGCGCTACCTGAACATCAGCGGGAACGCCTTCGCGGCCTTGCCCGACGTGGTGACGGAGATGACGAGCCTGATCGAGCTGCGCGTCACCGACAATCAGCTGACCGGCCTTCCACGCTCGATTTCCAGATTGGCGCGCTTGCGCGAGCTGCATGTCCGCAACAACCGGCTCACCACGCTGCCCTCAGCCATCGGCGCGATGGCCGAACTGCGTCAGATCGATCTCCGCGGCAACCCGATCGCTGCCCTGCCGGAGAGCCTGCGAGAGCTGCCGCGCTTGGACAAGCTCGATCTGCGATGGATCACCACGCTCGAGCCACCCGGCTGGTTCGGCGAGCTCGAAGCCAGGGGTTGTGCGATCTATCTCTGAGCAATGACCAAGCGAGGGCCAGCCCACTCCACGTCGAGCCGGCGATTCTCTGCATCCGTCCTCGTTGCGCTGCTCCTGTGTGCACCGCCGGCCCCTCTCGCGCTCTCGCCTGCGGGCCGCGAACCCCAGTCGCGCATGATGAAGGTCGACGTCACCAGGTCATGCGCAGGCCGGCGGTCAGCGCGTGCGTGGTGTCCTGGCCCGCGATGTTGCCCTCGTAGCGGAGATAGATCGACGCCGCCTCGGCGATCGACGTCGTCGCCTGCACGCCCACCACGGCCCCGTCGCGCGTCGGCGTCGCGCCGTAGGTCGTGAACAGGAAGCTCGGCGCGCCGGCCAGCGAGGCCGTCACCGGACGCGTCACGTCGGCGTACTCGTGGCTCCAGCCCAGCCGCAGCTGGGCGTAGAGCCGGTCGCGCCAGCCGAAATCCATCGACCCGCCGAGCTGCGCGCCGATCACCGAGCGCAACGAGTTGGTGGTCTGCGCCGCCACGCTCAGGCTCAGCGACTGCGCGCCGGTCTCGGTGAAGGCGTTCTGCGTGCCGGTGTAGCCCTGCAGGCGGGCAAAGGGCGTGATGAACGCCATCGCCGGGCCGCTCAGCGTGAAGCGATAGCCGCCCTCGAGCTGGCCGAAGAACTGGTTGGCGCCCGTGAGACCCTGCGCCGTGCGCTGCTGCAGATTCGGGATGGCGATGTTGCGCCACATCTGGTTGGTGCTGTTGGCGTAGCTCACCATGCCGTCGAGATAGAACGCGTCCTGGAAGAAGCTGCCGTAGAGACCGACCTGGACGGTGTTCGAGCTGCTCTGGCCGGAGAAGCCCGACACCCATTGCGTGCCCGTCGTGTAGCCCACCGTGACGCCGGCCAGGAAGCTCGGCGTGATCTGCCGGTCGAGACCGGCCGCGAAGCCGCCGACATTGTAGGTCGTCGACCCGGTGACGGCGCCGGTGCCGACCGTGCCGGTGCCGCCCAGCGCGCCGCCCCAGGCGCCCCATGTCGGCGGCGCGAAGGTCTGGCAGGCGACCTCGCACGCCTGGGCCAGCGCCACGCGGCCGCCGCGCGGACCGACGCTGCCGCCGCCGACCTGAAGGGCGAAGTTGTTCATGAAGAGCTGGGCGCCTTGCACCATCGAGTTGGAGAAGGCCGAGTAGTTCTGGCCGCTGATCGAGGTCAGGAACGGCATGACCGTCGAGCTGTTGAGACCGGCAATCGTGCCGAGAATGTTGGCGAAGTCGCCGCTGGCCGAAGGCGCGCTGGCATCGAGCGCCGCGCCGACCGCATACTGGGTCGGCGTCTGCGCCGCTGCCGCGAAGCCGCCGATGGTCATCGTCAGGTAGGCGTTGTTGGCGTCGTAGGCGAGCGATGGCTGCAGGAAGGAGCTGCCGCCCGACGACACCGACCCGAAGCTGCCGCTCAAGCCCCCGGTCGAGCTCACGATCGTGTACGTCGTGCGCGGCGCAAAGACGCCGGCGATCGGCGTGACTGCAACCGTCCCTCCCTGGAGGATGGCCGTCCCGGTGACGTTGATGCGACTGCTTTGTCCCGCATTGCCCACCTCGGCCACGAAGGCACCGCTGGGAGTGTTGGTGTAGCTGCCTGCGATGGTCATGGTGCCGATGCCATTGCCGGGTCTGATCGCGCCGGCATTGACCACGTTGCCGACGAACGTGCCGCTGCCGGCCAATGTGCCGGCGTTGGTCAGGTTGCCGACGACGGTGCCGCTGTTGTCGAAGGCGCCGGCGTTGGACACGGTGCCGGTGATGGTGCTGCCTGGGTTGTTATTCAGCGCGCCTTGGGAGCTGACGGTGATCGTTGTGGCTGACAAGCCGGCAGTGATCGATGCGGCCCCTTGTTGGACGTTGAAGGATCCCGTGCCCAAGGCGACCGGTGCGCTGAAAGCAAATGCGCCGCCGCCACTCAATGACAGGTTGTTGTTGGCGCCGGTGATCGCGCCGTTGAAGGCGGCGCTTCCGCTGGTCTGCAGCAGGGTGTCGCCGTACAAGAAAACCGGCATCCATTCCTGGAAGCCGGCGATCAACGGCACCGTGCCAGTCAGCGCCAGCAGCGGCGAGACGGCTGTCATGGCCCAGGTTCCACCTGGGACCGTCGTGTAGCCGACGTAGCCGCCGACATCGTCGTAGAAATAGCTGAAATTCTGGTAGAACTCGCGTCCCGTGTTGACGAAGCCGGTGTTGGCGGTGTTGTCGCTGTTGTACTCGACACGGCCCGGCTGTCCTGCTTGATCCTTCGCAACAACGTACGAGAACGTCGCCGCCGATCCGGTCTGTCCCGGCAGCCAGACCTGGAATTGCGTCCCGTTGACCGCACAGTTGCGCGCCTGGCTCGACGTGTCGCACGAGGTGGTCGTTGGTCGATTGTTGCTGGCCGTCGTCAGGAACATGTAGTTGATGCCGGTGTCGGGCAGCAGGGTGCCGGAGCTGGGATTGCTGCCGTTGTTGACCACTACCGTCATCGGTGCGGTCGACCAGGGGACTCCGGCTGTGGGGAAGCTCTTTGACGTGTCCGGCGTCAGCTTGATGACGCCGAAGTTCTGGGTTGCCGCCGTGCTGAGGCCGAGCGTGATCCCAGTGTTGGTAATGATGTAGCCCTGACGGTAACTGTCGAGCGACGCACCCGAAGCAAGAGACGTGATGTTGGTGAAGGCATTGATCTTGCTGCCGACGGGCGCGATTGTCGACATCTGGTCGCGATCGTAGCCAATGCCCATGTAGGCAATAGGAGTCGTCGGCCCACAGTGTCCGTCGGCCCCGCAGATCTGAGAGGCGGCCAGCACCGTCACTGTCGAGGTCGCGAGCTGTGCGCCGGCCGTCGTGCTATTGTTCGCGCCCTGGTTGGTCTGCAGGATCGACACGTTGGTCTGGTAGTAAGTACCCTTGTACGTGATACCGCTGCTCGTGTAGGTCACCGACCCCGGCCCCTGATTGATGTCGTTTGGTCCAGGCCTGAAATAGTCGGGGCTGACGACAATTCCGGTCGATCCCGTATCCATGGTGAACGGAGTAGGGGAACCGCCGTTCATCTGCAGAAAGACGCTGGCTCCATTTGTCGAGCTCATGGCGCCGCTGGCGAAAGGAATGGTCGGCAAGCTGGTGTAGCCGTTGTAGTAGTTCCAGCCCGTTGGTTGGGCGAATGCGGCCCCTTGAACAAGCCCGGCAGCCAAGAGGCCGGCCGCAATCGCAATCTTGCGCAACATTGTCTCCCCCAAATCGCAGCGGGTCGTTGCCCGAAGCATCCCAAGAACGCGTCATCGCGTTGAGGCAGGCAACCAGCTCTCCCCTGGCGGCCGGCCTGTAGTGAGAGCTTGCGCCCCTTGCGGCAGCGATTCAACGTCGCGCTGACCCAGCGTCACATGTTGGCGATCGTGAAGCCGCCGTCACCCGTAATCGTCTGACCGGTCACGAAGCCGCTTGCATCGCTGGCCAGGAAGCAGACGACCCCCGCGATGTCGTCGACCGTGCCCAGCCGGCCGAGCGGCGTGCGTGCGACGCGGCGCGCATCGCGCTCGACGTTGCGATTGCGCTGGGTGCCTTCCGTGGGCACGGCCCCGGGCGCCACTGCGTTGACGCGAATTTTGCGGCCGCCCAGCTCGACCGCAGCGGCACGCGTGATGCCCATGATGCCGGCCTTGATGCCGCTGTAGACGATGCTGTTGGGCTGCGAGACGATGCCGGCGACCGAGGCCAAATTCACGATGACGCCGCCGCGCTCGGCATGCATCGCTTCCGCCGCCGCCTGGATGCCCCAGACGACCGCCTTGAAGCCGACGTCGAGCATGCGGTCGAGCGTCCCGGGGGCGACGTCGGGAATGGCCTGGTAGCGCACCCAGGCAGCGTTGTTGACCATGACGTCGAGCCGGCCAGCCCGCTCGGCCAGCCCCAGCACAGTCCGCCGCATGCCGTCGCGGGTCGACACGTTCTCGACCAGGCCGATCGCCGTGCCGCCGGCATCGCCGATCTCGTGCACCACCTTCTCGACGAACTCCGGCTTGAGATCGTTCACGCCCACCGTCGCGCCGCGCGCGGCGAGGGCGAGCGCGGTTGCGCGGCCGATGCCGTTTCCCGAGCCGGTGATCAACACGACCCGGCCAGCAAAATCTCGAGACATCTCCCCTCCACTTTTGCAACTGCATTCCTCCCCGTCATCGGGGGAGGAAGCAGGATGTGTCCACTCCGTCGTTCCGTCAGCGCGGGATAAGGTCACGGGATCGGGCGAACTCGAGCACGGCCTCGCCGAAATACGGCTCGCCCCTGATCGCCTCGATCTCGTAGGTGAAGGCTTCGAGCTGCTCGTCCCAGGAGCGGGTGCCGGGCGCAAAGTATTTCGTCCGCCTCTTTGCATTGTCCCGCTCGTAGGGCTCGGCGAACATGCCGAGCGCCTTGCGCATCACCGCAGCGTGCTGGGGCAGGCCGAGTGCCTCGAACGCCGCCACGACTTCCGGCGCGAGGTCGCCCGCCGTGTTGTAGGAGGTGTACAGCCCATCGTCGCCGCGGCCCAACCAGCGGCGGCACGTTTCGAGCAGGACCAGGGGGCGCAGCCGCGCATCGGCCTGCGCCAGCGCCTCGAGGTACGGCGCGCGGCCTCGAGGCCCCAGCTTGACGATATGGGGCAGCGCAAACGCGGCGGTGACCTCCTGCAATGGATGGTGCCGCAGCTCGGCGGAACTGAACGGCGTCTGCGCCATGGTCCGGCCTGCCCCTGTCGGGAGAACGAACAGCGAGGCAGCAAGGAACAAACCGGCACGCCGCCGACAAGGATGGTCCATTGCGGTTTCGATGCTTCCCCCCGCCGACGCGCCGGCTGCGGCAGACGAGCAACTCCGAGGGTCGACAATGTGGCGACGGTTGACACGGATGGCGATTCCGACGTCCATCGCAAGAGCGTACACACTCGGCAAAGCCGGCAGTTCGAGGATCGATGAATGACGACCATGAACTTCACGTTGAGCACCGCCCTCCAGCAGCAGCTCCTGAACAACCATAGCTACGTCTGGGCCCTCGAGTACGCCAACGGCACGTACCTCAGCGGGGCCAGCACCCCTCTGGTGAGCAATGGCGCCGTCCAGTCGGGCAATCTGTCGGTGACCCTGCCGACGCCCTTCTCGAGCGGCCAGGTCTTCCTCGTCGTTTCCAACAACGCGTCCGTGGCGCAGACCCTGTCGACGTCGCAGAGCGGTGCCGACGGCGCCATCAATTCCAGCAGTGCCCAGAGCCTGGGCTACCAGTACCAGCTCGTCGAGGCGACCTTGACTCCGAGCCCGAACGACCTGGGCGACATATCGTCGGTCAACGCCTTCGCCTTCCCGGTCCAATTCGCCGATGCGAACGGCACCAGAGGCTTCTCCTCGGCCACCACCGGAAGCCAGCTTCTCACCAAGCTGCAGGCCATCGCGCCGGGCAGCGTGCTGGCCGGCATGGCGTTCGGCCCCGCCCAGGGCCCGAACATGGCGAGCAACCCGTGGCCGTCGTCCGATTGGACGACCTACGTCAATTCCCTGACCAACGGCAGCACCAACGCCATCGCCACGCTGTCGGCCATGAACATCGTCACCTACTACGGCCCGACCAACACCATCAGCCAGTATGGCGTCACCTACGACACCACCAGCCAGTATTTCTATCTCAAGCCCAACCTGACCAACGGCGCCACCAACACAGACTGGATCCGCATCAGCACTTCCAACCTGCTGAACAGCATCTATGCGCAGACCGGCTCGATAGAGATTTCCACGAACCAGGGACAGAGCTGGACCACGTCCACGACCTTCACGCCGAACACGGCGGACGGCACGGTCACCAAGTATTTCGTCGCCGGCTTCGACGCCGGCTACTGGGGCGGTTCCGCCACGTCGCCCAATCCGGCCGATCCGAGCAAGATCAACCTCAACACGACGGCGAACTGGAACTACAACTACGCCTACGACGCCACATTCAATGGCGCGGGCAGCGCGATCACCTATACGAACCTGCTCGGCTCGGGGCCGGGCACGGCCGGCGGCGGCAATCGCTTCTACGATCCATGGGCGCAACTGATCCAGAGCAACAGCAACAGCTATGGCTGGTCCTATGGCGACCTGATCTCCCAGGGCGGCACGAACCCACAGATCTCGCTGTGGAGCGCGAACGCGCAGGTGCCGTCGATCGGCATATCGCTGTACGCCAACTCGGATGCGCCCGCCGGCTACGTGCCCATCCCGCTCGCCTATGTCGCGCCGCCCGCGGGCGGGCCGACCTGGCCGAACAGCCTCCCCGCCTACTATGCGGTGAACACGCCGGCGGCCTCGTTCAACCAGAACGTCCTCAACTTCTCGTTTTCGCTCGGAAATCCGGCCTACGCGCCGAACGCCCAGACGCCGCTCGCTTTCAGATTCTTCGCGCCGTCGGATTCATCGGCCGGGACGGACGGCTTCGTCACCCTGTCGGTCACCGGTTCCGCCGCGATGACCGACTGGCAGGCGCTGATCGTCAAGGGCGGCCCGGGAAGCTGGACCCTGCAGGCCAATGGAGGCGCTCCGCCCAACGGGCAGCTCAGCATCTACAACGTGCCGGTGACGGCGAACGGCAGCACGGGATGGTACCAGCTCGTCTTCGGCGATTCGGCCCATCAGACGACCTACAACATCTACGCCAGCTCGAGTAACGGGTTGTTCCTCGACAATTCGCAGACGGCTTCCAACTTCGTCGTCGATCACGGCCTCGGCTACGGCAGCGGCGAGGGCGTTTCCTTCAATACAGGCGTCAACGGCTACACCCTGAGCTTCGCGCCGAGCGGCGTCATCACCTACGACATCGCCACCTTCAGCGCGCCCGGCACCCTGTTCGGCACCAACACCACCGACATGCTGAGCGGCACGAACGGCGCCGACATCATCAACGGCGCGCCCGGCAACGACCTGATCAGCGGCGGCCCGGGCGACGACACGGCGGTCTCCTGGCTGCCGTCCAAGAACTTCACCCTGGCGAGCTATGCCGGAAGCCCCTTCCTGGTGTCGCAGGACAGGGTGGGGACCGACGGAACGGACACGCTGGATGGCATCGAGAAGCTGCAGTTCGGCGACCGGACCATCGACGCGACCACGATCCTCAAGACGGCGGCCTCGTCCGCCGACCAGGTCCTGAAGATCATCGATCTCTACAGCCAGCTCGGTCGCGCACCCGATGCGCTGGGCCTGGATTACTGGACGAGCCAGCTGCACGACGGCAGGCCGATCCAGGACATCGCCAAGAGCTTCTTCAAGCAGCCGGAGCCCGCTGCCCTCTATCCGGCCGCGCTCTCGGACCAGGATTTCGTCACCGCCTTCTACGGCAATGTCTTCGGCAGGGCGCCGGATGCAAGCGGCCTCGCCTACTGGACCAGCCAGCTCCAGCACGGGCAGGCGCGCGACTCCTTCGTGCTCGCCTTCATCAGCGGCGCCCGCGGCGGCGACCTGCAGACCCTGACGAACAAGGAGATGGTCAGCGCCCGCTTCGCCCTCACGCAGGGTCTGACCGATTCGACTTGGGCGAAGACGGTCATGGCGCATGTCGACAGCACCGCAGCCAGTGTCACGGCGGCGAATGCCCAGACCGATGGCTTCGCCGCCATCGCCGCCAATCCGGCAACCACGGAGCTGATCGTGCAGATCGTGGGGATCGCGATCGATCAGGCGATCGCGTCCCACTGATCAACGGGACGCGTAGCTCTTCACCTCGAAGATCTCCGAACGGCTCTACGCCGCCACGGGCGCGATCGACCTCTCCACGAACTTCCTGGCGTCGAAATCCTCGGCGACCTTCATGTCGTTGCCGATCAGCTTCTCGACGTCGATCCTGGCGTATTCCATCACGCCCATGTCGCCCAACGCCTTCTGAACCTTGGGGCCGAACAGCCCGATCTCCTTGAGGATGGGCACGATGCGGGTGAACAGGCGGGTGCGGAAGGCCTGCATGGCGCCCGATTCGTAGGCGTACTTGACGAGCTCGTCGACCGGCAGCCCGGAACGTTCCCAGACCTCGGCCTGGTTGAAGCGGTCGCGCATGAAATAGAGCGCCTCGACGGCGAACTCCTCGCGCTCCGCGCGTTCGTGATCGGACAGCTGCGGATAGTATTCACGCAGCGCCATGCGGCCGAACGTGACGTGGCGTGCCTCGTCCTGCATGACGTAGGCGTTGATCGACGCGGCGAGGTTGTTCCGGGCGCTGTCGCGGATGCGCTGGAAGGCGGCGAGCGCCAGGCCCTCGATCAGCACCTGCATGCCGAGATAGGTCATGTCCCAGCGACGGTCTGACAGCGTCTGCTCGAGCAGGTTCTGCAGCGACCTGGTGATCGGATAGGCGGCCTTGAACTTCTCGTGGATCAGCCGCTTGTAGGCCTCGACGTGGCGTGCCTCGTCCATCACCTGGGTGGCGGCATAGAACTTGGCGTTCATGTCGGGCACCGTGCTGACGATCTTGGCGGTCGCGATCAGCGCGCCCTGCTCGCCGTGCATGAACTGGCAGATCGTGTGGCATTGCAGGTTGAAGCGCAGCCAGTTCCTCTCCTTCTCGGTGAGCTTGGCCCACGCCGGGGAGCCGTAGATCGGGATGGTCTCGTCGGCCATGCCCATCGGATTGTCCTCGAACAGCTCCTGGCGCCAATCGATGCGGCTCGAGGCATCCCACTGCTGCTGCTTGCCCTTCTCGTACAGGTTCAGCAGGTCGGCCGATCCGTCGTTGTATTCCCAATTGAACAGCACCTCGGTGGCGCCGTCGAAGTGCCACTGCGTGATGTCGACGGGCAGCTGGTAAAGCCTTTGCGTGGTCATGGGCCCTCCTGGCGCCGCGCCGGTCGCATCCGGAAAATTGACGCTTCAGTCACTTTTGAGGTTAATTACCACAATAATTGTGTGGTGTCTCATCGCGATCACTGGTCAATTGGACGCAGGCGGCCCTCGGCGATGCCGAGCGCGCCGCGATCGGTCTGGTTCCGGGCGCGCCGCACATGGTGCGCGCGCTCACGCGCGGCTTTCTCGAAGCGACCCTCTCGCCCCGAGTGCCGCGAGGCGCGCCGTCAATACGGCTCGTAGCCCTTCTCCTCGATGATCTCCGAGTCGAGAAGCTGGTTGATCTGTCGCTTGATCGCAGCCCTCCGATCGTTCTCGCGATAGACCGACCGGGCGAGCGTGACGAACCGATCGTCGAAGCGCTGGGCCGCCTCCAGGCGCCGCAGCTCGTCCTCGACATCCCACAACACCTCGTTGAGGGCACGCAGCGTCCTCTTCAGCGTCGCCAGGTCGGGCCGGGAGAGTGTTGGTCCGGCGACCGCGGTGAGCAATTCCATCTCGTGCACGACATTCGCCCGGGCCTGTTCGTCCTTCAGCCGCTCGCGCTTGATCTCGAGGATGGTGATCTTGTCGATCAGCTCGCCCCACGAGACCGGAATGGTGGGAGTTCGCGGGCCGGTGCACGCTTCGACGAGGCGGGCGAGCTCGGCCGCGATCTCGCGGAACACCGGCGCCCATTGCCCGCGCGCCTTCTGCCGGAACAGCCGCAGCGTCGGGTACCAGGGGGTGTCGGACCGGTCGAGCATCCAGCGCCAGTCCGGCACCGCCTTCAAGGCGACCCACGTCCGGACGCCCAGGGCGCCCGCCAGATGCGCGACGGCCGTATCCGACGTCACGACCAGATCGCACAGCCTCAGGATCGCGGCGGTGTCGAGGAACGCGTCGGGGCCGGCGTCGAAATCGTCTCCCGGCGTCTCGACCCGCATGCCCTCGGGCAGGTCCGCCAGCTGGGCAAGGCCGTCGCCCTTCTGCAGGGCGACCAGACGCACGCCCGGCACGCGCGACAGAGGGGCGAGCTCGGCCACGGGAAACGATCGCCCGCGATCGATCGCGCTGCGATTGCCCTGCCAGCAGATGCCGACGATGAAGCCCGCGCCGGCCAGCCGTTGCCGCCAGCGGGCGATCCGCGCCTCGTCGGCGCCGAGATAGGGGATGTCGGCCGGGATCGTCTGCAGCGTCGAACGCAAGGCCAGGGGCAGGCTGATCAGCGGGATCCTGAGGTCGTAGCGGAGCGCCGCATCGCCCGGATCGACGATCTCGATCTCCGGCCCCAGGGTGCGCATCAAGCCCGCCAGCGGCCGCTGGGGTGCGAACAGGACGCGCGCCGCGTGGCGGCGCAGCGGCCGCAGGTAGCGGCAGAACTGGATCGTGTCGCCCAGCCCCTGCTCCCAGTGAACCAGCACCGTCTTGCCGGCCAGCGCGGTCCCGTCGCGCCATAACGGGATGGCGGGATCGCCGACGACCGGAAACTCGGGCTTGCGCCGCCGCGCTTCGTGCAACAGCCAGGCGCGATCGTGGTCGCCGCGCAGCAGCAGCACCTGCGCCTTGTTCCAGCTCGCCTCGAGGTCGTCGGGACTGAGCGCCAAGGCGCGGTCGTAGCTCGTCAGCGCCGCATCGAACGACTGCAACGCGAGCAAGGCGACGCCGCGATTGCTGTGCGCTTCGGCATGATCCGGGGCGAGCGCCACCGCCTTGTCGTGACTGGCCAGCGACTCGTCGAGCCGATCGAGCTGGTGCAGCACGACGCCGCGATTGCTGTGCGCCACCGCCAGGTCGGGAGCCAGCGCGATCGCGCGGTCGTGGCTGGCCAGCGCCTCCTCGACGCGCCCCAGGTCACGCAGGACGACGCCGCGGTTGCTGTGGGCGGCGGCGAAGTCGGGCTGCAGCGCCAGGGCGCGGTCGTAGTCGGCGAGCGCTTCCTCGAAGCGGCGCAGCGCGGCCAAGGTGGCGCCGCGATTGCTGAGTAGCTCGGCGCGATCGGGCCGCGCCGCGATCGCCCGGTCGTGGCTCGCCAGGGCCTCGTCGAGGCGACCGAGGTCGCGCAGCAGGTTTCCCCGGTTGCTGAACGACTCGCCGTCGAGCGGGTCGAGCTCGACCGCCTGATCGTAGGCTTGCAACGCCTCGTGCCGGCGCCGCAGCTCGCTGAGCAGCCTGCCGCGTTGCCGGAACAGGTCCGCCCGCGCGCCCTTCAGCGCCAGGACGCGATCGTAGGCCTCGAGCGCCTCCGCCGGGCGGCCGAGCTCGACCAGGGCATTGGCGCGGCCGAAATGGGCATCGCCGTAGCGTGCATCGAGCGCGACCGCCTTGTCGAAGCAGGCCACCGCCTCGGCGGGCTGGCCCAGCCGGCGCAACGTGCTGCCGAGGTTGAACTGGGCGGCTGCCTCGGCGGGCTTGATGCGGATCGCCGCGGCCAGCAGCTCGGCGGCGCGCGCCAGCCGGCCGGTCTGGGCGTGCAGCACGCCGAGCAGGTGCAGGGCATCGAACTGGTCGGGCGCCGCAGCGAGGACCGCCTGGTAGAGCCGTTCCGCCGCCGCGAAGTCGCCCTTCTGATGGAGGGCGAACGCCTTCTGCAGGTCTCGGGGCGCACTGTCGGGCATGTGCGTTGTGTTATAACACCGCGCGAAAGGGAGCGCCGCCATGGCTCTTGAGATCAAGCCGATCAATTCCGACTTCGCCGCCGAGGTGTCCGGCGTCGACCTGACCAGGCCGCTCGGTCGCGATGACGTCGCGGCGATCGACGCGGGCATGGACAAGTACGCGGTGCTGGTTTTTCACGACCAGGACATCACCGACGACCAGCAGCTCGTCTTTTCGCGCAGCCTCGGGCCTCTCGAGTCGAAGAGCCGGCCGGGCACCATCCGCAAGGCGGCGGACAGCCGGCTCGGCGCCGGCATGGCCGATCTCTCCAACCTCGACAAGAATGGCCGCATCATCTCGGGCGACGACCGTCAGTGGTTCTTCAAGCTGGGCGACCGGCTCTGGCATTCCGACAGCTCGTACGCCGAGGTGCCGGCCAAGTATTCGCTCCTGTCGGCGCGTGTCATCCCGTCGTGGGGCGGCCGCACCGAGTTCGCCGACATGCGCGCCGCCTACGACGCCCTGGACGCACGGACCAAGGCCGAGGTCGAGGACCTGATCTGCGAGCACTCGCTGCTCCATTCGCGCGGCGCGATCGGCTTCACCGATTTCACGCCCGAGGAGGTCGAGAACTTCCGGCCGGTTCGCCAGCGCCTGGTGCGCGTCCATCCGGGCACTGGCCGCAAGTCGCTGTTCCTGGCCTCGCATGCCGGCGCGATCGAGGGCTGGACGATCCCGGAAGCGCGCGTGTTCCTGCGCGAGCTCACCGAGCACGCCACGCAGCGCGCGTTCGTCTACTCGCATCAATGGCGCCAGCACGACCTCGTGATGTGGGACAATCGCTCGACCATGCATCGCGCCTGTCGCTTCGACCGCACCGAGGTGCGCGACATGCGCCGCACCACGCTGGCCGGCGACGGGCCGACGGTCGAGCAGATCGCGGCCTGATCAAAGGTCCGTCGCGGCGCTTTCGTTCGCCTCCCCCGTAGTCGGGGGAGGTGCCCCCGCCAGGGGGCGGAGGGGGAAAGCTCCAGACGAGGTCCATGAGATTCCGACGTCGGAACTTCATGATTCTCGTCGGAGTCTCTCCCCCTCCGGCCCTTCGGGCCACCTCCCCCGTATGACGAGGGAGGCAGGAAGACGGCGTGTCGTCCTCGACGGCCTTCTCCTCTATCATCAACGCGTGAAGCGTCGCCTTCGGCGTCGCGCTGGAGGCTGCATGGCGCTGCTCATCATCAACCTGGACAAGGTCATCGGCTCTGCCGAGGCGTTTCGTGAGGCCTTCAAGAAGCAGATTCCCGATCTGCCGATTCGCTTCTGGCCCGACGTGGGCGACGCCAAGGACATCGAATACCTCGCCTTCATGCACCCTGATTTCGGCGTGCTTCCCGCCTTCCCCAACCTGAAGGCCATGTTCAGCCGCTCGGCCGGCGTCGAGTCCTTCGTCGATCATCCCAAGCTGCCCAAGGTCCCGCTCGGCAAGGTCGAGCCGCCGGGCGGCGATCCGATGATGACGGAGTACGTCGTCATGCACGTCCTGCGCTTCCATCGCGACATGCCGGGCTACCAGGCGGCCCAGGCGAGGAAAGAATGGCGTCGGGTGCCGATCATGCGGCCCGAGCAGAGACGCGTCGGATTTCTGGGCTATGGCATGATGGCGACGGCGCCGGCGATCGTCCTGCGGTCGCTGGGCTTCAAGGTCTCCGCCTGGGTCCGCTCGCCGCGCCCGTCCGCCGAGGTTCCCCTGTTCCACGGCAACGATCAGCTCGAGCGGTTTCTCGGCCAGACCGACATCGCCGTCTGCCTGCTGCCGCTCACGCCGGAAACCGAGGGCATCTTCTGCACACGCACGTTCGCCATGATGCCGAAAGGCGCCATGCTGGTGAATGTCGGGCGCGGCAAGCACGTGGTGGAAAAGGACCTGATCGCCGCGCTCGATTCGGGACAGTTGTCGTACGCGGCCCTGGACGCGCTGTGGCCCGAGCCGCTGCCTCCGGAAAGCCCGCTCTGGCTTCATCCCAAGGTCACGATCATGCCGCACGTGGCCCGGCGACCGACCGTCGGCCAGCTCGTGACCGAGGTCGCCGCGAACATCAGAAACCTCGAGGCGGGAGGGCGGCTCCTGCAGGAGATCGACGTCTCGCTGGGCTATTGATCGCCGCCGACCGAGACGATGCCGGACAACGCTTCATCGGACGAGCTCAGGATCGACTTCACCCGCGGCGTTTCCGGCTACCGGCTTCGGCTGGGTGACAACCGAGGCCATTCCCTGGTCCGGGCTGCGGGCATCACCAGGAATCGCGAGGCGCACGTCGTCGACGCGACGGCCGGCCTGGGCCGCGACGCATTCGTCCTGGCGGCAGCCGGCAGCCGCGTGACGCTCATCGAGCGATCACCGGACGTTCATCGGATGCTGGAGGATGGCTTGCGGCGGGCAAGCCTGGCCGGCGGCGAGGTGGCGGTGATCGCGGCAAGGATGACCCTGATGCAGGGCGATGCGCGCGACCTTCTGCCCCGGCTCGCCGGGGACGTCGTCGTGATCGATCCGATGCATCCGCCGCGCACGAAGTCGGCCCTGGTCAAGAAGGAGATGCGCCTGTTGCGGCAACTCGTCGGCAGCGACCCGGATACCGCGGAGCTGCTGCAGGTCGCGCTGTCGACGGCCCGCGATCGCGTGGTCCTGAAATGGCCGCCACGGTCGGCGCTGCCCGCCTGCAATCGCAAGCCGTCCGTCGAGTATCCCGGCAAGACGATAAGCTACCATGTCTATATCCAGCACGCGCCGTAGAGCGCGATGCTTCATGCGGAATACGAGCGGGTGATGATCTCATGCGCGCCACTCCGTGGCGCTCATGGGCGTGTGATCAACAAGAACATGAGCGCGACGGAGTGGCGCGCTCCCGGCCATGACGACCCGGTGCTCTAACCGAAGAAGCCGATGCGGCTTCCCGGCCTAGTCGCCCGCCGCGTCCGGGTCGTTTCGCTCGTAGTAGATCTGGGTGGGAATGAAGCCGTGGCGCGCGAGAACGGCCTTCATGCGTTCGTTGGTGGCGCGCGTCCTGAAGACGATGCGCGTCAGGTCATGCCCCGCGCAGTAATCGAGCACGGCCTTCATCAGGGCGTTCGCCACGCCGCCGCCGCGCACCGATGCGCTGACGAAGATGCTGTGAAAGTCGGCATAGCGCGCCTTGGTGATGAAGTTCTGCCGTTGGCTCACGTAGGCCCAGCCGACCACCTCGCCGTCCTGCTCGGCGACGAAGCCCGCACTCTTGCGGTCGCCCGGCACGTTCCTGAGTTTCTTCACGTAGAAGGCGAGATCGGTGATCGGGTCGTCGGGAAAGGAAACCTTCGCGATCTCGGCCTCGTAGCCGGCAACGACCTCGATATCCCTGGGTTCGACCAGCCGCAGCTGGAAGCTCGCTCTTTCCGCCATTTGGTCCCTCGCTCCGGACGCTCAACCGCCGGCGGATCCGGGCGGGTCCGCCGCGATCCACCGTCCGAATGTCTGCGTCACGACTTTGCCCGTGGGACATAGCCGGGAACGGACCTCGTCGAGAACATCGTCGTTGTTCATTTGCGGATTGCACAACAGTGAATCGACCAGCAGGAGGTCCAGCTCGGGCCACGTCGTCAGGATGATGTGGGATTCGGCGAGGAACACGGAAACCGTCAGGCCATGCGGCTGGTAGGCCACGGAGTAGCGGCCGACGATCGTCGCGCCGACACGCGTTGCGGCGGCCTCGGCGGCTGCCATCAGCTCCTCCTCATCGCATATTGCCGCTGAACAATGATAGAATTCCGCAAAGAATTGCCGCAGCAACATTTCGATCCGCGCCGTATGCTCAACCGACTTGGGGAAGTTTTGCTCGCAAGCGAGCCCTGAAGAGAATGAACGAAAATCTCAATAGCGACAAGGTTCTGCGGCAGGTCGCCACCGACACGAGGCTGCGCGAAGGGCCGACCGGCGTGGCCACGGTGCTGCGGGTCGTGAAACGCCTCGGCCGGGCGCCGCTCAACGTCGTTGCCCGCGAGGCGCGGCTGCCGCTGCCGGTCGCTTCGGCCGTCCGCCGCGAGCTCGAGAAAGCCGGTCTGCTGGCGCGCGAAGGCGGCATGAGCCTGACCCCGACCGGCGATCGACTCGTCCAGGAGCTTCTCGGCGAAGTCGGCGATTTCGACCCGACCTGCTTCAATTGCAAGGGCAGCGGCATCAGCCCGGCCGCCGCGAACCTGGCGGCGGCGTTCTCCGCCTTGCTCGACTCGGCGCCCGCCGTCGACGTGACTCTCGATCAGGCGCCGTGCACGGCCGAGACGTCGTTGCGCCGCGCCGCCCTCATGTACGCCGAGGGAGCGCTCGAGGGACGGCGCATCCTGATCCTGGGTGACGACGATTCGGTCTCGCTCGCGCTCGGCATGTTCGCCAAGGTCCATCTCGCCGCGCCGCTGCGCCACCCCATCACCGTGATCGAGCTCGACCCGGAGCGCGCCGGCTTCCTGCGGCGCCAGGCACGCGCCCAGTCGCTCGCCATCGACATCCTCGAGCACGACCTGCGCGAACCGCTGCCGCCGTCCTTGCAGGGCGCCTTCGATGTCGTCGAAACCGACCCGCCCTACACCGAGCAAGGCGCCCGCCTGTTCCTGGAACGCGCCCGCCAGGCCCTTGTCGACGAGCCGGGATCGCTCGGCTTCCTGTCCTACGCCCAGCGCTCCGGCGCGGAACAGTTCGCCCTGAACAAGGTGATCCTCGAGACGGGCTTCGCCATCACCATGATGCGGCCCAGCTTCAACGCCTACCAAGGCGCGTCGATCCTGGGGTCGGTCGGGCAGATGATCGAGCTCGCGGCGGTCGGCCAGCCGCAGCGCCCCGGGCGGTCCTACCCGGGGCCGCTGTATTCCGCCGAGGTCAATCCGCGCGTCCGGCGCTACCGGTGCCGCACCTGCGGCACCGTCCAGTCGCTCGGCGAAGCCGGCGCTCCCGCCACCATCGAAGCGCTCAAGTCATCGGGCTGCCCGGTCTGCCGCGGCACGGTCTTCGAGCGCCTGTCCGGCCAGTCGGAGAGCGCGTAGGCGCCGTTCATTATCCTCCCCCCCTTCGGTGGGGATGTGCCCCGTCATCGGTAGCAGCAGAGCTGGGGAGGCGAATGATGAGCGCTTCATATGCTGCTCAGACGGCAGCTTGCCGCAACAGCGGAATCACCTGGGCGCCGTACGCGGCGTACCATTCCTTGAGCCGTTCGGGCGGACGGGAGCGATCGAAGGTGGCGGCGAAATGGCCTGCACCCGCCGCCCGGCATTGCCCGATGATCTGCTCGGCAATTGAAGCCGGCGTGCCGGCGATGAATTCTTCATCGCCGACGGAGAAGGCGTGCGCGGTCGGCGTGTCGAGAATCGCCGGGCGATCCGGCGAATCCAGCCGGGGATCCGCTTCCAGGAACTTGCGCATGTTGCGGCGTTGCGCTTCGACGACGGCTGCCGTCTCGCGATCGTCGGCGAGCATCGTCACCTGCCGGCGAATGCACAGGTCGGCCGGCTCGACCTTGCGGCCGATCTTATCGGCTTCGTCGCGGAAGGCGTCGAAGATCTCGACGACCTTGGACAAGGGATGAAACCCGGTGCAGAGCTTTACGCCGCGACGCGCCGCCTTGCGGGCCGACGCGACACTCACCACCGTGACCCACACGGGCGGTGACGGCTGCTGCACCGGACGCGGCGTCAGGCGGAGATTCTCGAACTGCCAGAACCTGCCCCGATGCGAGATGACCGGGCTCTTGAGCGCAGCATCGAGGATATCGACGGCTTCGTCGTTGCGCGCCCGCGCTTCGTCGTGGTCGAGGCCGACCTTGGCCATCTCATTGGGAATGCCCGCCGCGGTTCCGATCTCGAGCCGGCCGCCGGTGAGATGATCCAGCATGCCGATCTCCTCGACGAGCTGCCACGGCGCATGATAGGGCGGCACCATGCCGAGCGTCCCCAGGCGCAGCGTCCTGGTCCGCGACGCGACGCTGGCGATCAGCAGGTTCGGCGCCGGCGAATAGGCCGCGCCGAAATGGTGCTCGCTGAAGAAGATGCCCTCGAAGCCCGCCGGCTCGGCGCTGGCCCACAGATCGAGATAGGCATCGAAGTAGCGTTGCGACGCCTTGGGATCGAACCGGTCATGGAGCTCGCGCGGCGCCCCGAAGAACTCGAAAATCCACGGCTTGATCATCCCTGAAGACCCCTTCAGCCCAGTCACTCGCGGAATTCGTCGTTCAGGCGATCGGTGATCAGCATGTGCCCGGCCTTGTGGGTGATGCAGAACGGCGGCCTCGCCGCCTCGATCACCGTCTGCGGCGTCACCCCGCAGGCCCAGAACAATGGCACCTCGCCGGGCCTGATGTCGGGCTCGCCGCCGAACTCGGGCCGGTCGATGTCGGCGATGCCGATCGCGGCCGGATCGCCGAAATGGATCGGCGCGCCGTGCACGCGCGGGAAGCGCGAGGTGATCTCGATGGCACGGATCGCGTTGGCGGCGGTGAAGTTGCGCATCGATACCACCATCTTGCCGTGCAGGCGCCCGGCCGGGACGGTGTCGAGCCCGGTGCGGTAGGTGCAGACCTTCCTGCCCTGCTCGATATGGCGGATCGGGACGCCGGCCTCGAGCAGCGCCGCCTCGAACGAATAGGAGCAGCCCAGGGCGAAGGCCACCAGGTCGGGGCGCCACAGCGCGCTGATATCGGTCTCTTCCGCCACGGCGACGCCGTCGCGAAACACCCGGTAGCGCGGCAGGTCGCGGCGCACGTCGATGTCGTCGCCCAGGCCCGGCAGCGTCGGATCGCCGGGCCTGCTCTGCGCGATCAGCGGACAGGGCTTGGGATTGGCGGCACAGAACCGGGCGAATTCGCCGGCCCAGTCCGCCGGCAGGATCACCAGGTTGGCCTGCACATGGCCCGGCGCCAGGCCGGTGGTCACGCTCGTGTGCTGCCCGGCGCGAATCCTCTCGCGCACGCGCCTGGCGGTATCGATCGGCTGTTGGGTGGCCGGGGCGTTCATGACGGCGTTATTGTAGGGAGAGAGGCTCGGGAGGAACAGGCATGGGTGCGCGGACGGGTTCACAGTTCCTCGAAGGGCTGCGCAAGACAAGGCGCGAGATCTGGGTCGACGGGGAGCGCATCGACGACGTCACCGCGCATCCCAAGCTGCGCGGCGCCGCCGAGGGCCTGGCGGCGATCTTCGACCGCCAGCATGCCTATGCCCACGAGTGCCTGTTCGCCGATCCCGAGACCGGCGAGCCGACCAACGTCAGCCACATGATCCCGCGCTCCAAGGACGATCTGAGGCGCCGCCATGCCGGCCTTGTCCGGCTGTCGGAAGGCTCGATGGGCATCATGGGCCGCACGCCGGACTACATGAACATGAAGTTCGCGGGCTTCGCCTCGGCGCCGCGCGTGTGGGCCGGCGCGGACGGCCGCAATGCGCGCGGTGCCGACAACATCGTGAACTACCAGCGCCATCTCGCCCGCGCCGACGTGTCGCTCACCCATACGATCATCCAGCCCACCATCGACAAGCGGACCGACGGCCGCGTCGTCGGCAACAAGGTCACCATCCGCAAGGTCGGCGAGACGGCCGACGGCATCATCGTGCGCGGGGCCAGGGTGCTGGCGACGCTCGCCCCCTACGCCGACGAGCAGACCGTGTATCCGGGCCTGCCCTTGCCGGCCGAGGCCACGGACTACGCCCTGGCGTTCGCCATCCCGCTCGACACGCCGGGCCTCAAGTTCCTGTGCCGCGACTCGGCCTCCGCGCCGTCGGCCGACCCGTTCGACAAGCCGTTGTCGGCGCACTTCGACGAGCAGGACGCGTTCTGCATCTTCGACGACGTGCTGGTGCCGTGGGACCGCCTCTTCATCGACGGCGATGTCGCGATCTACAACGGGCTGCGCGACACCCACTACGCCATCAACATGGTCACCCAGGCGACGATCCGCGCGCTCACCAAGCTCGAATTCGCCTACGGGCTCGCCACCCGGATGGCCGAGCTGATCGGCGACCATGCGCCCGCGACGATCGAGATGCTGGGCGAGCTCGCCTGCTACGTCCGCCTGACGGCCAATGCGCTCGAGCTCTCGCTCGAGCAGGCGTGGGAGCGCGCCGACGGCGTGTGGTTCCCCAACGGCGCTACCTTGGAGCCGATGCGGGCCATGCTCGCGATCTGGATGCCGCGGGTCGCCGAGATCATCACCCTGATCGGCAGCCACAACCTGCTGACGACGCCGAGCCGCGCCCAGCTCGACGATCCCGCGCTGCGGCCGCTGATCGACGAGATGCTGCACGGCGCCGACGGCGCGCCGGCCGACGAGCGGGCCGCCGTGTTCCGCCTGGCCTGGGACTTCGTCGGCTCCTCGCTCGGCGGGCGCGGCTTCCTCTACGAGCGCTTCTATCTGACGTCGGCGACGCGCAACAAGCAGATGCTGCATCAGCGCCTCTTCGACCGGACGCGCTCGCAGGCCCTGCTCGAGGACATGCTGTCGCGCTCGCTGCGAGGAAATGAATAGTCACAGATGAACACGGATCCGCAGCCGCGTTATCGCGCCAACCTCCAGGGCGAGGTCGATAGCGCCGCCGTCTACACCGCGCTTGCGAAAAGCGAGAAGGATCCGAACCTCGCCGAGGTGTTCCACAAGCTCGCCGCCGTCGAGCAGGCGCATGCCGCCTTCTGGCAGCGTCAGATCGGCAAGGGCAAGGTCCCCCTGCCGTCGTTGCGCGCGCATGTCCTGTCGTGGATGGCGCGGCGCTTCGGGCCGGGCTTCGTCATCCCCACGATCGCCGCCGCCGAGAGCCGTGAACAGGGCGGCTACGACAGCCAGCCCGAGGCGCGCGCCGCCGGACTGCCGATCGACGAGCGCTCGCACGCCCGGGTGATGGAGGCCGTCGCTGGCCGTGACGGCCTGCCCGGCCCGACCTTGGCGCTGCTCGAAGGGCGCCATCGCGGCGGCGGCAATTCCCTGCGCGCCGCAGTGCTCGGCGCCAATGACGGGCTGGTGTCCAACCTCAGCCTGGTGATGGGTGTGGCCGGCGCCGTCCAGTCGGAGAGAACGCTGCTGCTGACCGGGCTGGCCGGCCTGGTCGCCGGCGCCTGCTCCATGGCGATGGGCGAATGGCTGTCGGTCACCAGCTCGCGCGAGCTCTACATGAGGCAGATCGCCACCGAGGCCGAGGAGCTGCGCCAGGTTCCCGACGAAGAGAAGGAAGAGCTGGTCCTGATCTATCGTTCCAAGGGTATCGACGAGTCCCAGGCCCGTGCGCTGGCCGACCGGCTGCTGAGCGACAAGAACAGCGCGCTCGACACGCTCGCCCGCGAGGAGCTGGGCATCGATCCGCAGGAGCTCGGCGGCTCGGCCTGGCAGGCGGCGTTGTGGTCGTTCGTGCTGTTCTCGATCGGCGCGATCGTGCCGGTGGCGCCCTTCTTCGTGCTGAGTGGCACCACGGCCTTGATCGCGAGCCTGGCGGCGAGCGGCTCGGCCCTGATGCTGGTCGGCGCGGGGACCAGCCTGTTCACCGGCCGATCCGCCCTCTTCTCCGCGCTGCGCCAGCTCGCCATCGGGCTCGCGGCCGCCGCGGTGACCTACGGCGCCGGCGCCCTGGTCGGCGCGAGTCTCGGCTAGCAGGCCCGGTAACGGCCGTCCGCGTCGACCTGCACGCGGCCGTCGGCCATCAGCTCGTCGAGATGCTGGGCGATCGTGCGCCGTTCAGCATCGTCGACCCAGAGCTCCTTGATATGCGGCGGGTAGAGCAGCCGCTGCGCCACCAGCTCCGCGAGGGTCTTCGGCGAATCCTCGAGCCACGCCAGCAGGCGCTGCTCGCGCTCCTCGATCTTGCCGGCGAACGCCGCCAGGTCGCCCAGGAAGCGTTCGCGGTCGGTGTAGATGCCGCGATGGTGCGACGTGACCCAGACTTGCGCCGGGATCTCGGGCAGGCGCCGCAGCGTGCGGCGGAAGTCGCCGAGGTTGGAGGTCGCATCGCCATAGTACGGCCCGAAGCCGGTGAGATCGATATCGCCGATGAAGGCCACGCCCTCGGGCTCGACCAGCAGCACGCAGTGGCCGGCGGTATGGCCCGGCATGTGAATGGCACGGACGCGCGTGCCGCCCAGGTCCCAGGACATGCTCTCCGGGTAGGCAATCGCATCGGGCCGTGGCGCGTAGAAGAAGTCGCGCTGAAACTTGGCGAGCATCTCGGGCAGGCGCGCCTCACTGCTGCCGTAGGACGCGGCAAGCCCCGCCCAGCTCTGCGCCGCCGCGAGGTCGCGCTCGTGCACGTGGACGGTTGCCTTCGGCAGACGATGGAGACCCGCCATGTGGTCCTCGTGGACGTGACCCAGGATCACCAGCTCGGTCGCGTCGAACGCCGGCCCGATGTGGTTGGCGACGACCGGCGTGTCGAACGCGACACGCGTGTCGGCGCCGTCGACCAGCACCTGGTTGCCGTCGGGATACTTGCCGTTCTTCTCGCCGAGGAAGACCGATACGCGCCCGAACTCGGCGCGCTGGGGGACGGGACGTTGCATCATGGAGAGGCGCTTCTAGCCAACCCGGCAGGTCTGCTCAATGGCCGAGTCGTTCATGCTCTTTGTAGGTGTTGCACGATGCATTACGATAAGCTGCAAGAGAGGCATCGAGCTCTCGAGGTGTTGGGGTGACCGAGAGCGAGAAAGTGTCTGTCGCGTGCGCCGAACGCGTTATCGGGCTTTGGCGGCATCGCCGCTCCGCCATGGCCGGCCTGGCAGTGCTGCTGGCGTTGTCATGGTCGGCCGATGCCACCGCCCAGCAGTTCGTGTCGCAAGGCCCGGCGCCGAGCATCGGCGTCATCGAAACCGTACAGAGCGGCGATCTGCCCGTGAATGCCGTGGGCCAACCCCAGGGTTCGGTGGCCGGCGCCATCCAGGCGATCGCCATGTCGCCGGCCAACACCAACGTCATCTATGCCGGAACGCCCAACGGCGGCATCTGGGTGTCGCGTGACACCGGCGTGAACTGGCAACCGCTCAGCGATCGCCAGACCTCGCTGTCGATCTCGAGCCTGGCATTCGACCCCCTCGACCCGAGCGGGCAAAAGCTGATCGCCGGCATCGGCTTGACGTCGAGCACGAGACAGGCCGGTCAGCTCAGCGGGCTGCTGTACAGCAGCAACGGTGGCCAGCAGTGGCAGGAGCTGCGTTTTCTCGCCGACAAGAACATCATGGGTGTCGCCGCCCGCGGCACCAACCTCCTCGCTGGTGCCGACGGCGAGGGCGGTGGGCTGTTCTACAGCGACAACAGCGGCACCTCGTTCACGCAGGTCGCTGCCGTGAAGGGTGGCGTGAAGTCACTCGCCGCCGATTCGAGCAACACCAGTCTCGCCTACATCTCCGTGAGCGGGGCGGCCGATCCGGCGAACAACGGCGTCTTCAAGATCAACCCGACGACGGGCGCCATGATCGGCGGCGGGCGCATCCTGCCTCTGGCTGCCAACGAGTTTGCCAGGCTTGCGACGGGCCCCAACGGGTCCGTCGTCGCCGCCATCATTACGTCTGCGGAGAGCTCGGCGAAGCTCGCTCGCATCGCCCTGTCGCAAGACGGCGGTGCGACCTGGTCGGTCATGAGAGACCCGCCGAACACCAATCCCGGCGGTCAGGCCAATACCCACTTTGCCGTCGCCATCGATCAATCCCGTTCGAACGTCGTGTATGTCGCCGGCGACGCCATCGACGCCTCTCCTTACATCGTGCCGGCCTTCCGGGTGACGCTGACCGACGGGAACTTCACGTCGGCAGAGATCACCAACCCGAACGTCGGCAACGGCTCGGCCCATGCCGACGCGCGCGCCTTCGCCTTCGATGTCCAGGGCAACATGCTGATGGGCGGCGACGGCGGCTTCTATGTGCGCACCAATCCGACCGGCGACGGTTCCTGGACCGGCCGCAACAGCAGCCTCTCGACCCGGGAACTCTATGCCCTCGCCTACGACGGCATCAGCAAGCGCCTGGTCGGCGCTGCTCAGGACACCGGGTCGGCGCTGCAGAACGCACCCGGCTCCACCGGCTACTCGGCGATCGGCCCCGGCGACGGCCTGAACGCGGTCGTCAACGACAGTTCCTATTCGGACAGCATCATCTACACGACCTCGCAAAGCCTCTCCCCGTTGGTGCGTCGCCAGCTCAATGCCAAAGGCGAAACGGTCGGCACGCCGTACACGGTGACGACGCTCGTTTTCCAGCCGGACGACCTTTCCCAGGACGGCCAGGTACCTTTCGGCAGCCGCATCATCCTCAACCGTGTCGATCCGACGAAGATGGCGGTTGGAACCAACTACATCTACACGACGACCGACGGCGAGCTGATCAATGGCACCAGCCCACTGACCTTGGTCGGAAAGGCGGTCGACACCATCGACCGTTTTTCGACCGTGAACACCCTCGCCTATGGCACCGAGCAGGATGTCGGCGCCATACTCGCCGGCTCGAGCTGGGGCACCGTCACGACCGTCGGTGGCGTGTGGCTCGCCAGTCGGGCAACCGACGGCAAGCTCGTGCGGGCGGCCAACTACCAAGGCGCCGCTCCGACATCGGTGACGTTCGACGCCCGCACCTCCGAACGGTTCTACGTCGCCGACGGCGCGAGCCTGTGGACCAACGACAGCAAGGGCGCCGACACGGCATTCACGAACATCACGCCGGACGCCGATGCCTACAAGCTCGTCCGCCCGACCGCCCTCGAGTACATCTCCCGCAACAACGTGAACGCGCTGCTGGTGGCCGGGCTGTCGACCGTGGCGGGTCCGGGCTCGCCCCTCCTGGTGACGGAAAAATCCGTGCCCGACAGCAAGACGGACTGGACGACATTCGGGCTCGGCTTGCCGAATGTCCTGATCAGCCAGCTATCCTACAACCCCAAGGTCGACGTCCTGGCGATCGCCACGCTGGGGCGCGGCGCGTGGGTGCTGTACGACGTCACGACCTACTTCGCCAGCGCCGACAAGCTCGTCTATGGCACCGCCGACAACGACTCGGCGCCGGAGGCCAAGTGGCTGAGCGGCAACCGGCCCCTGATCAAGCAGGGCACCGGAACGCTCACGATCGGCGGCAATGCGACCTACACAGGCTCGACCACCGTCGAAAGCGGCACCATGGTGGTCGACGGCTCGATCGCCTCGTCGAGCGATCTCGTCATCCGGCAGGGTGGCACCGTGCGCGGCACCGGCGTGCTGCCATCGACCCTGGTGTCGGGCACGATCTGGCCGGGCAGCAACGCGATGGGCACGCTCACCGTCGGCAACGGCATGACGTTCGCCCGGTCGGGAACGTTCCAGGTCGACGTGGCGCCGACCGGCCAGAACGGCCGGATCGCCGTCACCGGGTCGACCGCGATCGAGGGTGGAACGGTTTCCTTCATGGCCGCGCCCGGCACCTACGCGCCGCGCACGCGCTACACCATCCTGACCTCGTCGGGAGGCGTCAGCGGCAGCTTCGACGCGCTCGCCGGCGACAGCCCCTCGCCTTTCCTGCAGACACGCCTCGCCTACGATGCGCAGGACGTCTATCTCGATTTCCAGATCGGCGGCTTCGCGGCGGTGGCCCAGAATCCGACGCAATACGCGGTGGGCGCCGCACTCGATGCTTCGGCGCCCACGGCGACCGGCGACTACGCCAACGTCCTGAGCACGATGGCGCAGCTCACGCCGTCGCAGGTGCCGGCGATCCTGACGTCGCTGTCGGGCATGAACTACTCGGGCTTCTCCAACTCCATGGTGCAGACCGCCCAGCTCTTCATGTCCAATTTCCTGCAGATGGCGGGGGGCGCCAATCGCAACCGCAACAGGATCGCGCTGGCCGAGGCCTGCGACGTCGCCTGCGACGTGGGCCAGCCGGCGCGATGGGGCGCCTGGGGCGGCGGCCTGGGCGGCCTGGGCACGGTCGGCTCCGGCTCGAGCCTGGGCGGCGTCACCTACAATGTCGGCGGCTTCGCCGGCGGTCTCGACCGGGCGCTCACCGAGAATTTCCTGGTCGGCGTGACGGTGGGCTACACCGGCGGGACGCAATGGGTCTCGGGCTTCTCCGGGCAGGGCTTCACCAACACCGTGCAGGCCGGCCTCTATGCCAGCTACCTGCAGGGCCCGGCCTACCTCGATGCCATCGTGGGCTACGCCTACAGCAACAACGCGCTGAACCGCAGCATCGTCATCCCGGGCCTCGCGGCGCGCACGGCGACCGGCGTCACCGGCGCCAACCAGTTCTACGGCCAGGTCGAAGCCGGCTGGCGCTTCGACATCGGCACCAACGCCGATGCCTTCATCACGCCCTTCGCGCGGCTGCAGGGCTACACCGGCACGCAGAACGCCTTCACCGAGAACGGAGCGCAGTCGCTGAGCCTGAGCGTGGCGGCGCAGACGACGAACTCGCTGCGCACGGTGCTCGGCGCACAATTGGGCGGCGCGATCGATCTCGGCTGGCGCGACAAGCTGCGGGCTCAATTCCGGCTGGGCTGGAGCCACGAGCTTGCCGATACCTCGCGGCCGGTCTCGGCCTCGTTCGTCGGCGCGCCGACGGCACCGTTCACGACCTATGGCGCCAGCCCGTCGCGCGACGGTGCGGTGGTGGGCATCATGGCCAACACCTCGATCGCCGACGGCACATCGATCTACCTGCGCTACGAGGGCGACATCGCCGGCCAGGACAGCAGCCACGCCCTGACCGCCGGCGTACGCATCACGTGGTGACGGCCGAGGTCGCCAGGGCGCCGATGCCTCGCGCCCGCAACAACGGCGCGACGGGCCGGTCGCCGTCGGCGCCCTGCCCGACGGCCTCGCCATCGACCGCCTCTAAGCCTTGCAGTTCGCCGACAAGCGTCGGGGTGTTGTAGCGAAACAAGGCCGGGAGCGCGCCACTCGGCGGCGCGCGCCCGGCCGCTCGCGACATGGTGCGGCCCGGGCACCCGCAGTCCATCTGCGAGAGCCGCACGTACCGCACGACATCGTCGTCCGAGATCACCAGGTCATTCGCAGGCCGGCGGTCAGCGCGTGCGTGGTGTCCTGGCCCGCGATGTTGCCCTCGTAGCGGAGATAGATCGACGCCGCCTCGGCGATCGACGTCGTCGCCTGCACGCCCACCACGGCGCCGTCGCGCGTCGGCGTGGCGCCGTAGGTCGTGAACAGGAAGCTCGGCGCGCCGGCCAGCGAGGCCGTCACCGGACGCGTCACGTCGGCGTACTCGTGGCTCCAGCCCAGCCGCAGCTGGGCGTAGAGCCGGTCGCGCCAGCCGAAATCCATCGACCCGCCGAGCTGCGCGCCGATCACCGAGCGCAACGAGTTGGTGGTCTGCGCCGCCACGCTCAGGCTCAGCGACTGCGCGCCGGTCTCGGTGAAGGCGTTCTGCGTGCCGGTGTAGCCCTGCAGGCGGGCAAAGGGCGTGATGAACGCCATCGCCGGGCCGCTCAGCGTGAAGCGATAGCCGCCCTCGAGCTGGCCGAAGAACTGGTTGGCGCCCGTGAGACCCTGCGCCGTGCGCTGCTGCAGATTCGGGATGGCGATGTTGCGCCACATCTGGTTGGTGCTGTTGGCGTAGCTCACCATGCCGTCGAGATAGAACGCGTCCTGGAAGAAGCTGCCGTAGAGACCGACCTGGACGGTGTTCGAGCTGCTCTGGCCGGAGAAGCCCGACACCCATTGCGTGCCCGTCGTGTAGCCCACCGTGACGCCGGCCAGGAAGCTCGGCGTGATCTGCCGGTCGAGACCGGCCGCGAAGCCGCCGACATTGTAGGTCGTCGACCCGGTGACGGCGCCGGTGCCGACCGTGCCGGTGCCGCCCAGCGCGCCGCCCCAGGCGCCCCATGTCGGCGGCGCGAAGGTCTGGCAGGCGACCTCGCACGCCTGGGCCAGCGCCACGCGGCCGCCGCGCGGACCGACGCTGCCGCCGCCGACCTGCAGCGCGAAGTTGTTCATGAAGAGCTGGGCGCCTTGCACCATCGAGTTGGAGAAGGCCGAGTAGTTCTGGCCGCTGATCGAGGTCAGGAACGGCATGACCGTCGAGCTGTTGAGACCGGCAATCGTGCCGAGAATGTTGGCGAAGTCGCCGCTGGCCGAAGGCGCGCTGGCATCGAGCGCCGCGCCGACCGCATACTGGGTCGGCGTCTGCGCCGCCGCCGCGAAGCCGCCGATCTGCAGCGTCAGGTAGGCATTGTTGGCGTCGTAGCTGAGGCTCGGCACCAGGAACGCACCACCAGTGTCGGCCGACGAGAACTGCCCGTTGAGACCATTGCCGGCGGAGATCAGGGTGTAGGTCGTACGCGGCGCGTAGACGCCTGTCTGCGGCACCACGCTGAGGGTACCGCTCTGCAGGTTGACCGTCCCCGTGACCACGATCCGGTCGCTGATGCCGGCCGGACCAACCTCGGCCAGATGGGCGCCGTCCGAAGCATGCGTGTAGTTGCCGGCGACGGTCAGCGTGCCGATCGAGTTGCCGGGCGAGATCACGCCGGAATTGATCACGTCGCCGTTCAGCGTGCCGCTGCCGCCCAGGGTTCCACGAACCCTGACGGTCGTCGCCGACAGCGAGCTGTTGACCGCCGCGGTGGCCTCGCGGTCGACGGTGAACGTGCCGCCACCGGTCGCAAGGTTGATCGGACCGTTGAAGATCACCTTGCCACGGCCGCTCACTGTCAGGCTGTTGCCGTATCCGTTGAACGCCGCATCGAACGTCGCGGTGCCGTCCTTGTCGGTCTTCAAGGTGGTGGCCGTGAGGAGAGCGACCGGTAGGTTGGTCACGAAGCCCTTCGGCAGATCGACCGTGCTCTGCAGCACGAGCAGCGGATTGAGCACCGCGTCCGACGACAGCCCGGAGCTCGACAGGGCGTATCCGACATAGCCATTGATCGGATCGAACAGGTAGTTGAAGGCCGAGAAGAACTGACGCCCGGTGTTTATGAACGGATCTTTCGACGTCGAATCGAGCACCTTGCAGGGCGTCACGCTGGTCGCCGACGCGCACGGACTGCTGTCCTGCGGGACCTGGAAGTTGTAGAACGCGCCTTGCTGGGGTTGTCCCGGCAGCGAGACGTCGATAGTGCCGCCGACCGGCGGCTTGTCCCGGGTCGGGCTGATCTTGACATAGGCATTGGCGATGCCGGTGTCGTGCAGGACGGTGCCGGAGTTGTACGTGGGGTCCGTCCCGTCGGCCAGGGCCACAGGGATTCCATTCCAAAGATTTACGCCCTTTGCGGTGTCCGGCGTGAGCTTGACGAAGGTATAGGTATTGTTCGCCTTGGTCAGGCCGACGACGAGCTGGTCGTTCATCACCACGTAGCCCTGGTTGGGCAGCGCCTTGCCATCCACGGAAACGTCGATCAGCGGATTGAAACCCTCGGCGGAAATCTTCGTCGACGTTCCGTCCTTGATCCGGGAGACGTTGTCGCGATTGTTGCCGATGCCGAAGTAGGAGGTCGAGTCGTCGCTTGTCACGACGAGCACCTTGACCTTCGTCGTGCCGACCGCGGGCTTGCCGTTCACATATCCGGAGATGTTGATCGGAAGCGTGTAGAAGTCGCCCGTCGGGTTGGAGCCGCTGCTGTCGTATAGGAATGAACCCTTCCCTTCGGGCGTCAGGCCGTTGAGCGCGTCCGGGTTGTTCTTGAGAAGGATCGACTTGGCGATCGCGACACCGGTCGAACCTGTATCGACGATGGCTTTGAACGTGGAGCTGTTGCCCACCGCAATCTCGATCCGGACCTCCGAGTTGGAGAAGGCACCGTCCTTCCTGAAATTCAGCGTGTTGTGGCCGTCCTTGTCGGTAAGCCAGGGCACCGTCAGGCTGGTGTCCGATTGATACATGTTCCAGGTTGCCGTCTGTTGCGCGAAGGCCGGGCCGGCATTCAGGAACCAGGCGGCAGGGCCACCCGCAAGTGCGGCAAGGACAAGCGAAAGCTTTGGCGCCATGGTCGGTCTCTTTTTCGACGATTGGAGCGGATCGGCCGGTCGGTCGGCGACGGGGCGCCTGCCGGCGCAACGAAATGCGTGCGCGCCGAGACTGCCCGACGCGATTTCACAACGACGGCCGTGATCGCCGTCCACTCGAGCACCATCGAACAAGGCCAACCCCAAAGCGTCTCGGCAACTCGACGACCCCACTCGACCTTACCACGATTCGGCACAGAATTGCCGTTGATTCGACACTTTCCGCTAGTTTCAGACATTCAGTCGGCCGAACTTCAGGTGACGCAGGCGACCATCGAGATTTCATGTGCCCCCGAATGCCCTGGACACACTTCGTTTCCCTTCCCCGTCATTGGCGACATTCAGCGAGGTGGCCCCAAGGCCGGAGACCGATGGCGCTCGCTTAGCTCGTGGACGCTTGCAGCGTGCGACGCGCCAGCAGGCGCACCACGACATAGCCGCCGATCACCAGCGCGGTCTGGATCAGCGCCAGGACCGAACCCGCCTCCTGGCGGCCGGTGACCGTCCACAGGAAGATGTCGACCGACAGCATGCGCACGCCGGGCCCGGCGAGCAGCACGACGGTGTCGAGCACGCGCACGGCGATCACGAACAGCAGGATCCAGGCACCGACCACGGCGGGTCGCAGCAGCGGCAACCAGATGCGGAGAAAAGTCCTGAGCCACGAGCCGCCGTGCACGCGCGCCGATTCCTCGAGCTCGGCGCTCAGCTGCACCATCGTGCTGGTGAAGAAGCGCGAGGCGACCGGCAGGCCGCGCGCCACCAGGGCCAGGATCACCACCCACAGCGTGCCGTAGATCGGCAGCCAGACGAACGCCCACAGGAAGCCGAGGCTCATCACCAGGCCGGGAACCGACCATGGTCCCCAGGCCAGGATGTCGAGAGCCGCGCGGCCGCGCCACTTGGTGCGCGTGACCACATAGGAGACGAACAGCGAGACCATGACGCCCAGCGTCGCCGCCGCTGCGCCGACCAGCAGCGTGTCGGTGATCGATTTCAGCACATCCTCGCGGCCCAGCGCATTGCGCCAATGAGTGGTGGTGAACATCTCCCAGCTTATGAAGCCGCTCAGCTCCATGAACGAATTCAACGTCAGGACGACGAACGGCAGGGCGCCGAACACGATGAAGAAGGCGACGATGGCGCCAAAGGCGATCCAGCGCCCGGCGCCGAGATCGAGTGGCTGAGCCTTGAAGCCGCGGCCCGACACGGTGGTGTAGGCGCGGCCGCGCAGCAGGCGCCATTGCACCACGATCAGGCTGCCGGTGAGCGCCAGCAGGATCAGCGCCAGCACCATGGCGGCGCCGAAATTGGCGACATGGCCGCCATAGGCGAGATCGTAGATGCGAGTGGTGAGCACGAAGATGTTGGCGGGCGTGCCCAACAGCTGCGGCAGCTCGAACGATTCCATCGCCACCACGAAGGACAGGATGCCCGAGGCCAGCAGCGCCGGCAGGAGCAGCGGGAAGTTGATGCGCCACACGGTGCGCCAGGCGCTGGCGCCGGCCATGCGGGCGGCCTCCTCGAGCGTCGCATCCATGGCGAGCAGCGCGGGATGGATGAACAGGAACAGCACCGGCGCCGAGCGCGCCGCACCGAGCACGATCAGTCCGCCGAAGGAATAGACGTCGATCAGCGCCTCGCCGCCCGGGATCACGGCGCCGAGCCACTGGTTGATCATGCCGACATTGGGCGCGCCCAGCAGCATCCAGGCCAACACCCAGGGCAGCTCGGGCAGGAAGAACATGAAGACCAGCAGGCCCTCGAGCAGGCGCTTGCCCGGCGTGTTGGTGCGCGCGATGACCCAGGCGAAGGCGGTGGCGAGCACGAGCGCCAGGACGGTGCGCGGGACGGCGATGGCGAGGCTGGTCAGCAGCACCTCGAAGGTGGCGGGATCCGACAGCACCGCCCGCCAGTTCTCGAGCGTCAGCGTGCCGGGCTGCCCGGGGGCCGCGCTCCACAAGGTGCCGAACACCACCATGCCCAGCGGATAGACGACCAGAAGGGCCACCAGCACGGTGAGGCCGAGCGGCAGCAGCGTCTCCAGGCGGGGACCGCGACGCCGCACGGGGTCGCGGACCGGATGCGTCCCCTCGAGTGAGCTTTCGGCCGAAGCCATCCGCTATTTCTTGAGGCCGGCCGCCTTCAGGAACGGCTCGGCCTTGGCCGACCATTCGAAGAACAGCTTCGAGCCGAATTCGTAGGTGTCGGGGTTGTTGGGGAACGGCTTGGCGGTGGCGAAATGCGCCAGCTCCGGAATCTTGGGCGTGACGTCCCTGCGGATGAACGGTCCGCCGGGGTCGTCGGCGTTGATCTGCTGGGCCGACTTGGTGAGCGAGTAGTTCATGAACAGGCGGGCCGCGTTGGGATGCGGCGCGTCCTTCAGGAGGCTGGTCGCGCCGAACAGCAGCATCACGCCGTCCTCGGGGACGACCAGCCGGAAGGGATGCGGCTTGGGCAGCTTCCAGATCTCGGCGGCCCCGACCTGGGTGGGATGGATGAATATGCCGTACTCGCCGCGCGCGATCTGCTTGGGCGCCTCGATCTCGGCGCGGGTCAGCGCCTTCACGTTGTCGATCACCTTGCGCAGATAATCGTCGCCGTAGGCCTTCCAGCCGTAGGCCGCCCAGCGCGAGCCGGGCGACGGGCCAATCGGCTCGGAGAGCAGGATGAGGCCCTTGTACTTGGGATCCTCGAGGTCCTTGTAGCTGCGCGGGCCGCGCTCGGGCGGGCAGAGCTTGTTGTTGACCAGGATGAAGTAGCCACCTGCCGTGGTCATCAGGCTGTGGCCGTTGCCGGCTTTGACGTCGACCAGGGGATCCAGGATCCACGGCACGCCGGGCTCGGCCGCTGCGGGCAGCGTGCCGAAGGGCTGATCGAGGCCACGCAGCGCGAGACGCCGGTTCTCCGGACTGCCCGAGGAGCGGATGTCGATGCTGGCCTTGCCGGCGGCGCGCTCGGCGTTCCAGCGCGCCTCGAAGTCGCCGGTGCGACCCGGCACCAGCTCGACCTTGATGCCGTAGAGCTGCTCGAACTCGCGCGCCTGGCGCTCGGTCGCAGCCCCTGGCGCGCCGAAGAAGGACCACACGACCAGCCCTTCCTTCTTGGCCGCGGCCACCACCTGGTCCCACTCTCCCTGCGCGCGTGCCAGCATCGGCGCGGCAAGCGAGCTCAGCCCCAGCAGCGCCAGCGTCTTCCTGCGTTTCATATTTTTCCTCCCTGATGGGCGTCGGCCGATCTTGCCGCCGGCCAGGCGCGGATTGCCTCCGGGGCGAAGGCGAGCGCCACCACAGTTCCCTTGTCGTGCAGCTCGGCCGTCGGGCCGAAGGCGCGGACCCGCGCCTCGCCGACCTCGACGACATATTCCGTGCGTTCGCCGAGATAGATCCGCGACAGCACGCGACCGCGCCAGCCCTGCGCTGCATCGGGCGCGCAGACCTGCACGGCGGACGAGCGCAGCATCAGCACCACCTCGTCGTCGGTTTGCCAGGGATGCGAGCCGTCGAGCGCGACCTCGATCTCGCTGGCGCCCAGCACCCGAGCGCAGGGTGCGCCGTTTGCGGCAATCGCGACGCGCGCGGCGACCTGGTCGACCTGGCCCAGGAATTCCATCACGAAGCGCGTTCCGGGCCGCTGGTAGATCGCCTGCGGCGTGCCTTCCTGGACGATGCGGCCGGCATTCATCACCACCACGCGGTCGGACAGCACCATCGCCTCGCCCTGGTCGTGGGTGATGAAGATGGTGGTGACGCCGACCCGCGCCTGGACCTCCTTCAGCTCGAAGCGCATCTCGTCGCGCCGCCTTGCGTCGAGGTTGGAGAACGGCTCGTCGAGCAACAGGACATCGGGGTCGCCGACCAGCGCGCGGCCCAGTGCCACGCGCTGCTGCTGGCCGCCCGAGAGCAGGGGCGCCGGCCGGTCGTGCAACCCCTCGAGGCCGAGGCTCTGCAGCATGGCCATCACCTTGTCGCGGACCTCGGCCGGCGGCAGGCGCAGGCTGCGCAGCGGGAAGGCGATGTTCTCGAACACGTTCATGTGCGGCCAGATCGCATAGGATTGGAAGACCATGCCCATGCGTCTCTTGTCGGGCGGCAAATGGATGCCGCGCTCGGCCGAGGTCACGATCCGCTCGCCGACCCGCACCTCGCCGGCGTCGGGCCGCTCGAGACCCGCGATCATGCGCAAGGTCGTGGTCTTGCCGCAGCCGCTCGGGCCGAGCAGGGTCGTGATCGAGCCGCTCTCGACCTCGAAGCTCACATCGTCGACTGCAGCCGCGTTGCCGAACAGCTTGCGCAGGCCTGCGACGCGGATGGCTGTCATCGGCTTCCCCTTCCCGCCCCGCGAACGGGGGCCAATGCTGCCATCGGCAGTGCGCGCCAACTTTGCTGCCAGCGCGGGGGTTTGCGCTTGGAGGCAATAATACCGGCCCGGCTTTCTGCGCAAGGCAGCAAATCACTGCACTGCCGGCAAAGCGGGCGGCCACGGCTTGTTGATCAATGGGCACGACAAACCGGCTCACGCTCTTCCGGACCGCGCGCGTCCCGCGCGCTCGCGATCTGAGCGCGCGGGACGCGCGCGGTCCGGAAGAGCCTAAAGCATTGGAGAGCGTTCCGATGTCCTCCCAACCGATCCCCTGGCCGTCGCGGGACGGCAGTCGCGTGCCGTTCGAGGTCTTCACCCGGCCCGACGTGTTCGCCCGCGAGCAGGAGGCGATCTTCCGCGGGCCGGTGTGGAACTACGTGGCGCTCGAGGCGGAGATCCCCCAGCCCAACGATTTCAAGACGTCGTTCGTCGGCGACACGCCGGTGATCGTGAGCCGGGCCGAGGACGGCAGCCTGCACGTCTTCGTCAATCGCTGCGCCCATCGCGGCTCCACGGTGCAGCGCCAGGCCTGCGGCAATGCCCGCCAGCATCGCTGCGTCTATCACCAGTGGGCCTACAACGCGCGCGGCGACCTGGTCGGCGTGCCCTACCGGCGTGGCGTGGCGGGGATGGGCGGCTACGCCGCCGACTTCGAGCCCAAGGCGCACGGCCTCGCCAAGCTGCGCGTCGCCTCCCACAAGGGCGTGATCTTCGCCACCTTCAGCGATCAGACGGCGCCGCTCGAGGCCTTCCTCGACGAGCCGCTGATCGGCGCCGTAGACCGGCTGTTCTCGCGGCCGGTCAAGGTGCTGGGCCACATGCGCCAGCGCGTGCGCGGCAACTGGAAGCTCTATTCGGAGAACACGCGCGATCCCTACCACGCGGCCCTGCTGCACGGCTTCCATGCCACCTTCGGCCTCTATCGCACCAACCAGAAACGCAAGGGCGGCACCGACCGGGCGCGCGCCCACAGCACCGGAAACACTTACGGCGACGACTGGCGCCAGGCCGACCGCTCCGGCAACGTCGAGCAGGACAAGTTCGTCGCCAATTACTCGCTCGCCGATCCGTCGCTGCTCGAGGGCCGGCCCGACTTCAACGACGGCGTCACGGTATCGATCACCAGCATCTTTCCCGGCCTGGTCATCCAGCAGATCATGAACACGCTGGCGACGCGCCATATCCGGCCCAAGGCGCCGGACGATTTCGAGCTCTACTGGACCTATTTCGGCTATGCCGACGACGACGAGGCGATGACCGCCTGCCGCCTCAAGCAGGCCAACCTGATCGGCCCGGCCGGCCTGATCTCGATGGAGGACAGCGAGGCGATCGAGCTGATCCAGCGCGCCATCGTGCGCGACGGCCAGGAGAACTCGTTCCTGGAGTTCGGAGGCCTCGACGAGGACCTCGACAAGGACCGCCAGGGCGAAGCCACGATCCGCGCCTACTGGCGCTACTACGCCGGCCTGATGGGCCTGTCGCCGGGCGAGGCGTGACGTGGCGATAAGCGTGGGCACACCTTTCATTCTCCTCCCCAGCTACGCTGGGGAGGTGCCCCGTCATACGGGGCGGAGGGGTCATGAGTCACAAAGGACAGCGGGGCCATGACTCATGACCCCTCCGTCGCCTGTGCGACTTTCGAGCTTCGCTCGAAAGCGCATAGACAGCGACACCTCCCCAGCGCAGCTGGGGAGGAGAATGACCGTCGGGCCCTGTCATGAGCAGCGACCCCTACGCCGCGATCTGCGCGCTGGAATACCGCTACGCCCGCCTGCTCGACGACGACCGGCTCGAGGAATGGCCCGACCTGTTCGTCGAGCGTGGCGTCTACAAGGTGATCCCGCGCGAGAACCTGAGCCGGCAGCCGCCGCTGCCCATCTTCTTCTGCGACGGCCGGGCGATGATGGTCGACCGGGTGCGCAGCCTGCGCGAGGCCAATGTCTACAACGTCCATTACGGGCGCCACGTCATCACCAACATCGAGATCCTGGCGGCGCGCGACGACGGCATCGAGGTGGCAGCCTGCTACACCGTCTACCAGACCGATCTCGAGGGGCAGACCCGCCTGTTCAGCGTCGGCCAGTATCGCGACGTCGTCAGTCTGGAGGGCGACACGCCGCGCTTCCGCGAGAAGATCGCCGTGGTCGACACGTTCAACATCCCCAACCTGCTCGCCATCCCGCTGTGAGACGGTCGGACGACGGCTACTCAGGCGCCCGCCAGGGTCTGCGACGGCGATTCACGGAAGCGTGCCTTGTAGTCGCGCGAGAACTGGCTGAGGTTGGTGTAACCCGCCTCGGTCGCGGCCTCGGTCACGCTGGTCCTGGCGCCCGGCTGGCCCTTGGTGAGCGCCTCGCGCGCCCGGTCGAGCCGCACCGCCTTGAGGTAGCCCATCGGCGTCGTCGAGCGGAAGCGGCGGAAGCCGTGGTAGATCGAGCGGGCACTGACGCCGCCCACCGCCACCAGGTCCTCCGTGGTGATCGGCTGGCCGGCGTGCTCACGGACGTAGCTCTCGACGCGGCGCACATAGTACGGCGCGGCCGCCGACACGGCTTCCTCGGCAAAGGCCCAGCTGTAATTGTTCGGCACGACGTTCAGCAGCATCAGCGCCAGCGTACGCTCGGCGACACGGCCGACCGCGCCGTCGAAGCAGGGCTGCGGGCCGTCGAGGTCGCGGCAGATGGTGACGATGTAGCTCCACAGGGTCGAGACGCGCGCGAGGTCGAGCACCGGCATCACGCCGAAGCTCAACGGATCGCCGATGCCGATGCCGGTCTCGCTGGCGATGATGCGTTCGATGTGGCGGCGGCTCATGCGCACCATGAGCTGCTGGGTCGTGCCGTACCAGCGCTTGTACGAGCGGCCCATGCCCTGCAGCAGCACCATCTGCGCCGCCGCGGCATCGACCCGGGCGGCGCCCTGCTGCAACTGGGCGCTGCCGCGCATCAGGATGTGCAGCAGCACCAGATCGGGATTGTCCATCATCTCGATGTCGTAGCCCGAGACGCTGTCGACCTCGACCAGGCTGAACAGCGTCTCGCCGAGCTGGACCGCGCGCACGTCGAAGTGCCGGAACTCGCGCGCGCTGTGCAGCGAGAAGTCGAAAAGCCCCTGGGACGTGCGCTCGATATGCCGTCGCGCGAGATGGTAGTCGACCGTCGAGAAGTGGCGGCGCGTCGACAACAGAGGTTGGTCGAACGCGAAGGTCGCCGTGCCGTCGTCGGCCGACAGGGCCTGTGCCGCCATCGTTCCTCCCAAGTGCCGCTTTGTTGCGAAGCCTAGCCGATCGCCCGCGAGGCGTCGAGAATCCCTCATCCCGGAGAGTCGCATGAAGGTGTTCGTCTTCGATCTGCTCGCCTACGGCGAGAATCTCGATCACGTGAAGAAGGGCGCCGCCGAGCTGCCCTATCCGCTGAGCCGCGAACACTTCAAATCGGACGTCGCGGTACGCACCTACGCGGAGCATCTCGCCGCCTGGGAGGAGCTCGACCGGCTGGGCTACGACGGCGTCGGTTTCAACGAGCATCACTGCTCTCCTTATGGCCTGATGAACTCTCCCAACCTGATGGCGGCGGCGGCGGCGCAGCGGACCAAGAACCTCCAGCTGCTGATCTACGGCAACCTCTTGCCGCTGCACGAGCCGCTGCGGCTCGCCGAGGAGCTGGCGATGATCGACTGTTTGTCGAACGGAAGGCTGATCTCGGGTTTCGCCCGCGGCATCCCGCGCGAGTACCAGGTGCACAATGTGCCGCTGGCCGACAGCCGGGCCCGCTTCGAGGAGGCGTTCGAGATCGTGACCCGGGCGTGGAGCGAGGACGTGTTCTCCTACGAGGGCAAGTTCTGGTCGTACAAGGACGTGGCGATCTGGCCGCGCCCGGTGCAGCAGCCCAGGCCGAAGATCTGGATCCCGATCGTCGGCAGCAAGGAATCGATCGAGTTCGCCGCCCGCCACGACCTGCCGATCACGCCGGGACTGGGCGGCGGCGGCCTGCGCGACGACATCATCCGCTACTACGCCAAGTGCCTGGCCGCCTCGGGCCATCGCCTGACGCCCAACCATCTGTCGCTCGGCATCAGCGCCTATGTCGCCGATTCGAAGGCGCAGGCGATCGAGGAAATGGGTCCCTATCACCTCTACTTCAATCGCACGCTGTTCAGTCACGGCAACTTCACCGAGACGGCGCTGCAGCGCGAGGCCGGCTACTCGACCCAGCAGTCGACCGACTATGTGCGGCCCGAGAACCAGCGCGCCGCCCAGCTGCGGCGCGAGGATTTCCGCAACACGACGATGGCCGATGTCGAGCGCATGGCCGAAGGCTGGCCGTGGGGCACGCCGGAAGAGGTGACCAAACGCATCATCGCCCAGGCCGACGCGGCAGGCGCCAACGTGGTGCAGATCAGCCTCAACCGGGGCGCCATGCCGCACGAGATGTTCATCGAGCAGATCCGCCGCTTCGCCCGCGACGTGCTGCCCGCCCTGCGGGCCCACCAGGTCGTGCGCATGCCGGCGCTGGAAGAGATGGCGGTATAGAACTCTCGTCCGCGGACCGCTTATGCGCGTCAGACGCGCATAAGCGGTCCGCATGACCTCACACCGGCACAGTGACCGGGTCGTAGTCGTAGAGGCCGCGATCGAGCGCCGTGCGGCGCTCGCGCGTCGGGTCCTGCAGAGCACGGCCTTCCTCGCGCGACCACAGCTGGACATTGGTGCCGCGGGTCCGCCGTGCGCCTTCGTAGCGGGCAAGTGCCTCCTCGACGGACTGCGCCGCCGCGAATGCTCGACCCAGCAGCAGCGAATCCTCCAGCGCCATGCACGCCCCCTGACCGAGGAACGGCGTCATGGGATGCGCGGCATCGCCCAGCATGGCGACACGACCCTGCGTCCAGGTCGGCAGCGGCTCGCGATCGCGCAGGCCCCATTTGAAGAGCGCCCCCGGTGGAACGTTGCGGATCAATTCGAGGATCTCCGGCGCGAAGTCAGAATAGTGGCGCAGGAACTCCTCGTTGGTCGCCGGGATCGACCAGCCCTCCTCTTCCCACGACAAAGCCTGTCCGCAGCCGATCAGGTTCATCACGCGGCCGCCGCGCAGGGGATAGTGCAGCAGATAGCGCCGCGGCGCCGGATGCATCGCCGAGCCACGCTGGCGGACGCCGGGCGGAACGAGCTCCTCGGGAATGAGGGCGCGGAACGCCACCTGGCCGGTGAATTTCGGGGTTTCGCCCGGAAACAGGAAGCTGCGCACGGCCGACGTGATGCCGTCGGCGCCGATCGCGGCGTCGCCGCGGGCCCGCGCGCCGTTGGCAAACGTGACGGTCACGCCGTAACTATCCTGCTCGAGGGAAACGAACGTGTGGTCGGCGTGCACCGCGTCCGGATCGTTGGCGCGCACCCCTTCGAGCAACAGGCCATGCAGATCGCCGCGATGGACCTGCAGCACGCCCATCCCCTGCCGCGCCGCGACCTCGTCGTTGCGGGTCGTCTTGATTATCTCACCCGTGTCGTAGGCGCAGGTATGCATGATCGGCACCGAGCAGGAAGCCCGCTGCAGCGCCTCGTCGACCCCGAGATCGCGCAGCGCGCGGCGCGCGTTGGGGGCGATGACGACGCCAGCGCCGAACTCGCGGATCTCCGCGCCGCGCTCGTAGACCGACGCTTTGAAGCCGCGGCGCTGCAGGGCCAGGCTGGCCGCCAGTCCACCGATGCCGGCTCCAATGACGATGATGTGCGGGGCAGTCATACGGGCAAGCTGACCACAAGGCTTTTGCCCGTGCTTTGCGCCCAGCGCAGCCGCTCCATCCCGAGCGCAGGATCGACTCGAGCGCCGGGACCGCGCCTCCAGTGGCGCCGCCCCGGCGCCTGATGGACTATCGTCCGCTGACTGACGCAAGGAACGATCAAATGAAAGCGGTGTTCGTGCTGTTCGATTCGCTCAATCGCCACCTGCTCGGACCCTATGGCGGAACCCGCGTGCCGACGCCCAACTTCGATCGCCTGGCCAGGCGGTGCGTGACGTTCGACAAGCACTATGTCGGCAGCCTGCCCTGCATGCCGGCGCGGCGCGACATCCTGTCGGGCCGGCTCAATTTCCTGCATCGAAGCTGGGGGCCGATGGAGCCGTTCGACAACGCCTTCCCCGAGCTGCTGGGCCAGGCCGGCGTGTACAGCCACCTGATCACCGACCATTTCCACTATTTCGAGGACGGCGGCGCCACCTATCATACGCGCTACGACACGTACGAGTTCGTGCGCGGCCAGGAGGGCGACCGCTGGAAGGCGATGGTGCAGCCGCATTGGGAGCGGCTGCGCGAGATGTATCACGAGAACCAGTACGTCGAGCAGCGCCGCACCTACCGCGCGCAGAACATGATCAACCGCGAGTTCATCCGCGAGGAGAAGGATTTCCCTTCCGTGAAGTGCTTCGAGCACGCCATCGATTTCCTCGACCGCAACCGGCAGAGCGACGGCTGGCTGATGCATCTCGAGCTGTTCGACCCGCACGAGCCGTTCACCGCCCCGGAACGCTTCAAGAAGCCGTTCGACAAGGGCTGGAAGGGCCCGATCCGCGACTGGCCGCGCTACGGCCGCGTCGACGAGCTGGTCGACGAGTGCGAGGAGCTGCGCGCCAACTACTACGCCCTGATGGCGTTCTGCGACCATCAGCTCGGCCTGCTGCTCGACTATTTCGACAAGCACGACATGTGGCGCGACACCGCCTTCATCCTCACCACAGACCACGGCTTCCTGCTGGGCGAGCACGATTTCTGGGCCAAGAACCGCATGAATCTCTACGAGGAGATCGTGCACATCCCATTCTTCGCCCACGATCCGCGCCGGCCGCAGGGTGGCGCGCGCGTCGATGCGCTGACCCAGGCGATCGACGTGGCGCCCACCCTGCTCGACCTGTTCGGCGTCTCCGTGCCCGCTGAGATGCAGGGCCACAGCCTGTTGCCCGTGCAGGGCGCTGTCCCCGGGCGCGAGGCCGCGATCTTTGGTTATTTCGGCGGCGCGGTGAACGTCACCGACGGCTACTACAGCTATCACCGTTTCCCGGCCGACCTGCGCCGGCAGGAGGTGTATCAGTACACGGTGATGCCGACGCACATCTATTCGCTGTTCACGCCGGAGGAGCTGGCGAAGGCGAGCCTCTCGGAGGCGTTCCCCTTCACCAAGGGCGCGCGGCTGCTCAAGGTGCCGGTGATCGACCGCTCGCCGATGTACAACAACTACGGCCCGGGCGCGCTGATCGAAAGTGACACGCGGCTCTACGACCTCACGAAGGATCCGGGCCAGGAGACTCCGATTCGCGATCCGGCTCGGGAGAAGCGATTGATCGGCCTCATGACCGCGCTGATGGCGGAGAACGATGCGCCGCCGGAGGCCTTCCATCGGCTGGGCATCGACCTGCCGGCCAAGGCAGCATGAGCGCGGACCTTCGCGAGATCGTCATCGACGGCACCCGCGCGCTCGCCTTCTCGACCGACGGCGGGCTCGACTTCACGGTGCTCATAGACCGTTCGCTCGACATCGGTCCGTTGTCGTGGCGCGGCCAACCCGTTGGCTGGGTGGGACCGGCCGGCTTTCGTCATCCCGCCGGCCACGATCCGCACGCCGACGACGGGCGCGGTTTCGACCGGCTGTTCTCCGGGTTCCTGGTGACGGGCGGGCTGGAGCATATCCGCCAGCCGGCCAACGGCCATCCCTTGCACGGCACCCTGCCCTTCACGCCGGCCACGCTCACCGCGAGCGGTATCGACGAGGGGCGCGATCTGCTGTTCTGCGAAGGCGAGGTGGAGAGACCGGGCTTCCGATTGCGTCGCCGGATCGAGGCGCCGATCGGCGGCAACAGCCTGTCGATCCACGACGACGTCGAGAACGTCTCAGGCGAAGCGCAGCGCCAGGCGAGCCTCTACCACTTCAACATCGGGCGACCGGCGCTGGCCGACGGAACGACCGTTCACCACGGTCCGCATCGCCGCCTCGGTCCGCTCGCGGTGCCGCGCGTCGCGCTGGGCAGCGCGAGCTGGCCGGCGAGCGACGGCGGCGCACAATGCCGCGTCACGCTGCCGGAGCTCTTGGTCGATTTCGCCTGGGACGGCACGACCCTGCCGCACCTGCAGCTCTGGGGCGACCTCAGTCCCGGTCGCGGCGTGCTGAGCGTCGAGCCCGCCACCAGCGAACGCGTCGACGGCGGCCTGAGCGGCGAGGAACCGCTGCTGCCGCCGGGCGCCCGCCGGCGATATTCGCTGTCGGTCACCTTCCGGCGCGGACACACCTCTGTTCCTCCCCCGTAATCGGGCGAGGGCATTCGCATATCGGTGCGCCGGTCGTGCTCCTCCCCACCTTCGCTGGGGGGGAGAATGAAGAGCGCTCCATATGCGAGACTACGAGGGAGGGAATGAGATGTGCACGAGGACCGGGTCATGAGCTGGAAGCAGGAAGTCGAAGAGCTGCGTCGTCGCCAGGAAATGGCGCTGGCCCTGGGCGGGCCCGAGGGCATCGCCCGGCAGCGCCAGCGCGGCAAGCTCACGGTGCGTGAACGCATCGAGGCGCTGGGCGATCCCGGCTCGTTCCGCGAATTTCGCGGGCTGGTCGGCAGCGCTACCTACGAGGACGATCGGCTCACCGCCTTCACGCCCAAGGGCTCGGTCGAAGGCACGGTGCGCGTCGACGGGCGCAAGGTCGTGGTCAATGCCGGCGACTTCACGGTGCGCGGCGGCTCGGCCTCGTCGGCCTTCCGCGGCGCGATCGGCCAGGAGTCGACGGCGGTCGAGCGCGCGCTGGCCTGGCGGCTGCCTTACGTGCGCCTGCTCGATGCCGCGGGCGGCAGCGTGCGCGGCTTCGAAACCATCGGCCGCACCTATCTGCCCGACGGCAACAGCTGGGGCCAGCACGACGTGCAGCTCCTGCAGGCCGTGCCGGTGGTGTCGGCGGTGCTGGGCTCGGTGGCCGGCCTGCCGGCAGTCGAGGCGCCGCTGTCGCATCTCTCGATCATGGTGCAGGGCATCAGCCAGATCTTCCCGGGCGGCCCGCCGGTGGTGAAGGCGGCGCTTGGCTACGACATCACAAAGGAGGAGCTGGGCGGCGATCAGATCCATGTGCGCGTGAGCGGCTGCGTCGACAATCTGGCAGAGAGCGAGGCCGACGCCTTCGCCCAGATCAGGCGCTGGCTGTCCTACATGCCGCGCAGCGTGCACGAGATGGCGCCGCGCGGCGACACGTCCGATCCCGCGGCGCGCGCCGAGGAGGCGCTGCTGTCGCTGGTGCCGCGCGATCGGCGCAAGCCCTACGCCGTGCGCAAGCTGATCGAGCAGGTGGTCGACCGCGGCTCGTTCTTCGAGATCGCGCCGTTCTATGGCCGGGCGCGCGTGACCGGCCTGGCGCGTCTCAACGGCTATCCCGTCGGCATCATGGCCAACGACCCGATGCGCGGCGGCGGCGCAACCGATGTCGCGGGCGGCTCCAAGGTGATGCGGCTGATGCAGCTCTGCGATACCTTTCACCTGCCGCTAATCTCGTTCGCCGACGAGCCCGGTTTCCTGGTCGGTCTCGATTCGGAGAAGCAGGGCATCGAGCGAGCCGGGGCGCGCCTGATGACCATGGTGAATCTGAGCCGCATGCCGTGGTGCACGGTCGTGGTCGGCCGCCTGTTCGGCGTCGCCGGGCAATGCCAGCATCGCCCGCACGGCATGTTCCGCCGCTACTGCTGGCCGTCGGCCAGTTGGGGCTCCATGCACATCGCCGGCGGCACCTCGGCCGCCTATCGCCGCGAGATCGACACCGCGCCCGATCCCGAGGCCAAGCGGCGCGAGATCGAGGCCCGCCTGCAGGCGCTCGCCTCGCCCTTCCGCACCGCCGAGGCGACCGGCCAGGACATCATCGACCCGCGCGAGACCCGCGCGCTGCTGTGCGATTTCACCGAGGATGCGCAGGCGATCCTGCGCGAGCAGCTCGGCCCGCCGGCGCTGCCCTACCTGCCGTAGCGTAGCGCGGCGCGTCTATCCGGCGCGGAGGTGCTTGCCTCCCGCCCCTTTCAGAACGTGCTCGATCACCGTCGATTCGGCGTTGCGGCAGCCGACGGCAAGCTCGATCGGCCCCGCCAATTCAGGCTGGCCACGGCGCTCCTTGTTGCGATGGCCACTCTCCACGTCAGCGCCCGCCGCGCGGACGCCCGCGGTGTTGTCCTCACCCGACGCGCGCACCGATATGTCGGTCGGCTCGACACCGTGTTCCTGGACGAGATGCTCGATGGCGGCTTCCGCCTCACGACGCGTATCGAAATCGGCAACGATCTTGTGTTCCATGAAGCCTCCTCCCACGCGGTTATTGAGCATCCGTCTGGTGCCGGCTTTCATGCGCCGACTCCGCTGAAGTACCAGTCACGGGTGATCGGCCGCGTCCATCGGCACTATCGAGCGGGGCAACTTTTCGCACGAAGACGTCGATCGAATGGACTCCGGCAAATCCTTCCAGGAGGCGGGCGCGCTGCTCTTCCGTGGGGACGGATCCTCTTACGACCACCTGTCCACTCTCGACCTCGATCGCCAGATTGCGGGCGTCGATATCCATCGCCGTGAGCCGCTCGAGAAGCTTCTCGCGAATGCCATCGTCTCGACTGGTCATTCATCCCTCCGTTGGCATTGTCTCGCCTTGTCGCCTTCGCGCCCCGACGTTCGTCGCCGGCGGACGTCATGCGACTTCACCAGAAAGGGCCGCAGACCCGATGGTTGCCTGTTCTCAGGTATTTTCTTGGATGGCGGCCCGCTCGAGGGCCGATGAGCCATCGCCGGGAGCGCGCCACTCTGTGGCGCTCATGGGATGCGTGATCGACAAGAAGGGCACCACGGAGTGGCGCGCTCCCGGCGATGACTTCCTTTGTCGGTTCGACGCAACGAAATCCCGCTCTAGACCGCCACGGCGAGCTGGCCCACCTCGATCAGGGCGCCCTGTGCCTTGAGTGTGCGTTGCACGCCAACGACGTCGACCTCTCCGCGATCGGCCATGCTCGCCGCAGCGACTCCGGCCGCCTGGCCGGTGGCGAAGGCGGTGCCCATGACGCGCAGGCTGGCGCCGGCCATGCGATCGGCGTCGGCGACGCGTCCTGCGGCGAACAGGTTCGCGGTGTCGCGGCTCGTCAGGCAGCGCAGCGGAATCTCGTAGGCCGACTTGCCCGGCGGATAGACGAAGGTGCTCTCGAAGGTCTGGCGATCGTGCCATTCGACGCCCCACGCGCCGAGGCCTATGCTGTCGGCCATCGGCCGGCCCTCGACCACGTCCCGCCAAGCGAGCTGATAGAGGGAATCGATGTGGCGCGTTTCGCGCGTGCCGAACTCCGGCCCCGTCGCGGCGAGATAGGCCTTCTCGCATCCGGGCAGGCCGCGGATGACTTCCAGGTAGGCCCAGGCCTGCTCTCGACCCCGACGTTCGGCGGCGCTGTGGCTGCGCCCATCGCGCGGGTCGTAGTCCTCCGACGCCAGGTAGCAGACCACGTCGCCCGAGATCGGCAGGCGCGTCATGACGCTGCGCTCCTTGCTGAACGGTCCGCGTCCGGCGGCACGCGCCGCCTGGATCGCCGCCGTCACCTGCTCGGCGGAGACGACGACATCCCGCGGAATGCCGCCGAAGCGCGTGCCGAGTGTCCCCAGATTGACCGCGCCGTCGTTGCCGTAGCGCGTCGATGCACCGGCGAGGGCGGCGAGATCGCCCTCGCCGCTCGCATCGACGAAGGCGGCCGCGCGGAGCCGGTGCTCGCCGCCATGATCGCGGTAGGCGAGATCGACGATGCGTCCGTCCGCACGGGTGGCGGCGCTCACGAAGGCATGCAGGCAGACGTCGACGCCTGCGTCGAAGCAAAGCTGGTCGAGCACACGCTTGACGGCTTCCGGTTCGAACACGACGAAGACGCCGCGATGGCGCTGCGGGCCGGTGACGGCATCGAGCCGCCGCAAGCCCTGCAGCACCTCCTCGGCGACGCCGGCCACCGCCTGCCGCGGCACGTCGGCCAGTGTGTAGAGACCACAGTAGGTCAGCACGTTGCGCAAGGTGGAGGCGCCGCCCAGGCAGCCGGCCTTCTCGAGCAGCACCGTGCGCGCCCCTTTACGCGCCGCGGCCACGGCGGCGGCGACGCCGGCACTGCCGCCACCGACGACAGCGACGTCATACGAATCGAATTCCATCAGCTCCCCATATCAGGACTGCGGTCATGCGCGCGCGAACTTTGCCGAAGGTTGCGCAGGCGATATGCTTTCCTACTGGACTTCTGGGATGCGAACCATGTCTGCCCGATGCAAGAGAGCGGTTGCCTTCCTCGTGCTGCTGCTGTCGAGCTATCCCATCGCCGCGCACGCCGGCCCGTACGAAGACGGCGATGCCGCTTTTCGGGCCAGGAACTACGCGGCCGCGTTCAAGCTCTGGCAACCGCTTGCCGACGACGGGCACGCCGAGGCCCAGCTCGGCGTCGCCACGCTCTACTACAGCGGGCTTGGCGTCGTCATGGACTATGACCTTGCCTTCGAATGGTTTTCCAAGGCGGCCGCGCAGGGCCTGCCGCGCGCGAACTACATGCTGGGCGCGATGTATCGTGACGGCAGGGGCGTGCGCGAGGATCACGACAAGGCCATCGCCTACCTTCGCAAGGCGGCGGACGAGGACGTGCAAGGGGCACAATACAGCCTCGGGCTGATGTACCTGATCGGCAAGGGAATGGACCTCGACTACAGCGAGGCCTATTTCTGGCTGAGCCTTGCCGTCACCTCGACCATCACGGACAGCGCCCAGTTGACCGCGACGGCCGCCCATCTGCGCGACGAGGCCAAGAGCAAGCTCACGGCCCAGCAGATCACAGAGCTCGACCGGCGCGTTGCCGAAAGGAAGATCGCCCAGGCGCGCTAGTGGCCGGGCATGGTGAAGGTATTGAAGGATTGGGAAGCCACGCAGTCCTTGAACCGCGATCCGAATCGCGCTGGCCGTTGCTTCGCTGGTCCATCTCGTCGGCCACCTTGGCCGTGCCGCAGGCCGCCGGGCCAGTGGCGTTCGCGCTCGTCGCCTTGAGTCTTACGGGTGACGTCCATGGCGGCGCTGCCATGATCCTTGCAATGACGCTCGCCCAAGTGGCCGGCGCCATCCCGATAACCCGGCTCGGCAGGACCCTGCCGTTGGCCAGGGTCTTGAAGCTGCTCGTGGCCATTCGCACGCTGGCCCTGGTCTCGGTGGCCTTGCTCGCGGCATGCGAAGCCTCGCTCGCCTGGCTCATTGCCTCAGCAGGAGTTGCCGGACTGGTCAACGGCGCGGCCTATGGAACTCTACGCGCGGTGCTCAACCTGCTGGCGCCTGCGTCACGGCTGCCACGCGCCCTCGGCATTGCGGCCACGCTCAACGAGCTGACCTTCGTGTTGGCGCCCGTGGCCGCCGCCGGTCTGGGCACCTTGTCGCCGGTCCTTGCCGTCGCCGCGCTCGCCGCTCTGGGAGCCGTTCCGGCGTTGCTGGTCCCGCACGTCGCCTCGCCGCACAGCGGCGGGGGGCACCATCATGCGGAAGGCTCGGTCCTCAATCCTTCCATTCTGCTGTGGCTCATGTGTGCTGCAGCCGGAGGCGCCACGGTTGCGTCCATCGAGATCGGCTCCGTCGCGCTGGCGCTGAGCTTCGGTCACGAGCCTGCCCTCGCGATCATGTTCACGGTTCCGCTGTGCTTGTCCTCGGTGGCGGGCGGGATATGGGTCAGCGTGCGCAACCGCATGGCAACGCGGAAGGCCGTCTTCGGCCAACTGTTCGTCATGACGCTGGGATCCACTCTCGTGACGCTCCATCTCTCCGTCGCGACCACCGCGATCGGGGCCGTCCTCATAGGGTCCGTTCTCGCCCCCTTGAGCACCTATTACTCGCTCATCCTCGACACGCTCGCCCCTGCACAGAGACGACCGGAAATGTTCGCCCTGCTGCGCACCGCGAACGCGTCGGGCGTCATCTTTGCGAGCGCGATGCTGACCGTCGTCTCGCTGTCGATGGCGCTGATCGCCGTCAGTTGCCTGATGATCATCGTCACCCTGGCACTGGGGATTGCGTCAGCCAGACGCCAAGTGCGTGATCCGGCGCCGCACCTGGACATCCCACCAATTCCGGATGGCAAGCCGCAGGTCCCCCTCGTTTGACAAGGCGAAACGCCTGGTACAATCGTTCGAAAAAGCACCGGCCGCACGCGTGGGAGGAAACATGAAGGGCATCCCTGCCAACCACCGTGGCGAGCCGTGACATGTTCGCCACGATCCGCAACCGCCTGCTGATGTCGGCGCCGCTGCTGCTGGTCGTGACGCTGGTATCGTTCGTGCTCAACAGCCTGTCGCCCAACGACCTGGCCCGCACCATCATCGGCGCAGACGGCACGCAGGAACAGTATCTCGAGCTGCGCCGCGAGCTCGGATTAGACCGGCCCGTCGTCGTTCAGTACGCGGCATGGCTCGGCAGGGCGCTGCAGGGCGATCTCGGCACGTCGTACCTCACCAAGCAGCGCGTCACGACCATGGTATTGCCGCGGCTCGGCGTCACCCTGTCGATCGTGACCGGCGTGATGGCGGTCTGCGTGGCGGCGGGGCTGCTTCTCGGCGTCACCAGCGCGTTGCGCGGCGGCTGGGTCGGCCGCGCCATCGACGTGCTGTCGTTGACCGGCCTCATCTTCCCGTCCTTCGTCGTCGCCCTGTTCTTCATCATCGTGTTCGCGGTCTGGCTGCGCCTGTTGCCGGCCACCGGGTACGTGATGTTCTCCCAGGATCCGATGGGCTGGCTGGCCAGCCTGGTGCTGCCCGTCCTCTCGGTGTCGCTGCTGCCGATCGCCAACATCGCCAAGCAGACGCGCGACAGCATGAACGACGTGCTGCGCCGCGACTTCATCCGCAGCCTGCGCGCCTGCGGCGTGCCCGAGCGCTCCGTGATCTGGAAGCACGCCCTGCGCAATGCCGCGCTGCCCGTCGTGACGGTGCTCGGCATCGTCATGATCGGCGCCATCTCCGGATCGGTGTTCGTCGAGCGCGTGTTCGTGCTGCCTGGCCTGGGCAGCCTGGCGGTCAGCGCCGCCCAGACCAGCGACATCGTCGTGCTGCAGGGCGCCACGCTGTTCTTCGGCCTGCTGGCCGTCGCCATCAACCTGGTGGTCGACCTCAGCTACGGCTGGCTGGATCCGCGGGTGCGCGTGGCATGACCGAGGTCGGCGCACTCCCCGCCAATACGGCCGCGCTGCCGTCCCGCAGCGGCTTCCTGCGCCGGCTGACCTCCCGCCCGCTGGCCGTGCTGGCGCTGGGGTGGCTCGCCGTCGTGCTGCTGGGCGGCTTGCTCGCCGGGCAGATCTCCAGCTACGACCCCCTCGACCAGGACCTGCTGGCGGTCAAGGAACTGCCGAGCGCGGAACATCTGCTGGGTACCGATGCGCTCGGCCGCGACGTGCTGAGCCGGCTGCTGCACGGCGCCTGGCCCACCCTGCTCGGCGTGGTGCAGGCGCTCGCCGTGGTGACGCTGCTCGGCCTGCCGCTCGGGCTCAGCGCCGGCTACTGGGGCGGCTGGTGGGATCGGCTGGTGGTGCAGTATGTCAGCCTGCTGCAGTCGATCCCCGTCATCGTCGTGCTGCTGTCGGTGCTGAGCGTATTCGGCCAATCGATGACCGCGGCCATGGTCACCCTGGGCGTGATCGGCACCGCCGGCATCTCGCGCGTGGTGCGCAGCGTCGCCCTGGCGGTGCGCGAGGAGCTCTACATCGCGGCGGCGCGCGTAAGCGGCCTGTCGGACACGCGCATCCTGCTCACCCACGTCCTGCCGCGCATCGGCGGACCGGTGATCGTGCAGCTCTCGCTGTTCTCCTGCATCGGGCTGGTGGTGCAGACCGGCATCAACTTCCTGGGGCTCGGCGTGCCGCCGCCGGCGCCGAGCTGGGGCGGCATGGTGTTCGAGGCCTCGGCGTCGCTGGGCGACTTCCCGTGGCTGCTGGTGCCGAGCGGTGGGATGCTGGCGCTCACCATCCTGGCCTTCGGCCTGCTGGGCGACAGCCTGCGCGACACCGCGGTCGAGACCTGGGCGGCACGCGTCGCGGCAGGGCCGCAGACGGCGCGACGCGCCGACGCGATCGTCGACGCCCCGGCCGCTGCGCTGCTGGCGGTGCGCGATCTCGTGATCGTCACCGGGGAGGGCGACCAGCAGCGCACCCTGGTGAACGACATCGGCTTCGAGCTTGCAGCCGGCGAGACGCTGGGCATCGTCGGCGAGAGCGGCAGCGGCAAGACGCTGTCGATCCTGTCGCTGCTCGGCCTCCTGCCAGCCGGAACACGCGTCGTCTCCGGTCGCATGCGCCTCGACGGCGAGACCATCGATCTCGGCGATGTGCCGAGGCTGGCGGCGCGGCGTGGCCAGCAGGTCGGCATGATATTCCAGGAGCCGATGGCCGCCCTCGATCCCTGCTTCACGGTCGGCCATCATCTCGGCGAGGTGATCCGCCTGCACCAGGGCGGATCGGCATCGGCGATGCGGCAGCGCGTGCTCGAGCTGCTCGAGCAGGTGCGCATCACCGATCCGGCCGACGTCGCCCGCCGCTATCCGCACCAGATCTCCGGAGGCATGGCCCAGCGTGTCGGCATCGCGCGAGCGCTGGCGGCGCGGCCGCGCATCCTGCTGGCCGACGAGCCGACCACCGCGCTCGACGTCACGGTGCAGGCCGAGATCCTCGACCTGCTGCGGACGCTGTGCGCAACCCAGCGCATGGCGCTGGTCATCGTCACCCACGATTGGGGTGTCGTCGCCGATTTGTGCGATCGCGCGATGGTTCTTTATCAAGGCCGCGCGCTGGAGACCGCGCCGGTCGGCGATCTGTTCACCCGGCCGAGCCATCCCTATACGGCGGCCCTGCTGCGCGCCAATCCGCACGGCGCGGCGCCGGGTCAACCACTGCCGACCATCGAGGAGGCGCTGCGCCGCATGGCGAACGAGGGCGTCCGATGACCGGTGCAGCGGCACTGCTCGCCGTCGACGACCTGCATGTCGTCTTCCCGCAGGGTCGCGGCCGCAGCTTCCAGGCGCTGAAGGGCGTGACGTTCGACGTACGGCCTGGCGAGACGGTCGGGCTGGTGGGAGAGTCGGGCTCCGGCAAGACCACCATCGGCCGCGTCATTCTCGGCATGGTGCGCACCACCTCGGGCCGCGTCACCTTCGACGGCGAGGACATCACCGACGCCGACCGACGGCGGCGACGCGCCCTGGCGCGCGACATCCAGGTGGTGTTCCAGGACCCGGTCGGCTCGCTCAATCCGGCCCGCACCGTCGGCGACACGCTCGCCGAGCCGCTGCTGCAGGAGAGCGGCCTGTCGCGCGCCGAGCGGCAGGCGCGCATCGCCGATGTGCTGCAGCGCGTCGGCATGCCGGCCGACACGGCGCGGCGCTTTCCGGCGCAGTTCTCGGGCGGGCAACGCCAGCGCATCGCCATCGCGCGCGCCATCATCGCCCGGCCGCGCCTCGTGGTGTGCGACGAGCCGGTGAGCGCGCTCGACCTGTCGGTGCAGGCGCAGGTGCTCAACCTGTTGAACGACCTGCAGAAGAGCCTCGGACTCTCGCTGCTCTTCATCTCGCACGACCTGTCGGTGATCCGCCATGTCTGCCATCGCACGCTGGTGCTGTATCGCGGCGAGATCGTCGAGCGCGGCGCCACGCAGCAGATCCACGACGAACCGCAGCATCCCTACACCCGCGCCCTGCTGGCCGCCGCGCCGGTGCCCGACCCGGTGGAGCAGCGCCGCCGGCGGGCGCTGTGGCGCCAGCAGCGCGAGGCCGCTGCCTAGACATCGATGAACGGGAGGACAGATGAGCAAGAGTCACACCAGGATCAGCCGCCGCGCAATGCTCGCTGGCGCCGCATCCCTGCCCCTGCTGCCCGGCGCCGCACAGGCCCAGCAGAAAGTGCTGACCATCGGCAGCGCCTTCTCGCCGATCAGCCTCGATCCGTCGCTGAGCGGCAACGGGCGCGCCGGCATGGCGGTGATCCCGGCCTACGAGCCGCTGATCCGCACCGCCCCCGACGGCAGCTATCGCGCCGCGCTGGCGACCGCGTGGGAGATGGCGCCGGACAGCAAGTCGGTCGTCTTCACCCTGCGCCAGGATGCCAGGTTCAGCGACGGCGATCCGGTGACCGCCGAGGCAGCCAAGAAGTCGATCGACTATTTCCGCACCAAGAAGGGCGGCCCGTTCGCCACCAACCTGCAGACCGTGACGGCGATCGACGTGCTCGACCCGTATCGTTTCAAGATCACGCTGTCGGCACCGCAGCCCGGCCTGGTGACCTTGTTCGACTCCTACTGGAACGGCGGCCTGATCATCAGCCCCAAGGGCGTCGACAATCCCGACATGCTGGCGCGCGAGACGCGCGGCGCCGGTCCCTACAAGCTCGATCCCGCCGCCACCATCGCCGGCAAGAGCTACACCTACGTCCCCAACGAGCACTACTACGACAAGCGCCGCGTCAAATGGGACAAGGTCGTGATCAGCGTGTTCGAGGACCAGAACGCCGGCATCCAGGCGATGAAGGCGGGACAGCTCAAGCTCCTGAGCAGTGATCCCTTCACCGGCAACGCCAACGCCGCCAACCTGCCGAAGGATTTGCGCATCGTCTCCGATCCGGTGGGCTGGACCGGGCTGGTGATGAACGACCGCGACGGCGAGGTGCAGCCCTATCTCAAGGACGTGCGGGTGCGCCAGGCGATCAATTACGCGCTCGACCGCAAGCTCATCAACAAGGCGCTGTTCGGCAAGTTCGCCGATCCCTCCGACCAGCTCCAGAGCAAGGGCTTCATGGGCTACGACGCCAAGAACGAGGAGCGCTATCCCTACGACCCCGAGAAGGCCAAGGCGCTCCTGAAGGAGGCGGGCTACGCCAACGGCTTCGAGCTCAAGGTCGCCTACGTCAACAATACGATGAGCCAGTTCCTGCAGCAGGCGCTGTCGGGGCAACTGCGCAAGGTCGGCATCACGGTCAAGCCGATGGAGGCGCAGAGCTTCGGCGCGCTGCGCACCATGGCCGACAACAAGGCTTTCGCCGCGATCATCGTCAACTCGAACTCCGGCGTCCCCAACCTCGCCAAGTTCCAGACCCTCGATCCACGCGGCAGCTTCAACCAGTACGGCAGCAAGGACGCGACGCTGACGCGGCTGATGGACGAAGCCTCCAACCTGCCGCTCTCGCAGGCCGGCGAAGCCTGGAAGAAGGCCTACGCCCACGTCGTCGAGATTGCCTGGTTCGCCGTCGTCTCGGCGATCCACGTCGTGTACTTCGCCTCGAGCACGATCAAGACGCCGGCGATCGGCCAGTCGATCGTCATGGACCTGACCGACGTGGAGCCCGCCTGACGGCTATTTCTCCAGCTTCTGCAGATAAGGCCGCACGTCGGGCGCGAACGCCGGATGATCGGCGAGGCGCCGAAAATGGCGGCTCGCCCTGGGATGGGCTTTATCCCAACCGTCGGACAGGATCGGAGCGAGGCCGCGCTTATCCAGCGTTGACCGGCGCAGGCGCTCGTTGGAGAACAGGCAGAGCTCGGCCACGAAGCAGATGTCGGCCAGGGTGATTTGCTCGCCGACCAGGTAGGAACGATCCGGGGCCAGCGCCTGCTCGATGCCGGCGATGTAGACGGCGAACGCCTCGGCGGCGCGGGCGTGGACATGGGTGGGAAAGGTCTCGTCACTGAGCGCCAGCAGGTAGTGCTGGTTGTCGCGCGCGAACACCAGGCTGGCATCGAGGAAGCTGTCGATGCGCGAGGCCTCGTAGGCGTCGCGGCCATAGAGCGGGAAGCGCTCGGCGCCGAGCCGCGCCACCGTCCGCATGATGCTGTTGGACTCGAAGATGCCGATCGCGCCGTCCGGGCTGAACGCTGCCGGCACGGTGCCGAAGGGATGCGCCGCCAGGAAGGGATCGGTCTTGATCAGCTCACCGCCCTTGAAGCCCACCTTGCCGACGCGCACCGAGGCGGCGAGGTCCTCGCGCTCGCCGGGCGACAGCGGACGGGCGTCGAAGTCCCATAGCCAGTCCCTGAGCTCGCGCGGCCTGGCGCCTCGCACCTCGACCTCGACGCCATTGAGACGGGCGGCGATCGTGGCCTTCCAGATCCGCGGGTTGGGCAGGTAGGAGAAGATGCGTAACTGGGCCATGGCTCACCACTTCTCGCCGAACGGCCGGATCTCGACGTTGAAGGACCAGGCGCTGCGATCCTGCTGAACGAGATGGAAGACCTCGTCGGCGATGGCGGCGGGCTTGATGAAGAAATGGTCGGGCGCCTCGGCGTAGCGCTTGCGCGCCCATGGCACGTCGATCACCGCATCGATCACGACGTACGCCACGTGCACTCCCTTCGGCCCGAGCTCGCGCGCCATCGCCTCGGCAAGGATGCGCTGCGCCGCCTTGGTCGGCGCGAAGCCGGCAAAGTTGGCGCGGCCGCGCAATGCCGAGGTGTTGCCCGTCACGATGATCGCGCCCGACCCTGCGGCGACCATGTCGGGCGCGAGCCGGCGCGCCAGATGCAGCAGCGCCATCGTGTTGACCAGGAAGTTGGCCGACAGGACCTTGGGATCGATTTCGAGGAAACTGCCGAAGGCGCCGCCGACCGCGTTGTGCACCAGCACCGCGGGTGTCCCGAGGTCGCGCCGCACGGCGGCCAACGTCGCCTCGATTTGCGCCTCGTCCGTCACGTCACAGGCATAGGCCTTGGCGTGCGCGATCTCGGCCTCGAAGGCGGCGAGCCGCTCGCGGTTGCGCGCCAGCATGGCGACGGCGTAGCCGGCCGCGTCGAGCCGGCGGGCGATCGCACTCCCGGTGCCCGGGCCGACACCGGTGACGAGGGCAACAGGACGGTTCACGCGTGCTCTCCATGGTCACGAACGAGACGTGGCCATGGTCGATGTCGAAACAACACTGATCAAGCGGCAAAAACTCATGCTACCGCGAGAACAAGCAATGGATCAGCACACTCGACGTTCTGGAACTGCACCGAGAGGGGGCATTCGCCGGTGGAGCGCTCTTGACCCTCCTCCCCAACGCTTGCGTTGAGGGGGAGAACGAAGGCGCGCCCGCATGCGAATGGCCCGCCCCTGGCGGGGAAGAGCAACCTGAGATGGCTCCTTCCGCGCTCGAATCTTTGCTTGGACGTCAGCGGCCGCCGGCAATCCGCCGGGCGTACTCGAGCTGCGCCTTGGACGTCGGGAAGGTCTCCTGCGCGTAGCGCCTCAGCGGTCCGCTCTTGCCGTTCTGGGAATAGGCGCCAATCTGCGCTTCCGCGTCCATGTGCACCGAAAGCTGGGCATTGGCGAAGGCCGAGTCGAAGGCCGGGCCCTGCAGCCCATTGAGCTGCGACAGGAGATTGGCGGTCTTGGGGCCCATGGCGCCGTCGGGCGCATAGGACACGCCGGCTTCCTGGCGCGACTTGCTCAGCATCGAGGCGGAATTGGTCGCCTCGGCGATGATCCGGGTGGCGTAGCCGCGGATGTTCTCGTTGCCCGACCGGGCGAGCGCGAGCTGGCCCGATGCGATGTCGAACTCGTTCACCGCCTGGGCAAAGCCCACGAAGCGCGCGTCCGGCAAGGCGTCCACTGCGAACGCCGAGGAAGCACCGGCGAGCGCTACCGCCGGCATGGCGAGCAGGACTGTCCGCCGAGCGAGATGGTGCATGATCGTCTCCCCTGTTGTCTGGCCCGCGACCGTACGCGAGCCGCCACCGCCCCATCTTAATGCTGAAGGTCGCCAATGGTTCCAGCTTGATTACAGGGTCAGTGCGATCGGCGCCCGCCACCTTCGGTGGCAGGCGCCGTGCCGCTTCAACGCGAGGCCGTCCGCAGGCGGGCCACCGCCTCGTCGATCACCGCCGCCGCGTCGGCGAGGTTGGTCATGTCGAAGCTGTAGTTGGCAACCTCGATCCGGCCCTTGCGGCCGCGATACAGCGCCGGCAGGAGGTCCTTGCTGGCACCATCGACTTCCAGCATGCCCTGCTCATTGGCCACCGCGGTGCCCTTGTAGAGATCGTTGTCGATACGGATCGTCATCTCGACCCGCTGGCCGGCCTTCAGGCGCCACTCCGGATGGGTCAGCAGCAAGCCGACCTTGCCCTCGGGATAGGCCAGGATGGCGAACTTGGCGCCATTGTCGAACTGGTCGATGAACATCGCCCCGTCGCCGATCAGCGTGGCGCTCCAGCTTCCGCGCTTGGCGACCACGCCGCGCGCCTGGCTGGTGGGCACCGTGGCCGGGGCCGGGGCCGACGGGGCGGCGTTCGACGCCACCGAGGGCCGGCATTCGCCGAAGTAGCAGACCTGACCCGGCGCCGCCGAGGCAGGAGCGGCCAGCACGCCGGCCAGGCCGAGGGCGAGAAGGGCGGAAACCGCCATACGAGACCGCTTGAACATCGAATTCTCCGTCAGTGGGCGGCAGCCGCACAGCGCAGCGCCGCATATCCACTCGACGGGCGAGGTGGTGGTTTTTGACAGGCCGGGAGAGAATTCCTGGGCAATTGCTAGTGTATTCGATATTGAGTAAATTGAAGACAAACCGTCGGAAAGGCACCCCGGCATGGCCCGAACCACGACGATGACGGTCCGCCTCAGCGGGGCGCTGCGGGACTTCGTGGCGGCGAACGTCGGACCGGACGGGTCCTACGAAAATGTCAGTGAGTACGTCCGCGACCTGATTCGCCGTGACAAGGAACGGACAGAAAAGGAAGCGTTCGACCGCCTGAAAGCGGAACTTGCCCATGCTTTTGCGGCACCAGAAGACTCCTACAAGTCGCTGACGGCAGCCGAGGTCATTGCCCGTCACAGGACCTGACCGAATGGCCGTCGTCCGCATCCAGGAGGCCGCCTCCCATCGCCTGGATGAGATCTACCGGTTTACGCGCGATCAGTGGGGAGCCACCCAAGCCGATCGCTACATCACTGGGCTGTTCGAGACATTCGGCAAGATCGACAGCCACGGGGCAATATCGAGACCTGTGCCAGCCGAGTTCGGCGTCGACGGGTACTTCGTTCGTTACGAACGGCATTTCATCTATTGGCGACGGCTGTCGAACGGGGACATCGGCATCGTGACGATCCTGCATGAGCGGATGCACCGGATCGATCGGCTGCGTGAGGATTTCGGCCTGTAAGGCACGTCCCGTCTTCTGTTAGAAGGCCGGCAATACGCATCCAGAAGGACCCGCCTGATGAAATCGACCACCGTGCTCATCGACCGGCATCCCGGCCGCTCCTCCCAGTCGATCGGGCTGGCGCGCGCGATCGGGACCGACCCGGACCTGATCCACGAGCCGTCGGTCGGCGTCGTCGGCACCAAGGGCGACAGCCAGTGCTACCTCGGCGTCATGGCCAAGGTCGAGGCGATCCACCAGGAGCTCCGGAACCGGGTCGGCAAGGGCTCCAACCAGCTCAAGCTGCGCCTGGTGCAGCCCGAGTTCACGATCGCGACGTCGGACGGCATCCGCAACGGCACGCGCGAGATGCGCTACTCGCTGATCGGCCGCGAAGTGACGAACGACGCGCTGTGCGAGCATCTCAGCGCCACCGGGCTCGCCGGCACGATCGCCGTGGTCGCCTGCGACAAGCCGCCGGTCGGCACGCTGGCCGCCCTGCTCGAGCACAACCTGCCCTCGATCATCATGTCGGACGGCCCGATCCATCCCGGCCACGATCCCAAGACCGGCGAGACGATCGACCTGGTGAGCGCCTACCAGGTCGCCGGCCATCCCGACGCCGAGTACCGCCATCATATCGCCTGCAATGCCTGCCCGGGCATCGGGAGCTGCGGCGGCATGTTCACCTACAACACCATGCAGACCTTCATCGGCGTGGTCGGCATGGAGCCGCTGCACATGGTGGCGCCGCCGTCCGACGATCCGCGCCGCGTCAACGAGTTCGCCGGCGAGCTGGTCGGGCTGCTCGCCAACCTGATCGAGAAGGACCTGAAGCCGCGCGACATCGTGGTGCGCGATTCGCTGCGCAACGCGGTGATCGTCGCCATGGCGATCGGCGGCTCGACCAACGTGACCCTGCACGCGCCGGAGATCGCGCGCGCCGCCGGCTACGCCGACTTCTGGAAGGAGATCATGACGCCGGAGGAGTTCAACCACCTCTCGCAGCACGTCGTGCCCGTGCTGACCGACGCCCGGCCCTACGGCAAGTACTCGATGGTCGACATCGACAATATCGGCGGCGTGCAGGTGATCGTGCGCGAGCTGCTCGATGCCGGGCTGCTGAATGGCGACGTCATGACCTGCACCGGCGAGACGCTCGCCGCCCAGGTCCAACGCCTGGGCGCCAAGCGGGCCGACGGCAAGGTCGTCTACGCGGTCGAGAAACCCTACAAGCCGACCGGCGGCCTGCGCGTGCTGGGCGGTAATCTCTCGCCCGACTTCTCGGCGATCCTCAAGCTCGCCGGCGTCGAAGGTGGCCTGGAAGACAACGTGTTCCGCGGCAAGGCGCGCCTGTTCGAAGGCGAGCAGAGCCTGCTCGAGGCGCTCGACAAGGCGCCCGGGAGTTTCCAGAACCACGACATGGTGATCGTGCGCTACGAGGGCCCGAGCGGTGCGCCGGGCATGCCCGAGATGCTCGACCCGACCTCGCGCATCACCGCGCTGTGCCGCGAGCGCGGCATCATCGTCGGCCTGATGACCGATGCGCGCTTCTCGGGCGGCTCGGTTGGCCTGGTGATCGGCCATGTCGGCCCCGAGGCGGCGCTCGGCGGTCCGATCGCGCTGATCGAGGAAGGCGACGAGATCGTGGTCGACCTCAACACCAACGAGCTCACCTGCACCGCGCTCAGCGACGCCGCGACCGCGGCCAAGCGCAAGGCGGCGTGGGACAAGGTGGTCAAGGGCAATGGCGGCATCCATCCCAATTGCGGCGCCGCCGACACCCGCCTGCTCCATCGCGCGCGCACGACAGCGGTGCCGGCAACGCGCGGCGGCGGCCTGCATCCCAACCGCGAGGTCTGGGTGCGCAACCCGCGCAAGGCCGAGCGCTCGGGCTTCGTGCTGCGCAACAAGCATCGGCCGGACAAGAGCAGGGTGTTCTGAAGCGGATCATCGCGCTCGCGCTCATCTCAGATTCAGGCTCCTCTCCCCCGCTAGGGGGAGAGGTTGGGTGAGGGGGTCGCAGATGATGCCAGCGACCTCCGCAGCACCCTCACCTGACCTCTCCCCCTTATGTGCGGCTCGGCGAAGCCGAACACGCCCATGAGGCGGGGGAGAGGAACACGAGGTGTGTCCACGACACACGAGAAAGCCAATCCGTCACAGGTCCCGGGCGACTCCTGGGCAGAGATTTTGCTTGCCCGCTGTTATGTAGAAACCCTGAATTGGCGCGAAAGCAAGGAGCTTGTGGATGTCGCGATGGCGCGTCGGCGTTGATTCGGGTGGGACGTTCACCGACGTCTGCCTGTTCGACGAGGATCTGGGTCGCGTAGAGGTCTGGAAGGTCCCCTCCACCCCGGACGACCCCTCGCGGGGCATCGCCCAGAGCGTCGAAGAAGGGATGCGTCGCGTGGCGCCCGAGGCGGGCGACAGACCGGGCGCGCCGGTCGCCTATTTCGGTCACGGCACGACGGTGGCGACCAATGCGCTGATCCAGCATCGCGGCGTGAAGACCGGCCTGATCACGACCGATGGCTTTCGCGACCTTCTCGAGATAGGCCGGCAGAAGCGGCCAGATCTCTACGACATCCAGGCGGACAAGCCGCCGACCCTGGTGCCGCGCGATCTGCGGCTCGAGGTGCCCGAGCGCGTGCGATACACCGGCGAGATCGACACCCCGCTCGACGAGGCCAAGATGCGCGCCGCGGCGCAGGCGCTGGCGGCCGCCGGCGTCGAGGCGGTCGCCGTCTCCTTCCTCTACGGCTTCATCCGGCCCGAGCACGAGAAGCGCGCGGTCGAGATCCTGCGCCAGGAGATGCCCGACGTCTTCATTTCCGCCGGCCACGAGATCGCGCCCGAGTTCCGCGAGTTCGAGCGGCTCTCGACCGTGGTGCTCAACGCCTATCTCGGCCCGGTCATGAAGAGCTACATCGACCGGCTGAGCCCGCGGCTCGAAGCGCTCGGCATGACGACCGCGCCGCATCTGACGCAGTCCAACGGCGGCGTGATCGGCTTCGCGACGGCGGCTCAGCTGCCGGTGCGCACGGTGCTGTCGGGCCCCTCGACCGGCGTGGTGGGTGCGCAGGCGATCGGCGCACTGGCCGGCTTCGAGGACCTCATCACCTTCGACATGGGCGGCACCTCGACCGACGTCGCCCTGCTGCAGGAAGGGCGCTGCAAGCTCGCCAGCGAAGCCACGGTGCACGGCTATCCCATCAAGGCACCGATGCTCGACATCCACACCGTGGGGGCGGGCGGCGGCTCGATCGCCTACATCGACGCGGGCGGACTGTTGAAGGTCGGACCGCGGTCCTGCGGCGCCGATCCCGGCCCGGTGTGCTACGACCGCGGCAATACCGAGCCCGCCACGACCGACGCCAACGTCGTGCTGCAGACGCTCAACCCCGAGTACCTGCTGGGCGGCCGCATGAAGATCCGCCAGGACCTCGCCAAGGACGCCATCGGCAAGCTGGCCGATCGGCTGGGGCTGGGGCTGATGGAGACGGCACAGGGCGTCCTCTCTGTCGTGACCGCCAACATGGCGCGCGCCATCCGCGTCATCTCCGTCCAGCGCGGCCACGATCCGCGCGACTACACCTTGATGGCGTTCGGCGGCGCGGGCCCGCTGCATGCGGCGCGGCTCGCCAAGGAGCTCGACATGAAGCGCGTGCTGGTGCCGCGCAACCCGGGCATCCTTTGCGCCATGGGCCTGCTGCTGACCGACCTGCGCGCCGATTTCGCTGCCACCCGGCTGATGCCCGCGACCGTCGAGTCGGCGCACGACGTCGCCGCCGCCTTCGCGACGCTGGGCGCACGGGCGGAACAATGGTTCGAGCACGAGGCGATTGCCGCGAGCGACCGCCGGCTCAACCGCACCGCCGACATGCGCTACCATGGGCAGAACTACGAGCTCGCCGTCGTGCTGCCCGAGGGCCCGGTGACGGCCGCGACCATCGAGGTGCTGGCGGCGGGCTTCGCCGAGGCGCACCGCCAGCGCTACGGCTTCGTCGCAGAGGGCGAGCCGGTGCAGATCGTCACCTTGCGTCTCGAGGCGACCGGCGTGGTGCGCAAGGCCGAGCTGCGCGCGCACCAGCCCGCCGGCCCGGACGCTTCCGGCGCCATCGTCGGCCAGCGCCCGGTGTGGCTGCCCGAGGCTCGGGACTTCGTGACCACGCCGATCTACAGCCGCGAGGCGCTGGCGCCGGGCAACCGCTTCACGGGCCCGGCCATCGTCGAGCAGATGGACGCCACCACCGTGGTGCCGCCCGGCATGACGGCCCGTGTCGATGCCTATCTCAACCTGATCCTGGAGGCCTCATGAGCCAGGCCGTGCAGCAGGCCGCCAGCCGCGCCCTCGATCCCATCACCATCGAGGTGATCGGCGCCGCCATGGCCTCGATCGTCGAGGAGACCGGCGAGGCACTGATCCGCGCCTCCTACTCGACCAACATCAAGGAGCGGCGCGACTGCTCGACCGCGCTGTTCAATGCGGCCGGTGAGACGCTCTGCCAGGCCGAGCACATTCCCATCCATCTCGGCAGCTTCATCGGCCTGGTGCCGCACATCATGAAGCGCTTCCGGGTCGAGGACATGCGCCCGGGCGACGCCTTCATCGGCAACGACGCCTACGAGGGCGGCGGCACGCACCTGCCCGACATCGTGCTGGCCGAGCCGATCTTCATCGACGGCACCATCGTCGCCTGGACGGTCAATCTCGCCCACCATGCCGACTTCGCCGACCGCGGCCACGCCCACATCTACCAGGAGGGCTTGCGCATCCCGCCGGTCCGCCTCTACCGCGCGGGCGAGCTGCAGAAGGACGTGCTCGATCTGATCCTGCTCAACTGCCAGGTGCCACGCGAGCGCCTGTCCGACCTGCGCGCCCAGATGGCGGCCAACCGCGTCGGCGTGCAGCGCTTCCAGGCGCTCTGCGCCAAATATGGCGCCGCCACCGTGCTCGCCGCCGGCGCGGCGCTGATGGACTATGCCGAGCGCAAGATGCGCGCCGGCATCGCCGCCATGCCGGACGGCACGTGGCGCTTCGAGGACGTGTTCGACAACGCCGAGGTGACGTCGAACCTGCCGCTCTCGGTCGAGGTGACGGTCAAGGGCGACAGCATGAGCCTCGCCTTCGACGCGCCCGACCAGGTGCGCGCCGGCATCAACATGACCTACACGGCCCTGCTCGCCACGACCTATTACATCGTGAAGTCGGTGCTCGATCCCAGCATCCCGCCCAACGCCGGCCTCGCCCGGCCGCTCGCCATCACGGCGCGCGAAGGCACGATCCTGAATTGCTCGCATCCGGCGGCGGTGAACGGTCGCGTCCAGACCTGCCAGCGCGTCTCCGACCTGATCCTCGGCGCGCTGGCGCAAGCGGTGCCGGAGCGCGTGACGGCGTGCTCCAACTCGGCCTGCTCGGTGGCCTCCTTCATCGGCCAACGCAAGGAGGACGGCGCGCTGTGGGTCTATCTCGAGACGATGGGCGGCGGCAACGGCGCGCGCGCCCACAAGGATGGGCTCGACGGCGTGCACGTTCATACCACCAACACCTCCAACCTGCCGGTCGAGGCGCTGGAGATCGAGTATCCGCTGACCCTGCTGCGCTACGAGCTGGTCGCCGATTCGGGCGGCGTCGGCCGCTATCGCGGCGGCATGGGACTGCGCCGCGTCTACCGTGCCGACGAGGATTGCCGCGTGCGGGTCGACGTCTCGCGCCAGCGCTCTCGGAGCTGGGGCTTGCTGGGCGGCGGCGCGGGTGCGCACGGCGCCGTCGAGGCAGGACCCGGCGTCTCTTTCGACCGCGACACCGCGGTGCTGTCGGCCGGCCAGTGGTTCGCCGTGGTGACGCCCGGCGCCGGCGGCTTCGGCCTGCCCGACCAACGCGATCGCGAAGCCGTAGAGCGCGATCTCGCCCAGGGCGTGATCTCCCCGCAGGTTGCGCACGATGTCTATGGCCATTCGAACGTGAGGCAGGGAGAGCGCCCATGAGTTCCATCGTCCTCGATCGCCGTGCACTGCTGGCGGGTGCCGCGGCGCTGCCGTTCCTGCGGGCCTCGTCTGGCCAAGCACGCACCCCCGGCACGCTGACCTTCGGCCTGTCGAGCTTCCCGCCCAGCATCCAGCCCTGGGCCAACGCCGGCACGGCCTCGGCCACCATCAAGCTGATGATTCATCGCGGGCTCGCCGCGTTCGGGACGGACGGCAATCCGCAGCCCGCGCTGGCCGAGTCGTGGACGCGAGACGACGACAAGACCTGGGTGTTCAAGCTGCGCGACGCGCGCTTCCACAACGGCGAGAAGCTCGCGGCCGCCGACGTGCAGTGGACGTTCGATCAGGTCGGCGACGAGAAATCGACCGCCTATTTCCGGGCCGAGATGCAGCGCATCGCCAAGGTCGAGGCGCCCGACGAACGCACGGTGCGCATCGTCACCAAGGAGCCGCTGGCGACGCTGCCGCTCTGGCTCGCCAACTTCCACCTGCCCATCGTCTCGCGCGCCTCGCCCAAGGGAGGCGCCATCGGCGCCGGGCCGTTCATGCTCAAGGGCCAGGAGCGCGGCGTGTCGCTCGATCTCGAGCGCTTCGACGGCTACTACAAGCCGGGACTGCCCAAGCTCAAGGCGATCCGCGCCATCGCCTATGCCGACGAGAATCTGCGCGTGGCGGCGCTGCGATCGGGCGACGTCGATCTGATCGAATACGTGCCCTGGCAGGCGATGGACGCCATCTCGGCCGATCCGGCGCTCAAGCTCGACACCACCGACGGGCCGTTCATGTACCTGGTGTTCAACGGCAGCCGGCCGCCATTCAACGATGCACGCGTGCGCCGCGCAGTGGCGCACGCCATCAGGCGCGAGGAGCTGGTGAAGGCCGCCTTCTTCGGCCGCGGCTCACCGCTCGAGCACCTGCCGATCCCCGAGTCGAGCACGTTCTACAACGCCGAGCTCAAGAACGGCTGGCGCTACGATCCCGCGCTCGCCAAGAAGCTGCTGGCCGAGGCGGGCCATGCCGGCGGCCTCACCTGCTCCCTGCTGTCGACCGCGCAGTACGGCATGCACAAGGACACCGCCGAGATCGTGCAGCAGCATCTCGCCGCCGTCGGCATCAACGTCACCCTAAACCTGCCGGACTGGGCGACGCGGGTGAATATCGGCAATCGCGGCCAGTTCGACATCGGCGTCATGGGCAGCGCCGCCGACAGCAACGATCCGGACGGACTCTCGAGCACGCTCGACGGCAGCCTGGCTGCCTCTTATGCCCGCAGCTACGGCCTCAAGATCGACCGCATCAGCGACCTGCTGGCGGCCGGCCGCGCGACCTTCGACGAAGGCAACCGCCGCGCGATCTATCGCGAGCTCGAGCAGATCGCGCTCGAGCAGGTGCCGATGGTGAGCCTGACCTGGCGCAGCCAGGGCTACGCCATGCGCAAGGACGTGACGGGCTTCTCCAACATGACGGGCGCGCTCACCTTCTATTCGGGCCTGACCTTCGAAGCGACCAACACGGCGTGAGCGATGGGTCGGGCACCGCTAAATCTCGAGCTCCTCTCCCCCGATAGGGGGAGAGGTTGGGTGAGGGGGTTACGCACGTCATCGCCCCCTCACCTAGCCTCTCCCCCTAGCGGGGGAGAGGAACATGAGTCGGGTACGGCCTGACCCATGCTGGGCTTCGCGGCGCGTCGACTGGTGGTGGCGGCGTTCCTGGTCTGGGTGGTCGCCTCGCTGGTCTTCCTGGTGATCCACCTGATCCCGGGTGAGCCGGCGGAGCTGCTTCTCTCGCAGGGGGGCGTCGCCCCCGATCCCGCTGCCGTGGCGGCGTTGCGCGAAAGGCTCGGGCTCGATCTGCCGCTCTGGGTGCAGTATCGCGACTATATCGCGAACCTGCTGCACGCCGATTTCGGCCAGTCCCTGGTCGACGAGCACTCGGTGGGCGCCGAGATCGCGCTGCGCCTGCCGCGCACGCTCGAGCTCATCGTCGTGGCGGGCCTGCTCGCCACCCTGATCGGCCTGCCGCTCGGCGTGCTGGCGGCCCTCAGCGTTGGTCGCACGCTCGATCGCATCCTCTCGGCCGCCGCGGGCCTCGCCCTCTCGGTGCCGGTGTTCGTGGTCGGCACGCTCGCCGTGCTGGTGCTGGCGCAGCAGCTGCACTGGATGCCGGCCGGCGGTTACGTGGCGCTGGCCAAGGATCCGGGACGTCACTTCACGCTGCTGCTGATGCCCGCCGGCACGATCGCGCTCGGCCTCGCCGCCGCCGTGCTGCGCGTCACGCGGTCGGCCGTGCTGGAGGTGCTGGAGCGCGACCATGTGCGCGCCGCCCAGGCGCGCGGGCTGGCGCCCGCACTCCTCGTGCGCCGCCACGTCGTGCGCAATGCCCTCACCCCGGTCGTCACCGTGCTCGCCCTTCATCTCGGCTCGCTGCTCGGCGGCACGGTGCTGGTCGAGTTCGTGTTCAACTATCCCGGCCTCTCGGGCTACCTCGTGCGTGCGGTCGAGGCGCGCGACTATCCCGAGGTCACCGGCATCGTGCTGGTGATCTCCGCCCTGTTCGTGCTGCTGAACTTCGCCGTCGATCTCTGCTATGCCGTGATCGATCCGCGCGTGAGGCACGGCTGATGCGGCGCGTGCTCGTGTCTCGCCTGCTCTTCCCTGGCCTGCTGCTCGGATTGATCGTGATGGCGGCCGTGCTGGCTCCCGTCCTGCCCCTGCCCGATCCGGTACGTCAGCAGATCGGCGCGCGCCTGGCCGGCCCCTCGCTCGCCCACTGGCTGGGCCAGGACGAGTACGGCCGCGATGTGCTCTCGCGCCTGGTGTGGGGGGCCCGCGTATCGCTGTCGGTCGCCTTCGCAGCGACCTTCCTCGCCGCCCTCGCAGGCGTCGTGCTGGGCGTGCTGGGCGGCTACTTCCGCGGCATCGTCGAGCTCGCCACGGTGCGCGTCGCCGAGATGGTGCTGTGCTTCCCGCCGCTGCTGCTGGCGCTGCTGGTCGTCACCCTGCTGGGGCCGGGCGCCGGCACCCTGATCCTCTGCCTTGCCGTGCTGTTCGCCCCAGGCTTCGCCCGCGTCGCCTACGCCGAGACCCTGTCGACCCGCGTGCTCGACTACGTGACGGCGCAGACCGCGCTCGGCACGCCGACCCATCGCATCCTGGCGCGCACCCTGCTGCCCAACATCGCCGCCCCGCTGATCGTGCAGTTCTCGCTGACCATCGCGGCGGCCATGCTGCTGGAGAGCGGGCTGTCGTTCCTGGGGCTCGGCGTCGTGCCGCCCGCGCCGTCGTGGGGCCTGATGATCCGCGGCGCCCGCACCACCATGGAGCAGGCACCCTTGCTGCTGATGTGGCCCTGCCTGGCGCTGAGCGGCACCGTGCTGGTGCTCAATCTCTTGTGCGATCGCCTGCGCGACGCGCTCGATCCGCGCGGCAGCCGCGAGCGCCCGAGCTTCCTGCGCACCCTGGCCTTGCTGCCGCCGAAACCCGCGTCGCCGAAGTCCGCGAAACCGACGGGCGGCGAGCTGCTCGCGGTGCGCGGCTTGACGCTCGACGTCGCCAGCCCGCGCGGGCGCACCGAGGTCGTGCGCGGCGTCGACCTCGCCGTGGCGCCTGGCGAGACCGTCGCCGTGGTCGGCGAAAGCGGCTCGGGCAAGACGCTGACCGGCCTCGCCGTCATGGGCCTGCTGCCATCGGCGGTGCGCGTGGTCTCGGGCGAGATCGTCTTCGCCCGGCGCGACGGCCAGACCGTCGATCTGCTGCGCCAGCCCGAACGCGCGCTGCGCGCGCTGCGCGGCGCCGACCTGTCGATGATCTTCCAGGATCCCTCGAGCAGCCTCAATCCGTTGCACCGCGCCGGCACGCAGATCGGCGAAAGCGTCCGCGGACAAGACGCGCCGCAACGCCGCGTCACCGAGCTGCTGGCCGAAGTCGGCCTGCCCGATCCACCGCGCGCCGCCCGCGCCTATCCGCACGAATTGTCGGGCGGCCAGCGCCAGCGCGTCATGATCGCCGCCGCCGTCGCCAACCATCCCCGGCTGCTCGTGGCCGACGAGCCGACGACCGCGCTCGACGTGACGGTGCAGGCGCAGATCCTCGACCTGCTGGCGCGCCTCAAGCGATCGGAGCGCGGCATGGGCCTGATCTTCGTCAGCCACAACCTCGCCGTGGTGTCGGAGATCGCCGACCGCGTGGTCGTGATGTATGCCGGCCAGGTCGTCGAGCAGGGTCCGGTCGCCGAGGTCTTCGCCGCGCCGCGCCATCCCTACACCACGGCGCTGATCGCCAGCACGCCCGAAGGCGATACCGACCGGCTGACCGCCATCCCCGGCGTGGTGCCGCAGCCGTGGGCGCTGCCCGCAGGTTGCTCGTTCGCGCCGCGCTGCGAGCAGTCGACAGCGGCATGCGAGAGCGAGGCGCCGGTGCTGCAGGCCGTCGGGCCGACGCGCACGACTCGCTGCCTGCGCTGGAAGGAGCTGGCATGAACGGCGCCGCACCGCTGGTGTGCGCCGAAGGGCTCAGCCGAAGCTTTACGCGCGGCGGCTTCCTGCGCCGGCGCGGCCCGCCCTTGCTGGCCGTGCAGGGCGTCGATCTATCGGTGGCGCGCGGCGAGGCCGTCGGCGTGGTCGGCGAATCGGGCTGCGGGAAAAGCACGTTGGGCCGCCTGCTGCTGCGCCTCATGCCGCCCACGAGCGGACGCGTGCTGTTCGATGATTGCGATCTGGCCGGCCTCTCGGCAGGCGCGCTGCGCCGCCTGCGCCGGCGCATGCAGATGGTTTTCCAGGACCCCTACGCCAGTCTCGATCCGCGCCGCACCGTCGGCGCCCAGATCGCCGACGGGCTCGCGGTCCATCGCCTGGCCGTCGCCAGGGACAGCGCCGAGCGGGTCGCCGCCCTGCTGCGCCAGGTCGGGCTCGATGCCGATTTCGCCCGTCGCCTGCCGCATGAATTCTCGGGCGGCCAGCGCCAGCGCGTGGCGATCGCGCGGGCCCTCGCCACGGAACCCGACTTCATCGTCGCCGACGAGCCCGTCTCGGCGCTCGACGTGTCGGTGCAGGCGCAGATCGTCAACCTGCTGGCCGACCTGCAGCGCGAGCTCGGGCTGGCGCTGGTCTTCATCAGCCACGACCTGCACGTCGTTCGTCATCTCTGCGATCGGATCGTCGTGATGTATCTCGGCCGCATCGTCGAGCAGGGTCCGACCGAGACGGTGTTCGTCAATCCCGTCCATCCCTATACGCGCGCGCTGCTGGCGGCGACGCCGTCGATGCACCGCCGCCAGCATGTGGCGCCGCTGTCGGGCGAAGTGCCGAGCGCGACCAACCCGCCCTCCGGCTGCGTGTTCCGCACGCGCTGCCCGGACGCCGAGCCGCGCTGCGCGAGCGCCATGCCGGCGCTCGCGGCCGCACCGGGCGACGCGAGCCGTCATGTCGCGTGCTGGCGCGCCGATGAGTTCACGGTTTCGAGGATTACGTGAGCAACGCGGCACCTTCACAGCGAGGGCGAGCGCGACAAGAGCGTTGCAAGAAGGCGGTGGCGCATCGGATGATGCACTCTGATGCAACGAGGGAAAGCATTCATTCCGTGAGCCTGGCCGCATGAAGGGCGGACTGGTCGCGCCTGCCCGGCGCGCCCTGGCAGCAATGTTCCTGCTGCTCGCGACTGGAACCGCCTTTGCCGAGGATCGCGAGAGGCTCGAGGCGGTCGGCCTGCGCCGGATCGCCTTCGCCGACGGCCAGCGAACAATCGCGCTCTCGATGTTCTATCCGGCGGCGAGCGACGGGACGGCCAGGCCCTTCGTCTTCCCCTTCGCGATCAATGTCAGGGTGCTCGAGAATGCGCCGGCACTCGCGGGGCCGCGACGCTCGCTGATCCTGTTCTCGCACGGCCGTGGCAGCAACGGCCTGCTCTATGCCTGGTTCGCCGAGCACCTCGCCGCGCGCGGCTTCGTCGTCGCCGCGATCGATCACTACCGCGCCAACTCCTACGATTCGACAATTGCCTATCTCGCGAACCGGCTGTGGCAGCGGCCCGTCGATATCGGCCTCGCCATCTCCTTTCTGCTCGGCGATGCGGTCTGGAGCCCGTTGATCGACGGCGATCGCATTGGCGTCGCCGGACACTCGCAGGGCGGCTTCACGGCGCTGTGGGTCGGCGGCGCCGAGGTGAGTGCCGACGGCTACCGCGCTTTCCAGGAAGGCTGGCGCAACAACCGGATGGTGCCCGAGCATCTGCGGCGTGACCTGCCGGTGGATCCGACGCCGGCGCTTCGCGTTCGCGACCCTCGCGTCAAGGCCGCCTTCGCCATGGCACCCGGCATCATCAAGGCGTTCGGCATGGATGCGCCCGGCCTCGCCCGCATGCCGATCCCCGCCTACATCACGGTCGGTGCCGCCGATACCCAGACTCCGCCCGGACCGAACGCCGCCTTCGCCGCGACACACATTCCGCGGGCGCAGCTCGAGATCCTGCCCGGCGCGGTCGATCACGAGATCTTCGTCAACGAATGCAACGAGGATGGCCGCAACGAATTCCCCGAGGCCTGCGTCGACGCACCGGGCGTCGACCGCGCCGCCCTTCACGCCGCGATCGGCCGTGCCGCCACGACGTTCTTCCGCGAAATGCTCGCCCGTCGCTGAATCACGGCCGGGAGCGCACCGCTATTGCGCAGCAACCGCCGCTCTCCGCGGCGCTCATTCTTGTTGCAAGATCGTTCAAGAAAGGTCCCTCGACCAGCCCGCCCGTGGGGCGGCGTCGCTCGGGATGGCCGTGTCTCGACTGGTGACGTCCAATCGCAATTCCCTGCATCGCATAGAAATGGACGACCGCTTCAACCGGGGCTCTCGACCCCTCCACTCCCTGGCAGCGGCACCTCCCTGCGCTTCGCGCAGGGAGGGCAACATGATGTGTGCTACGTCGGGCGGCGCTCGAAGGTCGGCAGGCCCTCCGGGATCAGGTGGAAGGGCTGCTTGTCGATGGTGAAGATCGCCAGGCTCGGGGCACCGTAGACCTTCGGATCGTCGAGGGTGCCGACCTTCACCACCACGACTGGCCGCGGCGGCCGTGTCGCGAGGTGGGTGCCGCAATTGGCGCAGAATTCCCGGGTGACCGGAGCCGGAAGATCGCTGCGCGTGAACTGCTTGGGCTCGCCCCTGGTGTAGCGAAAGGCGGCGGCCGGAACGACCATGAACATGTTCGGCGCGCCGCCGGTGATGTACTGGCATTCGCGGCAATGGCACTGCGCCTTCATCATCGGCTCGCCGTCGACTTCATAACGGATCGCGCCGCAATAGCATCTGCCTTCAGCCTTCATGGTCGCTCCCGCTGTTGGTTGCTGTCGAAGTGTTGCGCATTCGATCACGACGATCAACGTGGCGCCCGCTCCTTGCCACGATTGTGCGTTAGGGCCGCCACCTGCGAGGGAGCGACAGCGATGACCGATCGACAGACCATAGCCTTCACCAAGGTCGACCTGCCGTTCGGATGGCTGGGCAACATGGCGCCCTTTCCGGTGATGCACGAAGATCTGCGCTATCGCACGACCGAGGCCCTGTTCCAGGCGCTACGCTTCGAGGATCCGGCGCTCCGCGAGCAGATCCGGGCGGAGAAATCGCCGATGGCGGCCAAGATGCGCGCCAAGAAGCATGCCGCCCAAAGGACCGTCGTGCCGCTCGGAACGCAGGACCTCGACAACATGCGGAAGGTGCTCGAGCTCAAGCTGCACTTCCATCCGCCCCTGCGTCGGCAACTCGTGGCGACAGGCGAGGCGCTGATCATCGAGGATTGCAGCAAACGTCCGCGCGGCTCCGGCCTGTTCTGGGGGGCCGCCCTGGTTGACGGCGCATGGAAAGGCGCCAACCGGCTTGGCCTGTTATGGATGGAGCTCAGGTCGGAGGCCCTCGCCAAGCAGGCCTGAGCGCTCGAGGGCGGCGATGAAGCGACCAAGCGCGAGCCGCGCCGCCGCGCCGCCATCGACGGGATCATGACCCAGCCGCAGCAGCGCCGGCTCGATCAGCGGCCAGGCCTCCCGCAGGCCGTGCTCGACCTTGGCCTTGACGGCGCCTTTGCGTGCCGCCAGCAGCCGTCCGCACATGGCGCGCAGGCGCGCCAGCGCCGTCAGCCGCCCCTTGTCCCTGGCCTGCCATTGCGTCGGCCTCAGCAGGATCTCGTCCGTGTAGGCATCGAGCGAATCGACGTCGATCATCCGCAGCATGTCGCGCTCGGCGCAATAGCAGTAGTTGGCGTCCCTGACGTCCCACCAGATCGTGCCGGCCTGCCATAGCGGGATGACGATGCCGCCGATCATCTGCTCGATCAGCGAGCGCACCACCGCCGCGTCGACCGGCTTGTCCGGCCAGATGAGGCGCAGGCAGTCCTCGAGACTCTCACCCGACACCCATTCCTGCACGACATAGCCGCGCAACGCGCTCGGCCCGTCCGGCCGAAGCCCCGCCGCAATCGACCGCTGCACCCGCGGGTTGGGCAATCCGGGCAACCGGCCGATCTCGCGCGTATGGAACTCGACCGCCTTGCGCGCGGCCTTGAGCGCATCTGGGGTGGTCTTGAACAGCTTGAGTCCGACTGCCTCGACCTGCGCGCGCCCGGCTTCAGCCTTGAACGGGTGACTGACATCGGGCGCGAGGCGAATCACGGTCGCCGCGTAGCGTCCGGGCGGCGACGCCTTACCCCACGCGGCTGCCCGCTCGGCCGCGGGCACGTGCAGCAAGTCGGCGGCCCATTCGGCGAGCGCCGTCTTCTGCCGCTCGTCCATCGGGCTCTGGCTCGCCTTCGACCAGGCGAAGGCATCGTAGGCAGCCCATTCAAGGGTCATCGCTTCATCCCTGCTCGACTCCGCGACTTTCACAGCGCCAGGCAGCGCGCTGCCACGCCATACCAAAGTGTAGTCTGCCGCATTCACGGGGCTCACACCGTGCGGAAGCCGCCATCGGCCATGATGATGCAGCCGGTGACGTAGGCCGACATGTCCGAGGCCAGGAAGACCGCCGGTCCGGCGATGTCCTCGGGCTTGCCGGCCCGGCCGAGCGGCGTGTGGCGCATGACGTTGGTGACCATGTCGGGATTCCTGGCCCGCGCCTCGGCATTGATCTTCGTTTCGATAAGGCCAGGCCCGATTGCGTTGACGCGCACGCCTTCCTTGCCGAGCTCCGCCGCCAGCGCCCGCGTGAAGCCCAGCACGCCGTGCTTCGAGGTCGTGTAGGCAGCCGAGTTCGGCCAGCTCACATGCACGAAGGACTGGATCGAGCCGATATTGACGATCCGTCCTTTGGTGGCGCGGAGCTGGTCGAGGAAGGCGTGGGTGACGTTGAACACGCCGTCGAGATTGATCGCCAGGATATCCTCCCAATCCTTGGCCACTGCCGCGGCGTCGCCGGTGATCGGGTTGCGGCGATTGATGCCGGCGTTGTTGACCAGGATCGAGATCTTGCCGCCCCTGCCGATCGCATCGGCCGTCGCCTTGCACGCCGCGCGGTCGGTGACGTCGAGCTTCATTGCTGACGCCGCGCCGCCTGCCGCCGTGATCAGGTCGACCGTCTCGGTCGCCGCGTCGAGGTTGATATCGAGCACGACGACGCGCGCGCCTTCGCGTGCATAGGCCTGGCAAATGCCCTGCCCGATGCCTGATCCGCCGCCGGTCACGGCGGCGATATGTCCGTCGAGAAGTCCCGTCATCTGCTTCCTCCCTGTCTGCTCGACCATATGCCACGCCGGCACGACGCTGTAGTCTGTCGTTCCGGCATGCCCACCCTCCCGCCCCGACGATGCTGAGCGCGCTGAAGCGCGCCCTGGTTCGCTTGCCTCTGGTGCTCGCGGTGACGGCAGCGATTCTCTTCCTGGCGCTCGGCGGCACGCACTACGTCTCGCTCACCACGCTGGCCGAAAATACACGCTGGCTGCGCCACAATGCCGACGACTGGGGGATGGCCGCGCCGTTCCTGTTCATCGCCGCCACCGCAGCGCTGCTGATGGTGCTGGTCGTCCCGGCATGGTTCTGCACCATCATCGGCGGCCTGCTGTTCGGCCGCTGGCTCGGTGCCGCCTACGCGCTGCTCGCCACGACCTTAGGTGCCTCGGGCGTCTTTCTCATCGCGCGGGCCGGCCTCGACGGCCTGGCCGAACGCGCCGGGCCGCGCGCCGCCCGCATCGCGACAGGCTTTCGCGAAAATGCGCTGAGCTACCTCGTGTTCCTGCGCCTGGTGCCGATCGTGCCGTTCACGCTGGTCAATTTCGCGGCGGCCCTGGCACGACTGAAGCTGAGGACCTTCGGGCTCGGCACCCTGATCGGCATCTTTCCGAGCGTGCTCATCTACGCAAGCCTCGGCGATCTCCTGATGGACCTGGCGCGCCAGGGCCAGCTGCCGGATTCGAACCTGCTGCATCAGCCGCAGTTCCTGCTGCCCTTGCTCGGGCTGGCGGCGCTGGCCCTGCTGCCTGTCGTCGTCCAGCGCTGGCTCCGGCGGCGCGGACAGCGGCTGCAATGAGAGCGCGAGAGCTCGGGGCGTCGAGGCGACAGCCGGCACCGGCGCCGGCCTCGTGTGATGCGAAGGGCGCGCCCGCCATCGCGAGCGCGCCCCGTTCGATCGATCGCCTCAGCGGGAGGCGGTCTTGAGGTGGGACACGACCGCGTCGATCACCGCCGCCGCATCGGCCAGGTTGGTCATGGTGAAGCTGTAGTCGCCGACCTCGATCCGGCCCTGCCGCCCGCGATACAGCGCCTGCAGCAGCTCCTTGCTCGCACTCTCGACCTCCAGCATGCCGTGCTCGTTGACCACCGCCGTGCCCTTGTAGGCCTCGCCGTCGATCTTCACTGACATCTCGGCCCGCTGGCCGGCCTTCAGACGCCAGTCCGGATGGGTCAGCAGCAGGCCGAACCGGCCCTGCGGATAGGTCACGATGGCGAACTTCGAGCCGTTGGCGAACTCGTCGACGATCATCACGCCCTCGCCGACCAGCTGCGCGCTCCAGCTGCCGCGCTTGGCAATGACCTTGGACCCCGTCGACGCCGGGGCCGGCTGCACCTGGGCAGTCGAGGTGCGGCATTCGCCGAAATAGCAGACCTGGCCGGGCGCCGCCGAGGCCGGGGCCGCCCACGAACCGGCCAGCACGCCGGCAAGACCGAGAGCGAACAGGGCGGAAACCGCCACGCGAGACCGCTTGAACATGGAACTCTCCCTGAGTGAAGGCGGCCGCACCGTGCGGCGCCGCATACCCTTCAGACGGTCGAGGCCCTGCCGTTTGACAGGCGGGTGCCAAGATTTATGGGCCGCCTGTCATTCTCCTCCCCGGCGAAGCTGGGGAGGAGAATGAGGAATTGTTCACACGGCCGGCGCCATCGGATCCGAGGCCAGAGCCGGCGCGGGGACCTGTGCCGGAACCGGCACCGGCAGCAGCACGTCGGTGTTCAGCGGGATGAAGCGGTCGGCCGCGTCGCGCAGGCGCCGCGCCGTGCAGACCGGCCAGCTCCACACCTCGACCTTGCAGCCCTGCGCCTTGAGGTAGTGCAGCAGCGGCTCGTAGTCGCCGTCGCCGCCGACCAGGGCCACGACGTCGACCTTGTTGGCCAGCGCGATCGCATCGACCGTCAGCCAGCAATCGACATTCTTCGGCGGCGTCTTGACCTCGACGCCGAGCCGGCGCTCGAGGAAGTGCTGCAGCTTCGGAGGGAAGGGATACTGGGCGGCCGAGGCTTCCGGCCGGTAGAGGATGGCGCGCACGATCTCACGGTCGTCGATCGCCTCGAGCAGCTTCGCGTAATCGACCCGGCGGCCAAAACTGTTGGTGGCGGTGATCGACACATTGTCATCGTCGATCAGCACGGCGACCCGCTGGGCCGCGAGCTTGCGCATCGCCCCGACCGACGGGACGGATGAAACCGGGGCACAAGCCGATGCGTCCATGAACAGGCTCCTTTCGTTCGAGACCTGCCCTGTGGACGCCCCGGCGACCTGAATTTGACAGGCCGGCGGCCGAACCAGCGATTTGCCGTCGTCCCGATCGCTACGCCGGCACGGCGCCCTGGAGGGACTGGAGCATGCGCTGGCAGCCGCCGCGGGCGTGCAGGCGTTCGGCCTGGTCGTTGCCGGCGGCGGCGAATTTGGCGAGGACGCGGCACACCTTCACGCGCGCCCAGGCGCGCAGCCGGTAGGCGTTCTGGCCGAACTTCTCGCGCAGCTCGTTGGGCTCCCACTCCTGCAGCAGGAGCACGACGACATGCCGGTACTTCGCGTCGAACTCCTTCAACAGGGCACGGACGAGCTCGCGGGCGTCGATCGTCTCGAGCATCGTGTTCTCGAGGCGGTTGGCCATTTCCTCGGCGGTTGGCTGGACGCTCACGGTGCGCCGGCCGGTGCTCGGCTCCTCTGGATCCTTGGCTCGATCAGGAGCCGAATCGTCCGTGTGATCGGCAGCCTCCTGCTCGGCGTCATCGGTATCGCTGTCCGCGACCCCCGATCGTCTGGTGGACTTCGCGAGCGACATGTAATCGTCGTCGTATTCGACCTGATTCATCACATCGCTGCGCCGCAGCACGGTGATCAGCTCGTTACGGATCACCCGATGCAGCAGGGCTTCGGGCGAGTCGACGATCTTGCCGGCATAGGCCTCCAGCACCTTGCAGAAGGCGGTCTGGATCGCGTCGAGGACCTGATCCGACGGCAGCCGATAGCGCTTGGTGTACAGCCCCGCCAGCCGCGCGAGCGACGGACCCTCGCTGAGCTTCGCGAGCGCCTCGTCCAGGGTCCGATCGGACCGCTTCATCCCCACTCCTCCTCGGTCGCTCGCATTGCGCCGAATCGGAGCATGGCGGCCGGCCGCCTGTCAATTTTCCGGCGCTGCATCGTCAGGGGATCAGAGGCCCAGCGCCTCGTCCCCTTTCACCCTCGACAGATGAGGTCTCCCGATGCGTCGTTCACCGAGCGCCAACCAGCGCGCCTACCTGCAGGCATTGGCCGGCACGGTGGCGCCCCCCGCCAGCCCTGCAGCCGTGTGGGATCGCCTGCGGCTCCGAGCGCAGAAACGTGCGTCCTGGCTGGCATTTCTCGCCCTCGTGTTCCTGATGACGCAGCTCGACTCCGCCCGGGCAACCGACATCGAGCTCGCGCCGGTCGACGATGGCGGCCTGCCGCTCGCCATCCTGGGCTTCGTCTGCGCCGCGCCGCTGCCCGCCCTGGCCGCCCTGCTCTACGGACTGCGCCGCGCCCGCCGCCCGGCGACCGAAGCCGACACCAACCCGACGCTGGAGGCCGTCTGATGAGCACCCTTTCCTTCCAAGGCGCCTCGGGGCACCTCTATCTGCGGGGCGACCCGCTCGGTGTCGGCGCGACCGGCCAGGTCTGGCGGGCGTGGCGACAGGACAGCGCCGAGCCACTGGTGCTGAAGCTGTTCGATCCGCGCTTCGGCACGCCGACGATGCGCCGGCGCACGGCGTGGCTCGCCGCGCAACTGCTCGACCGCGCCTCGCCGGTGCTGCACGCGCCGGTCGACATCGTCGACGGACCGATCGGCTTCGGCCATGTCTCGGCCTTTGCCGGCGGCGTGCCGCTCGAGGCCTATCTCGGCACCCCGATCGGCGATCCCCTCGATCACCTGGTGTGCGCGGCCGCGATGGCGGCCGGGGTCGCCGCGATGGAGCAGCGCGGCATCGCCCATGGCGATCTGCGCTGGGCGAATTTCAGGATCGGCAAGCGTTTCGGCGTGTTGCGCGCCGGGCTGATCGACTTCGACACTTGCGTGGCTCCGGACCTGCCGCCACCGCCGTCGATCGGGCAGATCCGCTACGCTGCACCGGAGATCCGGCGCGACCCGCAGCCCGCGCGCCTCGGCATCGCAACCGATCGCTACGCGCTCGCGATGCTGCTGCGCGAGCTCCTGGCCGGCATGTTCGACCGCGATGGCCTGGGCAGGAATCTGCAAGGTCTGTTCCGCCGCGCCCTGGGCGCCGCGCCCGACGCCCGCCCGAGAGCGTCGGAGTGGTTCGCGGCGCTGCGCCAGGCCGCCGAGAACGTCCACCAGTGCGATCACTGCGGGCGGCCCTTCATCGCCGAGGCCAGCACGCGGCACTGCCCGCACTGCGTCCAGCCCCTGAGCGGCCTGTCAATTTTCCGGCCGCCGAGCGTCAGGAAGTCAAAGGAACAGTACGGAGTCTAGAACCATGCGTGTGCGCGATATCGTCCGCGGCTCCTTCGATCGGCTGATCGAGGGAGGCGCCCTGCCGCACTACAAGCGGCTCGCCAAGGCGGAGGTCGTCGGTCCCGGCTTGTCGACGGTCGGCCTCTATGCCGACCGGGATGCCTGGCGCCGGGCCGTCGCCTTCGTCCGCGCCTTCACCGCCGCCTCGGCGACGGCCGGAGCGCGGGCGCAATGGCAGATCCCGGCCTGGAGCGGCTCGTTCGGCGAGATGACGCCCGAGGACTTGTTGCATCATCTCGCGGCCGGTCTCGGCGGCTGTGGCCTCCGGCCGCTCGCCTCGAGCACGCCCGCGCGTATGGCCTGCTTCGAGGCGATCGATTCGGCGCCGGTATCCGCCCTGCCGGCACCGTACGGGCGCTGGTTCGAGATCGAGGAAAGCCGGTCGCGCTGGCGGGACAAGATCGACCTGCGCCTGGTCGTGTGCGCGCGGGCGCGCATCGTGCCGCGTCGCGACGGCCGGTTCGACGCCTTCGCCGACCTCGCCCTGTCGGGGCCGGCGATCGAGCTGATGCAGGAGCTGGGGGCGGTGCTGGACCGGTCCCCGCCGCCCATCGCGGCGGCGCGCTGGCTGCCGCGCTCGCCGCTCACGGCGGGCCGGAAGCATGATAGGGTTGCGAGCGAGGGAGTGTGACATGGCAGGAGAACAGCGGCGTTTCAGCGACCTCCTCCTGGAAGCGCTGGACGAGATGAGCGACCCGGTGGCACTGCCCGCCGGGGAGATCGAAGCCCGTGCGGCCGAGCTGCAGCGGATGCTCGCCGAGACGCGCCGGAAGATCGATGCCGAGGACGCGGCGGCCGAGCCGGGTCTGACCGAGCAGGACGTGAGCGCTTTCGTCTCGGAAGGGCGGCGGCTGACGCACGACCAGCAGCGCCTGCTGTTCGCCGACCCGGGACTGCGCGCGCTGTTCCGCGACCTGAAGCGGCGCAACGCCGTGGTTCTGCCCGCCGCCGCCGATCAGGCCGCCGGACCGCGCTTCGCCGAGCTTCCGGCGCTGCGCGCGGCCGCAACCGAGCAAGGGGCCGAGTTCGAGCGGCCGTTCGCCGGCGGCACGCTGCGCATCAACCCGGTCGGCATCGACGAGCAGGTCTATGTCGTCTTCAGCTTCGACGATCCGGCGGTCGCCACGCGCGTGCTGTTCGTCGAGCGGCCGCGCGATTCGCGGATCGAGCGCCTCGACCTGCCGCCACCCGACGACGGCGAGATCGTGCTGATCAAGGACCTCGCCGTGCCGGCCGACGCCGAGCTGGTCGACATGCTGCGCGACTTCACCACGTCCGGCGACTTCCAGAAGTAGCGACCGTGACCACGCAGGTCCGCGTGTCGATCGTCACCACGGGAGGGGCGATCGCCGTCGAGCGGATCGCCCCGCTCGGTCAACGCAAGTCCAAGGTTTATGCTTGGCGCGGCGTCACCCCGCTGGCGGCGATGTCGGCGAGCTACGACGAGTTCGTCCGAAAGCGCGTGGCGCGCGTCCTGCCGGCAAGCAGCATCGGCCAGTTCCGTCTCGACCTCGCCCACGAGTTCGACATCGGCGAGAGCTGGCAGCTCGCCGTGCTCGCCGCCCATGCGCTGCACGGCGCCGAGCGCCTTGCCGGCCGCGATGCCGACGAGGCCGGCACCTTCCTGTACGCCACCGGCCGGGTCGATTACGAGATGGCGGCGGCCGAAGTGGGCAATGTGGAGGACAAGCTCAGGCTGCTGCTCAACTCCAGCTCCCTGCGCGCGATCCTCGCGGGCGGACGACGTGTCGTCGTTGCCGTGCCGGAGGCCAACGGATCGGAGGGCCGCGCCGAGCAGGAGCAGTTGCGCCGGCTCGGCGCCGAGGTGCTGATCGTGCGCGAGGTCGAGGACCTGCTGCGCACGCTCGGCCTCGACATCAAGGCGCGCGGCGCCGACCCGGACGACGCGTGGGAGGGCTCGCCGTTCCGCGGTCTCGAGGTCTTCGACGTCCGCCATCGCAAGATCTTCTGGGGCCGCGGCAAGGCGCGCGAGGAGGCGCTCCAGGTGCTGCGCCGGCAGGACATCTACGGTTGCAGCTTCCTCCTGATCCACGGCAGCAGCGGCGTCGGCAAATCGTCGCTGGCGCGCGCCGGCCTGCTGGGCGATCTCGAGCAGATGGCGAGCGCGAACGACCGCTGGCGGAGTGCCGTGGTGATGCCGAGCCGCGCCAAGCGCTCGCCGATCACGGCACTTGCCGAAGCGCTGGCGACGGCAGTGCCCGAGCTCGGCATCGAGCCCGCCGAGCTGGCCAGCCGCCTGCTTGCCAACCCGGTGGACGCCGCCGCGGCGATCGGCGCGGCGCTGACCCGGGCCGAGGCCGACGGCCGCGTCCGGGTGGCGCTGCTGGTCGATCAGCTCGAGGAGCTCCTGCTGTGGGCGCGCGAGGAGCAGACCGGCCAGGCGGCGGGCGAGCGTGAGGCGTTCGCCGAGACGCTGTCGCGGCTGGCCCGCTCGCGGCTGGTCTGGGTGATCGCGACCTTGCGCTCGGATCTGATGGCCCTGCTCGAGGACAGCCCCGTGTTGTCCGATCTGGCCCGCAACGAGCGGCTCTACCGGCTCGAACGGCCGCGGCCCGGCGCGTTGAGCGAGATCATCCGCCGGCCGGCCGAGCTCGCCGGGCTGAGCTTCGTCGGCCACGACAAGGACAACCTGCCACTGGTCGACGTGCTGACCGACGCCGCCAAGCGCCAGCAGGACTGCCTGCCGCTGCTGCAGTTCACGCTGAAGCTGCTGTACGACGACAAGCAGCGTCGAGACGGCACGATCAGCTACGACCAGTACGAGAAAGCCGGTGGCCTGGAGAATGCCATCGGCACATGGGCTGACCGGACGGTTGGCGAGCTCGGCACCGACCCCGAGATCGAGCAGGCGGTCGACGACGTGATCTTCAATCTGGGACGGCGCGGCCGCGAAACCGAGGTCGTGGTCGGCGCCGAGCTCTTCCTCGATGACAACTTCGTCACGCCGGCGCGCGACAAGGTCGTCAAGGCACTCGGCGAGGCGCGCCTCATCGTCCTCGACGTGGCCGCCCGGACGCAGCGCCGCACCGCGCGTGTCGCCCACGACGCGCTGCTCACCCATTGGCGGCGCGCCCGCACCTTGTTCGAGACCCATGGCGCCAAGCTCGCGCTCAAGGACGATCTCGAGCGCAGCGCGATCCGCTGGAGCGAGCAGAAGAAGGACGAGGCCTTCCTGATCCTGGGCGAGACGCCGCTGGTCGAAGCCGAGCAATTGCTGGCCGACAGCCGCGTCGCGCTCTCGGAGCTCACGCGCGCCTACATCAAGGAGTCGCTCGCCAATCATCGCAGCATGGTCGACAGCATGAAGGCGCGCCTGGCGCGCGACGAGGAGAAGATCGCCGGCCTGATCGGATCAGGCTCCTATGGCGAGGCCGAGATCGAGCTCGATCGGGTGGTCGACTACCTGTCCGACCAGACCGACGCCCACCTGCGCGGCAGGCTCGCCGAGCACGAGGCAAGGCGCGCCCGCATCCATCGGCTGGCGGCCTATGATGGCCCGGCCAGGACGGTATTCCCCAAGGCGGGACAGGAAGACTTCGAGCAGGCGCGGCAGGCCTGCGAGAGCGCGCTCGGCGCGCTCGACGTGCTCGACGACAGCCAATGGTGGGACAGGCTGCCGGTGCAGGATCTCACGGCCGAGCAGACGGACGGGCTGCAGCGCGAGATCTACCGCCTGCTCCTGCTGTACAGCGGCCTGCAGCTCGTTCCGGTGATCCGCAGCTTGCGTTCCAAGCGGCGCGGCGGCGGCCAGCGCTCCCTGCCGGCCTGGATGGTGCGTCTTTTTCTCAAGGCCGCGCCGCGCTCCATCAGGACGCCGGTGTTGCAGCGCGCCGTCGACTCGATCGATCCGTCGCTGCCGGCGGACAACGAGCAGGTCGTGCAAGGCTTCGATCGTTGCCGCGGCGCGCTGCGCGCCGCGCGCCGCGTCGAGCAGGCGCTCGACGGCGACGACAGCGCGCGTTCGCGCACCAGCCTGCTGGTGGAACGCATCGTCGAGATGCTGTCGTCCTTCATGCCGGGCTCGAAGATCGACGTGGCGCAGATCCTCGCCTTCGAGGCTCCGGCCGAGTTCGCCGAGCCGATCAATGCGGCGGATTACTTCTATATCGCCCTGTTCAATTACTTCATCGCCAAGCGGCGCGACGACGGCACGTTTGCCGCGGCCATTTCGCTGCTGCAGGGCAACTTCCCGCAGCTCGACGCGCAAGAGCCGCTCGAAAAGGCCGAACGCCTGCTGCGCACGGCAATCGCCTTGGAGGCCGAGAATTTCTGGCCGCACTGGGTGCTCGGACGCACGCTCCAGCTGGGCGAGGACCATGCCGCGGCCGAGCTCGCCTTCAACACCGCGATAGCGCTGGAGCCGCGCTATGCCCGCGGCTACGAGCAGCGCGCCCTGTCGCTCGCCAAGCAATGGACGAAGACGCGGGACGACCGGCTGCGCGAGCGGGCCCTCTCCGACTCGCTTCTCGCTGGCCGATACGCCGGGGGCGATCCCTCGATCTACTGGCCACGCGGCGAGCTGTTCGACGAGCTGGGCGAGACCGAGGAGGCGCTGGAAGCCTATTGCCTCTGGCTGGAGCTGGAAGAGGACGTGATGGCGACAGTTGCGCGCGGCGCCGGCGTGACGCGACTGCTCAAGCGTGCGTCGACCATGAGCGGCGCCGATGCCCAGGCCTTGCTGGCGCTGGTCCATTGGACGTTGAAGGATCATGAAGCCGCGCTGGTGGCCGCCGACGCCGCCCTCGCGATCGCGCCGAGCCATCTCCATGCACTGGTCGCCAAGGGCACGGCGCTGTATGCCATGGGCAGACCGCGCGAGGCGCTTGCCGACGGCCTCGAGCCGGCGCTGTCGGTGGATCCGCGGAACTTTCGGTCGCTGCTCGATCGCGCGCGGTCGCTCGACGCCATCGGATCGTCCGGCGCGGCGCGGGCCGCCTGGCAGGACCTGCTCGCCCGGGCCGACGAAAAAGCGCGCGACCACTGCCCGACCTGGATCCTCGGCATCGCGCAGACCGGCCTCGCACCTCGGGGCGAGGCTCGCGTCGAGCAGCCGCAAGCCGCCTGAGCGAGCTCCCATGCACACCGACGATCGCGCGCTGACCGGCTTCCAGCGCTCCCTGGAGCTCGGCCGCGTCTACACCAAGCGACCCGGAACGCCGCTCGCCGGCATCGCGCCCGGCCGTCCCCTGCGCATCCTCGCCTGGAACATCGGCCGGGGCTTCGAGCCCGAGCGCATCGCCGACACCATCCGGCATCTGCAGCCGGACATCGCCTGCCTGCAGGAAGTCGACTGGAACAACCAGCGCACCGGCTCGCGCGACGTCCTGCAGATCCTGGCGGAGCGCACCGGCATGCTGGGCCTCTACGGCATCGAGTTTCTCGAGCTGCACGGACGCGGCCGGACGCGCCGGCTGGCCGGTGGCGGCGCCACGGGCAATGCGCTGCTCTGCCGGACCGAGCCCGGCGCGTGCTTCCGCATCGAGCCTCCGCCGGCGCTCGATTGGGAGCGCGCCGCCACAGATCGGCGACTGCCGCTGCGCGTTCGCGTCCAGGTGCATCGCGAGAAGCGGATCGGCTGTCGCTTCGCGCTGGCCGCCGAGTTCGAGATCGGCGGCATCAGGTTGGTCGTCGCCTCGGTTCATCTCGAAGACAAGTTCGGGGGACCAAGGGCCCGCTTCCACCATTTCCGGTCGGTCGTCGAGGCGATCGATGCGCGTAATGGTCATCGCGACGCCACCGTCGTCATCGCCGGCGACTTCAACACCTTCGACTCCGCCATGGCGCGGCTGGTGACGCCGGACACCGACGCGACCGCGCTGGGCCGGCCCAAAGGCACCAGCGAAGCGGCATGGTGGAAGCACTCGCTGCTGCCCCCGACGCACTTCGCCGATCCGTTCAACGCCGCCGCCTGGACGTTCCGCGTCTCGCCGGTGTTCCGCGCCAAGCTCGACTGGATCACCGTAAGGAACGGCACCGCCGTCGATTGCGACCGCGGCCCGCTCTCCTCGTCCGACCATCGTCCGATCTGGGCGGATGTCGACTACTCGATCAGACAGAAGCAGTAAGTTGCATCAAGCTGCTATGGCATGGGTGCGCGAGAACCACCGCGAGTGGTTCACCGCGATCGAGTCACGCCCCCAATCAGCATCACCCACGCAGGTTCGGCGTCGGGAGCCGGCAGAGCCGCTTCCGCCACTATGGAGGCTGTCAGGCGACATCGGGGCGTGACCCCTTGGCGACACGTTGCCTGACCCCTGCGTGTTGTATCGTTTTCGCGCATGAGTAGTTGCCGTAGGGAGCCGCCTCAAGGCGGACGCTTCGCGTCCCCGTGCTGCGCACGGCTTCGGCCTTGACCCGGCTCCCTACGCCAACTGGTGGCTCGGCATATGGTCGACGCCAAGCGCCGACCACGCCGGTCCATTTCATACAACCGTCAAGAGTGCCCCTTTGTGTCGCCAAGGGGGGCAATTTCGCTGTCGCCTGACAACGACACACGAGGGAGGTGGCCCGCAGGGCAGGAGGGGGAGAGCCTCTTGCGAGGTTGATGAAATTCTGACGTCGGAACTTGGAAGATGTGGACTGAGGCTTTCGCCTTCCGCCCCCCTGGCGGGGGCGCCTCCCCCGAGGGCGGCCGATGATGGGGGAGGGCTCGCCTCCCCTACGAGTTGCGCTTGACCAGCAGGTAGCCGGCCTTGGCGGCGGCGGCGATGTCGGGGCTGCCTTCCGAGCCGAAGCGGAAGCCGGCAGCCAGCGCCCCCACCCGCTCGTCCGGCGTGCCGTGGTGCTGGCGCGAGTTGAAGGCCGTATCCCCCAGCGAGTGCAGGATGCCGCCGACCGCGCTCAGGTCGAGCTGACGATGCTCCGCCTTGCGCAGCGCCAGGTAGTAGCCGGCCAGGAAGTCGGCATGCAGCTCGTGCGAGCGGTTGGTCGGGCCGAGCTGATTGAGCATCGGCTCGTAGCCGGCATACATCTGGTAGATGTGGCCGAACTCGTGGGCGCACACCGCGATCACCGTGATGCCGCCGTCATCGACACGCGCCATCAGCCGGCCGAACAGCTTCATGCCCATCAGCACGGTGCCCGGACCATTGCCGACCAGCGTCTCGCGGACGGCGACGGCGTTCAGGCCCTTGCTGTCGTCGTAGAAGGCGAAGCCGGGGCTGACCTTGAAGGTGCCCGACAGGCGTCCGAGCGCGCTGCCCAGGAAGCGGTCGGTCTCGGCGTCGCCCGAGCTCTTGGCGATCTTGATGTAGGACTCGCTGGCCCCTCCATTGACCCCATAGGGCGACCGGCCGGCCTGGCAGAGCGGGCAACCGCTGACCGAGCCGGCCGACTGGGCCGACGCACCGGCGGCCAGGGCGAGCGACAGGGCTCCACCGGCGAGGGCGGCACCCAGCAGGGAACGTCGATGCAACATTTTCACGATGATCTCTCCAACAGGTGATACTCGGGTGACGCAGCAGGGCCGCCGGATTGACAGGCCGCGGGCCCGAAAAAGCGAAAGCGTGCTCCGGTTCGGAGCACGCCCTCGTTTTCGAGCCTTTGCCTACCGGGAGGCCTGCAGGTGGGCCGCCGCGTCGTCGATGACCGCCGCCGCGTCGGCGAGATTGGTCATGTCGAAGCTGTAGTCGCCGACCTCGATCCGACCCTTGCGGCCGCGATAGATCGCCTTCAGCAGGTCCTTGGCCACGCCGTCGACCTCCAGTAGGCCCTGCTCGTTGGCCACCGCCGTGCCCTTGAAGACCTCGCCGTCGACCTTGACCGAGATCCCCGCCCGCTGGCCGGCCTTGAGGCGCCAGTCGGGGTGGGTGAGCAGCAGGCCGAGCTTGCCCCCGGGATAGGCCAGGATGGCGAACTTGGAGCCGTTGGCGAACTCGTCGACGATCATCGCGCCGCTGCCGAAAACCACGGCGGTCCAGCTCCCGTGCTTCGAAACCGTCCGGGCCTTGGACTGGCCCGGGCTCTCGCCGCGGCATTCGCCGAAATAGCAAGTCTGGTCGGCCGCCGCCGCCGGGACAGCCAACGGGCCGGCCAGGGCGCCGACAAGACCGAATGCCAAAAGGGCGGAAACCGCCTTACGAAACCGCTTGACCATGGAATTCTCCGTCAATAGGCGCGGCGACCGCACCACGCGGCCGCCGCCTGCCCTCCTGACGGAGCAGTCGGTCTGAATTGACAGGGGTGAGGAAAAATCCTGTCAGGGTGCAGGGTCATAGCCGGGAGAGCTTAGGTCATGCTCTCCCGTACACCGGGATCAGCGCGCCCGAGTTGATCGTGTCGCTGAGGCTGATATGCGCCACGATCAGCTCGGCGATCGCGGTCGGCTTCACCCAGAGGCTGTGATCGGCCTTGGGCATATCGGCCCGATTGGTCGGGGTGTCGATGGTCGACGGGGCGAGGGCGATGACCGAGATGTTCTCGCTCTTGAGCTCCTCGGCGAGCGCCACGGTGAAGGCGGCGACGGCGGCCTTCGAGGCGGTGTAGGCGGTCATGTTGGCGCCCTGGCGCGGATTGAGCGCCGGCCGCGCCGAGATGTTGACGAGATGCCCGCCCGTCCCCGCCTTGCGGAAGTTGGCCACGGCGGCGCGGCAGCTCGAGGCGCAGGAGATCAGGTTCATCGAGATCTGCTGCTGCAGCACCTTGGCCGGGCTGTCGGCGATCGGCGCCCAGACGAACCCGCCGGCGATGTTCACTGCAGCGTGGATTGGCGGCAGCTTCGCGTAGAACGCCGACACGGCGTCCTCGTCCGAGAGGTCGATGTTCGTGGTGACCGACACCCTCTCCCTGGGGAAGCGATCGGCCGGCACCGACTGCTCGATCGCCGGCACGTGGCAATGCGCGCCGGCTTCCACCAGGGCCTTCACCACGGCCACGCCCAACGCTCCGGTGCCGCCGGTGATGACGACATGACGATCCTTCAAGCTCGGCATTTCATCCCCTCGGTCAGCTCGTGAGGCGCAGCGAATTCAGGAAACGCTCGATCACCGGGCTCTGTTTCTCGTCGTTGCGGGCCAGCACGATCTGCGCGTAGAGCCGGGTCAACGTGGGGTACATCCTGGTGATCAGGACGCCGGTGTCCTTCTGTATTGAAAGCACGACAGACCGGCCCTGCGCCTGCCCAAGCCACACATCTTCCTGCGCGAGGATCGTCGACCCCGGCCAGCGCTGCTGGAGAACGTCCATGGCGCGGCGCAGATGGTCCGCCCGGGTCGTGGGGTCGAGTGGACTGTCGTTCTTGAGATCCGTATAGGCGAACTCGAGGCCGAAGCCGCTGGGAAAGGCGATCCGGTACTGGTGCATCACGCCGGCCGCCGTCTGCGTGCCTGCGAGGATCTTGTATCCCTTGGGCATCTGCACCCGGAAACCCTCACCGACGATGTCCTCCCATTCGACCCCCTGCGCGCGCAGAGTGCCCGAGGCCGACGCAAGGGCCAGACCAGAAAGACCAAGCGCAAACGAACGCCGCCGCATGACAGTCTCCTCCAAGGCTCGACAGCCGGGAGAATGAGCGATGGCCGGCCTCTACTCAATGCCGGGAATGACGCATCTTCCGCGCCCGATCATCGACCCGCCACAACCGACTTCGCGGCGAGCATCCTCGCCGGGGGCACGAGGCTCGACGGGGCCGCGACCTTCACGACGGCAGCCCCCTCGCGTCAGCCCGAGGGCTTGCGGCCGATCCGATCGAGCCAATGAGCCCAGCGCGCCGGCCAGAAGGCCAGGACGAACACGACCACCGCGATCAGCAGGATGCCGACGACTCCCTGCACGATCCCGAAGTTCGGTGAATCGACCGCGACGAACCATTGGGCAATGGCACTGGATACGATCAGGATCAGGCGAACCAGCCAACTGAACATCGCGTCTCCCCTCCCGCATGCCAGGCGTCTCGCTGGCGCGTGGGCAACATCTGGAACCGGCAAGCGGGGCCTGACACAGTGACAGCATGAGCCCGGCAAGACGCATCGTCATCTGCGGCGGCGGCGCGATCGGCACCGCAACAGCCTACTTCCTCAGCCGGCGCGGGGCGAAGCCGATCGTCATCGAGCGCCACGAAGTCGCCGGGTCGGCATCGGGCAAGTCGGGCGGCTTCCTGGCGCTCGACTGGTGCCGCGGCACCGCGCTCGATCGGCTGGCGCGGCGCAGCTTCGAGCTGCACGCCGCGCTTGCCGAGGAGCTCGGCAATCCGTGGGGCTATCGCCGACTGGCAACCTTCGCCGGGCACGCCAGTGAGGGCGACGATGCGCCGGGCGTCGGGGCGCGGCCGTGGCTGTCGGCCGGCGTGACGCTCACCGGCCGGATCGGCTCGCCGCAGACCACGGCGTTGGTCGAGCCGCGCGCCTACACCACGGGCATGATGCGCGCCGCCGAGGCTGAGGGCGCCGAGTTGCGCTCCGGCGCAGTGGCGTCACTGGTGCGCGGTGCCACGGGCGCCGTCGCCGGCGTTACTCTGGAAGATGGCGAGGTCGTCGAGGCTGATGCCGTCGTGATCGCCCTGGGGTCGTGGTCGATTCTGGCGACGCGCTGGCTGCCGCTGCCGGCGGTGTACGGCTACAAGGGCCATAGCCTGATCTTCGATACCGGCTCGGCGATTCCGGTCGAAGCGCTGTTCCTCGAATACCAGGAGGCGGGCGGCGAGGTCCTGGCGCCCGAGCTGTTTGCGCGCGCCGACGGCACGACCTGGGTGTGCGCGATCTCGAGCACCGGCGCGCTGCCGATCGATCCGGCCCGGGTCAGTCCCGACGACGGCGCGCACCTCAGGCTCGAGACGCTGTGCCGGGCGATCTCGCCCGCCCTCGCAGCGGCGCCGATCGTGGCGCGGCAGGCCTGCTTCCGGCCGGTCACCGACGACGGCCTGCCGCTGATCGGGGCGGTGCCAGGTGTGGCGGGCGCCTACGTCGCGACTGGCCACAGCGTGTGGGGGATGCTCAATGCGCCTGCGACCGGCGAAGCGATGAGCGAGCTGATCCTCGACGGCGCGGCACGTCAGGTCGACCTGGCGCCGTTCGCTCCTGCGCGGCTGAGCCCATTCGACCCGGCGCGGCTGCGACGCGCCTGAGCCTTTACATCGAGGCGACCTGCCGCCATCGCCGGACGGCCACCGCGGCCCAGATCGCCTCCACGATTCCGAACGGCCAGGCGCCCGGCAGGAAGCCATAGATCGAGCCGAGCAGGCCGACGACCGCAAAGGCCAGGATGAACCACGTGCTGCGGTTCTCGCCCGGGAGTCGCGGCGGCATCGATCTTGCGTTCTGCTGGATCGTCCGGACTTGGTCGGGCAGAGGAGTCATCACGTGAGCAATACCGCGCGACCCAAGGTCGCCTTTATCGGAACCGGCGGCACCATCTCGTCGCTCGGCATTCACCCGCTCGAGCTGCAGGACTACGGCGTGCACGAGAAACGCATGCATGCCAGCCAGATCGTGGCGCGCTTCCCGGTGGTCGAAGAGATCGCCGAGATCGTCCCGGTCGATTTCCGCAATGTACCGAGTCCCGAGATCTACTTCGCCGAATGGCGCGAGCTGGCGGCGCTCTGCCATCGCACCGTGGCCGAGCATCCGGATCTGGCCGGCATCGTCATCGGTCATGGCACGGCGACCCTGGAGGAGACCGCCTGGGTCTTGAACCTGGTGTTGAAGGTATCGGTGCCGGTCGTCGTCATCGGCGCGCAGCGGCCGGCCTCGGGCCTGTCGACCGATGCCGCGATCAACCTGGTGAACGGCGTGCGCACGGCGGCCTGCCCCGACAGCCGCGGACGCGGCGTGCTGGTGATGCTGAACGACGAGATCCAGGCGGCGCGCGAGGTCACCAAGACCTCGAACTGGCGCATGCAGACCTTCCGCACGCCCGATTTCGGCATCCTGGGCCACGCCGACGCCGATCGCATCGTCTACTACCGGCGGCCCGAGCGCCGCCACATGCCCGATACCGAGTTCGACATCACGGCCTTCGACGCCCTGCCGCGCGTCGACATCGCCTATGCCTATGCCGGCTCCGACGGTAGCGCGATGCGGGCCTTCATCGCGGCAGGCGCCAAAGGGCTGGTGTCGGCCGGCTTCGCGCCCGGCATGGCGCCCGCCGCCGACCTCGCGGCCATGACCGAGGCGGTGCGCCAGGGCATCGTGGTCGTGCAATCCTCGCGTGCCGGCTCGGGCCGCATCTACCGCGGCAAGAAGCTCGCCGATGCGGGCGTGCTCGCCGCCGACAACCTCAACCCGCAGAAGGCGCGCCTGCTGCTGGCCCTGGCGCTCACCCGCACCTCCGACCCGGCCGAGATCGCGCGCATCTTCGCGACGTACTGACTTGGCCGCGCTACAGCCCGACGAGCGACAGCGCGACCACCACCGCCATCAGCACCCAGCCGATGTGGCGTCCCCGCGTCGCCGTCGCATTGCCGATGGCGGCGTAGCCATAGACCACGACCGCGGCGCCGACGACCCATTGACGCGCCGGCGAGCCGAGGCCGGGGGCCGCGATCAGCAGGACGCCCACGGCGATCCAGTCCACCGTGCTCGCCTGCCACACCATGCGCAGCAGGCGGAGCGTCCAGCCCGGTTCGATGTGCGCGGCGGGAAAGACGCGCCGCTCGGCTATGATGCCGTGCGCCATGGCGACCACGATGGCCAGCACGCCGGCCGCCTGAAGAGCCAGATCCTGCATGCATTCCTCCATACAGTGCTGTTTGGAACAATAGCGCACGGATTGCCGGCGTCAATACAGCGCTGTATGGTACGGCCGAATGCCCAAATGGCCGAATGCCCGAATGACCGAGCGACTGACCGCGCAGGACTGGATCGACCTTGCCGCCGCGACCCTGGCGCGCGAGGGCTTCGACGCCCTCAAGGCCGACGTGCTGGCGCGCAAGCTCGGGGTCTCGCGCGGCAGCTTCTACTGGCACTTCGCCGACCTCGGCGCCTTTCATCTCAGGGTGATCGAGCATTGGCGACAGACGACGACCGAGGCGATCATCGCCGACATCGAGCGGCACGACTCCCGTGCACGGCGCCTCGACGCGCTGCTGCGCCGGGCTTTCGGGCACGGCGCCGCGCTCGAGGTCCGAATGCGGGCCTGGGCCGATGCCAACCCCACGGCCGCGCGCGCAGTAGCCGATGTCGACCGCCGGCGGCGGGACTATCTCGAGCAGCTGCTCGTCGAGGCCGGTGTTGCGCGCCCCCTGGCGGCGACACGGGCCCAGCTGCTCTATTGGACCTATCTCGGTGCCGCCTCGAGCAGAATCCGTCATGCTGCCGAGCGGCTGGATGGGATCGTGGCCGAGCTCGAGCGGCTCGCGCTGGCCGGCACGGCCGACGACCCGGATGGCAAGCCGTCGCAGCGACACCACCTCAGCAAGAAGAGCAGGCAATCATGACCTTCTTCAAATCCCTGCCCGACGACGCCGGTCCGGCTGAAGTCTTCTCCAAGTATCCCGAGATCTACGGCGCATGGGCCAGGATGAGCGAGGCGTTGATGAACGGGCCCTCGCCGCTCGACCAGGGCGAGCGCGAACTGATCCTGGCTTACGCCGCCGGCGCCGCCGGATGCCGGTTCGTCTGCGTGGCGCATTCGGCGGTCGCCTATGCCCGGGGCGTCGCGCCCGGCACGGTCGAGCGGCTGCTGGAAAACCCCGAGACGGCGCCGATCGAGGCCCGTCTCAGGCCGCTGCTCGCCTACGCCGCCAAGCTGATGGTGACGCCCGGCGCCATGACCCAGGCCGACGCCGATGCGGTATTCGCCGCCGGCTGGGACGAACGGGCCCTCCAGGACACCATTGCCATCACGGCGCGCGCCGCCTTCATGCAGCGGCTGGTCGAAGGCCACGGCTTCGTGCCGATGTCGCCCGAGAAGGCGGCCGAGCGCGCGGCGCATCGCCTGATGCTCGGCTACGTCGGGCTCTATCCGGCATTCCGCGAGCAGCCGTAGCATCACGCCGACTGATCGGTGGCGATCGGCACGGCGCTGCGCGTCGGCTTGCGCGAGCACTGGCGCCATCTTCGGCTGACCGACGTCCGCCCCGTGCCGGATCCCGCCGCCAACGAGGAGGTGATCGTCGCTGACATCGCCGACCGTTCGGCGATCGAAGGCATGATGCGACTGGGAATGGCCGGAGCATGGCGGCTCCTTCCCCCGCGCGCCAGAGCGACCGGCTCGCCAAGCAGCTACGCGCCGTTACGGATGTCGTAGCGCAGCCAGACGGCGCCGCCGTCGAGCACCTCGCAGCTCTTCAGGGTCATCGCCGCGAGCGGCGCCGACGGGCCGGTCTTCACGTCGTCGGAATCGAAGACGTGCGGTGCCCCTTTCGCGCCATCGACGGCGGGATTGATCGCCACGCTGATCTCGTCGACCAGGCCGGCCCGCAGGAAGGCGCCGTTGGCGCGCCCGCCACCTTCGAGCAGCAGGCGCTCGATCCCCAGCTCGCGATTCAGGACCTCGAGCACCAGGGCGAGATCGAGCTCCTGCTTGCCGGCGAAGACGTAGGACACCCCCTCGGCACGCAATGCCTCGAGATGGCTGTCCGGAACCTGTTCCGTCAGCACGACCACGATCGGATCGCCGCCGATGTCGGAGCGTCCCCAGACGATCTTGCCCTCGGCGTCGAGGACGACGCCATAAGCGGCGGCGCCAGGCGTCGCGATCCAGGCGGTGCGCGGAAAGACCTGCCCGGTCGGCGCCGGGCGTTCCTTGCCCTTGGCGAATTCCTGGCCGGTGACGCGGCCGACCAGCCATGTGCCGCCGCCGAGCTGATCGTGCAGGCGTTCGAACAGGCCCGCCGAGTGCGCGCCGGCCGGCCGCCAGCGGCTCGACCAGGTGCGGCCGTCCAGGCTGGAGACCATGTGGCAGATCACGTGCGGCTTCATCGCGTTGCTCCGTCGATAGAGGTCACGTCACACCGTTTACCGCAGCTTCGGCCTCGAAAGCTCTCTGGAACTGCCACACAGAATGGCGGACACCGCGCGGCTTTCGAGCCCGGTTCCCGTCGTGTAGCCTCGCCTCGGTTGAAGGACGGAGGCAAGGTCATGCGGAACACGCGCCTCGAGATGCGGCTGCTCTCCGGCGCCGGCGGCGCCGAGATTTCGGGCGTCGACGTGGCCCAGGATCTCGACGACGGCACGATTGGCGAGATCCGTGACGCGCTGAACGAGCATTGCGTCGTCTTCTTCCGCGACCAGGAGCTCGACACCGAACGGCAGAAGGCGTTCGCCCGCCGCTTCGGCGAGCTCTTCGTCCATCCCAACTACAAGGGCATCGGCGACGATCCCGAGATCGTCATGGTGCGGCGCGAGCCCGGCGACACGTCCTATGTCGGCGAGGACTGGCATGCCGACACGACCATGGTGGCCGAGCCGCCGATGGGCGCCATCCTCTACGGCATCGACGTGCCGCCCTACGGCGGCGACACCATGTTCGCCAACCAGTATCTCGCCTACGACGCGCTGTCGGACGGCATGAAGAGGATGCTCGACGGGCTCAGGGCCGTGCACAGCGACATCATGGTGGCGGGCCCGCAGGCCGGGAAGAACAAGGGCCGTTCGACCAAGCATCGCGACGGGCCGGACTGGCGCGAGACGCGCAACAGCCATCCTGTTGTGCGCACCCATCCCGAGACCGGCCGCAAGATGCTGTTCGTCAACGCCTCCTACACGGTGGGCTTCGAAGGCATGACCGAGAAGGAGAGCCGGCCGCTGCTCGACTTCCTGATGGAGCACGGCAACCGGCCGGAGTTCACCTTCCGCTTCCGCTGGCAGAAGGGCTCGATCGCCTTCTGGGACAATCGCAGCGCCAAGCACATCGCGCTCGGCGACACCGGCCCGTTCCGCCGGCTGATGCGCCGCGTCCAGATCTGCGGCGACAAGCCGGTGTGACGATCATATGAACCGGTCTCTGCACTGGTCGATCGTCCAGCGCGGCTTCTGGGTCAACGGCGTCGACAGCCTCGGCGACTACCTGCGTTCGGCAGAGGGGTTCAGCAACGCCGACCGGGCCGAGCGCATCGCCTGCCCGAACTTGCTCACGCGAGCCGAAGGCGACCCAATCGCCGACACCGCGGAGGCGCTGCTCGAGCGGCTGCGCTGCCCGATGAGCCAGATCCGCTTCACCGCCGACGACGGCGCCGACGGTCGCTGCGAGATGGGCAACCGCTCGCTGCTCAATCGCCGGCTGCTCGACTGGCTCAAGGACGTGCTCGGAATGGGCGCGCGTTGAGCCGCGACTTTGTCAGCTCCGCCCCGACCTTTCGAGCCTCGTCTATGAACAGTTGCGCGACAGGGCTGATCGTCCGGCCCTTCAGGGTCACGACCGCAACGTCGAAGGACGGCCCCGGCAGCGCGACAGGCAACCGCCTGATCGGCAGTCGGCCGGCATAGAAGTAGTTCAGCAGCGAATCGGCGATTACCGCCACGAAGCGGTCGTTCTCGAGCAGGCGCGCGACGACGGGCGGCGACATCACGCTCGACACGGCCAGTCGCGGGGGTGCGAGCCCCCGGCCGCGAAAGGCATCGACCAGCAGCGAGCCGATCGCACTTTCGAGCGGTGTCGCACACCAGAAGGCGCCGGCCAGCTCCGCGAGATCGAGCCTGCGACGGCGGGCCCATGCGCTGCCGGAACCCGCTACGACATGCCAGAAATCGCTATAGAGCAGTGTCGCCGAGAGATCGTCGCGCATCGGCAGGGCCCTGACCGGCACGACGGCCAGCTCGACGCGACGTTCGGGCAGGTCGCGATCGAGCAGCGTTGCGCTGTCGGCCTGCGAAGCGCGCAATGCGACGTGCGGATGCTTGCGCCAAAGCCGCTCCACCGCGGCTGTCACGATCCCTGCCAGGAGCGGCTCGGTGCTGCCGATGCGCAGATCACCCGCGACCGGATCGGCCAGGAAGCGAATCTCCTCGATGCTGGCGCGCACATCGTCGAAGATCGCAACGCTGCGCCGGAGCAGGGCGCGACAGTAAAGCGTCGGTTCGGCCCCCTGCCGGCTGCGATCGAACAGCCGGACACCAAGCAGATGCTCGAGATCGGCCACCGTCTTGGAGACGACGGGCTGCGACACCCCGAGCTGCCGGGCAGCCCTGCCCATGCTTCCCCATTGGGCAACCGCCGTTGCGACGGTGAGATGCTGCAACTTGAGCCGCTGGCCGATGAGCCCGGCCGGCGGCAGTTTCGTGGCCATTCCAGAATGCTATCACGACATAGAAAAACCGCACTACCGCCTATGTCCAAATTCAGCCGACTGTCCCCCCGGCGATGCGCGATTGACCCGGCATCGCTCGACGAAGCAGAGGCAGGTAGAATGTGACGATCCAACGCCGCCGATTCCTCCCCCTTGTCGTCTTCCCCGTCGCACTGCCTGCCTGGTCGCGTTCGAGCCTGGCGAAAGGCTATCCCACACGTCCGCTGACCCTGGTCGTGCCCTATGCGCCCGGCGGATCGGCCGACACGCTCCCACGCATCGTCGCAGAGAGGATGGCGGGCATACTTGGCTCGCCGATCCTTGTCGCCAATGTCACCGGCGCCGCCGGCAGCATCGGCACCGCGCGCGTCGCGCAGGCCCAGCCGGACGGCTACACCTTTGGTCTCGGCACCTGGTCGACCCATGTCGCCAACGGTGCGGTGTACAAGCTTCCGTACGACGTGCGGACCGACTTCGAGCCGATCGCCCAGCTCGCCTTCAGCCCCCTGGTCTTCGCAACCAGCAGCAAGGTCCCAGCCCACAGTCTCACTGAGCTGATCGCCTGGCTGAAGGTCAATCCCGATCCGGCGTCTCTGGCAACCAACGGCGCTGGCAGCATCATGCACCTGGCTGGCACTCTGTTGCGGCAGCGTACGGGGACGCGGTTCAACGTCGTGCCCTATCGCGGCTCGGCGCCGGCACTGCAAGACCTGCTGAGTGGCCGGGTCGATCTGTACTTGGGGCTTCCTGCCGACGTCGTGCCGCACGTGCGTAATGGCGCCGTCCGCATTCACGCCATCGCGTCGTCGCACCGCAGTACTGCCGCCACGCACATCCCCACCACAGACGAGGCAGGACTGCCCGGCTTCCACGTCAGCGCCTGGTTCGGCTTGTGGGCGCCGAAAGACACCGATACGTCGGTCATTGCGCGCCTCAACATGGCAGCCCGTGCGGCGCTTGCCGACCCGGCTGTGCGTCACCGACTGCAGCAGGAAATGCTACTGGAGATCCCGCAGCCAGAACAGCAAACGCCGCAGGCGTTGCGACGGCTGCAGGATGCCGAGATCGAAAAATGGTGGCCCGTCATTCGCGCCGCGGACATCAAGGGTGGGTGAGACCCGTGACAACACTGCAGACCGTCGCGCCGAGCAACTGCTTCAGGGGCGATGTGCCGCTCTCGCTCGCCGTCAAGGCCGGACATTTCGTTTTCGTCTCCGGAATCCCGGCCTTTGCCGAGGACGGAGCGGTCGCGGTCGACGATTTCCCCGCCCAGCTTCGTCAGGTGATGGCGAACATCGATGCGATTCTGAGAGAGGCAGGGGGTGGATGGGATCGCGTCGTGCGGACGCGGGTCTATCTCACCCGACCGACAGATGTCGCCGACATGAATCGGCTCTACGCTGCCCACTTTCCCGATGGCAAGTATCCGGCCCGCACCACGCTGATCGTCCAGGCATTGCCCCGCCCGGAGTTCCTGGTCGAGATCGAGTGTGAGGCCGTGTTAAGTTGAGGATCTGTGACGCAATGACCACCACGGATCCCGATCGACGGCATCCCGGCAGGTCTGCATCGAGCAAGCAGGAGAAAGGGCGACACAGTGCACCGCGCTACCGTCGTGTCCAGCGCGGCGACGTTGCTATGGTCGAGCGCATTGGGCGTGAGTGGGAGGACGCGTGGCAGCACTTCATTTCATCTGCGGCAAGGCGGGGTCCGGCAAGACGACGCTGGCCCGCGCGCTCGGGCAGTCGCTGCCGGCCGTGGTGTTCTGCGAGGATGAATGGATCTCGACACTGGGCTTCGAGATCCGCTCGCTGGAAGATTTTCTCCAGGCCTCGACCAAGTGCCGCGCCTTGATCGGGCCGATGGCCATCCAGCTCCTGCGGCTCGGCGTCTCGGTCGTATTCGACTTTGCCGGCAACACGCCGAAGACGCGGCAATGGGTGCGCGGCCTGTTCGAGGCGGCCGAAGCCGACCACGTCCTGCATGTCATCGAGGCGAGCGACGACGACTGCCTCGCCAACATCCATCGCCGCAACGACGAGAAGCCCGACGGCGTCTACTGGGGCCACGTGACCGACGAGATCTTCCACGCCGTGACACCGTACTTCACGCTGCCGCAACCGGACGAAGGGTTTCGCGTCCAGGCGCACCTTCCCACGCAGCGGCGAGATGCCTCATGACTCCTCCCTGCGCGAAGCGCGGGGAGGTGCCCCCGTAAGGGGGCGGAGGGGTCGAGAGCCTCAGTCGAAGCCTTCGTCTCACTTCTTTTCGAGGTGATCTGCGGACTGGCAGTATGATGCCCATTAAATCACACGTGCGTGGCCCATGCCCCCTGCCCCTGCGGGGCACCTGCGCTTCCGGCCGGTGATCATGACCAGATTCACCTTCATCCCGAGCCCGGCGAGGACCTTCCTCGTCGGTCGACATCGCGGTATCGATGGCAGGGTGAACGATGAGCAGACACCTGACCTGAAGCTCGGCGGATTGCGCCTCTGGGTGCACGGACGGCAGTTTCCCGACGCCGACGACTACTGGGATGGCAATTGGCTCAGGGTCACCGCAAGATGCGATAGTGACGAAGCCAGCGTGGTCGCCCGCGGGCCGATCCTGCATCTCTCCGAGCTCGACCGCTGGTGGCGGAAAGCCGAACAGCTCCGCCAAACCCTGGCCGGCGAGGCACGTCTCGACTGCAGGGAACCGAATCTCTCCATCGTGCTCAAGGCTGCTTCGCTCGGGCACCTCACGATGGAGGTATCGATCACACCGGACCACCTGACTCAGAAGCACTGGTTCCAGTTCGAGATCGATCAGACCTACCTGCCGCCCCTGATCGTGCAGATTCGATCCATCCTCGAAACCTATCCGCCGCGCGGCGAGCCACCATGAGCCGTGTCGTCGTCATCGGCAACGCCGGCCTCGACCTGCCGCTCGCGGTGCCACGCCTGCCGCTGCCCGGCGAGACCTTGATCGGGAATCCCGAGGCCCGCGCCCCGGGCGGCAAGGGCCTGAATCAGGCAATCGTCGCGGCGCGCTGCGGTGGCGAGGTCCGATTCTGCGCGCCGCTCGGCAACGACGCCGCCGAAGCCAACCTGCTCGAAGGTTGTCTGGCGCGCGAAGGCTTCGCCGAGCTCCATCTGCCGCGCCTGCCCTACCCCACCGACTTCTCCCTGCTCATGGTGCTGCCCAATGGCGAGAACAGCATCGTCAGCACCAGCGCCTGCTCTCTTGCCTTGACCTTCGCCCAGGCCGAGCCGGCGCTGCACGACCTTGGCCAAGGTGACGTCGTCCTCGTGCAAGGCAATCTGGCCCTCGAGACCACGGATGCCATCCTCGCCGCGGCACGACGACAGGGCGCCATGACGATCTTCAATCCGGCACCCTTCTGGCCGGGTGCGGAGAAGCTCGTTGGACACTGCAGCCTGGTCATCGCCAACAGGATCGAAGCGCAGGCATTGGGATCTTCGCTTCGCGTCGCCCGCGCCGCGATCGTGACGCGGGGCGCCGACGGCTGCACATTGATCGAAGGTGGTCGCCGGCAATCCTTTGCCGCGGAGCCCATCACGGCGATCGACACGACGGGCTGTGGCGATGCCTTCTGCGGCGTGATGGCGGCACTCCTTGCGGGCGGGCGAACGGCCCATGAAGCCATCCCGCGAGCCCAGAAGGCTGCCGCTCTCGCCGCAACGCGCCCGGGAGCGTTCGCCGCCCTGCCTCTGCGGACCGACCTTCACTCGATACTCGCCGATCGGAACGGACCGCTCTCCTAGCGGCAGCGCCGATCGTGGCCGATTTTGCGCGGCTATTCGGAGCTATGCGCAACTATCGGCGGCTTTTGCGCAACATTCCCGCGTTGTCCGCAACAATCCCGACTATTGCGCAATCAACGCGGCAGCACGAACCGCACGCCGGGCCGCGCATGGCCGCCGCCCATGGCCACCGCCGTGCCGTCGGCGCGCCAGCAGGCCGCGCCGGTCATGGTGCCGTCGTCGTGGAACTGGATGGCGTTGGTGCCGCCGGCCACCGTCGGCATGACCTGCACCTTGTGGCCGCGCGCGGCGAGTCCGGCGCGGACCGGTTCGGCGATTCCGTGCTCGACCTCGAGGTGCGGCCCCTCGGTCCACACCCTCGGCGCCTCGATCGCCTCCTGCAGGGTCATGCCGTGGTCGATCAGGTTGACCAGGGCCTGGAAGGCCGAAGGGAAGATCTTGCGGCCGCCCGGCAGGCCGAGGGCATAGACGACGCGACCATCACGCAGCGCCATCATCGGCGACATCGAGGTGGTGACGCGCTTGCCCGGCGCGATCGAGAGCGCATTGCCCGGCCGCGGATCGAAGTTCGACATGTAGTCGTTCGGCACCATGCCGGTGCCGGGAATGATGAAACGCGCGCCGAACAGGCTGTTGATGGTCTGCGTCGTGGTGATGACGTTGCCCTTGCCGTCGGCGACGGTGAGATGCGTGGTGTCGGCGCCCTCCTTGGCGAGCAGGCCGCCAGTCCAGCGCTTGGCATGGGCAAGGTCGACGCCGGCGCGGCGCTCGTCGGCGTAGGCCTTCGAGGTGATGCGCTCGACCGGCACGTCGACAAAATCCGGATCCCCGCTCGCCTCGGCGCGGTCGGCGAAGGCGATCTTCAGCACCTCGGCCAGCAGATGGACGCCGTCGAGCGTGCCGAAGCCCAGGCCGGCGACGTCGAAGCCTTCGAGGATGTTCAGCATCTGGGTGATGTGCACGCCGGACGCCGCCGGCGGCGGCGGGCCCACGATCTCCCAGCCGCGATAGCGGCCGCGGATCGGCGCGCGCTCGGCGACGCGATAGTCGGTGAGGTCGCGGCGCGAGACGGCACCGCCGGCCTTCTCCATGCATTCGACCACGAGATCGCCGAGCGGCCCGCCATGCAGCGCCGTCTCGCCCTGTTGGGCGATCAGGCGCAGGGCGTCGCCGTAGTCGGCCTGGACCAGCCGCGCGCCGGGCTTGATCGGCGCGCCGCCGGGCAGCAGCCGCGCGGCGGCGAGCTTGTCGTTGGCGAGATCGGCGGCGGCGCTGTCGATGCAATCCGACAGATAGGGCGTCACCGTGAAGCCCTGCGTCGCGAAGCGGATCGCGGGCTGCATGACGTCGGCAAGCGGCATCGTGCCGAAGCGACGCAGCGCGAGGCACCACGCCCGCAGCGAGCCGGGCGTGGCGACCGACTTCGGCCCGACCTGGCTCTCCCGGCCGACCGTATCGAACACTTCCGGCGCCGCGCCGGGCACCGGACGGAACATGTCGGGACGGCCCGACAACGGCACCGCGCTCATGCCGTCGATGATGGTGTGCTGGCCGTCGGCCAGGCGGATGTGCGAGGTCGTGCCGCCGATCAGTCCCACCATCATCGGCTCGACCACGGTCAATGCGAATTGGCAGGCAACGGCGGCGTCGATGGCGTTGCCGCCGGCGGCCAGCATCTCCACGCCGGCGGCCGACGCCAGCGGATGGTTGGTCACCACCATGCCGTTGCGGCCGTGCGCCGACTGCTTCTCGCATTTGAATTGCGTGCCGGCGCGCTCGCGCCAATTGCCCTTGCCCACGCCGCTCTCCCCCGTCACTTCGCCTGATCGGCGGCGACCTTGGCATCTTGGCCCCGGCGACGCCATCCGGCCGGCATGCGGGGCTGCTATTCCTTGACGATCTCGACCCTGCGGTTCTTGGCGCGGCCCGCTTCGTCGTCGTTGCTGGCCACCGGCGCGATCATGCCGGCGCCGACCGGCTTCAGGCGGTCAGCCGCGATGCCGTATTGCTGCACCAGCCGGTCGACCACCGATTTCGCGCGACGTTGCGAGAGGCCGACATTGTAGTCGTAGCCACCGGCATTGTCGGTGTGGCCGACGATGAAGACCTTCAGGCCGGGCTGGCCCTTGAGCAGCTTGGCGATCTCACCGAGCGAGGGTGAAGACTCCGGCTTGAGCTCGGCCTTGTCGGTGTCGAAGTAGAGGCCGTAGAGCGCCACCTTGCCGGTCGCCGCGATGTCCTTGGCCATGGCCGTGGCGTCGACCGTCACCATCTTCTGCTCCATGGGCTTGGTCTCGACGACATCGAGCAGCACCGCAGCACGGTCCTTGGTCTGCGGGAAGGCATCGCCGCGCTCGATCGCGACATAGAGCGAGACGAACACGTCGCCTTCCGGCCGCGACAGGGTGGCGGCGAGGTAGCGCGGCTCGCCCGGCACGTTGAAGGCGACCTTCGACAGCTCGTTGTTCTGCAACGCGCCGGTCGGCGGATAGAGCACGCGATAGATCTCGGTGCCGAAGGATTCGCACTCGTCCTCGCCCGAGCATTTGAACAGCACGGTGAAGCCCTTGGCGGCGAGGTCGGCCTCGTAGTTGCGAAATACCTCGAGCGAGCTGCGCTGCGGAGGCGCCAGGTAGAGCAGCCTGGTGTGGCGGCCCTCGACCGCGCGGGCGGCATCGACCTGGGCCTGGCCGTTGTCGCCGAGCTTCAGCTTGCCCAGCAGCAGCTTGAAGGAGTCGAAGGCCCTGGCATCGTAGCCGATGAGGCGCGATCCCTCGTAGCGCTTGATCAGCGGGAAGTCGCGCGCGCCCGGCACCTCCTGCTGCGCGACGGCGGCCATCGACAGCATGGCGGCGAGAACGGCGACAGGACCAGGCAGCCGTCGCAAGAGCCGGAGATTGAACAGGTTCGTGACAGAAACCATCCGACCCTCCACAAACTGACGCGCGCTCGGGCCATCGTGCCTGCATGCGGCGACAAAGAAAAGCATCACGCATCGCCCCGGACGGCGCGGTCGGGTAGTCTTGCAGCGCCCACCAGGCATTCGCATTTGACAAAGAGCAGTCACCGATAGACGTTCGATCAGGCGCTGTTTACAGCGCCTGATCGGACGGCCCCGGTCGGGATGACGGAGAAAATGGCATATGCGACCACCCTGGGAGCGCCGGAGGCATGTCAGCGGATATGGACGCCCTACTCCTCGTCTGCAGCGTCATCGTCCTGTTCGCCGCTCTTTCCTTCGGGGCGGTCTATTCCCACGACCGTTTCATCAAGCGGCGGCGCGCGAAACCGTCATGGGCTCTGCCGGTATCGTCGTCGGACACGCTGCTCGACCGGACGGTCCGCGATCTCATGGCGAGGGGTGCGGCCCGCAATGGTCTCGGCATGGTGTCGGACAATCTCGATGCCTTCGCCGTTCGCGCGCTCAGCGCACGCTCGGCGCGGCGCAGCCTCGACCTTATGTACTACATCTGGCGGCGCGACCTGACCGGCCGGATGCTGGCGCGAGAGATCATCGCCGCCGCCGATCGTGGCGTGCGGGTGCGTGTTCTCATCGACGACATCAACACGCGCGGCAGCGATCGCGTCTACCTGGCGCTCGACTCCCATCCCAACATCGAGCTGCGCCTGTTCAACCCCGGCCGCATGCGCGAGGGCGCGGTCGCGCGCACCCTCGAGCTGATGCTGCGGGGCTTCAGCGCCACGCGCCGCATGCACAACAAGGCGTGGATCGCCGACGGCAGGCTGGCGATCGTCGGCGGCCGCAACATCGGCGACGAATATTTCGACGCCGCCCAAGCGGCCAACTTCCACGACCTCGACCTGATGCTGCTGGGCGACGTGGTCGGTCAGGCGGAGCGGATCTTCGATTCGTTCTGGAACAGCGCCGCGACCCTGCCGATCCGCGCCCTGGCGGTGCGGCGCCGCCGCAGCCTTCGGCGACTGCGCCGGCAGACCACCCGGTTGGCCCGCAGTGCAACCGCGGCGCCGTTCCTCGCGCGCGTGAACGAGCGCCTGTCGTTCGAAGCCATGCTGGGCGACGGCGCGCACATCCATTGGACCGACCAGGCGACCGTCGTGTCCGATCCGCCGGAGAAGGCACGCGGCGCCGGCGGCTTCAAATGGTTGACGACCACGCTCTATCCGCTGATCCGCAACGCCCGGGAATCCGTGCAGATCACCTCACCCTATTACGTGCCGAGCGAGGCCGGCATCGCCGCCCTGCTCGACCTCGTCCGGCGTGGCGTCGATGTCGCCGTCCTCACAAACTCGCTCGCCGCCACCGATGTCGCGATCGTCCATGGCGGCTATGCCGCCTGCCGCGTGCCCCTGCTGCAAGGCGGCGTGAGGCTGTTCGAGCTGCAGCCCCGCGCGCGCCGGCACGGAATCGCACCGCTGGGTTCGAGCGGCGCCAGCCTCCACACCAAGGCGTTCAGCGTCGACGGCCGCACGGGCTTCATCGGTTCCTTCAACTTCGATCCGCGCTCGGCCACGCTCAACACCGAGATGGGCGTGGTGTTCGAGCATCCCGGCCTGGTCGCCGATCTGGTCGCGATATTCCACCAGGACACCAGCCCCCAGTCCAGCTATCGCCTGTCCATCGATGCGGACGCAAGGCTGCGCTGGCAGGCCGAAGTGCACGGCCGCCCGGCGACCTACGAGCGCGAACCCGAAGTCGGCCTGGTTCGCCTGCTGCTCGCCCGACTGACCGGCCTGCTGCCCGTCCGGTCGCAATTGTAATCTAGCGGCAGAGCGACGTTCCGTTGCGGCTTGCAACCATGAAGGGCGTGTCGGCAATGCGGCAGGTATGGCCGAGGCCGGACGCCGCGATCACCTTCGCGGTCTCCCCGCCGTCGCGGCCACCCTGCATGTAGATGACCACGTCGGGGTTGGGCAGTCGATCGAACGCCCACTGCAGCGTCCATTCGTTCAGCTCAGCCGCCTCGGGCACCAGCGACGTGACGGCGTCGTCGAGCATCAGCCTGCCGAACTCGCCGCGCCGGCTCACGGCATCGCGCAGCACGGTCTCGTAGTGACCCAAGACGGAAAAATTGGAGAAGACGAACGACCGCCACGGTGCACGGTCGTGGTTGGGCCCGCCGACCGTGGCGAACAGCAGGATCGACGCCGCGGCGAGGACAAGCTGCAGGCGCACGGCGAACCGGTCGTAGGGCAGCGCCATGGTCGGCCAGGCGACGGCGATGACGAGCGGAAAGCCGTAGTAGCTGGTCAAGCCGCTCTCAGGCACCATCAGCAGCGTGAAGAGAACCCACGGAATGGGCGCCAGCGCGCCGGCGAGCAGGACGGCGCTGCGGCGCCACAGGGCGACCGCCATCAGGATCAGCGGCGGCCAGACGGCGTAGCCCCATTCGACCAGGAAGCTCGGGCCACGCCGGGCAACGAGCTGCCAGGTCCAGTGCGCGCCGGCAGGGATCCCGAGAAGCACCCGCTGCAGCGAGCTGCTCGTCCCGGGATAGACGAAGTGTTGAAGGGCGAGCGCGCCGGCCGAATAAGCGAGGCAAACGGCGACCGCCACGAGATTGGCGTGCACGGCCTCGCGCGATGCGCGCGACACCCACTGCGCCAGCACCAGCAGAATGAGGTACGCCGCGGCATGCAGGCCGGCGTCCTCGCGGATCGACAGGCAGAGGGCGAGCACGACGTAGGCCGCCAGGCGACGACCGCCGGCGCGCAGGGCGAAGAACAGGGCCAGCAAGGCCGGGATGGCCATCTCGACATGCGGCAAGCCCATTGCGGCCAGCATCGGTCCACACAGCGCCGTGGCCAGGCCGGTCGCGATGGCCAGCCCCAGGCCGGCCGCCCGCCCGCACAGCATGAAGGCCGCCAGGCCGAGTGCCCCCGTCCACAGCCCCTGCAGCAACGAGAAGTAGGCCGCCGGCGTGAGGAACGGAACCAGCGCATGCAGTGCCGACGCCAGGTAGAAGATCGGCATGACATGAACGCTGAAAAACGTCGTGCGCGGCGCCGCGACGTCGCGATGCAGGAAGTCCGGCCACAGCATCGGCCATTGGTCGGTGAACACCGAGAAATAGGCAAACAGGCCCGAATCCCAGACGAAGCCGCCCTTGGTGTAGAAATGGTCGAGCGTGTAGCCCGTGACCAACGCCGCCGGCAGGGCCAGGCACAGAAGACCGGCAAGCCAAGCCACCACGGAACGATCGCGCGTCACTCGTTCACCATCCGGGTCCTGTCCGACCCGCGCTCACCGCCCACCTCTCGTCGGCCCACTTATCATCGGCCCACCCATCATCGGAACGCGCCGTCGACCGGCAGGGCGACGCCGGAGACGAAGCCGGCGCCTTCGGACAGCAGGAAGGCGACGACGGCGGCGACATCGTCGCCCGAGCCCGGCCGGCCGCCAGGATAGCCGACGAGCATGCGCGTCCGCTCGTCGGCCGGCAGCCCGTCGAAGCGGTCGCGGATGCGCGTGCCTTGCTCGCCCAGGATCAGGCCGGGCATCAGGGCATTCACGGTGATGCCGAATTCCGCCACGTCCTTGGCGAGCTGATTGGTGAAGCCGAGCAGCGCCGACTTGGCCGTCGCATAGGGCAGGCGGCCGGTCACCGTGTTGAGCGGACCCTTCTCGCCGTCGGCGATGATCGAGGAGAAGAGGACGATGCGGCCCTGCCGCCGCCGCCGCATGTGCGGGATCGCCGCCCGCACGGCGAGGAAGGCGCTCGTCAGGTTGAGATCGATGACATGCGTCCATTCGGCAAGCGTGAAATCCTCGATGTCGCGCGCCTGCTTCGGCCCCGCCCCGCCCGCGATATGCACCAGGGCGTAGATGTTGCCGAAGCGCTCGGCGGCCTCGGCCACGGCCGCAATCACCTGCCGCTCGTCCGTCACGTCGGCCCGGCAGCCCGCCACCCGGCCTTTCGCCGTCGTCGCGAACTCCTCCAGCACGGCGTCGAGGGTGCCCTGGTTCGAATCGACGACGAACACCGACAGGTCCGCATCCAGCAGGCGCCGCACGGTTGCCTTGCCGATCCCGCCGGCGCCCCCGGTCACGATCGCAGTCCTGCGCTCACTCATCCCTCTTCCCTCTTCCTCCAATGAGGCTGCACTATAGGCCGCATGATCATCGACCGTATCGACCCTATCGCCCTGAAGGTTCCGTTCCAGCGACCCGGCGGCACCGACGCGTTGCACCTGGTATTGTGCCGCGTGACCGCGCAGGGCCTCGTCGGCTATGGCGAATGCCTGTGCCTGCGGCCGACTCTGCAACGCAGCCTGATGGCGACGATCCGCGACGCCATCGCCCCGCTCTATCTCGGCAAGCAGGTCGAGGATCGCGAGCGCCTCAACCGCGATGTCCGCCTGCGCCTCACCGCCTTCGGCCGCTCGGGCACCAACAACAACGCCCTGGCCGCGGTGGATACCGCACTGTGGGACATTGCGGGAAAAGCTGCAGGGCAACCGCTCCATGCGCTGCTCGGCGGCGCGCAGCGCGGCACCGTCCCGGTAATGGCCAGCCTCGATCGCTACAATGATGCGCGCGCGGTCACCAGCCGCATCGAGCGGGCACTGGCCGACAAGGTCGCCGCGGTGAAAGTGCATGAATTCGATCTCGACATCATCGAGTGCGCGCGCACGCTGCTCGGCCCGGCGATGCCCTTCGTTGCCGACTGCAACCATGTCCACACGCCGGGCGACATCCAGGCCAGCCTGGCGCGCTGGCAGGCGTTGAACCTCTTGTTCCTGGAGGATCCGGCCTGGCCGCCGGAAACCTGGCTCGACTCGCCCAAGCTGCCGCAGGTCGTGATCGGCCTCGGCGCCGATCTAGGCTCGGCCGAGCAGCTTGCGGTATATGGCAAGGCGCCAGCCGTCGGCGTGCTGCAGCCCGACGTCTGCATGATCGGCGGCGTCACGGAGAAGCGGCGCGCGATCGGCATGATCGAGCCGCTCGGGGTATCGATCGCGCCACATTCACCCTTCATCGGGCCGGCCGGCCTTGCGACCTTGCACTTCCTGGCGACGATGAAGGAGACGACCTGCTACGCGGTGGTCGAGGCCGAGCCGCACATGGACATGTACGGCAACGGCCTCGTGCGCTGGCAACCCGAGCTCACCGTGCCGACGGCGCCGGGTCTCGGCTTCGATCCCGATCCCGGCTACTTGAAGCGGCACGCGATCGAGTTGTGACGAAGCCTCGAAAGAATGCTGTCATCCCGAGCGCAGCGAGGGATCTGCCCTCGTTGCGTTCGGAGCTGTCTTACGTCCGCTTCATGCCCTCGACTTCACGGGCGGCCCAATCGAGCGTCTTTTCCATCGCCTCGCCCTTGAAGTAGCGGACGACCATCTGCGACTGGATCGCCTGGGACCAGATCTGCGAGGCGATGAGCGGCGGTGCCGGGGAGCAGGTGACGCCGGCGACCTGGTCGCCGCCGCGGATCGGATAGTGATAGAGCGAGCCCTGGGGCGGGCCTTCCTCGGCCCACGTCTTGAAGTCGTTGAACTTCGAATAAGGCGGGATGTCGTAGCCCTGGCTCGCGGCGACCTGCTTCTCGGCGTTCCGACGCAAGGTCAGGAACTCGAGCAGGCTCTTGGCGGCAGGCTTGTTCTTCGAGAAGCTCCATACGCCATAGAAGCGCGGCAAGATCGGATTGAAGCGGCCGGCCGGTCCCTTCGGGAAGCCGTGCGTCCAGCACTTCTCGGCGACCTGCGGGGCATCACGCTTGCCGACCGCCCAGGCGCTCGGCGGATTGAAGATCAGCGCGCCCTTGCCGGACAGCAGCCACTTGTTGTTCGAGGCGTCGTCCCATGCTGGCGCGTCCGACGGCAGGAACGAGGTGAGCTTCTTGGCAAACTCGAGCACCTGCTTCACGGCGTCCGACTTCACCGTCACGTTGCCCTTCGCATCCATGACCTGGGCGCCATAGGCCAGGAACAGGGCGCCGATCCATTGATTCGTGTCCGTCGTCGTGCCGAGCGGCAAGCCGAAGGCGAAGCCGCCCTTCTGGCACTTCTCGGCCGCGGCCAGGAAGGCGTCCCATGTCCAGCTCGCATCGGCGGGCGCCTTGCCGGCCGGATAGAGCGCCTGGACGTCGATGCCGGCGTGTTCCTTCATCAGGTCGAACCGCGTGCAGCAGCCGAGCAGCAAGGTGCCGCGCGTCATCGGAACGCTGGTCCACTTGCCTTCGAACTTGCCGAGATACTCGACCGCCGGATTGATCGGCCCGTTGGTCGCAACGACACGCTTGACGACATCGTCGACGGGCTCGAGCGACGCGCTGTACTGCGCCGCCTCCCAGTTGGTGAACTCCATGATGTCGTGGCCGCCCTTGGCCTGCGACTCCGCCGCCAGGGTCAGGAGCAGCTTGTTGCCCTGGCTGGTGATGTAGTCGACCTTGACGTCGACCTTCTCCTTGTCGGCCCATTCCTTGATAATCTCGGTCTGGACATCATTGGCGCCGGGGACCCAATGGTCCCAAAGCCCGACCGTCAGGCTTCCCGCGGCGTTGGCACTGCGCACGAACGGCGCAGCAACGAGGCCGATGGCGGCACTTCCGGCCACGACCTGACGACGAGACAGATTCTCGACTCGCATGACATTCGTCCTCCCTGAAGAACGCTTGTTCACTCAACACGTGGGTACAATTTTTTGGGGTACTTCGTGATGGAGCGGTGCGGCCGACAAAACCTGGCCGCGGTGTCTCCATCCGTCTCGAGCGCGCGCATCCTACCCAGCGCCCGCCCGCCGCGCTAGACGGAACTGGCTTTCAATGACGTTTGCGGGCTCGAGCCTGCAGATGGACTGCAGGCCGGGCTGCCGCTCGCTGGAGCACATTCCGTTCGGCTGGAGCAGCCGAACGGAATGTGCCTGCTACACCAGCTGCCCCGGGGTGAACTCTAGCGGTTGGCGCGGGCGACGGCGGCGTTCAGCAGCAGGTTGGCGCCAGGCACCGAGCGGGTGAGCTCGATCGCCTCGTTGACGTTGTGGCTGATGCCCTCGTGGCAGGGCGTGAAGATCATCGCCGTCGGCGCCATCGTCGCCACGGCATAGGCGTCGTGGCCGGCCTGGCTGCGCATCTCGCGATAGGGCAGGCCGAGCTCCCGGGCGGTCGATTTCAGCAGCTCAATGCACTCCGGCGCGAACAGCTCGGTGCCCCAGCTCCAGCCCTCGGCAACGTCGATCTCGACATTGGCCTTCCGGGCCGCGTCGGCAATGGCGGCGTCGACATCGCGCCGCATGGCCTGGAAGCGCGCCGCGTCGATGTGGCGAAAATCGATCGTGAGCTTCACCTGCTCGGCGTAGGTGCCGGGCAGGTTGGGAAAGCTCTCGATGCGGGTCGTCGTGGTGCGTCCTTCGTCGACGGCATAAGCGAGGCCGATGTCGTTGACCGCGGCAATGACGTAGCCGGCGCCGACCAGGGCGTTGCGCCGCATCGCCATCGGGGTCCCGCCGGCATGACCCGTATCGCCCTGGATCGTGAGCCGCAGTGCCTGGGTCTTGTAGCCGCCGACCACGATGCCGACGTCGCAGCCCTCGCGGTCGAGCACCGGCGCCTGCTCGATATGCAGCTCGAGATAGGCGTCGAAGGCACGCTCGCCGAGCGGCGCCGGACCGGCATAGCCGATCGCGTCGAGTGCCTGATTGACCGTGATGCCCGAGTCATCCGTCGTCGCGAGGACGGTGTCGAGCGGCAGAACCTTGGCGAAAGCCATCGAACCCATCATCGGCGGGCTGAAGCGCGCACCTTCTTCGTTCGTCCAGCAGATCACCTCGATGCCGCGCTTCGTGGTGAGGCCGCGGTCGTTCAGCGTGCGCACGACTTCCAGTCCACACAGCACGCCCAGGATGCCGTCGTAGCGGCCGCCGCAGATCTGAGTGTCGAGATGGCTGCCGATCGCCACCGGCGGCAGCGACGGATCGCTGCCGGCGCGCCGCGCGAAGATGTTGCCGAGCCGATCGACCTCGACCGCGCAGCCGGCCTGGCGCACCCATTCGACGAACAGGTCGCGCATCTGCTTGTCCTCGGACGAGAGCGCGAGGCGACGCAGGCCGACATCGCGGAAGCGGCCGATCTCGGCCGACCGTTCGAGGCTGTTCCACAGCCGCTCGGCATTGATCTCCAGCACATTGGTAGCCACGGGCATGCTCCTTTTGCGTAGCGGCGGTCGGCCGGGGTCGTGCCATTCTACCAAGAAGCATGCCAGCCGCGAGGAAACCCGAGCCTTGAGGAAATCATCGTGACCGACCCGACGAGCAAATACCGCTTCCTGTTGATCAACGCCTTCAGCCTGGCGCCCGGCAACGACTTCCAGATGCGCTCCTTCACCGGGCCCAAGGAGACGCAGCTCTACAACTACCAGGACGTGAAGCCATTCCTCGACGGAATCGACTGGGACCTCCATCCCGGCGCGCCGACCACGCACGGCAACTTCCCGGTGACGACCCGGGAAGCCTTCATGTCGGTCGGCCACAACCGCCTGCCGCTGGTGCGAGAGGCCTGCGCGAGCGGCAAGTACAATGCCATCGTGCTGCTGGGCGGCGGCGATCCCGGCTACCTGGAGGCGCGCGAGATCTGCCATCAGCATCGCATTCCGGTCACGGCCTGCGCGAACGCCCAGATGCACACGGCGGGCCTGCTCGGCGGCAAGTTCAGCATCGTCGACATCGCCGAGACGCACAACATGCAGATGTATCACCTGGTCGTGCAGTACCGGATGACCGAACGCTGCGCGTCGATCCGCAACGTCAACTTTCCGTTGCCCGGCCCTGGCCATGCCAACGAGCGGCCGATCCAGGTCGAGCGGGACCGCACGCTGCAGAGCGGCTCGTCGGACATGCTGGACGCAGCGGTGCAGGAATCGATCGCCGCCATCGAGGAGGATGGCGCCGAGGTGATCGTGCTCGGCTGCTCGGCCGCCTACTGGCTGCAACCCTTCCTGCAGAAGCGCCTGCGCGAGATCGGCTGGGACGTGCCCGTGCTGGAAGGCTTCCGCTGCGCCCTCACGCTCGCCAAGACCCTGGTCGATCTCGGCGTCGATGCGAGCGGCCTCGCCTTCCCCTCCGAACATCCGGCAAGATGGCGGCGGAAGAAGGTGTTTTGAAGTTGTCCCTCCCCCGTATGACGAGCGTATGACGGAGGAGGAAATTGAAGTACGGAGCTCATCATGATCGGTAAGCGTCGCTTGCTCGCCTCGACGGCGGGCTTGGCCGCTCTGGCGGCCGCCGCCGGCAGGGCGCAGACGGCCAAGTATCCGTCGGAGCCCATCAAGCTCATCGTGCCGCGCGCGCCGGGCGGCGGGTCGGACAATCTGGTGCGCCTGCTTGCGCCGGGGCTGGAGAAGAAGCTCGGCGTGCCGATCATCATCGACAACCGGCCCGACGCCACGGCTGTGTTGGGCGCCACTCTGGTCACCAAGGCCAAGCCGGACGGCTACACGCTCTACGTCGCCGACAATTCATTCTACCAGAACCCGGCGATCCTCGACTCGCTGCCCTACGACACGCTCAAGGACTTCAGCGCCGTGACCATGATGGCGCGGGGCCCCGTCATCCTGATCGTGCATCCCTCGGTCCAGGCGACCAATGTCGCCGAGCTGATCGCACTCGCCAAGAAGGCCAACCTCACCTATGCGTCCGGCGGCGTCGGTTCCTCGACCCACCTGGTCGGCGTGATGTTCAACCTGCGCGCCGGCACCAACATCGTGCATGTGCCGTTCAAGGGGTCGGGCCCGGCGCTGCTGGCCCTGCTCGGCGGTCACGTGTCGATGCAGTACGGTGGCGTCAGCTCGGCGGCGCCCTACATCAAGGACGGCAAGGTGCGGGCGATCGCCGTCACCGGCAGTCAGCGCGATCCCTCACAGCCGGATGTCCCGACCCTTCAGGAAAGCGGACTGAGCGGCGCCGATGTGGAAAGCGTCTGGGGCCTGCACGCGCCACCGGGAACGCCGATCGAGGTGCGCCGCCTGTTGCGCGACGCCTTCGCCGAGGCGATGCGCGACCCGGAAACGACGAAGAGGCTGGCCGAGCGCGGCTACGGCATCATCGCCAGCACGCCGGAAGAGCACCAGGCGCAGACCGCGGCACTGGTCAACCAGTGGCTCGAGATCGGCAAGACCGTCAATCTCAAGGAATAGGCCATGACAGGTCGCTTGGCGGGCAAGGTCGCCCTGGTCACCGGCGCAGGCTCGGTCGGGCCGGGCTGGGGCAACGGGCGGGCCGCCGCAGTGCTGTTCGCGCGCGAGGGCGCGCGCGTGGTCGTCGTCGATCATGATCGCGCGGCGGCAGCGGAGACGGCCCGCCTCATCGGGGAAGCCGCCATCGACGGGGCCAAGAGCGAAGCGCTGATCGTCGAAGCCGATGTCACCGATCTCGCCTCCGTCACCGCCATGGCAGAAGTGGTGCTGAAGCATTTCGATCGGATCGACGTGCTCCTGAACAATGTCGGCGGCTCGATCACGGGTGGTCCGGTCGAGATGTCGGTCGAGGATTTCCGCAGGCAAATCGACCTCAACCTGACCAGCGTCTTCATCACCTGCAAGGTCGTGCTGCCGACGATGGTGAAGCAAGGCGGCGGCGCGATCGTCAATGTCGGCTCGATCGGCGGCCTGCGCCATCTCGGCCACGATCATGTCGGCTATTCGGCCGGCAAGTCGGCGCTGGTGCAGTTCACCCGCCAGATCGCCGTGCGCTACGCGCCGGACAACATCCGCTGCAACACGGTGATACCCGGCATGATCGACACGCCGCTGCTCGAGCACCGCGTATCCCGCCAGAAGGGCCGCGCCGATCTCGCGACCTTGCGCGCCGAGGCCAGGACCCGCGTCCCGCTCGGCCGGCGCGGCGACGCCTGGGACGTCGCCTATGCCGCCCTCTTCCTCAGCAGTGACGAGGCCCAATACGTCACCGGCACCGAGATCCTGGTCGACGGCGGCCTGATGGCGCGCAGCGCGTAGTTGTCCTCCCCAGCTTCGCTGGGGAGGAGACGATCAACCCCGCCGCTCGACGATCAGCGGCGCCACCTCGATGTCCTGGGCGCGGAACCATAGGCGGACCTGGCGTCGGTCGGAGCGGCGGCCGTCGCCGGTCAGCGCCTCGAGCTGGCCGACATGGACAGCGAGGCCGGTGAAGCGGAAGTCGCCCTTGGCGTCGGTCGTGGTGCGCAGCTTCTCCTGGTAATAGACGAAGTTGCGCTCGAAGAAGATCACGGTGGCGCCGGCCACCGGCGCGCCGGCGCGGTCGCGCACCTGGCCTTCGAGGATGCCGTGGTCGTTGAAGGCGATGTAGACGTTCCACGCCAGCACCACCGCGACCAACGTCAGCGGCACGGCGACGAAGCGATGGCGGAGCAGGCGCCAGCTCATCCCTTCGTCGCTCCCGAGGTCAAGCCGCGGATGAACTCCTTCTGCGCCATCAGGAAGATCGCCAGACCGGGTATCAGGACCAGAACGACGAAGGCATAGAGCGCGCCGGTCGTGTCCTCCATCACCGAGAGGAAGCGCGCCAGGCCGAGCGGCAGGGTCTGCATCTCGGGGGTGCGCGTCACGATCAGCGGCCACAGGAAGGCGTTCCACGACCAGATGAAGGTCAGGATCACGTTGGTCGCGATCGCCGACTTGGACAGCGGCAGCAGGATGCGCACGACGATGCGCCATTCGCTGAGGCCATCGACCCGGGCAGCGTCGATCAGCGAGCGCGGCACCGCCTCGAAGCTCGCCTTGAAGATGAAGATGCAGATGATGGTCGAGAGCAGCGGCAAGGCGATGCCGAGCCAGCTGTCGAGCACACCCAGCCACGAGGTGATCAGGTAGGCCGGGATGATGGTCGCCTGGAACGGGATCAGCATGCACGACAGAAGCAGCAGCACGACCCAGCGCCGGGCCGGGAAATCCTTGGTGAGCGCGTAGCCGGCGGCGACGTTGAACAGCAGGCTGCCCGCGATCGCCATCGCCGAGACGATGACGCTGTTCAGCAGGTAGCGCGGGAACGGGATCAGGTACCAGACGTCGACATAATTGAAGAGATGCGGGTCGGCCGGCAGGATGCGCGGCGGATAGGCGTAGATGTTCTCGCCGGTGAGCGACGTCTTCAGCACCCAGTAGAACGGAATCAGCATCAGGATCGACACGACGATCATGATGACGTGGCGCGGCCAGGCGGAGGGCGGACGCATCGCCTAGCGCTCCAGGCTGCCGGCGTTGCCGCCGGACAGCCGGTTGGCGAGCACGGTGAGCACGATCAGCAGCAGGAACTGCACCACGGTGAGCGCAGCGGCGTAGTCGAACCGTGTCTGGCCGAAGCCCGCCTTGTAGATGTAGGTGATCAGGAGCTCGGTGGCGTGGCCCGGCCCGCCATTGGTCATGACGTATATGAGATCGAAGCAAGTGAACGAGTTCAGGATGCCGACCACGATGCAGAGGAAGATCGACGGCCGGAGCAGCGGCAGGGTGATGCGGAAGAAGCGGGCATGGGCCGGCACGCCGTCGACGCGAGCGGCCTCGTAGAGGTGCTGCGGGATGCTCTGCAGCCCCGTCAGCAGGATGATCATGTAGAATCCCAGGATCTGCCAGAAATCGGCGAGGATCACCGACGGCAGCGCCCAGTCGAAGCTCTGCAGGAACTTGACCGGCTGGTCGACGATGCCGGCCGAGCGCAGCACGTAGTTGATGAAACCGCCGCGCTCGTCATAGAGCCAGCGCCAGATGATGCCGACCGCCACGGTCATCAGCGGATAGGACAGGAAGACGATGGTGCGATAGATCGCGGCGCCCTTCAGATCGCTGTTGACCAGCAGCGAGATGGCGAGCGCCGCGGCGATGGCAAGCGGCGCGCAGCCGATGAAGAACAGGGTGTTGGCGAGCGCGTCCCAGAACACGTCGTCGTCGAGCACCATCTCCTCGTAGTTCTCGAGCCCGATCCACTGCGCCGGCTTGAGCGGCGACCACGCATGGAACGACAGCCAGACGTTCCAGCCCAGCGGCAGGATGCGATAGAGGAAGAAGATCGCCAGCGACGGCAGCAGGAAGCAGACGACGAGCGCCAGCTCCCGCGTCCGCTTGCGCTGGAACCAGGTCATCAGGTGCTCCTCCCCAGCTCCGCTGGGGAGGTGTCGCCGTCTTCGGCGACGGAGGGGTCATGAGTCATGGCCCCGCTGTCCTTTGCGACTCATGACCCCTCCGCCCCGCATGACGGGGCACCTCCCCGGCAAAGCTGGGGAGGAAAATGAAAATTCTCACGCCCGACGCAGCTCGCGGCTGACGCGGCGTTCGGCGTCGGCGAGCGCGGTCTTGGCGTCCTTGCGGCCCAGCATGGCGCTCTGGAATTCGGGCCAGAAGCCGTCCTTGACCCGGCTGTCGTTGCCCAGCCGCCAGTTGCCGCACATCCGGTCGGTGTGCTCGAGCTGCGTGCTCAGCACCTGGAAGGCGAGCGGATCGTCCTTCTGGATGCGGGCGAGCTGCGCCTTGTCGGCCGCCTTGTTGCCGGTCAGCACGCTCGCGACCTTGCCGAAGTCGCTCGCGACCTGCATGTCGGTCATGTACTTCACGAAGTCCCAGGCGAGATCGGGATTCTTCGAGCCCTTGGAGACACCGAGCCCATGCGAGTTGGGCGTCGCCCAGTCGCCCGGCATCTGCGTCGCGCCCAGCGTGTCGCCGTTGATCCACGGCCCCTTGCCCTTGATCCAGAAATAGGCCGGCGCATGGGCGTGCAGCATGCCGACATTGCCGGTGGCGAAGGCTTCGTTGGGCTCGACCCAGCGCCCGGTCCACGAGATCGAGTTGATTGCGCCGCTCTTGGTCGCCTCGGCCATCTTCGTCATGACGTCGGCCGCCTTGGGCGTGTTGAAGGTCGCCTTCTTGAGGTCGGACGACAGCAGCTCGATGTCGTTCATGCGCATGAACGGCCAGTACAGCCAGTCGAAATTGAGCGTCAGCAGGCCGGTTCTCTCAGCCCCCTTGATCCTGTCTGCCGCCTTCAGGATGTCGTCGAAGCTCGCCGGCGGCTTGTCGAGGCCGGCTTCCCTGAAGCGCGTCTTGTTCCAGAACAGCAGGGTCTTGGAGACGTAGTAGGGCACCATGAAGTTGGCGCCCTCGTACTGCCAGTTGGCGAGATAGGCCGGCTCGTAGCGATCCTTGACCGCCGCTTCGGCGGCGAGGCGCGACGTGAGATCGAGCAGCGCGCCTTGCGCGGCATATTCGAGGCCGAGGGCGCCCTGGATGTCGATGACGTCGGGCGGCGTGTTGGCGGCAAGCTGGGTCTGGTAGTAGGCCGGCAGCTCGGGCCCCTTCTTGTCGACCCATTCGACCTCGACGCCGGGCCGCGTCGCCGTGAAGCCCTTCATCCAGCCCTTGAGCTGGGCTTCCAGGTGCACGAGGTTCCAGGTCAGGAAGGTGATCTTGCGCGATCCTTGCGCAATTGCCGGCGCGCCCAGCAACGAGGCGGCGGAGAATGCTGCGGTCGATTTCAGTAGCTGCCGGCGTTGCATGGCGTCCTCCTCTTGGTTCCTCACTCGTTCATTTCATTGATGGCTCACCGGCATTCGGCGTCCCGTTGCCCGGTCGAAAACGTGCAGGTTCGCCGCCTCGGCGGCAAGCCTCACCGTCTCGCCGGCCCGCCGCACCTGGCGCGGCGCCAGGCGGGCGATCACCGGCGTGCCGGCGACCTCGAGTGACACCAAGGTGTCGGAGCCGAGCGGCTCGACCACGGTCGCATGCCCCTCCAGCAGGGGCGGACCCGCGGCCGCGTGCCAGAGGAGATGCTCGGGCCGCACGCCGATCAGCAGGTCCTGCGGCCGACGGTCGGTCCGGGGTAGGCTCTCCTGCGGCAAGGCGTCAGCCGGCAGGAGGTTCATCGGCGGCGCACCGATGAAGCTCGCGACGAACACCGAAGCGGGCGTGTCGTAGACATCCTCGGGTGTGCCGATCTGCTCGATCCGTCCGTGGTTCAGGATGACGATGCGGTCGGCCAAGGTCATTGCCTCGACCTGGTCGTGGGTGACGTAGATCGTCGTGGTGGCCACCCGCTCGCGCAAGCGCTTGATCTCGGTGCGCATCTGCACCCGCAGCTTGGCATCGAGATTGCTGAGCGGCTCGTCGAACAGGAACACCTTGGGGTCGCGCACGATGGCGCGGCCCATGGCGACGCGCTGGCGCTGGCCGCCCGAGAGCTGGCGCGGCATGCGCTGGGTGAGCGGCTCGATGTCGAGGATGCGCGCCGCCTCGTCGACCCGGCGGCGGATCTCCTGCCGGGCGAAGCCGCGATAGCGCAGCGAGAACGCCATGTTCTCGAACACCGTCATGTGCGGATAGAGCGCGTAGTCCTGGAACACCATGGCGACGTCGCGATCCTTGGGATCGAGCTCGTTGACGACCCGGCCGTCGATCTTGATCTCGCCCGCGGTGATGTCCTCGAGCCCCGCGATCATGCGCAGCAACGTGCTCTTGCCACAGCCCGACGGACCGACGAAGACGACGAACTCGTGATCGGCGATGTCGAGATCGACGCCGTGCACCACTTCGGTCTGGCCGAACGACTTGCAAACGCCACGGAGGTTGAGCCCGGCCACGTCTCTCCCTTCGGACCGTCACACCTGTAGCCGACCATAGCACGCGGGTCGGGATGGACACTTCCTCTTTCCTCCCCCGTAATCGGACCACGGAGTGGACACATCTTTCGTTTACCTCCCCCGTAATCGGGGGAGGTGGCCCGGAGGACCGGAGGGGGAAAGCCTCACGCGAGATCCATGGAGTTCCGACGTCGGAATCTCATGAATCTCGACTGGTGCCTTCCCCCACCGCCCCCTGCGGGGGCACCTCCCCCGATTACGGGGAGGAAATTCAAAAGGGGAGAGCAACATGCGCATAGGCCTGGCGGGATACGGCGCGTGGGGGCACATGCACGCGGCCACCATTGGCCGGATCGATGGGCTGTCGCTCGCCGCCGTGCTGTGCGGCAGTGACCAGTCGGCGGCGCTCGCAGCCCAGGAGCTGCCCGGCGTCGCGATCCACCGGGAGCTCGCCACGCTGCTCGCCGATCCGGCCGTCGATCTGGTCGATATCGTGGTGCCCAACCATCTGCATGCCGGCATGGCGGTGGCGGCACTCGAGGCAGGCAAGCACGTGCTGCTGGAAAAGCCGATGGCCACCACCCTGGCCGATGCCGAGCGCGTGGTCGCGGCCGCCGAGGGCTCGGGCCGCTATCTCGGGGTCGGGCTCGAGCTGCATGTCTCCCGGCAATGGGCCAAGGTGCGCGAGCTGATCGCCGGCGGCGCGATCGGCCGCGCCCGCCATGCCAACCTTACCTTGTTCCGCCGGCCCTTCCGGGGCGGCTCGGGCAACTGGCGGCGCAGCCGCAGCACCGTCGGGTCATGGATCCTCGAGGAGCCGATCCATTATATCGACCTCCTGCTGTGGTATTTCCGCGAGCGCGGCCTGCCGGTGGAAGTGTCGGCCGACGGCATCCCCTCGCCGCTCGGCGCCGGCATGTACGACGCCTTCACCGCGACCCTGCGATTCGCCGACGGCGCCTATGCGGTGTTCTCCCAATGCCTCGGCGGCTTCGAGCACTCGCTGGTGCTCGAGATCGCCGGCGACCAGGGCGCGCTGCGCACCTGGTGGTCGGGCGTCATGGACCGCACACACACGCCCGACTTCGAGCTCAAGGTCAGACGCGCCGGCGCCGAGACGGCCGAGATCGTCGAGGTCGAGAAATCGGGCGAGGTGTTCGAGCTCGAAGAGCAGCTCCGCCGCCTGATCGTCGATGTTCCCAGGCGCACCCCGCTGGTCTCCGCCCGCGACGCCCTGCCGAGCCTCAGGATCTGCCTCGAGATCGAGCGCGCGCTCGCCGAATGCCGGCCGATCGAACTGGTGTGGTCATGAGGAAACTGCCGAACAGACCCCACCCGCGATTGCCCAATCAACGCTGGAAAGGTCGATCCCGCTCAAGGACGACAGGAGCGGCTCCAACGAAACAAGTCGAATGGCTGCCCGCGTGCGACGCAGATCGTCGGTACGATCGAGATAGCGGGAACTCTCGACGCCGCGATCGAGCTGGTCGCCATGTCACCGCACCTTCGGAAAGCTCCCCGCTTTCGAGATGTCTGCGGCGATCCTCATGGCGGTGCGATTGCGTGCGCGAACAGTCTCTCGATGCGGCCCCTCGGGGCGCTATCGCCGCAATATCCGGGCAACGCTGCCACTCGGTGCGCGATATTGGACAGGCGACCTTCGTTGACGGCCCATCCGCAATACGGGAATGCTCGCGGAATGAGCCTGCCTTCCGCCTACGTCGTCGGCGCCTTCGAGCATCCGACACGACACGCGCCCGACAAATCGATCGCCCAGCTTCATGCCGAGTGCGCCCTTGGCGCCCTGGCCGATGCCGGATTGAGCCTCCGTGACATCGACGGCTACTTCTGTGCCGGCGACACGCCGGGCGCCAGCCCGCTCTACATGGCGGATTATCTCAATCTGAAGCTGAAGTTTCTCGACGGCACCGAGTCGGGCGGCTGTTCCTATCTCATGCATGTCGCCCACGCCGCCGCCGCCATTGCCGCCGGGCAGTGCAATGTTGCGCTGATCACCCTGTCGGGCCGCCCGCGCAGCGAGGGTCAGGCCACCGGCACGGCGCCACGCGCCGGCAACAGCAGCCAGGCGGACGAGCCGTTCGAGACGCCGTACCGGCCGACGATCGCCGGCATGTACGGCATGTTCGCCAAGCGCCACATGCACGAATTCGGCACGACGGCCGAGCAGCTCGCCTGGGTGAAGGTCTCGGCCTCGCGCCACGCTCAGCACAATCCCAGCGCCCTGCTGCGCAAGGCCGTGTCGGTCGAGGACGTGCTGGCCTCGCCGATCGTCTGCGATGGCATCCGACGCCTCGATTGCTGCGTCATCACCGACGGCGGAGGTGCCGCCATCCTGACGCGGCCGGAGATCGCCCGGTCGCTGAAGCGGCCGCTGGTGAGGGTGGCCGGCACGGGCCACACCATGCACACCCAGAACGGCGGATACATCGACGCTGTCCGCACCGGCGCCGAGGCCTCGGGGGCGGCGGCATATGCCGCCTCCGGCACGACGCCGCAGGACATCAAGTACGCGTCGGTCTACGACAATTTCACCATCATGGTCGTCATGCAGCTCGAGGATCTCGGCTTTTGCCCCAAGGGACAGGGCGGCCGTTTCGTCGCCGAGGGCAACTTGATCTCGGGCGTCGGCCGATTGCCGTGGAACACCGATGGCGGCGGGCTGTGCAACAACCATCCGGCCAACCGCGGCGGCATGACCAAGCTGATCGAGGCGGTCCGCCAGTTGCGCGGCGAGGCGCATCCCGCGGTGCAGGTGAAGAACTGCGACATCGCGCTGGCGGCCGGCCCCGGACGGGTGGTGGGCACCGGCCACGGTCACGCGACGGCCGTGCTGGTGCGGGAGTGATGCCCATGACGACGCCCACGCCCACGACCACGACCACGACGCCGATCAGCGACGAGACCTTCCGCAGCCTGACCGCCGCCGCGCCGGAGATACGGCCCTTCTGGGAGGGCGTCCGGCGCGGACGCCTGCTGCTCGCCCATTGCACGGCTTGCAATCGCCCGCACTGGTTCCCCCGCATCGTCTGCCCGCTGTGCGGCAGCCGCGACATCGAATGGCGCGAGGCGTCGGGCCAAGGCACCGTCTACAGCGTCAGCGTGGCGCGCCGTGCCACGCCTCCTTATGCCCTGGCCTACGTGACACTCGACGAGGGCCCGACGATGCTGACCAACATCGTCGACTGCGACCTCGATGCCGTCGCCATCGGGCAGAAGGTGAAAGTCGTGTTCAAGGACCGACCCGACGCCCTTCCGGCACCGATGTTCACACCGCTGTAGAGCGGCGTCCTCTGTGGTTGAGGCGCAGACTCCTTGGGCTGTGACAAGCGGCGGCCCTCAGGGAACCATCGGCGGCGCCGCGCCTTTCAGCTCGCATGAGTTCGCGAAGGCTGGCAACGGACGCGCCTGGAAAGGGCGTGTGCGAGGGACCGAAGTTTGGCTTCACGCCGACCATCTATTACTTGCCGAGCGCACTCGCAGGTCCCGTCAGCGGCTGGACCCGCCACCTGGAGCGGGCGCGGGGGCTTGGCTTCAGTTGTCTTGGACTTCCCCCTCTCTTCGCCGCCGACCGCGGCCTGACGACCGATTTCGAGGCCGCGGCCCCCGCCCTGGGAACAGGTGACGGCGCCGACGGCACGGCCGCGCGCATCGCTGACCTATGCCGCCGCCACGAGTGCGCCGTGGCAGTCGACATCGTCCTCGACAGGATCGCGAACGAGGGACCGGCCAGCACCGCCGCTCCCGCGTTCGCACCCCTGGCGTCCGCGGCGACAGTCGATCCCCGGGTTGAACCCGCGATCCGCCGCAGCCTGTTCGCCAACCTCGACGCCCCGGAAGGCCGGCAGGCGTTCGAGCGCTTGTGGATCGAGAGATTGTCGCGCCTGGCGCGCAGCGGGATCGACGCTCTCCGGCTGATCGGACTGCAGAACATATCGCCTGCGACCGTAGCCGCGATCATCGCCGGCGTTCGTGCGGCGGCTCCCTGCCGCTTTCTCGCCTGGACACCCGGACTGACGTGGCCGGTGGTGAGGGGCCTCGCCGGCACCGGCCTGGACGGCGTGTTCGCCTCGGTTCCGTGGTGGGACGGACGGGCGAGCTGGTTCGTCGAGGAACACGAAATCCTGCGCCGCATCGCGCCGGTGGTCGGCATGGCGGCGGCGCCATCGGAAGATGGCCCGACGGGCCAATCCCGTCACAAGCTCGAGGTTGCTGCCGCGACCAGCGCGGGATTGCTCGTCTCGGCGACGAGCGACACGCAAGCAGAAGACGACGCCATCCGGCCGGCGCTCGACCTGTTCAAGCGCCTGCACCGCGACGAACCCGACCAGGGCCTGCGCAGCCTGACCGGCCCGGGCGAGCCCGTCACCGCGTTGCGCCGCGGCCATCACCTGGTCCTGATCAACACGGATCCGGAGCGGAGTCATTCCTATTGCGCCCATGACCTCGCGGCGGCCGAGGTCCGCGTGCTCCAGGCGCCGCCACAGCCTCCCGTCGTCGGCACGTTCGCCCCGGCACTCCGCGCCGCGCTCACGTCGAGCCGCATCGTCATCGATCGGATCAGCCCGCAAGTCGATGGCGGGCAGTTCGTGCCACGCCGCCTCCTCGATCAACCGGTCGCGGTCGCAGCCGACATCTTCATGGACGGCCACGACGTGCTGGCCGCCGAGCTTCTCTATCGGGCGGCCGACCAGTCGGAGTGGCGAGCGGTGCCGATGAGCCATCTCGGCAACGACCGCTGGAGTGCGCGCTTCACCCCGGACCGCATCGGCCGCTGGGAGTTCACCCTCGAGGCGTGGCTCGACGAGTTGGCCACCGTGCGGCACGCCTTGAAGCTCAAGCGCGCCGCCGGCGTGGATACGGCGGTGGAGCAGGCCGAGGAAGCCGAGCTGCTCGCCAAAGCCGCCCGCCGCACTTTCGCCTGCCGCTCGCCCGTCCTGCCGATCGATATCGAGCCGTCGCAGGCGGCGTTCGCCAGCTGGTACGAGATGTTTCCCCGCTCGGCGACACGCGACGCGCGGCGTCCCGGTACCTTTGGCGACGTCGTCGGCGAGCTGCCGCGCATCCGCGACATGGGCTTCGATGTACTCTACTTTCCGCCGATCCATCCGATCGGCACCAGCCATCGCAAGGGTCGCAACAACAGCCTGTCCGCCGCGCCCGACGATGTCGGCAGCCCCTATGCGATCGGCAGTCCGGAGGGCGGCCACGACGCCCTGCATCCCGCCCTGGGAACGATCGAGGACTTCCGCAAGCTGATCGCTGCGGCGCGCACGCACGGGCTCGACATCGCCCTCGATTTTGCCATCCAATGCTCGCCCGACCATCCCTGGCTGCTCCAGCATCCCAACTGGTTTCGCCGCCGGCCGGACGGCACGATCAAGTACGCCGAAAATCCGCCCAAGAAATACGAGGATATCGTCAACGTCGATTTCCACGGCAAGGGCGCCACGGCACTATGGCGGGCGCTGCGCGACGTCGTGCTGTTCTGGGCAGATGAAGGCATCCGGCTGTTCCGGGTCGACAACCCCCACACCAAGCCGCTGCCGTTCTGGCAGTGGATGATCGCCGAGGTGCGCGGCCGGCATCCCGACGTGGTGTTCCTGGCGGAGGCCTTTACCCGGCCCAAGATGATGTACCGCCTGGCCAAGGTCGGCTTCTCGCAGTCCTACACCTACTTCACCTGGCGCAACACCGGGCGCGAGCTCACCGATTACATGACCGAGCTGACCACGACCGAGGTGGTCGATTATTTCCGGCCGCACCTCTTCGTCAATACGCCCGACATCAACCCGATCTTCCTGCAGACGTCCGGTCGCGCCGGGTTCCTGATCAGGGCCGTCCTCGCGACGACCCTGTCCGGCCTGTGGGGCATGTATTCGGGCTTCGAGATCTGCGAGGCCGCGCCCCTGCCGGGCCGCGAGGAGTACCTCGATTCGGAGAAATACGAGGTCCGGGTCCGCGACTTCGACGCACCGGGCAACATCGTGCCCGAGATCACGAGCCTCAACCGGATCCGACGCGCCCATCCCGCGTTGCATAGTCATCTTGGGCTGTCGTTCTACAACTCGGACAACGAGCTGGTGCTCGCCTACGGCAAGGCGCTGCCCTCGCACGAGGACATGATCTTCGTCGTCGTCAGCCTCGATCCTCACAAGGCGCAGGAGGTCGGCTTTGAAGTACCTCTGTGGGAATGGCGCCTGCCCGACAGCGGCTCGCTCGAGGCCGAGGATCTCATGACCGGCCGGCGCTTCACTCTCACCGGCAAGAACCAGCGCCTGCGGCTCGACCCCTCGGCGCTGCCTTTCGCGCTCTGGCGGATCTGGCCACAATGAACGCTCCTACTCCCGAATTCGCCCGCGTGCTCGGGCAGCAGGACGCGCTCTGGTACAAGGACGCGGTCATCTACCAGCTTCACGTGAAGTCGTACTTCGATTCGAACGACGACGGCGTGGGCGATTTCCCCGGCTTGATCTCCAAGCTCGACTATATCGCCGATCTCGGCGTCAACACGCTGTGGCTGCTGCCCTTCTACCCGTCACCGCGGCGCGACGACGGCTACGACATCGCCGACTACCGGGCGATCCATCCCGAGTACGGCAAGATGTCGGATTTTCGCAAGTTCGTCGCCGAAGCGCACAAGCGGCACCTGCGCATCGTCACCGAGCTGGTCATCAACCACACGTCGGACCAGCATCCCTGGTTCCAGCGCGCGCGGCGCGCCAAGCCGGGCTCGTCGGCGCGCAACTTCTATGTCTGGTCGGACAACGACCAGGGCTACCAGGGCACGCGCGTCATCTTCGTCGACAGCGAGCGCTCGAACTGGACCTGGGATCCGGTGGCCAATGCATTCTATTGGCACCGCTTCTATGCGCACCAGCCCGATCTCAACTTCGACAATGAACGCGTCGTCGAGGCGGTGTTGCGCGTCATGCGCTTCTGGCTCGACATGGGCGTCGACGGGTTGCGGCTCGATGCGGTGCCCTATCTCGTCGAGCGTGAAGGCACCATCAACGAGAACCTGCCTGAGACGCACGCCGTCCTGAAGCGCATCCGGGCGGAGATGGACAGGTCGCATCCCAACGGCATGCTGCTCGCCGAGGCCAACCAGTGGCCGGAGGACACCAAGGACTATTTCGGCGCCGGCGACGAATGCCATATGGCATTCCATTTCCCGCTCATGCCGCGCATGTACATGGCGCTGGCGCGCGAGGACCGCTTCCCGATCACCGACATCATGCGCCAGACGCCGCAGATCCCCGACAACTGCCAGTGGGCGATCTTCCTGCGCAATCACGACGAGCTGACGCTCGAGATGGTGACCGACTCGGAGCGCGACTATCTGTGGCAGACATATGCCACCGACCGGCGCGCGCGCATCAATCTCGGCATCCGGCGCCGGCTGGCGCCGCTGCTCGAGCGCGACCGCCGCCGCATCGAGCTGATGAACTGCCTGCTGATCTCGATGCCCGGCACGCCGGTGATCTACTACGGCGACGAGATCGGCATGGGCGACAATATCCGGCTGGGCGACCGCGACGGCGTGCGCACGCCCATGCAATGGTCGCCCGACCGCAACGGCGGCTTCTCGCATGCCGAGCCGGCGACGCTCGCCCTGCCGGCCATCATGGACTCCCTGTACGGCTACGAGGCCGTCAACGTCGAGGCCCAGCTCCGCGACCGCCATTCGCTGCTGCACTGGATGCGGCGCATGCTCTCGGTGCGCCGCACGCACGGCGCGTTCGGGCGCGGCGGGCTGCGCTTCCTCTATCCCAAGAACCGCAAGGTGCTGGCCTATCTGCGCGAGCTCGACAAGGAGAGGATCCTCTGCGTCGCCAACGTCTCCAGCACGCCGCAGGCGGTCGAGCTCGACCTGTCGGAGTTCGCCGGGCGCGTGCCGATCGAGCTGAACGGCGGCTCGCTGTTCCCGCCGGTCGGCCAGCTCACCTACCTGCTGACCCTGCCGCCCTACGGCTTCTACTGGTTCATCCTGGCCGACGAGAGCGAAGCACCGTATTGGCATACGCCGGCACCCGAGCCGCTGCCCGACTACGTCACCATCGTGATGCGCGATCGCCTGCTCGAGGCGATCAGCCAGCCCGCCGCCCTGCAGCTCCTCGAGCGCGACACGCTGCCCACCTACCTGGCCCGCCGCCGATGGTTCTCCGCCAAGGGGCAGTCGCTGACGTCGGCGAGGATGGCCTACACGACGCGCCTTCCGAGCGACAGCCGAGAGATCGTGTTGAGCGAGATCGAGACCGTCACCGATGGGACGACCAACCGCTGGCAGGTTCCGATGTCGATGATGTGGGAGGACGAGCAGCAGGCGGCATTGCCCTCGCAGCTCGCGCTGGCCCGGGTGCGCCGCGGCCGGCGTGTCGGGCTCCTGACCGACGCCTTCGCCTTGCCGGAGTTCGGCCGCCTGATGCTGTGCGCCCTGGCCGATGGCCAGTCGATCGAGACCGGCGAGGAGCGCATTGTCTTCGAGCCGACCGCTGCGACCACCGATGCCTTACGCTGCAAGCCCGACGCCGCCGTCCTGTGGCTCACCGCCGAGCAGTCCAACAGCTCCCTGATCGTCGACGACGCGGTGATGCTGAAGATCTTCCGGCGCGTCGCCCCGGGCATCCATCCGGAGGCCGAGATGGGGCGCTATCTGACGGCACACGGCTTCACCAACTCGCCCCTGTTGCTGGGCGAGGTGCGACGCCTCGACAAGGAGGGCAACAGCCGCTCGCTGGCGGTGGCGCAGAGCTTCGTGCGCAACCAGGGCGACGGCTGGTCGTGGACGCTCGATCAGTTCAAGCGCGCGCTCGTCGATTTCGCCACCCACGGCGAGGCACCGGAAGCCCATCGCGAAGGGGTCGAGGACTACCTCTCCTTCTCGGGCATGATCGGCATGCGTTTGGCCCAGATGCACACGCTGCTGGCGCGCGAGACGGACGACGAGGCGTTCAAGCCGACCCGTGCCACGGCCGAAGACGTGACCGACTGGATCGCCCAGGCCCACGCCCGCCTCGATGCCGCGTTCGACGTGCTCGCCCATTGCAAGGCCGGCGAGAATCCGGCCGATGATGCCGTCGCCGAAAAGCTCGTCGGCGCGCGCGAGGCGCTCAAGGCGGCACTCGCCCAGCGGATGAAAAGCGGCGAGGGCAGCGTCATGTGCCGCATCCATGGCGATTTCCATCTCGGCCAGATCCTGGTCGCCACGGGAGACGCCTACTTCATCGACTTCGAGGGCGAGCCGGGACGGCCGCTGGCCGAGCGGCGCGCCAAGATGAGCCCGCTGCTCGACGTGGCCGGCCTGCTGCGCTCGCTCGACTATGCCGTGGCGACCACGCTCGACCCCAAGAAGCTTGCCGCGTCGCCGCTGTCCGAAGCCGAGCGCATCCGCTTCGTGGCGCGCCTGCGCGATGGCGCCGAGAAGGCGTTCCTCGACGCCTACTATGGCGGGATCAACGGAGAGCTTGGCCTCGCCAACCGCGACCTGCTGACCTGCTTCATGATCGCGAAGGCTGCCTACGAGGTCGTCTACGAGGCCACCAACCGGCCGACCTGGCTGTCGATCCCGTTGCAGGATCTCGGCCGGCTGGCCAGCGAGCCGACGACATGACGGACCTCGCACTGCCCGAGGTCGCCGCAATCGCGGAAGCCCGTCACGGTGACCCGTTCAAGGTGCTTGGGCCGCACGACACCGCCGAGGGACGCACGATCCGCGCCTTCCTGCCCGGTGCGAGGGGTGTCGAGGTCGTGCGCCGCGACGATGCCACCTGCCTGGGCCACCTCGAGCAGGTGAGCGACGCGGGAATGTTCGAGGGCCGCGTCGGTGACCTGGCCCCCTATCTGCTGCGCATCGCCTGGCCGGAAGCGATCCAGGAAACCGAAGACCCCTATGCCTTCGGGCCGTTGCTCGGCGAGCTCGACCTGCATTTATTCAACGAAGGCCGGCATTTCGAGCTGGCCGAGGCGTTCGGCGCCAATGCGCGCACACTCGACGGTGTCACAGGTGTCGGCTTCGCCGTGTGGGCGCCCAACGCCCAGCGCGTCGCGGTGGTTGGCGACTTCAACGGCTGGGACTCGCGGCGTCATCCCATGCGCCTGCGTCATCCGGCCGGTGTCTGGGAGCTGTTCGTGCCGCGCATTGCGCCTGGCACCCGCTACAAATTCGACATCATCGGCGCAGGCGGCATCAAGCTGCCGGAGAAGGCCGATCCTGTGGCGCAGCAGAGTGAGCCGCCACCGCGCACCGCCTCCATCGTGCGGGCACCGGGGAGCTGGGCCTGGCAGGATGCCGGCTGGATGGCCGAGCGCGCGCATCGTCAGTCGGCCGACCAGCCGATCACGATCTACGAGGCCCATCTGGCGTCGTGGATGCATGCCGAGGGGATGCCGTCGTGGCGCACCGCCGCCGACCGGTTGATCCCCTATGTCCAGGACATGGGCTTCACCCATCTCGAACTGCTGCCCATCACCGAGCATCCGTTCGGCGGCTCGTGGGGCTATCAGCCGCTCGGCCTGTTCTCGCCCTCCGGCCGCTTCGGCTCGCCGGCCGACTTCGCCGCGTTCGTCGAACGCCTGCACGGCGCCGGCATCGGCCTGATCCTCGACTGGGTGCCGGCGCACTTCCCGACCGACCCGCACGGCCTGGCGCGATTCGACGGCACTGCCCTCTATGAGCATCTCGATCCGCGCGAGGGCTTCCATCGCGACTGGAACACCTTCATCTACAATTTTGGACGGCGCGAGGTGCAGGGCTTCCTGATCGCGAGCGCGCTGCACTGGCTCGAGCGCTTCCATGTCGATGCCCTGCGCGTCGATGCGGTCGCTTCCATGCTGTACCGCGACTACAGCCGCAATCAAGGCGAATGGGTGCCCAACGTGTTCGGCGGTCGCGAGCATCTCGAGGCAGTCGACTTCCTGCGTCGTCTGAACAGCGTCGTTCTCGAACGCTGCGCCGGCGCGGTGATGATCGCGGAGGAATCGACGGCATGGCCCGGCGTGAGCCGGCCGGCGGCCGAGGGCGGCCTGGGCTTCGACTACAAGTGGAACATGGGCTGGATGCACGACACGCTGCGCTACATGACGCGCGATCCGATCCATCGCGCCCACCACCACGACGACATCACCTTCGGCCTGCTCTACGCCTTCTCCGAGCGCTTCGTGCTGCCGCTGTCGCACGACGAGGTGGTGCACGGCAAAGGCTCGCTGATCGGCAAGATGCCGGGCGACCGCTGGCAGAAATTCGCCAATCTGCGCGCCTATCTCGGCTTCATGTGGACGCATCCGGGCAAGAAGCTGCTGTTCATGGGCGGCGAGATCGCCCAGGAGCGCGAATGGAGCCACGACCGCGAGCTCGACTGGTTCCTGCTCGGCGAGCCGGCCCATGCCGGCATTCAGCGCCTGGTGCGCGATCTCAACCATCTCTATCGCCGCGAGCCGGCGCTCCATCGGCGCGACTGCGAAGCCAGCGGCTTTCGCTGGCTGATCGGCGACGATCGCGCCAACTCGGTGTTCGCCTTCCTGCGCCAGGGCAACGAGCACGACACGCCGGTGCTGGTCGTTTGCAACATGACTCCCGCGCCACGGCACGGCTATCGCGTCGGCGTGCCGCGCGCCGGCACTTGGCGTGAGATCGTCAACACCGACTCGCGCTTCTACGGCGGCAGCGACATGGGCAATGACGGCGGCCTGACGGCGACGCCGTTGCCGGCGCATGGCGAGAGCCAATCGCTCGATCTGGTCCTGCCGCCGCTCGCCACCATCGTGCTGCGCGCCGAGGGCTGAGGGCCATGGTGATGCGACCTGACCGCCTGTTGCCCGGCGCGCCCTATCCCTTGGGTGCGACCTACGACGGGCTGGGGACGAATTTCGCCGTCTTCTCGGCCCACGCCTCGGGCATGGATCTCTGCCTGTTCGACCAGCAGGGCCGGCGCGAGATCGCCCGGCTCGAGATGCCGGAATACACCGACGAGGTGTGGCACGGTTACCTGCCGGACAGCCGCGCCGGGCTGGTCTACGGCTATCGCGCGCGCGGACCGTACGAGCCGCAGCACGGCCACCGTTTCAACCCTCACAAGCTCCTGCTCGACCCCTACGCCCGACGGTTCGCGGGCTCGCTCAAGACAACCGACGCGCTGTATGGCTACCGCGTCAATTCAGGGCGCGGCGACCTGTCGTTCGATCGCCGCGACAGTGCGCCCGCCATGCTGAAGGCCGTCGTCACGTCGGACCTCTTCGACTGGGCGGACGACCGGCCGCCCAACATCCCGTTCTCCGACACCATCATCTACGAGGCCCATCTTCGCGGCCTCACCATGCTGCTCCCGAACCTGCGACCGCGCGAGCGCGGCACCTTCTGGGCCTTGGGAGAGCCTGCCGTGATCGACCATCTGCGCCGCCTCGGCATCACGGCCGTCGAGCTGATGCCGGTGCAGGCCTTCGCGCAGGACGCCCATCTGCTCCACAAGGGCTTGCGCAACTACTGGGGCTACAACACGCTGGGTTTCTTCGCCGTCGATCCGCGCTACCTGTCGAACGGGACCGCCGACGAGATGCGGGTGGCGGTGCGCCGCCTGCACGCCGCCGGACTCGAGGTCATCCTCGACGTCGTCTACAACCACACCGCCGAAGGCAGCGAGCTCGGGCCGACCTTGTCGTTCCGCGGCCTCGACAATGCCAGCTACTACCGGCTGGTGCCCGACAATCCGCGCCATTGCATCAACGATACCGGCACCGGCAACACGCTCAACCTTTCGCATCCTCGCGTGTTGCAGATGGTGATGGAATCGTTGCGCTACTGGGTGACGTCGTTCCACGTCGACGGCTTCCGCTTCGATCTCGGCGTCACCTTGGCGCGTGAAAGCACGGGCTTCCACGGGGGCTCAGGCTTCTTCGACGCCGTGCGCCAGGACCCCGTGCTGTCGCGCGTGAAGCTGATCGCCGAGCCGTGGGATACCGGGCTCGGCGGCTACCAGCTCGGCAATTTTCCGCCCGGGTTTGCCGAGTGGAACGACAGGTTCCGCGACGGCGTACGCCGCTTCTGGCGCGGCGACGACGACCATCGTTCCATCGTGGCGGCGTGCATCGCCGGCTCGAGCCAGACATTCGAGCATCGCGGCCGCCGGCCCTATGCCTCGATCAACTATGTCGCCTCGCACGACGGGTTCACCCTGCTCGACACGGTGAGCTACGCCGAGCGCCACAACGAGGCCAATGGAGAGGACAACAACGACGGCCATTCCGAGAACTTCTCGGCCAATTGGGGCGTCGAGGGGCCGACCGACGATGCCAAGGTCCTCGGTCTTCGCCGCCGCCTGCAGCATGCCATGCTGGCCACCGTCCTGCTGTCGCAGGGCACACCGATGGTGCAGGCCGGCGACGAGTTCGGACGCACCCAGAACGGCAACAACAACGCCTACTGCCAGGACAACGAGACGTCGTGGCTCGACTGGACGCAGGCCAATTCGACCGACGGGCGGGCCCTCACCGACTTCGTCGCCCGCCTCGTTGGGCTACGCCATCGCCATTCGGTGCTGCGCTGCAGCCACTACCTGCACGGCAGAGAGGAGGTCGTCCCCGGCATCCGAGACATCGAGTGGTTCGACGAGACGGGCGCAGAGCTGTCGCCCGATGCCTGGGGCAATCCCATCGCCCACCTCTTGACCGTGCGGCGCGCCGGACGCGACGACGACGGCCGCGTCACCATCCTGACCTGCTTTTTCAACGCCGACGCGGAGGATCGCGAGTTCTACATTCCGGGGCCCCTGCCCGTCCGCCTGCTGATCGACAGCGCCGCCCCTCGCGCGCCGGAGCACGACCTCGCGGGCGATCGCGTCACCGTCAAGGCACGCAGCGTCATGCTGGTGCGCAGCATCAGGGACGCGGAGGGCACATGACTGACCTGTCGTTCGGCGCCACCGTGCTCGACGCCAACCGCACCCGCTTCCGCCTGTGGGCTCCGGCGCTCGCCGAGGTCGGGCTCGAGATCGACGATCATCGGGCCCTGCCCATGGCGGCGCGCGGCGACGGCTGGTTCGAGACCGAGGCAGCCTGCGGACCGGGCGCGCGCTATCGCTATCGATTGCCGAACGGGCTTGCCGTGCCCGATCCGGCATCGCGCGCCCAGGCCGACGACGTCCACGGTCCGAGCCTGGTGATCGATCCCGAACGGTATCGCTGGCGCAACGCGGATTGGCGCGGCCGGCCGTGGCGCGACTGCGTGCTCTACGAGCTGCATGCCGGCCTGTTCGGCGGCTTCGACGGCGTGAAGGCCAACCTGCCGCGCCTCGCCGACCTCGGGGTCACGGCCATCGAGCTGATGCCGATCGGCGATTTCTCCGGGACGCGCAACTGGGGCTACGACGGCGTCCTGCCCTTCGCGCCCGACCACGCCTATGGTTCGCCCGATCAGCTCAAGGCGCTGGTCGATGCGGCGCACGATCTGCAACTGATGATGTTCCTCGACGTCGTCTACAACCATTTCGGGCCGGACGGAAATTACCTGGCGCAGTATGCCCCGCACTTCTTCCGCGACGATCTCGACACGCCGTGGGGACCGGCGATCGACTTCCGTCGACGCCAGGTCCGTCGCTACTTCACCGAGAACGCGCTCTACTGGTTGCAGGAGTATCGCTTCGACGGCCTGCGCCTCGATGCGGTCCATGCCATCGGCGATCCCGACTGGCTGGACGAGATGGCGGCCGAAGTGCGCTCGACCATCGAGCCCGGCCGCCACGTGCACCTTGTGCTCGAGCACGAGGACAACCAGGCGAGCCACCTGCGCGGCGACTTCACGGCACAATGGAATGACGATGCCCATCATGCGCTGCATGTCCTGCTGACCGGGGAGCGCGAGGGCTACTACCGCGACTACGCCGATGCCACGCGCCATCTCGCGCGCTGCCTGAAAGAAGGCTTCGCCTATCAGGGCGACCCGTCGGTCCATCGCGACGGTCGATCGCGCGGCACGCCGAGCGCCGACTTGGGGCCCACCAAGTTCGTCGTGTTCCTGCAGAACCACGACCAGATCGGCAACCGTCCTTTCGGCAACAGGCTCGCGAGCCTGGCCGACCGCGAAGCCTTGAAGGCGGCCACGGCGTTGCTGCTGCTCGCCCCGTTCATTCCCCTGATCTTCATGGGCGAGGAAACGTTCGACCAAGCGCCCTTCCTGTTTTTCACCGACTTTCACGGTGCATTGGCGACCGCCGTGCGCGACGGACGGCGCCAGGAATTCCGGCACTTTGCGGGTTTCGCGAGCGAGGAGATCGGCGACCCCAATGCGCTGGAAGCATTCGCCTGCAGCCGACCGTCCGGCGCGGGCGACTGCAGCTTCCATCGCGCGCTGCTGGCGCTGCGACAGCGCATCATCGTGCCGAGGCTCGACGGCGCACGGGCGATCGACGCCCGCGTCATAGGCCCGGCCGCGGTGTCGGCGGCTTGGCGATTGGGCGACGGCTCCATCCTTACGATCGGCCTCAATCTCGCGGCCGATCCCTGCGCTTTCACGGCGCCCGACAACACATTGCTCTACGAGTCCTCGCCCGGGGCCGTGCGGAACCGTCAGTTGCGTGGCTGCAGCGCAGTGGCGTTCCTCGCCGCAGCGTCATGAGCGACGCCTCGATTCGCGATCTTGCCCGCCGCGCCGGCGTCTCCGTCGCCTGGACCGATGCGGGCGGGCGGCGCCGGCATGTCGGCCTCGGCACGTTGCGCCACCTCCTGAATGCACTCGACCTGCCCTGCGCCACCCCGGAACAGCGCGCCGACAGCTTCGAGCGGCTGAATCGGCGCCGGGCCGCGCCGCGCTTGTTGACGACCACCGCCGGCATGCGGCTCTCTCTGCCCTACCTGTTCCACGACACGACGACAGAACTGATCTACGAGGACGGCACACGCGAGAGCCTCAGGTGCGAAGCCGGCCGTCTGCCCGCCATCGACCGGCCGGGCTATCACCGCATGATCCTGAACGATCGCGAACAGCCGATCGCCGTGACACCGCGGCGCTGCCTGACGATCGGCGATCTCGTGCCGGATCGTCGGGCCTGGGGTGTGGCCGTGCAGCTCTACGGCCTCCGACGCGACGGCGATGACGGCATCGGAGACACGACCGCGCTCGCCCAGCTCGCAGCCTCGGCCGCGGCGCACGGCGCCGACGCCGTGGCCTTGAGCCCGACGCACAGTCTCTTCCCCGAAGATCTCTCGCGCTTCGGGCCCTATTCGCCGTCCTCGCGACTGTTCCTCAATCCGCTGCTTGCCGATCCGGCGGCACTGCTCGGCGCTGACCGCGTGGCGAAGACCACCGCCGAAGCCGTGGCGGAAGCAGCCGACAGCCTGATCGACTGGCCGACGACGGGCGCGGCGAAGTATGGGTTGCTGCGCCGCCTGTTCGAGGCCTTCGCACAAAGCGACCTGAGCGAAGGATCGGCGCTCGCCCTCGCGTTCCAACGCTTCGTGCAGCGCGGCGGTCGATCGCTCGCCCACCATGCCGAGTTCGAGGCGGCGCGGTCGCCGCAGGCATCGCCGCCGCAGTTCCACCAGTTCCTGCAATGGATCAGCGACGGCGCCTTCGCTGCCGCCCAAGCAGCCTGTCGCGACGCCGGCATGCGCATCGGCCTGATCGCCGATCTCGCCGTCGGGCTCGATCCGGCCGGCAGCGAAGTGGCGTCGCGGCCGCAGGATCATCTCGTCGGCGTGCGGATCGGGGCACCACCTGACCAGTTCAACCCGCACGGCCAGGACTGGGCTCTCACGACCTTCTCGCCCGCGGCGCTGGTCACGCGCGGCTTCGCGCCGTTCCTCGCCACGCTGCGTGCGGCTCTGCGCCACGCCGGCGGCGTGCGCATCGATCACGTCATGGGCCTGATGCGGCTGTGGCTGGTGCCCGACGGCGCATCTCCCACCGAAGGCGCCTACCTCTCCTATCCGCTCGACGATCTGTTGCGCCTCGTGGCGCTCGAATCGCATCGCCATCGCGCCATCGTCATCGGCGAGGACCTCGGCACCGTGCCGTCAGGCTTCCGCCGCCGCTGCCGTGAGGCCGGCATTGCCGGCATGGATGTGCTGTGGTTCCAGCGCGATGGCCGGCGCTTCCTCGCGCCCCGGGAATGGCGAGCGAACGCCGTGGCGATGACCACGACACACGACCTGCCGACAGTCGCCGGCTGGTGGAACGGCGCCGATCTCGCCTTACGCTGCGGTCTCGGCACGCTCGGTGACAGCGAGGCCGGCGCGCGCAACGCGGACCGCGCAGCATTGTGGCAGGCTTTCGCAGAGGCCGATCTCGTCGATCCCGCCCCGCCGGCATCCTCCGCCGAGCCACCCTCTGCCGAACCAGTCGTCGACGCAGCCATCGGCTTCGTCGCCAAGGCGCGCGACGCGCTCGCCGTGGTGCCGATCGAGGACATGCTGGGCCTCGCCGACCAGCCCAACCTGCCCGGCACGATCGACCAGCATCCGAACTGGCGGCGACGCTATCCTGGACCCGCTGGCGAGCTCTTGTCCGGTCCGGCGGCGCAACGCCGCCTTGCCATCGTCGCGGGACATCGTGCGTGATCCCGCGCGCAATTCCGCGGGCGACAATGCGGCTGCAGCTGCACAAAGGCTTCACCTTCGCCGACGCCGAGGCGATCGTCCCCTATCTCGCGAGGCTTGGCATCAGCCACATTTACACCTCGCCGATCGCGATGGCGCGGCCCGGCTCGATGCACGGTTACGACGGCATCGATCCGACGCGGATCAATCCTGAGCTCGGCGGCGAGACCGGCTTCGAACGGCTGGTCACGACCGCGCGCCGGCACGGACTTGGCCTGATCATCGACATCGTGCCCAACCACATGGCCGCCAGCACGGACAATCCCTGGTGGATGGACGTGCTGACCCATGGCCGCGGCAGCCGTTACGCGACTTCCTTCGACATCGACTGGGACAACGAGGATCCCGCGCTGCAGGACAAGGTGTTCCTTCCCCTGCTGACGCAGCCTTTGTCGGAGGCTTTGTCCACTCGTGAGCTGCAGATCGTGACACGCGGGAACGGAGCCAAGGGCTTGCGCTATGGCGCCACGGTCTTGCCTTTCCGCGGGGCCGGCGCTCTGTCGATGGCGCTGCTCCATCGCCAGCCCTACCGGCTGGGCTGGTGGCGGACGGCCAGCGATCGCATCAACTGGCGACGCTTCTTCGACATCAACGACCTGGTCTGCCTGCGAATGGACGATCCGGAGACCTTCGAGCGCGTGCATGCCCTGCCCGCCCTGCTTTATGCCCAGGACATGATCGACGGCGTCAGAATCGACCATGTCGATGGCCTCGCCAATCCGGCCGACTACTGCCTGCGCCTGCGTCAGCGACTCGACCCGGCGGATCCATCGCGCCCCTACATCGTCGTCGAGAAGATTCTCATGCGCGGCGAAAGCCTGCCGTCATCCTGGGGTTGCGACGGCACGACTGGCTACGATTTCATGGACCAGGTGAATGCGCTGCAGCACGACTCCACGGGCGAAGCGGCCCTCAAGCAGGCCTGGGCGTCGCTCAGCCAGCGCCCGGCCGATTTCGAGAGCGAAGAAAGACTTGCCCGGCAGGAGATCATCGCCCGCAGCTTCGCCGCGCCACTCGAGTCCTGTGTCACCGCCTTCGAGCGGTCGGCCGGAATGACCGATCTCGGCCGGCCGGCACTGCGCCGGGTCCTCGAGCTCCTGTTGATCCATTTCCCGATCTACCGCACGTACGGGACACCGGACGACAAGGCCGCTCTCGACGTGGCATTTGCCGGTGCCCGGAAGTCGGTGCTGCCGAACGATGCGTTCGTGCTCGACATCCTCGAGAGCTGGTTTCGCGATCCCGGTGAGCGGGCCGCGCCGCTGCGCCGCTTCCAGCAGCTCAGTGCACCGATCGCCGCCAAGGCGGTCGAGGACACCGCCTTCTATCGCTACGGCCCGCTGCTGTCGCGCAACGACGTCGGCTTCGACATAAGGCAGTTCAGCCTGTCACCGGAGGCCTTTCACCGCCAGATGATGCGGCGGCCGACGACGGGTCTGCTGGCAACGGCGACACATGACCACAAGCGCGGCGAGGATGTTCGCGCGCGGCTCGCGGTGCTGAGCGAACGGGCGCAGGGCTGGACGCAAGCCCTGACACGCTGGATCGCAGCGCTCACGCCCCTACGCCACGACGGCGCGCCGACGACTTCGGACCTCGCGATGCTGCTTCAGATGATCGTCGGCGCCTGGCCGCTCGATCTCGACCTGGCCGACGCTGCCGGACGACAGGCCTTCGCCTGCCGTCTCGCCGCCTGGCAGGAGAAGGCGCTGCGCGAGGCCAAGCTCAACAGCGACTGGACCGCGCCGAACGAGCGTTACGAGGCTGCTGCACGGAGCCTGACACTCCGCCTGATCGGCGATGCGCCAGCGACATCGTTGCTCCAAGAGATCTTCGCGTTCGTGCAGTCGATCGCGCCAGCGGGTGCGCTCAACAGCCTGGCGCAGGTGACGCTCAAGCTCACCGCACCAGGCGTTCCCGACTTCTATCAGGGAACCGAGTACTGGGACTTCAGCCTGGTCGATCCCGACAACCGCCGTCCGGTCGATTTCTGTGCTCGGATGAAGACGATCGGCGTACCCGGTTCTGCTTCATGGCGCAGTGGCGCCATCAAGCAGCATCTGATCGCCAGCGCCCTGGCAATTCGCCAGGCCATTCCCGACGTGTTCAGTCATGGCGTCTACGAGCCGGTGCCGCTGCAGGGGACGGCGCCTGAGTCCGCTCTGGCATTCTGCCGGCGACAGGGTCAGGACTTCGTTCTCGTCATCGTTCCGCGCCTGACGAATCGGCAGCGGATCATCGCGACCGGCGGTCGGCTCGAACTGGAATGGCCTGATCTGCGCCTCGACCAGGACTTGGCCTCACCACTCTTCGATGTCCTGCAGAACGACCGGCCGGTCGTGCCGCAGCGCGGCACGACGCTCGGCGCGCTGTGCGGCCGCCACCCCGTAGCCCTGTTTTCCACACGCAGCAGTCCACATCGTTAGTGTAGATATAGGGCCTCGCGGCGGCGTGGAACGCAGACACGCAGCTCACGCACGGGAGCCGGGGCAGGGAGGACGAAAAAGCGGGCCCCTCGAAGCGGAAATCCGTCAGCAAGCGGCCATGACCTCACGGTGCGTAGGTAGCGAACCATGGCCAGCCGGAGTGGCGTCCGGCCCGCGAGCACGCTTACTCTGCCAATTGTTCCAGGCGTCGGTGGGCCAAGGAGCGTCGCCGCAAGCCATTGATATCGCCTTCGAGCGCACGCAATTGCGCAATTTTCAACATCTGCTGCTTGAGCGACGCGGCACGGCGCTTCAGCGCCAGCTCCTTCAGGGAGGCCAATTCAGACGAGATTATCTGCCTGGCCTGCGATAAGCGGGGTCCGGGTGCTTTCATGCCCAACTAACGTCACGACCTGTGACTTGGTTGCAACATCATCGGGACTCTTTGCGGGACCAGGCAACCTCGAGGCGCATTTTGAGTTCTTGCGCTTTTCGACAGCCAGGCACTGCACTCGTTGCAACTCCCCCGACTCGCCGAGCGTTAGGTCGGCTTCGATGGGAACGGCAGGACAATGATCTTCGAATCCGAGCAGGTCGTCGGCACGCTCGTCACGCTGGCGACAACCTACGGCCTGCGGGTCGTCGGTGCGATCGTCGTGCTCACCGCAGGTTGGTTTGCAGCTCGGCTGCTGTACCGCCTGATCGAGCGGCTGTGTGCAAGAATCCACAACATGGACCAGACCTTGGTCCTGTTTCTTGCCAATGCAGCGCGCTACGCCACGCTGGCCTTCACGTTCGTCGCAGTGTTGACGACCTTCGGTATCGCAACGACCAGCTTCATCGCCGCCTTTGGAGCAATCGGCCTAGCCATTGGCCTGGCTCTGCAGGGCACGCTCAGCCATTTTGCCGCCGGCATCATGCTGGTGGTGTTCCGGCCCTTTCACGTCGGCGATCGCATCGAAACCGGGGGCGTCGAAGGAACAATTGCCATCGTCAACATATTCTATAGCGAGCTCGATGGCCCCGATGGTGCGCGCATCGTCATCCCCAACGGCAAATTGTGGGGTGAGATCGTCAAGGTGACGCCACCCAGCAGCGTCCGGCGGCAGTCGCTCGAGTCGGCCCCGACTGGCGCCATGTGATCAGGCAGGTGTGATTTCCTTGTCGCACAGCGTTGCCTAAGACCATCGACTCGCCGCTTCGGCCGCAACCCCTCGGCTCCCGACTCATTGACGATACAGTCGAAAGAGCAGGAAGAAAGCAGGCCATGCGGTACACGGTCCAGCAGGCGACGGCGGTCGATGTCGCCCATATCGCCAACAAGATGTCGGAGAATGGGGGCACGTCCGCCCCCGCCGCGGTCAATCATCTTCTCCGCAGTTGCGCCTTCAGCCGCCAGCTCTGGGCTGCACGTGATTCGGACGGCACGCCCGCCGCATTGTGGGGAGTCGTGCCCTCTCCCGAGCAGCCACGGATCGGACGGCTCTGGATGATGCTCGTCGAGACCGATGAACAGGACCGTCAAGACTTGGCCGATTCCTCGCGTCTGGTCGTCGACGAGATGCTGACCGAGTTCGGCGAACTGGAGAATTTGGTGCCGGCCGACAGTGCCGAAGCGATCGAGGTGTTGTGCCGGATGGGGTTTCACGTCGGCCCTGCCCTTCCCTTGCAGACGGATGCTCCCTTGCAGCGGCGCGCCTGGCTGGACGCGGGAGAAGTAGAGTTCGCGACGTCGCGTCAACTCTTGCACTAGAGCGATTTCTTCGAATTGATGGAACCGCTTGCAGTTCCATCAATTCTCGACTGCCCGCTCGGGCGAAAGTCGTTGCAACAGGCAATGTGCATTCGCTCCGCAGATTGAGGGGAACGATTGAACGTCTGAGTCGTTCTTACCCAGCGCATGAGCGACCGTTCCAACAGAGCGACGTGGTATGGTCGATGGTACATATCGGCGTGCGCCGTGGTGGCTGCCGTCGCGATCGTCGTGACGCTCGCCGAGCGCGCCAGGGATGCGGCGCGGGCCCGCGACCTCGCTCTTTCCGGCGGCTCCTTTCCAATCGTGCCGTGTGAACCTGGGATCGGCTGTTGATCTACGCAAAGATGCGGCCGCAGTCCCTTGTCAGTGCGATCGCTTCTGCCGGCTCATCTCTTCCTCCAGCAGCTTGCGGTAAAGGAAGACAGCATCGAATGATTCCTCGAGACTGGTCAGGCGCAGGGCTGCCTTCTCGGCTTCCGGGACGTCGCCCAATTGCCGGAGGACGTCGACCAGCCGCCTCTGGTCGGCGATCTGCCCCTCGAGCCTGCTGAGGCAAGTCAACACAGCCTGAAGGTCGGGCTTCCCGCGCATGCGCAATAGAACGACCTCGGGGCTCCCCCAGTTGCCGCGCCCCGACACAAGTTGAGGAGCTGCGGCGTCAGAGGTCGCCATTCGACGACATGGGCGCTGCAGCAGGGGCATCGGCATGGCGCTCAACCTGGTCAATCTCGCCGTCGTGCTGTTCCTGGCTGCGCGCCAGCGCGGCGTCAGCTTCGCGGCGACAGCACGACCAGGAGAGACGTGAGACGCCAGGCACGCACGGGCAGCGTCGCCGCGATCGCTTCGAGAGCGGCGTCGGTCTGGCGCGTGTCGATCTCTGCGGTGACCGGCATGTCGCCCAACCGCGCCTCGGTCAGGAGGATGCGCCCGAGGCGATAGCGCTGCAGGTCGGCGACGACATCGCCCAGCGGCGCGTCGTGGAAGGTGAGCCGATCCTGGCGCCAAGCCTCGACCTTGGCGAGGTCGGCGTCGCGGACGTCGCCAAGCGATCCGCGATCGTAGCGAACCTGCTGGCCGCTGCCGACGACCACCGGCGCGCGGCCATCGGCCGAGACCTCGACCGACTGCTCCTTGGTGGCGACCATCACCGCGCCGTCGACCAGCTTGACGTCGAACGCGGTTCCGACGGCACGGGTGCGCGTGGCGCCTGCGTCGACGATGAAGGGTCGCGCCGCATCGCCCACGACCTCGAAGAAGGCCTCCCCGTCGCGCAGCACGATACGCCGCAGATCGGCCGTGAACTCCATCGAGATCGCCGACGCGCCCGCCAGCTCGACCATCGATCCGTCAGGCAAGGCGATCGTTCGCCGCTCGCCGACGGCGGTGGAATGGCCGGCAAGCAGCCCCGGCCGCCACAGCAGCGCAGCGGCCGGCGCGGCAACGGCCGCCATTGCGGCGGCGGCGATCAGCAGCCCGCGCCGCCGTGTCGGGGACGGACGGCGCGGCGCGATCGGCCGCAGCGATGGCGTCGCCCGCAGAATCGGCGGCTCGATTTTTACGGGAGACGGCTTGGGCATCACGACCGTGGCCTGCGGGCTGTTGGCGAAGGCGGGGCCGATCTTGCCGACCCGCATCCAGACCTTCTGCGCCTGACGCCAGGCCGCCTCGTGCTCCGGCTTTTCCTTCAGCCAGCTGGCGAAGGCCAGACGATCGCTCTCGCTCGCCTTCGGATCCTTGAGCACGCCGAACCAGCGCAGCGCTTCTTCGATCAGCGCTTCTTCGATCGGCGGATCCTGGCGTTGCCCCTGCATGGTTCTGCTTAGCAGCTTGTCGGGATATGCACTTGGGACAAAGCTGTGGGCGTGTGAGACAAAGAATCGCGTCGCTCATCGGAGGGTAATCGCTTGAGTGCTGCCAAGAGACGCCTGTCACTTGCTCATCTCACTGTCATGGATGCGTCGCCCATCGATCTGATCGACGCGGCGGTCGCTGGCGGGTTCGATTCCATCGGCCTCCGCATCGTGGCGCCGACCGAGTCGGACGTGATCGTGCCGGTGGTCGGCGATGAGCCGATGCTGCGCCGGATCGAAAGCCGGCTTTCCGATAGCGGCATCACCATCCTCGATGTCGAGGCCATCTGGCTCAGCCCGCGCACCGACCCCGGCGCCTTTCCCGCCATCGCCGAAACCGGCGCGCGGCTCGGCGCGGGCTACGTGCTCGCCATCGGCAACGATCCCGAACCGCAGCGGCAACGCGACAACTTTGCCCGGCTGGCCGAGAGCGCCCGCGACGTCGGCCTCGCCGCCATGATGGAATTCATCCCGTATTGCCAGGTGAAGACCCTGGCCGAGGCGCGTGATCTCGCTCGCGCGACCGGCGTACCGGGTGCCGGCGTCATCGTCGATGCGCTTCACCTGCGCCGCTCCGGCGGCACCATCGCTGATCTCGCCACGCTTGCGCCGGACGAACTGCAGTACATTCAACTATGCGACGCTCGCGCCGAGGCGCCGCCGCCCGACCGCTTGCGCGCCGAAGCGCGCGGCGATCGACTCTATCCCGGTGACGGCGCGCTCGATCTGCACGGCTTGTTGCGTGCCTTGCCGGCGTCGCTGCCGATCAGCGTTGAAGCGCCGAGTGCCGCACATGCCAGTCTGCCGGCTGCCGAGCGCGCCCGACTGTGCGCCGACCGCACGCGCCGCGTGCTCGCGGAGCTCTCCTAGCTAGTTTCTGTCTCGAAACGCACGTTTTGTGGGCTGTGTGGTGGATTTCGCCCGCGTTTGCGGGCGACGAACTGTCAATCTTGGCGCTCGATCGGGCAGCGATGGGACAATTTTCGACGATTGGAGCATGCGGGTGCGTCACGGGGATCGTCTCTCCCGCGATTGTGGAGCAGGCTTTGTCAAGCTGCGCGGCGGTGGCCGCGTGCTATTCGCCTTTCGAGCCAAGCGGCGATGTTCATCAGATTGTTGGCGAGCACGGCGGCACCGACCAACAGCTCGAAGCGTTCGCGGCCGCCGGCGAGACAGCGCTTCATGCCGCGGCCACGGAACAGCACGGAGATGCGGCCCTCGATCCCAGCCTGAAGCGCTGCCCTGCTTGAAGGCCGGCGCCTTCTCATAGGCTTCGCGCGCCGGGGCTCTCTTGCCACCGGATTGAGGAATGCAGACCACGTTGACGCCGCTGTGCTGGCACAGCGTCAGGTTCCGCTCGCTGAAGAAGCCGCGATCGGCACTGTACAGCTCGGGAACACCGCCGAAGACCTTCTTGTGGCGCTCCAATGACAGGCCGACATACTGCGCGTCCGATGGATTGCCGCTGAGCACCTTGTACTGGGTAATCAGGCCTCGAGCACTTTCGGCGAGAAGAACCTTGTGGCCGAACTCCACGGGTGTGCGCACCTTGCCGCGTTTGATCAGGTCGGTGTGCGCCTCGAAGATCGAGTACAGTTTCTCGGCATTGGGGACCTGCTCGCCGTCGAGCACGCGGCGGCGTGCCTGATCGATTACGCGATCTGCCAGCCCACAGTAGTGGCTGATCTCATCGAGTAGCCCTGTGATCGCCAGATCCCGGAATGAGGCTTCGCCACGCATGCGCAACTTCTTGGGCACCGATCGGGCGCAAGCCACGACTTGCTCGGCGATGCCGATGAGCTCGCGGTACTTGATGGTCTGCTGCCCGAGCCGCTGCGTGGCGCTCATTCTCTGGAGAGCTTGCATGCGCCGGCGCGCTGCGCGCGTGCGGTTCCGGAAGCCCTCGAAGCGCCGTCCCAGCAGCTTCCCGAGACGCTTCTGCAAGCGCGACAGCACGCGTACGGCATCCCACAGCAACGTGGCATCGGTCGGATAATGGATGTCGGTCTGCACCACCGTCGTGTCGACACGCAGCTTCGTGCCGTCTTCCAATCCGAGATCGACCGCCGCCCGCACAACCAGATCATTGACCACTCGTAGCGTCGCTGGCGTCAGGCGCACGAAGGCGCGATGAAAGGCGTTGTGCTTGGGCACCGGCCGGCAGCCGAACCCCGTGAACAGGCGCAGCGTGTAGCCGTCGGCGATCCGTTCGCGCAGTTCGCGGTAATCCCAGTTCTTGACCCGCATCAGAACCAGCGAGCGCAGCACCTCGTGCGCCATCAGCCCGCTGCGTCCCGTGTCCGGCTTCTTCAATCCCCGTCGCAGATCGCCACGTATCTTGCCGACCAGTTCCTCGTGGTCGTCCAGGAAGTCGGAGATCGTCTGGAGCAGCGGCTCCAGCACCACCCCTGCCGCATCAGCTCCCAATCGGCAAAGCTCAGCTGAGAGAGGGTGGCCCGTGACACGTCGGACTCGGACTACGGCCTGGCCGCCTTTGCTCGCTCGCGCTTCAAGGCCTTGATGTAGCGCGGCGCCGCCTCGTACAGCAGCTCTTGAACAGCACGGCCCTTGTCCAGGCAGCGTTGCACTTGCGGCACCAGATCCTCCGGCACGTACACCGAAACGCGCCGACCTTTGAGGCGGCCATACAGCACGTAGCTGGGATGCTGCTCTCCGGATCGGCACGCCGGACAGTTCTCCCGGATGCATGGACTGCGCCGCAGGCTCAACGAGCCAAGCAGTGCCGGCAAGGCAGTCGTCGTTTGATCCGCCAGCCAGCGTTCGACATCGGAGGGGGTCTCGTTCTTCATTCTATATGTGTGCCATATCGCACACATACGGATCAATCAAAATCATCGCAGGAAACTTCGATTTAGCCCCAATTCTGTGTGACTCTCCGCGTTTCGAGACAGAAACTAGCTAGAGCGCGTTCGATTCACATGGAACCCGGCCGGTTTGTCCTTATGTCATCCTGAGCCAGGGCGCGGTTAACCGTGCCCCAAGCGAAGGATCTCATCGCCAGTAGCTGCGAAGCGCCACCGTGTCGGCGGCAATCAGGTCCTTTGCTACATTCAAGGCGACACCAAGAACGCGTCCACCCGAGAAAAGACCAATCTAATCAGCCTTCAGCCCGAGATCGCGGATGAGGCCGCCCCAGCGAATGGTTTCGGAGGCGATCAGGTCGCCGAATTGCTGTGGCGTCCCGCCGATCGGGTCGAGGCCGAGCGCGGCGAGGCGCTGCCTGGTCTCCCGGACCGACAGGAGCCTGTTGAGCTCGCCGTTGAGCCGCGCCACCAGCTCGGGCTCCATGCCGGCCGGCGCGAGAATGCCGAACCAGCCCGTGATGTCGAAGCCTGGCTTGACTGTTTCGGCGACCGTCGGGACGTCAGGCAACACCGATGATCGCTTGGGCGAGGTTACGGCGAGGCCGCGCACCGATCCGGCACTCAAGAGACCCATCGCTCCCGACACGATGTCGAAGCCGAAATCGATCGTGCCGCTCATCAGCGCGAGGTTGGCCGGTCCCGAGCCCGGATAGTTGACGGCGACGGCATCGATCGCGACATCACGGCAGAGCTGCACCGCGGCCAGCGCCGTCAGCGTCGCACCGCCCCCGCCGGTGCCGAAATTGAGCTTGCCCGGGCTCGCCTTGGCGGCGGCGACAAGCGCCCGGATGTCGCGATAGGGCGATTTGGCATCGACCAGAACCACCACCGGCGACTGCGCCAGCGCGACGATCGGCGCGAAATCCTTCTGATTGTCGAACGGCAGGGCGCGATAGAGCGCCGGGGCACCCGAATGGCCGCTGGTGACCAGCATCAGGTTGGTGCCGTCGGGCTTGGTCTTGGCCAGCGTCGCTGCCGCGATCGTGCCGCCGGCGCCGCCGCGATTCTGCACCACCACCGGCTGGCCAAGCTGCTCCTGCAGGCGTTCGGCGACGATGCGCGCCAGCAGATCCGCCGGACCGCCCGCGGCAAAGCCCACGAACAGGTTGATCGGGCGTCCCGACGCGATGGGTTGTGCGTTCGCCTTCAGAGGCACGGCCAGCGCCATCACGAGCGCCAGCACCAGGGTCACGCTTCTTCTCATGCTTCCTGCCTTTCCCGCCTCATTGCGTTCGAGCATTGTCGGCGCCCTCAAGAAGCGGAAGGCGGCCGATAGCCCCGACGCGTGCGCGGCGTCAACGCCCCGAAGGCAGGCCAGCGGATCGGCACGCCATTGTCGATCAGCAGGTCCTGCAACGCAGCCAACCGCTCGGCGTCTGCCCTCACCGCGCGCGGCGGGACCCGATTCTTCAGCGCGAAGGCAGCTAGGGTACCCGCCGCTTCGCCAATGCTCCATTCCACCGGATGCACGCGATAGGCGCCGCTGGTGATGCGGGTCGTGCCGAGGTTCTTGCAGGCCGGCAGGAGATTATCGACACGCACCGGCAGGAGAGCACCCAGCGGGATCTCGAATGGATAGCTGTCGATATCGACCGTGTCGCGGGTGCGCGACGTCGAGGGATGGAGATCGATGCGATAGGCGCCGGTGCCGACGCTGTCGAAGAAGGACTCGGCGGCCGTGGCGCCAGGCCGCGCCGCGACGCCGACGTGCTGCTCGAGCACGGTGAACTCGGCGCGAATGCGCCGGCCCTCGCGGTAATAGGCCTGCTTGGCGAGGCCATCGGCGGTGCCCAGCACGTCGCCGCGCAGACGGAGGCCGCGATAGCCCTGGCCGCCGTCGTGGCGCGGCGCCTCGGTCTGCATCCAGTAGAGAAACGACAGGCTGAACTGGCGCGCTTCCTCGAGCGCGGCATCGCGCTCGGCGGCGCCGACGCCGATCACCGGCCGCAGCCAGCAATCCATCTGCGGCCAGTTGGCGATGGTGATGTCGCTTTCGTAGGTGCCGGGGACGAAGTTGCGCCGGCAGGCGATGCGGCGCGCGTGCCACAGGTCGAACAGGTAGTCGACGTCGCTGTCGCCGATGAACAGCGCTCGCTGCAACGGCTTGTGAGTGACGTGGTCGCTCACTGTCCAGTCGAACTGCCGGTTGGGCCAGAAGTCGAGCTTGAGATCGCGGAACTCGGCATAGCGTGCCGGACGGTCGATCGTGTGGTCCTGGCCGGGCAGATGGTCGAGGGCGAAGCACCAGGTCAACGCCTGCTGGTCGAACGGATCGGCCTTGTCGAGCGCGTGAAGCTCACCGGTCTCGCTGGCGGCCTCGGCGCCGAGGACATGCTCGACCGCGGCCGCGTCCAGCAGCTCGCCGGTCTCGGTCGCGTCGATGACGATGTCCGCTTCGACCTCGATCAGCCTGCCGGTAGCGAGATCGCGCAGCGTGACCTCGCGAATGCGATCGCCCTGCACGCCGACCGATGCGAGCGCATGCCGGCGCAGCACGGTGACGCGGCGGCCGCTTTCGAAGGGCGCCAGCAGGTCGTCGATGACGCGCACCGCCACCCGTGGCTCGTGGCACAGCGTTCCGACATTGCCCATGCCGGGGTTGAAGGGCGCCCGGGCACGCGCCTCAGCGGTCAGCGGATAATGGCGAAGATAGTAGTCGCGGATCCCCTGGCGCAGCGCCGCGTAGCTCCGCGAGCCCACGCCGAGCTCGATCCAGGGATGCTCGTCGAACGGCACCCCCTGGGCGGTGAGCTGGCCACCGAGCCAGTCGAGCTCCTCGGCCAGGATGACCCGGCGACCGAGGCGGGCCGCGGCCAACGTTGCTGCAACGCCGCCCAGGCCGCCACCCACCACCACGACTTCAGCCCGCATCCACAGGACCTCCTTCCGGGAATCGAGATATCGCAGATTTCAGAAGTGTGCGATATTCAATTCTTTCGTGCGCTCTGCGCACATTTGACGAGGAACCTCATCATGGCCGACGTGCCGATTTCCGGAGCGACGCAGGTGCTCACCATCCTCGGTCATCCGACCCTGCAGATCCGCTCGACCACTACGCTCAACGGCGAGCTGCGGCGGCACGGCATCGATGCGGTGCTGGTGCCGGTCGATCTCGCGCCCGAGGCAGTGCCGGCTTTCCTCGAGGCGCTGCGCGGCTGGCACAATGCGCCGGGCTGCATCGTCACGGTGCCGCACAAATCGGCCTGCGCTGCGCTGGTCGACGCGACCACCGACCGCGCCCGCCTGCTCGGCGCCGTGAACCTGATCCGGCGCGCCGAGGACGGCCGGCTGTCGGGTGACATGGTCGACGGGCTGGGCTTCATCGCGGCGTTGCGTGGCAACGGTTTCGATCCGGCCGGAAAGAACGCCGTCGTGTTCGGCACCGGCGCGGTCGGTCGCGCCTTCCTGTTGAGCCTCACCGAGGCCGGCGTCCGGCGCATCGCCTTCAGCGATCCCGATGCGGGCCGAAGTGCGGCCTTGATGGACCTCGCCCGCGAGGCGCGGGTTGCCGACCGGGTCTCCGTCGGCGCGGTCGACGATCTCGGCGGCTTCGATCTCGCGGTGAACGCGAGCCCGGTCGGCATGAACGGTGAGGACCGCATGCCGTTCGATCCCACGCGCCTTCCGCGGCATGCCCTGGTGGCCGATGTCGTGACCAAGCCGGTGGAGACGCCCCTGCTCCGCGCGGCGCAGAAGCACGGCTGCCGGATCCAGACCGGTCTGGAGATGTCCGACGCCCAGGCGCCCATGCAGCTCGCCTTCTTCGGCCTGGCGCCGGCCGCCGGAGGGCGCTGAATGGCGGACAGTGAGTCGCGCCGCAGCCAGACCTTCGTCACCGCCTTCGCCCGCGGCCTCAGCCTGATCGAGGCGTTCGGGCCGCAGTCACGCCGCATGAGCGTGGCCGAGGCGGCGCAACGCATCGACCTCGACCGCGCGGTGACGCGGCGGCTGCTGCGCACCCTCGTCGATCTCGGCTATGCAACGGCGAGCGGCCGGCAGTTCGAGCTGACCAGCAAGGTGCTGAAGCTCGGCTATTCGTTCCTCGCCTCGGCCGGTCTGGACGCCAGCCTGAAGCCCGAGCTCGACGCGCTGTCGCACGCGATCGGCGAGACCGTCTCGGTGTCGGTGCTCGACGGCGCGGAGGTCGTGTTCGTGGCCCGCGCCGACGTGCCGGGACGGCGCATGGCCTATGTCGTGGCCATGGGCATGCGCCTGCCCGCCTTCTCCTCGTCCTCGGGCCGCGTCCTGCTCGCCGGTCGGCCGGAAGCGGAGGTCGAAACGCTGCTGGCGGCCACACCTCTGCAGAAGCATACCCGCCGGACCATCACGCAGCCGCGCGAGCTCATGAAGCTGATCCGCAAGGCGCGCGCCGACGGCTACGCCATCAACGTCGAAGAGCTCGAGGAAGGGCTGATTGCCCTGTCGGTCCCGTTGCGCAACCGGTCGGGCGTCGTGGTGGCATCCCTCAACGCCAACGCCAATGCCCAGCGCGTCGCGCCGGATCGGCTCGTCAAGACCATTCTGCCCCAGTTGCTCGCCGCAGCCTCACGAATGTCCGAGCTCTTGCTGTGATGCTGCCCCGGGCGTGTTAGCGTCCCCGCCCTGGAGAACGCCCCGCACAGTGAATGCGGGGCAGGCCAACGGGGAAACGATGGGCAAATGGCGCAGTTTTGCGCTGCTGCTGCTGCTGCTGCTCGCCAATGTCGTTGCGTCGAGCGCGTGGGCGCAGGGTTCGATCTCGGACCTGCCGAGCAAGGAGACGCCGATCGTCTGGAATGCGGAAGGGACGATCAAGAACGCCGGCTGGTTCAACATTTTGGTCCATTCCGATCGGGTGAGCCCGCCATGAGCGCCGCGCTGCTCGAGGTCGATGGCGTCTCGCGCCTCTATTCCAGCGGCGCACTGTTCGGCCGGCGCCGCGTCGTTGTGGTCGCCAATGTCTGCCTGCGCCTCGACGCGGCGAAGCCCGATGTCAGCGACCGCATCATGATCATGTGCAAGGGAGAGGTGGTCGAAAGCAGCGAAGCGCGCGCTGTGCTCGACAATCCGCAGCATCCCTACTCGCAACGGCTCAAGAGCTCGGTCCTGTCGCCCGATGTTCCTTCCAATCGTGTCCCCTCCTCCGGAGCCGCTTCCCATGCGTAACGTCGACGTCCGCCTGCATCGCGATTTCGCGATCGGCACCACCCATCCCCGCCTGTTCGGCGCCTTCCTCGAGCATCTCGGGCGCTGCATCTACGGCGGCATCTTCGAGCCCAGCCATCCCAGCGCCGACACCAAGGGGTTCCGGCAGGACGTCATGGCCCTGGTGCGCGAGCTCGCCCCCACCATCATGCGTTACCCCGGCGGCAATTTCGTCTCGGGCTACAATTGGGAGGACGGGGTCGGGCCCGTCGCGGAACGCCCGCGCCGCCTCGACCTCGCCTGGATGTCGACCGAGACCAACCAGTTCGGCACCAACGAGTTCATCGACTGGTGTCGCATGGCCGGCATCGAGCCGATGCTGGCGGTCAATCTCGGCACGCGTGCCGGCGATGCGGCGCGCAACATGGTCGAATACTGCAATCACCCCTCGGGCACGACGCTGTCCGACCTGCGCCGCAAGCACGGATGGGAGCAGCCACACGACGTGAAGTTCTGGTGCCTGGGCAACGAGATGGACGGGCCGTGGCAGATGGAGGCCAAGACCGCGACCGAATACGGCCGCATCGCCGTCGAGGCGGCCAAGATGATGAAGTGGATCGATCCCTCGCTCGAGCTCGCCGCCTGCGGCTCGTCGGGCCGGCGCATGGCGACCTACGGCGCCTGGGAGCAGACCGTGCTCGAGCACACGTTCGACCACGTCGAGTTCATCTCGCTGCACACCTATCTGAACAACTACGACGGCGACACGCCGGCCTTCCTGGCGAGCGCCGACCTGATGGACAACTTCATCGACGAGGTCGTGGCGATCGCCGATGCCGTCGCCGCCAAGCACCGCTCGGCCAAGCGCATCATGCTGAGCTTCGACGAATGGAACGTCTGGTATCGAACCCGGCGCAACCGCCAGGCGCGCGTCAAGGAGGGCTGGCCGATCGCTCCGCCCATCCTGGAGGAGGTCTACAATATGGAGGATGCGCTGGCCTTCGGCGGCTGCTGCATCTCGCTGCTCAATCACGCCGACCGCGTCACCGCGGCGTGTCTGGCCCAGCTGGTCAACGTCATCGCGCCGATCATGACCGAGACCGGTGGCCCGGCCTGGCGGCAGACCATCTTCCATCCGTTCGCCCATTTCAGCCGCATGGGCCGTGGCCGCGTGCTGCGCACGCAGATCGATTCACCCACGTATGCCGCGCACTACAACGACCCGAACGGCCCGAACGACGAGTTCTTCGCCATGCCGGCCGTGCCGTACCTGAAGCTCGCCGCCGTGCACGACGACAAGGGTGGCACCCTCACCCTGTTCGCCTTGAACCGCTGCCTGACTGGGACTTTGCCGCTTCGCGTCGCTGCCGCCGGCTTCGCCGGCCTCGCCGTGACCGACGCCCTGCAACTCTGCGACCCCGACCTCGGGGCGGTGAACACGAGGCAGCAACCCGACCGCATCGCCCCCAAGCCGCTCGGCGGCGTGAGAGTCGATGCTGACCACATCGAGGCATCACTCGCGCCGGCGTCGTGGAACGTCATCAGGTTGACGGTACGGTGACTCTCATTTCTCATCGCCGGGAGCGCATGGACGGCGACGCCTCCCCAGCTTCGCTGGGGAGGAGAAGCATCACTTCAGCTGCGCCAGCAACCCCGCGAAGATGCGCGCACGTGGCGCCAGAGCCGAGATCACCAGGTGCTCGTCGAGCGTATGGGCGCCGCCGCCGACGACGCCCAGCCCGTCGAGGGTCGGGATGCCGAGCGCGCCGGTGAAATTGCCGTCGCTGCCGCCGCCGAACTGGCCGTGTTCGAGCGTGACGCCGATCTCGGCGGCCGCCGACTTCGCCACTTCGAAAAGCTGCAAGGTGCCGGGCGAGGCCTGGAACAACGGCCGTTCGGCGCCCTGGATGACCTCGAGCTCGACGCCCTCGATCGGCGATTTCAGGCCGGCCATGAAGTCGTAGACATAGGCGAGATTGTCCGGCGAGGAGGCGACGCACAGGACCTGCGCCGTGCACTCGGTCGGGATCACGTTGACGAACAGGCCGCCATTCACCACGCCGACGCTGAACGACACCAGCCGGCTCATGTCGGTGGCGCTCTCGATCGTCTCGATCAGCCGCGCCATGGCGCGGATCGCGCTGCGGCCCACCGCATTGTCGGCGCCGGCATGCGCCGGCTTGCCGCGCGTGCGGACGGTGTAGCGCGCGAAGGCGTGGCGGCCGCTCACCAGCTTGCCGAGGCGCGCCGGCTCGGGCACCAGCACATACTTGTGGCGCGCCGCCTCCTGCTCGATCAAGTGCCGCGTGTTCGGGCTGCCCAGCTCTTCGTCCGGGATCATCATGAAGGTGACGGGCAATGGCGTCTCGCCGCTCTCGGCGTGCAGGCGCCGCAGCGCATAGAGCGCGAGGTAGAGGCCTCCCTTCATGTCGAACACGCCGGGTCCGAACAGCCGATCGCCTTCGATGCGCAGCTTGAGCGGCCCCTCGATCGTGCCGACCGGGTGCACCGTATCGAGATGGCCCAGCACCAGGATGCCCGGTCCCGCCTGCTTGCCGGCGAAGCGCGCCCGCATGATCGGCCCGCAATCCCCGCGCGCCGCCTCCTTGTCGATTGACGCCCCCGCCTGCCGGAAGTCGCCTTCGGCCACGTCGAACATGCGCTGAACGGCTTCGGGCGTCACCGACGGGCTCTCGATCGCCGCCCAGCGCATGATGCCGTCCAGGATCTCCTGCGAGGAGAAGCTGTTGCCGACCTGCTTGTCCATTACGCCTCGCGCGGCAGGTACTTGGAGTCGAGCCAGCCGCCGTCGACGACCAGTGTCTGCCCGACGATGAAGCCCGCATCCTCCGAGCAGAGGAACGCCACGACACCGGAGATGTCGGCCGGCTTGCCGACGCGGCCGAGGGGTGTCGGTTCGACCATGGCCTTGCGATACCACGCGTCGCCCGCGATCCGCTTCTCGGTCATCGGCGTCTCGATGACTCCGGGCGCGATGGCGTTCACGGTGATGCCTTGTGGCGCCAGCTCGACGGCGATTTGCCGCGTGAGCTGCGCCACCCCCGCCTTGGCGACGGAATAGGCGACCGAGCCGGGAAAGGCCGTAAAGCCGAACACCGAGGAGAGATTGACGATGCGCCCGCCCGGTCGCCGGAAATGCGGCAGCAGCGCGCGGCACAGGCGATAGACCGATGTCAGGTTGATGTCGAGAAAGCGCTGCCAGTCCGCTTCTTCGGTCTCGGCCAGCGGCCGCGCGCCGCCGATGCCGGCATTGTTGACCAGGAAGTCCAGCGGCCGGCCGCGCTCGCGCACCAGGCGCTCGACCGTCGTCGCCGTCTCGACGGCTCCGACATCGAGAACCTGCGCCTGCCAGCGGCCAGCCGGCACCTTGGCAAAGGTCGCCTCGCAGCTCTCGCGATCGATGGCGATGATCTCGGCGCCCTCGGAGAGCAGCCGCTGGGCGATGCTGGCGCCGATGCCGCGCGCGGCGCCGGTGACCATGGCGAGCTTGCCGTCGAACCGTCCGGCCATCACGCCGCCTTGCGAGTCAGGTCACGGGAATGCGGGAAACGCCGGTCGCCATCCGGATCGAGCACCGGCGTGCGGCGCAAGGTGCGCGCCTGGCTGCGGTCGAAGGTCTCGCGCGCGTGCTGCAGGCAGACATTGTCCCAGAACACGAAGTCGCCCACCGTCCATCTGTGCCGGTAGCAGAACCGCGGATCGGCGATGTGCTGGCGCAGCAGCGCGATCAATTCATCCTCTTCCTGCCGATTGGCGAGCCCATCGATGTGCAGGGTGGTGTGCTCGCTGAGAAAAAGGGCAGTCCGGCCTGACGCCGGGTTCGTCCAGAGCAGCGGATGCCGCGCCATCGGCGCGTCGCTCGGCACGGCCTCCAGGCTGGAGCGCTTGTTGTAATCGCCGGCATAGTCGAAAGCCTGCAACGAGGTCAGGCCGCGCAGCCGCGCCTGCACGTCGGCGGGCAGCGATTCGTAGACCTGGTAGGCGTTGGCGAACAGCGTGTCGCCGCCGATCGACGGGATCGTCATCGCATAGAGGCCGATCGCCTTCAGCGGGTGCTGAAAGAAGGTGTTGTCGGAATGGAACAGCAGCTCGCCGTCGCCCAGCACGCCGTCGGGCGCCACGTTCGAGACCAGCACCGTGTCCTTGGTCTTCATCGCCGGGCTGCGATGGGAGATCGCCCCGAACAGCTTGGCGAAGGCGACCTGCTGCTCCTCGGCCAGGGTCTGCCGCCGGAACAGCAGCAGGTGATGCTCCTCGAACAGCTCGACCAGCTCGCCGGCGATACGCTCTCTCAGCGGTTGCGACAGGTCGTGATCGACCTCGACGCCCCAGGTGGGCATGAGGCTTCTGTAGGCAATGCGCGCCATGGCTCTCCCGGCCCTTTTTCCGTGCGCTGACGAGTGTTCCATGGCCTTCGGCAGCGAACAAGTTCGCGCGTCGTCCTGCAGTGCGGTACCTTCTCCCCCTGAAGCACCGCACGCTCGGCCGTTCGAGCAATGTATGTGGTGAGAGTGGCGCCGTATCTTCGTCCGGCGTAACTGGGGCGGCAGCGCGGGCTGCGGCGCAAGATCGACCAGCGGGGACACGGCCAGCAGCATGGCCGGCCGGCCGATCGAAAGTGGCGCGACCCGTGCCGGAGCGTCACGGGAACGAAAAGAGGCGTCATGGACATCTGGCTAACGTCTGCGTCATTATAGTGAATTAAATATATCGACCATGCCAAACTGGCGTCTGCTTGGCAGGCCTTGCGCCGGCGGCTTCGAGGAGTTCGCCGAGGCCGGGGCCGGAATACGGTTCCAAGCGACTTGAGTGTGCACCTCTGGCGCCGGTCGGCATCCCGTCGCATAGTGGCAGCATGGGACGCGGCACCGCCAAGACAGCCCCCAAGGCCAGCGACAAGACCTCGTTGCATCTGCGCATCGATTTCGGCGGCGAGCGTTCGATCGGGCCGGGCAAGATCCGGCTTCTGGAGTTGATCAACGAGACCGGATCGATTTCAGCCGCCGGCCGGGCTCTGGCGATGTCTTATCGCCAAGCCTGGTTGCTCGTCGACGAGCTCAACCACATGTTCCGCGAACCCGTGATCGTGGCCCAGACCGGCGGCGGCGGCGGCGGCGGCACGATCGTGACCGAGATCGGCAACGATATCGTCCGCCTCTACCGCGAGATGGAACGGCGGGCCTACGGTGCGTCGACCGCCGAAATCCGTGCCCTCGCCCGCCTGCTGACGCCCGGCAGCGGACAGAAGTCACACTGACGAGCGGTCGTCGTTAATATTCCCGCTCGAGCTCGGCAACGCGGTTGAGGCCCCTGTCCCAGGGCCCGAACACCTCGATGCGACAGGTCGGACCATCGGGCCGACCTTAGCGCGGACAGGTCAATCGATCGGTCCCGGCCTGCGGATGAGCCCGATGAAGTAGAGTTCGGCTTCTCTGCCGGCAGGCCGGGTCGACCGCCTGTCCGCCGGCGCGGAGTTCATTCAGCCGGACCATGCCGTCACGCTGAATGCGTTTGCTCCGAGCGACTATAGCGCGCCCGCGATCGAGCACCTAAGGCGTGAGGGCCCCACGGATCGGCGAGACCGGCAGGTCGCTCTGCCGCGCCAGGAACGCCGAGCCGGGCGTGCCGGCACGGATCTTGGCCAGGACCTCGTCGGGGTCGTACTCGACGCCGATCGGGTTGGTCGCGAAATGCGGGCCGTTCATGTAGTCGTTGGCGGCATCGCTCGAGCCGAAGGCGTCGACCTGCATCTCCATCTGATTGCCGTCCGGATCGGCGTAATACATCGACATGGTCACGCCGTGATGGATGCACCAATAGGGCAGGATGCCTTTCTCCTTGAGGTGAGCGTAGTTCTCGACCAAATCCTCGACCGAGCCATAGGTGTAGGCGACATGGTCGACGCCGATGACGCCGCGCCGCTCACTCTCGTCGGCCTGCGGCCTGATCGCCGCCAGGTTGACCAGGGCGACGCGATGGTGCTCGTCGTCGTAGGTCAGGAACGCCAGCACGGGGTTCTGGTACTGGACCCGGCAGTCGAAGACGTCGCGATACCACTGGATCATCTTGTCGAACTGGCGGGTACGATAGACGACGTGGACGAAGCGTGACGGGCGGATGCGTGACATGACCGGCTCGATTGCTGGAGGTCGGGAGACCGCCGACCCTACCAGCCCGAATTGCCGGCGCATACCACGTCCTGGTTGCCCGCTGCGGCGGAGATCGCGGGAGGTGCCGTGACAGAAACGGCCTCCTGGGCCATCGCCCGGCAGATCGTGGCGATGTCGCCCACCAGCAATTGCTCGACGGGCTGACCCGGCGCCGTCCTGACATCGTAGTCGATGACGACGTGGCAGGCGCGATTGCCGCCATCGACGCCGAGCTTGCGCGAGGTGTAGCGCCGGACGGCGGCGGACGGCCGAGAGGCGTAGCAGACGACGGAAATTGCCGGCGCATCTTCCGCCGCTGGAAGGGCGGCATTGTCGCCGTGACGGTGCCTCGTCGCCTGGAATCCGGCCCGGCGCAGGGCGAACGCCACGATCGCCGCCGCAGCATCGTCGATCTGGCCCCGCCCGCCGATGCAGGCGAACCGGCCCCGTGCCGCCGGGCTTGGCTCCGCGGAATCATCGTCGATAAAGTCGAGGATCTCGTCGGTGCCATCGACGACGGCGTCGATCTGCGCGGCGCTCAACCGGTCGAGCGCGCGATCGGACTCGGCCAGCACCACCATGCGGCCCATGGCGTCGTCGAGCCCGCGCTCGGCTCCCTTCTCCTCGATCTCGGCCAGCGCGACAGTCGAGGCGTCCACTACGGCGCGACGGATGAGCCGCCCATAGATGCGCTGATAGGGCGCCAGCGCCGGCTCATGGCCGAGCAGGATCTGCAGGAAACCGAGCTGCGGCACATGGCGGCCGAGGACCAGCAGGCAGATGGTGAGTGGCGTCGATAGCAGGATGCCGACGGGGCCCCACAGCGTGCCCCACAGGATGGCCGACAGCACGAGGGCCAGAGGCGTCACCCCGACCGAATCGCCGAACAACAGCGGCTCGACGATCTGACCGATGATCACGTCGCAGAGCACCACCCAGCCCAGCACGAGCAGCGGCTGCAGCCATCCCGGCGCGATCGCGAGGGCGATCAGGCCGGGCAGGAGCGCACCGACGGCAGCGCCGATATATGGGACGAAGCGAAAGGCTCCGGCCAGCAGAGCCCAGAGAGCCGCGTTGGGCAGGCCGAGTGCGAACAGGCCGATGCCGACGACCACGGCGAAGCCCAGATTGGTGACGACCTGCAGGGACAGCACGCGGCTCAGCCGGTTGGCGGCATCGGCAATGGCTTCCGACGTGGCATGCACGTCGTTGGCACCGAACAAGCGGACGATCTGATCGCTGAGATGCTCGCGATCGAGCAGGATGAAGATCACCAGGATGATGACGATGCTGACGACCAGCACAGGATGGAGCAGCGGCGCCAGCAGGGCTGCTATTCTCTCGAAGCCCGAGTCGGTCTGCAGATGAACCACGCGCTCTGGCGCCGCTTCGACGGTCGCCGTGAATTCCTGGCCGAGCGCCACGACCATCGCCATGAAACGGCCGACCGCCCCGCTGCCCTGCAGGACCTCGCGGATGTCCTGCACCTTCTTGTGCAGGTTGGTCTGGTAGCTCGTCAGGCTGCTGGCTACCTCCGCCAACTGCACGGTGAACAGCACGGCCAGCAACCCGATGAAGACGATGGCGCTCAGAACCACCACCGCCACCGAAAGCGGTAGCGGCAGAATTCGGTTCAGCAGCGAAACCGCTCTTCCCAGGACAAATGCCAGGAGCACGGCCACTGCCACGGGAAGAAGGACATCCCGGCCGAAGTAGAGCGCGAGAATCGCCAGGCCGCCCAACAAGCTCAGCGCGGTGAGCCTGAGCAGCGATACGTCGGTGCGATCGGCCGTGGAACGGGGAATCACGCTCATGACAGCCTCTCGTGGGCTCGTCACACGGGCGCCGCGACCGCGCGACGCGTCAGGCCGAATGAACGAGGCCATGGACGAACGCCAGCTTGTCGATTGCCGGTCCCGACAGCACGAATGGATAGAGGTCGGGCTGCCCCATCGAACGATTTAGGCAATTCAGCGCAACGGACAGAGGCAACCAGGTTTCAATCAGTTGGCCCATCGTCTCGGCTCGATAGGGAGCGAAATCGACCGCCGCATCGAGGATGTCGTCGCGCGCCAGGGCTGGGTGAGTCGACATGCCGAACGAAGCGGCCATCTCCAGGGTATCGACGATGTGCAGGTAGTGCGCCCAGGTCTCTGCAAAATCCTCCCAGGGATGGGCGGCGGCATACGTGCTGACGAAGCGCTCCGGCCAGTCCGCGGGGGCACCATCGGCATAGTAGGCCTGCAGGGCTTCCCCGTAGTCCCGCCGCTCGTCGCCGAACACGGCCCGGAACTCCTCCACCCGGTCGCCATCGCGGACCAGCCTGTTCCAGAAGAAGTGCCCCGACTCATGGCGAAAGTGGCCCAGCAAGGTGCGATAGGGTTCACCCATCGTCACTCGATGGCTCTCTCGGTAGGCATCGTCGGCCTCGGCGAGCGCAATCGTCACGACGCCATTGTCATGACCTGTCAAGACCTTCACACCCGGCATCTCGGCGAGAAAGTCGAACGCCAGGCCATTCTCCGGATCCTCGGCGACCGTCGGCATCGGAAGCCCGAACTTCAACAGTGAATAGAACAGGCGATGCTTCGCCAGCTCCATTCGCCGCCAGGCCACTACATTGTCGTCAATGGAAAGATCCGGGATCGTCCTGTTATGCCGGCACGACAGGCAAAGCGTGTCGGGCGACGCCGCGGCGACAAGCCAGTTGCAGGCGTTGTGGTCGGCATTCGTGCAAAAGCGGAAGATCTCTTCTCGTGAAGCGCGCAGCCGCCGCCAGACGGCGCCGTCGGCTTCCAGAGCTGTCAAGACACCCTGCTCTGGAATGAACCCGAGGCGGCTCGTGCATTTCTCGCAAAGCGTATTTTCGAAGTGAATGATCTGGTGGCAGTTCTGGCACTTGAAGAGCTTCATGAAGTTCCCTGGTTCGATGCGACCCTCATCGCCGCCGCATCGCACCGATGCTGCGCATGGGTCGGCCTTCCTCGGACGAAGCGTCAGGCTTCGCTTTCTTGAACGACGGTGGGCCCGCCACCTGCACGACCTCGCACAGGATATCGTCGTCGAGCTCGACGAAGCGCCGCGACGCCTCCCCCTCTTTCGCCTCCATCTGAACGCCATGCAGCGCCGTCGCCAGTCGTTCGGCGTCCATGCTCTCGGAAAATGAGCAGTGGACTTCCGGCACGCCCTCCTGCCGCATGATCAGGATCGAGTAGTCGCTTCCGGGGGGCTGCTTGCGCAGATAGCGGATAAGCAGGTTCTGCAGGTCGCGCAGAGGCACCAGCAGAACATCGTCGTTGGTTGGTACGCGTACGACGACGACATGGCGACTCGTCGATGTCATGGTGAGCGAGGTCTCGCGCATTTCCGTCTTGTCCATTTCCGGAGATCGCGCCAGCCGCCAAATGCGCCCGTCAGGCGCTTCCCTCACGCCGTGCGCCGTTGGCAGCCGGCTCGCATGCGACTGACGCAAGATCGCGGCCTTCCGATTTCCCGAGCGGCAGGGTCGCGCCGAGCGCCGCCCCCACTGCAACCCCGAGTGCCGCAACCACGACCGGCTGCTCGTTGGCAAGTCGGACCAGCCCGCCTGGAGTCAAATAGTGACGATTTTCATCGACAAATTGCGAGGCCCTTCCCTGAGCATCAGCGGCGAAGGTGCGAGCCTTGTCCATCCCGTTGCCCAAGACCTCCCGTGCCCGATCGGCGACAAACGCCGCCGTCTCCTCCATTCGACCAGCCGCATTTGTCGCCGCTCCACGCGCTTGATCGACGACATCGCGTGACATACGGCGTGCAGCGTCGGTCGCCTCTCCCGCTGCTCCCTCGGCAGCGGAGGCTGCACTCTTCGCCGCACCCGTGATTGTCTTTGTTGCATGGCGGACGAGTTGTTCGCCGCCGTCCTTCTTGCCATAACCGAGGAGCATCATGACGCCGGCACCGATCAGCAGTGCCGCCAGAGGATTGGCGCGGGCACGTTCGAGAGCGACCCGCGCCAGGGTGCTGCTGCCCTCCTTCGCAATCGTCATGGCGCCGTTGGTGATGGCAGCGGTCGTCAGGCTATTGCGCAGCTCGTCGAGTGTGTCGGAAAGACCGGCGCGCGCACTTTCGGCTTCCCGCTGAAGGTCGGCGGCACTCTGATTCATGACAATTTCTCCTTGGCCATCGCGCCGTCACGCGCGATCTGATTGAGCGTTCGCTGGGGAATGACAGAACCCGGTTCGAGTTTCTGTCGGCCTGCGAGGATCAGGACCAAACCCACGGCGCAACAGGCCACGGCGACCGCAAAAGTCGCGAAGGCGGGCGGCAACCCGGCCTCGACCAGGGCGACGACGGCCCATTGCAGAAGCAGGAACAGGGCGCCCACCAAAAACACCGTACCGGCGACGACAAACGCGACCCCGGTGCGCAGACTGGTCACCTTCTCCGTCATCTCGGCGCGCGCCAACCGGAATTCGACCCTGATCAGATCTGCCGCCTGCGCCATCGCCTCACCGGCGACGCCGAGCACACCTCGTGGGTGGTCGATATGCATGATCAGTTCTCTGAGGCCTCGACCGCCGGCGCAACCGCGCGATCATCGCTCTCGTCGTGCGCTGCGCCGGACATGCCACCCTTCACGATCCGCGAGAGAACGAAGCCCAGGACAACCGCGCCGCCAACCACCAGCAACGGCTGCTTGCGAGTCCACGTCAAGGCCGAGGCCATCAGCTCGTCGGCCTTCTGGCTCTGCAGCTTGTCGGCCAGCTCTCGCGCGTAGTCAGCGCCATGCCGGACATAATCCGACAACCCCGCGGTGGCCTGGGAGATCTTCTCTTCTACCGTCCGCCCATCGGCACTCGAGCTTGCGTCGTGCATCTTGTCCGGTTGATCCAACATCAGAGCTCCTGGGAATGATTCAGCTTGCCCTCTCGGCACGCATGGACACAACGCCGTCACGGCGCCTCCGTTGCCCCGCTACGACAGCTCAATCAGCGCGACGCGAGACCACAGCTCGGCGGCGCATAGGCCTGTGCGTGGCGCGCCGCCGATTCACTATTGGCGGTGGCCATGACGGTCGTGAGCTGCGCCACCGTCGTTCCGATCCCGGCAACCACACTCACCAGGGTTCCCGAGACGACCATCGCGGCAAGAGCGCCAAGGAGGATTGGACGCCATTGCGATCCACCGCCGTCACCCGTTCCAATCGACTCGACAGGTGGGATCTGAAGGATGTCCATCGGGGCTTCCTCAACGTAGGCCGAGGAACGACAGGATCGCAGCCACCACGACCAGCAGTCCGACCACATAGATGATGGAATTCATCGTCATCCCCTCCTCGACTTGTTCTTGCTCAACGCGAGGCTGATCGCCACGTTGCCAAGCACGGCCAAATAATGGCGGCGCAAGGCGGCCGGTTGTGACCCCTGCAATGGCAACCTGTCGTCAGAGGCGGGCGTTGGACTGGCAGCGGCACCAATCGTGGTCGTCGCTGCAACATGGAGGAACAACCATGAACGACCCCAACAAGCCGAACCAGACCCCTCAGGAGCGCGAGCGCCAGCAGCGCGAACAGGCCCAGCGGGAGCAGCAGCAACGCCAAAAGCAGGAGAATGAGAAGCCGGGCGATCGTCGTCCGCCGCAGCCTCATCACCAGAACGACAAGTAGCCGTTCTTCAAACCGAACGAAGAATGCCCGCCGGACGGCGGGCATTCTTTTGTCGGCTTCTGCTGGTTTTCCCTCAGGGTCCAGTCTTGTTCCGTGCACCGTCCTCCTCGAAGTCTTCGACGCCGAGCGACGTTTGTGCCTTCTTGACCTCTGCCAGCTGGCTGCCCTCGCCGCCGGTCATGCCTTCCTCGCTTGCCACTTGGAGCAATCGCGCGTCGATCTCCCATTGCTTAAGGACGGCGGTCTTCTCGTCCTTGCTCAGATCGCCGCACGACACCACCTCGGCCGGTGTCTTGAACAGGCTGGTGGGAGTGGTCAGAGCCTTGGCTTTGTCGTGTCTCGTCAGCATGCGATGCCTCTCGATTGTTCATCCGCGCACCAAACGAGGGCGAGGTCCCGGAGTTCCCGCGTTCGGTGGGACGATGACCTCGCAGTAGGACGTCGACGGAAAAGCCCCTCGTCACGACGAGGGGCTTTCAAGCTTGCTTGGCAGGTACTTGCCAATTGGTAAGGGACTTGCCAAATCGCTAGACAGGCTTGTCCTTCTTGCCACCGCCAGCGGCATCGTTGTCGATGAGCTTCACCAATGCATCCGGCAGGGGCTCGCTCACGATCTCGTCGTACATGGTGTGCAACTGCTTTTGCAACCAGGCTTCAAACGGATCTTTCTCGGGCATCTTGGTTCGCGGCAAGATCGCACGTCCGCTCCCACCGCCGTTGGATTTATTGTCGTTGCTCATGATGACTTTCCCGGAAACGCACGGTCGTTCCGCGGGCCTACACCCTATGCATCAAAGCCTTCCCACACGCCCGTATACTAGCAAATTCCCCATCTCAGGCGACACTGGAAAAGCCTCGTACTCCCTGGAGATCAGCTGGGATGGGCCTCCTCAGCCGTGGCACGCGCCTGGAACCTCGAAAGCATGGCCTTCGCTTCCGGCGAGGGCGCAGTGTCGCCTTCCAGCAGCAGGCGCTCGAGTGTGTCGCGCGCGCGCGAAATACGGCTCTTGACCGTGCCCACCGAAACGCCGGTGTGAGCGGCAATGACCTCGTAGCGCAAGCCCTCCAGAACGGCGAGGACCAGGGCCTCGCGTTGTGTCGATGGCAGCTTACCGAAAGCCGAGATGAACTCGCGCATGATCAGCCGGCTTTCCTGATGTGCAGGATGAGAAATCGATTCGGCCGCGGCGTCGACCGGCACCGTCGGTCGCTGGCGACGCAGCCCGGAAATGAACTCATTGCGCTGGATCCGGAAAAGCCATGCCGCCAAGTTCGTTCCAGGCTGGAAACTATGACGGCCGGCCAACGCCTTCACCACGGTGTCATGGACCAAGTCTTCCGCGGTGTCGCGGTCCCTCGTCAACGACCGCGCGTAGATGCGCAGGCGCGGCAACACGGCCTTCAACTGCTCGTGGAAGTTCATGCTCTCGGCGGTGGCATCGATCGACTTCGCTTCGGTGGACATAACTTACTCCCGCATCTGGCACTGGAAACAACTCCCGAGCGGCCAAATGGTTACATCCAGTGCCTCATCAATCTCCAACCAATTGAGAAACAATGATTATTTTAGCCGAGCTTGCAGGCCAACCGCTTTCGGGCCCGCGAGACACGAGCCTTCAGGGTGCCAATCGAGCAGTTGCAAAGTGCCGCGGCCTCCTCATACGAAAAGCCGCCGGCGCCGACCAGAACGAGAGCCTCGCGTGATTCGGCGCTGAGCTCCCAAAGTGCCGACGAGAGCTCCTTGAGCGCCAGTGCGGCTTCGGGGTTATCCGCCGCAGGAATCGGCTTGGCCGCCTCGTCGTTCATGGAGATCGCCTGCCGGCGTTGCGTCCGCAGATCCGAGTAGAAGCGATTGCGCATGATGGTAAAGAGCCAACCTTTGAGGTTGGTGCCCGGCGAGAACTGAGCCTGCTTGCTGAGCGCCGCGAGAACCGTGTTCTGAACCAGATCATCGGCCGCTTCGCGTTCGCGGCAGAGAAATCGCGAAAACGCGCGCAACTCGGGCATCAGTGTCACGATGTCGTCCTTCATCATTGGAGAGACACGCTCCCGATGCTCGGCAGTTTCTTTACGATCACCCTTCCTATGTGGGCGAGAGCTCAAGCGGGCGCAAAGAAAAACTCGGGGCGGAACCACATGTCGGCAAGCGACGTTGATGCGGGGTGAACTCAATCCAAGAGGACAAGCCATGAACTGGGATCGTATCGAAGGCAATTGGAAGCAGTTTTCCGGCAAGGTCAAGGAACAGTGGGGCAAGCTCACTGACGATGACCTGACGGTCATCAGCGGCAAGCAGGACCAGCTCGTGGGCCGGATCCAGGAGCGGTACGGCGTGACCAAGGACGCGGCCGAACGCGACGTCAGCGACTGGATCAACAAGATTTAGTCCGCCCATCCTGTGCTCCACGGAGGAACAGACTATGGGACGGGCAGCCGTGCTGTGGTTGTTGGGCGTGCCCATCCCGGTGCTCCTGCTGATGTGGGCGCTGGGATGGCTGCATTGAGCAGGAGGCGAAAAGTGCTGAATCGCGAAATCAGGATTGCTGCCATCAGCGTCGCCGTCGTCCTGACGGCCGCTGCCTGCGGAGAACGTCCGGTCGATCGCGCATTGACGGGCGGCGCCATTGGCGCCGCGTCAGGGGCTGTCGTGGGTTCGACGGTCGGCGCTCCGGTGGGCGGCGCATTGATCGGGGGTGCCGCCGGCGCCACCTTGGGCGCCGTGACCGCACCTGAACGGTGATTGCCACGGTCCGTACGAGCACGGATCCGTCATTGCCTGCAGAGAGCGAGAGTACTGTATACTGGGCGAATGCATCCAGGGGACGCTGCGGCGGTCGATCAGGTCGTCATGGCGTCCCCGGCAGGTCGTGGGCATTGTGGCCTGGTCCTCCGCCTCCCATGTCGGGTGACGCATCGCCGAGCAGAATCGTTGAAGGAGAGACACCGTGGCAGAGCCAACCGCCCCCCCAATATCGGACGCTTTGGCATGGGCGCTTCCCTTCCTGCGGCGCTATGCACGCGCCCTCACCGGTTCGCAAAAGCTGGGCGACGAATGGGTGCGCCTGTCCGCGGAGGTAGCGCTTCGGCAACCTGAGCTCATTGCTGAAGCCAAGGGCACGAAGCTCGGGCTGTTTGCCCTCTTTCACCGACTGCGCCAGCCGTTCGGCAATCTCGACGCCAGCGACAACAAGGATACGGTGCAGGGTCGTCTCAAGGAGTCGCTTACCGAGCTGGCGCCGCTTCAGCGCAAGGTCCTGCTCCTGTCGGTGCTCGAAGGATTTTCGATCCACGATGTCGCCCATATCCTCGACGTCGATGCCAACACGGTGTCGCGCGCCTTCGAGGATGCGCGGCGGGAACTCCAGCGGGTCGCCGGAATCCGCGTCCTCGTGATCGAGGACGAACCGATCATCGCCCTCGACGTCGCCGAGATCGTTCGCAACTCCGGTCACGAGGTGGTCGGAATCGCCGCGACCGAGAAGACCGCCGTCGAGCTCGCAAAGCGCCATGCCCCGCATCTCGTGCTCGCCGACGTCCAGCTTCGCGGTGTCGACAGTGGCATTGCAGCAGTCAGCGAGATCATGAATTCGATGTCGATCCCGGTGATCTTCGTGACGGGCTATCCGGAGCGGTTGCTGACCGGCGAGAAGGTCGAGCCGGCGTTCATCATCTCCAAGCCGTTCAATCCCGACGTCCTCCGAACGGCGATCGCGCAGGCGCTCGACACCGTCACCATCTAGGCCAGCCCCCGATGTGGGCCACTCGATGGGCCACCTGGTCGTTGCGAACGAAGCTTCTGGCTGTCGTCGCGCTGGCCTTCCTGCCTGTCATCTTCGTGTCGACGTGGTATGCGCTCGCCGCCGATCGATACCGCGTCGATCAGGCAAGGCTCGGGCCAACCGCCATGCTCGTCGACCGCAACGGCGTGCCGGTCAGCGGCGCGGGCCCGGCAATGGGCTTTCTGCCCAGGAGTTCCCGGCTTGCGGCGGCGATCGCCGCCAATCAGGTCGAATTCGTCGACTACGCCGGCGACGGCCGGTTACGCCTGTTCAATCTGCTGCCGGTTGCCGGCACGGAGACGGTCGCCGTCCTGGTCCGACCGGCGCCCGACGTGCTTGCGACGTTGATCGGCGGCTGGGCCGTCCTCATGGTGGCGACCGCCGCACTCGCGATCGCCCTGCTCGCGGTCTGGTTCGGCGCCGACCGCTGGTGCGTCCGACCGCTGCGCTACATAGAGGATTTTGCCGGCCGCATCGTGCGCGGCGAGGCGATCACGCTCGAGCGGCAGCGACCGCAAACGCTGGAGCTGGGCCTGGTGGCCGATGGCGTCAGCGCGATGGCCGAGGCGCTGGCCAAGCGCGAAGCCGACCTGCGGGCGGGACTCGATCAGCGCGACCTGCTGCTGCGTGAGCTTCATCATCGGGTGAAGAACAACCTGCAGATGATCACCAGCCTGATCAACCTGCAGGCCGGAGAGATCCGCTCGCCCCGCATCCGCCGCCTGTTCAGGGGCGCCCAGCACCGCGTGCTGACGCTGTCGATCCTGCACATCCATCTCTACGAGAGGACGAACTGGTCGCGCGTCGATTTCCAGGAATTCATCGGCGACGTCGTGAGGCAGATCACCTTGAGCCGCCAGGACGTCAAGCTGGCGCCGGCGCTCTACAAGATCAGCGCCTCCTCGCTCACCGCCGGCCCGGACGTCGCCATTCCCGTCGGCCTGATCGTCACCGAGGCGGTGAACGCCATCCTCGACGGTGATTTGCCGGCCGGCACCGCACCTGAGATCACGATCGAGATGTCGGAGAAGGACGGCATGGTCGAGCTTGCCATCGAGGGCAATGCGTCGAGCGCGCTCAAGGCCGCCACGCCGCCGACGCGCGGCACTTTCGGCATGACCCTGATGCGCGGACTCACCATGCAGCTCGCCGGCGAGCTCCATTTGTCGTCGCGCGATGACGGCGGCTTGCGCTTCAAGGTCGACTTTCCCATGCCGGCACCGGTCGAGGCACCGGTCTAGCCAAGCGGCCCCTGCAACTTTCCCTTCCAGGCGCCGTTGGTCCATCGAGAGAAGGAACAATGGGGCAAGCTCACCGACGACGACCTGCTCGAGATCGAGGGGCGTCGTGACCAGCTCGTCGGCAAGCTGCAGGTGCGTTACGGCTACACTCGCGTGCAAGCCGAGGAAACCGTAGCCCAACTGGGAGCAGAAGCGTTTCCACGAAATGTGAAGCTGAGGAGGGCGATGATGAACGCCGTCGGTCTGACATGGCTCAAAGCGATCTGGCTGGGCTCGGTCGCGGCAACGGTTGCCGCCACCGCCGTGCTGGCGCAGGGTTTCCGCGATCCCGCGACCGGTCAGGTCTGGACACAAGACAATGTGAGCAAGGAGAGACGGCCCGCGAACGCGCCGAGCCAGGCGGCGAGCCCCTCCGACCGCGCATTCGATCCGAATGCGCAAATCGCCTCGGTGCCGGGCATCGTCATCCAGCGGCCGGAGGCGACGCTGGTCTCCAGCGTGCCGATCATGGCCGGCCCGACCGTGCCGATCGCGACCCTGGAGAGCGGCACCCTGGTGGCGATTCCGAGCGACCGCTGGCGCACGACCATGTACGTGTCGAACAACAGCGCCGGCCTCGTCTACCCCGCGATCAACTGCCGGTTCATGAACGGCGGCAAGGTGGTTCAGGAGACGCACATCATCCTGCCGCCGGTGGCCCCGGGCCAGCGGGTGAGTGTACCCGTGGATGGCCCCCGCACCAATCTCTTCGTCGATCGCGCGCCTTGCCTTCTGTTGACGCCCTAGTCGGTGCGTGCGCCGAGCGTAGGTCTTTCGGGCTCCCTCGTGAGGCCCTCCTAGTTGGAGAAGAAGCCTAGCCAAAGCGCGCCTAGCGCAACCGCCGCGCCCAGCAGCGACACGACAAGAACGGTGATGATGCGACCGCTGACGGCGCCGCTGCGCGCCTCGGTCGGCGAGAGATCGACCTTCATGCAATCCTCCTCCGCCCGGTTCTGGTAAATCAGGGCAGTCGCAGGGACAACGCCTCCAAACCGACCGGGGTTGCGCCCTAAGCGGCGCGCGAGGATGACCGCCGCTTGGCGCTGGACGCCCTGGGCCGGCGAGAGCCGGCGGCAAGCCGTCGGGCCTTGTCTCGCGAGATCGAGCCATGGCTCTCCAGGCTCTGCTTCAGCGCTTGCATCAGATCGATGACCTTGTCGTCCTTCGCCGCGGACGCGCTGCTGACGAGCGTCTCGCCCTTCTTCTTGCGCGCGATCAGGTCGCGCAGCGCGTCCTCGTAACGATCCTTGAACTTCATCGGATCGAACTTCGCGTTCTGCTGCGCGACGATCTTCTCGGCGATCTCGAGCATCTGCCGGGTGGGCTTGGGCAGATCCAGATCGAAGACGTCGCGTGAGTCGCGGACGTCGTCGTGGCTGCGCAAGGTCGTCAGCACTATGCCATCGCCGCGCGGTTCGAGAGCGCACAGCCGTTCGCGCTGGTGCAGCACGAGGCGGCCCAGCGCGACCTTGCTTTGCTCCTCCAGCGCGGCGCGAATGACGGCGAACGCCTCGATTCCAGTCTTTCCCGCGGGAGCGAGGTAATAGGGTTCGTCCCAGTAGATGCGGTCGATGCCGGCCGCATCGACGAACGATTCGATGTCGATGATCCGCGTCGATTCGAGCTTGACGGCATCGAGCTCGTCCTTGTCGAACAGGACGTACTTGTTCTTGGCCACGGCGAACCCCCGCACCAGCTCCGAGCGCTCGACAACGTGCCCGCTGCCGGCATCGACGGATTGCATGCGAATGCGGTTGCCCGTCTTGGGATTGATCAGGTTGAAATGCACGTCGGCGGCATGTTCGATGGCCGTGTAGAGCGCCACCGGACAGGTCACCAGAGACAGCTTGAGATGGCCCTCCCAGGTGGGCTTCAGGGCCTTGGTGCGCGACTTCGCCATGGTGGGGTTCCTGCTCAGCTCGTGGCCTTGATCAGGCGCTCGATCGCGCCACGCAGCGGCCGGGCGGCGGCGCCGTAATCGGCCCACGGCTTGCGCTTGCGCAGCAGGGGCGGCGCGGTGCGCAGCGTGAATCGATGCGGATCGAGGCCCCTTTTCACCTGCGACCAGATGAGGGGCATGGAAATTGTGGCGCCCGCGCGGGCCCGCGGCGACAGCGGCGCAACGGCGGTCGCCGTGCGGTCGTTGCGCAGATAGTCTAGGAAGATACGCCCGCCGCGTTCCTTCTTGGCCATGTTGAGGACGAAGCGATCGGGCGCCTCGTCGGCCAGCCGACGGCAGATCTCCTTCGCGAACATCTTGGCGGCGTCCCAGTCCGGGCTGCTTCGGTCATCGGTCAACGGCACGACGACGTGCAATCCCTTGCCACCGGTGGTCTTGCAGAAGGTCTCGAGCTTCAGGACCTCGAGTCGCTTGCGCACCAGCAGGGCGGCGGTCACGACATCGTCGAACCCGACGTCGGGCGCGGGATCGAGATCGAACACCAGCCGTCCCGGAAGCTCGGGCTGGCCGGGCTGGCAATTCCACGGATGCAGCTCGAGCCCGCCAATCTGCGCCACCGCGACCAGCCCTTCGACCGTATCGATCTGCAGGTAAGGCTTCCTGTCGCCCTTCACCTTCACCTGCTCGAGCAGATGGGACGTGCCCGGCATGGCGTGGCGCTGGAAGAAGGTCTCGCCGCCGATGCCATCGGGCGCCCGCACGATCGAGCACGGCCGGCCGGCCAGGTGCTCGATCATCCAGTCACCGACCGCCTCGTAGTAGCGCGCCAGGTCGAGCTTGGTGATCGGCGGCTTCTCGGCCGGCCACATCGGCTTGTCGGGATGGGAAATCGTGACGCCCTTCACCGTCGACGGCGACTGCCCGCTCTCCGACGAGACCTCGACCTCTGCTCGTCGCGACTTCTTCACCTTGGAATCCACTCCTCTCGCCGGCGTCTCTACCCCGATCTCGCGCGGCGACTTGTCCTCGCGCAGGCCCTTGAAGGCCGCCTGGCGTAGATTGCCATCGGTCGTCCAGCCTGCGAATTCGATTTCGGCCACCAGCTCCGGCCGCACCCAGTGAATGTCGAAGCCGCCTTGCCGGCGTGGCGCGCCGACGTCGAAAGGACTGGTCTTGCTTGCGGCCCTTCGCAGGCGGGACATCAGGTGGCTCGCCGTCGCCTGGCCAAAGCCCGTGCCGATCTTTCCCGCATAGACGAACCGGCCATCGCGAAAGACGCCGGCCAGCAGCGACCGCAGCCGCGTCCCTCTCTCGCTGGTCCAGCCACCGATCACCACCTCTTGCCCGCCCCGGCATTTGGTCTTGATCCAGCTGCCGCCTCGGCCGGATCGGTAGGGCGCGTCGAGCTGCTTGGAAACGATACCCTCGAGCTGCATCCGGCAGGCCGAGCGGAGCACGGCATCGCCCGCCGTCTCCAGATGCTCGACATAGCGCAACGGCTCGCTGCTGCGCTTCGACAGCAACGCCTTCAGACGGGCCTTGCGCGCGGCGAGCGGCAACGGGCGCAGATCATCGCCCTCGGCGAACAGGAGATCGAAGGCGAAGAAGATCAGCTTCTCCGAGGCGCCATCGGACAGCGCGGCCTGCAGGGCGCCGAAATCCGGCGCGCCCTCGCGATCGAGCACGACGGCCTCGCCGTCAATCAGGCAGTCCGGCAAGCCGGCGGCATGCTTTGCACTGGCCGGAAGCTTCGCCGTCCAGTCGAGGCCCTTGCGGGTGCGGATCGTCGCGTCCCCGCCCTCGACCCTGATCTGCAGGCGATAGCCGTCGAACTTGAGCTCATGACCCCAACCCGGGCCGGACGGAGCCCGGTCGACCAGCTTGCAGAGCTGCGGCTCGACGAAGGACGGCATGGCGCGGACAGGCTTCGGTTGCGCCGTGCCCGAAGTCTCTGCCGGCGCCTCGCCCTTGGCGTTCCAGACGGCAGCCGCCGAGCGCTTGCGGCGCGCCATGAACGGCGTCGGCGCGCGGCCGGTGCCGGCGGCGATCTGTTGCAGCGTCCGGCCAGAGGCGATCGAGCGCGCCTCGCCGAGCAGCCGATCGTGATCACCTCCACGGGCGCCGTCATCGTCATGCTTGATCAGCAGCCAGTTCCGGCGTTTGGCCCCTGAACGATCCGACCGCATGCGCACCAGCACCCAGCCGCCGTGCAGACGCTTCCCTTCGAGGGCGAACTTGAGATTGCCGCGTTTCAGCCCGTCGCGGGGATCGCCCTCGGCCAGCCAGTAGCCGCGGTCCCACAGCTGCACCGTGCCGCCGCCATACTGGCCCTCGGGAATGGTGCCTTCGAAGTCGCCATACTCCAGTGGATGATCCTCGACCTCGACAGCCAGCCGCTTGTCGTGCGGGTCGAGCGATGGACCCTTGGTCACAGCCCACGACTTGAAGACGCCGTCGAGCTCGAGGCGAAAATCGTAATGCAGGCGCGTCGCGTCGTGACGTTGCACGACGAAGCGGAGGGCGCCCTTGCCCGCCGCTGGCGACGCGCCGGCCGGCTCCTCGGTCAAGCCGAAGTTCCGCTTGGACCGATAGGTCGCGAGACTGTCCCTGCGCATCGCGCCGCCCTCGAAAAAAATCGGCGGTCCAACGACCGCCCAAATTCATCGACGCTCCCGGAAGAATCAGCACCCTGTTTCTTCCGGGCCATCGCGCGCTTAGCGCGTATAGACCGTCGTGGTCGTGGTGCCCGGCGGCGGAACGACGGCCGGATCGGCATAGACGACGGTCCGCGCGGGAACGGGTTTCTCGACGACGCGCTCCGTCGTCCTCACGGCACAGCCTGCAACCAGAACGGAACCGAGGACGACGATCACCGGAAAATGCTTCATGGGCTCATCCTTCTTGCTTGCGTGAAGAGCCAACGGAGGCGGGATTCCAAGGTTGCACTGTCGCGCCCAGGTGCCGATCTGCGGATTTACCCAGAGCAAGAATAAGGCGGCCCGCTCGTCGCGGGGGCTGACGAGCGGGCCATGCAACCCGCTAGGGAGAGACCAGTACGGGCTGCGGGGGTACTACGATCGGAGAACGACCGTCGACGCCGCCGGTTCCGGGGGATTCGTCGATTTCGGGAAAGTATTGGCTTGCAGCACTTCTGCAGCCGTTGGCAAAGGCTGCAGCCCTGCCGCCAGATGTTGCTGTTGCCTGGGCCGGCGTGCGGGATGGCGCTCCTCGTTCAGGCCTCGCCGAGAAACCGGCGCGCGTTGGCGGCAAGCAGCAGCTCCTGATCCATGGCCGAAAGGCCGAGCGCTTCGACGGCGCCGACCGGATCGCGCTCCTCGATCAGGAAGGGATGATCGGTGCCGAGGCAGAGCTGGGTGATGCCGAAGCGCGCGATCAGGAAGGCGAGCGTATCCTTGTCGTAGACCAGCGTATCGTAGAACAGCCGGCGCGCCTGCGCGGCCGGCGCCTCGGGCACGGTCTCCTGCATGCCGGGCATCAGCTTCCAGCCGTGCATCAGGCGCGGCAGCACGAGCGCGAACACGCCGCCACCGTGGCTGAAGGCGATGCGCAAGCTGGGATGCCGGCCGATGATGCCGCCCATGATCAGCGAAGCGATCGCGGTCGCCGTCTCGCAGGGAAACAGGGTGAGCGCCGGCATGCCGGTCGGGCCGACCAGCCGCTCGGTGCCGGCCGGATGCAGGGCATGCACGAAGATCGCCGCACCGAGTGACTCGGCGGCCTGGAAGAACGGCGCGAAGCGCTTGTCGGCGATCGACACGCCATTGACGTTGGTGCCGATCTCGACGCCGCGGAAGCCTGCCTTCATCAGCCCTTCGAGCTCGCGCGCCGCCAGCTCCGGATCCTGCAGGGGCACCATGCCGAGCCCGGCGAAGCGGCCTTTGCCGTCGGCCACCATCTGCACGATCGTGTCGTTGACGTGACGGCCGAGCGCCTGCGCGTCCTCCGCCTCGAGCCAGTACGACAGCAGCTCGGGCATCGGCGACAGGACCTGGCGCTCGACGCGCGCGGCGGCCATCACCTCGAGCCGCCGGTCGATGCTCCAGCATTCGTCGGTGACCGTGCGGAACACCTTGCCGGCGATCATCACGTTGCAATGCCGGCAGTCGTGGCCCGGCGCGATCGACGGCCAGCGCACGTTGGCATGGCGCCCGGCATAGGCCGGAAAGCTCGCCGGCACGATATGGGTGTGAATGTCCGTCGCCCCCGTTGCCCCCGTCACCATCGCTCCCGCCCTTCCGATGCGTCATTGAAGAACTCACCAACCAGCTCGCGAGTTTGACGGGCTCGGTCCGCGCCGCGCAAGCGCCGATCACGACGCTATTGTCATCTACCGAGAAGCGAACTTCACCGCGCGTCCCATCATGGCCGGGAGCGCGGCACTCGGTGCCGCATTCATGAGCGGCACGGAGTGCCGCACTCCCGGCGATGCTTCATCCCAGCATGCTGGGCAACACGCCGTTGCGCAGCACCCAGGCGTGGAACAGCGCGGGAGCGGCGAGATGGACCAGGGGGCGGGTTACCGCCCCATTTTCATGTGAGGAAAACCTGACGTGGCGCGCTACGCTCTCACCGCCGTCAGATAGTCCCACGCCGACAACGCATGGACCCTGAGCACGTGGTGAAACTCCTCGATGCTGACGCTTTCGTCGATGCCGCCCATGCCGGCGGGGGAGCAGCCGTAGACGAAGGCCGGGACGCCGGCGACGCGCCAGAAGCGGGTGTCGGTGCCACCGAGGCTCACGATCGGCTTGGGTTCGTAGCCCAGTCGCTCGCCGGCGTTGCGCACGAGATGGCCGACCATCTCGTGCGTCGGGTCGGAGAAGTTGGCCTCCGGGCCGCCGGCCAGCAGCTCCTCGCAGGTGACGGCGGGATGGCGCGCGACGATCGAGAGCACGGCCTGCTTCAGCGCGGCGCGCGAGAGGCCGACGGGCAGGCGGAAATCGACATCGACCACGCATTCGGCCGGCAGCATGTTGATCTTCACGCCGCCCTGCATGACGCCGATATTGACCGAGACGCGGCGAACCACGCCGGCGGCGCCGGCGCCCAGCGACTGGTCGATCGCGGCCTGCACGTCCGGCCGCTCTAGGGTGCGGCGCACGGCGTCGGGCTCGTCGGGCTGCAGCGCTTCGATCGCCTGGAGGTCCTTGATCAGGTCGGCGGCGATCTTGTTGGCGCTCGGGCTGGTGTGCGGATAAGCGCTGTGGCCGCCCGGCACGGCGATCCTGAAGCGCAGCCAGTAGATCGACTTCTCGCCGAAGCGCACGGTCTGCACGCCGCTCGGCTCGGTGTTGAGCACGCAATCGCCCAGCACCTCGGCGGCGCAATTGTTCACCAGCCAGTCCGAGCCCCAGCGCCCGCCGGTCTCCTCGTCCGACACCACCGTCAGGGTGACGCGGCCGGGCAGCGCATCACGCAGTCGGTGCAGGTAGGCATGGACGAACAGCAGCGCGGTGGTGCCGCATTTCATGTCGACCGTGCCGCGGCCGTGCACGCGGCCGTCGACAATGTCGCCCGACAGCGGCGAGCGCGACCAGCGCGTGGCGTCGCCGATCGGGAACACGTCGAGATGGCCGTTCAGCACGAGGTGACGGCCCGCGCCTGTGGAGTCGCCGGCGCCGGTGAAGCTGCTGATCAGGTTGGGCGTTGCCGCCTGCGGCGCCTCGGTGCGATGGCTGATGCCCTCGTCGGCGAGGAAGCGCCGGAACAGGTCGGCGGCCTCGGTGGTGTCGCCCGGCGGATTGCAGGTGTCGATGCGCGTGAAGGCGCGCAGGAAATCGAGCTGGCGGTCGCGTTCGCCGTCGAGCCAGCCGATCAGCCGATCGCGCGCGCTCATGCGCGGCGGAACTCGGGCGCCGGCGCGTCGTGCACGACCACGCCGTCCTTGATCACGGCGAGGCAGGGCGCGCCGCCGATCTGGTAGACGATGCCGCGCGGATCGTCGGTGTCCCACACCGCGAGATCGGCGGCGCGGCCGGCGGCGATGCGGCCTGCCTTGTCGGCGAGCCCGAGCGCGCGGGCGCCGTTCACCGTGAAGCCCTTCAGCGCCTCCTCGGCGGTGAGCTTGAACATGTAGCAGGCGAGATGCATCTGCGAGGCCGGCGCCACGGTGGGCGAGCTCACCGGGTTGGAGTTGGTGGCGAGCGCCATCGGCACGCCGAGCTCGCGGAACATCTCGACCGGCGGCTTGCGCGTCTCGTGCAGGGTGAGATGCGCGCCGGGCAGCAGGGTCGCCACCGTGCCGGCCTCGGCCATCTCGCGGATCGTCGCCAGCGAGCCGTACTCCATGTGATCGGCCGACAGGCCGCGATGGCGAGCGACCAGAGCGCCGGCGCCGAAGTCGGTGTACTGATCGGCATGCGCCTTGACGCCCAGGCCGAAGGATTTGGCCTTGGCGTACAGCCGGCCCATCTGCTCGTGGTTGAAGCCCACCTTGTCGCAGAACCCGTCGACCTGGTCGACGATGCCCTCGCGCGCCGCCACCGGCAGCACCTCCTCGCACATGAAGGTGACGTAGTCGTCGCGCCGGCCGGCGAACTCGGGCGCCAGCGCGTGGGCGCCGAGATAGGTCGAGACCACGGTGATCGGCAGGTCGCGGCCCAGCGCGCGCGAGGTGCGCATCAGGCGCAGCTCGGTGTCCTTGTCCATGCCGGCGCCGGACTTGCTCTCCACCGTGGTGACGCCGTTGGCGATCAGGCGGCTCATGCGCTTGCGGCTCGCGTCGTACAGCGCCTCCTCCGACAGCACGCGGGTGCGCCGCATCATGCCGCCGACGCCGCCCTGGCGCGCCTCGAGCTCCCAGCGGCCGCCGCCCTGTGAGAGCACCTCGAAATCGACCAGCCCCTCCTCGCCGTAGACGATGTGGGTGTGCGGATCGACCAGGCCCGGCGTCACCAGCTTGCCGCCGAGATCGCGCACCGTGCCGGCGCCGCCGGCGGGCGCCTGCGCGGCCGGTCCGATCCAGGCGATCTTGCCCTTGGTGATGCCGATGGCGCCGTGCGGCACCAGGCCGAACGGCGTGTCCCCGTCCATGGTGGCGACGGTGGCGTTGGTCAGCAGCAAGTCGAACATGGTCCCCCTCCTTCCTCTCCTCCCCAACGAATTTGGGGAGGTGTCGCCGTCTTCCGTGACGGAGAGGTCATGAGTTAGGAATCATCTCTCCCGAGACTCATGACCCCTCCGTCCGCGATTACGCGGACACCTCCCCAGCGAAGCTGGGGAGGAATATGAATTGCTCATCCCACCTCGAACGCCACATCCCGCGGCTTGGCACCGCCCTCGCCGTTGATCGGGGCGATGTCCTGCGGGCAGGCGGAGAACACGACGATGCAATCCATCTCGGCGCGCAGCACCACGTGGTCGCCGGGCCGGCTGCGCGCCGGCTGGAAGCTCAGTGTATTGCCGTCGCCGGCGACCGGGATGTTCATGAAGATGTTGAACGGCGAGGGCGCGCGCGGCAGCGGCGTCAGGCCGATCGCGCGCAGGCTCTCGACCAGATTGTCCTGGCAGTTTCGATGATAGCCTTTCACGCCCAGGAGCTCGTAGCGCCACCGGTCGCACGCCGCCATCAGGGTATCGTGGATGCCGGGCGAAGTGTCCTGCTCGAGGGTCAGCATGGGCCGGCGCTGGTTGCTGACCAGCGTGTCGCCCCGCCTGGGGTTGATGCGCTGGTTCCACACCCGCGTGCAGTCCATCGACAGGTGCTCGGTGAGATCGACCGGGTTGAACGCCCAGCAATCGACCACCTGGCCGCCATGGGTGTTGGTGAGCGTCACACGCTGCCCGGCACGCAGGCGCAAGGCCTTGCCGTGGCCGGCGGGAACAATCTCGGTTTCAGCCATGCTCGCGGCTCCGCAATCCGTGATCAACTCTGCGGTCCGGATGCCCTAAACTCAACGACTATCTGGCGGAGCAGCGCGACGGGGCTCGACGATGTCGTTGGACAAGATCTCGCCCGGCCAGGGCCGGCACATTCTGCGCCGACGGACCATCCTGCAGGCGGCGATCGTGCTGCTCGCCCTGCCGGCCCACGCCCAGGGCGATCCGCTGCCGTCGTGGAATCCCGGGCCGGTCAAGCAGGCGATCCTCGATTTCGTGTCGCGTGCGACCGCCGCCGGCGGCAGCGACTTCGTCACCGTGCCCGAGCGCATCGCCTGCTTCGACAACGACGGCACCTTGTGGACCGAGCAGCCCAACTATTTCCAGGTGATCTTCGCCATGGATCGCGTCAGGGCGCATGCCGCCAGCCATCCGGAATGGAAGACGCTGGAGCCGTTCCGCTGGGTGCTCGAGGGCAATCGCGATGCGCTGGCCGCCATGGGCCAGAAGGGAATGGTCGAGATCATGGCGGCGACTCATGCCGGCATGACGACCGATGACTTCAAGGTGACCGTCCTGCAATGGCTCGCCACGGCGCGCCATCCGCGCTTCGACCGGCCCTACACCGACCTCGTCTATCAGCCGATGCTGGAGCTGCTGGCGTTCCTGCGCGCCAACCAGTTCAAGACCTTCATCGTGTCGGGCGGAAGCATCGACTTCATGCGGCCGTGGACGGAGCGCGTGTACGGCATACCGCCCGAGCAGGTCGTCGGATCGTCGGACGTGACGAAGTACGACTTGGCGGTGCCCGGCAAGCCGGTCCTGCTCAAGGAGGCCAAGGTCGAGTTCGTCGACGATGGGCCGGGCAAGGCCGAGGGCATCCATCGCTTCATCGGGCGCCGTCCGGTGCTTGCCTTCGGCAACTCCGACGGTGACCAGCAGATGCTGGAATGGACCGCAGCGGGCGGCGGCGCGCGCTTCATGGGCCTGGTCCATCACACCGACGCGGTGCGCGAGTACGCCTACGATCGCAATTCACCGATTGGCCGCCTCGACAAGGCGTGGGACGAAGCGATCCGGCGCCAGTGGACGATCGCCGACATGAAGAAAGACTGGAAGGTCATCTACCCGTTCGAGCTGCGCTGACGTCCACGCGCCGTCCACCCATCAATCCCTTCCCCGACGACGGCTTCGGAGTGGACGCATCTTTCGCTTGCCTCCTCCGTCATCGGGGGAGGCGGCCCGCAGGGCCGGAGGGGCAGGGCCTCACGCGAGATCCATGAAGTTCCGACGTCGGAATCTCGCGAATCTCGACTGCTGCCCTCCCCCTCCGCTCCGTATGACGAGGCACCTCTCCCGGTGACGGGGGAGGAACATGAGGTGCGTCCGCTCCGCAGACGATGACGAGCGGGGGCAATCAGTCGAGCTTACGAGATCCGCTCCGTCGCGACGCGAATGCGGCCCGACCGTCGTGCCTTGTCGAGTGTCTCGTGGTCGCGCTCGGTCTGTGTCGCGTAGGCCAACGAGAACTTCGCCAGGGCGTCGTCCAGTGCCGCGCTTCTCCCGCAGTAACCCGAGATCATCGCGGCATCGCCGGACTTGGCGTGAGCGAGGGCGAGCGCCCAGCCGCACAGGCCGCAATACTCCATGAAGCCCGCGATGCCCTTGCGGTCGCCCTCCGCGAACTCGAGGCCTCCCTTCATGTCGGCGAGCTGGCGCACGTAGAAATGCCTGCCGTCGACCTCGCCCCAACCGAGGAAGATGTCGGGCGACCCCTGGATCAGGCGCTGGCCGACCACGACCCGCCGGCCGTGGTTGTCGAACGGCATGCGGTAGCCCGAATAGGGCTCGAGTACGGAGGATTGCGCTTGCTTCACTTGCAGGAACAGCGGGTCATCGCCATCTGCCCCCATCAGGAGAATGACCCAGCAGCCGGTTCCCACGCTGCCGACGCCCACCACCTTGCGCGCGACGTCGACGATCTTGTAGCGCGACAGCAGCCGGCGCCGGTCGTAGCTCAGGGACTCGACGTAGGCCCGCAGCATTTCATCCAGGGCTTCGCGAACCGGCATCCCCGTTTCGAGGTGACTCTCGCGGATGATCAGAGGCACATCCTCGACGATGCGATGGTCGCCGTCGACCTTCTCGGTGATCTTGTCGAGCACGCGCTGGTGTCCCTTGGCGCGCGCCTTGCCGATGATGCGCTGCGCCCCGCGCCGGGCCTTCGGCGACAGAGCGTCGAGGATGGCACGCTCGTCGATGCGATCGTACCAGACCTCGAGGTTGCCCATCTCGGCATAGCGGGCGATATGCGCGCGGTAGGACCGGACGGTCCCGGCGGCGGCGTCAGCGGCCTGGTTCTTGTCGCCGCCCATGAAGCGCACGGCGACGGCGGCACTGGCGACAAGCCGCTTGAGGTCCCATTCCCAGGGCGCCGGAAACACCTCGTCGAAATCGTTGATGGCGAAGATCAGCTCACGCTCGGCCGAGCCGAAGACACCGAAGTTCGAGACGTGCATGTCGCCGCAGGCGTTCACGAAAATCCCGGTGACCGGGCCGGGGGCGAGGTCTGCGGCCATGACCGCGGCGGAGCCGCGCAGGAAGGCAAAGGGGGAGGCCAGCATACGGGCGAAGCGAACGGGCACGAGCTTCTGCGCCCGGGTCTGATTCTGCGCTTCCAGGATCTCGACCGGATCCGGTCGGTTGGTGTCCTTGCGAAAGATCCCATGTACGTCGCGGCGAATCTTTCGGCGCAACGCCTTGCCTGCCGCCAACCGGTCCTTGACCGAGAGCCGGTCGGCCGTGAAGCTCTCCAGCATCTCACCCGGCGCATTGGCCGCCGTGATCCGTTCGAAGAATTGATCGATATCCACGCGTTCGGCCGCCTTGGCCATCGGGCTCTCCTGGCGGCGCGGTGCCGCTCGATGGAACCTGCATTGTCTACCGACCGCGGCATCGCGCAACCATCGATACGCTGCCGCATCCGCACGGTGCCATTCGAGAGACGCGTCGAGACAGGGGCGCTGGCAGGGCTCGGCTGGCGACGACGATCGCGCAAGGACCGTGTCGATTGCACAATCAGGCATGCGCCGAGCGGACAAGCACGCTAGGCTGGTCCGAAGCTTTGCTCCGAAGGCAACCATGCACACTTCCCCTCCCGTGACGAGCCTGTCCCGATCGCAGGCCGGCATGGCGTGGATTGCCGGTGGCACTTTCCGCATGGGCTCCGACCGGCATTACCCGGAAGAAGCGCCGGCGCATGACGTCACGGTCGATGGCTTCTGGATCGACGAGACTCCGATCACCAACGCGCAGTTCCGCGCCTTCGTCGAGGCTACCCGCTACGTTACCTGGGCAGAGATTCCGCCTGACCCCGAGGACTATCCCGGCGCCAAACCCAACATGCTGAAAGCCGGCGGCCTCGTCTTCACGCCGCCAAAGAGCGCCGTCGACCTGCGCGACTGGAGCCAATGGTGGCGCTTCACGTTCGGCGCCACCTGGCGTCGGCCCTATGGCAAGGGAAGCCATATCGGCGGGCTCGACGACCATCCGGTGGTGCAGATCGCCTATTGCGATGCGGAAGCCTACGCGGCCTGGGTTGGCAAGGCGTTGCCGACCGAGGCCGAATGGGAGTTCGCCGCACGCGGCGGGCTCGACGGCTCGGAGTTCGCCTGGGGCGACGAGCTCACGCCAGACGGCAAGCACCTGGCCAACACCTGGCAGGGCGACTTCCCGCACCACAACCTCAAGACCGACGGCTGGGCTCGCACGTCGCCGGTGCGCACGTTCCCGGCCAACGGCTATGGCCTGTTCGACATGATCGGCAACGTCTGGGAATGGACGACCGACTGGTATTCGGCACACCACGAGGCGGACGCCGGCAAGGCCTGCTGTGTGCCGCAGAACCCTCGCGGCGGCGTGATGGAGGCGAGCTACGACCCGCACCTCCGATCGCTCGCGATCCCGCGCAAGGTGCTGAAGGGCGGCTCCCATCTCTGCGCCCCCAATTACTGCCGCCGCTATCGCCCGGCAGCCCGTCATGCCGAGCCGGTCGATACGTCGACCAGCCATGTCGGCTTCAGGTGCGTCATGAGGACCGCGGAGGTGCGTTGACGAGTAGTTCACCAGGGGCAGGTGTCGTCAGAACTTGATGGCGACGCCGCGGTCGTCCGGCGAGCCGATCCCGTCATTGACCCGGGCGATCGGCGCCAGCGCTTCGTTGGTGATGACGATCGAGCTCGGCGCGACGCCGTCACGGACCAGCTCCTGCTTCACCAGCTGGGCATGCTGGGCATGGCCGATCACGTGAATGGTCCGGTTCGGACCGGCCGTGCGCGCCGCCTTACGGATCGTCGCTGCAGCGGGGTCCGAGATCTCACTCCCCTTGTCGAGGAACACCATGTACTCCGTACGGGACTGCCCGCTCGCGTAAGCCATGTTGATGCTCTGGGCCATCGACGAGACGGGGGCCAGAACCAGGCCGCCGAGCAGCACGGCGGCAATGCGCCGATTCATCATCCTATCCTCTCCTCTGACGCGCGTTTTGCGTCCGTACGATAGCGAACGCACCTCGACCTCGGATGTTCCCTCACGATACATGCGCGAATTCTGACGCTGTGGCCCTACCTTCGCCACGCTTCTGTCGCGTGCCGCGCGAAACACGGAAAAACTTGCCAACCCAATCGAACGCCTCGAAGCTCTCGACCGAGTTGGCGACCCGCGCATGGAAGGGCGCCGAACGCCTCCCAGGTCCTGGGGGTCCACCCGTGCAGGGCGAGCACATGGCGGACGACAGTCACAGGAAACCGGTACGCATGAGTGATGCGCGCTTACGAATGCGGCGACTCCGTATTGATGCCAGGCGACGATCGAGAAGGGCGACGGGCGTGAGCTGACCGTGGCCGACACGCCCCGTCGGCGCGGCCAGACCGGCGACACTCCGGCAAAGGTCGACGGCCGGTTCCTGCGTACCGAGCGCACACGGCAACGCATCATCGAGGCCGTTCTCGCCCTCCTGCAGCAGGGCAAGGATCCGACGGCCAACGAGATCGCCGACCATGCGGGCTGCTCGGTCCGCTCGGTGTTCGAACGCTTTCACGACATGGTGGCCCTGCGCACCGCCGCCGCCGACTACGCGCTCGCCGAAGTCATCACGACCGCGCCGACCAGCGCCGACCAGACCGACCGACCGGGCCGGGTCGGCAGCCACATCGCCCTGCACGCCGGCACTTGCGAGCAGATCATGGCGCTGTGGCGCACCCTGCTGGTCCACCAGGACGAGTCCGAGCATCTGCGCCAGCGTATCGTGGAGGCGCGGGCCAGCGCCCAGGTCAGAACGGAGCTCGCCTTCGCGCCCGAGCTCGAGAGCCTTCCGCCCGAGCGACGGCACGAGCGCCTGATGGTCATCGAGAGCCTCCTCGATTTCGACCAATGGCTCCTGATGCGCGAGCACCACGGCCTGTCGTTCGACGAGAGCTGCGAGGTGTGGATCGCCGCAGTCGACAGGCTGCTGCCTTAGGGGATACCTCCATGTCCCTCCCCCGTGGTCGGGGGAGGGATATGAGGGAGGTTGCTGCCCCTCTCGCGCAGGATGAAATCCGCGCAGCGTTCGCCGATCATGAAGGACGGGGCATTGGTGTTGGACGAGACCATGCTCGGCATCACCGAGGCGTCGGCGACGCGCAGGCCGGCGACGCCGCGCACGCGCAGCTGGGGGTCGACCACCGCCATGGCATCGCTGCCCATGCGGCAGGTGCCGATCGGATGGTAAGAGGTGGCGCCGAGCTTGATGATGTGGGCCAGCAGCGCCTCGTCGGACTGCGCCTCGGGACCGGGACGGACCTCGCGCACGATCAGCGCCTTGAGCGCGGGCTGCTCGGCGATGCGGCGGGCAAGCCGCAGGGCGGCGATGCTGGTGGCGCGGTCGCGCGGGTCGGCCAGGTAGTTGGCGACGATGTGCGGCGGCGCCTCGGGATCGGCCGAGGCGAGATGGACCGAGCCGCGCGAGTACGGCCGCAGCGCAAAGGTGCCGATGCCGAAGCCCGGGAACTTGTCGAGCACCAGCTTGTTGGGATCGCGCGGGTCCTCGGCGCTGAGCGTGTGCATCTGGATCTTGACGTCGGGCCGGCCGAGCGACGGATCGGTCCTGGCCAGCGCATGCACCATCGCCGTGCAAGCGGCCATCGGCCCGTCGCGGCGCAGCAGGTAACGCAGGCCCATCCAGCCCTGGCGCAGCGGATTGCCCATGATGTCGTTCAGCGTGATCGGCCGCGTGCATTCGAACGATACGCGGGTGTGCAGGTGGTCGCGGCAGTTCTCGCCGACCCCGGGGAGATGGACGACCGAGGCGATGCCGTAGGCCGCCAGACGCTCGCGATCGCCGATGCCGGAAAGCTCGAGAAGATGCGGGCTCTGCACCGCGCCGGCCGCGACGATGACCTCCTGGCGCGCGCCGGCAAAGCGCGGCCGGCCACCAAGGCTGTACTCGACGCCGACTGCCCTGCCCTGCTCGACGCGGATGCGGCGCGCACGTGCGCCGGTGCGCAGCGCCAGGGCGTCGCGGCCCTTGGCCGGATCGAGATAGGCCTCGCGGCCGCCCTGGCGCAGGCCGCGCCTGGTGTTGGTCTGCAGGATGCCGACGCCTTCGTACTGCGCGCCGTTGTAGTCCGGCGTCGCCGGAATGCCGGCCTCGACGCAGGCGCGGTGGAAGGCCGAGCTGAGCTCGTCCGGCTCGAACTGCACGATATTGACCGGGCCGTCGGTGCCACGCCGCGCCGGATCACCCGGGGCGTAGGATTCGATACGCTTCAGGAAGGGCAGCACGTCGTCGTAGCCCCAGCCGGGGCAGCCGACGTCGCGCCAGGCGTCGTATTCGGCCGGCTCGCCGCGCACCCACAACATGCCGTTCACGGTCGACGAGCCGCCGACCACGCGACCACGCGGCCAGAACATCTTGCGCCACGCCATGTGCGGCTCGGGCTCGGTGTAGAAGCGCCACAGGCTGCGCTCCGACAGCAGCACGCGGCCCGCGCCGAGCGGCACGCGCAGCCAGATCCAGCGATCGTCGCTGCCCGCCTCGAGCAGCAGCACCGTGTGACGCCCGCTCTCGCTCAGCCGCGCGGCGATGGCGCTGCCGGCCGAGCCGGCGCCCACGACCACGAAGTCGAAGGTGTCGTTGTTCATGCTCATCCGGACCGCGGGCGTCTCGCCCGCTCATGGCGGATGAGGAAGAAGAGCATATTCACTCCTTCACCCCGCCGGCGGCGAGGCCGCGCACCAGGTAGTTGCGCACCAGGATCGAGAAGGCGACCACCGGCAGCATCACCAGGGTGCCGGCGGCAGCGATGCGGCCCCATTCCCATCCGGTGTACTGGATGAAGTTCACGATCGCGACCGGCGCGGTCGAGGCCTGGGTACGGGTCAGCACCAGGGCGTAGAAGAAGTCGTTCCACGACAGGATGAAGCAGATCACCGCCGTCGCCGCCAGGCCGGGCGCCGACAAAGGCAGCGTCACGCGACGGAAGGCCGTCCAGATGCCGCAGCCGTCGATCCAGGCGGCCTCCTCGAGCTCGCGCGGCACGCTGTCGAAGTAGGGCTTCATCATCCAGATCACCAGCGCGAGGTTGAAGGTGAGATAGATCAGGACGAGGCCGGTGAGCGTGTCGGACAGGCCGAGAAAGCGGTAGGCCAGGAAGAACGGGATGGTGAAGGCGATCGGCGGCGCCATGCGGGTGGCGAGGATCCAGAGCGCAATGTGCCGGCGCGCCTTGAAGCCGCCGCGCGACAGCGCGTAGGCGGCGGGCACGCCGATCAGCAGGGCCAAGGCCGTCGAGACGGTGCTGCTCACCATGCTGTTGACGAACGAGCCGGGAAAGGCGCCGGTCCACAGCGCGCGGTAATGCGCCAGGGTAGGCGTGAAGGCGAGCTCGTAGCCCAGGATGTCGGCATTGGGCCGGAACGACATCTGGACCAGCCACAGGAACGGCAGCAGGACCAGCGCCAGCAGCACCAGGGTCGCGGCATCGCCGAGCCGCAAGCGGTTGAGCGCGCGCCGCCGCGCCCGGCTCGAGGCGTCACCCGGCTTCCGCATCCGCCGCACTCGTCAATCGATCGATCACCCAGCTCAGCACGAAGATTCCGGCCACCATCAGGGTGGCGATGGCGCTGCCGTAGCCCCACAGCGAGAAGGTGAAGGCCTGGCGATAGGCGTAATAGTTGGTGACCTCGGTGACGTCGCCCGGGCCGCCATCGGTCAGCACGAAGATCAGGGGGAACGCCTTGATGCTGTCGATCAGGCGGAAGATGGCGGCGACCAGCATGGTCTGCTGGATGTAGGGAAAGACGACGAAGCGGAAGGTCTGCCATTCGTTGGCGCCGTCGATCTTGGCCGCCTCGACCGGCGCCGCCGGCACCATCTGCAAGGCCGCCAGCGCCATCAGCATGGTGAAGGGAAACCATTCCCACGATTCGGCGATGACGATGGCGGTGAGCGCGGTGTCCGGATTGGTGATCAGCGAGCCCACCGGCAGGCCGATCCAGTCCATGAAGCGATGGAACGGGCTGATGTCGACGGCATACATCACCCGCCAGACGATGCCGACCACGATCGGCGGCAGCACCATGGGAATGAGAAAACCCGAGCGCGCGAAGCGGCGGATCGGCGTGTCGGCATTGAGCAGCAGCGCGACGCCCAGCCCCATGGCGAGCTGGACGATCACGGTGGCGACCGAGAGCTTGATCTGGATCCAGACCGAGCGCGAGAAGCGCGGATCCTCCAGCAGCTCGAGATAGTTGACCCACGGCGTGCTGAAATCCCACGCCGTGTCCGGCAGGGTGAGATTGAGCGGCGTCAGCGACGTCAGCACCAGGTAGGCCGCCGGCGCAATCGTGATCAACGCCAGCACGATCAGCGCCGGCGCGAGGCCGAGCCGCAGGGCGTCGTGCCGGCTGATGCTGCGACGAGGCCTCATCACGCCTGGGATTCCCCTTTTTCGCCAGAGATCACGGAGTGGAACCAACTCATATTCCTCTCCGCCCGCGTGAGCGGCTGGCCTCTTGCTTTCCTCCCTGCGCGAAGCGCGGGGAGGTGCCCCCGCAAGGGGGCGGAGGGGTCAAGAGCCTCAGGCGAAGCGTCCGTCCATGTTCTTTTGGAATGCGTTTGCGGATTGTTGGCGTGAATATGACTCATATTCGATACACGTGGGTCGCTCATGACCCCTCCGCCCCTCCGGGGCACCTCCCCGCGCTTCGCGCAGGGAGGAACATCAAGATGCGTGAATGCAACCGCGAGACTTCTTGCTACAGCTTCACGCCGGCGCGCTTGAGATCGGCGAGGGCGTTGGTCTGGGCCAGCGCCATCGATTCCTTGGCTTTCATCTGGCCGGAGACGACGCGGCTGACCGCCTGGTTGATCTGCGCGTTGGCCTGAGGATAGACGTGCACGGTGCGATACTTCATGTAGCCGCCCTGGCTCGCCATCGCGATGGTGTCGAGGAAGATCTTCCCCGTATCGACGCCGTTGATCACCATCTTGTCCTTGTAGGCGGGCGAGCCCATGACCGACTGCCGCGTCACAGAGCCCAGGCCGTGCTTCTCGACCAGGCGCTGCACCATCTCCTTGCTGAGCGCCCACTTGATGAACTCCCAGGACGCCGCCTTGTTCTTGGCGCCGACCGGGATGCCCCAGCCGTGCGAGGCGACGCCCGGGAAGCGGCCCTTCGGTCCCTTGGGCACCATCGCGAAGTTCGACGTCGCGGTCACCTTGCTGCCTGCCTCGCCGAGCAGGGCGAGGAAGGCGTGATTGTGCGGAGCGTAGTTGATGCGGCCGGCGCGCATCGCCTCGGTGATCTGATCGTAGGTGTAGCCGGCCGCGGCCGGCGGACCGTAGGAGTTGATCAGCCTGGCAAAGAACTCGACGGCGGCGACCGCCTCCGGCGTGTCGAGCGTCGGCATCAGATCGTCGGGCGGATTGCGGAAGACGTTGCCGCCGAAGCCCTGCAGGAAAGGGATGAACGTCCAGCCCCAGTGGTTCTCGATGCCGTAGGCCGCGACATTGTCCTTCTTGTTCACGGCCTGCATCGCCTTGTCGAGGTCGTCGAACGTGTCGGGCATGGCGAGGCCGTTGGCCTTGAACAGGTCGAAGCGGCCGGCGCCTGCCATCAAGGCGTCGGAAATCCAGGGAACGCCGTAGATGCCGCCCTTCTTGTCGCGCATCGGGTCGACCGCGCCGGGCACGAAATCGGCGAAATCCCAGTCGGCCGGCGTGCGTTCGGGGTTCTTCAGGAACTCATCGAGCGGCGACAGCCAGCCGGCGCCGATCCAGCGGCTGGTGAAGATGAAGGTGACGTTCAGGACATCGAAGCCGCTGCCCTTGGTCGACAGCTCGAGGTCGGCGCGTTGGTTGTAGACCGGGAAGCCGGGCGTGTCGTAGTTGACCTTGATGCCGGTCTTCTCGGTGAATTCCGGGATGTATTGCGCGAGCAGCGTGGGATAGGTCGCGCTCCAGCACGAGATGTTGAGGGTCACGCCCTCGAACGGCTTCTTGCCGCCTTGCGCCGGCGCCTTTCCGGCAGCCAGCGAGAAGGGAACGAGCAGCGAGCCGGCGCCGGCGGCCCTGAGGAGCTTGCGGCGAGTCGGCCGCGGCGGTGATGTCTTCATGGCTGGTTCCCTCCCGGGTCTGACGCCCTTGTTCGTCATTTGGCACGTGATCGGCGGGCCTTCGCAAGTGACGCTCCGGCGCGCCAATCATGACAGATAGTTGATGACCAGAATCCAGGTGCCCCAGGCGACCAGCACGGCGCCGCCGGCGCGCGCGATCCACAGCCCAGCCGGCACCAGCTTCTCGACCAGCACGAGGGCGGCGAACCCGGCCACCCAGAGCAGGTCCATGGCACCGACGACGAGCAGCAGGGCCATCAGGATCCAGCAGCAGCCCAGGCAATAGAGTCCGTGCGACCAGCCCATGCGCAGCGCGCCTGCAGCGCCGTCGCGCCAGTGGTTGACGACGAAGTCGAAGGGCGAGCGGCAGTGGCTGAGGCAGACCTCCTTGATCGGCGTCACCTGGTAGAGGCCGGCGGCGATCAGCAGGCCTCCTGCCAGCAGCGGACTGGTGGTCTTCATCGCCATCGGCGCCAGCAGGCCCAGCCGCTCCAGGCCCGCCTGGGCCAGGGTCGCGGCCACGCTGAAGCCGCCCCACGCCAGCAGGTAGCCGGCGGCGAACAGCGCCGTCGGCACATAGGGCTGGCCGCGTTTGCGCTTAGCGAGATTGATCGCGGCGAAGGTCAGGATCATCGGCGCGGCGCTGGGCAGCATCATGCCGATCATCATCACCCACCACATGGCGAGCAGCAGGACGAGATCGACGGCGCCCTTCGGCGGCATGGTCATGGCGGGATCCATCGCCGCCATGTCGCGGGCGATGTCGGCCAGATAGAGCCAGCTCACGCCGACGATGCCGGCCAGCGCCCCGCCGATCAGCAGGCGCGGTCGGCGCAGCAGGTCGAGACGGTCAGGCAGCCCAGGCAAACGGCGCGAAGTGTCCGTTGTTGCCCTTCCCGGCGAGCGTGAGGTCGAGGCCGAAGCCCTCGACTTCCAGCTTGCTCGCGCGCGCCAGCGCCAAGCGGCTGTTGGCGGGATGGGCGGTGTTGTCGATGTAGAACGGCTCGCCGGAGCGATTGCGCGAGGCCACGCCCTCGATGGCGAACGCGAGCACGCCGGGGATCGCGGCGGTCCGCTTCAGGCCATCCATGGTGAAGTCGATGCGATGGTATTCGATGCCGCGGAAATCGCTCACCAGATTGTCGCGGATCATCTGCGGCGGCCCGCCCGCCGTGCCGCCGACGATGGCGGCCAGCGCTCTGCGCTGCGCCTCGCTCGCCGCCTCGTCGACGACGACGCCGAACACCCAGCCGCCGTCCGCCATCACCCGCTTGGAGCGGATGACCAGGGCGAATTTCAGACCGTCGAGCGAGACCCCTTCGTGCCGGCCACGGTCGATGCGATAGACCATGAGAGCCGTGCAATGCTCATGTGTCGCGCCCTCCTGCGGATTGGTGAAGATGCAGGGGCAGAGATAGTCGCAGTTGCAGCTCTCCATGTACTCGCCGCTGAGTTCCCACGTCTTCTGCGCCATGGCGACCTCCTGTTCGGGAACAGTCTACTACAGACGCACAAGCATCACCTCATCCTGAGGAGCGCCCGTAGGGCGCGTATCGAGGGATGGGCGACAGTCGTGATGTATCCCACCCTTCGAGACGGGGGCTGCGCACCCTCCTCAGGGTGAGGTGGTGTGGTAGGGCAACGGTCGTGGGTCGGCGGCTACGCCGCCTCTTTGCGCTCCCGCAACGCCGTGCCGAAGGCCTGGAAGAGGGCGCGGTTGATGGGGTTGATCTGGGGATCGTACTCGGCGTGCCATTGGACGCCGAGCGCGAAGCCCGGGGCGTCGGCGATGCGGATCGCCTCGATCGTGCCGTCCTCGGCGATACCTTCGCAGATCACCCGCTCGCCGGGCTTCAGGATGCCCTGGCCGTGCAGGGAATTGACGCGGATCGACTCCTGGCCGAACAGGCGGGCGAACACGCCGTCCGGCGTCAGGCGGACCTCGTGGCGGTCGGCGAACACGACGAGCGGGTCGGGATGGACTTCGCCGTTCTCGAGCCGCGGCATGCGATGGTTCATGCGGCCCGGCAGCTCGCGGATCTCCGGATGCAGGGAGCCGCCGAACGCCACGTTCATCTCCTGGAAGCCGCGGCAGATGCCGAACAGGGGCACGCCGCGCTCGACGCAGGCCTCGATCAGCGACAGCGCCATGGCGTCGCGATCCAGGTCGTAGGGCTCGTGCTTGGGGTCGGGCTCGACGCCGAAGCAGGTCGGATGGACGTTGGCGCGCGCCCCGGTGAGCAGGATGCCGTCGACCGCGCCCAGCAGGGCGTCGATGTCGGTGATCTGCGGGGTGCCGGCGAACATCAGAGGCAGGGCCTCGGCGACCTCGGCGATGGCGCAGAGATTGCGCTGTCCTACGAGCTGCACGTTGTGTCGGTCGTTGACGACGGACGAATTGCCGATCACGCCCACTACCGGTTTAGTCATGCCTTCGACCCACGCTCACCGTTCCAAGCCCCCACCTTTATCCAGCTAACTCATTTCACGCTGCGGGCAAAGTGCCATGCCGTCGCGAGTATGTGCTTCTTTGCGGGGCCTGCCATGCCGAGAGGACGCCGTCCCGCGGCCGATAGATCTCGACCGCGAGGGGATGACAGCACGCCTCGTCGCTCGAATGGGTGGTGCTGCAATCGCCGCCCGGGCAGGCCGACAGGGCGCCCAGGAGGTCGATCTCGGCGAACAGTTCGAGGAAATCGCCTGGCCGGACCGGGCTCGCCTTCATGAAATACTGGTGGGTGTCGCGGGTGAATCCGGTGCACATGAAGACGTTCAGCACGTCGTGGATGTGCGGCTCGGCACCGGCCAGGGCCAGGCCGCGACTTTCCGCCAGGGCCCGGGTCAGGTTGGAATGGCAGCAATGATGGTACTCGGTCCCGGCCAGCAGGAGCTGGGTGTAGGGGTCACAGCGCGTGCCAATGACATCGTGGATGCCGCCGCCGTCCGCGTCCCAGCCGTACCAGTCCAGCGTGTCGGCCGTGATGGTGGCCATCGGCCGCAAGTGCGGCAGGCAGCTCCACAGCCGGTCGCCGGTGCCGACATGGGTACCGTGCAGCGCCCGCGTCTTGCCGCTGAAGAAGCGCTCCGACAGGTCGTTCAAATGCCACAGATTCAGGTCGCCGACCTGCGGCCCCCCGATGCTGACGATGCGAAAGAAGTGGCCGGCCGGCACCTCGAACGTCCGCGCCTCGCGCGGCGGCACGATGGTCTCGCCGACCTTGGTCATGCCCTGGCGCGCCTGCTCGTAGAACGCCCGGTCGTAGGCCGGCATCCCCTCGCCCTGGTAGACGACGACGGCCGGCGCCGCGCGACGAGCCCCGGCGTCGACAGGCGCTGCGTGCTGCGGCGGGGGCTTCACCTCAGCGCCCGAAGATGTCGAGCGGCAGCACCGCCGACACGGTCATGTTGGGCACGTCGACGACCTGGCTGATGCGCAGGTCGACGGCGACGCTCGCCAGGCAATAGGCCTGCTCGCGCGACAGGCCGTAGGCGTCGGTGATGTAGTCGATCATGTTGATCAGCGCGTTGCGCGCCGCCAGCGTGATGTTCTCCGACTCGGCGCGGCCGTCGGCCGCGACCGACATGCCGGTGGTGGCGTAACAGCCCTTGCTCGGCGTTGCGCCATGGGCGCCGTGCACGCCGGCCGCGCCATGATGGGCGTGGCCCGGCAGGGCGTAGGACGGATCGCGCTGGCGGCGGCGGCGCGCCTCGCCCTTCATTACCTCGAAGCGGGCCACGAAGGTGGCCGAGGTCTCGACCGCGGTGCCGCAAGATTCGCCGTCGCCCTGGGCGAAATGCGCATCGCCGACCGAGAACAGCGCGCCCGGCACCTGCACCGGCAGGTAGAGCGTGGCGCCCTCGGTCAGGCTCTTGATGTCGAAATTGCCGCCGGTCTCATGCGGCGCGATGGTGCGCAGCGCGCGGCTGGCGATGCCGGCGATGGCCGGCACGGCGCCGGCCGCATCGGGCATCATCACCATGCCGCCGCAGCCCAGCAGCTCGGCCTCGCGCGCCACGATGCGGTCCAGCAGCTCGTGCGAGGGCGCCACGCCCATCACGCCCATGAAGGGCGCGCCGGGAATGCGCACGCCGGGGATCTGCTCGGACACGGCAAAGCCGCCGGCCATCTCCCAATGCACGACGAACGGCGTCGGGAAGAGATCACGCAGGAAGCCGAAGCCCGGCATGATCACGGTGAAGCCGTGGTTGGCGGTGACGATCTTCTCGATCTTCACGGCCAGGAGATCGCCCGGCTCGGCGCCCTCGACATGGACCGGCCCGGTCATCGGATGGACGCGCCCCATGTCGATGGAGGCGAGGTCGGCCGGCTTCGTCTTGGGGGTGATCTGGCCATCGACGCCGTCGATCGTCTCCATCTCGACGGTCGAGCCCGAGGCGATGCGCACCGCCGGCGCGATGTCGGGATGCCAGCGGTTATGGCCCTTGCCGGCCGGCTGGCGTCCGAGCGGCAGCGCCGGATCGAGATGGATGTGACTGTGCGCCATGCTGCTCTCCACGAGACGAGTCGGTGTCGCTAACCAGTCCTTGCAATTGAAATGCCATCCCCGCGCCTGTCAATCGTCCCTCCCGGTTGCTGCAGGACGAAGTTGACAGGCCGCCCGCGCACCATGAGGAAGATCCATTGCGTCCAGCGCACGTACTCGGGATCGGTGGTCGAGAGCTCGCGCTCCCAGTCATGGGAGAAGCCCAGGCGCTGAGAATGGGAGAGGCCAGCGCGCGCCGTGGCGCAAAGCGACGGCGGTGCCGGCTTCGCTCAGGAAGCCGGGGTGCTAAGTCGCTCGAGGCGCGCCGTCAGGCGCCGGGCTGCACTCGTTCCCATGGGCCGGAGAATGGCTGAACTGCCGTTCCGTGCCAGGAGCAGGCTACCGACAGAGCAGGCCCGACAAGGATTGACCTCGGGCCTGAAAACTTCTCCAGTGATCCCTTCATGTTCCTCTCCCCCTATCGCGGGAGAGGAACATGAAGCTGAGGTGTGTCCACTCAGCGGGAGCAACCGGCAGGGAGGCAGCATGATCAGCAAATTCGTAACCGTGTACCCCGGCCACATCGACATGCCCGATCTTGGCCAGCAGGCTACGCCGGCCAACGAACGCAACTTCAGCAACGACCAGCTGGCGAGCGTGTTCGAGAAGACCGAGGCCGTGGCGCGCCAGATGGACAGGCTCGGCTGGGACACGTTGTGGCTCGCCGAGCATCACTTCCAGCGCGAGGGCTACGAGGTGCTGCCCAACCTCCTGATGGTGGCGGTGCATCTCGCGCACCTCACCGAGAAGCTCAAGATCGGCTGCGGCTTCAACATCGCGCCGATGTGGCATCCGCTGCGGCTCGCCGAGGACTATGCCGTCGCCGACATCCTGACGAAGGGCCGCACCGTGTTCGGCGTCGGCCGCGGCTATCATACGCGGGAGGTCGAGACCTTCGGCAGCCCGCTGCAGGACCAGGCAGCCAATCGCGAGCTGTTCGAGGAGCAGGTCGACATCCTGTTCAAGGCCTTCCACAGCGACCGCTTCTCCCATCGCGGCAAGCACTACACCCTGCCGCCGGACGTGCCCTATCGCGGCTACGCGCTGAAGGACATCACCCTGGTGCCCCGCCCGGTCAACCAGCCGGTCGAATGCTGGCAGCCGATCGTCTCGGCGACGCCGCGGGCGATGGATTTCATGGTCAAGTACGACATCAAGGGCGCGGTGGGCGGCGGTGCGGCGACCATGGCCGAAGGGCCGATCGCGGCCTATCGCGATGCCGCGGCGCGCGCCGGCAAGAGCTGGTCGCTCGGCCAGAACCTGACGATCGGCATCTTCTTCCACCTCGCCCGGACGCGCGAGCAGGCGATCAAGGAGATGACCCCGTTCTACGAGGAGCACGTCAAGATGTTCGCCCCGCTGGGATTCGTGCCCGGCATCACGCCGGAGCAGGTGAAGGCCACCCAAGCGCGCGGCGGCTGGGCCAAGGCCGGCGTCCCGACCCTCGAGCATTTCATGAAGATCGGCTCCTGGTTCGCCGGCACGCCGGACGATCTCGTCGAGCATCTAAAGAAGCTCGAGGCGCGCTTCCCAGGCATGGAGCACATCAACCTCTCGACCAGCCTGTGCACGCCGCAGGCGGTCATGCTCGAGCAGTTCCAATGGGTGGCCGAGGCCGTCATGCCGCACTTCCGGCCGGTGCGATCGATGGCCGCGCAGTAGAGGCCGCTCGCAGCCGCTAGAGGACATGCCTGAGCGCATGGCCTTCCGGCAGCGAGGGATGGTCGAAATCGTCCGAGGGATCGCGGCGCATGCCGAGCCGCTCCATGACGGCGCGCGAGCGCAGGTTCGTAGCCGCGGTGGACGACACGATTTCGGCGAGCCCCGCCGAACCGAACCCGTAATCGAGCGCCAGCCGCGCGGCCTCCGTGGCGTAGCCGCGACCCCAGTGTGCCGCGGCCAGGCGCCAGCCGATCTCGACGCAGGGCATGAACGGCGCGTCGAAGCCGGGCACCGACAATCCCGTGAAACCGATGAACGGCGCACCGTCGCGCAGCTCGACGGCCCACAGGCCGAAACCGTGCTTGTCGAAATGCGCCTCGATGCGATCGACCATCGCATCGCTCTCGAGTCGGCCCAAGCGACGCGGGAAAGTTTCACCCGCATGCGCCTGATCCACTTCAATTGTCTTTGCGCCTGGCCGCGATGCGGCGCAGCTCGGTGGTCAGGAACTTCAGCGCCGGCGACGGCTCGAGATGACGGCTGCGCACGATGCCGGCCTCGCGGGTGAAGCGCAACTGGTCGTGGTCGACCGCGGCGATGCCGTGCGCTTCGTCCTGCAGCAGCAGTTGCGAAGTCGTCATGGCGAGACAGTCGGTGAGCCGCAGCGTCGCCAGAATCAGCGACAGCGAATCGGCCTCGACGATCGCCACCGGCTCGGGCAGGCCGCGCGAGCGGAAGGCCTGCGCCAGGCGCTGGCGGACCAGCTCGTTGCGGCCGGGCAGCACCCAGCGCTGGCCGACATAGTCGGCCAGCCCGCGGCCGGCCTTGACGCCCAGCGGATGGCCCTGGCGCGCCACGACGCGCAACGTGTCACGGGTCAGGCGCACGAAATGCAGGTCGGGGTCGATGCGGTTGTCGGGCAGCGCCCCGATCACGACGTCGAGCTCGCCGCGCCGCAGCTGCCAGATCAGCTGGTCGGGAAAGCCGCCCTTGACGCTGAAGCGGATGCGCGGATGGCGCGCCATGATGGTGGCGATCGAATCGGGCAGCAGCCGGCTCAGCCACGACGGCCCGGCACCGATGCGGACGTGGCCGAGCGCGCCACTGGCGATGCCCACCATCTCGGCCTGCGCTTCCGCCAACTGGCTTTCGATCAACTTGCCGTGGCGGTAGAGCGCGCGGCCGGCCTCGGTGAGCTCGATCCCGCGGCCGCGGCGATGGTAGAGCCGGGCGCCCAGCTCCTGCTGCAGGCGATGCATGCTCTTCGACAGGCCGGGCTGGGTGATGTTCTTGGCCTCGGCGGCCTCGCTGACATTGAGACGCTCGGCGATGGCGATGAACAGCTCGATCTGCCGATGATCCATGTCATTCCCTGGCAGTCATGGTTCTCGCTACTCTCCATCGATTGCCGGGCCGGCGCAAGACGGGCATCGCTGGCGGCCCGGCGAGCGACGGACAAAGGGGGAGCGAAGCGATGGCGCGAGATCACAAGCCGCGGAACATGCTGTTCATCATGTCCGACGAGCACAACAAGCGCGTGCTCGGGGCTGCCGGCCATCCGATGATCCGCACGCCTCATCTCGACCGGCTGGCGGCCTCCGGCGTGCGCTTCACCGACGCCTACTGCAACTCGCCGATCTGCGTGCCCTCGCGCGCCGCCTTCCAGACCGGCCGCTACGTGCACGACGTGCGCTTCTGGGACAATTGCATCGCTTACGACGGCAGCGTGCCGTCATGGGCCCATCGCCTGCGCGCGGCGGGCCATCGCGCCGAATCGATCGGCAAGCTGCATTATCGCAGCGCCGACGACGACAACGGCTTCACGCAAGAACACATGCCCCTGCACATCGTCGACGGCATCGGCGATCCGATCGGCATGCTGCGCGACCCGCCGCCACGCCGCGTCGCCGCGCTGCGCCTCGCCGCCGATGCCGGACGCGGCGACTCGACCTACCAGGGTTACGACGATCGCATCACCGCCGCCGCCGAGGAATGGCTGCGCGAGCGCGCGCGCCAGCCCGACGACAAGCCGTGGGCGCTGTTCGTGTCCCTGGTCTGCCCGCACTTCCCGCTGAAGTCGCGGCCCGAATGGTTCGATCTCTACCCCGAGGCCGAGGTGCCGTGGCCGTCGCAATACGCTCAGCCGGAGCGGCCGCATCACCCCTATCTCGAGGCGATGCGGGCTTGCCAGGTCTATGACGAGGCGTTCGATTCACCGGACAAGGTGCGGCGGGCAATCGCCGCCTATTTCGGCATGGTGAGCTTCGTCGACCACAATGTCGGGCGCCTGATGGCGGCGCTCGGCGAGACCGGGTTCGCCGACAGCACGCGGGTGGTCTACACCTCGGACCACGGCGACAATCTCGGCGCCCGCGGCCTGTGGGGCAAATCCAACATGTACGAGGAAGCCGCCGGCGTGCCGATGATCCTGGCCGGCCCCGACGTGCCGCGGGGCGTGGCGTGCAATGCGCCGGTCTCCCTGGTCGACGCCTTCCCGACCATCGTCGACTGCGTCGGCCTGCCGGTCCATGCCGACGACCGCGATCTGCCAGGCGCGTCGCTGCTCGACGTGGTGGGCGGGCTCAACCCGCCGCGCACGGTGCTGTGCGAGTATCACGCCGCCGGCGCCGTCACCGGTGTCTTCATGATCCGCCGCGGCGCCTTCAAGTACGTCCACTATGTCGGCATGCCGCCGCAGCTCTTCGACCTCGCCTCCGATCCGCTCGAGCTGCGCGACCTCGGCCAGGACGCGGGCTATCGCGGCGTGCTGGCCGACTGCGACGCGGCCCTGCGCCGGGTCGTCGACCCCGACGCCGTCGACGGCCAAGCGCGCCGCGACCAGGCGGCGAAGATCGCCGCCCTCGGCGGCCGCGAAGCGATCCTGGCCAAGGGCAGCTTCGGCCACTCGCCGGTGCCGGGCACGCAGCCGATCTACAATTGAGGCATGCCCTCCGTCACGAGAAGTTCTGGGCGACGAGGGTGTTGACGCCGACGTTGGTCAAGACGCCGATCAGGTCGATCTTGGCGGTAGCGAGGTTGTCTGCATCGACGATCTGCACGGCCATCACGTCGGCACTGGCGCCGTTGTAGACGGTCATCGTGTAGTCGCCCGTGTTGATCATGCCGATCGCCGTGTCGAGCGCCGATAGGGCTGCGGTCTCGGTCCAGGTTCCGACGATGGTCGCCACGGAGGTGGCGACTGTGAAGGCGGTGTGCGCAGCCTTCGTATCGACGTCGGTGTTCGCTGCCGCGATGTTGTAGAAGCCGGCATTCGAGACCGCCGTGCCGTTCAGCTTGACGGCCACGGTGTCGAAGCCCACCGCGCCGCCGCTCTGGAAGCCGATCACGGTGGTGCTGACATCATTGCCGTTCGGAGCAGCTGTCAGGTCGTTGAAAGTCAGGAAGTCGTTGCCGCCAGCCACCAGCGCAACATTCGTGTTGTAAGTCTTGCCGTTGACGAACTGGTTGACCGTGAAGAAATCGTTGCCAGCATTCGACAGGACGTAGCTCTCGACGACGCCGAAGAGCTTGCTCGTGAAGGCGGCCGTGTTCACCGTTGTGGTGGTGAGCGTTACCTGCTCCGAATTGTGGGCGTACGCGTAGCCGCTGCCATCGTTCGCCACGAATTGATCCCAGGTTGCTGCACTCATCGTTACCGAGGCGTCGAGATCGAACACGAGGGTATCGAAGTTCGAGACTGTCGCGTCGCTGATGTCGGCGGTGTTGAGCAAGGTCAGTTGGTCGCTGTCGGCACCTCCCCTCAACACGCCGGAGACGACACCCGAAACAATCAGCTCGTTGGGGCCATCACCGAGGTCGACCGAGAGAGCCGTGTGACCGCCTCCTACGCTCACCTGATCAAGTCCGACATCCCCACTCAGGATGATCGTGTGATTCGCGCCTCCATCGTTGTCGATGACGAGGTAGCGGGTCCCGGCCGTAGCCGAGAGAGTGACGTTGCTGTGGAAGCCGACAATGGTCGCGCTGCTGAAGCCCGCCGTATTGTTGTCGGTTATCGTCTGGTTGTCGCCATTGATCTTGTAGGCCGCATTCGAGGCCGTGCCGTCGGCCAGGACGTAGTTCTCGACACCGTTGACCGTCGTGCCTGTGAGGGTATCCGTCACGATGTTGATCGTGTTGACGCCCGGCGCCGCCAGGAGTGCCGTGAACTGGCTGTACTGGCTGCCCTTCATCGTGACCGAGGCGTTGTTGGCGAGATCCAGAACCTCGAAGTTGTTGAATTGAAAGACGCCCGAGGTGTCGTCGCCGTTGCTCAGCGAGAGGATGTCCGTCCCCGCACCACCATCCAGGACAAAGACGGTGATTGCACCGCCGACCTTCGATCTCAGGATGTCATCGCTGGGGCCGAGCTGGTAGGCGCCGGTCGGCGTCGAGAAGGTGACGTCGTCGCGCCCGCCGAAACCCTGGTAGGACTGAAAGCCGCCAGTGCCCATGGTATAGATGGTATCCGCGCTTGCAGACACGGAGACCTGGTTGCCGCCGAAATTGTTGGCGCCGATCACGTTGGCCGAGGAACCGGCCAGGAGCTGGATCTGGTTGATGTTTTTCGTGCGGGTCGCGAGATCCAGGCCTGCCGCGTCGGTCGTGATCAGCAGATTGCCGGTATTCGTGCCGGCACCACCGTACAGCAGGGTCACATGAGCGATCTGTAAGGCCGTCGCCGAAAAGTTGTCGGCGCGGTTGTCGGCACCACTCACCGTTCCCGTCTGGGAGTCGGTGAAGAAGAAGAAGTTGGTGCCGGTGCTCGAGATGAGCTGATAGTTCTCGATGCCTTGCAGTCCCGAGCCATTGATAGCCGTGGTCAGGGTGATCGTGTCGTCGGTCCCGGGCGCATTGATGACGCCGGTGAGGCCGCTGTGGGCCTGGGCAGTCATCGTCAGCTTCGAGCTGCCGGCCGCCGCGAAGGTCAGGTTCTCGAACTCGCCGCTGCCCGCCGCCAGCACGCTGTTGGAAGCGCCGAGGATCAGCGTATCGCCGTTCGCCGTGTTGGCGCCGCCACGCAGGACGCCCGAGACGCCGCCGTAGTTGTAGATGACCGTGTCGTCGTCGTTGCCGCCGGTCACGCTCTGGTCGATCGCGCCGACCGTGAAGAAGTTCGGGGCCTTGCCGTCCTGACCCAGGAAATATTGCTCGATACCGAAAGCGCCGACGGCGGTGCCGTTGGTCGAAAGCGCGACCGTCTGCGTGCCCGCCGCATTCAGGAACGCCGTGCTGAAAGCATTGTGCTGAGCGAGCGTCATGGTCGCGGACACCGCCGAATCGCTGAAGCTCACGAACTCGGCGCCCGTGGCCGCCCCTGCGTTCAATCCGGAGATGTCGGCGGATCCGCCGCTGAACTGGACGGTATCGCCCTTGCCGGCATTGTCGAGCCTGCCCGAGAAGGTGCCGGGACCGAAGACGGCCGTATCGTTGGCGAACCCGGGGTCGACCAGATCGAGGTTCTGGCTGCCGCCGACCAACCCGGCGTTATCAGGGGCGAAGGTGAAGACGTAGTCGTTATCGCCCAGGGTGACGTAGTTCTCGATCCCGATATCGCCGGTGAGGTTGCCCGCCGTGATCAGAAGGATCGTCTGGGTGCCGCCGGTCGACAGGAACGGCGTGCCGAAATCGTTGTGTTGGGCGGCCGTCATGGCCACCGTGAGGTCGAGATCGCTGAAGCTCGCCGTGCCGACGCCCAGCGGCCCTCCGGAATTCATGCCGGAGATGTCGGCGTTCCCGACAAACGCGGCGGCGTCGACCGGGTCGCAGCCGATGACCTCGCCTGAAAAGGTGCCGTCGCCGAACACCAGGGTGTCGACGCCGCCCGGCCCGATGTCGACATCCTGCTTGAACGCACCGTTGTCCTTGGCCACGGTGAAGGTGTCGTTGCCACCGGCCAGGAGATAGAGCTCGATGCCGCCGTCGCCCATCGCGGTGCCGGAGGTCGTGAGCTCGATGGTCTGCGCGCCCGTTGTATCGAGGAAGGGCTGCGCGAAGCCGTTGTGCTGGCCGAGGGTCATCGTCACCTTGACGCCGGCGCCGCTGAAGCTCGCCTTGCCAGGGAGAGACAAGCTGAAGACGCCGCTGATGTCGGCGTCGCCGGTGAACTTGAACGTGTCGTTGGCGTCGGCGTTGGTGACGAAGCCGGTGTAGGTGCCGGCGCCGAAGATCACCGTGTCGGCGCCGCCCTTGAACAGGTTCACCGACTGATCGAAGCTGCCGCTGTCCTTGGCGATCGTGAAGGTGTCGTCGCCGCCGGCCAGCACGTAGGTCTCGATCCCGCCATCGCCGGTCGCTGCGCCCGATGTCGTGAGCCAGATTTCTTGCGCGTTGCCGGTGTTGGAAAACGGCTGCTTGAAGTCGTTGTGCTGGGCCAGCGTCATGAAGACAATCGAGAGACCGTGATTGTTGAAATCGGCGTCGCCTGCGCCGATCGGGTCGCCGCCGTTCTCTCCGGAGATGTCGGCATTGTCGACGAACATCACCGCATCATCGGCCGTCGCACCGGTGACGCTGCCGGTGAAGGTCGCGCCCCCGAAGACGATCGTGTCCGAGCCGAGCGAACCGGTCAGGTCGACATTCTGGCTGGGCAAGCCGATCGCGATAGTGAACTGAAAAGCACCGCCGACCAGAACATAGTCTTCGATACCGTCATCCCCCGTAGCCACTCCCCCGCCTGTCATGACGATGGTCTGGGTATCGCTGGTATTCAGGAACGGCGTGCTGAACAGGATGTACTGCGCCAAGGTCATCGTCACAGTGGATTTGGCGTTGGCGAAGTCGGCGAAGCCCGGAGCCAGCGCCCCGACGCCGGACACGTCGGCGTCGCCCGTGAACTGTATCGTGTCATCGACATCGCCGCCGTCGAGACGGCCTGTGAACGTCCCCGTGCCGTAGACGATGGTATCGGAGCCACCCAATGTGATGTCGATGCTCTGGTTGAAGGCGCCGTTGTCCCTGGCGACCGTGAACACATCGCCGCCGCCCGCCAGGATGTATTTCTCGATACCGCCATCACCCGCCGCGGTGCCGGAGGTGTCGAGCTGGATGACCTGCACGCCGGCAGCGCCGACAAAAGGCTGATTGAAACCGTTGTGCTGGTCGACGGTCATGAACGCCAACAAGCCGCCGGCGCCGCCGAAATCGAGGATGCCGAAGCCCGTTGCGCTGCCGCCATTGACACCGGAAATGGAACTGATGACCGTGGCGAATCGGACCGTGTCGTCGCCCGATCCACCGGTGAAAGTGCCGTCGTAGATGACGCCGATGTCGATGATCACCGTGTCCTTGCCGCCCGCGCCGACATTGATGTTCTGGCTCGGCTGGCCCAGCGCGAAGGTGTCGTCGGCGCTCGAGAATACCCAGTTGCCGACCCCGGAACTCAGAACGGCACCGCCTGTCACGGCGTCGGCGAAGGTGATGGTCGTGTTTCCGAAGGTCGATCCGCCACTCAGGTCGATACCGGCCGCATTGAGCAGTGCATATTCGGCGAACGTCAGCGTCGTGTTGGAATCGGCCATCGCAATGATGGCGAGCGAGGCCGTGCCGGCGCCCGAGACCGTTATCTTGCCGGCCGAAAGGTCGGCCGCCGACGCGTTGATCTGCACCGCGTTCGGGCCACCGCCCAGGTTCAGAGTCCACGCACCGGCCAGATTCTCCGGATCGACGATGGTGTCGGAGTTGTCGCCGCCGTTCACCGTGGTGAACTCGGTACCCGGGTTGAAGCCGATGACGTTGAGCCCGTTGGCCATCAGGTTGAGCGTCTGGACGTTGCGCACCACGGCGTTGGTCTGGCCGGCGTCGCCGACGTCGCCATAGACCGTGCCGAACACCAGGGTGGCGTCGACGTTGAGCGTGTCCTCGCCGCCGCCGCCATCGATCTCGAAGTCGTTCTGCAGGTCGCCGTCGGCGACGTTGAAGACGTCGTCCTTGGTCGTGCCCAGCACCGCGCCCAGGCCCTGGAAGGGTCCGCCGGTGAAGCCCGGCGTGGTGAGCGTGATGCCGCTGGTGAGGCCTGTGTTGGTCAACAGGTGGAAGTCGTAGTTCGCCACCTGATCGGTGGTCGTCATCTTGGTCTGGACCGGATCCCCCGACCAGTTGTCGGTGAACACGATCGTGGCGAAGCCCAAGGCCGAGACCGAGTGGCCGGGAATGTCACGGAACCAGTTGTACTGCGCCATCGAGATGTCGGCGTCCGCACCGACCAGCACCAGGTGCTCGAACGCGAAGGCCTGGCCGATGCCGATGTTGGCCTTCTGGATGTCGGTGCTGCCCTCCAGGCTCAGCGTATCGTTGAGGCCCGGACCGCCGAACAGGGTCTGGCCGGGCTGCAGCACCGTGCCGAACGAGACGGTCTGGTCTTGCGCCACGGTGACGATCACGTTCTTGCCGTCGAAGCCCAGGCCCGACGGGGCGGAGTTGAAGTCGGAAACCGACTGGAAGACGACCTCGCCCGGCCCGGCCGACACGCTGCCGAAGGTGAGATGGATCCGCCCATCGAGGGCGTTCAGCAAGCCGTCGTTGTTGGCGTCGATCCAGAACGTGCTGTTGTCCTGCTCGTAGACCGCGTAGGTCGGGCCGAACGGCGGGTTGTTCCCGCTGCCCTGCATCATCTTCAGCACATCGAAGTAAGTCTGGCCGAAGCCGGCGTAGAAGATGCTGCCCGACAGGTTGTTGGTGAGCAGCACCGGATTGACGAAGAACGAATCGGTCGCAAAGTGGAAGTTGGTGATCGTGGCGGTCTGCAACTCGGCCAGCGTGTTGAACACGAAGGTCGTGGCGCCGCCGGTCTGTAGCCCGGGATCGCCGGCCGCGCCGGTCATGATGTCGCCGCCGCCGAAGCCCCAGATCCAATTGGCGACGTTGCCCTGGGCGGTGATGGTATCGGCGGCCGAGCCGCCGATCAGGGTCGAGAGGCCGCCGGCCTGGCTGCCGGTGCCGCCGGTGATGGTGAGCGAGGTCGTGCTGGCCTGGCCCCATAATGTGGTGTCGCCGTTGACCTTGCCGAGATCGATGGTCGCCACCTTCGACCCCAGCGCCGGATCGTTGGCGAGGAAGATCGTCAGAGGAGCACCCGCGTTCGACAGACCGTTGATGGTCTGCACGTTGTTGGTGCCCGTGCCGGCCAGGCCCGTGCCGAACACGTTTGCGATCGGGCTGATGAGGTCGGCGCGCAGGTTCAGCGTGTTCTGGGCATTGGCATTGGCGAAGATGCCCGACAGGGTCGGCAGGCCGGTGCCGGGATTGATCGCCGCGGTGAGGAGGCCGCTCTCGAAGGCCACGTTGTAGTCGGAGACGAAGGCATTGACCGTGATCGCGTTGGTGCCGCTCGGGAGCTGCGCCACGATGATCGCATTGCCGCCGTCGTCGAGACCGTTGCCCGGCAGGTTGATGTTGTAGGTCAGCTTGTTGGTGAAGCCCGTGCCCTCGAAGAACACGTTGCTCGAGCTGTCGCCGTTGGTCGATATCGTATCGAGGCCGGACTGGTTGGCGAAGAAGTTCAGAAGCAGGCTGTTGTTGAAGCCCCCGGCGACCGCGAGAATCTCGACGTTGGTGATCTGACCGAACAGCGAGTCGTTCTGGTTGAGCGCGCCGTCGACCAGCTCGATGCGATCACGGCCGGTGCCGCCGTCGATCTTCTGCGCCGAGTTGAGCATGGGGAACAGGCCCGACTGGTCGAAGAAGAACCGGTCGTTGCCCGCCCCGCTCATGATGTCGACGATGCCGCCGGTCGGCATGGGGAAGGCGAAAGCAGGCCCGATCGCGAAGATGTCGTTGCCGCCGCCGGTTTTCACCGTGTGGCGGTCGCCCAGGCCCGGCACCACGAAGACGAGATTGTCCCCGCTGTCACCCGCCGTGCCGCCGCCCGGCACCTTCCCGCTGGTGATCGTCCAGTTGCCGGCGAAGGCTGCGATCACGTTGGAGCCGTTGCCGAGCGTGATCGTACCGCCCTGCTTGCTCATGTAGTCGGCGGCAAGGAGGCTGATATCGACGCTGCCGTTGCCGCCGGTGATCCGGGTCAGGGTTCCGCCGCCACCCAGGGCATCGATGATCAGGCCGGTGGTCCCCTTGTCGTCGTCGAAATTGTTGGCCGTGCCGGCGAGATTGAGCGTAGTCAGCCGATCGAGATCCTCCAGTCGCACGATCTCGATGAGATTGGCAAAAGCGGCGTCGCGGTTGAGCGTGAGGTTCAGCGTCGTGATCGGGTTCTGGTCGCCCGCCGCCGCCGAACTGGTCTCGAAGTCGCGCAGGATGAGGCTCGGAAAGCCACCTTGCGAGTTCACGTTGTTGAGCGTGAGACTCACGGCGTTGTTGGCGGTCGGCTGGGCGAAATCGAAGGCCATCACCTGGCCCAGCAGGCCGCCGCCGAAGCCAGGCGTCGCGTTGCTGTCGAGCACGAACTCGTCGTTCGACACGGCATCCTGGAAGGTCTGGCCGGTCGAGCCAAGCGGGCCGTTGATGTTGATGGTCTGGGCGAAGCCCGTGTCGATGCCGATCAAGTTGGATTTGAGGTTCAGAATCCCCAGATCGACCGTGTTGGTCGGCAGCACCCCAGGCGTGCCGCCTTCGGTGCCGTCCCACGGCGTGCCGGCCGGCGACTGCAGGGTGACGATCTGCACGCCGGTTGCCCAGCCCTGGCCGTTGGCCGTGCTGCGGTTGTTGATCATCGGGTCGAAGATCAACGTGTTGGTGCCCGTGCCGCCGAAGAACCGGTCGTACGAGCCAGGACCGTTCAGGGCGCCGTGGAAGCCGGTGGTGCCGGCGCCCGAGAAGTCCAAGGTGACGTCGCCGTTGCCGCCGAACACCACGGCCGCGCCCGTGCCGGTGCTGACCGCGAGATTGATCGTCCCGTTGACCCGGGTCCCCTCGCCGACATTCAGGACGCCGTCATTGGTCATGATCGAGCCGCTGAGGCCGCCATTGAATCCTTTGTAGGTCTGCGCGCCGCCGAAGGTCGTCATGAGGCTGTCGATGAGCCCACCAGCCGCGCCGCCCAGCGGCGTGCCGAGCACGGTGATCGCGCCGCCCACCGTCAGCGTCTGCTGATTGACGGTGCCGTTGCCGATGTCGAGCTCGAGATTGCCGCCCACCAGGACCAGGCCGCCAACCTGGGTCGCGCCGGTAAATCCCGCGCCCGGCGTGTAGGTGCCCTGCATGCCGCCGGCGCCCGAGTTGATCGTCAACCCGCCCGATGCCGTGATGGCCGCGAACGGACCCGAAGGATCGCCGACGTCGAAGAACGTGCCGGCGAAGGCCGACAGGTCGAGCAGGTTGGTGGCCGCCGCCACGGCAGCGCCGGTAAAGGCCAATGCCACCTGGCCCGAACCCGTCGTGCCGGCGACGAAATGGGTCGTGCCCAGCATGGTGACCCTGGTGAGCGCGGTCGCGGCGAGCCCGTTGGTCGCACCATTGACCGCGATCAGCCCGTTGGTACCGATGCCGGTCGAAGCGATCGACACCTGCGGCACGTTCACCCAGAAGCGCGAGTTGGCGAGACCGGTGATCGGGCTCACCGTCGGGTCGAGCGTCAAGGTCTGCGTCGTGGGCTTCGCCGCGTTGTTCTGGTACTGGATCGCCAGGTCGACGGCGACGCCAGCCAGGATGTCGCTGGGGTTCTGCAGCTCGACGTCCGTCGACGCCGTCACGTTCAAGAGCGTGAGCCTGCCGCTGGCATTGGCGTCGATCACCTTGGTCATGCCGAACACGCTCGACATGTCGACCGTCGTGCCACCCTTGGCCTGGCCCGGGTTGATGTTGAAGATCTGGATGTTGTTGGTCGTGAAGGCGTTGATCAGCTGCGGCAGGATGCCCGTCGTCTGCAGGAACAGCGTGTTCGGGCCGTCGATCGTGCCCTTGCCGTCGAGATTGTCGTTCTGGCCGAGCGTGCTCGACGCCGTCAGCGGGTTCGAGTTGGCCACCGCGAAGAAGGTGTTCAGCCCGTTCGGGTTGCCGACGAAGGTGTCGGTGCCCGTCGTCAGGATGAACGAGATCGGTGCCGTCTCCGCGATCTGCGCCGTGCCCGTCGCCGTCGACACGTCGTCGATCGTGAGCGTCAGCCCCTTGGTGAGGCCGCTCGCGTCGGTCGACAGCGTGTTCACCACCACCGTCGCGGTGTTGTTGTTCAGCGTCACGAGCCCGTGGATCTGCGACGCCGGCACCACGTTGCCCAGCGCCGACCCCGACAGCGTGTAGGCGAACGTCGTGCCGTTCGGGATGTTCACCCCGCTGATCGTGAAGCTGACCTGGTTGCCCTCCACCACCGGCGCCGCCGGCGGCGTCACCGTCAGCGTCGCTTCGTTGATCGTCACCGTCCGGGAGAGGTCGGGGAAGCCGCCGCTGTCCAGCCGGAAGGTCAGGCTCTGCGTCAGCGGACCGTTGATGATCTTGAAGTCGGTGTTGACCGTGACAACCGCGCTGCCGTTGCTGTCGAGCGTCACCGTGCCGCTCAGCACGCCCCCCGTCACCTGGTTGGTGCCGCTGCCGGTCAGCGTCCACGACTGCACCAGCCCGGCCACCGAGCTGCCCGCCACGCCTTGCGTGTTGACCGTGAAGGTCAGGCTCTGGCCCTGGTTGATGGTCGCGTTGGCCGGGCTCACCGACACGGTCTGGAAGGCCTGGTCGAGGATATCGACCGTGACCGCCGCGTTGTTTCCGACCTGGATGCCGATCGGCTTGAAGCCCAGCACGCCGAGATCGACCAGCGTGTGCACCGTCACCGAGGCGTTGCCGTTGGCGTCGAGCGTCACCGTGCCGGTCCGCTCCGCCGCCGGGATTTGCGCCAGCCCCGGACCGCTGATCGTGTAGTTCTCGACCCGGCCCGCCACCGAGCCCGACGCCACGCCCGTCGTCGCCACCGAGAAGGTGAACGCCCCGCCCTCGACCACCGCGTTCGGCGCCGTCGTCGTCTGCGTGCCCTCGCTCACGTGGACCGTGCCGGTCGCCGTCGTCGTCGACCCGCTCTTCAGCGTGAACACCAGGTCCTGCGGCGACACGCCGTTCAGCACCGTCGCCAGCGTCGCGATCGACACCGTCGCACTGCCGTTCGAATCGAGCGTCACCGTGCCGCTGAGCGGCCCGTCGATCTGCGCCGAGGCCGGCCCGCTCAAGGTCCAGGTCTCGACCTGGCCCGCCACCGCACTGCCCAGCACGCCCACCGTGTTGATGGTGAAGACGACCGGGGCGCCCTCGAGGATCGTGTCGGAGCTCGGCGTCACCGACTGCGTCGTCGTCTCGTTGATCGTCACCGTCGAGGCGGCATTGTTGCCGACCTGGATCGAGACCGACGTCGTGCCGGTGTTGCCGAGATCGGCCAGCGTGTGCACCGTCACCGTCGCGTTGCCGCTGGCATCCAAGGTCACCGTGCCCGAGCGCTCCGCAACCGGGATGTGCGCCAAGCCCGGACCCGTGATCGTGTACGCCTCGACACGGCCCGCCACAGAGCCCGGTGCCACGTTCGTCGTCGCCACGCTGAAGCTGAAGGCCGAGCCTTCGTTCACCGGGCCCGTGTTGGTCGTCGCCTGCGTGCCCTCGGTCACGTTGACCGTCGCCGTCGCCGTCGTCGTCGACCCGCTCTTCAGCGTGAACACCAGGTCCTGCGGCGACACGCCGTTCAGCACCGTCGCCAGGGTCGCGATCGACACCGTCGCGCTGCCGTTCGTGTCCAGCGTCACCGTGCCCGACAGCGGGCCGTCGACCTGGCCCGAGGCGCCGCCGCTCAGCGTCCAGGTCTCGACCTGGCCCGCAACCGCGCCGCCGGCTACGCCCGTGGTGTTGATCGTGAACACCACCGGGCCGCCTTCGAGGATCGTCGCCGCACTCGGCGTCACCGACTGCGCCACCGTCTCGTTGATCGTCACCGTCGAGGCGGCGTTGTTGCCGACCTGGACCGATACCGACGTCGTGCCCGACCCGGCGAGGTCGGCCAGCGTGTGCACCGTCACCGTCGCGTTGCCGTTGGCATCCAGCGTCACCGTGCCCGAACGCTCCGCCACCGGGATGTGCGCCAGGCCCGGACCCGTGATCGTGTACGACTCGACACGGCCCTCGACCGAGCCGTTCGCCACGCCCGTCGTCGCCACCGAGAAGCTGAACGCCGTGCCTTCGCTCACCGGCCCGCTGTTCGTCGTCGTCTGCGTGCCTTCAGAGATGTCGACCGAGCCGTTCGCCGTCGGAACCGCACCGCTCAGGATCGTGATCGCGAGATTCTGCAGCGCCGGACCGTTCAGCACGTTCGCCAGCGTCGACACCGTGATCGTCGCCGTGCCGTTCTGGTCGAGCACGATCGTGCCCGACAGCGGGCCGTCGACCTGCGACGTCCCCGCCCCGCTCAGCACCCAGCTCTCGACCTGGCCCGCCACCGCAGAGCCTGCAACGCCCGTCGTGGTGACCGTGAAGATCACCTGCGCGCCTTCCAGGATCGTCGCCGAGCTCGGCGTCACCTGCTGCACCGCCGTCTCGTTGATGATCACGTTGACCGGCGCGTCGTTGCCCACCGTCACCGTCACCGTCGTCGTGCCGCTGTCGGCCAGCGTCGCCAGCGTGTGCACCGAGATCGTCGCGTTGCCGTTCTGGTCGAGCACCACCGTGCCCGAACGCTCCGCCACCGGGACATGGGCGATGCCCGGGCCGGTGATCGTGTAGCTCTGTGTCAGCCCGCTGGCCGCGCCGGCCGCGATGTTGCTCGTCGCCACCGAGACGTTGAACGCCTGGCCCTCGTTCACCGGGCCGGTCTGGCTCACCGTCTGCGTGCCCTCGGTCAGCGTCGTCGTCGAGCTGATCGGCCCGACCGTGACCTTGATCGTCTCGTTCGGCGTGTTGAGGTTGGCCGCGTTGGTGATCGTGCCGATATGGATCGTCGCCTTGCTGTCGGTCCCCAGCACCACCGAGCCGGTCAGCTTGCCGCCCTGGATCTCCGAGGACTGGATGCCGCTGATCGTGTACTGGAACGTCTTGTTGGCCTGCGACGGGTCGGCCTGCAGCACGACGTCGACCGCGCCGCCCGACAGGATGGTCGTGGCGTTCGGCACGAGCGAGATGCCCTGCGGGTTGGTCTGCTCCTGCACGATGATCGCGTCGGTCCGGGCGATCGCCGCCACCACCGTCGCCGGGTCGCTGGTCACCGGCTCCACCACCGCCTGCGCCCCGGCCGTGTTGTCGATCGCGATCCAGGTGAGGTTCGCATTGACGAACTTCTGCGCGTAGTCGACCGCGACGTGCGTCTTGTTCTGGATCGTCGTCAGGTCGGCGCCCTGCGCGCCCGAGATCACGTTCAGGATCATCGTGCCCGGCGGCACCTTCGCCACCGTGAGCTGGTCGACCCAGTAGTCGAGGCCCGCCGCGTCCGGATCGCGATTGAACAGGTCGTTGTAGATCGCCTTCACGAAGGCCGCCGGGTCACCGACCGCGGGCGCCGCCAGGTACGAGTACAGCGCCGTCGCCTCGGGCTGCACCGCGAACGAGTTGGCGATCGCCGTCAGCGACAGGCCGCCGTTGAGCTGCGTCACCCAGTAGTCGAGACCGACCGGATCGGCCGCACGGCCGAAATACGCGACGTAGAGCTGACCAATCTGCTCCTGCGCCGTCACGATCGGGAATGCCATACCTACCTGCTCCTCAGCTCCAAACACGCGGTCCAACTGGGCACGAAAGCGGAGGAAATCGTTGCCTGAAGCCCCAGACCACAACGCAAATCCTGCATCGGCTACATACTACTACATCACAGGTGGTATGCTAGTTGCACTACGCCCGCGCTGGACACGCCCCGTCGGGAAGGCTGCCGTCACCACTCCCGGCGACTGCCAATTTGCCGTAAGAACCTCGGCCATGAAGACCAAACTTCTCGGCCGTACCGGCATTTCCGTCTCCGAACTCTGCTTCGGCACCATGTCGTTCGGCGGCGACGCCGACGAGGCGACCTCGGCAGCGCTCTATGCGGCGGCGCGTGACGCCGGCATCAACTTCTTCGATACCGCCAACGAATACAGCAAGGGCCGGTCGGAGGAGATCCTGGGCCGGCTGACCAAGGGCCATCGCGACGACCTCGTCATCACCACCAAGTGCTTCAATCCGACTGGGCCGGACGTCAATTCGCGCGGCGCCAACCGCCGCCACGTCATGCGCGCCGTCGAGGACTCGCTGCGCCGCCTGCAGACCGACCGCATCGACGTGCTGTTCCTGCACCGCTTCGACCCGGTGACACCGATCGACGAGATGATGCGCGCGCTCGAGGACCTGGTACGGGCGGGCAAGGTGATCTACCCGGCGGTCAGCAACTGGTCGGCCTGGCAGACGCAGCGCGCCGTCGATATACAGGAGCGTCACAACTGGGCGCGCCTGCAGGTCATTCAACCGATGTACAGCCTGGTGAAGCGCCAGGCCGAGGTCGAGATCCTGCCGATGGCCCAGGCCAACGGCATCGGCGTCATCCCCTACAGCCCGGCCGCCGCCGGCCTGCTGTCGGGCAAGTATTTCGGCCAAGCCACCGGCCGGCTCAAGACCAACAAGATGTACGAGGCGCGCTACGGCGATGAATGGATGGTCGAGGTCGCCGAGGCCTATGTCGGCTTCTGCAAGCAGAGCGGCCTGCATCCGGTGAGCACGGCGATCGCCTGGGTCGCCGCCCATCCGGCGATCACCGCGCCGATCATCGGCGCGCGCAACGTCGAGCAGCTCGAGGCTTCGCTGGCCGCCGTGACGGTCGAGATGACGCCGGCGCTGCGCGCCGAGATCGCCGCGCTGTCGCGAACGCCGGCACCAGCGACCGATCGCTCGGAGGAGCTGAGGGCGACAAGAGCCTGAAAGGGCGTGACGTTCTGGCGTCACAGACCGCTTCGCAAGGGAGGCCGAAGCAATGTTGGACCCGCTGTACAAGCAGGCCCATGCCAACCCCGACAGGGTAGCGCTGGTCAACAATGGCGAATCGATGAGCTACGGCCTGTTCGCATGCATGATCGAGGCTCACCGGCGCTACTTTGCAGTCCACAGACTGCCGGTCGGCAAGACTGTCATCGTGCTGATCCGTGACCTGGCACAGTCCTGGATCGTCGTCAGCGCTCTGCGTTCTCTCGGCTTGCACACCGTTTCCATCGTCTCCATGGAGCAGGCCGAGCAGCTCGCCATCCGGGATGCCGTCGGCATCGTCATCTGGCGCAGAGAGCAGGCACCGGAGACGTTGAGAACAAGATCCCTCGGCGGCCTGGCGGGCATCGCCTTGCCCGACCTGCCGGTCGACATGACCGCCCCCGCGGCGCCGGTGAACGGCCTGTCTCCGCCCTTCGGCGGCAACATTCTGTTCACGTCGGGGACCACCGGAACCATCAAGAAGATCTTCTACGACGGGGCGCACGAGCCGATGCGCAACGAGCAGGCGACCCGAGAATATGATCTCGACGCCGGAACGATCTACAACAATCAGGACCTCGCCATCTTCTCGGCCCTCGGATGCCGCCTGCCTCCGGCGATATGGGCGGCCGGTGGCTGCACCATATTCGATCAGCGGCCGGACCGCCTCGATCGGTTGTTCAGCTCGGGGGCGAATGCCGCCTTCATCGTGCCCTCGCTCTTCAACGACATGCTCGAGCGGGCCGCGCAGGCAAGTCCCGCCCAGCGCGACATGCGCGTGTTCACTGCCGGTGGCTTCCTTTCCCCGGCCGCGTTCGACCGCGTGAAATCCCTGCTGACGTGCAGTCCTACCCTGGTCTACGGCATGACGGAGATCGCCGCGGCCCTCATGAGCACGCGGCTGGAAACGCCGGACGACATTCATTGGCTCACCCCCGCGCCACACCGGTTGACGCAGGTGGTCGACGACGACGGCAACGAGACGGCGCCGGGGCAGGAAGGCGAGCTGCGCGCACGTCTCACCGCGATGGACGCCTGCGGGTACATGGACGAGCCGCAAGCCAGCGCCGCCAGGTTCCGCGACGGCTTCTTCTATCCCGGCGATCTGGCGGTCCGGCGCGAGGACGGCCGTATTCGCATCCTTGGCCGCAACGCGGACGTGATCGATGTCGGCGGTGAGAAAATGGCCCTGCCGCCGCTGGAGCAGCACCTCCAGCGCACGCTGGGAGTGAAGGAGGTGTGCTTGTTCGCCCGCGGGCAGGAGGCGCTGGTCATCGCCCTAGAGGCCGCGGTCGCACCACCGCCCGAGAGGCTGCGCGCACTGGAAGCCGAGTTCGCCGCCTTCCAGTCGGTGCGCTGCGTCGTGCTTCCGGCTTTTCCGCGCGCCTCCTCCGGCATGGCCAAGGTGCTGCGGGCGGAGCTTCGCAGAAAGCTGCTTCCCAGCTAAGCCACCTCGCAGGGCAATTCGCCGCGAAGCTCCGGATGAGGGGACGATGCCACTCAGGCCGCCTGCTGATACCCCCCGTTGTCGCCGAAGGCTTCCTCGCGATAGAGGCTGAGCGCCTGCATCACGGGCAGGTTGTTGAAGGTGAACAGGCAGGCATCGTCGCGGTCGGACAGGTTGCCGTGCTCGTGCCACATCCAGGACGGCACGCAGAAGATGTCGCGCTCCTGCCATTCGAAGCGCTTGCCCTCGATGATCGAATAGCCGCGCCCCTTGCAGCATTGGTAAATGAAGCTGCCGGTATGGCGATGCGCCTTGGTCCGCTCGCCCGGACGCAGCATCTGCATCGCTGCCCCGATCGTCTGCATCACCGGGCCGCCCGACACCGGATTGATGTAGTTCATCATCACGCCGTCATAGGGCGAGCCGTCGGTCACCGCGGCATAGCGGTTGAGCGCCTCGTAGGTCGGCGCCCATTCATATTTCAGCAGCGGCGAGTACGGCTTCGACCACGTGCCGGTCGACGGCACGAGCCCCGGATTGCCGAAGGTGTGGCGCATGTCGTCGACCGGATGGCCGACGCTCTGCTGCAGGTTGGGATGGACGACGTAGAAATTCGCTTCGAGCGCGTTGACCAGCGGGATGTCGAGGCCGTCCTGCCAGATGCAGGCCGTGCCGGTGGCCTCCACGCCGTGCTCGTGCCAGGTGCCGTTGGGCGTCAGCACGAAGTCGTTGGCGCCCAAGGTCATCTTGTGACCATCGACGATGGTATAGGCGCCCTCGCCTTCCATGATGAAGCGCAGAGCCGACGCCGAATGGGCATGGGCCGAGGCGACCTCGCCCGGATTCATCACCTGCAGTCCCGAATACAGCCAGCCGACGGCGGCGGAGACGTCGCGCCGTCCCGGATTGTTGAGATAGATCACGCGCCGGCCGGCCTTCTCGGCAGTCACAAGGTCGAGCGATTTCAGAACGTGCTCGCGGAGGTCGAGATAGCGCCAAAGCACGGGCACGGAGCCCGACTTGGGCTGCCACGGCTCGATCTTGTTGGCGACGGTCCACAGCGCGCCGGCCTCGTAGCGCTCGAGCTCGTCGTAGTACTGGAGCAGCTCGGGCGTGTCGCCGACATTGGCCCGTCCCGCGACGTCCTCGCGATACTCGTCCCGCCGCTGCTTTGCTGTCGGTGCCATGGCGTGCCTCCTGCGTCCTGATCCTAGAGCGTGATCGCCTCGAGCGGAATATGTAGGCGGACGGGACACGAACTCATTGCCGGGAGCGCGTCACCGCCGCAAAGCAGACTTCGCTTTCCGTGACGCTCTTCAATTCCCCTCCAACGAAGTTGGGGAGGAGAATAAAAGAATCACGTCACGACGGTCGTGCCCCTGAACTCCGCGCGGTCCCAGCTTCCGGTCCGCAGGATGTCGTGCAGCGCCTCGACGACGCGCACGACGTCCCCGTAGCCGATGTATAGCGGCGCCACGCCGAAGCGCATCGTGTCGGGGGTGCGGAAATCGCCGATGATCCCGCGGGCCGCCAAGGCACGCATGGACCTGCAACCCGTTCTTGTAACCGAAGGCGACGTGGCTGCCCCGGCGCCGGGCATCGCGCGGCGACTGGACCGTGACGCCGAACGAAGTGCGCGACCATTCGACCAGCATGATGAAGAATTCGGTCAGATCGCGCGATTTCTGATGGAGCCGCAGGAGGTCGACGTCCGCTCACAGCTCGAGCGCCGCATCGAGGGCGGCAAGGCTCAGGATCTGCGGCGTGCCGCACACGAAGCGCCGGATCGCCGCCGCCGGCTCGTAGTCGAAGCCGAACTCGAACGGCGTCTTGTGGCCCATCCAGCCGGACAGCGGCTGGCGTGTCTGCGCAATCAGCTCCGGCGACACCCAGCAATAGGCCGGCGCACCCGGTCCGCCATTGAGATATTTGTAGGTGCAGCCGATCGCGAAATCGCAGTGCGTGGCCTTCACGTCGATCGCCTTCGACGTGGTGAAGACCATGGATCATGACGTCTGGGATTTTGATGTACTTCGACGTGCTGTCTAACGGCTGTCTGGCATCGGGTTCGATGCATACAGACGAGACATATATCGCACTCCATGTGTCTGACGTGTCTCGGCTCGCGCGGCATCGCGTCTATCGTTCGTGGGGCTATCAGTGGGGAACATCGTTGCCACCCACGGCCCGCAAGGCATTCTGGCACCGCACCTTGCGAAGGGCGGACAGTGGCGTTGGGGCTCAACAGGTTAGGCGTCAAAGAACTGGAGCGGCCTGTGCCGATGGGTCGGTACGCCGATGGTAGCGGCTTGTACTTGCTGGTCAGCAAGGCCGGCACGAAGTCTTGGGCGCTCATGGTCGTGCAGAACGGGAAGCGCCGCGAGTTGGGGCTCGGCTCCTTGCTGTCCGTATCGGTTTCCGACGCCCGGGCGCAGGCGGCGGCTATCAGGGCCGACGTTGCACGCGGCCTTGATCCGAAGACGACGCGCGACGACCGGCGGCGCGCGGTCGCGCGGTCGCGCGGTCGCGCGGTCGCGCGGTCGCGCGGCAAGGGACGACCATCCGCGACGCTGCCAAGGCGTACATCGCCGCACACAAGCCGGGGTGGCGTTCTACCCTCCACGCCGGCCACTGGGAGCGCACGCTTGAAACGTATGCGATGCCGCATCTCGGCGACCTGTCCGTCGCTGCGATCACGACGCAAGACGTGTTTCCGTCCTGTCATCGTCGAGCTTGTGGACGCGCGCGCCTGCGACGGCGTCGCGACTGCGCGGGCGGATTGAGGCCATGCTCGACGCGGCCAAGCGCAAGGTCTGCGGACAGGGGAAAACCCCGGGCGTGGCGTGGCAACCTCAAGCACCTGCTGCCGGCGAAGTCGAAAGTCCAGGCCTTCCGTCATCGCGATGCCATACGCCGATGTGCCGGCCTTCTAAAAGACCATGGCACAACACCATGCACTGTCTGCCGCGGCACTGCGGCTGATCATCCTGGCGGCAACGCGGACCGGCGAAGTGATCGGCATGAAGTGGTCGGAAGTTGACCTGGACGCTGCGCTCTGGACGGTGCCGGCGTCGCGCATGAAGGGTGGGCGTGAACATCAAGTGCCGCCCTCTGAGGAAGCCGTTGCGCTGCTGCGGTCGATCAAGCCGCGCCCCGGCAATCCGCACGTGTTCGTGGGCTACGTGCGCGGCGAGGCCCTGGCACACAGCACCGTGCTCCAGTTCATGCGGCCGCTGGGCCACGCCAAGGTGACGGTCCACGGGTTCCGGTCCAGCTTCCGCGATTGGATTACCGAACAGACACGCTACCCTCGCGAGATCGTCGAGGCCGCGCTCGCCCCCGTCGACCGCGATCAGGTCGAGGCGGCATACAGGCGGACGACTTTTCTTGAGCGCCGCCGGGAATGGATGCAGGCGTGGGCGCAGTTCATCGCTGGGGCTGCCGCCGATAACGTCGTCTCGTTGGCGGGGGCGCGCACGCCGAAAGGGGATGCCGCCACGGCGTAGACGGCGATCTTCGAACGACCCGGGTCTATTCAGGACAACGAACCGAACGCTTGGCGGACTTCCCTTGTCCCAAGGGTCGATGTCGCGATGTCCGGCAGTCCTAGCTAGCCACATGAGCGCGTCGCGACCTGTACGCCGCCGGCATGGAAGGCCGCGCGGCCATGCGCGACATCTGCCGGCAGTTCGGCGTCCGAAAGCTGGGCGATGTGCCGGTCAAGAGAGCGCAGGAGCTACGAGAAGCCGTCAGCGCGAGCCTCGCGCGCTCAATGACAGTGCACTAGCCGCTTCGCACCCTCTAAGTTCTTGGAGACCCGCGCGCCCGGCCATCCGGGCACGCGCTGGAAGCAGTGATCCGAAGCACAACTTCTTTCGGAGATGTTGCACCGCCAAGCAATCTGACGATACGCTTGGGTGGGTGTGGAGTGCTTGGGGTTGTTGTTCGGGACCTTAGATTGGCCACGAGCAGTACGAGGCTTTCATGCTTCGTGGGATCATGAGCTAGAGGACCAGCAAGATGGCAAAGCCCGGTAAGAGCGGCCCTGGTGGCAACGGAGGGTGGCTCTTCGGCAATGGGGGCGACGGCGGCGCTGGCGGCAACGGGGGCCTTTTTTTCGGTAATGGCGGTGCTGGCGGTAGCGGCGGCGCCGGAGGGTGGCTCTTCGGCAATGGCGGTGCTGGCGGCAACGGCGGGTGGCTCTTCGGTAACGGCGGCGCTGGTGGCAGCGGCGGCGCTGGCGGCGCCGGGCATTGCCTGTTCGGCAATGGCGGCGCTGGTGGCGACGGTGGTGCTGGCGGCACCGGCGGTGCTGGCGGCAGCGGCGGCGCTGGAGGCGACGGCGGTGTTGGCGGCAGCGGCGGCGTTGGCGGCACCGGCGGTGCTGGCGGCAGCGGCGGCGTTGGCGGTGTTGGCGGCAGGCGGCGCTGGCGGCAGCGGCGGCGCTGGTGGCGACGGTGGTGTTGGTGGCACCGGCGGTGTTGGCGTACCGGCGGTGCTGGCGGCAGCGGCGGTGCTGGCGGCGACGGCGGTGCTGGCGGCAGCGGCGGCGCTGGCGGCAGCGGCGGCGCGGGTGGCGACGGTGGTGTTGGTGGCACCGGCGGTGTTGGCGGCACCGGCGGTGCTGGCGGCAGCGGCGGCGCGGGTGGCGACGGCGGGGTTGGCGGCACCGGCGGTGCTGGCGGCGGATGGCGGCGCGGCGGCAGCGGCGGTGTTGGCGGTACCGGCGGTGCTGGCGGCGGCGGCGCTGGTGGCGACGGCGGTGCTGGCGGCAGCGGCGGTGTTGGCGGTACCGGCGGTGCTGGCGGCAGCGGCGGTGTTGGCGGCACCGGCGGCGCTGGTGGCGACGGCGGTGTTGGCGGCACCGGCGGCGCTGGTGGCGACGGCGGTGTTGGCGGCACCGGCGCTGGTGGCGACGGCGGTGTTGGCGTACCGGCGGCGCTGGCGGCACCGGCGGTGTTGGCGGTACCGGCGGCGCTGGTGGCGACGGCGTCGGCGGCAGCGGCGGTGTTGGCGGCACCGGCGGTGCTGGCGGCAGCGGCGGTGTTGGCGGCACCGGCGGCGACGGCGGTGTTGGCGGCAGCGGCGGCGTTGGCGGCACCGGCGGTGCTGGCGGCAGCGGCGGCGCTGGTGGCGACGGCGGTGTTGGCGGCACCGGCGGTGTTGGCGGTACCGGCGGCGCTGGTGGCGACGGCGGTGTTGGCGGCAGCGGCGGTGCTGGCGGCAGCGGCGGTGTTGGTAGCGGCGGCGCTGGTGGCGACGGCGGTGTTGGTGGGCGCCGGCGGTGCTGGCGGCACCGGCGGTGTTGGTGGCACCGGCGGCGCTGGCGGCACCGGCGGTGTTGGCGGCAGGCGGCGCTGGTGGCGACGGCGGTGTTGGCGCGCTGGCGGTGCTGGCGGCAGCGGCGGTGTTGGCGGCACCGGCGGTGTTGGCGGCACCGGCGGCGCTGGCGCGGCGGTGTTGGCGGCACCGGCGGTGTTGGCGGCACCGGCGGTGTTGGCGGCAGCGGCGGCGCTGGTGGCGACGGCGGTGTTGGCGGCACGGGCGGTGCTGGCGGCAGCGGCGGTGTTGGCGGCATCGGCGGTGCTGGCGGCAGCGGCGGCGCTGGTGGCAACGGCGGGTTGCTCTTCGGCAATGGCGGTGCTGGCGGTAGCGGCGGCGCCGGAGGGTGGCTCTTCGGTACCGGCGGCGCTGGTGGCAGCGGGGGTGCTGGCGGCGCCGGGGATTGGCTCTTCGGCAATGGCGGCAACGGCGGCGCTGGCGGCAATGGGGGTCTTTTCGGTAACGGCGGCGACGGCGGCTTTGGGGGCCACGGTCTTGAGCTGATCGGTGTCGCGCACCACTTCAGCTTGTTCTTCTAGACCAACAAAACCCGGCGGCCCGCTCTTCGAGCGCGATGACCTGTCGTCAGTTGTACGCGGGGCATGGAAAGCCGCGCGGCCGTGCGAGACCTTTGCCAGCAGTTCGGCGTCCGAAAGCTGGGCGATGTGAGGGTCGGAAGGGCGCACGAGCTACGAGACGCCGTCACTGCGAGGCTCATTCGATCAAGAGCAGTGTACTAGCCGGGCACTTGATAAGGCGGGCGTTCCCAATTCGGCTACCAGGACTTGGTACACAGGCGCCCATGAACAACTGGACTTTCACCACAAGAAACCTTCTGCCCGACAGCGAGGTGGCCTCCCCCGTTGAAAGGCGGTTGAGAAACTTTGGTCCGTAGATCGTCCGCCCCGAGTAGTTCTCTTCGAACAGGGGCCGAACTCCGCCCACTACGTTAGGAAAGTCAGTGGGGTCGCCGATGATGTAGGGTGGCAGTACGTAAGCGCGACCGGACAGTCTTCCGGCACAAGTAGCGCATCGGCCGTTAGTTCACATGGCCGCAACTAAAGGGCCGGTTACGGGTCCCCGCAAATCGGATTTCTAGATTTTGGAAGGACACGCGGTCGGCGAATGCCTGTTAGGCCGAACGGCGCGCGAGCCGCTGCACTACAAGCAGGACGGCGCCACCATCGCCGAGCTGCCGCTCGAGCCGTTCATCGGCCGCTGCTTCGTCGTCGATGCGCGCGCCGGCAAGGGCCGCGTCGTTCGCGAGGCCGACGTCGTGCCGGCCCTGCCCGACAAGGTCGAGCGCATCCTGATCCGCCAGCACGAGCGCTATCCCCCCGAATGGGACGCCGATCTCAAGGGTCTGGACCCTGCGCTCGTCACGTCACTCGCCCGGCGCGGCGTGCGATTGATCGGCGTCGATGCCGCCTCCGTCGATCCCGCCAATTCGAAGACCCTCGATGCCCATCACGAGATCGACCGCCACGACATCCGAATCGTCGAAGGCCTGGTCCTCGACCGCGTCGAGCCCGGCGAATACGAGCTGATTGCGCTGCCGATCAAGATCGCCAACAGGGACGGCGCCCCCTGCGCGCGGTGATGCGGCCACTCTCATGATCATGCTCTTGCGGACCGCGAAGCGTCTCGCGCGCTCATGGTCAGAGGATCGCGGGCGTCTCGCCCGCTCATGCATGTCCTGGCAAGCACGACGCGCGCAGTCCGGAAGACGCATGAGCGGGCAGAGGGCCCGCGGTCCTTTGACCATGAATCACGCGCGGGCGAGACGCCCGCGGTCCGGAAGACGCGAGGAATCGCGCACGACGAGGTGCGCTTTCAGGCGCACCAGGCGGGGCGGCAGAGCGCGGGCCGTGTCGTCACGCATGCGCTCGAGCAGCATCATCATCGCCTGGATGCCGATCGCCTGGGTCGGCTGCGCGACCGTCGTGAGCCGTGGATGGAAGACCTCGGCCCATTCGAAATCGTCGAAGCAGGCGACCGCGACGTCGTCGGGACAGCGCAGGCCGGCGTCGTGCAGGGCGCGCATCAGGCCGAGGCCCGACAGGTTGTTGCAGGCGAAGATCGCGGTCGGACGCTCCTTGAGCGACAGGAGCTTGTTGGCCGCCTGATAGCCGTCGTCGGCGCCGAAATGCGCGCTGCCGACCAGGGCAGGCTCGAAGGCGATGCCGGCATCGCTCAGCGCCCGACGATAGCCTTCGTAGCGCTCGCGGCCGGTCGACAGCGAGCGCCGTCCGGTGATCAGGCCGATGCGGCGATGGCCGGCCAGCAACAGGTGCTGCACCGCATCGCGGGTCGCCGCCACATTGTCGATCACGACGGCGTCGGCATCGAGCCCGTCAATGTGGCGGTCGATCAGCACCACCGGCGCGCGGCCGCCTTCGACCAGGCCACGCAGTTCCGGCGTCTCGCCCGCAGTGGCGACGATGAAGCCGTCGACCATGCGATCGGCGAGCAGGCGCAGATGCGTGCGCTCCTTCTCGGGATCCTCGTCGCTGCAGCACAGGATCACGCTGTAATTGTGCCGATGCGCCACCTCCTGGATGGCGTGCATGGCGGTCGCGAAGAACGGATTGGTGATGTCGGCCACCATCAGGCCGATGGTCGAGGTCGTGCCGGTCTTGAGGCTGCGGGCGATGACGTTGGCCTTGTAGCCGACCTTCTTGATCGCCTTGTCGATGCGCGCCCGCGTCTCCTCGCTGACTGGCGCCGACTGGTTGATCGCCGCCGAAACCGTCGCCAGCGACACCTTCGCCGCCTTGGCGACGTCGATCATCGTGGGCTTCTTGTCGAATCGTTTCGGCATCCGAGCACAGCATTGCACGGGGCAATATGCGATTCAATCTCGTTGACCGAATCGAAACGTTTCGATACGATTCCCGAAAGCAATGGTCCGATCCTGGGAGGGAACGGCGATGACGAGCTTCAACGGGCTTGGCCTCCATCTCGGCAACTTGTCGCGCCTGTCGGACGCCAAGACGCGCTCGATCAGCCCGGAGAATTTCACCGGCGAACCCGGCAAGGGCGGCATGGCGACCGAGGGCACCGGCAAGTCGCCGGCGCGCTCGCTCGGCCAGGGCTGGAAGGTCTCGCCGTCGATCGACGTCGCGCCGGGCGCCACCACTGTTCTGGCCGACATCGAGGGACCGGGCGCGCTGCAGCACATCTGGGCGACCATCCGTGGCGGGCGCTGGCGCTTCCTCATCCTGCGCATCTACTGGGACAACGAGGCCAACCCGTCGGTCGAATGTCCGTTCGGCGATTTCTTCGCCAACGGCTGGGAGCGCTACGCCCACGTCAACTCCTTGCCGGTCTGCGTCAACCCTGGCCGCGCCTTCAACTGCTACTGGGAGATGCCGTTCCGCAAGCATTGCCGGGTGACGCTGACCAATCTCGACGAGGTCGAGACGCGCATCTACTACCAGATCGACTACACGCTGACCGACGTGCCGGCCGATGCGGCGTACTTCCATGCAAGCTTCCGCCGTTCCAATCCGCTCACCTATATGACCGACCACACCGTGATCGACGGCATCGCCGGCAAGGGCCATTACGTCGGCACCTACATGGCGTGGGGCAGCAACAACACCGGCTGGTGGGGCGAAGGCGAGATCAAGTTCTTCATCGACGACGACGGCAGGTTCCCGACCATCTGCGGCACCGGCACCGAGGATTATTTCTGCGGCGCCTACGATTTCGACATCGGAATCTGCGAGCCGGACAAGCCGCACGCCTACACCGAGTACACCACACCCTATGCCGGCCTGTGCCAGGTCATCCGGCCGGACGGCATCTACAAGTCGCAGCAGCGCTTCGGCATGTATCGCTGGCACATCATGGATCCGGTGCGCTTCGACAAGGGACTGCGCGTCACCATCCAGGCGCTGGGCTGGCGGCCGGACAAGGAGCGCCGCTACCTGCCCCTGCAGGACGACATCGCTTCGGTCGCCTTCTGGTACCAGGCCCTGCCGCACGCGCCGCTGAAGGCGCTGCCCGATCGCGATTTCCTCGAGGTGATCTGACCCAGCGGCGCGGCGATGGCCCGCTACGCCCAGTTCCTGCTCGGACGCCTGGCGAGCTACGTCGCCGTGGTGCTGTTCGGCATCACCTTCATCTTCGTCATTCCGCGCCTGATGCCGGTCAATCCAGTCGAGGCGATGCTCGGCCGCATGATGTCGCAAGGCGCCTACATGCAGCAGGAGCAGGTGACGGCGCTGCGCGAATCGCTCAGCGATGCATTCGGTCTCAACGGCACCATCCTCGAGCAGTATGGCGGCTTCCTGCGGCGCATCCTGCTCAGCCAGGATTTCGGCCCCTCGCTCGCCATGTATCCCACGCCGGTGCGCGAGCTGATCGCCCAGGCGCTGCCCTGGACCTTCGGCCTGCTGCTCTCGGCGGTGCTGATCGCCTGGCTGATCGGCAACGCGATCGGGCTCATCATCGGCACCATGCCGGGCCTGCGCGTGTCGCGCGTGCTCGAGGCGGTGGCGATCGTGCTCTACCCGATCCCCTATTTCATCCTGGCCCTCGTGCTCAGCATCCTGTTCAGCTACGTCTGGAAGGTCTTCCCGCTGACCACCACGGTGCGCGGCCCGGCCTGGAGCTGGGAGCTGCTGAGCAGCGTCGTCTACAATTCCTTCCTGCCGGCGCTGTCGATCATCGCCGTCACCTTCGGCTGGTGGATGCTGTCGATGCGCGCCCTGTCGTCGACCCTGATGGACGAGGATTTCATCGTCTACGCACAGCTCAAGGGAATCGGCCGGCCGCGCCTGCTGCTGCGCTACGTCGTGCCCAACGCCATGCTGCCGCAGGTCACCTTCCTCGCCCTGCAGCTCGGCCTGATGTTCAACGGCTCGATCATCGCCGAGATCGTGTTCAACTATCCGGGACTGGGCTCGCTGATCTACACGGCGATCCTGCAGGGCGACTACAACCTGCTGATGGGCACGGTCTCGCTGTCGATCGTCGCCGTCGCCACCGCCACCCTGCTGATCGACCTGATCTATCCCCTGCTCGATCCGCGCATCCGGGTGAGCTGAGCGATGAACGGCCGCCTGCTCCTGGGAAGCTCGATCGTCGGCCTGATCCTGCTGGTCGGCCCGATTGCCGCGTTCTTCGCGCCCGACGATCCGCGGGTCTGGCAGACCCATCCGCGCAACATGCTGCCCGAGCTCGATCATTGGCTGGGCACCACGGCGCTCGGCCAGGATACGTTCTGGCTGCTCTCCTGGTCGGTGCGCAATTCGCTGATGCTGGGCGTCAGCGTGGCAGCGCTCGCCACCATCATCGGCGTCGCCGTCGGCCTCCTGGCGGGGTACCGCGGCGGTCCGCTCGATCGCGTGCTGTCCTTCGCGATGGACGTGCTGATCGTGATCCCGAGCCTGCCGCTCCTGATCCTGCTGTCGTCGATGACCAAGGGGCAGACTTCCCTGCTCGCCGTCGGCACCATCCTGGTGATCTTCAACTGGCCGTTCCCGGCGCGCCAGATCCGCGCCGTGGCGCTCACCTTGCGCGAGCGCGACTTCGTCAATCTCGCCTGGTTCTCCGGCGAATCGATCGGCCGCATCCTGTGGCGCCAGATGGTGCCCTACCTGCGCGGCTGGGCGGCCGCCAACTTCATCAACACCATCCTGGTGGTGGTCGCGGTCGAGGCGAGCCTCGCCTTCCTCGGCCTGTCGAACGACAACGTGCCGACCATCGGCACCATGATCTACTGGGCGCTGAAATACCAGGCGTTGATCGCCGGACGCTGGTGGTGGCTGCTGCCGCCGATCGTCTCGATCGTGCTGATCTTCGTCGGCTTCTTCCTGGTGTCGAACGAGCTTGCCGAGCGGTTGCGCGTCAACCCGGCGAGGGCGCAGTGATCGTCGTCGACAACGTGACGGCGGGCTACCGCACGCCGCGCGGCCTGGTGAAGGCCGTCGACCGCGTCTCCATGGAGGTGCGCGACGGCGAGATCCTGGGTGTCGCCGGCGAATCGGGCTGCGGCAAGACCACGTTGCTGAAGCTGCTCTACGGCAATTTCGGCGACGGGCTGGAGATCTTTTCCGGCCGCGTGCTGTGGCGCGATCCCGACGGCAGGCGCACCATCGACTGCGCCGACTTCCATCGCCACTGGTGGGAGATCTTCTCCTATGTGCCGCAGGGCTCGATGAGTGCGCTCAATCCGCTGATGCGCATCGCGCCGCAGATGCTCGATGCCGGCACCGCCGCGCGCCGGCCGGACATGGCGGCGCGGCGCGCCCGCGTGGTGCAGACCCTGGCCGAGCTCGATCTCGCCGAGCGCACCTTGCGCCTTCATCCCCATCAGCTCTCGGGCGGCATGCGCCAGCGCGTGCTGATCGGGCTCGCCGCCTATGTCGATCCCGCTGTCGTGCTGGCCGACGAGCCGACCACGGCGCTCGACGTGGTCGTGCAGCGCCAGATCCTGGAAAGCCTGGTGCGCCTGCAGCGGGCGCAGCGCAATTCGATCGTCGTCGTCTCGCACGATCTCGGCCTGCACGCCCAGGTCGCCGACCGCGTCGCCGTGCTCTATGCCGGCCGCCTGGCCGAGATCGGCCCGGCCGAGGACGTGCTGCATCGGCCAGCCCATCCCTACACCAGAGGCCTGGTCGAGGCGCTGCCGCGCGTCGGCGACAAGCAACCGCGGCTCGGCATCGACGGTCGGCCGCCCGACTTTCTCGACATGCCGCAGGGCTGCCGCTTCCGGCCGCGCTGCAGCAGGGCGTTCGCCGACTGCGCCGCCACCGATCCCGATCCAACGCGAGCCAGCACCGATCGCAGCGCCGCCTGCCTGCTCGTGCGCGAGACCGTGTCGTGACGACGGGCGCGGCGATCCTCGAAGTGCGCGGCCTGCGCAAGATCTACCGCCAGGGCGGTCTCCTGGGCGGCAAGGCGCATGCGGCGCTGGCCGGCGTGTCGCTTGCGCTCCGGCCCGAGGACGGCAAGGTGCTGGCGATCGTGGGCGAGTCGGGCAGCGGCAAGACCACCCTCGCCCGCATCCTGCTGCGGCTGGTGACAGCGGATGCGGGCGAGGTCTCGGTCGCCGGGCACCGCATCGTTGCCCCGGGTGCCCGCACGGTCGACAACCGCACGCTCCGCAAGCTGGTCCAGCCGATCTTCCAGAACCCCTTCGAGGCCTTCAGTCTGCAGCTTCCGCTCGAGGAGTACCTGATGCGCACGGCGATCAATCTCGGCGACGCGACGATGCGATCGAACCCGAGGCCCGCCGTCGAGGAATCGCTGGCGGCGGTCGGGCTGAGCTACGCCAGGGTCGCCGGCAAGGGTATCCGCGCCTTCTCGGGCGGCGAGCTGCAGCGCATCTCGGTGGCGCGCGCGCTGATCGCCAAGCCCCTGCTGATCGTGGCCGACGAGCCGGTCAGCATGGTCGATGCGTCGCTGCGCATGACCATCGTCAATCTGTTCAAGGAGCTGAGCGGGCGTCTCGGTGTGGCCTTCGTCTACATCACGCACGACCTCAGCACCGCCTATTACCTGTCGGATGTCATGGCGATCATGCGACAGGGCGAGCTGGTCGAGTTCGGCCGGCCCGAAGCGATCCTGCAATCGCCACGCAGCGACTATACGAGGGCTCTGCTCGACGCGATCCCGACCCTCGATCGCCGCTGGACCATCTGAGGAGGGAGGAAAGCAACATGCGTCTACGCCTGCTCATCGCCGCCGCGGCCTTGTCGGCGCTCGGCTTCGCGGAGGCTGCCCTGGCGCAGCAGACCGACATCGGCACGCCGCGCAAGGAGACCCTGGTGGTCGACATCCTCTCGGGCCGCGTCGGCAATCCGCGCCGCATGAATCCGTACCTGGAGGGCAACATCGTCGTCCAGGGCCTGCACCAGCTCGCCTATTCGAACCTGTGGGACATCGACACGGTCAAGGGCACGCAGTACCCGGCGCTGGCCGCGACCATGCCCGAGGCGCTCGACGACACCAACACCAGGTGGCGCTTCAAGGTGCGCAAGGGGCTGGCCTGGTCGGACGGCGCGCCGTTCAGCTCGGCCGACGTGGTGTTCACCGCCCGCATGGCGCTCGACAATCCCAAGCTGCCCTACAACAGGTTCATCGCCGCCAACATCAAGGACATCCGCGCCGTCGACGACGAGACGGTCGAGATCGACACGGTCAATCCGCTGCCCAAGATCACCTACTCGTTCGGCGCGGTGATCTTCGGCAACGCCTTCCGCGTGGTCCCGAAGCACATCTGGGAGAAGGTCGATCCGCTCACCTTCGAGAACTATCCGCCGGTGACGATCGGCCCCTACAAGCTGAAGGACTCCGATCCCAACGGGTTCTGGTTCCTGTGGGAGAAGCGCGACGACTGGCAGCGCACCGATGTCGGCCAGATCGTCGGCGAGCCCAAGCCGAAATACGTGCTGTTCCGGTCATATGGGCCGGAGGAGAAGCGCGTCATCGCCATGGCGCAGAACGAGATCGACATCCTGACCGACATCACGCCGGAGGCGCTCGAGATCCTGCGGGCGCGCAACAACAAGGTGAAGGCCTGGTACGACGCCTTCCCGTGGGCCAACCTCGACGATCCGTGCGAGCGCGGCATCTCGTTCAACACCACCACGCCGCCCTATGACAAATGGCAGGTCCGATGGGCGCTGGCCCTGGCCACCAAGATCGACGACGTCAGCATCGCCACCTTCTCCGGCATGCTGCGCGCCTCGCCGATCCACGTGCCGCCGATCTCGATCCTGATGAAGTCCTATCACGAGCCGATGACCGACTGGCTGAAAGCCTTCGCCCTCCCCGACGGCTACAAGCCGTTCGATCCGGACTTCGCCGTGCGCATGGGCAAGCGGCTGGCGGCCGAGCGCATCGACGGCCTGCCCAAGGACGAGGCCGGCCTGCGCAAGCTCCTGGGCGTCGGCTGGTGGAAGCACGATCCGGCCAAGGCAACCCAACTCCTGCAGGAGGCCGGCTTCAAGAAGAACGGCAACGCCTGGATGCTGCCCGACGGCACGCCGTGGAAGATGACGATCAACGCGCCGGCCGATTTCGAGATCGAATCGCAACGGCTCGCCTTCGCCGTCGCCAACGAATGGAAGAAGTTCGGCATCGACGTCAACGTCCAGCAGCAGCAGGGCGGCGTGTTCGCCACCGAGTACGCCACCGGCAACTTCCAGGCCGGCTCGTACTGGAACCAGAACTGCGCCATCGGCCCCGACGTCTGGGTGCGCCTGGAATGGTGGCACGAGAAATACGTCAGCCCGAACGGCCAGCCGGCCTCGTTCAACCGCGAGCGCTACAAGAACCCCGAGGTCAGCAAGATCATCGACCAGATGGCCAAGCTCAAGGTCGACGATCCGAAAAACGTCGAGTACGGCACCGCGCTCCTGCAGGAGCTGGTCAAGGGCATGCCGCTGATCCCGATGTTCGGCACCTCGAAGTTCGTGCCGGTCAACACGACGTATTGGAAGAACTATCCCGACGCCAAGAACTACTACGAGGGTCCCTGGTGGTGGTGGTCGAACTTCAAGTACATCGTCGCTCGCCTCGAGCCGGCACAATGAGGGCCTTCCACTTCCTCCCCAGCTTCGCTGGGGAGGTGTCGCCGCCTTGCGGCGACGGAGGGGTCATGAGCCATCGGCCCCGCCGTCTCCCATGACTCATGACCCCTCCGTCCGCGATGACGCGGACACCTCCCCAGCGAAGCTGGGGAGGAATATGAAGTGCGCCCCCCTCGGCCGCAGTGGCGTCGAGATCACCCGCATCGGGCTCGGCTCGGCGCCGCTCGGTGGGCTGTTCACGCCGGTGAGCGAGGCCGAGGCCGAGGCGACGATCGCCAAGGCCTGGAACCTCGGCGTGCGCTACTTCGACACCGCGCCGCTCTACGGCTTCGGCAGCGCCGAACGGCGCGTGGGCGCCGTGCTGCGCCACAAGCCGCGCGACTCGTTCGTGCTGTCGAGCAAGGTCGGCCGGCTGCTGCGGCGGCGCGACCGGCCGCCGCGCGAGGACCGGCTGTACAAGGGCACACCGGAGGAACGCCCGGTGTTCGACTACAGCTACGACGGCGTGATGCGCTCCGTCGACGAGAGCCTGGGCCGCCTCGGTCTCGACCGCATCGACATCCTCTACATCCACGATCCCGACAACCATCACGACGAGGCGATCGACGGCGCCTTCCGCGCCCTCGACCGCCTGCGCAGCGATGGCACGGTGCGCGCGATCGGCGCCGGCATGAACCAGCACGAGATGCTGGCGCGGTTCGCCCAGGAAGCCGCCTTCGACTGCTTCCTGCTGGCCGGTCGCTACTCCCTTCTCGACCAGGGCGCACTCGCCGGCCTGTTCGAGATCTGCCTCGCCAAGGGCATCGGCATCGTCCTGGGCGGCGTGTTCAACAGCGGCATCCTCGCCAACCCGCAGGCCGGCGCGACCTTCGACTACCGCGAGGCCGATCCTGCGCTGATCGACCGCGCCCAGCGGCTCGGCGCGATCTGCCGGGCGCACGGCGCCGACCTCAAGGCCGCGGCGATCCAGTTCGCCTTGGCCCATCCTGCCGTCAGCGGCATCGTGCTCGGGGCACGCAATGCCGGCGAGATCGAGCAGAACATCGCTGTCGCCCACCAGGCGGTTCCCGCCGCCGTCTGGCAACAGGTTCGACGCGAAGCGCTCGTCGACCCCAAGGCGCCGTTGCCGGGAGATGCCGTTTGAGCGTGATCGACGCCCATCATCATTTCTGGGACCCAGCCCGCGCCGACTATCCGTGGATGGCCGGCCCGGAGATGGCGCCGATCCGCCGACCCTTTGGCCCGGCCGATCTCGCGCCGCTGCTGGCCGCCAACGGCGTCGCCGCCAGCATCGTCGTGCAATGCCGCCCGGACGAGACCGAGACGGAGGAATTCCTGGCGACGGCCGCCGGGACCAACTTCGTCGTCGGGGTCGTCGGCTGGGTCGACCTCGAACACCCCGATGTCGGTGCTCGCCTCGACCGCCTGCTGCGACGACCGGACGGCGCCAAGCTCGTCGGCATTCGCCATCAGGTCCATGATGAGGCCGATCCCGGGTGGCTCACGCGCACCGCCGTGCAACGCGGCCTGGCGGCCGTGTTCGAGCGCGGTCTGACCTACGATTTGCTGGTCCGCTGCCGCGAGCTGCCGGCCGCGCTGGCGGTCGCGAAGGAATTTCCGAGCGGCCGCTTCGTGCTCGACCACGCGGCAAAGCCGCCGATCGCAGCCGGCTTCGACCAGAACTGGGCAGCGCGGCTGGCCGCGCTCGCGCGCTGCCCCAATGTCTGGTGCAAGATCTCGGGCCTCGCGACCGAAGCGCGGTGGCACGACTGGAACGCCGCGCGTCTGCGCCCCGCGGTCGACCATGCCTGGCGCTGCTTCGGCGAGGACCGCCTCGTCTTCGGATCGGACTGGCCGGTCTGCCTGCTGGCCGGCGACTACGCCCGCATCAAGACGGCAGCAGAGGCGTGCCTCACCCACCATGGACAGGCGACCCTCGACAAGGCGCGCGGCGCCAATGCCATCGCCGCCTACAAGCTCAGGATTGGAGAACGTTGATGCTGATCGGACTCGATCCCCTGCTCGGCCCCGATCTGCTGCACGCGCTGCGCGCCATGGGCCATGGCGACACGATCGTCCTGGCCGACGCCAATTTTCCGGCCGCGTCGGTGGCACGCCGTCTCATCCGGGCCGACGGATCGGACCTGCCGAGCGTGCTCACTGCCGTGCTGAGCGTCCTGCCGATCGACCAGATGGAACCCGAGCCGGCGGTCGGCATGGAAGTGGTCGGCGATCCCAACAGGCGCGAGCCCGTCCATCTCGACATGGAGCGCCTGCTGTTGCCGCACACGCAGCTCACCCTCATCGAGCGCCACGCCTTCTACGAACGCGCCCGCGCCGCGTTCGCTGTCGTCGCCACGGGCGAGCGCCGCTTCTACGGCAATCTCATCCTGCGCAAAGGAACGGTGGCGCTCTGAATCTTCGCCGGAACCGCGCCACTCCAGTGGTGGGGTCCCAGCGAGGAGCACGAGTCAAAACTCCATCAGATTGTCCCTGAAGTGCTTGTGGGCGTAGGCCTTGCGGGTGAGGCCGCGGCGCTGCAGCTCCGGGACCAGGCCATCGCACACTTCCATGATGTAGCGGCGGTCGAACAGGCCGTTGAACAGCAGGAAACCGTCGCCGCCGACCTCCTCCATGATGTCCTGCATCAGGCCGGCGACGTGGTCGATGGTGCCGGTGTAATCGATACCCTGCTTGGTCGCCAGGCTCAGCGCCAGCGAGCGCGGCGTCTTGCCGATCCACTTGGCGAGCGACGATTGATGGCCATTGGTGGTGAGCTCGGGGGGCAGCGGCTGGTCGGGATCGAACTTGGAGAAGTCGAGGCCGGTGATGCGCGACATGCTGGAGAACTGCATGTCGAGATTCCTGGCGGCGTCCGCCTGCTCGATCAGCCGGCGCTCGCGCGCCGCCTCCATCGAGACGTCGACAATCGGGTAGGCCAGGAACAGCACCTTGATGTCGTCGGGGTTGCGGCCCAGCGCGGTCGCGCGGCGGCGCACGTCCTCGCGATACGCCTTCATCGCCTCGACGGTCGGCGCGTTGGTGATGATCGTGTCGGCCCAGCGCGAGGCGAAGGCCTGGCCGCGCGGCGAGCCGCCGGCCTGGCAGATCGGCACGCGGCCCTGCGGCGAGCGTGGGGCGTTGATCGGTCCGCGGACCTTGAAGTACTTGCCCTCGTGGTTGACCGGATGGACCTTGCTGCCGTCGGCGAAGATCTGGTTATCGCGGTCGAGCACGACGGCATCGGGCTCCCACGCCTCCCACAGCCTGGTCACCAGGTCGGCGAACTCGTCGGCGACGTCGTAGCGCTCGTCGTGCGGGATGTGCTTGTCGCGGCCGTAATTCTGCGCTCCGCCGTCGTTGCTGCCGGTGACGCAGTTCCAGCCGATCCGGCCCTCGGTCACGTGGTCGAGCGTGTTGACGAGCCGCGCCAGCAGATACGGCGGGTACTCGCTGACCGACAGGGTCGGCACCAAACCGAGGTGAGACGTCGCCTGGGCGAGGTAGGGCACCAGCACGGCGGGATCGAGCTTGGGCGTGCTGGCGGCGTACTTGAGATAGGTGTCGTGCGAACCCTGGTAGGTGTAGGGCAGGTTCGATGAATCCTCGATGATGAGATAGTCGAAGCAGGCCCGGTCCAGGCCCTTGGCCAGGTCGACGAACAGGTCGGGCATCATCCAGCGCGACACGTCGCTGCCGGGCCACATGCCGCGCCAGGTCTTGGGCCCGTAGCCTTGCGAGAGGAACCACGCGAGATGGAAGGGGCGCTTTGGCATGCTCAGGCTCCGCGCTCCAGTCGGGCGACGAACTCGTCCTGGGTGATCGCCTCGCGCGGATTGCGCCCGCGCTCGCGATAGAAGACCTCGTAGCGCTTGAACTCCTCGAGGATGCGGCGCAGCTCGACCACGGCGTCGTCATGCAGATCGACCCGCACGTCGATGTCGGGATAGTCGGGATCGGCGACCACGCGAATCGCCGCCGAGCGCTCCGTCAGATGTCCCTCCGCACCGACCTGGCCGCCGGCATTGCGGCCGCCTTCGAGGGCGCTCAGCAGCCGGAACTCGAGCGGCGCGGCGGGATCGGCGAGGAAGCCCGCGACGATCGCCTCGACGACCTGCGGGCCTGCCAGCACGTTGCCGAACGCGACGTACCCCGGGCCGACCTTGTGACCCGACCACGGGCGCGTACCCGAGCCGGTGTGGCCGACGCCGTTGCCCTCGCGGTCCATGATGGCGATCTGGCGATAGTCGTGATCGGGATCGTTGGCGGCGAGTTGGCTCATGACATGGGCCGGCGTGAAGCCTTGCGCCAAGAGCTCGATCGCCAGCGGATCGTTGCCGCGATTGACATAGGCCTGCGTCTTGCAGATGCCGACGCCGGCCAGGATGCCCTCGCAGCGGCCGCCCGCCGCGATCGAGAAGGTGGTGATGCCGAGGCCCAGGCGGCCGGTCGTCGGGCAGCGCGCGATGATCGAGTAGGTCATGTCACACCTCCGCCGCGGCGAGCTTGGCCATGAAGGCTTCCTGGCCGATCGCGCCGCGCGGATTGCGCCCCCGATCCTGGTAGTAGGCCTCGTACCTCTTGTATTCGAGCCAGACGCGGCGCAGCTCCTCGATGGCGGTTGCGTGCAGGTCGACGCGCAGGTCGATGTCGGCATAGTCGTGCTGCGAGTAGACGATCAGCGCCGCCGAGCGCTCGGGCTTGTGCCGGTCGACGGTGCCCTGGCCGCCGGCATCGCGGCCGGCCTCGATGCCCATCAGCAGGCGATGCTCGAGGTCGGCGTCGGGCTCGGCGAGGAAGCCCGCGGCGATGGCGTCGGCCACCTTCGGCCCGACCAGCCCGTTGCCGAAGGCGACGTAGTTCTCGCCCGTCACGTGACCCGACCAGCCCCTGGTGCGCGGCCCGGTATGAGCGACGGCGTTACCGCTGCGATCGATGACGCCGATCTGCCGGTAATCGTAGTCGGGGTCGTTGGCGACCAGCTGCTCCAGCACCGAGCGTGCCGTGAGGCCCTGCTTCAGCAGCCGCAGCGCCAGCCGGTTGTTGCGCTGGTTGACGAAGGCCTGGCTGATCGTGACGCCGGTATTGGCCGCCACGCCGTTGCAGTAGAGCCCGACGGTGATCGAGAAGGTCGCGATGCCGATGCCCAGGCGGCCGGTGCGATGGCAACGGCCAAGGACGGTGTATGTCATGGGTTCCTCACTTCGAGTTTCTTCCTCCTCCCCAGCTTCGCTGGGGAGGTGTCCGCGTCTTCGCGGACGGAGGGGTCACGAGCCATGATGGAATCCATGAATCACGAGTCATGACTCACGACCCCTCCGTCGCGTATGACGCGACACCTCCCCAGCGAAGCTGGGGAGAAATTCATGAGCGCTTCGCCGCCAGGCTGGCGACGAAGACGTCCTGCGGGATGGCGCGGCTGGGATGGCGGCCGCG
>JAXMCP010000013.1:0-287908 GCA_046349295.1 Reyranellaceae bacterium
TGGCCGACGGCGTCGTGTGGAACATCGAGGGCCTCGGCTACTGGCCGGCCGCCGCCGACCCCGAGCTGTTCGTGCGCAAGTACAACGGCGCCATTCCCGAAGGCGTGCTGCGCACCGTCGTGCCGGCCGCGCCCGACGCCTGGATCACGGCACTGAAGCGGTTTGGCACGATGACGTTCGGCGAGGTCGCGTCGGCCGCCATCCGCTTCGCCGAAGGCTTCCCGATGTACCCGCTGCTCGCCGACATGATCGCGGCGCGGCGCGACAAGTACGCCAAGTGGGAGTCCAACGCCGCGATCTATTTGCCGGGCGGCCAGCCGCCCAAGGTCGGCGAGCTGTTCGTGCAGGCCGATCTGGCGCGCTCGCTCACCTACATGGCCGACGAGGAGAAGGCCGCCCTCGCCCGCGGCGGCGATCGCATCGCCGGTCTCGAGGCGGCCCGCGCCGCCTTCTACAAGGGCGACATCGCGCGCACGATCGTCGACTACCATCGCCAGGAAGGCGGCTGGATGACGGCCGAGGATCTCGCCGGCTACAGCTCGCCGGTCGAGCGCGCGCCGTCGGTGAATTTCGCCGGCACCGAGGTGTACACCTGCAACGCTTGGTGCCAGGGCCCGGTGCTTGGCCAGGCGCTGAACATCATCGATCATTCGGCGCTGCTGGCGGCCGGCCACAATACGCCCGACTACCTGCACATGGTGGTCGAAGCCTTGAAGCTCGCCTTCGCCGATCGCGAAGCCTTCTATGGCGATCCGCGCCATGTCGACGTGCCGCTCGACGCCCTGCTCGACCCCGAGTACGGCGCGCAGCGCCGCGCCCAGATCGATCCGCTGCGCGCCTTCCCCGAGATGCCGCCGCACGGCACGCCCAATGGCGCGACGCTCCATGCTGCGGCGGTCGCGGCGTCGGCGCTGCGCCAGGATGGCGCGCCCACCGGCCTGCCGCGCGACACGTCGTACATCTGCGTCGTCGATCGCTGGGGCAACACCGTGTCGGCGACGCCGAGCGACGTGTCGTCGGAATCACCGGTCATTCCCGGCACCGGGCTCGTTCCGTCCTCGCGCGGCTCGCAGTCCTGGACGACCGAGGGCCATCCGAGCCGCCTCGCTCCCGGCAAGCGGCCCCGCCTCACGCCGGCGCCTGCCATGGCGGTGGCGCCCAACCGCTACGTCTTGCCATTCGGGACGCCCGGCGGCGACGTCCAGCAGCAGGCAATGCTGCAGGTGCTGCTCAACATGATGCTGTTCGACATGGACCCGCAGGACGCCATCGAGCATCCGCGTGTCGCGAGCTACAGCTTCCCCGACAGCTTCGAGCCGCACCCCTACCTGCCGGGACGGCTCTGCATCGAGTCGCGCATCGCGCGCGAGACCGGCGACGAGCTGGCCCGCCGCGGCCACCAGGTGACGTGGTGGCCCGACCGCATCTGGCGCGCCGGCGCGGTGTGCGCCATCCACGCCGACCTGAAGACCGGCATCATGACCGGCGGCGCCGACCCGCGCCGCGCGAGCTACGCGCTGGGCTGGTGACCCAACCTTGCCTGCCGCGTCGCGGACCCATTTCGGGCCGGCGTAGCCGTCCATGGCAGCAGTCGCGTTTCCCGGCCGCAGCGGTCGCTCTCACCGCCCGGCAAGGAGGTGCAGAGCCTTGTCCGCATTCTCCATCCTGCCGCCTTGATGGTGATAGATCGCGTGCCACATCAATCCTCGGGCGACTTTGTCGGACGACGTGAAGGTGAATCCGGTGCTCTCCAGGTAGTTTCTGCCGTACTCCTTGAGGAGCGTAAAGTACTTGGTTGCGGCATTGAATTCGGCCTGCGCGGCGGTCGTGGGCTTGTCCTGTCCCGAACCTTGCCCCAAGAGGGCGCCGGTATCGTCGAACATCTTCATGAACATCATCTGGTCGCCGGCAATGCCCGAGTTGAGCGTCATCATGGGAACGCAAACACTGGCCTCGCAGCCGGCCTCGAATACCTCCCTGAACCCTTTGTCATCGTAGACGAGGCGCGGCCGCCAGACACCGTTGCTGGGGTCGGCCTTCCAGGTGTTGCGGTCGCTCGTCGCGGCCTTCACGACATCGATCCAGCCTCTCATCAAGATCCCTTCGGACAGGCGAGTGAGGAACTTCCAGGCGAACTCGATCGCAGCAGCAATCACGTCGATGAGTGCGCTGGCGCCCCAGCTCATGAGGTTGCCGGCCAGCTTGGCGCCGCCTTTGGCCGCGTTGTAGGCGCCCTTGGCGATCGCCCAGTTCATCTCGCCTTCGATGGCACTGGCAATCTGCACCGGATGGCCGGGCTTCACGACAAACTTCTGGCGCAGAAAGTGCGCTGACACCCGATCCTTCGCGGCAATGATGGCCTGGCAGATGCCCTGCCCGATCTCGATGCCGTTGGCGACGAAGGGTGCTGCATGCTGCGCCACCTTGCCGAGAATGAAGAGGGCCAGCTTGCCGATGGTGGTGCCTATCGTGCCGATGAAGCCGCCACGAGCAAACTTGAAGCGCACGTCCTGCCAGATTTCAGCGACCTTCTGCCGGATGGTATTCCACACGGCGTCGAAGAACTTGCCGAGAGCCGCCTTGGCTCTCTGCAGGATGCCGGCGTCATCCGGGAGGTCGGCAAGCTTGACGACGGGACTCGGCGTCTCGACCCGCACCCCGGTCCCCTTCGGAGCAGCGACGATGCCGCCGACGGTCGGGGCAAGCCGCCCGACCGAGGCGGCCGTGTCGCCTCGAGTGTTCTTGGCGATGACACCCGCCTGGATCTGATCGCCGGCCTTGTAATTGCTGGCTTGAAGCATGCCCAGCGTCGTGCCGCCGACAGTCAGCGCGCCTTCCAGCAAGATCTTCGCCCACTGGGTGCCGACATCGGCGTTCTGCCACAGGTAGAGCACGCCGTGTCGCGATTCCGGAATCCTCAGGTCGAGCACGTTCTTCACGGCCGGCCCTGAGCGCGTGAACTCGAACAAGAACTTCATCAGGCCGCCGCTTCTCTTGTCGCGATCGACCCTTTCCCAGTTCCCGCCCTTTTCCCGCAGGTAGGCGCCGAGTCGGTCGTGGAGGATCTTCTTGTTTTCCTCCGACCTCAGTGCGAAATAATTCGAATAGGCGTCGTCCACCTGCAGCAGGGTTGCGCCTCGTGTCCGTGAGAATATCGGAGTGGTACGGGAAACCCATTCTTTCGGGTCCACGATGCCCATTGTTGCCATTGAATCATTCCTCGGAGACGGTGAAGGACGACGATACGCGGCGCACTGACCCGGCTGTTCTGCAAACAGAGACGAGGCGATGCTCACAAAAGAGTGGCACGCTGGCTCATCACAGGAAAGAGGAGTCCCCCTTGCACTCCCCCCCCAATCGGGCGAGGTGGCCCGCGGGGCCAGAGGGGGAAGGCCGCAGCGGAACGGCGTGTCAGACGACAGCGTCCGTGCGCGCAAGCACGTCGCCGTTCCAGAATCGAAGAACGCGGAAGCCGTTCGAGCGCAGGAGCAAATCGCGGTTGGCAAGAACGCCGAGACGCTGATCGCGGCGCACACCTGAGGGGACAAATCTCATGAAAGACGCGTCCACCCGGTAGCCGAGCCCGCGCTGGACGGCCGCAATTGCTATGTGTATAGATGGACTCATCCATACACATTAGAATGGCATGCGCACGAACATCGATATCGATGACGATCTCCTCGCCAAGGCCATGGCCGCAACCGGGCTCTCGACGAAGAAGGCGACGGTCGAGGAGGCCCTGCGGCGTCTCGTCAAGCGCCACGAAAGGCTGGATGCGCTGGCCGATCTGGCAGGGCTCGGCTGGGAAGGCGATCTGTCGGCGATGCGAGAAGGGCGGAAAGTGCGTCGGCTCAGGTGATTGTCGTCGACAGCTCCGTCTGGATTGCCTCGCTGCGGAGGCAAGCCAGTCGCGCCGTGCTCCGGTTGCAAGCCGCCGTCGAGAACGAGGATGATCAAATTCTGGTCGGCGACCTGATTCTGCTCGAGGTGCTTCAGGGCGCACGTGACGATGCGCACGCCGCGCGGATCGAACGAAATCTGCGCAACTTCCCGATCGTGTCGATGCTCGATGAGACCATCGCGGTGCGGGCGGCCAGGAACCATCGGCGCCTGCGGGCCCGCGGCATTACGGTCCGCAGGACCATCGACATGATCATCGGCACATTCTGTCTCGCCGGTGGGCACGCACTGTTGCACGACGATCGGGACTTCGATCCGCTTGCCACGCACCTCGGCCTTCAGGTTGTCTCGACTTGACGAAGGCGGCTCGCTGTCACCTCGGCAACGGCTCGGTGCCCTTGTCGAGCATGGCGAGACACCGCGGATACGCGAACAGCCGTCCCCAGCGCTTTGCGGTCGTCTCGCGACCACGCCCGCGGACGCCATCAGCTCTCGGAGAGAGACGACCGGGTTTCCTCGATCTGGGAGGAGAGCGGTGATTCCTCGCGCACGAACATGAACAGGAACGAAAGTGCCGATGGCAGGATCGTGGTGGCGCCATCCAGTCGGCCCACCGCGCCCCGCGCGCGATCGTAAAGGGCGGGTCCCCGACTGTCGGGATGAGAAACCACGCTTGTCAGCCCGGCCAGGGCAGCGACCAGGTCTTCACGTTGGTGAAGCTCTTCATCGCCTCGAGCACGCCTTCCTTGTAGCCGAGGCCGGAATCCTTGATGCCGCCGAACGGCGACATCTCGATGCGATAGCCGGGCACTTCCCAGATGTTGACGGTGCCGACCTGCAGCTCGTCGACGAAGCGGGTGATGTAGTCGAGGCGGTCGGTGCAGACGCCCGAGGACAGGCCGTAGGCCGTGCCGTTGGAGACGCGGATGGCGTCGGCGATGTCCTTGACGCGGATGATCGGGATCGCGGGGCCAAACGTCTCCTCGCGCACCAGCTCGCACGTCGGGTCGACGTGATCGACGACGGTGGGTGGAAACAGCGCGCCGCGGCGGTCGTTGCCATGCAGCAGTTTGGCGCCGTGGCGCGCCACCGCCTCGCTGACACGGTTCTGGAACAGCGTGGCGGCGCGCTCGTGGATCACCGTGCCGACATCGGTCTCCGGATCGAGCGGGTCGCCGGCCTCGAGCTTGCGCGCCTTGGCGAGGACGCGCTCGACGAAGGCGTCGGCCACGCTCTCGATCACCAGGATGCGCTTCACCGCCGTGCAGCGCTGGCCGGAATTCTTGGTGGCTCCGGCGACCGCCAGCTCGGCCGCCTTGTCGAGGTCGGCGTCCTCCATGACGATCAGCGGATCGTTGCCGCCCAGCTCCAGCACCAGGCGCTTGTAGCCTGCGGTCGCCGCGATGTGCTTGCCGACGCGCACCGAGCCGGTGAAGGTCACGAGATCCGCGTGCGGGTCGGTGATCATGGCATCGCCGATGTCGGACGGATTGCCGGTTATGACCGACAGCATCTCCGGTGGCAGACCGGCCTCGTAGAGCGTGTCGGCCAGGAACAGGGCGGTGAGCGGCGTCAGCTCCGTGGGCTTCAGCACCACGCAGTTGTTGGTGGCGAAGGCGGGCGCCAGCTTGTGCGCCACCATGTTGAGCGGATGGTTGAAAGGCGTGATCGCCGAGATGGCGTCGAGCGGCTGGCGCAGGGTGAAGATCTTGCGCGACTTGCCGTGCGGGGTGAGATCGCAGGAGAAGGTCTGGCCGTCGTCGAGCATGCAGAGCTGGCCCGCGAAGGTGAACACGTCGTAGGCGCGCCCGACCTCGTAGAGCGAATCCTTCAGGCACAGCCCCGATTCGAGCGTGATCAGCCGCGACAGCTCCTCCTTGCGCGCGACCAGCAGGTCCGCCGTCTTGAGCAGGATCTGCTGGCGCTGGTAGCGCGTGAGCTTCGGCTTGTAGGCATGGGCGATGCGGAAGGCCTCGGCCACCAGCTCCGGCGTCGCTCTGGGCACGCTGCCGACCAGCCGGTTGTCCCACGGGAAGCGCACTTCGAGGCGAGCGCCGGTCTCGACCTTCTTGCCGGCGATGCGCAGCGCGTCATGCCGCACATCCGTGGCGGGGCGGGTCAGGGTATCCATGTTGGGCCTCTCAAGATTTGCCCTCTCAGGCGACGAGGTTCAGGGCGAGATCGAAGGCGTCGAAATTGCGCCAACGGCGCCGTCCGGCGTCGGCGGCCAGCGGTCGATTGCAGAGCAGCGGCACCTTCTGCTCGGAAATGCCGCCGTGGCTGCGCAGCGGCTCGGTCAATCCGCTGAGATCGTGGCGCGCCGCCGAGGTGCCCAGCACCTTGTGCTTGGTCGAGACGACCACGAGATCGCCCAGCCGATCGGCCGGCAACTCGAAGCGTTGCGCCGCTTCTTCCTTCGAGAGCGCCGTCTCGATGCCTGGCAGGGCCGCGACCTTTGCCGCCATCGCCGCGGGCGTCGTGCCGGCCGGCAGATAGACCACGGCGAACGAGCCGAGCGCCCCGTGATGCACGACATAGGGATCGGTGATCGGCAGGATCACGCGCGCGTTGTCCTTGCCCAGCCAGCCGTCGAACAGGTCCTGCAGGTAGATGACGTCGGGCTGGTGTGCGGCGTCGTACTTGGCGTTCATGCCATGGTCGGCGGTGAGCGCGACGGTGCAGCCCATGGCGTCGAGCTTGGCCAGGTAGCCGTCCATCATCGCATAAAAGTCGTCGGCGACCGGCGTGCCCGGCGCGTGCTTGTGCTGGATGTAGTCGGTGGTCGAGAGATACATGATCTGCGGCCGGTCGCGCTCCATCAGCTTGACGCCGGCGGCGAACACGAACTCCGACAGGCCGGCACTGTAGACATCGGGCACGGCCATGCCGACCAGCTCGTTCACCTTCTCGATGCCGTTCTCGGCCAGCGTCGCCTCGGCCGACTTCTCCGACGAGAAGCTGCAGGCCTTGCCGGCGCCCAACGCCAGCCCCTTGCCCAGGAGCCCGCGCAGCTTGTCCTTGGCGGTGACGACGGCGATGCGGCAGCCGGCGCGCTGGAACGACGGGAACAGCGTCTCGACCCGCAGGAACTTCGGATCGTTCATCATCACCTCTTTCCCGCTGTCGGGATCGAGGAAGTAGTTGCCGCAAATGCCGTGCACCGACGGCGGCCGGCCGGTGACGATCGACAGGTTGTTGGGGTTGGTGAAGGACGGCACGACGCAATCCGCCAGCAGGTTGGCGCCGCGTGTCAGCACCTTGCCGAACCAGGGTGCGCGGCCGGCTTCGACGGCGCGCTCGATGTAGCCCGGTTCCGAGCCGTCGACGCAGACCACGACGGTGGGCTGGCGCGGCAGACGATAGCGGCGGCCGTTGACGGCGATCTCGCCGCTGGTCGTGAGACTGTCGGGAGCCATGCTGCCTCTCTCCTACTCCGCCGCCAGCGCCGGGCCGCCGTTGCTGACACGCATCTCGTCGAGCACGTCGCGCACCGCGGCCAGCGCGCCCTTCATATGCTCGGGGTAGAGCCGGCCGATGCATCCCATGCGGAACGAATCGGCGACCGTGAGCTTGCCAGGATAGATCACATAGCCGCGATCCTTCAGCCCGTCATAGAAGCGCTGGAAGACGAATCTCGGATCGGTCGGCATGTGGAAGGTGATGATGATCGGCGCCTGCAGCCCGTCGCCCAGCAGGGTGCGAAAGCCCATGGCGCGCATGCCGTCGATCAGCACCTTGGCGTTGTCGCGATAGCGCCGGCCGCGGCCGGCGACGCCGCCCTCGGCGGCGTGCTCCTCGATCGCCTTGCCGAGCGCCACGATGACATGGATGGGCGGCGTGAAGCGGTACTGGCCGGTGCGCGCGAAGGCCTCGGCCTGGTCGTGCAGGTCGAGCACCAGCGTCGTGGCGTTGCCCTTGCACGCCGCCAGCGCCTCGTTGCGGCAGATCACGAAACCAAGACCGGGCACGCCTTCCAGGCACTTGTTGGAGGACGCGGCCAGCGCATCGTAGTGGACCTGGCGGGCATCGATCTCGAGCGCACCGAAGGCGCTCATCGAATCGACCAGCAGGCGGCGGCCATGGCGGGACACCAGTTCAGCGATCTCGGCGATCGGATTCAGGATGCCGGACGTCGTCTCGCAATGGACGGCGAAGACGTGGCTGATCGCCGGGTCTTCGGCGAGCAGGCGGTCGAGCTTAGCAAGGTCGGGCGGCGTGTCCTCCGGCGTCTCCAGCGCCAGCGCGGCGCGCCCGGCGATCTGCGCGATCTTGAGCGCGCGCTGGCCGTAGGCGCCGTTGATCAGCACCAGGAGCTTGCCCGCACGCGGCACGAAGCTGGTGATCATCGCCTCGACGGCGAAGGTGCCCGAGCCCTGCACGGGCACGGTGACGTGCGTGCCCTCCGCGCCAGCCAGCTGGACGATCTTGTCGAGCACCATGCGGTTGATGCGCAGGAACTCCGCGTCGCGCGAGCCCCAGTCGTGCACCATGGCCTGCTTGACCGTGGCGGAGGTGGTGAGCGGGCCGGGCGTCAGCAGCAGCGGATCGCCCGTCTCGGAGGCGGCGGGTCTCAGGGTCATGGCCGGCAAGATGCGGTCGCGGCTTCTATCCGTCCAGTATATATTCGATATGCCTTCTATCGATTCTGCTTATATGACGCCGACCCAGCTCCGTGCCTTCCATCTCGTCGCCGATTCGGGCTCCTTCTCCGCCGCCGCCCGCGCTTCAGGCCTCAGCCAGCCCAACCTCTCCGGCCAGGTCACAGCGCTGGAGAAGACCTACAGCGTTCGCCTGTTCGACCGGCGCGGCCGCAGCATCGTGCCGACCGAAACCGGCCGGCAGCTGCATGGGCTGACGACCCGCCTGTTCGCGTTGCAGGAGGAGGCGCGCGCCCTGCTGGCCGGCGAGCAGGCGCTGACCCGCGGGCATCTCAGGATCGCGGCCGACTCGGCACACCATGTCGTGCCGATCATGGCCAACCTGCGGAAGCGCGCGAAGAACCTCACCTTCGCGCTGTCGATCGACAATTCCGCCGTCGTGCTCGACCGCCTGCTGCGCCACGAAGCCGACGTCGCGGTGATGGCCAAGAGCGTGTCCGATCCCAGGCTCGTCGCCGTGCGCCTGCGCCGCGACCGGCTGGTGCTGTTCGCTCCAGCCGGGCACGCGCTCGCCAGGCGCGGCCGCGTGTCCCTCGCCGCGCTATCGGGCGAGGAGCTGGTGTTGCGCGAGCGCGGCTCGATCACCCGCGAAGTGCTGGAGCGGGCGATGGCGGCCACCGACATCCAACCCGGCGCCATCGTCGAGGTGCAGACACGCGAAGGCGTGCGCGAGGCCGTGGCCGCGGGCTTCGGCATCGGCGCAGTGTTCGAGAGCGAGCTCGGCGACGACCGCCGCTTCCGCCGCATCGTCGTCACGGATGCCGAATTCGATGTCGCCGAATATGCCGTCAGCCTGCAGGAAAGCCGCCGCCTCGCGCTCGTGCGCGCCTTCATGGACGAAGCGGAGCGACAGGCGAACAAGGCTTGAATTCCCCTCGCCCCTCGCCCTTCGCGCTTTCGAGGACCGCTGGGTCGGCGTGAGCGGACGCCTGTAACGCAATTGTCAAAAAACTTTAACACCCCACTTCAGGGGCGTAGGGTTTTCCGATCATGCAAGGCGTCGAGACGGTCCTGAACGTGCTGGGCAGCGTCACGCTCCTCCTGTGGGGCGTGCGCATGGTCCGCACTGGGCTGACGCGCGCCTTCGGTGCCGCGCTGCGCCGCGCCATCGCCGCCTGCTCGCGCAATCGCTTCACGGCTTTCGCCGGCGGACTCGCCATCACCGGGCTGCTGCAATCGAGCACGGCGACGGCGCTGTTGCTCTCCTCGTTCGCCGGACGCGGCCTGATCCCGCTTTCGATCGCGCTTGCCGTCATGCTGGGCGCCGACGTCGGCACGACGATTGCGGCCCAGGTCCTGTCATTCGACCTGGGCTGGCTGTCGCCGCTCCTGATCGGCGTCGGCGTCATCGGCTTCCTGTCCACCGAGCACGACAAGCCGCGCCATGTCGGGCGCGTCGCGATCGGGCTGGGACTGATGCTGCTATCGCTCAAGCTGCTGGCGCTCGCGACGCAGCCGCTGCGCGAGTCACCCGCCTTCATGGCCGCCCTGCACGGGCTGCAGGACGAGTACGTCATCGCCGTCGTGCTGGCGACGCTCGCCACCTGGTTCGTGCATTCCAGCCTGTCGACCGTGCTGCTGGTGATGTCGTTCGCCGGTAGCGGCATCGTCGAGCCCAAGCTGGCGCTGGCGCTGGTGATCGGCGCCAATATCGGCGGCGCGCTGGCGCCCTACATGGCGCAGGCCGGCGCCGACATTGCCGCCCGACGCGTGCCGCTGGCCAACCTGATCACCCGCGGGCTTGTCGGCCTCATTGCCCTGCCCTTCCTCGGCCTGATCCTGGCGGCGCTGCATTGGCTCGACCCGTCGACGACGCGGCTCGCGGTCAATTTCCACACCGCGTTCAACATCGTCGCGGCGATCCTCTTCCTGCCGCTGACCGACGCGATCGCGTGGGCGTGCCGCCGCCTGCTGCCCGACAAGCCCGTGGCCGACGATCCCGGCCGGCCGCGCCACCTCGATCCGAATGTCCTCGACTCGCCGACCGAGGCGCTGGGCTGCGCCCTGCGAGAGACGCTCAATCTCGGCGACCGCGTGGGCGACATGCTGCGCCAGAGCATCGAGGTGTTCGAGCGCCACGACCCCAAGGCCGTGAAGGCGGTCGAGGCGGCCGACGATGCCGTCGATCGGCTCTACGAAGCCATAAAGCTCTACCTGATCCAGACCTCGCGCACCGAGCTCGGCGAGGAGGACGGCCGGCGCTATGTCGAGATCCTGACCTTCACCACCAACCTCGAGCATGTCGGCGACATCATCGACAAGAACCTGATGGAGCTGGCGACCAAGAAGATCAGGAACCGCTACACCTTCTCTCCCGAAGGCATGGCCGAGCTGCGCGCCTTCCATGCCCGCGTGCAGGAGAACCTGCGGCTGGCGCTGAACGTCTTCACCACCCGGGACATCACGCTGGCCCGCCGCCTGGTCGCCGAGAAGACCGCCATCCGCGAGGCCGAGGCGCAGGCCGCCGACAGCCATTTCGCCCGCCTGCGCGAAGGCCGCCCCGAATCGATCGAGACCAGCTCGATCCACATGGACGTGATCCGCGACCTCAAGCGCATCAACGGCCACCTGACGACGGTGGCCTATCCCATCCTCGAAGTGGCCGGCGAGCTCGCCGAGACGCGGCTGAAGACGGTCGAGCCGCTGACGGGCTCGCCTGTGAGGTCATAGATGCTCCTTCGTTCATATTGAAGGTTAATTCAATAACATTTAGTATAAATTCGATATTGGTCGCTTAGTGAAGGTTTTCAGTGCGCCGGGACGATCTGTGCCATGCGGTCCGCCAGCGACTGAGACGGCTCCCAGCCCCCCACGCCGCGCACTACGGCATCGTGCCCCTGCCGCCGCCGGAGGAGGCCGTCGCCCTCAAGCAGGCCGCCCCTACTCTTCGAGCTGCAACCGAGGCAATCGCCCGCGTTGACGCTTTGGCCGCCGAGCTCAAGGACCCTTATCTTATCAGTCGAGTGCTGACTCGCCGCGAAGCCGTCAGCAGCTCGTCCATCGAAGGGACCAACAGCACTCTCGACGAGTTGCTCACGCTCGAAGAGACGGACGACGGCAGCATGTCGGAAGCGGCCGTGCAAGTCCGTGACTACGCGCTCGCTCTCGACGGCATGGTTCCTCGCGTCCAGGAACATCGGCATGAGCTGTTCGACACCAAGTTGGTGCAAGAGCTGCATCGCAAGGTCATGCGCGGGGACAGCCAGTACAAGGATGTACCAGGCTCATTCCGTCGCGTTGTCGTGTGGATCGGCGGACGCGATATCGCCTATTCGACCTACAATCCCTCACCGCCGGACGACATTGCCACCTGCTTGAAGGAGACAATGACGTACATGCGTTGCGACGGCGTGCAGGCCATGAGCCAGAGCCTAGTTACACGCATGGCAATCGCCCACGCACACTTCGAGGCCGTCCATCCTTTCCGCGACGGCAATGGCCGTGTCGGCAGACTGCTGCTGCCGCTGATGATGGCGGCGGAAGATCATGTGCCGCTCTATCTCTCTCCCTACATCGAAACGCACAAGCAGGGGTACTACGACTCCCTCAAGGCGGCACAGCAACGACATGAATGGCATGTCGCCATCACCTTCGTCGCCGATGCGATCGTCGGGACAGCGAGCGAACTGATGGCGACAAGAGGAGCGCTGCAGCAGTTGCGCACCGAATGGGAAGGGCGGCGGAGCTTCCGCGCTGGCTCTTCAGCCGCCCGCACAATAGATCTGTTGCTGCACTATCCCGTGATCACGGCCAGGAGATTGGCTTCGCTGCTCGAAGTAAGTCTAGTAGCGGCCGGAACGGCCATTGATCAACTGGTCTCTGTCGGAATCCTCCGCGAGAGAACGGGGTACCGGCGCAACCGCGTCTTCGCCGCTTCCGAGGCACTGTCGATCATCGATCGGCCATTTGGCGCCGCACCGACCCTGCCAGAGTCCTGAGACGCCTCCAGCGCAAATCACCCCTTGATGCGCCCGCCCGCCGGGTCGAAGGGGCAGCGCAGCGAGACCTTTGCGGCGAGCCGCGTACCGGCGAGATCGACCTCGAACTTGCCGCCGTCGAGCCACGCTGCGTCGATCGCGGCGCCGTCCTCGCGCTTGGCGTAGCCCAGGCCGACCGACGCTCCGATCGTGTGGCCGTAGCCCGCCGAGGTCAGATCGCCGACCGGCCGGCCGTCGCGCAGCAGGGCTTCGCCGCCCCACAGCAGCGGCTCGCCGTCCTGCAGGACGACCGACACGAGGCGCCGCGCCAGAGGCGTCGCCTTGGCCTTGATCAGCGCCTTCTGGCCGATGAACCCACCCGGCTTGTCGAGCTTCACCGCCCAGCCGAGGCCGGCGTTGAACGGCGTGTCGTCGGGTGTGAGCTCGCGGCCCCAGGCGCGGTAGCCCTTTTCCAGGCGCAGGCCCTCGACGGCGTAATAGCCGGCATCGCGCAGGCCGAGCTCGGCCCCGGCGTCGTGCAGGGTCTCGAACACCGTGACCGCGAACTCGACCGGCACGTAGAGCTCCCAGCCCAGCTCACCCATGTAGGTGCGGCGCGAAGCCAGCACCGTGGCGTTGCCGACACCGATCTCGCGGCAGGTGGCGAACGGGAAGCCTTCGTTGGAGAAATCGGCGCGGCTCACCTTCTGCAACAGCGCACGGCTGCGCGGCCCCATCACCGACAGCACGGTCCACGCCGACGTGACATCGGTCAGGGTGACGAAGGCGTCCTGCGGCAAGTGGCGACTCAGCCAATCCATGTCGCGCACCGGCTGGGCCGAGCCGGTGATGATCAGGAACTTGTCGCGTGCCAGGCGGGCGACGGTGAGGTCGCTTTCGAAGGTGCCACGCTCGTTCAGGATGCCGGTATAGACCGTGCGGCCCACCGGCACGGCGACGTCGTTGGCGGCGAGGCGCTGCAGCGCCATCTCGGCATCTCGGCCCTGGACCAGGATCTTGCCGAAAGAGGTCTCGTCGACCACGGTCACGCCCTCGCGCGTGGCGCGATGCTCGGCGCCGACGGCGTCGAACCAGGCGCCGCGGCCCCAGCCGTACTGCATGTCGGGCGTCTTGCCGACGCCGGCGAACCAGTTCGGACGCTCCCAGCCCATCTTGTTGCCGAACCACGCGCCGCGCGCCTTCAGCCGGTCGTAGAGCGGCGAGCGGCGGAACGGCCGGCCGCTCTCCTGCTCGCGCTGCGGCCACGGCATCTTGTAATGCAGGCCGAGCGTCTCGGAGACACGCGTGCGCAGCCACGTGTCGTTGCCGTGGAAGCCGGCGAAGCGCCTGATGTCGACCGGCCACAGATCGAGCGTCGGTTCGCCGGCGACGATCCATTCGGCCAGCGCCATGCCGGCGCCGCCCGAGCTCGCGATGCCCATCGAGTTGAAGCCCGCACCGACGAAGAAGTTCTTGAGCTGCGGCGCTTCGCCCAGCACGTAGTTGAGATCCGGGGTGAAGCTTTCCGGGCCGTTCATGAAGGTCTTGATGCCCGTCTTCTCCAGCGCCGGGACGCGGATCAGGGCGTTGTCCATCAGGATCTGGAACTGGTCCCAGTCGTCCGGCAGCATGCCGAACTCGAAATCGTCGGGAATGATGTCCTTGTTCCACGGCTTGGCCTCCGGCTCGAAGCCGCCCATCAGCAGGCCGCCGACCTCCTCCTTGAAGTAGATGTAGCCGTCGGGATCGCGCATCACCGGCAGGTCGCGCGGAACGTTCTCCATCTTCTCGGTGACGATGTACATGTGCTCGCAGGAATAGAGCGGCACCGTGACGCCGACCGAGCGGGCGAGCTGACGGGCCCACTGGCCGCCGCAATTGACCACGATCTCGGCGGTGATCGGGCCTTCGGTGGTCTGCACGCCGGTGACGCGGCCGTCCCTGGTGTCGACCTTCGTCACCCGGGTCTTCTCGAAGATGCGCACGCCGGCATTGCGCGCGCCCTTGGCCAGCGCCTGGGTGATGTCGGCCGGATTGGCCTTGCCGTCGCCCGGCAGCCACACCGCGCCCACCAGGTCGTCGGTGCGCATGATCGGATACTTCTCGCCCGCTTGGGCAGGCGTCAGTGGCTCGCACTCGACGCCTTGCGCATTGGCCATGGCGGCGGAACGGCGCAACAGCACCATGCGCTCCTCGGTGCGCGCCACGGAGAGCGAGCCGCATTGCTTCCAGCCCGTCGCCAATCCGGTCTCGGCTTCGAGCTTCGAGTAGAGCTCGGTGCTGTAGCGGATCAGCCGCGTCAGGTTCTGGTAGCTGCGCAGCTGGCCGACCAGGCCGGCGGCGTGCCACGTCGTGCCGCCGCTCAGCCGGCCCTGCTCGAGCAGCACGACATCCTTCCAGCCGAGCTTGGCGAGATGATAGGCCGTCGAGCAGCCCATGATGCCGCCGCCGATGATGACGACGCGGGCCTGGGTGGGAAGAGTGCTCATAGCCTGCCTGCGACTGCTGCTTCGTACATGCGGCGCATCTCGGGCACGCCCGCGGTGATCGGATTGCCGCCGGCGGTGGGATCGACTGCGGCCATGGCGGCGAACCTGTCGAGGTGGCTTTCCTTGACGCCGAGCTCGGCCAGCGAATGCGGAATGCCGACGCGGCGGCGGAAGTCGAGGCTCCATTCCATGAAGCCGTCGAAGGTCGGGTTGCGCAGGCCGAGCCAGCGCGACAGGCGCTGGATCTTCTCGTCGATCGCCGGCCGATTGAACTTCAGCACATAGGGCATGACGACGGCGTTGGTCAGGCCGTGATGGGTGTCGAGCACGGCGCCGACCGGATGCGACAGCGCATGGATCGCGCCCAGCCCCTTCTGGAAGGCCGTCGAGCCCATCTGCGAGGCCGCCAGCATGTGGCTGCGCGCCTCGACATCGCGGCCGTTCTCGACGGCACGCACGAGGTTGTCCTTGACCAGCCGCATGCCTTCGACGGCGATGCCCTCGGCATAGGGGTGATAACCCGGCGCGCAGTAGGCTTCGAGGCAATGGATGAAGGCATCCATGCCAGTGCCCGCCGTGAGCTTGGGCGGCAGGCCGACGGTCAATTCGGGATCGGCGACGACGATGGCGGGCATCATCTTCGGGTGGAAAATCACCTTCTTGGTGTGCGTCGTCTCGTCGGTGATGACCGAGGCTCGCCCGGTCTCCGAGCCGGTGCCGGCGGTCGTCGGCACGGCGACAGAAGGATAGATCCCGGCCGGATTGGCCCTGGTCCACCAATCGCCGACATCCTCGAAATCCCACATCGGCCGCGTCTGGCCGGCCATGAAGGCGATCGCCTTGGCGGTGTCGATGCCCGAGCCGCCGCCCCAGGCGATCACGCCGTCATGCTTGCCGGCGCGCAGCACCTTGACGCCCGACTCGACATTGCTCGCCACCGGATTGGGCTTGACGTCGCTGAACAGCGCGACCTCCAGCCCCGCCTTGCGCAGCGCCAGCATGGCGTCCGAGATCATCGTGAGCCTGGCGAGACCGGGATCGGTCACCAGCAGGGGGCGCCTGAGCCCCGCCGCCTTGCAGGCGTCGGGCAGCTCGCGAATGCGACCGGCGCCGAAGCGGATCGCGGTGGGATAGTTCCAATTGCCGGTCAGAGGCTGCGACATCACACGATGTAATCCGAAGGTCCAAGAGAGCCGCCAAGCTAACACGGCGAAGACTGGATGCGCGGTTGAAATCTGGCAGGCCGTTGACATGGCCCAACCCCTGTGCACGAGTTCTCGCGCCTCGTCCCACGAAAGAGTCCGTCGATGGAAGACCTGATTATGGCCGCCCTCAGCAACAATATGGCCGGCATTGACCAGCTCCTCAGCGCTGGCGCAAACGTCAACCACGCGGACGGAAACGGCTGGACGGCCCTCGCCAGTGCCGCCGGGCGCGGCCATGTCGAGACCGTGCAACGCCTGCTGCGGGCCGGCGCCGATCCGAACATCGCCGACGTCAAGGGCATGACGGCTCTCGCGCGCGCCGCCGAGGGCGGCCATGTCGCCGTCGCCGCTCTCCTGCTGACCGCAAAGGCGAATGTCGAGCATTGCGACAGCAAGGGTAAGACGGCGCTGATGCGGGCGGCGGAAAACCGCCGCGTCGAGATGGTCGATCACCTGATCAAGGCCGGCGCAAACCCCAACCACGCCGACAACAGGGGCAAGACGGCATTGATGCGCGCGGCACTCGGCGGCGCCGGCGCCATCATCGAGCGACTTCTGACATCGGGCGCCAACGTCAATCTGACCGATGCCAGCGGCTGGACCGCCTTGATCGGGGCCGCCGCAGGCGACATTGCCATCCTGAAGCGGTTGATCGATGCCGGTGCCGATATCAAGCACGCGGCCAACGACGGCACGACCGCGATCAGCCGGGCAAGGTCGAACGGGCACACCGCTGCCGTCGAATTGCTCGAAGCAGAGGTGCGGCTGCGTGCGGAGCTGGGTTGAGCGCCAACGACGGCCGTTTCAGATGATCTCCATGTAGCGGTCGAGCTCCCATTCGGTGATGGCCTTGCGGAACTCCCGCTCCTCCCACTCACGCGTCGCAGAATAGTGATCGACGAAGGCGTCGCCGAACAGGTCGCGGGCCGCCTTGGAGGCCTTCAGGCGGCCGGCCGCCTCCATGAGGGTGCGCGGCAATTGCGACTTGGCAGGATGCTTCCTCTCGTAGGAATTGCCCTTGATCGGCTCCCCCGGATCGATCTCGTTCTCGACGCCCCACAGGCCTGACCCTACGGCCGCCGCGAGCGCGAGATAGGGGTTGGCGTCGGCCGCGGCCACGCGATACTCGACACGCGTCGACTTGGCGGACCCCGGAATGACACGCAGCGACGTCGTGCGATTTTCCACGCCCCAGCTCGACACCGTCGGGGCCCAGAAGCCGGGGATGAGACGGCGGTAGGAATTCACGTTGGACGCCACCATGCCCAGGAGCTCGGGCATCAGCGCCTGCTGGCCGCCGATGAAATGGCGCATGGTCGGGCTCATGCGGTGCGGTCCGTCGGCGTCGAAGAACGCCGACGTACCGTCGCGCCACAGCGACACGTGCATGTGGCCGCCGCAGCCCGGCCAGTCCTTCGACCATTTGGCCATGAAGGTGGCGAGCCAGTCGCGCTTCTGCGCCAGCACCTTGGTGTAGAGCTTGAACAGGGCGGCGCCGTCGGCCGCGGTCAGGCCGTCGCGGACGCGCAGCGCGGCTTCGAGCACGCCGGCGCCGGTCTCGGTGTGCAGGCCTTCGATGCCCATGTCCATGGTCTCGCACATCGCGAGCAGGTCCTTGTACCAGTCGGACAGGACCGAGTTGCGCAGCACCGAGTAGCCGAAGAAGCCCGGCGAGATCGGCTTCAGGTTCTTGTAGCCCTTCTCGCGGATCGAGAAGGCGGTCTCGGCGAAGACGAAGAACTCGTACTCGAAGCCGACCTTGACCTCGAAGCCGAGCCTGGCGGCGCGCTCCAGCACGCGGCGCAGCACGCCGCGCGGGCAGAGCGCCTCGGCGCCGTCGACGAACTCGCAGAGGAACAGGAGGTTGCCGGGCTCGGTGGCGATCTCGCGGCAGGTCTCCGGCAGGATACGCACCGTGGCGTCGGGATAGGCCGTATGCCAGCCGGTATAGGTGACGTTGTCGTAGAGCTGATCGTTGGAATCCCAGCCCAGCACGACGTCGCAGAAGCCCATGCCGCCGTCGAGCGCCGACTTGAACTTGTCGAGGTGCAGATACTTGCCGCGCAGAATGCCATCGACATCGTGCACGCCCACCTTGACATGGGTGAGGCCGCGTTGCTCGACGATCTGAAGGGCGTCGGCCGCAGTCTTGACCTTGCGCGGTTCCATTGGTTCCCCCTGCTGACGGATGCCAGCCTAGAGCACATTCCGTTCGGCTGGAACAGCCGAGCGGAATGTGCCTGTCGCGACAACCATCGCCTGTGCGCACATTCTCGATCGGGCAGCACCACGCAGTGGCGCGCCCTTGCTGAAACCGCAAGCGGTTGCATCAAATCGAGAAGCGCTCTAGCTGCTCAGGTAACGCGGAAGCCAGAGGGCAATGTCGGGCATCAGCGTGATGACGATGGTGAAGCCGACCATGATCAGAAGGTACGGCAGGGTGACCCGGGCGATGTAGCCCAGACCGTCCTCGGTCAGGCCTTGGATGACGAACAGGTTGAAGCCGACCGGCGGCGTGATCTGCGCCATCTCGACCACCAGCACCAGAAATATCCCGAACCAGATCTGGTCGAAGCCCGCTGCCTTCACGATCGGCATGACGATCGGCAGGGTCATCACGATCATGCTGAAGCCGTCGAGGAAGCAGCCCAGGATCAAATAGAAGATGATCAGGGCGATGATCAGCATGAAGGGCGAGAGCTGCAGGCTGGTGACGAACTCGGCCACCGCCGCCGGAATGCTGAGGAAGGCCGCCGCGCTGCCCAGGATCGACGCGCCGAGCACGATCAGGGCGATCATCGAGCAGGTCTGCACCGCGCCGATGGCGATCGCCTGCAATGCCGGCCATTTCAGCTCGCCCTGCAGGCGGGCCACGATCAGGGCGCCGAAGACGCCGACACCCGCCGCCTCGGAGGGCGTGGCGAGGCCACCGTACATCGAGCCCAGCACGCACAGGATGAGAAAGACCGCCGGGCCGAGTTCCTTGATCGAGGTGATGTACTCGGCCGCCGTGGCGATCCTCACCTTGCGCTCGGCGGCCGGCACAAGCGACGGCTTCAGCGCCGTGTGGATCATGATCCAGACCATGAAGCAGCCGGCCAGCAGAAAGCCCGGGATGAAGCCGGCGGTGAACAGCTTGGCGATCGAGACGTCGCCCAGCACGCCGTAGATGATCATGATGTTGGAGGGCGGGATCAGGAAGCCGAGCGTGCCGGCGCCGGCCAGCGAGCCGACGGCGACGTCCTTGGAATAGCCGCGCTTCAGCAGCTCGCTGAGCGAGATACGGCCGACGACCTGGGTGGTCGCCGCCGAGGAGCCCGAGATGGCGGCGAAGATCGAGCAGCCGATGACATTGACGTGCAGCAGCCGGCCCGGCAGCAACGCCGCCCAGGGCGACAGCCCCCGAAACAGCGATTGCGACAGCCGCGTGCGGAACAGGATCTCGCCCATCAGGATGAACAGCGGCAGGGCCAGCAGCTCCTGGGTGGTCAGGATGTTCCAAGCGTACTGTGCCAGCAGCTTATCGAGCGGGATGTCACGGAACACGGCCAGCAGGACGGTGCCGGTGACGGCAAGTGTCCAGCCGATCCAAAGGCCGCCCGCCAGAAAGGCGAACAGCACCGCGAACATGGTAAGGACAATGATCAGCATACGGCGGTCGCGTCCTGCCCCGGGTTATTCGGCCACGCCCCCGGCGCGCATGCTGAGATCCTCGAGCGGCAGGCCGAAGGCGGCTTGGAAGAAGCGGGCCAGGAACTGGATCGTCAGCAGGACGATGCCGAAGCTGACGAAAGCCTGCGGGATCCAGACCAGCGTGCCGCTCGACACCGAGGTCTGGCCGCTGTCGAAGCTTCGCCAAGTGAAGTAGGACATCGCCCAGGCGAGATAGCCGCAGAAGCAAACGCCCAGCGCCGCCAGCACGGTCTCCATCCAGCGCCGCGTCTCGGGCGACACGCGGGCCAGCACCAGCGTGACCCGGATGTGGCCACCGGCCCTCAGCGTCATTGCAGCGCCAAAGGTGAAGGTCGCCGCCATCAAGTAGGAGCTGTACTCCCAGGCGATCGGGATGTCGGCGGGCACCCAGGGGAAGATGTCCGACAGCGCCCGCACCGCCACTTCGGCCAGCATCAGCCCGGTCAGCGTGACGAGACAGCCGGCGCCGAGCCAGCCATCCAACCGGCTCAGCATGTCGATGCCGTCGAGCAACGGCCGCAGCAGCGCCGGCGCTCCCGCGTTGGGGCTCGGCCCGTCGTGCCTCACGCCCGCTGTCTCACGAGCGCTTCATCTCGGCGAGGTAGCCTTTGATCGGCTTCTCCGACGCCGGCACGCGCTTCATGAAGTCGGTCAGCATGTTGGCCGTGCGCTTGCGCAGCTCGTCCATCATCGGGCCGGAGATCGTGACCAGTTGCATGCCGCCCTCGGTGAGGCGCTTGCCGCTGTCCTTGTCGGCCTGCAGCGAGGTCGCCCAGAAGTCAGGTTCGAGCTTGCGGGCGAGATCGACGATCACCTTCTGATTTGCCGGGCTGATCTTCTTCCAGGTGTCGTTGTTGATGGTCACGATCTGGCACGACCATTGATGGTTGGTCGCGTGGAAGAATTTCAGGAACTCCCAGAACTTGCCGTCGACACCGGACACCGAAGAGGTCGAGACGCCCGACACCGCGCCCGACGACAGGGCGGCGATCGTCTCGCCCCAGGGAATCAGCGCCGGCGCCATGCCGATGGCGCTGCACATGTCCTGGGAGTTCTTGTCGGGCACGCGGATCTTGATGTTCTTCAGCCCGTCGACCGATTCGGCCTTCGTCTTGAGGTGCAGGTACTGCGTCGGCCACGGCACGGTATAGAGGATCGTCTGGTTGTTCTTGATCGCGATCTTCTCGTACTCGGGCCTGATGAATTTGTGCAGCACCTTGAGCTCATCGATGTTGCCGACCAGGAACGGAATGCCCTCGATGCCGAACATCGGCTCGTCGCCGACCTGCTGAACGTTGAGGATGTCGGCCATCGGCACCAGCCCGTCGCGCACCGCGCGAAGCTGCTCGGGGCCCTTGAAGCCCAGCTGGCCGCCCGGCTTCACCTCGATGTCGACCGCCCCCGAGGTCTCCTTCTTCACCTCGTCGGCGAACCGCTTGCAGTTGATCGTGTGGAAATTGCCGTCCGGCCATACCGTCGACAGCGGCAGCTTCAACGGCGCCTGCGCCTGCACGATCGCTGGCGCAGCGACCGCCAACACACCTGCTCCCACGCCGGCCTTCAAGGCCTCTCTGCGTCCCAGCTTCATGACACCCTCTTCCCTGTTTTTGACAGCTTCCCCGATTTCCCTGGCTACTCTGCCGCCTGACGCGGCTCGTACCCGTAGACCGTCTCCGCGGTCTCCTTCGAGATCAGCCCGTCGACGAGGTCGGCTGCGACCTGCGCACGGTCGCGCTCGGCCGGCCGGCCGATCCCGGCCCCACCCGGCGTCATGACCACCAGCCGGTCGCCCGGCGGGATGAGCTGGAAGCCCTTGCCCTTCAGCGTCTGGCCCGACTTCAGGGCGACGAAGCCCGCCTCGCCGTCCTGGCCGCCGTCGCGGCCCCGCGGCGGATGGTCGATGCGGTCGAACGCGGCCAGCAGGTCGAACGGCTCGTCGATTCCGCTTTCGATCTCCATGATCTGGCCCAGCCCGCCGCGGGTCCGGCCGGCGCCACCCGAATCGGGGCGGAACTCCTTGCGCCAGAAGATGAGCGGCGTCTGCGTCTCGGCGATCTCGACCGGTGTGCCGCGCACCCCGCTGGGATAGGCGGTCGCCGAGAGGCCGTCCTTGTCGGCCCGCGCTCCCGTGCCACCGTTCGAGGTGATGGCCATGCCGAATCCGTAATTGCCGCCCTCGCCGCCGGCCACACGGCCGCGCACGTTGATGTTCCACAGGCACGACGTGCCCTCTGCCGGCACACGCTGCGGCACCACCTGGCGCAAGCAGCCGAAGACGACGTCCGGCAGCATCTGACCGATCACGTGGCGCGAGGCGACGGCGCTGGGCTTGGGCGCGTTCAGGATCGTATCGGCCGGCGCCGACACGGTGAGCGGCTCGAGCGAGCCGGCATTGTTCGGGATGTGGGTCGCCACCACGCAGCCCAGCCCGAACACGGTGTAGGCCGTCGTATAGGCATGGGGCACGTTGATCCCGCGCCCGGAAACCGCGGACGTTCCCGTGTAGTCGACGTGGATGCCCGTCTCGGAGACCGTGAGCGAGGCCTCGAGGCTAACCGGCTCGTCGTAGCCGTCGACCGTCATGACATTGTGCCACGTGCCCTTGGGCAGCTTGGCGATCTCGGCCAGCACCGCTTCGCGCGACCGGGCGATGATGTGCTCGCCCAGCGCATCGAGCGTGTCGATGCCGAACTCGTCCATCATCTCGACCAGGCGACGCGCGCCGACGTCGTTGCAGGCGGCCAGCGAGTAGACGTCGCCCTCGGTGTCGACCGGCAGGCGCGTGTTGGCGCGGATCATCGACATCAGGGTCTCGTTGACATGGCCCTGGTCGATCAGCTTCAGCATCGGGATGTAGAGCCCCTCCATGAACACGTCGGTCGCATCGGGCCCGAAGCCGATGCCGCCGATGTCCATCAGATGGCTGGTGCAGGAGAACAGCGCCACCAGCCGGCCGTTGCGGAAGGCCGGCGTCGTGATGACGAAGTCGTTGAGATGGCCGGTGCCCATCCACGGGTCGTTGGTGATGTAGGCATCGCCCGGCTTCATGGTGTGGACTGGGAAATGCCGCAGGAAGTGCTTGACCGACTCGGCCATCGAGTTGACGTGGCCGGGCGTGCCGGTGACGGCCTGCGCCAGCATGCGGCCGTCGAGATCGAACACGCCGGCCGAGAGGTCGCCGCATTCGCGCACGATCGGGCTGAACGCGGTGCGCATCAGCGTCTGGGCCTGCTCCTCGACCACGGCGATCAGGCGGTTCCACATGATCTGCAGGTCGATCAGGCTGGCGCTGTTGGACTGGCTCATCGGTGTAGGCTCCTCAGGCGTCCTTGCGATCCATGACGATACAGCCGGACGCATCGATATGCGCTGCAAAATTGCCCGAAACATAGGTCGAGGTCTCGTCCTCGGCGACGATTGCCGGGCCGGCAAAGGCGCTGCCCGGCGGCAGCGACTCGCGACGGTAGACCGGGACCTCGATGGAGCGGCCGCTGCGGCCGTCGAACACCGGCCGCTTGCCGACCGGTTTGGGCGGCGGCGCCGCGGGCGGCGCGGTCTGCACGGTCGGCACCCTGGTCTCGGTCGAGACCTGGACCGACCAGCTCAGGATCTCGATGGCGGCATTGGGGATGTGGCGCTCGAACAGCACGGCGTAGTCGCGCTCGTAGGCCTCGCGCAGCGCCGCGGCATCCGAGGCCTGGAAGGCGCGCAACGGCAGCTCGACGGTGATCTCGTGGCCCTGCCCGACATAGCGCATGAAGGCCATGCGGCGCTCGAAGGTCGGCAGGCCGCGGGCGCCAGGTGCCACGAGGCCGGTGGCTTCGGCACTCATCTCGTTGATCAGGGCCGTCGCGGCCGCGGCATCGAAGGCATCGAGCCGCATATAGCGGCTGCGCACCAGCTCGTAGGAGATCGGCGCGGCAAGAAAGCCCACCGCCGAGCCTACGCCGGCATTGGGCGGCACGATCACCCGCCGCACGCCGATCTTCTCGGCGACCCGCGCGGCATGCAGCGGCGCGCCGCCGCCGAAGGCGATGAGATTGTATTGGTTGGCGGCCGCGCCGCGCTCGACCGCGTGCACGCGGGCGGCGCTCGCCATGTTCTCGGAGACCATCTCGTAGACGGCGTAGGCCGCCATCTCGGTCGACAGGTCGAGCCCGGCTGCGACCTCGCGGTCGAGGGCGCCCCTGGCCGCATCGAGATCGAGCGCGATGCTGCCGCCGGCGAAATGATCGGGATCGATGGTGCCCAGCACGACGTTGGCATCGGTCACCGCCGGATGGCTGCCGCCGCGGCCATAGCACGCAGGCCCCGGCTCGGCCCCGGCGCTTTCCGGTCCGACCGTCACCCGCTTCAAGGCATCGAGCCGGGCGATCGACCCGCCGCCGGCGCCGATCTCGACCATCTCGATCACCGGGATGCGCACCGGCAGGCCCGATCCTTTGAGGAAGCGCGCCGCGCGATCGACCTCGAACAGGCGAGCGGTATGCGGCTTGTAGTCGTCGATCAGGCAGATCTTGGCCGTGGTGCCGCCCATGTCGTAGCTCAACGCACGGGCTTCGCCGGCGCGGGCGGCGATCTGGACGGCGAAGATCGCTCCTCCGGCCGGCCCCGATTCGATCAGCCGCACCGGATAGCGGCGGGCCGTGTCGATGGCGGTGAGGCCGCCACCCGAGGTCACCAGGTAGATCGTGCCGGCGAACTTCTCGGCCGCCAGGGCGCTCTGCATGCGCGCGAGGTAGGAATCCATCATTGGCTGGACGTAAGCGTTGGCGACCGCGGTCGAGGTGCGCTCGTACTCGCGCACTTCGGGGCACACCTCGCTCGACAGCGTCACCCGGAGATCGGGCAGCTCGGCTCTCAGGATGTCGCGCACGCGCCGCTCATGCGACGGATTGATGTAGGAATGCATGAAAGCCACGGCGACGCTTTCGATGCCTTCGGCACGCAGCGCCTCGGCCAGCCCGCGCACGCCCGCTTCATCGAGCGCCAGCCGCACCTTGCCGTGCACGTCGACCCGCTCGGCGACGGTAAAGCGCAGCGAACGCGGCACCAGGGGCTTGGGCTTCTCGATCGTGAGGTCGTACTGGTCGTAGCGGCTCTCGTTGGCGATATCGAGGATGTCGCGAAAGCCCTCGGTGGCCAGCAGGGCGGTGCGCGCCCCGCGCCGCTCGATGATGGCGTTGGTGGCCAGGGTCGTGCCGTGGACCATCACGGCGACGTCGGCGAAGCGGCGCCCGGCATCGGTCAGGATCAGCCGCACGCCGTCGAGAACCGCCTGCTCGGGTCGCTGGGGCGTCGTCAGCAACTTGCGGGTCAGCCGCTTTTCGCCCTCTTCCAGAACCACATCCGTGAACGTGCCGCCGATATCGACGGCAATGCGCAGATCGCTTGCCACCTTCACTCCAGACCCTGCCCCGAGACGGGCGCGACCGTAAACCCGGCCGCCCCGCGTTGCAATTCGCACGCCAGCCCGCCTATGGTCACGAGGTGACCGACCAGGCCTCGACCCTGCGCGCGCGGGTCTACACCATCCTGCGCTACTCCGACCCCAGCCCGGCCGGCCGGCATTGGCGGACCCTGCACCTCGTGGTCCTCGGCGTCGGCCTGATGGCCGTCATCCTGCTTTCGATCGACGAGCTGAAGCCCCCTTACCCGACCATCATGCGCGAGGTTATCTGGGTCGTCACGGTCATCTTCTTCCTGGAGTACCTGGTACGCATCTGGGTGGCCCCCGAGACGCCGCGCTTCGCCCATCATTCAGGCCGGTGGGCGCGCCTCAACTGGGCGGTCTCGGTCGAGGGCCTGATCGGCCTGCTGGCGATCGTGCCGGCGATCATGCTGGCCGGCGGCTACATCATCACGGGCGCCGACACCGCCTCGGTCTTCTGCATCCTTTGGATCATGAAGTTCGGCCTGCACGCCCCGGCCTTCAGCACCCTGGCCCGCGTCATCTCCAACGAACGCGCGCCGATCACCTCCATCCTGATCCTGTTCGTGATCGTGCTGATGCTGGCCGCCACCGCCGCGCACATGCTGGAGCGAGTGGCCCAGCCGAAGGAGTTCGGCAGCCTGCCCAACGCCATGTGGTGGGCCGTCGTCACCCTGACCACGACCGGCTACGGCGACGTGGTGCCGGTGACCGTCGGCGGCCGCATGATCGGCTCGCTTCTGATGATCGCGGGCATCACTGTGCTGGCGCTCATGACCGGTGTCCTGGCGACCGGCTTTGCCCAGGAGGAGCGGCGCCGGGAGTACCTGCGTGTCTGGGAACAGGTGGCGCGCGTGCCGATCTTCGCCTCCCTGGGCGTCGTCACCCTGTCGGAGATCGTCGGCAAGCTGCGCACGCGCTACTACCCGCCCCGCGCCACCGTGGTGCGGCGTGGCGACGCTGGCGATTCGATGTTCTTCATCTCGAGCGGCGAGGTCGAGGTCCGCCTGCCGAATGGCGCGTCGGTCGCGCTCGGCGACGGCGCCTTCTTCGGCGAGATGGCCCTGCTCGAGCGCCAGCCGCGGTCGGCCTCGGTGGCCACGACCAAGCCGACCACGCTGCTGGTGCTCTACGCCAGCGATTTCTACGAGATCGCGTCGCACATCCCGGCGCTGGCCGAGGCGGTTGAAGTCGAGGCGCGGCGGCGGCGCGAGGAAAATCTCAGGCAGCAGGCCGCCCCGCCCAAGCGATAAACCGCACGGGCCGGCCCATTGGCCGGACCTCGGCCATGGGCTATATCGCCGCCCGTCCCTGCCCGAGAAAGCCGACGAAATGCCCCTCATCACGCCCATCATCCTGGTCGGAGGCTCCGGCAAGCGCCTGTGGCCCTTGTCGCGCGAAAGCATGCCCAAGCAGTTCGTGCCGCTGCTCGGCAAGCAGTCGACCTTCCAGCAGACGCTGTTGCGCGTGTCCGACCGCAGCCTGTTCGCCAAGCCGGTGATCGCGACCAACGATTCCTACCGCTTCATGGCCGAGCAACAGGCCAAGGAGATCGGCATGGAGATCGACGTCGTGGTCGAGCCGCAGCGTCGCGACTCCGGTCCAGCCATGGCGGCCGCGGCCGCCTATGCCAAGACCCTGGGCGCGGAGGCGGTGCTGGCGATGGCGTCCGACCACATGGTGATCGGTGTCGAGGAGTTCCGCGGCGCCTGTCGCGACAGCCTGCCCGCCGTGGCCCAAGGCGGCATCGTCACTTTCGGCATTCCGCCTACGGAGCCCAAGACCGATTACGGCTACATCCGGCCGGGCGGCGAGCATCTTGGCGCTGCCCAGAAGGTCACGGCGTTCGTCGAGAAGCCCAACGCGCAGACGGCGCTGCGCTACATCCAGGAAGGGCTGATGTGGAACGCGAGCTACTTCCTGTTCGCACCGCAAGTCCTGCTGTCGGAGATGGCCCGCTTCGAGCCGGCGATGGCGGCCGCCGTCGAGGAATCGGTGACCAAGGCGCGCAAGACCGGCTCGACGGTGTTCCTCGACGCCGAGGCGTTCGGCCGCGCGCCGGCCAAGTCGATCGACTACGCCGTCATGGAACGCACCGACAAATGCTGGGTCGTGCCGGCCAAGTTCCGCTGGTCCGACCTCGGCACCTGGGACGCCCTGCTCGACATCGGCGAAGCGGACAGCGCCGGCAACGTCGTCGAGGGACCGGTCGAGATCGACCATGTGCGCAATTCCTACGTCCGCTCGGACGGGCCGCTCACCGCCGTGATCGGCGTCGAGGGGGTCGTCGTGGTGGCGATGAACGACGCCGTCCTGGTCGGCCATCGCGACAATCTTCCGCGCCTCAAGGACGTCGTGCAGCGCATGTCGGACGGCAACCACCGGGCCGCGACCGAGCACACCGTGATGCACCGGCCGTGGGGCAGCTACCAGGACATCGACCGCGGCGAGCGCTTCCGCGCCAAGCGCTTGACCGTCAACGCCAAGGCCAAGCTCAGCTTGCAGAGCCACAAGCACCGCGCCGAACACTGGGTGGTGGTGAAAGGCGTCGCCGAGGTCGTGCTCGACGGCAAGGTCATGACGTTGCACGAGAACGAGTCGGTCTACATCCCGAAGGGCGGCGTCCATCGCCTCAGCAACCCCGGCAGCGAGCCGCTCGAGGTCGTCGAGGTGCAGACCGGCGACTATCTCGAGGAAGACGACATCACCCGCTACGAAGACGTCTACGCCCGGGTGTAAGCGGTGCGATTCGGCGCCCATCACGAATGGGGAAAGCTGCGCGAGGCCGTCATCGGCATCTCGCCGGCCGAAGATTTCGTCGTCTTCCACGAGCAGTCGGCGCGCTGGATGTCGCCTGATGTGGCCGAGCTGTCACGACGCCACGCCGGCCGCCGCCTGATCGACATCGACGCCGGCTGGGCCAGGCGCTGCGAGCAGCAGGTCGATGCCCTGGCCGAGCTGGTGGCGCGCGAAGGCATCACCGTCCATCGCCCGCAGCGCTTGTCGGGAGTCGAGCGCACCTTCCTCGCGCCCAACGGCGAAGGCATGCAGCTCTTTCCCCGCGACCCGATGATCGTCGTGGGCGAGCACGTGATCGATGCCTCCTTGCGCCTGCTCTGCCGGCAGCGCGAGCGCTACGGGTTGCGACCGATCATCCAGCGCGCCGCTCAGCAGGCGGGCGCGCGCTGGTCGAGCGTGCCACTCGGCTCTCCAGGCTGCGTCGACGGGCCTTTCCTCGAAGGCGGCGACACGCTGCTGAACGGCCGTGAAATCTATGTCGGCATGTCCGGTTGCGCCTCGGATCTCGCCGGGGCCGACTGGCTGCAGGCCTTGCTGGGCGAGCGCTATCGCGTGATCGCGGTGGCGATGAAGTCGAACGTGCTCCACCTCGATTGCTGCCTGGCGCTGGTCAGGCCCGGCCTGCTGATCCATTGCCCGGAGAAGCTGATCGACGGGCTGCCGATGTCGCTGCGTCCGTGGGACAAGATTGTCGTGTCGGTCGACGAGGCCAACCGGCTTGCGACCAACGGGCTGGTGCTCGAGGAAGGCCGAATGATCGTCGATGCCGACAATGCCCGCGTGATCGAGGAGCTGCGCCGTCGCAAGGTCGACGTGATCCCCCTGCCCTTCGATGGCCCGATCAGGGTCGGCGGCAGCATGCGCTGCGCCCACCATCCGCTGCTGCGCGAGAGCGTACTGGATTAGTCGGAAAACAATGGATTCCTCAGCCTGAGGAGCGGCCGAAGGCCGCGTCTCGAAGGGTCGGCCTCAAGCACGGTGCTCGCGCCCACCCACGCGCGGTAAACCGCGCGCATTCGAGACGCCACGCTCTGCGTGGCTCCTCAGCGTGAGGATTCCAGTTCGAGCAATCACACCTACGCCCCGCGCTTGGGCGTGCGGTCGAACACGATCGGCTTGGGACGGTTCAAAGCCTTGACCAGATGGACGCCGAGCGAGCGCGCCAGCATCGCCACCTGGCCGCCGACGAAGCGCAGCAGCACCAGGGCGAAGCGGCCGGGCGACATCGCCCCGCCGCGGATGAAATTGTGCCCGGCGCGCAGGAAGGTGGTGGCGCAGAACAGCACCCAGGCGAGGGTCAGCACGAACAGCGTCAGCAGCGGGGGGATCAGGGACGGCGCGAGCAGCGTGGCCAGCAGGCCCGCCACGACGCCGACCAGCAGCACCGGCTGGTTCAACGACATGCAGAGGTGCAGCAGCGCCGCCGCCTTGGCCGACGGCGTGATGTCGGGGCTGCGCAGGATGGCCGGCACCATGCGCAACGAGACGTGGCGGAAGCCGTCCTGCCAGCGCTGCTGCTGGCGCAGCCAGGTCTTGGTGTCGGCCGGCAGCTCGCCGGGCACCGGCACGCTGGTCAGGAACAGGGCGCGCCAGCCCTTGACCCAGCCGCGATAGGTGAGATCGAGGTCCTCGGTGACGGTGTCCCCCTTCCAGCCGCCGCCGGCGTCGATCGCGGCGCGCTGCCAGATGCCGCAGGTGCCGTTGAAGGGCAGCGGATGGCCGGCCCAGCAGCGGGTCGCCTGCTCGATGCCGAGATGGGCGTCGAGCGTCACCATCTGCATCTCGGTGAGGGCATTCTCGTGCGGATTGAGGAAATCGAAGCGGGCCTGCACGAAGGCGGTGCCCGGCTCGGCGAAGAACGGCCGCATGCAGACCCGCAGGAAGTCGGTCGGCGGCACGTAGTCGACATCGAAGATGGCGAAATAGTCGTGCGGCGTCTTCTGCATCGCCTCGTGCAGGGCCCCCCCCTTGAAGCCGCTGCGGTCGGTGCGCTGCAGGGCGACGGCATCCACGCCGCGCTCGCGCAGCTCCGCGACGACCCGGCGGGTGAGCTCGGCGGTGTCGTCGGTGCTGTCGTCCAGCACCTGGATGTGCAGCTTGTCGCGCGGCCAGTCGAGCCTGGCGGCCGCCTCGACGCCGCGCCGAACGACAGCGCCCTCGTTGAACGAAGGGATCTGGACCACGACATGCGGAAGCTCGCCATCCGGCGGCAGCGGCGTGGCGAGCAGCGCGCGCTCGCGCGCGAGCCCGCGCGCCTTCAGGCGGTGATGCAGCACCACCATGTAGAGCAGGCTGCCCACGAATGCGGCGAGCAGGGCGCAGCAGACGGCGAAGATCGCGGCAAGGACGAGAGCGAGCGTGGCGAGGACGGCCATCGGCGGATCAGATCCCGGTCTTGGGCGTACGCTTGAACTCGGTCTTGCGACCGAAGCCCGCCGCGACGATGGCGCCGGCATTGGCCGCGGCGAGATAGACGATCAGCGCCGGCACGCTGGCGGCGGTGACGAGATACTGCATCAGGTTGCCCCGGCCAAGCCGGCGATAGGCGCCCCAGGTCATGCCGAACAGCACGGCCAGCAGGGTCACGAGCCACAGCCAGAGCAGGAAGCGGAACAGGCCGGGAAGATAGCCATGGCCGATCATCGACAGGACCAGCGCCACGATGCCGACCGCGAGGACGGGAAAGATGAGCTGCTGGGCCAGCGCCACGATGGTGGTGAACTTGGCTTCGCCGGACCAGTCGGAGTTCCAGATCGGGGCCACGAGCTTGCGCGCCACCTGGACGAAACCCTTCGACCAGCGGCTCTGCTGGGCCGAGAAGCTGTCGAGCCGCTCGGGCAGCTCGCCGACGACATGCGGCTCCATCAGGAACACGCCGTGCCAGCCGGCCAGCGACGTGCGCAGCACCAGGTCGAGATCCTCCGACAGGGTATCGTGCGACCAGCCGCCCGCCTGCTCGACAGCGGCGCGTCGCCAGATGCCGCCGGTGCCGTTGAACTGGAACGGCACGCCGCGGCGCGCCCGCACATCCTGCTCGACGGCGAAATGGGCGTCCTGCATCAGCCGCTGCGCCCTCGTCAGCCAAGTGCGGCCGCCATTGCCCCATTCGATGCGCGTCTGCACGAACGCCGCCTTCGGCTCGGCCAGCAGGGCCGCCATGGCGCCGCGCAGCCAACCCGAGGGAGGCACGAAATCGGCATCGAACACCGCGACGAACGGCGCATCCGACCGCGCCAGGCCGGCGGCCAGGGCGCCGGCCTTGAAGCCGCCCCGATCGGTGCGCCGGACATGGTCGACGGCGATGCCGTCGCGCTCCAGGCGCCGCACGACGTGGAGGGCGATGTCGGACGTGATGTCGGTGCTGTCGTCGAGAAGCTGGATCGACAGCCGATCGCGCGGCCAATCGAGGCTGGCCGCGGCAACGAGCGCCCGCTCGACGACCCGGGGCTCGTTGTAGACCGGAATCTGCACCAGGACATGCGGCAGATCGGCGGGCAGCGTCGGCGTCGCGGCGTCCGCCGCCGGCAGCTCGAACAGCCAGAAGACGAGGTAGAGGAAGTAGCCGGCGATGGCGAACTGGGCCAGCAGGCTCAGCAGCAGCATCAGATCGACGATGGCCAGCAGCATGGCTGCCTACCAATCAGTGGTAGTGAATCGGCACTTCGAAGCAGCGGCCGTCCTCGATATGGAGGCGGCGCGAGGCCACGTCGAAGATGCGCTCGTCGTGCGTCGACAGCACGACCGCGCACTTGGCGCGCATGGCGAGGTCCTTGAGCTGGTCGACGACCAGCCGCCCGGCCACCCGGTCGAGCGCCGAGGTCGGCTCGTCGGCGATGATCAGATCGGGCAGGCCGATCATGACCCGGGCGATGGCGACACGCTGCTGCTGACCGCCCGACAGCTCGTCCGGCCACGAATCGATCTTGTCGGCAAGCCCGAGCAGCGCCAGGAGATGGCGCGCCCGCGGCTCGTCCCACTCCGGATCCGAGAGCGGCGTCGTCGACACGCCCGCCATGACGTTCTGCAGGGCCGTCAGCGAGGTCAGGAGATTGCGCTTCTGGAACAGGAAGCGGATCCGGTTGCGCACCACGTCGAGGGCGCGTCCGTGCAGGTTGACGATGTCCGTACCGAGCAGGCGCAGCTTGCCTTCCGAGGGCTTGCGCATGGTGCCCAGGATGGTGAGCAGGGTCGTCTTTCCCGAGCCGGACGGGCCGGTGACGATCAACAGCTCGCCCTCGCGCACCTGCATATTGATGTCGAACAGCACGTCGACTCGCTGCGGTCCGCTGCCGTAGTGGTGATGGACGTCGACCGTCTCGACGACGGGTGGTCCGAAATTATGGACGTCAGTCGACATGATCACTCGAACAGCATGATGGGATCGACCCGCCACAGGCGGCGGATGGCGAACAGGCTCGAGACGACGGTCATGATCACGCAGGCGGTCAGAGCGACCACCATCTCGCGCAGGCCCATCGACATGCCGAGATGCATGGCGGCCTCGGTGGCGCCATAGACGAGGCGTCCGAGGGTGAATGACAATACGAAGGCCGGCGTGATGATCGCCGCGCCGATCTGGCCGATCATGAACAGGAAGAACCACCAGCCATAGCCGAGGCTCTTCAGGATGGCGTATTCGGGCAGGTAGAAGCGGATGATCTGGTACTGGGCGTAGTAGATGAACACCATGCCGATCATGACGCCCATCAGGAAGCCCAGGTCGGTGATGTAGCCGACCGGCGTCTCGCGCGACCAGTAATTGCGTTCGCGCTTCTCGAACTCGAGCAGGGTGATCGCCTCCCCTCGGCCGAGCAGCGCCTTGTTGAGCTGGGCCTGGGTCGCGGCCAGGTCGGCACCCGGCGCCAGCTTGATGGCGATGAAAGCCGGCCGATCCGTCCACCAGGCGCCGAACACCTCGGCCATGGTCTGTTCGGACATCATGACCGCGCCATCGTTCAGCACGTTCGGTCCGACGGCGAAGGTGCCGACCACGAAAAGCTGGCGCAACAGGCCGCGATTGTCGGGTGGCCCGAGCACCGGGACTTCCTTGCCGGCGTCGGCGTCCTCGGCAAGGTTGCCGAAATAGGGCCGCGAATCGCGGTCGTAGAGGATGCGGCGCGTCTCGCGGATCTTGTAGCGGTTCTCCCGCAGCCCCGGCACATCGACCGCCGGACGCTCGGGATCGATGGCGTACCAGGCGATGCGGCGCGACGTCGGCATGCCGGCATGGATGATCGACATGACGCCGAACCAGAACGGCGCCGTGTTGACCACCGACGGATTGGTCTCGACGATGTCGGTGACCGCGACGGGTACCTCGGTATGGAGCTGCAGCGACTTGAAGCCGTAGGGCACGACGACGAGGTCGCCGTTGACCATGCGATGCAAGCGGATCGAGGACTCGTAAACCGCGCGCTCGATGCCGAGCTGGGCGAAGATCACCAGCAGGCTCGCGGTGACGCCGGCCAGCGACAGGAGCGTGCTGGTGCGCTGGCGCTTGAGCTGCTGGGCGCCGAGCGGCATCGTCCGCGCGGTGCGGGCCGCCTCGCGCAGGCGCGTCAGCGAGAGATCCGGCCGCCAGGCAAGCAGGCGCACCAGCCGCCCGCGCAACGCCGGTACATCTGGCAGAGCAAGGGCCATCAGAGGAACGTGACGCGGGTCTCGCGTCCCAGCACCTGCGGCATGCTGGACGGGTCATCGATCTCGATCTCGACCTGGACCACGCGGGCATCGGTCGAGGTGCCGCCGTCGGGCTCGACGCGCTGCATGCGCTTCACCGTGGGGGCGACGCGCGCGATGGTGCCCTTGTAGATCGTCGTGCTGCCGCGGAACGTCACGTCGACCTTGCCGCCCGGCGAGACCCGGCCGATCTGCAGCTCGTCGACGTCGGCCAGGACGCGCAACTGCTTCATGTCGACGACCTTGGCGATGCCGGCGCCGCCGATCCGCTCGCCCTGGCGGGCGAAGATCTGCACGATGACGCCGTCGAGTGGCGAGCGGACCAGCGACTCCTCGCGGTTGGTCCGCGCGGTGTCGAGGCTCGACTGGGCGTTGGCGATGTCGAGCTCGATCATCTTGAGGTCGGCGGCGAGCGACTGCTTCTGGAGGAACAGGTTGGTTTTCTGCTTTTCCAGATTCTGCTGCGCCAGGCTGAGCTCGAGCTCCTTCTGATCCGGCGGCTTGCTCGAGCGCTGCAGCTCGAGGGCTTTCAACCTGTTGTCGTCGATCGTCGTCTTGATCGACGCTTCCGTCATGGCGATCTGGGTGACGCGCGTGCCGGTCGTCATCGCCTCCTTCATCTGCTTCACCTTCTCGAGGCTGGCCTCGGCGGTGCGGACGGCGACGTCGGCGCGCGGGTAGTTCGACAGGACGGCGACGATCTCGTCCTTCTTGACCATCTGGCCGTCCTTGATGCGCAGCTCGATCAGCGTCGAGCCGCCCGCCGGGTCACCGGCGATCACCGCTGTGCCCGCCGGCGCGTCGGTGTAGCCGCGGGCGATCAGCGCCGGCTGGCTCGATTGCTGCTTGGGGGCATCCTGTGCGCTGCTGGTCTGGCGGCTGGGCGCCATCCACATGCCCAATCCGGCCAGGACGACCACGAATACCAGCGCGGTCGCGCCCCACCTGAATTTTTTCGCTCGGGCCATCGTTCAAGCCTACCAGAATTCCCCGTATCGCGCTCGCGCGCCGGTATCAAAAGCCTGTGGCGATCGGCAGGGTGCCGCGGCCGATGCCGATGATTGCGAATGTGCGATAGATCGCCGACAAGGCCTTGTCGTATTCGTACAGCGGCGCGTTGGTCACGTAGATGACGTCACGTGCCTGGACCCCGAACTGCTGCGCCACAAAGATAGACACCGGCTGGAACAGGTCCAGCCGAAAAACGCGCGCCCGGGCTGTGGGATTTGTCAGCAAATCCCCCATTCTGAACACATAAACGCCTGTTTTGTTTGCGCGCTGATCGGACAGCCCACCGACATTGCCGAGGGCTTCGAGCAGGGTGAGGTTGTACTTGGTCAACTCGACATTGCCGGACTTCTGTACCGCGCCCAGCACGGTGTACACGCGCGGGCTGACGCGCACCACGATCTCGTCGTTCTTCTGAACCGGGATGTCGCCCCCGGCCAGCAGGTCGGACAATTGGGCCGTCAGGATCACCTGGCCACCACGCCGGACGACGACTTCGAGCGCGTTTGCCGTCGAGTTCATGCCTACTATGCCGTTCGGACCGCCGGCTTGGTTGATCGCGTCGACGACTGTCCGCACCCCTTCGAGCAGCGACTGACGTCCCGGCTTCTTGACGTCGCCCGACACCACGACGGTCTGGCCGCGGACCGTGTCGAACTCGACGATGACTTCCGGATCCTGGGCCTTGTTGCCGAGTTGCTGTACGATCTTCCGCTCGATCTGGGGCAGGTCGAGACCTGCCACCTGGACCGTGCCGACGAACGGCACGCTGATGGTACCCTCCTCGGAGACGCGCTGGACGCCGAGGTCGGAGCTGCTCGCCTGGATGGTCGGGAAGATGTTTCCGGCGTAGCGCTCGAAGATGCGGACCTTGAGGGCATCGCCTGGCCCCACGGCAACCCGCAGGCCTGCCGAGAGAGTGCTGGTGGTCGACGGCCGATCGATCGGCTGCGTCCGGTAGCCGACGACCGTGGTTGGCGTCAGGTCGATGACATCGAAAGGCAGCGCCTCCGTGCTGGTCCCCTGGGCACCCCCCATCCATGGACCATCACCGGGCAGAGCCGTGCACGCACCAACGCTTACAGCCAAGCCGAGAACAATGGCACTCGTTCGCGCCGTGGCGCGCAGCCAGTTCCAAATCGTCAAATCTCGATCTCCGTCCGGAACGGCCACCATATCTCGGCAGGCGCCCGCGCCCATCCTCATGACCTAGTCTCAGCCGCCTGTAATTAACCCGCGCCGCCGCGCGCGTGCAAGCGTCGGCCCGCCCCGGGCTCCGACCGGCCGCGCAATCTCTCGGCGGCCTGCGCAACCGAATCGGCGATATCGAAGAGCTGGGTGAAGCCGCTGACCAGCAGGCAGTCGGCTGCAGCGCCACTGAAACTGGCAAAAACGATGCGCGCGTCGACCTCGGCTGCGCGATGCAGGGCGATCGCCAGCACGCGCACGCCGGCCGCGCTCATGTAGATCACCGGACTGCCGTCGACGAGGACGCGTGCACCGGGGCGCAGGGCCGCCACAATCGACGCCTCGACAGCGCCCGACGTTGACGAATCGACCCGCTCGGGAAGCCGGATGGTTGTTATCTCGCCCACGTCGGTCGTCATACGCACCTTCCTGGAGCGCCATCCCCCGATGGACGCCAACCCGCAGCGAGGTCAGTGCCTCGCCAATCGATTCTACGACGCCCCCTCCAAGCCTGGATGAGAAGAATTGGCACCAGCGCCTCGCGCGTCAGTGCGGCGGCCCAGGCCCGCGGGCCGAACGGCAGGTTGTAGGCGGCCAGGAACCACGCTTCGATCGCGAACCACGCCACGCTGTGCACAAGCAGCGCCGCGCCAACGGCGCCCGGTCCCCAGCCCAGCGCGGCGAGCCCGACCGCACCGGCAATGCCCGAGAGCAGCCAGCCGATCGCCGGATCGAGGATGGCCAACAGTCTGACCTCCCTGGTGAGGTTGAGCCTGGTCGATCCCCAGCGCACCTGGCGACGCCAGACGTCCGACCAGCGGCGCTGCCCGACCGGCAGCCGGGGCATCGCGTTGCCGAGCCAAGTCGTCCGGCCGGTGTGATCGCGCACCGTGCGCACCACCGAATAGTCGTCGGCAATATAGTTGAGGAAGCCCTGGTGACCACCGATCGCGGCGAGGATCTCGCGGGACAGCACGGTCAAGCCACCCGAGGCGACCGGCATGCCAAGCCGGTCCGCCGCCAGCAGGAACCGCGCCTGATGCCCGTTGATATAGGCGCATTCCAGCTCGGCCGCGAAATTTTCCGGCGACCAGCCGGCCTTGAGCGCCAGGACCAGGCCCACCTTGTCCGACAGCAGCGCGGCCGTGTGCCGCAGCTCCTCCAGCGTCACCGCGATGCCCGCGTCGCACAGGACGACGATCGACCGCTGCGCCGCCTCGAGGCCCTTGCGGACGTTGTTCATCTTGGGATTGAAGGTGTCATCGCTGCCGACCAGGATCGGCGCGGCGGGCCACAGGCCGCGGGCGCCATCGACCGCCTCGTCGCTCTCGTCGGCCACGCAGATCAGCACCTCGGCGCCCTGACGCGCCAGGTCGGCGAGCGCGCCGATATAGGCCGGCGACGCATCGCGCCGTCCGGCCAGCGGCGCCACGATGCTGAAATCGGCCGCCTGGTGGCGAGGCGCTGCCGCCGCTCGCCGGCGGCGCGCCAGGACGGCGCTCAACCCTTGCACCAGGATGGCGCTCGCCCACCATGCGAGTCCGATCCAGGCCAGCCAAGCGGCCATCACTCGGCTGCGGAGAAGCGATGGACGTCGTCCTTCTCCATCGCCATCGCCCGGTGATAGGCGCGGATCACCGTGCTGGGATCGCCCTCTGCGCGAATCCGGCCCTCTTCGATCCAGATCGCGCGATTGCACAGGCGGCGCACCTCGGACGTCGAGTGCGACACGAAGAGCAGGGTGCCGTCCTTGCGAAAGCTGTCGATCCAGTCGAGGCACTTGCGCTGGAACGCCGCATCGCCGACGGAGAGCGCCTCGTCGACCACCAGGATCTCGGCATCGACATGGGCGCAGATGGCGAAGGCCAGCCGCGTCTTCATGCCCATCGAATAGTGCTTCACCGGCTGTTCCATGTAGTCGCCGATGCCGGCGAACTCGCAGATCGAATCGAACTTGCGCAGCACCTCGGCGCGCTTGAGGCCGAGCACGGCGCCACCGATCATGATGTTCTCTCGGCCCGACAGCTCGGTGTCGAAGGTGGCGCCCAGCGCCAGCACGGGCGCGATACGGCCGGTCACCCTGAGCTCGCCGTTGCTCGGCAGGGTCATGCCGCAGATCACCTGCAGCAGGGTCGACTTGCCGCAGCCGTTGCGGCCCAGGATGCCGATGCTGTCGCCGCGATAGACGTCGAGGTCGATGTCGCGCAGCACCCAGAACGGCTTGAAGTACGACTTCCACCAGCCGAGCATCACCTGCTTCAGCCAGTCGCTGCGCCGTGCATAGAGCTGATAGGCCTTTCCGAGGTGCCGGGCGCGTACGACGACTTCAGAGGACGTCGACGATGACATTCCGATACCTGTCGTAGAACCAGTAGCCGAAGTAGAAGGTGAAGGCCGCGGTGAACAACGCCCAGACGCAGACGAGAAGATTGGGCATCCGGCCCAGCAGGGCGATATCGCGCGTGATCTCGACGTAGGAGGTGAGCGCGTTGACGTAGATCAGGAGATCGTACGGCGGCGACAGCGAGCCGTGCGGATAGAAGATCGGGGTGGCGAACATGAACAACGGCACGACGTTGATCATCAGGTAGCCGGCGTCGCGCGTGAACGCACCGATCGCGCACAGGAACCACGCCATGCCGACCAGGAAGGCCATCAACGGCAGGAAGACCAGCGGAATGAACACGACGGTCCATGGCAATCCGCCGGTCACCAGGACCTGGAACAGCAGCATCACGCCGACCGAGATCGCGGTGTAGGCGGTCGCCCGCAGGGTCGAGATCACCGCCAGCATGTCGCTCGGGAAGATCGTCTGCTTGATGAAGTGGGCATATTCATGCAGCAGCATCGGCGCCCGGAAGGCCATCTCCGAGAAGAAGTTGAAGATGACGATGCCGCTGAAGATGAACAGCGCATAGGCGACACGCGGCCCGCCGGCGATGTCGTCGAGCGGCAGCTTCATGGTCGTGCGGAAGGCGAAGGTATAGACCGCGATCATGATCAGCGGGGCGACCACCGCCCAGACCCATCCCGCCGCCGAGCCCTTGAAACGATCACGCACCTCACGGCGCAGGATCGCCTGGATGAGGTCCTGATGATACCACATCTGCAGGAACGGCCGGGCCAGGAAGCGGGTGAAGCGCTCCATCGGGGCGAGCCGTTCGACCACGATCTGCTTGCCGTTGACGACGTTCACCGACGGCATGAGCCGCGCGTCTCCTTCCTGCCTGCGTTGGTGAGCCCGGTAGGGATCGAACCTACGACCACCTGATTAAAAGTCAGATGCTCTACCGCTGAGCTACGGGCTCGCCCCGAGGTCGCGCCGCTGGCCGAAACCCCGCGCGGCGCCCGTATATGACGCGCCGGGCCGACGGTCAACGTGCTCCCGGCGGGTTTGGGTGCAGTCGGTCTCCGGTCAGCCGGCCTCGGGCCAGCCGATCTCAGGAATGCCCGAACTTGGCCTTCAGCCGGTTGAACACCTTGCCCGACACGAACTGGGAGGTATCGCCGCCCAGGCGCGCGATGTCCTTGACCAGCGACGAGGCAATGAACTGGTGCCGGTCGGAGGCCATCAGGAAGATGGTCTCGACGTTCGGCTCCATGCGTGCGTTCATGTTGGCCATCTGGATCTCGTACTCGAAATCCGACACCGCCCTCAGGCCGCGAATGATGACCGACGCACCGACCTCGCGGGCGAAATGGATCAGCAATCCGTCGAACGGCACGATCTTGATGCGATCCTTGTCGGCCGGTGAAAAGTCCGCAATGTCGCCCTTGATGATGTCGATCCGCTCCTCGAGCGTGAACAGCGGCCCCTTGCCGATGTTGGTAGCCGGCCCGATGATCAGACGATCGACCAGCCGCAACGAGCGGCGCACGACTTCCATATGCCCGCTGGTTATGGGATCGAACGTGCCCGGATAGACACCGGTGCGCTCTAAGGCCATGTCTCCCCCTTGTACGCCTGTAGCGGCGGCGAAGTCTTAGCGACACGGGAGTGCCTTATCCACCGTTTGTTTCGGAATGGCCGTCGGCGCCGCCAGGGTCGACGCCGTTACCGCCGCCATTGCCTGCGTCGTCTTCGCCGATCCGCACCGCGGACACGACGCGCTCCCCTTCGCTCACGTTGACGATTCGGACACCGCGAGTCGCACGGCCCGCGATGCGGATGCCGTCGACCGGACAGCGGATCAACGTGCCGCCGTCGGTGACCAGCATGATCTGATCGCTGTCGAGCACCGCGAAGGCGGCGACAACCTCGCCGCCTTTGGCAAGGCTCATCAGCTCGACACCTTTGCCGCCGCGTCCGGTCACGCGATACTCGTAGGCCGACGTGCGCTTGCCGAAGCCGCTGGAGGCCACCGTGAGCACGAACTCTTCCTTGGCCTGCAGCTCGGCAAAGCGCTCCGGCGACAGGGCATCGACAATGCCCCCGGCCGTCTCCTCCGTTGGCGCTTCCTCGTCAGCGTTCTCGGCCTGCCGGAGCGCGCGCGACTGGCGCAGGTAGGCATCGCGCTCCTCGGTGGTGATGCCCTTGCCGCTGTCGAACAGCGACATCGAGATCACCTCGTCGCCGTCGGCCAGCGCAATGCCGCGCACGCCGGTCGAGGCACGGCTCTGGAAGACGCGCACGGTCGATAGCGGGAAACGCATGGCGCGGCCCTGGCGGGTCGACAGCAGGACGTCCTGCTCCTCGCTGCAGACGCTGACGCCGATCAGGCGGTCGCCGGCATCGTCGCCCTCGAACTTCATGGCGATCTTGCCGGACTGGTTCACGGTGACGAAATCGCTGAGCTCGTTGCGGCGCACACCGCCGCGCGCCGTGGCGAACACGACGTTGAGCGTCGACCAGCTCTGCTCGTCCTCCGGCATCGGCATGACGGCGCTGATCGTCTCGCCCTCGCCGAGCGGCAGAAGGTTGACGAAAGCCTTGCCGCGGGCCTGCGGCGCGCCCAACGGCAGGCGCCACACCTTGAGCTTGTAGACGATGCCGCGGCTCGAAAAGAACAGCACCGGCGTATGGGTGTTGGCGACGAACAGGCTGCCGACGAAATCGTCCTCGCGCGTCGCCATGCCGGAGCGGCCCTTGCCGCCGCGGCGCTGCGCCCGGTAGGCCGACACCGGGACGCGCTTGACGTAGCCGCCGTGCGTCACCGTCACGACCATGTCCTCGCGCTGGATCAGGTCCTCGATGTCCTGCTCGAACTCGTTGTCGAGGATCTCGGTACGCCGCGGTGTCGCGAACTGCTCCTTGATCTCGATCAGCTCCTTGCGCATCAGCGCAAACAGCTTGTCGCGATCACCGAGCAGCTCGAGATAGCCTTCGATCAGCTTGGCGACCTCGGTCAGCTCCTCGGAGATCTTGTCGCGCTCCAGGCCGGTCAGGCGCTGCAGGCGCAGATCGAGGATGGCGCGCGCCTGCGCCTCCGAGAGCTTGTAGGTCCCGTCGGCCGACACCTCGCGCCCGGGCTCGGCGATCAGGGCGATCAGCGGCGCCACGTCGGCCGCCGGCCAGTCGCGGGCGAGCAGACGCTCGCGGGCGACGGTCGGATCGGGTGCCCGGCGGATGAGCTCGATCACCTCGTCGATATTGGCAACGGCGATCGCCAGGCCGACCAGGATGTGGGCGCGATCGCGCGCGGCGGCCAGCTCGTACTTGGTGCGCCGGGTCAGGACCTCGGCGCGGAACCGGATGAAAGCCTCCAGCAGCTCCTTGAGGCTCATCAGCCTCGGGCGCCCGCCGTCGAGCGCCAGCGCGTTGACGCCGAACGTGGTCTGCAGCGGCGTGTAGCGATAGAGCTGGTTCAGCACGACGTCGGCCATCGCCTCGCGCTTCAGCTCGACCACCAGGCGCACGCCGTCGCGGTCGCTCTCGTCACGGATCTCGGCGACACCCTCGACCTTCTTGTCGCGTACCACCTCGGCGATACGCTCGTGCAGGCGCGCCTTGTTCTCCTGATAGGGGATTTCCGAGACGATGATCGATTCGCGGCCGCCGCGGCCCTCCTCTATGCGGGTTCGCGCCCGCATGATGATCGAGCCACGCCCCAGCTCGTAGGCGGCGCGGATGCCGTTGCGACCGAGGATGGTCGCACCGGTCGGGAAATCCGGCCCGGGGATGTACTCCATCACCTGCTGGATCGTGAGCGCGGGATTATCGATCAGCGCGCAGCAACCGTCGATCAGCTCGCCGAGATTATGCGGCGGGATGTTGGTCGCCATTCCGACGGCGATACCGCCCGCGCCATTGGCCAGCAGATTGGGAAAGGCGGCCGGAAGGACAGTCGGTTCCTGCGACGTCTCGTCGTAGTTGGGCTGGAAGTCGACCGTGTCCTTGTCGATGTCGGCCAGCAGCGTCTCGGCCACGCGCGCCAGTCGTGCTTCGGTGTAGCGCATCGCCGCCGGCGGATCGGCATCCATCGAGCCGAAATTGCCCTGGCCCGAGATCAGCGGCAGGCGCAGCGAGAAGACCTGCGCCATGCGCACCATGGCGTCGTAGATCGCGCTGTCGCCGTGCGGATGATACTTGCCCATCACGTCGCCGACGATGCGCGCCGACTTGCGGAAAGCGTGGGTCGAATCGTACCCGCTCTCCTTCATCGAGTAGAGGATGCGGCGCTGCACCGGCTTCAGCCCGTCGCGCGCATCGGGCAGCGCGCGCGCCACGATCACGCTCATGGCGTAATCGAGGTAGGAGCGACGCATCTCCTCTTCGATGGTGATCGGCGCTATGTCGTGCGGGGTCGGCGGCGTAGGCGAATCATCGGGAGGCGGCGCCGGCGGAAGGGTCGTATCGTCGCTCACAGAGACCTGGATTTGCTCGTTTTTGGGGCCCTGCCAGGGTGCCCGGCGGAACAGAGCGGCACCCTAGCAAAACATGGCCCGAAGACCAACAAAAAACGTACAGGGAACGGCGCTTTAACTTATTGATTTTATTAGGTAAAAATCGCACCGAAATAAGCCTTCCAAAGGTGCCCGATTGGCTCAGGAATCCGGTCAAGACCCAGGCTCCTCCATGGCCGCGATCGTGGTCTTCGACCTCGGTGGCGTGCTGCTCGATTGGAATCCCCGCCACCTCTATCGCAAGCTGCTCCCCGATGCTGGCGAGATGGAGGAATTTCTGGCCACGGTGACCACGACCGAATGGCACGCCGGCCAGGATCGCGGCGGCGACCCTGTCCAGGCGACACAGTTCCTGAAGGCGCAGCATCCGGGCAAGGAGGCCCTGATCGATGCCTTCTACAGCCGATTCGGCGACATGCTGGAGATTTGCTTCCCGGATATGGCGGCGCTCGTCGAACGGCTGCACGAGGCAGGCACGCCGCTCTACCTGCTGTCCAACGCGCCGGCTTTCCTCGACCCGTGGTTGCGCGGTCCGGGCCGGCGACGCCACCCCTTCCTCGGGTGCTTCCGCGACTATGTCGTGTCCGGTCAGGTCGGCTATCTCAAGCCCGCCGCAGCGATCTACGACCTGGTGTGCCGAACCGGCGACTTCAGCCCTGGCGATGCCGTGCTGGTCGATGACAGCCTGCCCAATGTCGAAGGCGCCCGGGCGTTCGGCATGAAGGCGATCCATCACCGGACGGCCGACGACACGATCACACGCCTGCGCACCTTCGGCCTGCCGGCCTGACGTCAAGGGACGCGATAGGCGAACTGCAGCATCGACAGGAGCCCGTCGCGCGCTTCACTGGCGTTCATGCCCTGCGTCTGGAGATACAGCGCCAGGCGGTCGATGCCGGCGACGTCCTGCGGCCCATTGGGCGGGAACTGATGGCCAAGCTTGGCGCAGATCGTCCAGCTCAGGGTGCGCCGCATTCGGTTCTGGTTGGCGAAGAACGCGGGGTTGCTGGCCACCCTCTCGAACAACCGTCCCCAAGCCTGGTTGACGGCAGAGTTGACGGCCTCGATGCGAATGTAGCCGGCGCCACCCGGACTGCGGGCGCGATTGAGCAGATGATCGACATCGTAGCCCGCCAGATCGATGGACGTCGCCTGGGTGCCGTAGACATAGTTGAGGAAGCCGATATAGGCGCTGCGATACCCCGTATAGCTCGCCCTGACCCAGACGCTGGCATTGGTGTCGGGATCGCCGGCCCGCGAGACGATCACCGTGTTGGTCTGGCTGCGCCGGCCGATTGCGCCGACGCCTGCCCCTTGTCCGCGATCATCCAGGAACGTCAGGACGGGAAGGACATCGGGCGATTCCACCTGCACGACGATCAGCGGGTCCCGCCGCCACTCGCCGATCAAGACATTACGCCGCCGGTCGACGATCACAGTCGGAGCGAGCGCCATGGCGTGGTCCTCCGCATAGTGCAACGGGAACGTTCTTAGAGGGCAATTACCGCCGATTTGTGGCACCCGATCGGCTGCTTGCCGGAGCGCTCGTCGCTGGGACCGCGCCACTGGAGTGGCGTGGTCCCAGCGAGGGGCGTCGCCTCTCCACCCGAGTCATCGCTCTCTAGCGCAGGCGCGCCTGGAACTCCTCGATGGCGGCGGCCGGCGCCTTGGCGTAGGTGCTGCGGCGGCTGACGACGACGTTGGTGATCGAGCGCAGCGCCAACGCCATCTCGGTGGCCTTGGCGACGACGGCGATGCCGTTCAGCACCGGCGCGCCGTCGATGATGAGCGGGCTTTCACGCGCGAACAGCAGCATCGGCAACCCGCCGGCGGGAATGATGACCTCGGCGCCCTTCTCGATCAGCGGCTTGACCTGCGCCACGAACTGGGCGCGCACGGTGGCGTAGGCCTCGGGGTCGGTGAAGGCCTTCATGAAGGCCGGCAGGTTCATCTTGAGCGCCGTCGTGCCGACGACGCGCTCGCCGAGCCCGTGCAGGCGCACCTGACGGTCGTGCCAGGGGATGAAGATGGGATCGATCGTGACCAGTCCCAGCCGATATCCCATGGTCAGCGCGGTGAGCAGGTTGGCTTCGCCCAGGCCGATCACGGGGATGTCGAGCGAGCTGCGGATCTCGAGCAGCCCGGGCTCCTGGAAATGGCCGATCACGAAGGCGTCGTAGCCCGCCTTCTCGGCTTCCAGCGCATGGCCGATGATCTGTGCGGCGCAACGAAACTCGGTCAGCGGATGGAAGGAATTGTCCGGCGGATCGAGCCCATGCACCTCGAACTTCATGCCTGCGCCCGCAACAGCATCGAGCTGCGCCTGCAGGCGCTCGATGTAGGGCGCCTGTCCAACCGGATGGACAAAGCTCTGGTACCAAACGCGAGCCTGACCTTGTGCCATGGGATCACACCTTCATTGCTACGAAGAGAAAGGTCCCTCGCGCAGCTCGGGAATACAAAAGTGCCGTCATCCCGAGGCCCGCGAGGGACCTGTCTGCAATGCACATTCGGAGAGCGACGCGCCCGTGCCTGCTCTAGAATGGAATGTCGTCGTCGAGCTCCTTGCCGCCGCCACGCGCGGCCGGTCGACCGCCACCGCCGCCACCGCCGCTCGACATCGGCGGACCGCCCATGTCGTCGTCCATGCCGCCCATGCCGGCGCCTTCACCGCCGCCAGCGCCCGCGCGACCGTCGAGCATGGTCAGCGCGCCGCCGAAGCGCGGGATCACGACCTCCGTCGTGTAACGCTCCTGGCCGCTCTGGTCGGTCCATTTGCGGGTCGACAGCTGGCCCTCGACATAGACCTTCGACCCTTTGCGGATGAATTTCTGCGCCACCTCGGCGAGCTTCTCGTTGAAGATGACGACCCTGTGCCATTCGGTGCGCTCCTTGCGCTCGCCGGACTGGCGATCCCGCCACGTATCCGACGTGGCCACCGACATGTTCACCATGGATCTGCCATCCTGCATGGACCTTACTTCGGGGTCGCGGCCGAGATTGCCGACCAGGATGACTTTGTTGACGCTGCCCGCCATGGGGGCCTCCTGTGCTTTCCCGGTGCTGCGGGACGCAGCACCTACCTCACGGCCATCAAGCTAACGCCGACGCCCTGTGGGCAGCCACCAATTTCAGGTTGCGAACCGGCCGGAGCGATTGCCGATTAGGCCATGCCACGCAGTGACGATGGTTGATCGGTGATGCGCGCGCTGGGGATAGTTGTTGCAGCAGGCACATTCCAGTCGGGCCTTGTCGCAGGCACGATGCAGCTCCCGATGAGGTCAAGGGCGGCCCGAAAACACTGCTGTCAGAACCTGACAGGAGTTGGCAAGGCTGGGGGTTAATCGCCATATGCGCCGATCCCGCGCATGTCCTATTCTCCGCCTCCCCATGGCCAAGTCCCGTACCGCCCCCGTTGAGCCGCACCGCTTCATCTCGATCCGCGGCGCGCGTGAGCACAATCTGAAGAATGTCGACCTCGACCTGCCACGCGACCGTCTGGTGGTGATCACCGGCCTGTCCGGCTCGGGCAAGTCCTCGCTCGCCTTCGACACGATCTACGCCGAGGGCCAGCGCCGCTATGTCGAGAGCCTGTCGGCCTATGCCCGCCAGTTCCTCGAGCTGATGCAGAAGCCCGACGTCGATTCGATCGAGGGCCTCTCGCCGGCGATCTCGATCGAGCAGAAGACGACCTCGCGCAATCCGCGCTCGACGGTCGGCACCGTCACCGAGATCTACGATTATCTCCGCCTGCTGTTCGCCCGTGTCGGTGTGCCCTACTCGCCGGCGACCGGCCTGCCGATCGAAAGCCAGACCGTGTCGCAGATGGTCGACCGGATGAAGGCGATGGCCGAGGGCACGCGGCTCTACCTGATGGCGCCGATCGTACGCGGCCGCAAGGGCGAGTACCGCAAGGAGCTGCAGGAGCTTCAGAAGAAGGGCTTCCAGCGCGTCAAGATCGACGGCAAGCTCTACGAGATCGCCGAGGCGCCGACGCTCGACAAGAAGTACAAGCACGACATCGACGTCGTCGTCGACCGCATCGTCGTGCGCCCCGATCTGGGCAACCGCCTGGCCGATTCGATCGAGACGGCGCTCGGCCTCGCCGAGGGGCTGGCTGTCGCCGAGAACGCCGATTCCGGCGAACGCACGGTGTTCTCCGCCCGCTTCGCCTGCCCGGTCTCCGGCTTCACCATCGAGGAGATCGAGCCGCGGCTGTTCTCCTTCAACGCCCCTCAGGGCGCCTGCCCGTCCTGCGATGGCCTGGGCGTGAAGATGTTCTTCGATCCGGAGATGGTGGTGCCGGACGATCGGCTGTCGCTCGCCGAAGGGGCGATCGCGCCGTGGGCCGATTCGTCGGGCCAGTACTACATGCAGACGCTGGACAGCATCGCCAAGCACTTCAAGGTCAAGATGACGACGCCGTGGCGTGACCTGCCCAAGAAAGTGCGCGACGTCGTCCTGAGCGGCAGCGGCGGTGAATCGATCGCCATGCGCTACGACGACGGCATCCGGCAGTACCAGACCACCAAGCCGTTCGAGGGCGTGATCCCCAATCTCGACCGGCGCTGGAAGGAGACCGATTCGTCGTGGGTCCGCGAGGAGCTCGAGCGCTTCCAGCACGAGACCAAGTGCGAAGCCTGCGGCGGGGCACGTCTCAAGCCCGAGGCCCTGGCGGTCAAGATCGGCGGGCTGAACGTCAGCCAGGTCACCGAGTTCGCCATCGGCGAGTCGGTGAAATGGTTCCGCGAGCTCGATCCCAAGCTCACCGCCAAGCAGCGCGAGATCGCCGCCCGCATCCTCAAGGAGATCAACGAGCGGTTGGGCTTCCTCGACAATGTGGGCCTCAGCTACCTGACGCTCAACCGCACCTCCGGCACCCTGTCGGGCGGCGAGAGCCAGCGCATCCGGCTCGCCTCCCAGATCGGTTCCGGACTCACCGGCGTGCTCTACGTGCTCGACGAGCCGTCGATCGGCCTGCACCAGCGCGACAACGATCGCCTGCTGAAGACGTTGGTGCGGCTGCGCGACCTGGGCAACACGGTGCTGGTGGTCGAGCACGACGAGGACGCGATCCGCGCCGCCGACCATCTGGTCGACATGGGGCCGGGCGCCGGCGCCCATGGCGGCAGCGTGATCGCCGAGGGCACGCCGGAAGAGGTGATGCGCAACAGCGCCAGCCTCACCGGGCAGTATCTTTCGGGCTTCCGCCAGATCCCGGTGCCGCGCGAGCGGCGCCGGCCGGCCGCGCCGGACAGCAAGGGCGCGCGCTGGCTCACCATCAAGGGCGCGCGGGAGAACAACCTGCGCAACGTCACGGCCAGCATTCCGCTCGGCACCTTCACCTGCGTCACCGGCGTGTCGGGCAGCGGCAAGAGCACGCTGATCGTCGAGACGCTCTACAAGGCGCTGGCGCGGCGGCTGAACGGCGCGCGCGAGCATCCGGGCGAGCACAGCGCGCTCGAGGGCGTCGGCCACCTCGACAAGATCGTCGATATCGACCAGTCACCGATCGGCCGCACGCCGCGCTCCAATCCGGCGACCTACACGGGCGCCTTCTCGCCAATCCGCGACTGGTTCGCCCAGCTTCCCGACTCGACCGAACGTGGCTACAAGCCCGGACGTTTCTCTTTCAACGTCAAGGGTGGCCGATGCGAGGCCTGCCAGGGCGACGGCGTCATCAAGATCGAGATGCACTTTCTCCCCGACGTCTACGTCCAGTGCGACGTCTGCAAGGGCAAGCGTTACAATCGCGAGACACTCGAGATCCAGTTCCGCGGCAAGTCGATCGCCGACGTGCTGGAAATGACGGTCGACGAGGGCGTCGAGTTCTTCAAGGCGGTGCCGGTGATCCGCGACAAGCTCCTGACCTTGCAGCAGGTCGGCCTGGGCTACATCCATATCGGCCAGCAGGCGACGACCTTGTCGGGAGGCGAGGCGCAGAGGGTCAAGCTCGCCAAGGAGCTGTCGCGTCGGGCGACCGGCCGCACGCTCTACATCCTCGACGAGCCGACCACCGGCCTGCATTTCGAGGACGTGCGCAAGCTCCTCGAGGTCCTGCACCGGCTGGTCGAAGGCGGCAATACGGTGCTGGTGATCGAGCACAATCTCGAGGTCATCAAGACTGCCGACTGGATCCTCGATCTCGGCCCGGACGGCGGCTCGGGCGGCGGCCGGCTGGTCGCCGAAGGCCCGCCGGAAGAGGTCGCACGGGTCGCGGAGAGCTATACCGGCCAGTACCTCGCCCGCCACCTGCCGACCGGCGCGGCCGCCAAGCGGCGGGCATGAGCCGGGCCGGCACGGGCGCGGTCAGTGCGAGCGGTGCTGTCCCATCAGGAAGATCAGGACGACCGCCATGCGCACCAGCAGGACCGCGGCGATGGCCAGGAAGACGCAGCCGACGGCGACCAGATAGTCGTCGACGTCGCCGGTGTAGATGATCGTGTTGGGAATCTTGATCATCTCGATGCAGATTTCGGCCATCAGCCCGAGCACGAGCTGGCCGACGCCGTAGTGATGGCAGAGGTGGTCGATCGACTGTTGCCACGCCTCGTCGGGTCCGTCGACCAAGTCGAATATCTCGCGCAATGCCTTGCGTTCCTCCAACACGACACCGAGGGCGATCAGGATGATGCCGATACCGGTCACGATATCCATGGGCTCGTGGAGATCGTATCTTACAAAAAGCTGCTCCCAGTTCTCTCGGATGGCCAGCACGAGAGGGACGACGATGATCAACGCCAGAATCCCGATCGCATGACGCGAGATCAGCACGCGCATCAGACCACGCAACATTTCCTGCCTCTCCCCACCCACAATCGCTCGTCCCCATTGCGAGCGACATTGCAAGCATAGCATGTTTGCAGTGCTGCCCGATCGATACGCGACCTCGAAAGGGCTCGAGCAGTCGGTGCCTCGGATACCCAAATGATCGATTGGCTATACACGCTTCCCGACACGACCATCCTGGTCGTGGGCGCCATCGTCCTGGCGCTGGTCATCGTGTTGTTGCCGTCTGTCTCGTCCCGCCTGCCGGGCATGACGCCGAGCAACGACAACACCGACTTCGTGCTGCGCATGCAGGCCACGCTGTTCACCATGACCAGCCTGGTGCTTGCCTTCACCCTGGTCGAGGCCGAGAGCAATTATCGCAAGGTGGATGCGCTGATCTCGACCGAGGCGTCGCAGCTCAACCGTTTCGATCGCCTGCTGACGCGCTACGGCGACACGGCGCCGGCAGCGCTGCGCCCGCACCTGCTCGCCTACGCCGAATCCATCATCAGGGACGAATGGCCGGCGATGCTGAAGGGAACGTCGAGCGAGAAGACGCGCACGGCCTTCATCCCGATCTCGCGCGGACTGCTTGCCATCGAGCCGCATTCCCCGCGGGAAGCCACGATCTATGCCGAGCTCCTGCGCTCGTTCGATGCGCTGGCTGAAACACGCGATGCCCGGCTGGCCACCGTGTCGGTTGCGTTACCGACAGCCTATTGGCAGGTCGTGCTGTTCGCCGTGCTAATGCTGCTATTCATCAGCAGCACCATCGGGAGAACGCCCTTTCGGGCCACCGTGCTTGCCGCGCAGATGGCTGTGCTGGGCGCCTTCATGGGATTCGTCTTCATCATGGACCAGCCCTTCAAGGGCCAGACCGCGGTCGGCCCGGATCAGATCGTGCAAGCGACGGCGACCATCCGCAACCGCACCAACTGAACCCTATCCGCGATGCCAGGTGATGCGGCCGAGGTCGGCGGCGAACTGCCGCTCGACGACCGCGGGCGTGGCGTCCGAGGCATCGCCTCGGCGATTGGCGACCCGGGCCTGCGCCACCTCCTTCGGGACCTCGAGCCAGATCCCCTCGAACGGCACGCCAACGCGTGAGGCCAGCGCCTCGGCCGACGCGCGTTCGTCCGCGCGGGCGAACACGGCGTCGAGCACGACGCTGTGCCCTGACCGCAGCACACGTTCGGCGCGGTCCAGCATGGCCCGGTAGACCATCGCTGACGCCTGCGGCGTGTAGCTGCCCGCCGGCATGCGCGCTTCCAGCGGAATACGCGCCAGCCGCTTGCGCTCGACGTCGCTGCGCACCACCACGGCACCCGGCGCGCGGCCGATCTCCGGAGCGCGCTTCAGCGCGAGAGTGGTCTTGCCGCTGCCCGACAGGCCGCCGATCGCCAACACGCTTGGCGGCACGGGCTGCAGGAAGGCAAGCGCCTGGCGCTGATAACCGCGCGCTTCTTCGCTGACCCTGCCGGCGAGCGCGGCGCCCGACGCCTCGACGAAGGCCCGCACCGCAGCGCGCCGCGACAGGAAATGCGGCAGCAGCGCCAACGCTTCCTCGTGCGAGGCGTCGGGCAGCTCGGCGACGCGCCACAGCCATTCGTTCAGCAACCGATTGGCAAGAGGCTGCAGCCCGCGATCGCACAGGTCCATCAAGGCGAACGCGAGGTCGTAGAGCATGTCGATGCTGGCGATCCGCTCGGAAAACTCGATGGCGTCGAACGGGATCGGCTCGCCTTCGATCAGCACGATGTTGCGCAGATGGAGATCGCCATGGCAGCGCCGCACCGCGCCGGCCGCGGAGCGCCGCGCCACCAGCTCGACGAACGGCTCGAGTGCACCGGGGAGTTGCATGGCCAGCGCCTCGGTGGTGGCGACGTCCAGCCGGTCGCCCTGCTCGCGGAGCTGCCGGATGTCGGCGGCGACCGATCGCCGATAATCGTCCGGCCCCGAGAATCCAGTGAGCGGCGGCAGCCCGTCATGATAAGCGGCGACGCGGGCGCCGAGTGCGGCCATGAGCTCCGGCGTCAGCGCGCCGCGCAGTGCCATGCGGTCGAGCAGTCCGTCCTCGTCGAAGCGGCGCATGACGACCAGCCAGTCGATGGCGTCGCCATCGGCCGCCTCACCTATCGCCCCCAGGCTCAGCGTGCCGTCCGGTCGCTGCCGGATCGAGGCGACACCGAGATAGATCTCCGGCGCGAGCCGCCGGTTGATCTCGACCTCGGCGGTGCACATGGCGCGGCGGATCTCGACGGTCGAGAAGTCCATGTAGGGAAACTTCACCGCGCGCTTCAGCTTGTAGGCCCGCTCGGGCGTCAGGAAGACGACCGCGCCGTGCGTATCGATGCGCTTCTGCGGCGCGAGATGCGCCTCGAGAAAGGCGACCGTCCTCGACTGGTCTTCGACGATGAAAGAAGGGTGCGCACTCATCAACTCACGCGAACGAGGTTTGCGGTTCGGGAACGCCAAAGGGATCGACGTGCAGGATGATCTCGGCGTCGGGGAACGCCCGCTTGATGTCGGCCTCGACCTGATCGCCGATCTCGTGCGCTCGCACGAGGGCGAGATCGGGGTCGACCTCGATATGAAGCTGGATGAAGCGCGTCAATCCTGCGGATCGTGTCCTGAGGTCGTGGACATCGCGGATCTCCGGATGCCGCCGCACGATGTCGATGATGCGCTCGCGCGCCGCATCAGGCAACTCGCGATCCATCAGCACGTCGAGCGAGTCGCGGCCGACCTGCCAGGCGCCATGCATCAGGTAGAAGGCGACCAGGGCAGCCATGCCGGCATCGATCAAGGGTTGGTCGAGCACCCCGGACAGGTACAAGGCTGCACCGACCGCGATGTTGCTCACCAGGTCGGTCGTGTAGTGGGAGCGGTCCGCGCCGATGGCGAGCGAACCGGTGCGGCGCACGACAAGGTTCTGGAATGCTACCAGCGCCATTGTCAGCCCGACGGCGAAGGCGCTGATCGCCACGCCGATCGCTTCGTGCTGCACCGGATGGGGGTGCAGCAGCCGATCGCCAACGGTGAGCAACAGACCGCCGCCCGAGGCGGCGATGAAGCCCGCCTGGGCGAGCCCCGCCAGCGCCTCGGCCTTGCCGTGACCGAAGCGGTGGTCCGCATCAGCCGGCGTCAGCGCCTGCCGGACGGCGAGGAACGTCACCAGCGAGGCGACGAAATCGAGAGCCGAATCGACCAGCGACGACAGCATGCTGACGGACTCGGTGACCAGCCATGCCACCGCCTTGGCCCCGATCAGCGTCAGCGCCACCGTCATCGACGCCAGGGTGGCAATCCGCATCAGGCGTTTGGGGTCGATCGCCATGGGTCTGAACATAGTGTCTGGGGGAGAGTCGGCCATTGCGACGAATCAAATCATTCTCCTCCCCAGCTCCGCTGGGGGAGATGCCTCGTCATACGGCACGGAGGGGTCATGGGCCACAATGATGGGGCCTATGACCCCTCCGTCGGCGTAAGACGCCGACACCGCCCCAAGGCGAAGCTCGGGGGAGGAAATGGAAGCCTCACGGATACAACGTGCGGGTCGTCCAGGGCTGGTCCGGCGCCAGGCGGCGATATTCGAGCCGGTCGTGCAGGCGGAAGGCGCCGTCCTGCCAGAACTCGATCAGCACCGGCTGCAGGCGAAAACCCGACCAGTGCGGCGGTCGAGGCACCTTGCCGATCAGATAGCGTGTTCCGAACTCGGCCACCCGCTTCTCCAGTGCGAACCGGCTCTCCAGCGGCCGCGACTGCTCGGAGGCCCAGGCGCCGACCTGGCTGCCGCGATCCCGGGTGCCGAAGTAGGCGTCGGCCTCGGCCGCCGTGGTCGGCGCCACCGGCCCTTCCAATCGCACCTGGCGGCGCAGGGACTTCCAGTGGAGCAGCAGGGCGGCCTTGGGATGGGCCAGCAGGTGCTGCCCCTTGCGGCTTTCATGATTGGTATAGAAAACGAAACCCGCGGCATCGAATTGCTTGAGCAGGACCATGCGCACCGCCGGCATGCCGTCGGGACCGACGGTGGCAAGGCTCATGGCCGACGGATCGTTGGGCTCGGTCCTGCCGGCTTCCTCGAACCAGTCGCCGAAAATCGTCAGCGGATCGGGCTTTTCCTGAATCATGAGCACAATATGAGGGGTTGTGGGCTGCCGGACCACCGGCATCTTGTCCCAATTGCCGTCCCCCGCTAAGAACGACCCCATGACCGTAGCTGGACAGTTGATGGCCGGAAAAAAGGGCCTCGTCATGGGCGTCGCCAACGAGCGCTCGATCGCCTGGGGCATCGCGAAGGCCTGCCATCAGCATGGCGCTGACGTGGCCATCACCTTTCAGGGCGGCGAGGCCCTGCAGCGTCGCGTCAAGCCGCTGGCCGACTCGATCGGCGCCAAGATCATGCTGTCGTGCGACGCGTCCGACCCCGCCAGCATCGATGCGACCTTCGCCGAGGTGTCCCGGCAATGGGGCGGGCTCGACTTCCTGGTCCATGCCATCGCCTTCTCGAACAAGGACGAGCTGCGAGGCCGCTACCTCGACACGACGCCGGAAAACTTTCAGCTCACCATGAACGTGAGCTGCTACTCCCTGACCGCGGTGGCGCAACGGGCGGTGCCCCTGATGCCGAACGGCGGCAGCATCCTCACCCTCACCTACTACGGCGCCGAGCGGGTGATCCCGCACTACAACGTGATGGGCGTGGCCAAGGCGGCCCTGGAAGCCAGCGTGCGCTACCTGGCAGCCGATCTGGGCGAGCAGAAGATCCGGGTCAACGCCATCTCGGCCGGGCCGATCAAGACCCTGGCTTTCGCGGGGATCAACGACGGGCGCTATATCTTGAAGTGGAACGAGCTCAACTCCCCCCTGAAGCGCAACATCACCCAAGAGGAAGTCGGCAACTCCGCCCTCTATTTGCTGTCGGACCTAGGCACCGCCACCACTGGTGAAATCATGCATGTCGATGGCGGCTATCACGTCGTCGGCATGATCAAGACCTCGTCGGCCAAGCAGATCGCCGAGCTGCTCGGCAACTTCGAGGGCGAGTAGGACAGGAGGCCGGCGGTCATGGCCGGCAGCAGTTTCGGTACGCTGTTCAAGTTCACGAGCTGGGGCGAGAGCCACGGCCCGGCGATCGGCTGTGTGGTCGACGGCACGCCGCCGCGCATCCCGCTGAGCGAGGCCGACATCCAGGTGTGGATGGAAAAGCGCCGGCCCGGCCAGTCGCGCTTCGTCACCCAGCGCCAGGAGCCCGACGCGGTCCGCATCCTGTCCGGCGTGTTCGAGGGCGTCACGACCGGCACGCCGATCGGCCTGCACATCGACAATGTCGACCAGCGCTCGCGCGATTACTCCGAGATCAAGGACAAGTTCCGCCCCTCGCACGCCGACTACACCTACTGGAAGAAGTACGGCGTGCGCGACTATCGCGGTGGCGGACGCCAGTCCGCGCGCGAGACGGCGGTGCGCGTTGCGGCCGGCGCCATCGCCCGCAAGATCCTGGGCGACGCCGTGACGATCCGCGGCGCCGTGGTGCAGCTCGGAACCCAGAAGATCGAGCGCGGCAAGTGGGACTGGGAAGCGACGGCGGACAATCCCTTCTGGTGCCCCGACCGGCAGGCGGCCCAGGTCTGGGAAGGCTATCTCGACGACGTGCGCAAGCGCGGCAGCTCGTGTGGCGCGGTGATCGAGATTGTGGCCTCCGGCGTCGCGCCCGGCCTGGGAGATCCGGTCTACGACAAGCTCGATGCCGATCTCGCCAAGGCGCTGATGAGCATCAACGCCGTCAAGGGCGTCGAGATCGGCGACGGCTTCGCCACCGCGGCGATGAGCGGTGCGGAGAACGCTGACGAGATGCGCATGCAGGACGGCAAGCCGACATTCCTCAGCAACCATGCCGGGGGCATCCTGGGTGGCATCTCGACCGGCCAGGACATCGTTTGCCGGCTGGTCGTCAAGCCAACCAGCTCGATCTTGACGCCGGTGCGCAGCGTCGATCGCTTCGGCAGCGAAGTCGAATTGCGCACCAAGGGACGCCACGATCCCTGTGTCGGGCTCCGCGCCACACCGGTCGCCGAGGCGATGGTGGCCTGCGTGCTGGCCGATCATCTGCTGCGCCATCGCGCGCAGTGCGGGTGAGGCGGCGGCGGTGGCTGCCGCTCGGCCGCTCGAGGCGCGCTACGGCGTATTGCACAATCTCAGCATGGCGGCCGTGTCGGCCGTCATGGTGATGGCGGCGATCCTCTATTTCGTCCGCAATCCGGCCAACGCGCCGACTTTGTCGCTGAACGATCCGCGCTTCGCGCTGTTTGCGATGCTGGCGTTGGCGATGGGCTACTACGTGTTTGCCGGAATCAGCCGATATCTCAATCGCGAGCCGCAGGTCGTCATCGATCGCGACGGGCTGCGACTGGGTTTCGGCCGCAACAGCCGCATCGCCTGGAAGGACGTGCAATGGGTCAGGCTGCGGCGGCTGGCGCTGCGCCCGCAGCTCGAGGTCGGCGTCGCGCCGGAGGCCTTCATGGCGGCCAATCTTCGCCTGTCCATGTGGAATCTCGATGACGGGCTGCGGCCGATCCGAGGCATGCCGACTGCGGTGCTGGTGCGCGACAACGGGCTCGATTGCCGGGCCTCGGCGATGCTTGACGCGGCACTGACGTTCCGGCCGAATCTGCGGCGCGCCTGAAAACTGATCGGAGCTTCGCGATGTGGCGATTTTTCGTTGGCCTGCTCGCCACCGTGGGCGCCCTCGTCCTGATCGCCATCGGCGCCCTCGTCGTCGTCCTCTCCTCGGGGCCGTTTGCGAGCAAGCCGTTGGCTCAACCGATCGTCTTGTCGCTCGATCTGCGCATCGTGCCGCCCGAAGCCGTATCGGGCGACCTGTGGAGCGGCGGGTTGTTCAGCGACACACGTGACATCGTCGAGACGGTCCAGCTCGTGCGCCAGGCTGCCGACGACCCCCGCGTCGTCGGACTGTTCGTCGACATCGGGGACGAGACGGCGGGGCTGGCACGTGTCCAGGAACTGCGTCAGGCGATCGCCTATTTCCGAGCCAAGAACAAGTTCGCGATCGGCTTCGCCGAGTCGCTGGGCAGCGGCGGCTCGCACTTTGCCGACTACTACCTCGCCGCCGCCCTCGATCAGATCTGGTTGCAGCCCAGCGGCGGCTTCGGCGTCGCCGGGATCGCCATCGAGACGCCGTTCCTCAAGACCGGACTCGACCGGCTGGGCATCCAGGTCGAAGGCGGCAAGCGCTTCGAGTACAAGAGCGCGCCCGATTCCTTTCGCGAGACCGGCTATACCGCCCCGGCCCGCGAGAACCTGCAGAAGCTGCTCGACAGCCTGTTCGGCCAGTTCATCGCCGACGTGGCACGCGAGCGACGCATGGAACCCGACAGGCTCCGGCGGCTGATCGACACGGTTCCGTTCGAGACGGACAGGGCGCTGCGCGAAGGCCTGATCGACAAGATCGGCTATCGCAGTGATGCCCTGGAAGAGGTCTGGCAGCGCGCCAGCAAGGCCCGCACGCTGACCACGCTGGCCGACTACGCGGCCGACGAGGGGCGACCGAAGCCGCAAGGCGACGTCGTGGCGCTGGTTCATGTCAGCGGGCCCATCGTGTCGGGCTCGGGCGGCAGCGGCCCGCTCGACAGCGATTCGATGGCGCAGGCCGACGATGTCACCGACGCCCTGGAGCGGGCGGCCAAGGCAAAGGAAGTGCGCGCCATCGTGCTGCGCATCGATTCGCCCGGCGGCACCTACCCGGCCGCCGACGCCATCGCCGACGGCGTGGCGCGAGCACGCGCAAGCGGTAAGCCGGTGATCGTCTCGATGGGTGACGTGGCGGCGTCGGGCGGTTACCTCGCCGCCATCCGGGCCGATGCCATCGTCGCCCAGACGACCACGATCACGGCGTCGATCGGCGTCTTCGGCATCTGGCCGGTGGCCAGCGAACTGCTGTCCTCGCTCGGCATCCGGGTCGAACGCCTGTCTGCCGGCACCAATGCCGGCATGTACTCGCCCTATCAGCCGCCGACGGCGGCGCAGCGCAACGCCGTCGCGCGCGAGCTGGACTGGGTCTACGGTGAGTTCACGCGCCAGGTCGGCGAAGCGCGCAGGCTCGAGGGCGGACGCCTCGATTCGGTCGCGCGCGGCCGGGTGTTCTCCGGCGTCGACGCCAAGGCGGTCGGGCTGGTCGACGAGCTGGGCGGGCTGCAGCTCGCCCTCGACATCGCCAAGACCAAGGCGGGCATCGACGAGTCGCGGCCGGTCGAGCTGCGTCGTTTTCCGCAGGACCAGGATCGCTGGCAGAAGATCGTCGACCGCGTCTTGCGGCTGACCGGCGTCGACGTCCGCGGTCCGTCGATACGCGCCCCGCGCGAGGTGCGCGAAGCCCTCGCCCAGTTCGGCGTCGTCGCCCGCCCCGGCATCGTCCGCCTGCCGCCCCTGCCGCCATTGTGGCGTTAGGCCACGGGCTACTGACCGAGGCGGATCGTCTGCAGAGTCTCCAGCCGATCGTTCTCGCGGCACAGCAGCGCCAGTTCCTCGACGCGGCCGTGCATCGGCAGGTGCTGGCGCTCGACGATGCGCGCGACCTGCTCCGCCGCGGCGGCGCGCTCGAAGAGGCCGACCGTTATGTGCGGCTCAAACGTCTCGCCACTGGCAATCGGATTGAGGGCCTCGTGAAGCTCGAACAGCTCGGCCGCACCGTCGGCCGGAGTCGCGAAGAGATAGGCGGCGCGTGACCGCGGCGCGAGGTCGTGCCGGGCGAGCCGGTCGAGCACGAACCAGAACGGCCGCCGCGTCGCCAGGTCTGCGAGCGCGGCGCGCAGCCGGCCCTCCTCGCTCGGGGCGGCGCCGAACACCAGCGTGAAATGCGGGCCGATGAGGTCGGCCTCGCTCTGATGATACTGCGCGCGTAACCGGCGCAGGGCGGTGTCGTCGGCCTCTGCCAGCGTTGGCCAGGCGACGACGAACAGCATGTCAGCCGTAGCTCTTGGCCATGCCGAAGGCGGGATCCATCGCCGCGCCGTAGGGTGGGAACGGATAGCGCAAGCCGTTCTTGCCGAGATGGCCCATGCCCTCGATGGCGCGCAGGAACTCGTCGGGTGGACAGGCCATGAGCAACTCGTCGTCGGCGACGCCGCCATAGCGCCGCTCGGCATAACAGGGCAGCGACAGCGAGGTCTGGCGCGTGGCGAGCGCGCGGCCCCACGAATCGGCGCAGGCGCTCTCGCCGGTGACGGTGAAGTCGTAGCGGCGATAGCGATGGAACTGCAGGCCGTTGATGAAATAGATCATCTGGCCTGGCGTGCCGTAGAACAGGCAGATGTCGGGCGGATCGAGCCGCGCCGAGCGCAGCGGCGACACGACGAGGCCGTTGTAGGTGCCGTGCGGCACGCGCGGCATCTGCGCCTGGTGCGCCGCCGACGCCTCCTTGTTGCCGAACCACACGCCGTTCATGTGATCGCCCGACAGGAAGCCTTCGCCCGGATGGTTGAGGCCGACCACGCCACCGCAATTGCCGCCGCGCGTGTTGTCGACCGTGATGCCCAGCGTAAAGCCGTACCAGCGCGACTGCGTCACCATCTGGCACATGGTGAACTTGAAGCCGTCGGTCGGCTTGCGCACGCCTTTGATGGCCTCCATGTCCTTGGGGTCCTCGAACAGCCGCATGCCGATCGGCTGGGTGCGGATGCGCAGGAGCTCGATCAGCTTGCCGCTCGCCTCGGCCAGCATTTCGCCCGTGATCTTCTCGGGCGGCGTCCACGGCGCTGTCTTGTAGCCCGGCGGCAAGGTCTGGACGTTCATGGCTTCCTCCTGATCTGGCTAGCCCCCTTCGCTCCTGCGGAGCTTCGGGGACGTGGCATCGGTCTCTTCCTTACGCCATTCGAAGCTGCCACGCAGCGTAGGATGGCTAGGTGAGGTTCAACCCACCATCGGCGACGACAATTTCCCCGGTAACGTAATCGTTGGCGCAGAGTGCTGCCACCAGATCGGCGATGTCTTGTGGGCGGGCCGAGCGCCGCATCGGCGCCTTGCTGTTCCACAGAGCATACGAGGCCTCCCAGCCGGCGCTCATCGGCGTATCCACGAGGCCGGGCGCGACGCAGTTGATGCGGATCGCCGGGGCGAGGCTCAACGCCAGCAGGCGCGTCGTGTGATGCAGCGCCGCCTTCGCCGTCGCATAGGGGATCGACGCACCCTTCGGCCGATAGCCGGCGTGGCTGCCGATATTGACGATGCAGCCCGGGCTGCCCTTCTCGGCCGACTGGCGCAGGGCGGCTTCCGCCTCGGCGATGAGCATCCACGGCGCGATCAGGTTCACGTCCATCATGCGATGCCAAACGGCCGGCGTTGCGGCTTTGAGATCGGCATGCGGAATCTGCAAGGTCTCGCCGGCATTGTTGACCAGCACGTCGAGGCGGCCGTGACGTGCGATCACCTCGCGCACCAAGCGACCAGCTTCGGCCGGATCGGCAAGATCGACGCGATGATAGCTGGCGCCGGCCAGCTCGGCTGCCATCTCCGCGCCCTCCTCGACCGCTCGCCGACCATGCAACGCAACCGCATAGCCATCGCGCGACAGCCGGCGCGCGACAGCGGCACCTATACCCGACGTCGAGCCGGTGACGAGAGCAACCCGGTCAGACACCTTGCTTCAAGGCCTCCAGCGTCTCGTCGGGCCGCTCGACCAGCATGAAATGACCGCTGTTGGCGATGGTCGTGCTGCGCGCGCCAGCTATCGCGCTGCTGAGCGGCTTCGCCTTGGCCGCCGGCGTCATGAGATCGCCATCGCCCAGCACCAGTACGGCCGGACACTTCACGGCGCCTGCCTGTACCACCGCATCCTTGTAGGCATTGCACGCCGCGAGATCGGCATGGATGACGCCGGGCCGGTTGCGCGACAGCACGGCGAGCGACTCGCGGCGCAGCCACAGGCCAGGCGAGACCATGCCCCCCTTGTGCAACGCGTTGCCAATGCCCCAGAACGTCATCAACTCCTGGACTTTCAACGTGTCGGCCTTGGCCGAGGCCAGCATCTCGGGATGCACCGGCATCTCCGCCGCCACGCCGCACAGGCCGAGCGCGCGAACCTTGTCGGGAAAACGCGCCGCCGTCTCGACGGCGACCAGCGCGCCCATCGAATGGCCGACCAGGGCAGCCTGCTTCAGTCCGGCCGCCTCGATCAGTGCCGCCGTCCAGTCCGCCATCGCGGCAATGCTCGAGAGAGGCGAACCGGCCGACCAGCCATGAGCGGGAAAGTCGACCGCCAGCACGCTCCTGCCGTGATGCGCGAACCAGCGCGTCTGCAGCCGCCATACCGTGCGATCGAAGCCTGCGCCATGCAGGAAGATGACGGCAGGCTTCGTGGTGTCGAACGCGACGCCGCCGCTCGTCGCGAACACGGTCTCGCCGTTGACGGTGAGCTTCATGGTCAGGCCTTCAACGCGGCGCGCAGCGCCTGGCCGAGATCGTCGATCAGGTCGTCGGGATCTTCCAGGCCGACCGACAGGCGGATCATGCCCTCGCCGATACCCGCCTCCTGCAACGCCGCCGCATCGAGCTGAGCGTGGGTCGTCGACGCCGGATGGATGACCAGCGACTTGGCGTCGCCCACGTTGGCGAGATGCGAGAACAGCCGCAGCCGCTCGATGAAACGCCGGCCGGCCTCGCGGCCCCCCCTGATGTCGAAGCTGAAGATCGAGCCTGCCCCCTTGGGCAGCAGCCGCTGCGCGAGCGCATGATCGGGGTGATCGGGCAGTTCCGGCGAGGCGATGCGCTCGACTGCCGCGTTGGCTTTCAGGAAGGCGATCACCTTGCGCGCGTTCTCGACATGACGCGCCATGCGCAGCGGCAGGGTCTCGAGCCCCTGCAGCAGATAGAACGCGGTCTGCGGCGCCATGCAGCAACCGAAATCGCGCACGCCCTCCGTGCGGGCGCGCATGATGAAGGCGTGCGGCCCGAACTCTTCGGTGAAGTCGATGCCGTGATAGCCGGCATACGGCTCGGTGAGGGTCGGAAATTTTCCCGACTGCTCCCAATCGAATCGGCCCGCTTCGACGATGACACCGCCGATCGCGACGCCGTGGCCGCCGATGAACTTGGTCGCCGAGTGGAAGACGATGTCCGCCCCGAGCGTCAGCGGACGGCACAGCACCGGCGAGGCGAAGGTGTTGTCGATCATCAGCGGGAGCCCGGCGGCATGGGCGATATCGGCGACCGCCGGGATGTCGAGGACCTCGCCGCCGGGATTGCCGATCGTCTCGCCCAGCACCAGCCGCGTCGCCGGCGTGATGGCCCGGCGGAACCCGTCTTGATCGCGCGGATTGACGAAGCTGGTGGTGATGCCAAAGCGCGGCAAGGTCAGTCCCAGCATGTTGCGCGTGCCGCCATAGAGCGATGTCGACGCCACGATGTGGCCGCCAGCGCCCATGAGCGTCGCAATGGCGATATGCAACGCCGCCTGGCCGCTCGCGACGCCGAGCGCGCCCGTCCCCTCCTCGAGGGCAGCAATGCGCTCCTCGAGCACCGCGACGGTGGGATTGGAGATGCGGCTGTAGATGTGGCCGCCGACCTCGAGATTGAACAGGCTGGCGGCATGGTCGACGTCGCGGAAGACGAACGAGGTCGTCTGGTAGATCGGCACCGCGCGAGCGCCAGTCACCGGATCGGGATGCTGACCGGCGTGCAACGCCAGCGTATCGGGCTTCAGGAACCTGGCGTCGACCATGGAAAACTACTTCTTGAAGAAGGCAGCGGCTGCCGCGGCATGGCCCTGCTTGGCCTTGAGCTTGGCTTCGACACGCTCGATCTCGGCCTTGAGCGAGTCGATGTACTCGCGCAGATCGTCGATGTTCATCGAATCGAGGTTGATTGGCTGCTTTTTCTTCTGTCGCGGATCGAGATCGTCGAGGTCGTAGGCCATGGCGCTGCTCCACGGAAGTGGCTAAGGGAGACCTAGCACCGCTCCCATCCCTTCGAAAGGCCGACCATGAGCGCTCTTCCCGCAACGATGACCTGTGTCGAGATCAAGAAGCCGGGCGGCCCCGAAGCCCTGGTGCCGACGACGCGGCCGGTGCCGCAGCCCAAGGATGGCGAGATCCTGATCAAGGTCGCGGCCACGGGGGTAAACCGGCCTGATATCGCCCAACGCGCCGGCCTCTATCCGCCACCGCCGGGCGCGTCCGACCTGCCGGGCCTCGAAGCCGCCGGCACGGTGGCGGCGCTGGGCGGTGGCGTCAGCGGCTGGAAAGTCGGCGACGAGGTCTGTGCGCTGACGCCTGGCGGCTCCTATGCCGAATACTGCACCGTGCCGGCGCCACAGTGCCTGTCTCTGCCGAAGGGCTTCGACATGCTGCGCGCCGCGGCGCTGCCGGAAAACTACTTCACGGTCTGGCACAACCTCTTCGAGCGCGGCCGTCTGGCGGCGGGCGAGAGCGTGCTGATTCACGGCGGGGCGAGCGGCATCGGCACGACGGCGATCCAGCTCGCCAAGGCGTTCGGCGCGACCGTGTTCACCACGGTGCGCACGGCAGCGAAGGCTCAGGCAGTGCGTGCCCTCGGCGCCGATCACGCAATCCTCTACAAGGACAACGACTGGGCGGCCGAGACCAAGAAACTGTCGGGCGGCGTCGACGTCGTGCTCGACATGGTGGCGGGCGACTACCTGCCGAAGAACCTGCAGCTTCTGAAGCAGGATGGCCGCTGCATCGTCATCGCGGTGCAGCTCGGGGCGACCGCCACGATCAGCGCCGGCATCGTCATGGTCAATCGCCTGACGCTCACCGGCTCCACCCTGCGACCGCAAAGCATCGCCAACAAGGGGCGCATGGCTCAGGGCCTCAAGGACAAGGTGTGGCCGCTGCTCGAGGCGGGTACCATCAAGCCGATCATCTACAAGACCTTCCCGCTCACCGACGCTGCCGGCGCGCATGCCGAGCTGGAGCGGGCCGACCATGTCGGCAAGGTCATGCTGACGGTTTAGACCATGATCTCATGGTCGGGAGCGTGCCATTCCGTGGCGCTCATCGGCATATGATCGACAAGGAAGAGCGCCACGGAGTGGCGCGCTCCCGGCCATGAAGCAATGAATTAGTCGACGACCTCAGTCGTGCCTGACGTCGTCGTGGTCGGGCTGGTCGGCGTCGGCCGGATCGACCTCCTGATCGGCCGTCGCGGCGTCGGCATCGGCTTCGGCCGTGGCCATCGCCGCGCCCTTCTTCCTGGCGGCGTCGTCGCGCGCGGCACGGCGGCGCGAGGCGTCGACCGCCTCGTTGAGGTCGCGCAGGGTGCACAGGCCGAGCGTCACCGGGTCACGCGGCCGTACGTTCTGCATGTTCCAATGGGTGCGGTCGCGCACCGACTGGACGGTGCTCTTGGTCGAGCCGACCAGCTTGGCGACCTGCGCATCGAGCAGCTCCGGATGGACCTTGAGCAGCCAGGCGATGGCGTCCGGACGATCCTGCCGTTTGGCAACCGGGGTGTAGCGCGGCCCCTTGGAGCGCGCGATCGGCTCGGGGATGTCGCGCGGGCTCAGCCGCAGCCGGACCGACGCATCGGATTCGCCACGCTTGATCTCGTCCTTGGTGAGCTGGCCGTTGGTCGTCGGGTCGAGACCGGTCATGCCGCCGGCCACTTCCCCGTCGGCGATCGCCTGGACCTCGAGCGGGTGCAACCCGGTGAAGGTCGAGATCTGATCAAACGTCAGGGTCGTGTTCTCGACCAGCCAGACGGCGGTCGCCTTGGGCATCAACACTTGCGACATGACTATTCTCCTCGCCCGGATATAGAGGCGCCTTCAGGTCCCGCCAACCCGAAAAGCGGCCGGGGACTGCAAGAATTCGGGCCCCCAAATGGAAACGGCCGGGCGCAGCCCGGCCGTCCAACAGCCCTCAAATGGGCTGAATTACTGGATGACGATCTCGACGCGGCGGTTCTGCGGCTCGCGCACGCCGTCGCCCGTCGGGACCAGCAGGCCCTGCTCGCCGCGGCCGATCACCGTGATCGCCGTTGCCGGCACGCCTTCACGCACCAACGCATCCTTGACCGCGTTCGCACGGCGCAGCGACAGCGCCATGTTGTAGGCTTCCGGACCCGACGTGTCGGTATGGCCAGTCGCCGTGATGCGGGCGTTACCCTTGGCCTTGAAGGCGCCGGCGGCCTGCTTGATCGTGTTCAGCGCCTGCTGGGACAGATTGGAGCGGTCCCAATCGAAGAACACCATGTAGGACGGCGGAGCAACCGCTGCAGCCGGCGGCGGCGGCGGCGGCGCTGCGGCCTCGCCGAACTTGAACTGCAGGCCGAGCATGATGCTGAAGTTGTTGTTGGTCCAGCTGGTGCCGTTGATCGTCGGGTTCGACGTGCCGTAGTAGCGGCCGTCCAGGGCGACGCGGAAGTTGGTGTCGACGTTCCAGGCCAGGCCGATGATGCCCTGATAGGCGAACACCGTGCTGCCCAGCGACTGGTTGCTGTCGACGAAGCCCAGACCGGCGCCGGCGCCGATATACGGCGTGATCACCGAGGCGGGCATGAAGTCGTACAGCAGGTTCGCCATGATGCCGAGCTGGCCGACCTTGCTGTTGATCGCCGTGTTGGGCACGCCGATGTTGAGCCCGTTCTGGCGATAGATGCCTTCGAGCTCGACGCGCGGACCGACGAAGTCGTAGCCGATGACGCCACCGACCATCCAGCCGGTTTGCGGCGTGACGCTCACCGTCGCGAAGTTCGGGGCCAGGTTCGTGTTCGCGGTGAAGTTCAACAGCCAGTTCAGGCCACCTTCCGCGCCGATATAGACACCCGGTGCGGGCGACTGCGCCTGGGCCACGACGGGCAGCGCAATCAGGGCAGCGGCGGCTACTAGGGCCTTCTTCATGGCTACTTTCCCTCGAATGACAGAACTAACGACCGTTGACGGGCTGGTGGTTAACCAACTTGCAGCCCAATATAGGGACCACACTTTGTGCAGTTCAACGAATCGGGCGATGACGTGGCAACTCGGTGAGAACGTGTGTCCTGCCGGCAACAGATGCGCATCCCGTATGAACTTCGGCCACAATTTCGGCACATATCTGCCACCAGATCTAGTGGCTTGCCTATTTGCAGTGTGCATCCAAGTCGCTGTTTCGCTGGCCCCGGCCACGACCATTTCACGCCAGGGCCAATTGCGGTAAATCCTCGTTCACAGAATCACGAGAGGAACGCCATGGGTCAGTACAGCAAGGTCGAGATCGACGGCCGTTTGATGATCGTCACCATCAACCGGCCCGAGGTGCGCAACGCCTGCCATCCCATGGCGAACGAAGAGCTGGTGGCCGCCTTCGACGAGTTCCACGCCAATCCGGAACTCTGGGTGGCGATCATCACCGGCGCCGGCAACGAGGCTTTTTGCGCCGGCAACGACCTGAAGTATCACGCCGAGCTGCAGGCCAAGACCGGCAAGCGGCCGGTCCATCCGGCCAAGGGATTCGGCGGGCTGACCAACCGCTACGACCTGGACAAGCCGGTGATCGCGGCGGTGAACGGCGTCGCCATGGGCGGCGGCTTCGAGATCGCGCTGGCCTGCGACATCATCATCGCCTCCGACAATGCCCGCTTCGCCCTGCCCGAGCCGCGCGTCGGCCTGGCGGCCGGCGCCGGCGGCATGCAGCGCCTGTCGCGCATGATCCCGCTCAAGAAGGCAATGGGCATGATGCTGACCGGTCGCCACGTCCCGGCCAAGGAAGGCTACGAGCTGGGCTTCGTCACCGCTGTCGTGCCGCAGGCCGACCTCATGAAGGAGGCGCGCCGCTGGGCCGACGAGATTCTCGCCTGCTCGCCGATGTCGGTGCGCGCCACCAAGCAGGTGGTCATGCGCTCCCTCGACGTGTCCGCCCTCGAGGTGGCAACCCACAATCAGCATTACCCGGCCTTCGTCGCCATGGCGCGCAGCGAAGACACGGTCGAGGGTCCGAAGGCCTTTGCGGAGAAGCGCAAGCCCAATTGGAAGGGGCGTTAGTTTCGTTTGCCTCCCGTAATCGGGGGAGGTGCCCCGCAAGAGGCGGAGGGGGAATGCCTCAGACGAGATCCATGAGATTCCGACGTCGGAATTTCATAAATCTCGCGTGAGGCCCTCCCCCTCTGGCCCTGCGGGCCCCCCCGATGACGGGGAGGCGCGTGCACCTTGACGTTCCATTGGTCGGACCAATAAATTGAGAGACCAATGAATCGATGAGGGAAGGACCAAGATGCCCCCCGCAACTGCAGGCTTCGCCATGGGCGAGATGCTGGCCGTGCTTCTGGCGCGCGACATGGATGATGGCGAGAAGGCCATCGTCGGCACCAACTCGGACATCCAGGTCGCCGCCTGCAACTTCGCCCGCCAGCGCCACGCCCCACATCTCTGGTGGGTGTCCGGACCCGGCGGCATGACCAATCCGACCGAGGGCATTGTCCGGCCCGCCGCGGACGCCGAGAACATCGCCGTCGCGCAAGCGGTGATGGACCTGCCGCAGATGATCGATTTCATCGACTGGCAGGTGCACTTCTTCGATTTCGCCATCCTGGGCGCTCTGCAGACCGACCGCTTCGGCAACATCAACACGGTCTGTGTCGGCGATCACGCCAAGCCGCGCCTGCGCGGGCCGGGCACGGTCGGGATCAGCGCCCTGTGCGGCCTGTCGCGCCGCTTCTACATCATGATGACGCGCCACGACCGCGGCGCCTTCGTGCCCAAGGTCGATTTCGTCTGCGGCGCCGGCCATCTGCAAGGCGGCACCTCGCGCACCGACTTCGGCCTTCCCGAGGGCGGCCCACGGCTCGCCGTCACGCCGCTGGGCGTGTTCGACTTCGAGCCGGCGAGCAAGGCGATGCGCATCCGCTCCCTGCACGACGGCGTGACGCTCGAGGAGGTGCGCGACAACACCGGTTTCGACCTGGTGGTGCCCGACGCAATCCAGCGTACCACGCCGCCCGACTCCGAGGAGCTGTTCGTGCTGCGCCATGCCGTCGACACGACGGGCGTGCTGGCCAGCAAGTTTCCCTGGCCCAAGGCCGAACGAAAGGCCGCGCGATGAACAACTACCATTTCGAGGAGCACCACCTCCTGCTGCGCGAGCAGGTACGCAAGATGGTGGAGAAGCACGTCGCCCCGATCGCCTCGGAGATCGACGAGACCAACCGCTTCCCCGAGGAGCTGGTCGAAATCTTCGGCGACATGGGCCTGCTGCAGCTCTGGGTGCCGCAGGAATACGGCGGCCCTGGCGGCGATCTCACGTCCGTCTGCCTGGTCAAGGAGGAGATCGCCAAGGTCTCCGAATCGGCCGCCCTGCTCGCCGCCAACAATTCCTTCGGCCTGATCCTGCCGATCCTCAATTTCGGCAGCGAGGAGCAAAAGCGCCACTATCTCGGCCTGTCGGCCAAGGGCCGCACCATCAGCGCCGTCGCCATCACCGAGCCGAGCACCGGCTCCGATGTGTCGTCGATGAAGACGCGCGCGGTGAAGGACGGTGACAGCTGGGTGCTGAACGGCGGCAAGATCTACATCACCTTCGGCTCGGTGGCGCATTTCATCATGGTGTTCGCGCGCACCAGCGAGGGCAAAGGCGCCAACGGCATCTCGGCCTTCATCGTGGACACCAAGAGCAAGGGATTCGCGTTCGGCAAGGAGGACCGCAAGATGGGCATCCGAGGCGTGCCCAACGTGCCGATCTTCTTCGACAATCTGCGCGTGCCGGCCGAGAACATGATCGGTCCCGAGGGCCAGGCCTTCAAGACCTGCATGCGCATCCTCGATCTCAACCGGCCGACCATTGGCGCGATCTCGTGCGGGCTTGCACAGGGCGCGATCGATCAGGCCGCGGCCTATGCCCGCGAGCGCATCCAGTTCGGCCGGCCGATCGCCGAGTTCCAGGGCATCCAGTTCATGCTGGCCGACATGCAGATGCAGACCGAGGCGGCGCGCTGCATGCTCTACGATTGCGCCCGCATGGCCGACCGCGAGGAATGGGACGGCTTCTCGGCCAAGGCCTCGATGGTGAAATGCTTCGCCAGCGACACCGCCATGAAGGTCACGACCGACGCGGTGCAGATCTTCGGCGGCGCCGGCTACATGCGCGACTTCCCGGTCGAGCGCTACATGCGCGACGCCAAGATCAACCAGATCTTCGAGGGCACCAACCAGATCCAGCGTCTGGTGATCGCCCGCCACATGCTGCGGGGGTGACGCCATGGCGACCACTATTTCGAGCAAGCCCAAGTCGAGCAAGCCCAAGTCGAGCAAGATCGTCGATCTCGAGGCAGCCCTGTCGGCCGTCAAGGACGGCATGACCGTGGGCATCGGCGGCTGGATCTTCCACGGCCAGCCGATGGCGCTGATCCGCGGCCTGGTCCGGCGCGGCGTGCGCGACCTCACGCTGGTCCCCGCGCCGGGCAGCGTCGCGCCCGACATGCTGATCGGCGCCGGCTGCGTGCGCGAGACCGGTTGCGTGTTCATCAGCTTCGAGCATCTCGGCCTCGCCCCCAACTTCCGCCGCGCCGCGCAATCGGGCGCGATCAAGGTGCTGGAAATGGACGGGCCAGGCATTGCAGGCGGCCTGCGCGCCGGCGCCTGCGACCTGCCCTACGGGCTGGTGCCCGATCTCGGCACCGACCTGCCGAAGGTCAATCCGCAGGGCTATCGCAAGGCACGCATCCAGGAAGGCGGGCGGCCTCTCCTCGAGGTGCCGGCGATCAAGCCGGACATCGTGCTGCTGCATGGCCAGCAGGCCGACGAGGAAGGCAACGTGCAGTATTTCGGCGCCGGCTACTTCGACCTGCTGATGGCGCAGGCGGCGAAGCACGTGATCTGCTCGGTCGATCGCATTGTGCCGGTGAGCACCGTGCGCCACAACGCGCGGCTCACCAAGATCCCCTCGGCCTTCGTGAATGCCGTGGTGGTGACGCCGTTCGGCGCCCATCCCGGCTGCAGCCCCGGCCTCTATGACCAGGACGAAGCGCATCTCGCGGCCTACGTCGCGGCAAGCCGCGATCAGGTGTCGTTCGACGCCTACCTCGCCGATCACGCCCGGCTGGCCGGCGGCGAGGCGGCGTATCGCGAGCGCATCGGGGCCGCGGCGCTGGCGGGGCTGACCGCGGGAGAGCTTGGGTGATCGCAAGCTTCGATCCGATCAAGCGCCGGCGCCTGTCCGACCAGGTCTCGGCCCAGATCCAGGTGCGCATCGCCTCGGGCGAGTTGCGTTCCGGCGACAAGCTTCCGCCCGAGCGCGAGCTCGCCGAGAGCTTCGGCGTCAGCCGCGGCGCGGTGCGCGAGGCGCTGCGCAATCTCGAACGCACCGGGCTCGTCGCGCTGCAGGCCGGAGCGCGCGGCGGCGCCTTCATCGGCCAGGGCGATCCCAGCCTGATCGGCGACAGCTTCCGCAACCTCTACCAGCTCGGCAGCGTGTCGCTCGACGAGCTGACCGAGGCCCGGCTGTGGCTCGCCTCTACCGTGGTGCGCATCGCCTGCGAACGCGCCACCGACCAGGACCTGGCCCGGCTCACCGCCAATGTCGACGAGGCCGAGCGCCTGCTCGCGGCCGGCCGCTACGACGACAAGATCGACGTCCATATAGAGTTCCACAACCTCCTGGCGCGAACAACGCGCAATGCCGTGATGGCGATGCTGATGGGCGCGCTGATGGAGGTGATGCGCGACTTCGCCCACGCCGCCGGCGGCGAGCGCAACGATCTCACCATCAAGGCGCGCCGCCGCCTGCTCGAGGCGCTCCGCCGACGCGACGCCGAGGCTGCCGTGGCGGCAATGACGGATCATCTCGAAAGCCTGCGCCGGCGCTACCGCGAGCGGGCGACCCGTCGGCCTGAATGAACCGGTCGAGCCCGACGACCTCGGCAACCCACCACCCTCATCCCGAGGAGCCGCGCAGAGCGCGGCGTCTCGAAAGATGGGGAACAACGACCGTGCCTGATCCCTTGCTTCGAGATGCTCGCTGCGCTCGCTCCTCAGCATGTGGTGGTTTTGGTCGCTCGTCCGCAATTTCTCGGGAGGAAGCAATGATCACAAGACGCACCGCTCTCGCCCTGGCGCTCGCCCTCTTGCCGGGCTCAGCGCTGGCGCAATTCCCCGACAAACCGATCCGGCTGGTGGTACCCTACGCGCCCGGCGGCACGACCGACATCATGGCGCGCACGCTGCAGGAGCCGTTGTCGAAGGTGCTGGGCCAACCTGTCGTGGTCGACAACAAGGCGGGCGCCGCGGGCGCCATCGGCACCGCGCAGGTCGCGCAGGCGGCGCCCGATGGTTACACGCTGGTGTTCGGCAACAACGGCCCGAGCGCGATCGTGCCGCTGATCCAGAAGGACGTCGGCTACGATCCGATCAAGAGCTTCGCGCCGGTGTCGCTGGTCTCGATCGCGCCGATGACCCTGGTCGTGCATCCCTCGGTGCCAGCCAGCAGCGTGAAGGAGCTGATCGCTTACGCCAAGGCGCAGCCCAACGGCATCGAGTATGGCACGGCGGGCGCCGGATCGTTCGGTCATCTGGCCAGCGAACTGTTCGGCAAGCTGGCCGGCATCAAGCTGATCCACGTGCCCTACAAGGGCCAGGCGCCATCGACGATGGCAGTCATGAACGGCGAGGTGAAGATGCTGCTCACCTCCTCGTCGGACACCCAGGACGCCGCAGTGCGCGCCGGCAAGCTCAAGCTGCTCGGCGTGTCGACGGCCAAGCCGTCGCCGTTGATGCCGGGCGCGCCGACCATCGGCGAGTCCCTGCCCGACTTCGAGGTCAATGTCTGGTTCGGCATCCTGGCTCCGGCTGGCACCCCGGCGCCCGTGATCGACAAGCTCAACGCCGCGATCCGCCAGGTGCTGGCCGATCCCGAGATCCAGAAGAAGTTCCTCGGTTACGGCTGCATCGCCACGGCGAGCACGCCGCAGGAGTTCGGCGCCATGATCGCCGCCGAAATCCCGAGGTGGAAGAGCGTGGTCGAGAGCGCCAGGATCACGGTGCAGTGACGGCGCGACCGATCACGGAGCGTCGTCGGTCGACACGAGGTCGCCGAAGCGGACCCATTTCTCACCGTCGAAGCGTGACACGCGGGCCTGCTTGATGGACGAGTAGTCGGTCGGTGCGTAGCCGACCTTGATGCCCGGCAGGAGAAGCGGCAGCGCGACATCTCGCAGCGTCGTGCCCTGCTTCAGGACGTTCTCCGGGCTGAGATCGTTGCCGCAATTGCGCAGGGTCATCTCGGTGCGCAGGGAGGTCATATAGGCGAAGGCCGCAGTCGAATCCGACGCTGCCTCGTTGGGCGCCCATTCCCTCATGAAGGCGTAGTACGTCTTCGTATCCGGATCGTCGGTCCATTCCGGATCGCCGGGGAACTTCACGAACTGCAGGCTCACCAGATCCTTCGACTGCTCGAGGGCGGCGGGCTTCAGCGCGTTGTCGAGCGAGGAGATCGCCTGGATGATGATGAGTCTCAGCCCAGACGCAGGCCCGCGAGATTTCCTTCGGCGCGCCAGGCAGCGAGCATCTCGTAGAAGGCCATCGGTCCGTCGCCGTAGCGGCCGCCGACGAACAGCTCCTCGCTGCGAACGGCCTTGCCTTCCCCGTTGTAGTAGCCTGGAGTGCATGCGGCGTAGTAATCGACCTGCGCCTTGTTCTTCGGCGAGGACCGGATGACGTCGACATAGGCATCGACCGCGCTGGTCGAGGGCTCGAGCCGCGATGCCCCGCGCTTCTCGGCCTCGTGCAGCACGTAGGCGAGATGGCGCGACTGCTCGTCGAGCAGATGGACCGCATTCACCGCGGCGGCCGTCTGCTGATTGCCGCCGACCAGCAGGCAATTGGGGAAGCCATCCGTCGTCATGCCGTGCAGCGTGCGCACGCCCTGCCGCCAGTGATCGCTCAACCGTGCGCCGGCGCGGCCCTCGATCTCGAAGCCGATCAGCCGGCTGTACGAGATGCCGGCCTCGAAGCCGGTGGCGAAGATGATGCAATCGACGCGGTATTCGTGGCCCTGCGTCACGATCCCTCGCTTCGTCACGCGCTCGACGCCCTGCCCCTGCGTGTCGACCAGCGTGACGTTGGATCGATTGAACGCCGCCAAATAGTCGTCGTGGAAGCAGGGACGCTTGCAGAACCAGCGATACCAGGGCTTCAGGGCTTCCGCCGTCGCGCGGTCGCGCACGACGTCCTCGACCCGCGAGCGCAGCATGTTCATCGCCCGGTAGTCGGCGACCTCGGCGAGCAGCCCGATTTCCTCGCGCGTAGGCCGGCGGCCGAGCCGGCTTGCGACTTCCTTCGAGGAGATCGGCTTCAGCATGCTCGAGATCGCGACCCAGCCATCGTGGACGTAGTCGATCTCCTGACGGATGTTCAGGATGAGGCGCTGGAAATTTTCCCGCCGCTCCTTCTGCCAGCCCGGCTTCGACATGTCGGCGTAATCGGGCGGCGTCTCCTGCTGGCCGCGCACGCCGACCGAGGATGGCGTGCGTTGAAAGACCAGGAGCTGCTCGGCCCACTTGGCGACCTCGGGCACGATCTGGACGGCGGTGGCGCCGGTGCCGATGACCGCCACGTGCTTGTCGCGCAGCCCGACCAGATTGCCGTTCGAATCGCCGCCGGTGTAGCGATAGTCCCAACGGCTGGAATGGAAGGCATGCCCTTCGAATTCGTCGATGCCGGGAATGCCGGGAAGCTTGGGCAGGCTCTGTCGTCCGCAGGCCAGCACGAAGTACTTGGACGTCATGCGATCGCCACGGCTGGTCTCGATCAACCATCGGCCGTCGGCCTCGAGCCAGCGGGCCGACGTGATCACCGTCTGGAAGCAGGCCTTGGCGTAGAGCCCATAATGGGTGCCGATGCGCTGGCTGTGCTCCAGCATCTCCGGCGCGTAGGCATAGCGATGCCGCGGTGCGTAGTTGAGCTCCTCGAGCAGCGGCAGGTAGATGTGGGCCTCGATGTCGCACATCGCGCCGGGATAGCGGTTCCAATACCAGGTGCCGCCGAAGTCGCCGCCTTCCTCGATGATCCGTATGTCGGTGAAGCCTGCTTCACGAAGCCGCGCGCCCACCAGCAAGCCGCCGAAGCCGCCGCCGGCGACGATCACCTCGGTGTGGTCGCAGATCGGCGCGCGCGAGAAGCCGGGATCGACCCACGGGTCCTTGCCGAAATCGGCAAACTTGCCGTCGATCGCCGGGACATACTGGCTATTTCCTACAGGCAGAATTCGCCGGTCGCGCTCCTGCTCGTACTTTCTCTTGAGCGCACCCGGATCGAAATCCAGCGGCCCGACTAGCTCCTCGATCGTGGGATCCATCACTGCATTCATGAGCTTGGCGATTTTCTACAGGATATCAGAAAAAATGCGGTCTGCCCGACCGATGCAACGCCTCGCTGCGAAAGCTGGCCGATATCAGGTTGTGATGACCACCCAGCCTCCGACGGCAATTGGCGACGGCGGCATTCCTCTGTCAGCGTCGAGGGACCATAGTCACGGTCTCGATGGGAGGAATCGCAAGTATCACCATGGCCAGTCCGGAATTTCATCGCCTCGTGGATCGGCTGCGCGCGCGCCCGACTCCTGCCAATCCGTCCGTCGAGGAGTCGCGCGCCGGGTTCGCCGCGCTCGCCCGGCTCTATCCGCCGCCTGCCGATGCGCGCTTCGAGATCGTGGACGCCGGCGGTGTCCGCGCCGAATGGGTCGGCGTGCCCGAGAGCATGCCCTCGCGCGTGATCCTGTATTTCCACGGCGGCGGCTACTCGATCGGCTCGGCGGAGACCCATCGCGACCTGGTCGCGCGGCTCTGCCGGGCGGCGGGCGCACGGGCCTTGTCGGTCGATTATCGGTTGGCGCCGGAACATCGCTTCCCCGCCGCGGTCGAGGACGCCGTCGCAAGCTATCGCTGGCTGCTCGAGCAGGGCGTGCCATCCCACGCAATCGTCATCGCCGGCGATTCGGCCGGCGGCGGGTTGGCACTGGGCACATTGCTCGCGCTGCGCGACAAGGCCGTGCCGCTGCCGGCAGCCGCCGTGTGCATGTCGCCGGTCACCGACCATCTGAAAAGCGGCGCCTCGATGGACACCAAGGCGGCCGAGGATCCGCTGGTCCAGCGCAAGACGAGCACCGCGAATTCCAAGCGCTACATCGGACCGGACGGCGATCCGAAGGCGCCCTACGCCTCGCCGCTCTATGCCGATCTGCGCGGCCTGCCGCCGATCCTCGTTCTCGTGGGCACCGCCGAGGTGCTGCTCGACGATTCCACCCGCTTCGTCGAACGGGCCCGGGCCGCCGGAGTCGAGATGGAGAGCGAGGTGTGGGAGGAGATGATCCACATCTGGCCGTTCTTCGCCGACCTCCCCGAAGCCGCGAAGGCGGTGGCCCGCATGGGCCTATTCATTCGATCCAAGCTCGACCGGGGGAAGTCATGAGCGTCGACGAAAGGTCGCCATCGTCACCGCGTGAGCCATGAACCAGAACTCCATGCACCATGACAACCATGACGGGGAACCCGCGCTGGCGGGCCTTCGCGTCGTCGATTTCACCCATTTCGTCGCCGGCCCTTTCTTCACCATGCTGCTGGGCGACCTCGGCGCCGAAGTGATCAAGATCGAGAACGCCGCGCGCGGCGACGACTTCCGCCGCGTGGGACCGCAAGTGGCGCCCGGCCAGAGTGCGCCCTTTCTATGGACCAACCGCAACAAGCAGGGTCTGGCCCTCGACCTCACGAACGAGGCTGGGCGCGGCATTGCCAGAGGCCTGATCGCCCAAGCCGACATCGTCGTGGAGAACTTCAGCGCCGGCGTGATGAAGCGCTTCGGTCTCGACTTCGACGCGGTGAGCGCCAACCATCCGCGGCTGATCTATTGCACCGTCTCCGCCTTCCGGCGCGACGGCCGCTTCGCCAGGCGCCCCGGGTTCGACCCGATGGTGCAGGCGGAAAGCGGATTCATGTCGCTGAACGGCTTTGCCGAGATGCCGCCGGTACGCACCGGTCCGGCGATCATGGACATATCGACCAGCCTCATGGCCTGCAACGCCGTGCTGGCTGCACTGGCGGCCCGCAGTCGCACGGGGCGCGGCCAGCTCGTCGACGTCTCGTTGTTCGACACGGCCGTGACCATGCTGGGCTTCCACGCCATGCATCATCTCGCCGCCGGCATGGAGCCGACGCGCTTCGGCAACCACAGTCCCGACACCGCGCCGATGGGTCTTTTCGAGGCCGCCGACGGCCCGCTCTACATCGCCTGCGCCAACGACCAGACCTTTCGCCAGCTCGCCGTCGACGTGCTGAAGCGTCCCGAGCTCGCGGCGCCCGACTACGCCGGCAATGCCGACCGCGTCAGGAACCGCGAGCAGCTGGCGGCGGTCCTGAACGAGGCGCTGGGCCAGCACACACGCCAGCATTGGAAGGAGCGCATGGAGGCCGCAGGCGTCCCGGTCGGCATTGTCCGCACGCTCAGCGACGCAATGGTGTCGGAGGAAATGCAGGATTCCGGACTACTGAGCCAGATTCCCCACCCCACCGCCGGCACCGTGCCCAACATCGCAGCCCCTCTCCGCCTGCACGGCACGCCGGTCGTCGACCCGGTCGCCGCGCCGACGCTGGGCCAGCATCGCGACACGATCCTGGCCCGGGTGCTCGGCTACGACGAGCAACGCATCGCGGCACTGGCGCGAGAGGGTGCCTTCGGCAAGGCGTCGTGATGCTTGCCTCTCCCCTACTCGGGGGAGGTGTCCTGTTGCGCCCGAAGACCAAAGCGGACCTTGCTCTACGCGGGCTTCCACTGCACCAGGGTGAACGGCGGCTTGGCGTCGTCGTGCGCTTCGAACACCGCTTCGACCTCGGCGCCGATCTTCACCTCCTGGTGCGGATCGCCCAGCAGGTTGCCCAGCATGCGCACGTTGCCGGCGTCGGGCAGCTCGACGAGGACGACGACGTACGGCCCGTGGCCCTTCAGTGCCGGATGCACGGGATGCCAGGGCCGCTCCCAGCTGTAGATGCGCCCCTTGCCCGACACCTTGTGCCAGCCCACATCGAACGACAGGCACTTGTGGCAGATCCATTCGGGGCCCCACTGGAAGGTGCCGCACGCCTTGCAGCGCTGCACCATGAGCTCGCCCTTGCGCGTGGCGTCCCAGTAGGGCTTGTCGAGCCCGTCATTCTCCGGAACGGGAATCGGCAGTCCACTCGGCAGGTAACTCACAGCGCGGCCTCCGTACCCAGGATCATGCTCGAGACCGGCGTCACCATCGGGCCGGAAATCACCATCGACACTTCCGCGTCCTTCACCTGCGACGTCGACTGGCCACGCAGCTGGCGCACCGCCTCGACCTGCAGCTCGAGTCCGTGCATGTAGCATTCGGCCAGATTGCCGCCCGACGTGTTGAGCGGCAGCTTGCCGGAGGGCGCCATCAGGTTCTCCGGCGTCAGGAACTCGTTGGCCTCCTCGGCCTTGAAGAAGCCGTGCTCGACCAGGCTCATCAGCACGCCGCCGGTGAAGTTCTCGTAGCTCTGCACCACGTCGACATCGGCCGGCTTGATGCCCGCCATGTCGTAGAGCTGCGGCGCCACGGTGGTGAAGCTCGAGGTGGCGTAGAGCGGCGCATTGTGGCCGCGCGCGCCGTTGCGGTACTCCGAGCCCTGCGCCGAGCCCAGCAGGTAGGCGGGCTTGTGGCGATGATCGCGCGCCGTCTCGGCCGGCACGATGATCAAAGCGGCGGCGCCGTCATTCTCCTGGCAGCAGTCGAAGAGGCGCCACGGCTCGACGATCCAGCGCGACGCATCGTAGGCCTCGGCGGTGAGCGGCCGGCCGTGCATCACCGCGCGCGGGTTGCTCTGCGCGTGGTGATACGACGCGAGCGCGATCGCGCGCTGGGCCGACGGCTCGATGCGGTTCTCGTGCAGGAAGCGCATGGCGCGCATGGCGTACTTCTGGGCCGGGGACATCACGCCATAGGGTGCATTGAGCGCGGCCTCGCCGACCGCGACGCCGCCCGGGGGTGCTGCGCCAAAGCGCTGGAACTGGCCCTGAGCCAGGGCGCGGAACACGACGACGCAATCGGCCATGCCGCACGCCACCGCGGCGGCCGCGTTGCCGACCGCGGCCGATCCGCCGCCGCCCCCGCCGCCCCAGTTCATGTTGGAGAAGCGCATCGCCGGGATGCCGAGCGCGGCGGCGAGCCGCGACGGCTCGTTGCGGTCGTTCGAGTACGAGGCGAAGCCGTCGATGCGGCGCGGATCGATGCCGGCGTCCTCGCAGGCCGCCAGGATGGCCTGCAGGGCGAGCTTGAATTCCGACACCGGCGCCTTGCCGTGCCTGTAGTACGGCGTCTCGCCGACGCCGGCGATCGCCACCTTGCCGCGAAGCGTACGCTTGCTCATGGACGCTCCGTCAGTTCGCGCGATAGCGCGCCGGGACCTCGATGCCGAGGAAGCGCGCGCAGTTGAGACCCAGCACCTTGGCGCGCGCTCCGTCGGAGAGCTGTCCCATCGTGCGTTCGATCGCCTCGGCCGAGTGCGGCCAGGTGCCTTCATGGTGCGGATAGTCGTTGGCCCACATGAAATTGCCGTCGAGCCCGTGCGACTCGGCGAGATCGAGGCCAGCCTTGTCCTCCTGGAACGACGAGAAGCCGTGCGCCCGATAATAGTCGCTGGGCAGGTTCTTGAGCTTGGGCCGCACCCAGAAATGATGCTTCTTGTAGGCCTCGTCCATGGCGTCGAGCAGCCACGGCACCCAGCCGATGCCGGCCTCGATGGTGGCGAAGCGCAGCTTGGGGAAGCGCTCCAGCACGCCCGACGCGCAGAGATTCGCGACCGGCTCGATGGTGGGCGACAGCGAGTGCGAGACGTAGTTCACGACAGCGCCGCCGTTGCCGCGCGCCGCGCGCGGATCGCGGCCGGTCGAGACGTGGAAGGTGATCGGCAGGTTGGCGTCCTGGATCACTGCCCACAGCGGATCGAAGTGCGGCAGATTGTAGTTCACGTGGTTGCTGTCGTGAGCGCCCCACACCGGCTTGCACGGCAGGGTCAGGCACTTGAAGCCGAGCCTGGCCAGGCGCTGGACCTCGGCGATCGAACCTTCGAGATCGGCAGTGGCGATGGCGCCGGCCGGGATCATGCGATCCTGATGCGTGCCGAACTGCTCCCACGCCCAGTCGTTCCACACCCGGCACTGCGCCATGGCGAAGTGCGGATCGGACGTCGCCCACATCGCCAGGCCCTTATTGGGGAAGATCAGCTCGACATCGATGCCGTCGAGATCGTGATCGGCAAGCCGGCCGAGCGGCTCGGCGCCCGCCTTGTTGCGCGCCATGTCCTCGCCTTCGAGCGTCGACAGCCTCAGCCGGTCGGGGCGATGGCCTTCGCTGACGCGCCATTGCACGCCGTCCTTGTCGGTGTACACGCGCGGCAAGCGGTCACGATACTTGGCGTCGATACGATCGACCCAGAGCGTCGCCGGCTCGTTGGCATGGCCGTCGGCCGACACCATGAAGTATTTCTTCGCCGCATCGGGCCGTGCGCTGCGCGGCCAGCCGGTGGCGCCCGGCGAGTCGAGGCGCCAGCGATTGGGCTCGTTCACCTGGATCCGGTTCATCGCTTCCTCCTTCTTGATGGCTTGGTGGCTGAGAGTCAGTCGGCGGCAGGCGCGGCGATTTCCTGCCGTTCCTCGAGCTCGCGCTCGATGATGGCAAAGACCTGCTGGCAGGCCTCGAGCTCGGCGGCCGGAACCTTGCCCAGCAACCGGGCCTGGATCTCGTACCCCACCTTGGCGGCGCGCTTGGCGAGTTCCCGGCCGGACGGCGTGAGATGGATGCAGCGCGCGCGGCGGTCGCTCTCGTCCTCGCGCCGCTCGATCAGCCCGCGCCGTTCGAGATTGTCGAGCAGGCGGACGAGCGATGGGCCCTCGATCGACAGCGCCGTCGCCAGTTCCTTCTGGCGTACGCCGTCGCCCAGCCGGCGCACATAGACGAGCGGCCGCCAAGTCGCCTCGGTGAGGCCGAGCAAGCGCAACTCGACGTCGATCGCCTGGCGCAGCCGGCGCGCGATGCGGGCGACACGAAAGCCAAAGTCGATGCTCGGTCTCGGGGGCATGCACAGAAAGATAGTTTGCTAATCATCTAATTGGCAAGGCTCGGCGCGCCGCTTCCGCCCGCGCCTACCGCTGGTCGGAAATGGGTGGCCCCGCGTTCGGCGTCTTGCTGCGGTCGATGGCCGGCCAGCGGCCGACCATCTCGGGCAGTGCGATCTCCTTGCCGGTGAGGTGATCGATCGAGAGCGCATAGAGGGTGCTCTGGTCGAGTCGTGGGAAGATGCCTGCGGGCCGGATCGGCCCGGCCCGACGGTACCTTTTTTCTTCAACGCCTCGAAGAAGCGCTGCTTTGCCTCCGCCGCCTCGACGACGGTCACCCGGCCAAACACGGCGACGCTGGCATAGGACATCGTCGAAGCGCATTCGAAGCCACCGTAGTCGAAGACCTCGCCTGGTTCGTCAACGACGAAGCAGGCGCGCAACTCGTGATCAATTTTCGCCCAAAGATGGCCCCTCGCCCGCGTGCCATGCAATTGGATGGTTCCGTCCATCCACAAGTAGGCAGGCCGCAATGTCGCCATCAAGGCTCGGCACATGCAACCATTGACTCCCACTGGCTGACCGCATCCAGGAGAGATGGATGTCCAACAAATTCAACTTCGGGCAAGCTCTTCTGGCTGCTCCCGCCGCCCTTGCGTCGCACGGAGTGTTCTCCAGTGCATTCAAGCCGGCGTCGGACAAAGCGGCAAACAAAGCATTCAACATCGTAGATGCTGCCGCCCTGGAAGAGGATGTCGCGATCAGAGCCGGCACCAATACGGTCTGGTTCCAGCTCGGCGGCGAGAATCTGGCATACTTGGACGGGCCCACGGGCCTCACCATCACGGGTGGGTCGATAACGTCGCTGACCCTGCGCAATGACGCGGGGCAGGTCGTCCTCAGCATCACCGGCTTCGCTCCAGTCGACGCGGCACAGTTCTACACTGTCATGGCCGGCGACGATTCGGCCGCGGCCTACCAGATGCTTGTCAGCCTGGGTGCCGGCGCGACCGTGATCACCGGGTCCGACATCAGCAACGGCGCCGTGGCCGGAACGGGCAATGATACCGCGGACATGGCCGGCGGCGACGATCTCGTCGTCAAGTTCCATGTCGGCAACCTGACGTACGACGGCGGCGACGGTTCCGACACGCTTTCCTTCAAAGCCGAATTCGGAAACCCCTTCCCGACGCCTTTCGCCCAGCAACTCGTCGTCGATCTCGGCGCCGGCACCGGCCAGAACCCTTACGGCGGCGAACTGCACCTCACCAGTGTCGAAAACATCATCGGCACCCCGAACGCCGACAAGATCACCGGCAGCGACGCGGCCAACATCATCGGCGACGCCATCACCGAGACCGCAGGCGACATCATCAACGCGCTCGGCGGTGACGACGTCATCGGCTTCTTCTCCTTCGCCGGGTTCGATCCGCAACTGACGGGCGCCAAGATCGATGGCGGCACCGGTACCGATACGCTGGTCTTCCAGTACGACCAGAAGGGCAACGTGCTCGATCTCGTGAATCAGGCGAACAACGCCGGCATGTTCCGCGGCAGCACCTTCACCAGCATCGAGCGCTTCGTCGTCGGCGACGATTTCGCGACCGGCTTCGGCGAACTGGCCTTCAAGGGAGACGACACAGCCCAGTACCTCGAGGTGCGCATCGGCAGCCTGTCGGTCGATCTCGGCGGCGGCGACGACACGCTGAAGCTCGCGGTGGCATCGACCAACGGCAACGCGAATGTCGCCGAAGGCGGAGCCGGCATCGACCGGCTGATCTTCAACGCATCCGGGGCCGGCAACCTCCTCGATCTCGCCAGCCAATCCGGGACCGGCCCGTTCCTCGGTTGGAAGTTTACCGGCTTCGAGATCTTCGAGTTGGCGACCGACGGATCGGGGACGCCCTCGAGCTTCTGGATCGACTTCAACGGCGATGCGACGGGCAGCACCGTGATCGGCGGTGCCGGCGCCGACTTCTTCCGCGGCCGCGGCGGCGACGACGTCCTGCTGGGCGGCGCCGGCGGCGACACCTACACCTACACACCGGGCGACGGCAACGACACGATCACGGACATCGGTTTCGGTGAGACCGACACGCTGCGCCTGCTCGGCGTGGCCGAGAGCGAGGCCACGCTGACCCGCTCCGGCAACGACCTGCTGGTCGCCATGAACGGCAGCGGCGAGGTGATCCGCGTCACCGATCACTTCCTGGGCGGTGCGCTCGGGCTGGAGAAGATCGAGTTCACCGGCGGCGTCGCGTTCGATCGCCAGCAGATCCTCGACCATGTGGTCGGCGCCGCACCGGACGCCTCTCCCAAGGTGGGCAGCGCACTGGTCAGCCTCGGCAACGAGGGCAGCGGCGTCGCCATCGTCGACCTGCTGCAGGGCGCCACCGACAGCGACGGCGACAAGCTCTCCGTCGCCAATATCGGCGGCCTGGGTCCAGGCATGACCGTGGTCGGCAACACGCTGCATGTCGATCGCAGCGACGTCGCCTACGAGAGTTACAACGGCGGCGGCAGCCGCAACGTTTCGGTCACCTACGACGTGGTCGACGGCCGCGGCGGATCGGTCGCCCAGAAGGCGACCGTCTGGGTGACGGGCATCAATGACGCAGCGGTGATCGGCGGCAAGACGACGGGCGCGGTGACCGAGGATGGCGAGACGACCACCTACGGCTTCCTCTCCATCGTCGATGTCGACGTCAACACGATCACCGGCACGAGCGAGGCGAAGTTTCAGACCCAGGCGTCGACGGCCTTGAAGTACGGCACCTTCAGCCTGGTCGACGCCAATGCCGGCCTGTGGACCTACAAGCTCGACAATGCCAACGCCGCGGTGCAGGCGCTGAAGACCGGTCAGACCTTGACCGAGACCGCGCAGGTGCACGCCTTCGACAACACGGCCGGCACCGTCGTCATCACCATCAACGGCAGCACGGACGGCAACGAGCCCCCGAACACAGCTCCCTCGGTCGGCGGGCCGGTGACGGCAGCGGCAAGCGAGGACAGCGGCGTTGCCGCGGTCGATCTGCTGACCGGCGCCTCCGACCTCGACGGCGATCCGTTGCAGGTCGTCAACCTGACCGGGCTCGTCGCCGGCGTGACGCAATCCGGCAACACCCTGGTGGTCGATACCGGCAATGCGGCGTTCCAGGATCTGGCGGCGGGCGCCCAGCGCCAGATCGGCGTCGGCTACGGGGTGAGCGACGGCAAGGGCGGAATCACGCCCCAGACGGCCGCGGTCACGGTGACCGGAATCAACGATCCCGCCGTGATCGGCGGTTCCCACGCCGGCACGGTGAGCGAGGACGGCGTACTGACGGCGAGCGGTGCGCTTACCATCACCGATGCGGATGCGGGCCAGGCAAGCTTCCAGGCCGGCACACTGGCCGGCATCTATGGCAGTCTCGCGCTGACCGCCGTCGGCGCCTGGACCTACTCGCTGAACAACGCCAGTCCCGCCGTCCAGGCACTGAATGCCGGACAGACGCTTGCCGACACGATCGTCGCGCATGCCTTCGACGGCACGGCTCAGAATATCGTGATCACCATCAACGGGACCGATGAACCAATTCCACCCGTGGGCCATGATGACGCCTACGTCGTCCAGCAAGGCAAGGGGGTAACGACCAGTGCGACGAGCGGCGTGCTGTTCAACGACGAGGGCACTCCGGTGCTCACAGCATCCCTGGTCGCGGGCCCATCGCACGGCGCGCTGCAGCTAGCCATCGACGGCAGCTTCACCTACACGCCGTTCGGCGGCTTCACCGGCATCGATGACTTCACTTATCGCGTAAGCCATGGCGGCCAGTTCCAGGATGCCCGGACCGAAATCCACGTCGTACCCGTCCTGGTCGGCACGACGACGACACTCAATCTGCTGGGCCTCAACGCCGAGCAGCAGATCGCCTCGACCTACGCCGCGTTCTTCGGCCGCGGTGCCGACCGGTCCGGCTTCGAGTTCTGGGTGAACGAGTTCAACGTCAACCTGCCGACCCAGGGGGGAGCCAACCTGTTCGCCAACATCGCGAGTTCGTTCGGCGTCAGCGACGAGGCCAAGGCGCTGTATCCCTTCCTGGTCAGTCCATTCGGAGCGAGCGACGGCCAGATCGGCGCCTTCATCGACGCTGTCTACAACAACCTCTTCAACCGCGGGTCGGACGCCGCCGGGCTCGCCTACTGGACAGGCCAGGTCAAGGCGACGCTGGCGGCCGGGCAGTTCGTGGGCTCGGTGCTGATCAACATCATGAGCGGGGCGCAGGACACCGCGGACGGCAAGGACATCACGACGCTGTTGGGCAAGGTTGCGGTCGGGCTGCAATACGTGCACGAGCAGCAATCGCATCACACAGTGTGGGCGGGAGCGAGTGACGCCGCCGCCGCGACGGCCCTGCTGCACGCCGTGACCGCCGACGCCCCGACCGTCCTCACGGGGATGAAGACTGCGGAGGCCCTGATAGCGGCGCACGCCTGACTCATCCGCTGGGACCGCGCCCCTCCTGTGGTGCTCATGAGCGCTACAGGAGGGGCGCGGGTCCCAGCGATGAACCTACCGCCCGCGGGCGTTGTCCCAGTCCCAGTCGAGCTCGAAATCGCCGCCCTTCTCCTTGACGTAGGCGGCGTGTGGCGGCGCGAAGTGGGCCGGCATCAACAGCGCGCCCTGCTCGACGCAATCGGCGAGCAGGGTGTGGCGGCTCTTGCGCGCGAGGTCGAGATCCTCGCAGAAGCGGCTGTTCCACTTCCACAGCGGCACCTGCACCGGATTGTGCAAGGCATCGCCGGCGAAGATCGCCCGCTTGCCGCGCGAGTCGAGGTCGACCCGCATCTGACCCGGCGTGTGGCCGGGCGCCGGGACCAGGGTCAGGCAGTCGCACATGCCGTGCGTGCCGGTGACGAACTCCGCCTTCCTGGCCTCGACGATGGGCAGTACCGAGTCATTGTAGGTGTTGACCTGGTAGGTCTCGGTGTCGGGCTTGTTGGCCAACGCCGCCCAGTGCTCGTGGTCTGTGCGCGACATCACGTACTTGGCGTTGGGGAAGGTCGGCACCCACTTGCCGTTCTCCAGTCGCGTGTTCCATCCCACGTGGTCGACGTGCAGATGCGTGCACATCACGAAGTCGATCTCCTCAGGCTGCACGCCGGCTTCGCGCAGGCGGTCGAGATACTTGGTGTCGAGCATGTCGAAACGCGGCATGCCGGGGCGCGGCTTGTGGTTGCCGCTGCAGGCGTCGACCAGGATCGTGTACTTGCCGGTGCGCAGCAGCCAGGAATGGATCGAGGTCATCAGGCGGCCGCTCTCCGGCTGGTAGTAGCTCGGCGCCAGCCAATGCTGCTCGGCCTCGAAGGCGTCGGGATTGAATTCGGGAAAGAAATCCTTGGCCGGAAAGCCCGGGCCCATCTGCTCCTCGATGCGCGTTACGCGCACGTCGCCGATGTGACGATCCTGCATGGCTACCTCCCCTTGAACGACGCCTTGCGCTTCTGCAGGAAGGCGTTCAGTCCCTCGGCATGATCCTCCGTCGCCGCGCAGGCCGCCAGTCCCTCGGCCTCGCGATGCGAATGCTCGTCCCAGGAATTGTCGAGCGAGTTGCGGATCAGGCGCTTGGCGACGCCCAGCGCGAAGGTCGGCCCGTCGGCCAGCTTGCGCGCCATCGCCTCGGTCTCGGCCGCGAGCCTCTCGCGCGGCACGATCCAGTTCAGGATGTTGTTGTCCTTGGCTTCCTGCGCGGTGAAGCGCTCGCCCAGCAGCGCGATCTCGAGCGCCTTGCGCTCGCCCACGATGCGCGGCAGGAAATAGGTCGCCCCGCCGTCGGCCGAGAGGCCGATGTGACGATAGGCCAGGGTGAAGAACGAGTCGTCGGAGGCGATGGCGAGATCGCAGTTCAGGATCAGCGACAGGCCGAACCCGGCCGCCGCCCCCTGCACCGAGGCGAGCACCGGCTTGCCCATGCGACGGATCTGGTAGATCGTCTGGTGCGCCTTGACCACGCGCATCTCGAAGCCGGCCAGATGGGCTTCCCTGTTCTCGGTGAGCGATTTGTGGAAGCCCTTGATGTCGCCGCCGGCCATGAAGTGCGTGCCGGCGCCGCGGATCACCACGCAGCGCACGCGCGAGTCCTTCTCGAACTCGGCAGTGTGCTTGATCAGGAGGTCGGTCATCTCGAACGACAGGGCGTTCAGTGATTCGGGCCGGTTGAGCGTCAACCAGCCGATGCCATCCTTGATCTCGGCCAGAACATGCGGTGCGGACATGACACTCCTTCGACTTTCAGTTCGTCAGGTGCGGCACCCTAAAGCGATGTGCTCTCAGGTTGAAGCGCAAAGGGTAATCATGGATGGGAGCGCTCCACTGCGGCGGAGCACACGTGATCTCCCGGCTTGAAGCCGGTCACCTCGTCGCCGATCTCGACGACCACTCCCGTGGTCTCGTGCCCGATCGCGAACGGTCCGGCAAAGCCGGCCGTGCCGTTGGCGATATAGAGATCGAGATCGCAGCGCGTCACCGCCAGGGGCCGGACGATGGCGTGGCCGTCATCCTGTAGACGCGGCGCGGGAACGTCCCACCATTCGAGCAGGTTCGGCCTGATGCAGGTGAGCTGGCGCATGGCGGCATTCCCGCAGTGATTGCTGAAGCCAGTCGGCGATATCGTCCCACGACTGGCGCGGCATCGACTTGCGGAAGAAGCCGAAGTGCCCGACCGAGCCGACGCCGAGATCGTGCGGCGCGAGGTGCCGCCGCTCGACGCGGGCCCGCGGATAGTAGGGACGCAGCGCCTCGACGGCGCCGAATGGCGCGATCGGATCATCGCAGAAGCTCAGCCAGCGGATGCGACAGGCGACCTCGTCGTTGTGCGGCCGCAGGGCGCGCCCCTTGGCGTCGCAGACATAGTGGGGCGACCGGCCCCAACGAGCCCAGTTGCGCGCAATGCCGGCAGGCAGATCTGCGGTGCCGATCCACGAGCCAGGGAAACGACCAGTCATCGCGGTCAAGCCGGGGATCAGCAGCCACCACAGAGCGAGCATGCGCAATCGCCGGCGGCCACGCGGCCAATGCCGCCAATGGCCGCTCTGGCTGCAGATCAGGACGGCGGCGGCCACGTCGGCGATGTTGTCGGCAAGACCCAGCACTTGGCCGCCGAACGAATGGCCGATCAGGCCGAGCGACGCCCCGGGGGCGAGTCGCGCGAGATGGTCGATCATCGACGCCTGATCGATCGCGCCCCACTGCTCCATGGTCGCCGATCGGGGCGCGCCGGACTCGCCGATGCCGCGATAGTCGTAGGTCAGCACGGCGAAGCCGCGCTCCGCGAGATGCCGGGCAAAGGCGCCGTAGAACTGTCGCGGAATGCCGGTGCCGCTGTTCAACAGCAGTGCCGAGCCGTTCGGCCTTGCGGGCTCGAACAGCGTTGCCGCCAGAATCACGCCATCGCGCGCAGGGAGCTTGATGTCCATGGCTGCGATATCGGTGACGGCACGCGTCCCGGCAAACGCAAGCCGGGCAGCTCGAGCTGAATGTGGTTCAACTCGGTGGGTTCCGGCGGATGACTGGCTACGCGACCTCGGCAAGCAGCCAGCGGCGCAGGGCGCGGAGCGCGGGCTGGCTGCGCTCGCGCGGCCGGCAGACCAGCCACACCTGGCCGCGCGCCGGCACGTCAGGTCCGACGCGCACCAGGGCGCCTGATCTGACCTCGCTGTCGATCAGCGGATCGAACACCAGCGCGACACCGAGCCCGTGCGCAGCTGCCCGCACCGATGCGCCCATGCCGTCGACCTGCAACCCTTTCGAGTCGGTCCTGCGCGGTTCGAAGCGGGCCGGGTCGAGGCCGGCGCCCCTCGCCCATTCTGTCCACGACGTCCCGAACGGCGAGACTCGGATCAAGGGCGCGCGAAGAAGATCGGCGGGCGCGCGAAGCTTCAGCCGGCGGGCGAGCGCCGGCGCCGTCACCGGCACGAGCCGGAGATCCATGATTCGTTCCGCCGAAACGTCCGCCCACTTGCCGTCGCCGTAGCGCAGCGCGGCGTCGACCAGTCCGGCCTCCATGTCGGCCATGCGCGGGCTCGCCTCGACCTGCAGCTCGATCTCGGGATGGGCGGCGAGGAAATCGCCGAGCCGCGGCAGCAGCCAGTGCGAAGCGAAGATCGGCACGCAGGAGAGACGCAGGCGGCGACCGCCGCCTGCCGGATGGGCCAGGGCACGCGACAGCTCGCCGAAGGCCCGGCCGGTGTTGGCGGCGAGCTGGCGACCGCGCGGCGAGAGCTCGACGCCACGCGGGCCGCGCTCGAAAAGTCGTTCGCCGAGAGTCCGCTCAAGGCCGGCGATGCGGTGGCTGACCGCCGACGCGGTGATGTGCAGCGCCTCGGCGGCGGCCTTGAACGAGCCGCCACGCGCGGCGAGCTCGAAGGCCTGCAGCGCAAGCAGGTCGCGCGCCGAGAGGGTCGGCTCGTCGGTCAGAAGGCTTCGGCCGGCAGGGCCATCAGGGTCGCCGCGCCTGCCTTGATCTGGTGGTTGAGCGACGTCGTCTGCGGCAGGACGCGCGCCAGGTAGAAGCGCGCGGTGGCGAGCTTGGCCTCGTAGAAGGCGTTGTCGGTGCCACCGGCCAGTCCCTTGTGGGCGGCGACGACGATGCGGTTCCACATGAAGGCCATGGCGGTGAGCGCCATCAGGCGCAGCAGGTCGGTCGCCGCGGCGCCGGCCTCGTCGTGGTCCTTCATGGCGTGCTGCATGACGAACAGCGCGGCGTCCTGGACACGCCCCAGCGCCTTCTCGAGCGGCTCGACGAACTCCTTCATCTTGTCGTCGCCCTTGTGCTTGGCGACGAAGCCGCTCATCTCGCCCAGGAGGCGCTGCGCGGCCTGGCCGCCCTTCATCGGCAGCTTGCGGCCGATCAGGTCGAGCGCCTGGATGCCGTTGGTGCCTTCGTAGAGCTGGGTGATGCGGGCGTCGCGCACGAGCTGCTCGACACCGTTCTCGCGGATGAAACCGTGGCCGCCGTAGGTCTGCACCGCGAGGTTGGCGCACTCGCTGCCCATGTCGGTGAAGTGCGCCTTGATGATCGGCGTCAGCATCTGCACCAGATCGTCTGCGGCGCTGCGCCTGTCGGCGTCGGGATGGCTGTGCGCCTCGTCGATCAGCATGCCGACCCACAGCGAGAGCGCGCGAGCGGCCTCGGTGAACGATTTCTGGATCATCAGCATGCGCCGCACGTCGGGGTGCACGATGATCGGATCGGCCGGACCGCTGGGATTCTTCGGGCCGGTCAGCGAGCGGCCCTGGATGCGATCGCGCGCGTAGGCGACGGCGCTCTGGTACGACGTCTCGGCGATGCCGAGGCCCTGCATGCCGACGCCGAGGCGGGCGGCGTTCATCATCACGAACATCGCCGGCATGCCCTTGTTGAGCTCGCCGACCAGCCAGCCCTTGGCGCCGTCGAGGTTCATGACGCAGGTCGCGTTGGCCTTGATGCCCATCTTGTGCTCGATGGCGCCGCAACGGATGCCGTTGCGCTCGCCGACGGAACCATCGGCCTTGGGCAGGAACTTCGGCACCAGGAACAACGAGATGCCTTTGGTGCCACCCGGCGCATCGGGCAGGCGCGCCAGCACCAGGTGCAGGATGTTCTCGGAGAGATCGTGCTCGCCGGCCGAGATGAAGATCTTGGTGCCGGTGATCGAATAGCTGCCGTCGGCCTGCAGCTCGGCCCTGGTGCGCAGCATGCCGAGGTCGGTGCCGCAATGGGGTTCGGTGAGGCACATCGTGCCGGTCCACGTGCCGTCGGTGAGCTTCGGCAGGTAGGTCTTCTTGAGCGCCTCCGAGCCGTGCCGCGACAGCGCCTCGTAGGCGCCATGGCTCAGGCCGGGATACATCGCGAAGGCCTGGTTGGAAGCGGTGAACATCTCCTGCAGGGCAAAGCCCACGGTCGCCGGCAGCCCCTGGCCGCCGTACTCCGGATCGCAGGTCACCGCCGTCCAGCCGCCCTCGCGGAACATGTCGTAGGCGTGCTTGAACCCCTTGGGCGTGCGCACCACGCCATTCTCGTAGGTGCAGCCTTCCTCGTCACCGGTGCGATTGATCGGGAACAGCACGTTCTCGCAGAGCTTGGCCGCTTCCTCGAGGATCGCCTGGATGGTGTCCGGCGTGGCGTCCTGGTAGCCCGGCAGCGTGGCGAGGCTCGCGACGTCGAGCACTTCGTTGAGCACGAAGTTGATGTCCTTCAGCGGTGCCTTGTAGACGGCCATTGTCCCCTCCTCATTCGCCTTCTGGCTCGACGCCGCGCCGGCGCAGCTCGGCGCTGACATGAGCTTCGACGTCCTTGAAGTCGGTTATGTGGGCATCGAGGTCGCTGCGCTTGCGTTCGAGCTCGGCGATGTGATGCCGGCTGCGGCGCAGCAGCTCGCGCATCTGCTGAATGCCGGTGCGATCGATCTGGTAGAGGTCGAGCAACTGGCGGATCTCGGCCAGCGCGAAGCCCAGCCGCTTGCCGCGCAGGATCCAGCCCAGCCGCGTCCGATCATGCGTGTTGTAGAGGCGCATGAGCCCCTGCCGGCGCGGCTTGATCAGCCCCTCGTCCTCGTAGAAGCGAATGGTGCGCGGCGTGATCCCGAACTCGCGCGAGAGCTCCGCGATGGTGTAGGTGCGCTGGTTGTCGCGCGATGCTTGGGCATTGGCCGCGACGGCGGCCGGCGGGGCGGCGCCAGACATGCCAGTCTCATAGTTGACGTTTACGTAAACGTCAATGGCGGTCCACGTAAACGGAGAGGCCCGACCGGACCAGTGGCGACCTGGCCTACTCGGCCTTTACGCCCGCGAACTTGATCACCTTCGCCCACTTTTCGGTGGCGTCCGCGATGATCTTCCCGAATTCCGCGGGCGTGCCTCCCATCGCGGTGCCGCCCAGCTCGACGATCCGCTCCTTGACCTTGGCATTGGCGAGGCCGGCATTGAGTTCCTTGTTCAGCTTGTCGATGATCTCGACCGGGGTGGCCTTGGGCGCCCCGATGCCGGCAAAGCCGCTGGCCTCGTAACCGGGCACGAAGTCGGCCAACGGCGGAACGTCCGGCAGCACCTCCAGACGACTGGTGGTCGTTACCGCGAGCGCACGCAACTTGCCGCCCTTGATCTGCTGGATCGCTTCCGACACGGGGGCGAAGATCACCTGCACGAATCCGGCGATCAGATCGACGACGGCAGGCGCACCACCCTTGTATGGTACGTGGACCAAGTTCACGCCGGTCATCATCTTGAAGAGTTCGCAAGCGATGTTCTGCGGGGTGCCCTGGCCTGCCGATCCGTAATTGACCTTGCCCGGGTTCGCCTTGGCGTAGGCGATGAACTCGGGGATCGTCTTGGCGGGGAACGACGGGTTCACGACGACAACGTAGGCCAGCCGCGCAGCGTAGACGACCGGTGCGATGTCCCGCTCGAAGTCGAAAGGAAGGTTGCTGTAGAGCGCGGCATTGATCGCGGCCGGGGTTACGACCTGCAGCAAGGTGTAGCCATCGGGCGGTGCCTTGGCGACCATCTCGGTTCCGATGTTGCCGCTGGCTCCGGGCTTGTTCTCGACGATGAATTGCTGGCCCATGCGCTCCGTCAGCCATTCACCCATCAGGCGCGCCTGGATGTCGGTCGCCCCGCCGGCCGGAAAGCCGACGACGATGCGGACCGGCCGTGACGGATAGGCTTGTGCGAGCGAAGTTCCGGGCACGGCCGGCAATGCGGCGGCACCCGCGGCCAGATGCATGAAGGCACGGCGGGGAAATTTCATGATGCTCCCTCCACACTTTGCGCTATGGCGCAATATTCAATTCGTTGAATGCAGACTATATGCGTCTCGTGTGGAGGTGGAAGGGGGCTATGTGCCTCCTTCTGAGCACATCAGATCATTTCCTCGCGCCGCGAAATTTCGTCCATTCTCGCCGTCGCGGTTTGCGCGCCGACGCAGCGCTCTCAGATCACCTTGGCCTGCTTCATGTCCTTGACTTCCTCCGGCGTGCAGCCGAGCCATTCGCCGTAGATCTCCTCGCAATCGGCACCGAGGATCGGGGCGCATTTCAGCGCGACCTTGCTGTCCGACATCCGGAGCGGCCAGCCCGGCACGGTGACCGGCCCGCGCAGCGGATGCTCGATGGTCTGCATCATGCCGCGCGCATGCAGGTCCGGATCATGAAGCAGCTCGAGCGTGGTCATGACGGCGCCGCAGGGAACGCCGACGCCGGCGATGATCTCGGTCACCTCCTGCTTGGTGCGCGTGGACGTCCATTCGGTGAGGGCCGCGTCGATGATCTCCTTGTTCTTGCCGCGCGTGACGGGGTCTTTCATGCGCGGATCGTTGATCAGGTCCTCGCGGCCGATCGTCCTCGCCAGGCGGCGCCAATGCTCCTCGTTGCCGCGCGAGGCGTAGATGTAGCACCAGTCGTCGATGCCGCCGGGGGCGCATTTGTAGAGTCCGCCCGGTGCCGTCCCGGGTATCGTGTTGCCGCCGCGCGGCAGCTGCTCCTTCGTGCCGGCCTGGCGGCTCATCGGTGTGCGGCAGTAGTTCAGCATGGCATCGCGCATGGCGATCTGGATATGCTGCCCGCGGCCCGTCGTCGTGCGCTGGAAGAGCGCCGCGCAAATGCCCATGGCGGCCAGCATGCCGGTGCCGGTATCGCCGATCGTCGGGCCCGGCCGGACCGGCGGTTGGTCGGGATGGCCGTTCACCCCCATCGTGCCGCCCATCGCCTGGGCGATCATGTCGAACGACAGGTAGTTGGCGTGCGGGCTTTCCGGCGCGAAGCCCTTCACCTGAACGAAGATCAATCGCGGATTGAGCGCCTGCAGGCGTGGCCAGTCGAAGCCCAGGCGGGCGAACGTACCGGGCGCCATGTTCTCCATCAGGACGTCGGCCTTCTCGATCATCCGTCGCAGCAGCGCCTTGCCCTCCTCGCTCTTGAGGTTGCAGGTCACGCTGCGCTTGTTCAGGTTGTAGTAGATGAAATAGTGCGAATCGGCGTCGACGCGATCGCTCGATCCCCAGCGACCCGGCTCGCCGCGGTTGGGTTCCTCGACCTTGACCACGTCGGCCCCGAGCCAGGCCAGCGCCTCGGTGCAGGACGGCCCGGCCTCGAACTGCGTGAGGTCGAGCACCTTGATTCCCTCGAGGGCCGGATGAATCCCGGTCGCGACGTCCGGCTGCATTGCCTGATCCATGACGATCACTCCCATGAGAGGCCGTCACCTGGAATGGCGCGGCCGGCTGTTGTGACTTCCTTGGTTGGTCCGATCCTACACCTTCTCGCCAACAAAAACGGCCCGCCAGAAGCGGGCCGTCGTCTTCGCTGACGCTTGCGCGCTCCTCAGATCACCTTGGCCTTCTTCATGTCCTTGACCTCGTCAGCTGTGCAGCCGAGCCATTCGCCGTAGATCGCCTCGCAATCCCCGCCAAGGACAGGTGAGGATTTCAGCGCGACCTTGGTATCGGACATCCGAAGCGGCCAGCCCGTCACGATGACCGGGCCACGGACCGGATGGTCGATCGTCTGCATCATGCCGCGCGCATGCAGGTCCGGGTCATGCATCAGCTCGAGCGTGGTCATGACGGCGCCGCACGGAACGCCGGCACCGGCGATGATCTCGGTCACTTCCTGCTTGGTGCGCTTGGACGTCCAGGCCGTGATGGCCTCGTCGACGGCCTCGCGGTTCGCGCCGCGCGTCGAGGGGTCGGACATGCGCGGATCGCTGAGCAGGTCCTCGCGACCGATCGCCTTCACCAGGCGGCGCCAGTGATCCTCATTGCCGCGCGAAGCGAAGATGTAGGCCCAGTCGTTGAGCCCGCCCGGCGCGCATTTGTAGAGGCCGCCCGGCGCCGTCCCCGGCACCGTATTGCCGCCGCGCGGCAACTGGGTCTCCATGGCGGCCTGCCGGCTCATCGGCGTGCGGCAGTAGTTCAGCATCGCATCGCGCATGGCGATCTGGATGTGCTGGCCGCGGCCGGTCGTCATGCGCTGGTAGAGCGCCGTGACGATGCCAAGGGCGGCCAGCATGCCGGTGCCGGTATCGCCGAGTGTCGAGCCTGGCCGCACCGGCGGCTGGTCGGGATGGCCGTTGATGCCCATCGTGCCGCCCATCGCCTGGGCGATCATGTCGAACGCCAGATAGTTGGCGTGCGGGCTCTCCGGCGAGAAGCCTTTCACCTGAGCGAAGATCAGCCGTGGATTGATCGCCTGCAGTCGCGGCCAGTCGAAGCCCAGGCGGGCGAAGGTGCCCGGCGCCATGTTCTCCATCAGGACGTCGGCCTTCTCGATCATCCGCCGCAGCAGCGCCTTGCCTTCCTCGCTCTTGAGGTTGCACGTCACGCTGCGCTTGTTGAGGTTGTAGTAGACGAAATAGGTCGAGTCGGCGTCGGACCGATCGGTCATGCCCCAGCGGCCCGGCTCGCCGCGGTTGGGTTCCTCAACCTTGACGACGTCGGCTCCGAGCCAGGCCAGCGCCTCGGTGCAGGACGGCCCGGCCTCGAACTGGGTGAGGTCGAGCACCTTGATTCCCTTGAGCGCCGGTTGAGTCTCGGTCGTGACCTCCGGCTGCATTGCCTGATCCATGGCGATCCCTCCGATAGGGGGCCGCGCCGGGAATGGCGCGGTCCCGGTTGTATCACTCCATCAGATTAGCTGTGCCAGGCGAATTGCTGCGCCTTTCGGGTCGAGCCTTGCGACAGCACGATGTTGACCAGGGCGGGGCCCGGGAAGGCCATCGCCTCGTCGAGAGCTTTGCGGATGTCCTTCGGATCGTGGACGAACAGGCCCTTGCCGCCGAAGGCTTCCATCACCTTGTCGTAACGCGCGCCGTAGATCAGCGCGTTGGGCTTCAGGTTGAAGAACGGATTTTCCGGAATCTCCGGCATGCCGGGGCCGATGCCGCCGTTGTTGAGGACCACGATCTTGACCGGCAGGTTGTACCGGACCAGCGTCTCCATCTCCATGCCGGAGAAGCCGATCGCCGAGTCACCCGAAAGATGGACGACCGGCCGGCTGGGATCCGCCACGGCGGCGGCGATGGCCTGGCCGAGGCCGACACCCATCGTGCCGTAGGTGCCGGCATTGAGCACCGAACGCGCATTGAAGCTCGGCAACTGGGTGAGGCCGATATCCATCGTGCCGGCGCCCTCGGCGCTCAGCACCGCGTTCTTCGGCATCCAGGCGGCGACGTCGCGCAGCGCACGATAGTAGCCGGCCGGCGCCGTATCGTCGTCGATCTGCGGCTTGATGCTCGCGGCATTCTCGGTCGACTTCTTGGTCAGCGCCATCCGCCAGGGCGTGTCCTTGGGATGGAACCACTGGCGGTTGACCAGCGCCTTGTTCAGCTGCGCCATGATGGCCTTGCCGTCGCCGACCAGCGCCACTTCGGTCGGCTTGTTGTGGCCGATCTCCTCGGGTGCGATGTCGAGCTGAATGACCTTGACGTCCTTGGCGAAGCGCGGCGGCAGGCCGAAGTGGAAGATCCAGTTGAAGCGCGCGCCCATCAGAAAGATGACGTCGGCCTGCTGCAGCGCCAGCGTGCGCGCAGCACCCGCTGACAGCGGATGGTCGTCCGGCAGGACGCCCTTGCCCATCGGCGAGCGCACGAACGGCACCTGGGTACGCTCGACGAAGGCGCGGACCTCGTCCTCGGCGTGTGCCCATGCCATGCCCTTGCCGACCAGAACCAGCGGCCGCTGGGCCTTTTCGAGCAGGTTCAGCGCTGCCTCGACATTCTCCTCTGGCGCCACCGTGCGCGGCGCCTCGGGCACGCGCTCGACCTGGGAGATCTTGTCGAGCTCGCAGGTGCCGCGGATGATGTCGTCGGGCATGTCCAGATAGCAGGCGCCGGGCCGGCCATAGATCGCGTGCCGGGTCGCCATCTCGACGTAGTAAGGAATGCGCGCCACGGTCTCGATGCCGTGCGCGAACTTGCAGAACGGCGAGGCGATCAGCACCTGGCGCTCTTCCTGGAACGCGCCCATGCCGCCGCGATAGGTCTCCGACGCGCCGCCGATCAGGATCATGGGCCAGCAATTCTGCTGGGCGTTGGCAAGACCGGCGAGACCGTGCACCACACCGGGGCCGGTGACGACGACAGCGGCGCCGGGACGGCCGGTGAGATAGCCGTAGGCGCCCGCCGCATAGGCGGCGCTCTGCTCGTTGCGCATCCCCAGATAGGCGATGCCTTCCTGCTGCGCGGCCGCGGCGATCGCGGTGATCGGGAACCCGACGACCCCGAACAGATGGTCGACCCCCTGCTGCTTGAGGCTCCGCGCGATCAGTGTGGCGCCATCGACTTCACTCATGTTTCCCCCTCGGTGACCGGATTACTTCGGACCAGAGCTTACGCATTGATGGCGGGATTGCGAAAGGCCACTTTCCGGCGTGCGGTACAGCCCAGCCATGCGGCTCCCTCCGGTCTCCGCGCCCTCGCGAAAGCGTCCCGCTATAGTCGGGCGCAACTGGAAGGGACGTCCTGCATGCGCACGCTCCTCATCGTCTTTCTCCTGATCGCCAGCCCGCTCGCCTGGGCACAATCACCCGAGGAGGCGTACGTCACCGCACGCGTTCAGGCCGGTGCGGCCCTGGAAGAGAAATCCAAAGCGCCCGACGCTTTCGACGCGACGAAGCCAGGCGGCGGCGCCTGGTTCGCGGCGCATGACCAAGTGAAGAGCAGTCTCGAGGCGCAGCTTCGACGCCTCCTGGGGCCGGTCCCGACGCCGAAGGGATTTTCCGGCACCGGCGCGTTCAGCCCCGACTCGCTGTGTTGCGGGGTGGGCGAAGGCATGCTCGACGGCATCCTCTTCCAGGACAAGGGCGGCAGCGTCGTGGTGACGTCGGACAGCCTCCTGCGACGTTGGCTGCACGTCCACAAGGACTGGTGGAAGGACGACCCTCTGGCGACCGATCCCGAGACCGCCGTGCAATCGAGCGCCTTCTATACCCAGGCCATCAGCGCCGATGCCGCGGTGACTCTCTTCGCGCCGCTGCCGATCCAGGCGCCGGGCGGCGCCACGCTTGCGGTCGCAGAGCTCGCGCTTCAGTGCAACGGCTCCTGCGCCCTGCCCTTGCGCATCGTCGTCGCCGCGATCAAAGGCGGACGGGCCTATGTCGCGCTGGTCGATGCGACCCTGCCGGCGACGGCCACCTCAGGCGCCTGCGATGCCGTCTGGAAAGACTCCCGTGACCGGTACAAGGCGGCCTACGCGGCCTACGAATCATTGAAGGAGACCCCTGGGGCCTACGAGCTTCTTCAAGCCGCGGGCCGCCTCGAACGCGAGGGTGGCGCGGCTGTGGACAAATGCCGCAAGACCCAACCCAAAGGTACGGCAGCCTTTCCCGGCCTCACGCGGCAGGCCCAGGATCTGGTCGATGCGCTTGCGGCGGGCTGAATTCGGCCGTGCCGGCATGGCCAAGACGACAAGCTTCAACTGGTGTAGTTGAGCGGTCGAAACACAAAGGAAATTTTCAGGAAATGGCCATCTATCAGCTCGGCGACCGCATCCCGGTCATCCCCGCCTCCTGCTACATCGCCGCGGAAGCGACGATCATCGGGGCGGTGACCCTGGGCGAGCGGGTGAGCGTCATGTCGGGCGCCGTCATACGCGGCGACAACGAGCCGATCGTGATCGGCGACGACAGCAACATCCAGGAGGGCTGCACGCTGCACACCGACCTCGGTTTCCCGGTCAGGCTGGGAAAGGGCGTCACGATCGGCCACCAGGCGATGCTGCATGGCTGCATCATCGGTGACGGGAGCTTGATCGGGATTGCCGCCGTGGTGCTGAACAACGCCGTGATCGGCAAGGATTGCCTGATCGGCGCCGGCTCCGTCGTAACCGAGAACAAGAAATTCGCCGACCGCTCGGTGATCTTCGGCGCACCGGCCAAGATGGTGCGCGAGGTGACCGACGACAACATCATGCGCATGCGCGAGAGCGCCGGCGACTACGTCAAGCGGGGCATCGAGTACAAGGCGCAGCTGAAGCGGATTGGGTAGCCCCGAGAACCGGGATAAGCTGGCGCCATGACGATAACCCTTCCGCGCGAACAGCAGGAATGGCTCGAAGCCCAGGTCGCTGCCGGCGACTACGACAGCGTCGAGCAGGCCGTCGCCAGCATCGTCGCCGAGCACATGCAACTCGACGTCGATGATCTGTCCTGGGCGAAACCGCTCGTCGACGACGGAGTTGCGTCGCTTGCGCAGGGAGAGGCCTTGACGCTCGCGGCGCATCGCCGCGGGATAGAGGCGAAACTGGCGTCGCTCAGACGTCGATGACGCGTGTCGTCGTCAGTCCTCGGGCCGACATCGAGATTGACGGCATTCTCGATCGATTGTCCGCGCTGGCCGGAATCGCTTCGCCGAGCGATACGCCAGCGACCTTCAGGCAATCTTATGAACGTTTGGAAATGTTTCCTGCAGTCGGCGCCCCTCGCCCGAGCCTCGGTCGCAATATTCGAATCGTGGTCCGTGTTCTGGATGGTCGTCGCAATGTCACCCGACGTCTGACTCGCTCATGATTGAAGCCCTCGACCATCTGACCCTTGCGGGCTCGGCGGACGCCTACGAAGAGCTCCTCGGCCGCCGCGTCGCCGACGGGCGGTTGCAGACCGGCAATGTCGGGCTGACGTTCGGCAGCGGCGGCGCGGCGTTGTCGGCGATGGTGTTCGCGACCTCCGCACTCGACAGGGCGACCAACCTGCTCGAACGGCGCGGCGTGCCGACGACCAGGGGCGCGACGCTCGACGTGTCGACGACGGCGACGCACGGCGTGCCGATCAGACTTGTCGAGCGCGACGCCCGACCCGCCCTCTCCCCCGCCATCGTCGACGAAGCTGCGGCGGTGTCCGCGCTGGACCACGTGGTCGTCCGCACGCCCAATCCGGAGCGGGCTGTCGCGTTCTATGCTGGCCGGCTGGGACTGGACCTGCGTCTCGATCGCAGCAATCCGCAATGGGGTTCGCGCCTGCTGTTCTTCCGCTGCGACGATCTCGTGATCGAGATCGCCCACGATCTCGAGCGAGGGGTCTCCGACGATCCCGACGAGCTGTGGGGCCTGAGCTGGCGCGTGCCCGATACAGCCAAGGCCCATGCGCGGCTCGAGGCGGCCGGCATCGACGTCACCGATGTGCGCGACGGGCGCCGGCCCGGCAGCCAGGTCTTCACCGTGAGGAGCGGCACCGAAGGCGTGCCCACCCTTGTGATCGGCGGCATCGGCCGCTGGTAGGAAGCCGTGCGCGGCGTCGTTTCTGCTCTTCTTGCGCTGCTCGCGCTGTCGGCCTGCGCATCGCCGCCCAAACCCAACGTCAAGAGCGCCGCCGATCTGCCGCCGCTCGGGCCCTGCCCTGCTTCGTCGTGGAAACCCGAAGCGCCGCCGCCGACCGCCAGCGCCAGGGAATCGATGGTGCTGCTCGCCGTCGGTGAATGGGCACGCTACGGCCGGCAGGTCATCGTCTATGCGGCCGATGCACCGCCGCGCACGTCGCAGCTCGGCATCAAGGAGAGGGACGCGCCCGAGCGCATCCAGGACTACTGGGCGAGCGTCGGCTATCCCGAACGCAGCGGACTCGACGACGTCGCCTGGTCGGCGGCATTCATTTCCTGGGACATCCAGTCGGCCGGCGTGCCGCGCGAGATGTTCTGTCCCAATCAGCGCCATACGATCTATGTCGAGCGCCTGGTCCTGCGGGCGCGGCAGCCGGACGCCGCCCTGATCCCACGCCCGCCGAACGAGCGGGCGCCGCAGGTCGGCGATCTCATCTGCGCCTCACGTGCCGGCAGCGGCACCACCCTGGACAACCTCAATCGCGGCGCCGGCCACTGCGATCTCGTGGTCGAGATCCTGCCCGGGGCCGTTGCCGCGATCGGCGGCAATGTAGGCGATTCGGTCACCCGCAGCGTCTTTCCACTGGACGGCAATGGCTTTTTGTCGCCCATTTCCGGCCGACCCGTCTTCACCGTGATCGAGAACAGACTGCCTTAGGAAAGAACGACTGATGTCCTGGCCGTACGACTACATCATCATCGGCGCCGGTTCGGGCGGGTGCACGATCGCGAATCGTCTGGCCGAGGATCAGTCGCTTCGCATCCTGATCATCGAGGCCGGCCCACCCGACAGTTCCTTCAAGCTCAAGATGCCCGCGGGTTTCGCCAGTCTCGGCGCCAAGTCGCCGTACAACTGGCACTACGAGACGACGCCGCAGAAGCACTGCAACGATCGCCGTATGTACTGGCCGCGCGGCAAGACTCTGGGCGGCTCCTCGTCGATCAACGCGATGCTCTACATCCGCGGTCACGCCTCCGATTACGATCACTGGCGTCAGCTCGGCAACCAGGGCTGGAGCTACGAGGACGTGCTGCCGTTCTTCAAGAAGGCCGAGAACAACGAGCGCGGCGCCGACCACTTCCACGGCGTCGGCGGGCCCCTCAACGTCGCCAACCAGACCGACCCGCTGAAGATCAACGAGGCATTCCTCAAGGCCTGCGAGCAGGCCGGGCACGCGCGCACCCCCGACTTCAACGGCGCCAACCAGGAAGGCGTCGGCTACTTCCAGGTGACGCAAAAGAATCAGGAGCGCTGGAGCACGGCCAGCGCCTATCTGCGGCCGGCCGTCGAACGCAACAAGGGCAATGTCCACGTCATCTCCGGAGCCCTGGTCGAGCGCATCATCCTCGACGGGACCCGTGCCATGGGCGTGCGCTATCAGGTGAATGGCCGCGACGAGGTCGCGCGCTGCAGCCGCGAGATCATTCTGTCCGGCGGTGCCGTCAACTCGCCACAGCTCCTGATGGTCTCGGGCATCGGGCCGGCCGATCACCTCGAATCGATCGGCGTCAAGCCACTGCACGACCTGCCCGGCGTCGGCGGCAACCTGCAGGATCATCTCGACGCCTCGCTGCTGCAGTTCTGCAAGACGCGCGACACCTATGACACGTCCAGCAAGGTGATGGCACTGTTCCGCTACCTGAAGGACAAGAAGGGCCCCGGCACCTCGCCGATTGCAGAGTCGGGCGGCTTCCTCAGCACGCGGCCCGGCCTCAGCGCGCCCGACATCCAGCTCCATTTCCTCCCGGTGCTGGTGATCGACCACGGCCGCACGATGCTGAAGCGCAACGGCTACAGCCTGCATGTCTGCACGCTTCGCCCGGAGAGCACGGGCACGATCCGCCTGCGCAGCGCCGACCCCAAGGAGCATCCGCTGATCGACGCCAATTACCTGGCCGAACGGCGCGACCTCGATACGCTGATCTCGGGCGTGAAGATGGGGCGCGATATCCTCGCACAGTCGGGCCTCGATCCCTACCGCGCCGACGAGTTTCAGCCCGGCTCCGCTGTCAAGACCGACAGCGACATCGAGCAATGGATCCGCGCCAAGAGCGAGACGATCTATCACCCGGTCGGGACCTGCAAGATGGGGCCCGACAACGACCCGATGGCCGTGGTCGACTATCGCTGCCGCGTGCGCGGCCTGCAGGGATTGCGCGTCGTCGACGCCTCGATCATGCCCACCCTGGTCGGCGGCAACACCAACGCACCGACCATCATGATCGCCGAGCGGGTCGCCGGCTTCATGCAGGAGCCGTAGGGCGACGGCCGACTACGGACGTGCGCTGCATCGCTGGCGCCGTCTGCGCGGCATCAAGCAGAGCCACGCCGCCGAACTGTTCGGCGTCACCTGGGCGACCTTGTCGCGTTGGGAAAGCGGACGGCATCGGCTGCCCGAGGAGGCCGCGGATCGATTGTCGCGTCCTCTCGCCGCCCCGCTCGATTCTCCTGCCGGCTGGGCGCTGCGGCGACTGGTCGAGAGCTCGACCCTGGTTCGTCGACTCCGCCCGGCCCGCTCCTCGTGCCGATGATCTTGCCAGCGACCGTCATCGCGCGGTCCACCTTGGCTCCTTCGACGGCGGCAAGGCGACCCCAGTAAAGGGGCCAGAACTGATCACTTCCGTTGTTCGACGAACCGTCTTCACGCCCCACCCCTGGATAGATCGCCAACCCAAGAGAGCATGCCCGAGCATTGCATATTTTATGCATGGGCTTGGTGCGTGCCCCCCGGTACCGTCGTCGGCATGACGACCTCGTGGCGACAGATCGGCCTGCTCTACGGGATTGGCGTCGTGGCGGCCGGGCAGCTCGGCATCGTGCCGCCCCTGGTCACTGCCCTGCAGCACGATCTCGATCTGTCGCTCACCGGCGCCGGCGTGGCGGTGTCTGCCATCACGCTGATCGGGGCCGTGCTCGGACTGCCGGCCGGCGGCTGGAGCGAGCGCATCGGCCACGTCCGTGCCCTTCGCCTCGGTATCGCAGTGATGGCGGTCGGGGCAGCGATGTGCGCCAACGCCGGCGGCGGATCGGTGCTGCTCGCTGCACGATGCCTGGCGGGCGTCGGCTATCTGCTGGTTGTGGTCGCCGCTCCAACGCTGATGTTCGCTGCATCCGAACCACGCCACCAGTCGATCGCCCTCTCCCTATGGGGCACCTTCGTGCCCACCGGCATCACGCTGGCCAGCCTGGTGACGGCGGCTCTGGCCGATCGCGTCGGTTGGCGGGCGATCTTCGTGGCCGACGCCATGCTGCTGGCCGGCGCCCTGGTCGCCACCCTGCTCATCCCGGGACAGGCGCCGCAGCCGACAAGCGGCGACAGACCAACGTCGTCGGTCAGCGCCTTGCGCGCCGCCGCCCCTCTCGCCCTCGCCTTCTTCTGCTTCGCGCTCCTTTTCCTCGCGCTCGCAGGACTATTGCCGACGAACCTCGTCGCCATGCGCGGCCTCGGGGCATCCGAAGCCGGGCAGATCATGGCGGTCGCCACATCACTGGGCATCGTTGGAAGCCTGGCGACAGGTTGGATGATGCGCAGCGGCGTCGCGCCCGGCCGCCTGATCGTCGCCGGTACGGCGGCTTCGACAGCGCTGGCGGTGCTCGGTCTTTCTCCCCTCGTTCCGACACACATCGCCGTCTTGTGCTTCGCGCTGTCGTTCGCCGTCGGCGGCCTCGTGCCGGCAGCCGTATTCGCCTCGGTGCCCCTGGTCGCCGCCGTGCCGCGCGCCATCGGCGTGATCAACGGCTTGGTGGCACAGACTGGCAGCCTGGGATCCCTGGCCGGGCCGCCGGTGCTCGCACTATGGGTCGAGCAGTTCGGCTGGTCGACGGCGGCGGTACCGCTGATCGTCATCGCCGGCATCGGCGTGGCCTGTGCGCTTGCCGGGCGCAGAACGGACGGATCAGCCTAAACCCGCTTCTCCACCACCATCATCCAGGTCTTGCCGGAGACCGGTGCAAGTTTGCCGCGCGAATCGACCGGATAGAGGCTCATGGTGACGCTGTTCTTCACGTTGCCGCCAATCGCATGGACATACCCGCCGCGGACGTCGGTGACGATGTCGCAATGGCTCGCGGTGCTGTCGATGCGCCGCTTGGCGGTGCGCGAATCGGCATGGCGCCAGGTCGGTCCTGCAGTGCCGCTGCACACCAGGTCGCCCGCTCTCGGCGCATACTCGTTGGGCGCATGCAAAAGGAACGGGGGTCGACCGCCGCGATGCTCACGATCGTACAGCGCGGCCAGATATCCACCGTGCCGGCCGTCGCGCGGGAAGTCGGAGGCGCTCACCCCGGATCGGCTCATCACCCAGGCAACGAAGGCGCCCGACCACGGCTTGCTCGTGGTGCGGCCGTTCCAGTCCGGATGGCCACAGCTTCCCCAGTAGTCGCCGATCTTGCTCGCCAGCGGCTCGCTGCGCTCGGTGACACCATTTCGGTTGACGTAACCATTGCCGTGCCCGCCATAGACGACCGTCGAGCGGCCGAACTTGGTCCATTCCTGCCAAGCTGTGTAGGCAACCCGGTCCGAGGGCGGTCGGTCGGCGTACCCGTGACGCTCCGTGCTACCGCAGGCCGACAGAAGCAGCGGAAGGAGCGCGATCAGAAGGAATGCTGGCAGCCGCAGACTTGGGGCGCGGGAGGAGCGCGGTGAACGCGACTGCCAGCAAACACGAAGATCGACGGAGGGGATGTCGAAATTCATGCATAACTTACAGGAAGGGAAATAAATACTTGTTATTAATTGGCTTTTTACTATCACAAAGAACGCATGTTGTCACCATCAATCGAACGTGAGGAGATCCGCCGCCTGGAGGAACTGGCGTTCCGAGGCTGGCCGGCTTTGGAAACCCGCGATAGCGCCGGCTGGCGCCTACGATTCTCTGGCGGCTACACCAAAAGAGCTAATTCAATCAATGCTTTAGACAACAGGGCTGATTGCTCTATCGAGACTTTGGCCGCGCTGGAGCGAGCCTATCGGGAGCGCGGCCTGGACGTCGTCTGGCGCCTCACCCCGCTCGCCCCGGCCGAGCTGACGGCGACGCTGGCAGCCCGAGGCTACCGCGCCATAGAGCGCAGTCTGCTGCAGCGCCGCCCCCTGCCGGCCGGGCTTTCGGTCGACCCGCAGGTCCAGGTCTTGCCGCAGCCGACGGCCGACTGGATCGCCGCGTTCTGCCGGTACAGCCCGGTCCGGCCGGAGCATCAAGACGTGATGCAGCGCATGCTCGCGACAATCGCCGCGCCTGTCGGCTTCGCCTTCGTCGTCGAGGACGACCGGCCCATGGCGATGGCGATCGGCGCCGTCGAGGGCGACCATATGGGCCTGTTCGACGTGCTGGTAATGCCGCACGCCCGGCGCAGGGGGTTGGCGCGACGCGTCACTCGGAGTCTCTATGCCTGGGCCTGGCAGCATGGCGCCCGCTTCGCCTATCTGCAGGTCGTCGCAACCAACGACGCCGCGCTGCCCCTCTATGCAGCGCAGGGCTTCCGAACGCTCTACGAGTACGAGTATCGCATCCCGCCATCGTCTTGACCGCCCGCCGGCTGCCCTCAATAGTCGCGCGAAGGGAGGGACACGAAAGATGGCTAACTATCCATGGGAAAAGAGCTATCCGCCCGGCGTGAAGTGGGAGCTCGAGATTCCGAAGAAGCCGCTGCACCAGATCTTCGAGGAGAGCTGCGCGCAGTTCGGCGACCGGCCGTTCACCGACTTCCTCGACAAGGTGATGAGCTTCCGCGACTACAAGGACGCGTCTGATCGGGCTGCCGCAGGCTTCCAGAAGCTTGGCGTCAAGCCGGGCGTCAATGTCGGCCTCTATCTGCCCAACACGCCACACTACATCATTGCCTTCTTCGGCGTGCTCAAGGCCGGTGGCCGGATCGTGAACTACAGTCCGCTCGACGCCGCCCGCGAGCTCGAGTTCAAGATCGGCGATTCCGAGACCGACATCCTGGTGACGCTCGATGTCGCCGCGCTCTACCCCAAGATGGCGGCGATGAAAGGAAAGACGCGGCTCAAGAAGCTGATCGTCGGCTCGATCGCGGATTACCTGCCGTGGCCCAAGAACTGGCTCTATCCGATCGCCAAGAAAAAGGAGCTGTCGCCCTGGCCGCGCGACGACTGGCACATGTCGTTCAAGGACCTGCTGGCCAACGACGGCAAGTACAAATCCTATCCGGTCGGCGAGAATCTGTGGGACGAGGTAGCGCTGCTGCAATACACCGGCGGCACGACCGGCCTGCCCAAGGCCGCCATGCTTACCCACGGCTGCATCACCGCAGCCATGGCTCAGGGCCAGTCCTGGACCACGCCCTACACGACGCCGGGCACCGAGAAGGTGGTCTGCGTGCTGCCGCTGTTCCACATCTATGCGCTGTCGGGGATCATGCTGGGCGCGGTGCGCAACGGCAATCAGCTGATCCTCTATCCACGGCCCGATATCGACATGATCGTCACAGACCTCGGCAAGAAGAAGCCGACCTTCCTGCCCGGCGTGCCGACGCTCTACACCGCCATCAACAAGCATCCCAAGGCACAGGGCCTCGACCTGAAATCGCTCAAGATCTGCATGTCGGGCGGCGCGCCCCTGCCGGTCGAGGTGCAGCAGAGCTTCGAGAAGCTGACCGGCGCCACCCTGATCGAGGGCTATGGCCTCACCGAGACCTCGCCGACGGGCGCGATCTGCCCGGTCGACAAGAGCGTGCGTCGCGTCGGTTCGTGCGGCGTTCCGATGCCCGGCACGGTCATCGAGATCCGCGACATGGAGGACGGCAGCAAGGTGCTGCCCGCCGGCAAGGAGCATGTCGGCGAGGTCTGCATCATCGGCCCACAGGTCATGAAGGGCTATTGGAAGAAGCAGGAGGAGACCGACAAGGTCCTGTTCAGCCATCCCGCGAGCAACTGGAAGGGCCTGCGCACCGGTGACATGGGCTACATGGATGGCGACGGCTGGCTGTTCCTGGTCGACCGGTCGAAGGACCTGATCATTTCGTCGGGCTACAACGTCTATCCGCGCATGATCGAGGAAGCGGTCTACGAGCATCCGGCGGTCGACGAGTGCATCGTGATCGGCATTCCCGATCCCTATCGCCAGGAAGCGCCCAAGGTGTTCGTCAAGCTGAAGCCCGGTGCCTCGCTCACCTTCGACGAGTTGAAGAAGCATCTGGACGGCAAGATCGGCAAGCACGAGATGCCGGTCGCCCTGGAGGTCCGGACCGAGCTGCCCAAGACTCCCGTCGGAAAGCTCTCCAAGAAGGAGCTGAAGGAAGAAGAGCGCGCCAAGGCCCAGGCCAAGGCGGCATGAGTCATCTTCTTTTGGACCGCGGGCGTCCCGCCCGCTCAGGATTCATGAGCGGGCGGGACGCCCGCGGTCCAGAAGACATGACTCGCCGTGCAACCCTTGCGACTGCGGGATGCGTGCTGCTGACCGGTTGCCTCGAGCAGCCCTGCGAGGACCGCAACCCGGCGCAGAAATCCTTCCTCGACGGCGTGCGCGGGCTCACCAGGCCGGCGCTCGCCTCGAACAACCCTCTTCAAACCGAGGAAGCCGCCAAGCAGTGCATCGCGCTGTCGGAGCGGACCGGCGCATTCTCCGATTGGTGCGGCGTCCTCACCAAGATCGAGGGTAATGCCCAAACCGTCGCCGTCACCATCGAGGTTGGCCGGCAGGTTTCGCTCTACGCGTTCAACGACTGGACCCTGGCCTTCGCCGGCTCGGTCGCAGACTTCTTCTCCACACGTTCGCGCGAGCCGCCACCGCCTGGCCTTTCCGATCCGGCCATCGCAGCGCTAAAAGCGCTGCGCCTCGGCGAACGCGTGTCGCTGTCGGGACGGTTGGGGGAGATTGCCGGGGCCGCCGTGTTCGACCTGTCCCGCCTGTTCGGCAAGAGCGATGCCGAGCATCGTGAGTTCCTGCAAGCGCCGCGCTTTCTCACCCGCATCGAGGCTGTCGCGGCCGCAAAGAAGAAGTAGAAAGGATTCCGAGGTGCCGTCTTTTTCGTACGATTTTCCCTACGCGTCCAAGAAGCTCCCGATCTTCGCCGAAAACGTCGTCGCTTCCTCCCAGCACCTCGCCGCCACCGCCGGCCTGCGCATGCTGGCGCGCGGCGGTAACGCCGTAGACGCTGCGATCGCCGCCGCGATCGCCATCACCGTCGTCGAGCCGACCAACAACGGCATCGGCGCCGACGCGTTCTGCATCTTGTGGGACGGCAGCAAGCTCGTCGGCCTCAACGCATCGGGCCATTCGCCAGCCCTGATGACCCCGGATCAGTATGCCGGCCAGTCGGCGATGCCGAGCGTCGGCTGGAAGAGCGTCTCGACGCCGGGCGCGGTGTCGCTGTGGATGGCGCTGCACGGACGCTACGGCAAGCTGCCCTTCGCCGACCTGTTCGAGCCGGCGATCAAATACGCCCACGACGGCTATCGCGTCTCCTACATGGTGTCGCGCCAATGGGACCGCGCGATCGCCAGGCTGCAGGGCCAGGAGAGCTGGGTCAAGGCGTTCCTGCCCAACGGTCGCGCCCCCACGGCCGGCGAGCTCTGGAAGTTTCCCGATCAGGCCCGGACGCTGACCAAGATCGCCGAAACGAAGGGCGCGGCCTTCTATCACGGCGAGCTCGCGGAGACGATCGACCGCTATGCTCGCGAGACCGGTGGGCTGCTGCGCAAGGAGGACCTCGCCGAGCACCAGCCCGACTGGGTCGATCCGATTTCACTCACCTATCGTGGCACGACGCTGCACGAGATCCCGCCGTCCGGCCAGGGCATCGCCGCCTGCATGGCGCTCGGCATTCTCGAGAACTTCGATCTCGCCGGCCATGACGCCGACGGCCCGGAAGTCGCGCATCTCAAGATCGAGGCGATGAAGCTCGCCTTTGCCGATATCTGGCGTTACGTCGCCGATCCACGTCACATGGACGTGACACCGGCGCAGCTGCTGGACAAGCAATACTTGAAGAGCCGCGCCAAGCTGATCGATCCGAAGAAGGCCAAGGAGTTCGGACCGGGAGTCCCCAAGCACGGCAGCACGATCTATCTCGGCACTGCCGACGCCTCGGGCATGATGGTGTCCCTGATCCAGTCGAACTACACGGGCTTCGGCTCCGGCATCGTCGTGCCGGGTACCGGCATTGCGTTGCAGAATCGCGCCACCGGCTTCGTCACCGCGCAAGGGCATCCCAACCAGGTCGGGCCGAAGAAGCGGCCGTTCCATACCATCATCCCGGCCTTCATCACCAAGGACGGCAAGCCGGTGGCGACCTTCGGCCTGATGGGCGGCGCCATGCAGCCGCAAGGCCACATGCAGGTCTTCTCGCGCATCGTCGACTACGGCCAGAACCCGCAGGCCGCGATCGACGGGCCACGCTGGCGCGTGCACGAGCTCGACAAGACGATCTGGGCCGAGGAGCACATGCCGGCGACCACCGCGGAAGGGCTCGAAGCGCGCGGCCACAAGGTGACTCGCACCAAGTCGCCAAGCTTCGATTTCGGCTCGAGCCAGATCATCTGGCGCTTCCCCGACGGCGGCCCATACCTCGGCGCCTCGGAAAGCCGACGCGACGGCGCGGCGGTCGGGTTCTGATGGCTTCTCTTGGTCTTCGCTGGGACCGCGCCACTCCAGTGGCGCTCATAGGCACTGCGTTTGAGGAAGATGCGCCACTGGAGTGGCGCGGTCCCAACGATGAGTTCGTGCCATGACAACTGTCGGCATCGCCAATGGCGGCTTCACCCTGAACGGCGTCCCGACCTACGCCGGCCGCAGCTGGCAGGGCCATCGCATCGAAGGGATGCTGTTCAACAGCCGCATGGCCAATGCCATCGCCGACGACGAGAACCCGGCGACGCGCGGCGCCTGGAGCTATGCCGACGGCGATTGGGATGCCGAGCGCAGCACAAGCGAGTTCATCGCCGCCCTGCCGGCCTATCGGGCGCATGGCCTTCTTGCGGTGTGCCTCAACCTGTCGGGCGGCAGTCCGCAGGGCTATTCCTGGCACCAGCCGTGGAAGATCTGCGGTTTCAGGCCCGACGGCACTATCAAGCCCGCCTGGGCCAATCGCCTCGGCTCGGTGATCGAGGCCTGCGATCGCCTGGGCATGGTGGTGATCCTGGGCCTGTTCTACGGCAAGCAGAGCGGCACGCTCACCGGCGAGACCGAGGTGAAGGCGGCGGTCACCAACACCGTCGACTGGCTGATGGCGCGGGGTGCGGCCAATGTCCTGCTCGAGATCGGCAACGAGGTCGACCTCAAAGGCGTATGGGCTCACGACCTCATCGCCGCAGGCCGCTGCCACGAGCTGATCGACCTGGCGAAGCAGCGCAGCCAGGGCAAGCTGCTGGTCAGCACCAGCCTGATCGCGCGCGAGGCTCCGTCGCCTGCCATCCTCGCGGCGGCCGATTTCCTGCTGCCGCACGGCAATGGCATCTATGGTCCCGACGGGCCGATGCAGCCCAGCCCGCACGGCATCCGCCTGCAGGTCGCCAACTGGCGGGCCGGCGCCGGTTATCGCGGCCAGCCCATCGTTTACAACGAGGACGACCATTTCGAGTTCGACAAGCCGGACAATCACTTCATCGCGGCGGTCGAAAGCGGTGCGAGCTGGGGCTTCTTCGATTATCGGCGCATCCGCGAACGCTTCGAGGACGGCTTCCAATCGCTGCCGGTCGACTGGACGATCTCGTCCACACGCAAGCGCGGCTTCTTCGGCTTGCTGAAAGAGATCACTGGTGGATAGCGATCCGCTGTTCCGTCGCTCGAAGTGATGGCGCTCCTGCGGTAGAGTCTTGCCTTTCGTCCGACCTGCAGGACGAAGCCGGTGGGGAGAGCGGATGGCGACGTTACGGGCAGCAGCGATTGCCTTGATCTTGCTGATGGGGGTGGCTTGCCGAGGCCTTGCCCAGACGCCAACGACCGCCGAGCCGCAACCGCTTCCCAAGGCGCAATTCGATGCCCTCGTCGAGGCCGTGAAAAGAGCCGTGGCCGAGGAGCTCAAGGCGCAAGGTGCAACGACCCCGAGCACTCCAGCCAAGCCAGCAGCTGCGCCGCCCGCCAGGGCGGCCGGCAAGGATCCGCCCGACCCGGTCGACCAGTTCGGCGAGCAGTTACAGGAGATCCTGGCCGCGACGCCCCTGATGGTCGACTCCCTCTCCGCCCTGCCGCGGACACTGGACGAAAGCGCGGTCGGTGGACGAACGAGCGGAAGCTTCCTCCTGCTCCTCCTGCTGACGATTGCCGCGGCCCTCGCCGTCGAAATGCTGGTGCGCGCCGCCCTCACGCCTGTGAAGCTGCGGATTGCGAAGGGCGCGGTCCCCGAGAAAGGTCCGCGTTCGCTGTTGCCGCTCGGCCTGCTTGCCCTGCTCGACATCGCGCCCGTTGTCGCCATGCGCATCACCGCGCATTCCGCCGTGGTCTCCCTGTTCGCTGTGGCCACGTTGCAGCAGCGCGTGGCCACCACGGTAATCACGGCCCTGACGATCTGGCGGGTCTATGCCCTCATCCTGCGCATCATCCTCCGACCCGACCTCCCTGCCGTGCGGCTATGCGGCGTGGAAGACGCCGAAGCGCGCGCCCTGTACCGGCGCATGCTCGCGGTGCTGCTCGTGATCATCTCTCTCCGACAGGTCGAGCAGGCCCTCATCATGATCGGCACTCCGGAGGACGCCATTGCGGCGTCCCGCATCATTCTCGGTCCTTGCGCCGGAGCAATGCTGGTCTGGTTGATCGTCACCTCCAGGAAGGCTGCTCTGCAGTGGTTCGGGAATCTCGGTCAAACCTCCCGCCTCGGTGCCTTCATGAGCAGCCACTGGGTGGGCCTCGCTTGCTCGCTCATCGTCGCACTCATCGCGACACAGGCCTACGGTCTCGTCACCGGCCATCGCAACGTGGCTTCGGCGCTGCTGCTTACGATCAATCTTCTGGCCGCCCTGCTGCTGTTCGAGACGCTCCTGCATGCGGTCGTCCGACGACTCGATTCGCAGCTGGCAGGGTTCACGCCTGCCGGCACGCACCAGACCCTCGCCGATGTCATCGCGCGCTGCGTCCGGGTCGCGGCCTTGATCGCCGTCAGCGTCGTCATCGCCGAGAGCTGGGTGGTGAACGTCCTCGGCCTGGTCGACACGAGCGAATGGAATCGCACGACGCGGGAAGCGATGACCGCGGGCATCACCCTGTTCACGGCGTTCGTGCTGTGGGAGATTTTCCACTACGCTACCGAGTCGTATCTGCGGCGTTACATGGCCGGCGACAAAGCGTCCTCGGCGTCGCGGCTCGGCACCCTCATTCCCCTGCTGCGTGTCACGGTGGCCATCGTCCTCGCCGTGCTGGCGGTGCTGATCGCGCTCGAGAATATCGGCGTCAATGTGACGCCGCTGCTGGCCGGCGCCTCGGTCCTGGGTCTCGCTCTGTCCTTCGGCAGCCAGGCCCTGGTGAAGGACATCGTCTCCGGCATCTTCTACTTGACCGACGACGCCTTCCGCGTTGGTGAGTTCATCGATTGCGAGAAGGCCAAAGGAACCGTCGAGGGCTTCACCTTGCGATCCGTCCGGCTGCGCAGCGGGAGCGGCCAGCTCCACACCATCCCCTTCGGCGAGCTGGGTCATGTCACAAATTTCAGCCGCGATTGGGCCGCCGTCGATTTCGGCCTTCGCTTCGCCCGCGACGTCGACCTCGACAAGCTGCGCGAGGCGACCGCCAAGGTCAGCGCCGACATCATGGCGGTGCCAGCGCTCAAGGAGAAGCTGCTCGAGCCGCTCAAGATGCAGGGCATCGCCGAAGTTGCCGACAACGCCCTGGTCGTGCGTTTCAAGCTCGTCGCCCACCCGGGCAATCCTGACTGGCTGCAGAACGAGGCGGTGACTCGGATGCTGCGAGCATTCCCCGAACAAGGAATCGCGTTCGCGAAGTAGCCTGAGCAGGTTCTGCCAGCCGCAGCCCCCGGTAAGGACGGGAGGTCCTCTGCCAGTACGAAGGCGGACGCACACGGCATCTGACACCGGCGCCGCGGAACTGGTGTCGCTGGCCGGCGTTGAAGCACCATGCTCCGTACCAGCGGCAAGGCCATCGCCTGTGCGATCATCATCGCTCTCGGCGACTCGGCTGGCGGGCACGCGCAACAAGCGACCGAGACCAATCCTCGTCCGGATGAGCAGCGCAATATCTTCACATTCCAGTTCGAGAACGACGTCTTCAACCGGACGGATCGCGACTACACCAGTGGGGTGAGACTCGGCTGGCTGTCGCCGGCCCTGCCCGACCTGCCGGACGGCATCGTCGCACTGACCACGGTGCCGACAATCTTCGGCGAAGCGCCCACGACCTCGGTCACGCGCCGCGTCGGCCTGTCGATCGGCCAGAACATCTACACGCCGCAGGACACATGGGCCTCGTTTCCGATCTACAACGACCGGCCCTACGCCGCCTGGCTCTACGCCAGCTTCGCCCTTCAGAATACGTACAAGCGGTACGATCCCCGGACCAATCGCGAGGAACCGGTGCGCCTCGACACGCTGCAGCTCAATGGAGGCCTGACCGGGCCGGCCGCGGGCGGCGAGTTCGTTCAGAACAATGTCCACAGCCTGATCGGCGTAGCCAGGACCTATGGCTGGGCGAACCAGCTGCACAACGAGCCAACCCTCAACCTGTCCTTCGAGCGCCAGTGGCGGGTCGGGCGCTGGGTCCTCTTGGACGACCCCAAGCTCGAGTACGACGTCATCCCCAATATCGGCGGCGCGGTTGGAAATGTCGCGGTCTATGCCAGCGCCGGCGCGACGTTGCGGCTTGGCAAGGAGTTGCGCGCCGACTTCGGCCCAGCGCGAGCGCGACCAGCGCTGCCTGGCTCGGAGGGCTTCATCGGCGAGGGCTTCGGCTGGTACCTCTTCGCCGGCGTCGGCGGCGAGGTGGTCGCTCGCGACATCTTCCTCGACGGCAATACCGACGGGCAGAGCCTGCGCGTCGGCCACCGGCCCCTGGTCGGCGAGGCGCAGGCCGGTCTCGCCCTCATGTTCCGTGGCGTGCGAGTCACCTACACCCAGCTTTTCCGCACGCCCGAGTTCTACCAGCGCGACCGGTGGATGGTGTTCGGGTCGGTCAACGTCACGTTTCGCTACTGAAGGCTTCTGAAGGTAACAGGAGCCGTTCCGACGAAGTCGGGCGCAACAGCAATGTCCCCATCTGGAGAGGGTGTGACTTTTCCGGGATGTCGTGTTCGGACACAGGGGTAGATTTCAAGGTGTCGACGACGGCGTCCTCCTCGGCTGCCGTCGCTACGTCAACGGTAGATGAGGTCATGCCGCGGGATTGGCGGCACTCTCACTTGCCGCAATAGGCCTCGATGCGATAGCCGTCGGGATCGATCACGAAGGCCGCATAGTATTTCGGCCCGTACTCGGCGCGCAGCCCGGGCTTGCCGTTGTCCTCGCCGCCCGATTTGAGCGCCGCCGCGTGAAAGGCGTCGACTGCGGCGCGATCCTTGGCGGCAACGCAGAAATGCAGACCGGACTCCGGGTCGGCCTTCACTGGCTTGGACGCGGCGCCGATCCACAGCCCGACCGACTTGTCGCCGTAGCCCAGCGAGGTCTCGCCGTCGCTGAGCCGCGTGTAACCCAGAGGCTTGAAGGCCGCATCGTAGAACTTCCGCGCCCGGGGGATGTCGGCGACGCCGATCGAAACATGGTCGAACATGGCTTTCTCCTTTGTTAACTGCTTGACCGGTTATAGGGTTATGTCGCGCGCTCCGTCTTGTCAACCGGCCAGCTGCCCCTTAAGTGCGGAACATGCTGCGCACCGACCTATGCCTGGATTACGTCAACACGCGCTATTGGCGCGGCCAGGCCGAGCCGACCGAGACCCTGAATGCGCCCGAGGATCTCGTGAACTGGACGGCCAGCCAGGGCGGGCCACGCGCCGCCAAGCCTCCGGTGCGACGCGAGTTCGAGCGCGCCATCGAGCTGCGTGAGACGCTGCACCGCCTGTTCGACGCCGAGGCACAGGACAAGACACCCAGCACGCGCGATCTGGAGGCGCTCAACCAGGCACTGGCCGCAGCGCCCGCGCGCGTGGCGCTGCGGCGCGAGCGTGGCGCCTATGGCTGGGATGTCGAGGCGAAGTCGGGCACGGCGCTGGCGTTGCTGGCGCCGGTGCTATGGTCGGCCGGCGATCTGCTGGCCGGCGCACGCCTCGACCGGGTCAGGCGCTGTGCCAATCCCGAGTGCGGCTGGATCTTCCTCGACGACAGCCGCGCGGACGGCGGCGCTGGTGCTCGATGCAGTCCTGCGGCAACCGGGCCAGGCCAAGCGCCACTATCACAAGGTCAAGAAAGGCTGATCGGCGTCCTGGCGATCACGATCATGCGCGGGTCACGCCGCACGATCGGCTGGTCGCCGACCTGTTCCTGAAGTCGCCGCCTGATCTCCTCGCGTGCCCGGACACGCAACTCGGGAGGCAGATAGCCAAGGAAATTGCCGAACGAACTCGCCTCGGAGAAGCGAATGATGGCCTCGGCATCGACGAAGGCCTGCTCGGCAGGACGCAGCTCGATCCGGATTGCCGTGAAGCCCGCTTGCTCGAGCAGGGTGCGCATTTGCTCGGCATCGACCCGGAACAGCACGCCGTCGCGCGGCCGGGTATGATGGTCGAACGGCGGCTCGCTCAGCACCTGCAGCCGAACGTCCTGCAGGATCGTGCGCTGGCCGGGCGGTCGTGACGTCAGCCCAAGCCGGCCGCCAGTCCGCAGCACGCGGGCGAAGCTCTTGAGCGGCCCCGCCTTCTCCGGCAGCCAGTGGAAGACTGCATTCAGCACGACGACGTCGAAACTCGCCGCGGCGAGCCCGCCGAGCTCGCGCGCATCGCCAACCTCGAAGGCGAGATTGGCGCGCGCCCTGGCGCTCGCGATGGCGATCCGCGCCGGCAGCGGATCGATGCCCAGCACCCTTCCCGTCGGGCCAACGACGTCCGCAATGTGTTCCGTGAGTCGGCCAGTGCCGCAGCCGACATCGAGCACGCGCTCGCCGGGCGCGATTGCGAGATCGGCGACCAGCCGCTTGCCCGATTCGAACTGCCGCGTCGCGCTCTCGCGCTCGTAGGCCTGGGCCAGCTGTTCGCTGTCGAGACCGAGCTCGGGTGCGGCGATCGGACTCGTCATGGCCGGATCGTAGCGCATCCCATTCGCCTTGTGCCGAGGACGCGGGGTGGACCCGATTGGGGCCGACGGGGGTTACAAAGGCAATGCAATGTTGCTATTCAAATCGCATTCAGGTCGGAGCTTGCGAACGCGGCAATCATTCCGTTCCCCAGCTTCGCTGCTGCGTTGCGGACATGAGCAACCGGGATGATAGGTAACACTTTGGACCGGGAAGATGGGTGACAGTTGGTAGTGTACGTTGAGTTGAGGGGAAGCGAGATTTGTCGGCCAGGCCGAGCCGACCGAGACCCTGAACGCGCCCGAGGATCTCGTGAACTGGACGGCCAGCCAGGGCGGGCCACGCGCCGCCAAGCCTCCGGTGCGACGCGAGTTCGAGCGCGCCATCGAGCTGCGTGAGACGCTGCACCGCGTGTTCGACGCCGAGGCACAGGACAAGACACCCAGCACGCGCGATCTGGAGGCGCTCAACCAGGCACTGGCCGCAGCGCCCGCGCGCGTGGCGCTGAGGCGCGAGCGTGGCGCCTATGGCTGGGATGTCGAGGCGAAGTCGGGCACGGCGCTGGCGTTGCTGGCGCCGGTGCTATGGTCGGCCGGCGATCTGCTGGCCGGCGCACGCCTCGACCGGGTCAGGCGCTGTGCCAATCCCGAGTGCGGCTGGATCTTCCTCGACGACAGCCGCGCCGGCAGGCGGCGCTGGTGCTCGATGCAGTCCTGCGGCAACCGGGCCAAGGCCAAGCGCCACTATCACAAGGTCAAGAAAGGCTGATCGGCGTCCTGGCGATCACGATCATGCGCGGGTCACGCCGCACGATCGGCTGGTCGCCGACCTGTTCCTGAAGTCGCCGCCTGATCTCCTCGCGTGCCCGGACACGCAACTCGGGAGGCAGATAGCCAAGGAAATTGCCGAACGAACTCGCCTCGGAGAAGCGAATGATGGCCTCGGCATCGACGAAGGCCTGCTCGGCAGGACGCAGCTCGATCCGGATTGCCGTGAAGCCCGCTTGCTCGAGCAGGGTGCGCATTTGCTCGGCATCGACCCGGAACAGCACGCCGTCGCGCGGCCGGGTATGATGGTCGAACGGCGGCTCGCTCAGCACCTGCAGCCGAACGTCCTGCAGGATCGTGCGCTGGCCGGGCGGTCGTGACGTCAGCCCAAGCCGGCCGCCAGTCCGCAGCACGCGGGCGAAGCTCTTGAGCGGCCCCGCCTTCTCCGGCAGCCAGTGGAAGACTGCATTCAGCACGACGACGTCGAAACTCGCCGCGGCGAGCCCGCCGAGCTCGCGCGCATCGCCAACCTCGAAGGCGAGATTGGCGCGCGCCCTGGCGCTCGCGATGGCGATGCGCGCCGGCAGCGGATCGATGCCCAGCACCCTTCCCGTCGGGCCGACGACGTCCGCAATGTGTTCCGTGAGTCGGCCAGTGCCGCAGCCGACATCGAGCACGCGCTCGCCGGGCGCGATTGCGAGATCGGCGACCAGCCGCTTGCCCGATTCGAACTGCCGCGTCGCGCTCTCGCGCTCGTAGGCCTGGGCCAGCTGTTCGCTGTCGAGACCGAGCTCGGGTGCGGCGATCGGACTCGTCATGGCCGGATCGTAGCGCATCCCATTCGCCTTGTGCCGAGGACGCGGGGTGGACCCGATTGGGGCCGACGGGGGTTACAAAGGCAATGCAATGTTGCTATTCAAATCGCATTCAGGTCGGAGCTTGCGAACGCGGCAATCATTCCGTTCCCCAGCTGCGTTGCGGACACATCTCCTTCTCCCCCGTGTGACGACGGGGGAGGAACAAGCCTCCTCCCCTCGACCCTGTGGAGCCGAAGGGAGGGACCTTTCCCGAATGCTCAGCGCAGAATGCTCTGCAGCTTCATGGCGACACCCATGTCGCCTTCGATCTTGAGCTTGCCGGTCATGAACGCGGTCATGCCGTCGAGCTTGCCGCCGATCAGGTCGGCGAAGTCGCTGAAGTCCATCTTGAGCGTGCAATCGGCCGCCTTGTCGTCGTTGCTGACCGACGGCGGATTTGCGTTGCCGTCGATATACACGACGCCCTGGTCGGTCGCGAACTTCACGGTGTTGCCGAAGGAGGATTTCTTGGAAGCCCCTTCCTTCATTTTCGCGGTGATTTCCTGCAAGGTCATGGCGAGTTCCTCCTGTCGGCCAATCGACGAGGGGGCTTACTTGACCTTTACGTAAACGTCAACTACAGGCCGATGAACGGCCGTTCAGATGATGGCCATTGGGCGTCGGAGGAAACATGATGTATCGCTCGGTCTTCAAGCCGGGACTGTTTGAAGGCCAGACCGTCATCGTCACCGGCGGCGGCAGTGGAATCGGCCGCTGCACGGCTCACGAGATCGCAGCGCTGGGCGCGCATGTCGTGATCACCGGCCGCAAGCCCGACAAGCTGGCCACGGTGAAGGGCGAGATCGAAGCTTCCGGCGGTTCGTGCGAGACGCACGCCTTCGACATCCGGGAGGAAGCCCAGGTCAAGGAAGCGATTGCCAATATCGTCGCGCACAGCGGCCGCATCCATGGCCTGTTCAACAACGCCGGCGGCCAGTTCCCCGCGCCCGCCGCGGCCATGAGCGCCAAGGGTTTCGACGTCGTCGTGCGCAACAACCTGACCGGCGGCTTCATCGTCAGCCGCGAGGTCTACACCCAGTCGATGCAGCAGCATGGCGGCTCGATCGTCAACATGGCCGCCGACATGCGGAACGGCTTTCCCTCGATGGCGCACACCGGCGCCGCGCGCGCCGGCATGGTCAACCTCACCATGACGCTCGCCTACGAATGGGCGCAGTCCGGCGTGCGCGTGAACGCGGTGTCGCCGGGCTGGATCGCCTCGTCGGGCATGGACACCTACCAGGGCGAGTTCAAGGAGAACATTCCCAAGCTCAAGAACTACTGCCCGCTCGGTCGCCTCGGCACCGAGAGCGAGGTCTCGTCGGTCGTCTGCTTCCTCCTGAGCGACGCCTCGGCCTACATCACCGGCACCGAGATCCGCATCGACGGCGGCGTACCGCTGGGCAACCGCTCCATGGACCTGCCGCAGACCGACCGCTCGCAGCCCTTCAACGGCTTCCACCTCGCCCGCACGCCCAAGGTGCTGGGAGGCTGAGCGATGCCGGTGATCGAGACCCAGGTCGACGTCGCGAGCGACGAGTACCGCCGCAACCGCGAGCGCATGCTGGCCGCCATCGCCGAGTTCCGCGAGGCCGAGGCGAGCGTGCAGGCGACGTCGGAGAAATCGCGCGATCGCTTTCGCAAACGCAAGCAGCTCATGCCGCGCGAGCGCATCGCGCTGTTGCTCGACCGCGGCGCGCCGTTCCTCGAGCTGATGCCGCTCGCCGGCTACCGCATGCACGACGACAGGGACGGCTCGAGCGCCGGTGGCGGTTCGGTCGCCGGCATCGGCTATGTCGAGGGCGTGCGATGCGTCGTCACGGCCTCGAACAGCGCTATCAAAGGCGGCACGGTTGCCCCTTCCGGGCAGCGCAAGGGCCAGCGCATTCAGCAGGTTGTGATGGAGAACAAGCTGCCGGTGGTGAATCTGGTCGAATCGGGCGGCGCCAATCTCCTCTACCAGGCCGAGATCTTCGTGCCGGGCGGCCGCGGCTTCGCCAACCAGGCGCGCATGTCGGCGCGTGGCATCCCGCAGGTCACGGTGGTGCACGGCTCGTCGACCGCCGGCGGCGCCTACCTGCCCGGCCTCAGCGACTACGTCATCATGGTGCGCAACCAGGCCAAGGTGTTCCTGGCCGGACCACCGCTCCTCAAGGCCGCAACTGGCGAGATCGCGACCGACGAGGAGCTGGGTGGCGCCGAGATGCATGCCACCGTATCGGGCGTCGCCGAATGGATGGCCGAGAACGACGCCGACGGCATTCGCATGGCGCGCGACATCATCGCCAAGTGGCACTGGAACGATCGACTGCCGCCGCGTCGCGCCCGCCCGTTCAAGGAGCCCCTCTACGACATCGACGAGCTGTGCGGCGTGGTGCCGCCCTCGCACAAGGATCCCTACGACGTGCGCGAGGTCCTCGCCCGCCTGGTCGACGGCTCCGACTTCCTCGAGTTCAAGGGCCTCTACGACCAGCAGACGATCTGCGGCTGGGCCGAGATCGAAGGTGAGCCGGTGGCCTTCATCGGCAACAACGGACCGATCACCACCAAGGGCTCGGTGAAGGCCGCCCAGTTCATCCAGCTTTGCTGCCAGCAGGGCACGCCGATCATCTACCTGCAGAACACCACTGGCTACATGGTCGGCACCGAGGCCGAGCGCGGCGGCATCGTCAAGCACGGCTCCAAGATGATCCAGGCCGTTGCCAACGCGACCGTGCCGCAGATCACGATCGTCATTGGCGGCAGCTTCGGCGCCGGCAACTACGGCATGTGCGGCCGCGCCTACGATCCACGCTTCATCTTCGCTTGGCCCAACAGCCGCACCGCGGTCATGGGTGGCGAGCAGGCGGCGGGCGTGATGAAGACCGTCACCGAGCAGAAGTTCCTGCGCGAGGGCAAGGAGCCGCCGCGCGAGCAGATCGACAAGATGTACAAAGGCATCGTCGACCAGTTCGATCGCGAATCGACGGCACTCTATGGCACCGCCCATCTGTGGGACGACGGCATCATCGATCCGCGTGATACCAGGCGGATCCTGGCCTTCACGCTCTCGATCGCCCGCGAATCGATCGTGCGCCCGCTCAATCCCATCACCTTCGGCGTCGCGAGGATGTAAGAGATGAAGTTCACGCCAGAGCACGCGGCCCTGCGCCAGACCTGGAAGACGCTGATCGATCGCGAGGTCAATCCCTACGTCGACGAGTGGGAGAAGGAAGGCGCCTTTCCGGCCCACGAGCTGTTCAAGAAGATGGGCGATGCCGGCCTGTTGGGGGTCGACAAGCCGGTCGAGTTCGGTGGCTCGGGGCTGGATTTTTCTTATGCCATGATCTGCTCCGAATCGCTCGGGCTGGTGAATGGCGGCTCGATCCCGATGGCGACCGGGGTGCAGATCTCGATGGCGACGCCCGCACTCGCCCGCTACGGCAGCGACGAGCTGCGCCGGGAATTCCTCGCCCCTTCGATCAGCGGCGACTACGTCGCCTGCCTCGGAGTCTCGGAGACCGGCGCCGGCTCTGACGTCGCCTCGATCAAGACCAACGCCCGCCGCGTCGGCGGCGACTGGGTGATCAACGGCGGCAAGATGTGGACGACCAATGGCGCACAGGCGGATTGGATGTGCCTGCTCGCCAACACCGGCGACGGCCAGGTGCACAAGAACAAGTCGCTGATCGTGGTGCCGATGCAGGCCAAGGGCGTGGAAATCGTCAAGAAGCTCGACAAGCTTGGCATGCGTGCCTCGGACACCGTGCAGACCTTCTTCGACGAGGTGAAGGTGCCGGTGCGCTACACGATCGGCGAACCAGGGTCCGGCTTCATCTATCAGATGCAACAGTTCCAGGAGGAGCGGCTGTGGGCCGGTGCCGGCACCCTGATGGGCTGCGACCGCATCATCAACGCCACAATCGACTACACGCGCGAACGCAAGGTGTTCGGCCGGCCGTTGCTCGACAATCAGGTGATTCACTTCCGCCTGGCCGAGCTCAAGAGCGAGGTCGAAGCGCTGCGCTCCCTGGTCTATCGCGCCTGCGAGGAATATCTCGCCGGCAACGACGTGACCATGCTGGCCTCGATGGCCAAGCTCAAGGCCGGCCGCCTGCGCCGCGAGGTCTCCGACGCCTGCCTGCAATATTGGGGCGGCGCCGGCTATCTCTGGGACAATCCTGTCGCCCGCAGCTACCGCGACGGCCGCCTCGGCTCGATCGGCGGCGGCGCCGACGAGGTCATGCTGCAGATCATCGCCAAGCTGATGGGCACCCTGCCGAGGCTCGGCAACCGATGAGAACTCATTGCCGGGACCGCGCCATTCCAGTGGCGCTCTTGGGCTGTGTGATCGATGAAGAGGCGCCACTCGAGTGGCGCGGTCCCAGCGAAGAGGCCGCCTGATGCAATTCTCCCCCGAACATGCCGAGATCCGCCGCACGCTGCGCGCCATCATCGACCGCGACATCAACCCCCATGTCGACAAGTGGGAGGAGGACGGCATCTTCCCGGCCCACGAGGTCTTCAAGAAGCTGGGCGACGTCGGCCTGCTCGGCATCAACAAGCCTGCCGAGTTCGGCGGCATGGGGCTCGACTATTCCTACGCCATGGTGATGGCCGAGGAGCTGGGCCATATCAATTGCGGCTCGGTGCCGATGGCGATCGGCGTGCAGACAGATATGGCCACTCCGGCCCTGTCGCGCTACGGCAGCGACGAGCTGCGCAAGGAGTTCCTCGCTCCCTCGATCAGCGGCGACTACGTCGCCTGCCTCGGCGTCTCCGAGATCGGGGCCGGCTCCGACGTTGCCTCGCTCAAGACGACGGCGCGTCGTGTCGGCGGAGACTACGTCATCAACGGCGGCAAGATGTGGACCACCAATGGCACTCAGGCCGACTGGATGTGCCTGCTCGCCAACACCGGCGAGGGTGCGGTCCATCGCAACAAGTCGCTGATCTGCCTGCCGATGAAGACCAAGGGCGTGCAGGTGGTGAGGAAGCTCGACAAGCTCGGCATGCGCAGTTCCGACACCGCACAGATCTTCTTCGACGAGGTGAAGGTTCCGGTGCGCCACCTGATCGGCCAGGAGGGCATGGGCTTCGTCTACCAGATGCAGCAGTTCCAGGAGGAGCGGCTGTGGGGCGCGATCAGCGCCGTGGTCGGCATGGAGCGCCTGATCGCCCAGACGATCGACTACACCCGCGAACGCAAGGTGTTCGGCCGCCCCCTGCTCGACAACCAGGTGATTCATTTCAAGCTGGCCGAGCTCAGCACCGAGGTCGAGCTCGTTCGTTCGCTCTGCTATCGCGCCTGCGAGGAGTATCTCGACGGCACCGACGTCACCATGCTGGCCTCGATGGCCAAGCTGAAGGCCGGCCGCGCGCTGCGCCTGGTGACCGACGGCTGCCTGCAATATTGGGGCGGCGCCGGCTACCTCTGGGAATCGCCGACCGCGCGCTCGTTCCGCGATTCACGCCTCGCCTCGATCGGCGGCGGCGCCGACGAGGTCATGTTGCAGATCATCTCCAAGCTGATGGGCACCCTGCCCCGGCTGGAGAACCGATGACAGGTTCACGATCTTCCGGACCGCGCGCGTCTCGCGCGGTCATGACCATGAGCGCGCGAGACGCGCGGTCCGGAAGAGAAGAGGAGTTTTCAGTGACCGATTTCGCCCCCAAGTACCAAACCCTGCTGTTGCATCGCGAGCGCTCGCGCCTGCACGTCACCCTGAACCGGCCCGAGGTCAAGAATGCCCTGAACCCGACCCTGGTCGGCGAGCTCAAGGCGGTGTTCGACGTGCTGCGCGAACGGCGCGACATCAAGGTGGTTGTCCTGCGCGGCGCCGGCGGCACGTTCTGCGCCGGGGCCGATCTGAAGAACATGGAGCAGAGCTTTCGCGACACGCCCAAGCCCGGCGAGAAGGACCCGATCGCCGTCAGCAATCGCGAGTACGGGACCTTCCTCGAGATGGTCAACACCGCGCCCCAGGTCGTGGTGGCGGCGGTCGAAGGATATGCCATCGCCGGCGGTTTCGGCCTGCTCTGCGTGTCGGACGTGGCGATCTGCACCGAGGATGCGGGCTTCGCCATGAGCGAGACGGCGATCGGCATCGTGCCGGCGCAGATCGCCCCCTTCGTCGCTGCCCGCATCGGCGTGCCGCAGACCCGGCACCTCGCCTTGACCGCGTCGCGCTTCAAGGGCCCCGAGGCGCTGCGGCTCGGCATCGCCCACTATCTCGTCCGGGACTCGGCTGCCCTCGACGCCAAGCTGGAGGAAGTCCTGAAGCAGATCGACCGTTGCGCGCCCCTGGCCAATGCACTGACCAAGGCGGTGGTGATGAAGGTCGGCGGTGAGCCTCTGTCGTCCGTGCTCGACTTCGCCGCCGACAAGTTCGCCGAGGCCCGCCGCAGCCCGGAGGCAGCGGAAGGCCTGCGCGCCTTTGCCGAGAAGAGACCGCCGAAATGGGTGACCGAATGATCGCCGCACGTGCTCTCGACCTCCCAAGGACGGACGTCCCCTGAAATGAAGTTCGGCAAGATCCTGGTCGCCAACCGCGGCGAGATCGCCTGGCGCGTGATGCGCACGGCCAAGGCGATGGGCTATCGCACGGTCGCGGTCTATTCCGACGCCGACCGCTACGCGCCGCACGTCGCATACGCTGACGAGGCCCAGCACATCGGCCCCTCGCCGGTCGGCGAAAGCTATCTCAGCATCGACCGCATCCTGGAGGCCGCGCACCGGTCGGGTGCCGACGCCGTTCATCCGGGGTACGGCTTCCTCTCCGAGAATGAAGCCTTTGCCGCGGCCTGCGAGAAGGCCGGGATGGTGTTCATCGGCCCGCCGCCCGCGGCCATCGCCGCCATGGGCAACAAGGCGGCGGCCAAGCGGCGCATGATCGATGCCGGCGTGCCCTGCGTGCCGGGTTACCAGGGCGCCGACCAGGGCGACGCAAACCTCGAGAAGGAGGCCCGCAAGATCGGCCTGCCGGTGATGGTGAAAGCCGCCGCTGGCGGCGGTGGACGCGGCATGCGTCTGGTCGAGCGCGATGCCGACCTGCTCGAGGCGATCCGCACTGCGCGGACCGAGGCCGAGAGCGCCTTCGGCTCGGGCGAGCTGATCCTCGAGAAGGCCGTGGTCGATGCCCGGCATGTCGAGATCCAGGTCTTCGCCGACAGCCGCGGCAACGTCATCCACCTCGGCGAACGCGATTGCTCGGTGCAGCGCCGCCATCAGAAGGTGATCGAGGAAGCGCCGTCGCCCGCCGTCGACGCCGACCTGCGCCGTCGCATGGGGGCCGCCGCCGTCGCCGCGGCGCGCGCCATCGCCTATCGCGGCGCCGGCACGGTCGAGTTCCTGCTCGGCGCCGACGGCGCCTTCTACTTTCTCGAGATGAACACCCGCCTCCAGGTCGAGCATCCGGTGACCGAGATGATCACCGGCCAGGATCTGGTCGCCTGGCAGCTCAAGGTCGCGGCGGGCGAGCCGCTGCCACTCGCCCAGGAGCAGGTCGCGTTCTCAGGCCACTCCATCGAGGTGCGGCTCTATGCCGAAGATGCCTACGCCGGCTTCCTGCCCCAGACCGGACGCATTGCCGTCTGGCGGCCGCCGACGGGGCCGGGCATCCGCGTCGATCACGGCATGAAGGACGGGCTGGTCATCTCGCCCTACTACGATTCGATGATCGCCAAGGTGATCGCCCACGGCGCCACGCGCGAGGAGGCTTGCGCACGGCTGGTGCGGGCGCTGCGCCAGACCGTGGTGCTGGGCTCGACGACCAACCGGCATTTCCTGATCCGCCTGCTGGAGCATCCCGAGTTTGCCGCCGGCAATGCGACGACCGCATTCATCGGCGAGCACTTCTCCGGCGCGGCCCTGGCGCCACCCGAGGTGAGCGAGGCCCATTGGAAACATGCCGCGGCCCTGTTGTGGCGGCAGTCCGCCGAACGCTACCCGCAGGCGCTGCGCGGCTGGCGCAACTCCAACCCCGAACCGACGCCGCTCCGTCTCGCCGTCGGCAATACGGAACGCACGCTTCTGATAACGCCGTCCGACGCCGAGAGCCTCGACGACATGGCGCCGTTCCACATCGAGGGCGACGAGGTCATCGTCGATCACGAGGCGCACACCGTGCGATTCATCGACAAGACCTATGCCCCGCCGGCGGCCGCGGCAGCGGGCAGCGACGGCAAGCTGCGCGCGCCGATGGATGGCCGCATCGTCGCCATCAAGGTCGCGGCCGGTGACAGCGTCACGCGCGGCCAGACCCTGATCGTGCTGGAAGCGATGAAGATCCAGCATCAGCTCAAGGCGGTGCTCGACGCCAGGATCGAGTCGGTCACGGTGCGCGAAGGCCAGCAGGTGGCCAACCGCACCATCCTGGTCACCCTGGCGGCCGATGCCGCTGCACATTGAGCAGGTCTCGCACCGCTACGGCTCGGTCGAAGCGCTCGACGGCATCGCGCTCGACATCGCCGACGGCGAGACCGTCGCGCTGATCGGCCCATCGGGCTGCGGCAAGTCGACCCTGCTCGGCATCATCGGTGGCCTGCTCCAGCCGACCGCCGGCCGTGTCACCCTGTCGGGCCCGCCGCCGCAGGAGTCGCTCAATCCGTTCACCTACGTCTTCCAGGATTTCGCCCTGCTGCCGTGGCGCAGCGTGGCCGACAATGTCTCGCTGGCGCTCGAGCATCGCGCCCTGCCGGCTGCGGAACGGCGCGAGCGGGTGGCGACCGCGCTCGCCCTCACCGGCCTGGGCGACTTCGCGACAGCCTACCCCAAGCAGCTTTCGGGCGGCATGCGCCAGCGCGTCGGGATCGCCCGCGCACTCGTGGTGCGACCTGCAGTGCTGCTGCTCGACGAGCCCTTGTCAGCGCTCGACGCGCAGACACGCGAGCTCCTGATGGAGGACCTGCTGGCGATCTGGGCACGCGAGAAAAGCACCCGCGTGTACGTGACGCACAATCTCGAGGAGGCGGCGCGCCTCGCCGATCGCGTCGTCGTGCTGTCGCGCCGGCCCGGCCGCGTTCGCGAGGTGATCGCCATCGACGTTCCGGTCGCCGAGCGCGCGAAGCCCGAACACGCACCACTGCTGATCGACGTCCACAGGCGCTTGTGGTCGTTGATCCGCGACGAGGCGGCGACAGCCGATCGGGAAGTGCAGGAGGTCGGTCGCCCATGAGAGCCTTGAACTCCCTGCTGCTATCCCTGCTCGGCGTCCTGACGATCGCGACAGGCGCTGCGGCACAGTCCGTCGCCGTGGCAGCCGATGACAATTCCATTGCCGTCTTCAGCGACGACCACGAGCGACGGCTGCTGCGCGTCCACTTCGACCAGGCCGCAGGCAAGATCGCTTTCTCGCCGTTCGGTCCGCCCGGCATCGAAACTTACGCGGTGGCGCCCAAGGGAGCTTTCGTCGTCTATTCCGCAATCCCCGGCGGCGAGCTCGAGCGCACGCCGCATCTGTTCCTGCTCGATGCGGCCGGCCATCCGCAGGGCAAGCCGGTGGCGAGCCCGATCGGTGCGGTCGCAGGGCTGGCCGTTTCCCCGCGGGGCGACTGGGTTGCCGCGAGCAGTGAAAGGGGCTGGATCAGCCTGTTCGCCGTGGAACGTGCCGGCCAGGCCACACGATTGGTGGCGCGAGCGACCTTCGGCGTGTCGGCCGATCGGCCCTATACCTACGCTTTTCGACCGGACGGCGGTCTCGTGACGATGACGGACGACTGGGTGATGGTCTATCGTGCAAGCGGCGGCGCGATCCAGCGCGTGGTCGACCTCAAGACCCTGAACCACAACCTCGAAGCGCCCTCGCGCGAATCCGAGGGGCTCTTCCGCCTGAGCTGGTCGCCGCGCGGCGACCGTTTCACGGTGAGCTGGGGTGGCGGGCCGATGATGACCACCGTCTTCGACGCGTCCGGGCGCCGGCTGCAGCCTGCCGGCGTTCCGGCGGACCAGGATCTTCCCGCGACCGAAGTTACGTTCATCGACGGCGGCAACGCGGCGATCCTTACCGGGATGACGGAACCGGTCGTGGTCCGCATGGCCGGCCTCGCGTCGAAGCCCTTCGGCAATCGAGAGATCAACGCAACCCACTTCACGGCCGTGTCGGGCGGACGCCGGCTCATCGCCCTGGACGACGATGGCATTGCCCTGTGGTCCGACGCCGGCGAGCAGTTGATCGCGCCGGCCAGCTTCGAGAACTATACGATCAATACCGCTGCCGCGGCCGCTGACAACGAAGCGATCGTTTCTGCCGTGCGTTACGGCTGGATAGACCTCTTCACGAAAGAGGGAGAGTTCGTGCGCCGCATCCAGTCCGGCACAGCCGGCCTTCGCGGCGGCATCGCTATATCCGCCGATGGCAACGTCGTATCGGCGCTTGGGAGGACCGAACTTTACACCCTGATCCGACCGGAAGCGCGCACCTGGCATGCCACCATCCCCTTCGATCAGTCACAGAGGCAGTTCGTGGCGATGGCCACAACCGGCAAAATCATTGCTGCCGTAGGACGCGGCCCGAGCGTTCAAACCTGGTCGCGCGACGGCGGCGACTTCACGACCTATGCCCTCGAGGCCGACGGGCAGCGGCCTGACCGACCGGCTGGCTTTGCGGTGTCGGCGGAGGGCGATGCGATAGCGCTCGCCGATGAAAAAGCGGCGATCTGGCTCGTCCGGACGGCCGACCGAAGCGTGCGGCGTGTCGCTTTGCCCGCCCAGTCATGGGTCGTGGTGGCCTTGCCCCGGGGCGGGTTCGCTGCCGGATTGGCTGATGGGACGATCGTCCGCCTGTCCCGCGACGGCGCCTTCGACGGCACGCCGATCAAGGCGTCGGAGTTCGGCGGTGTCGGCCAGATCACGATAGCGCCCGATGGCGAAAGCCTGGTCGTCGTGGAGGCTGACGAAAAATCGGCCCGGCACCTGGATTGGAATGGCCATGTGCTGGCCGGTCCGTTCCGGACCTTCGAAGCCGATCGCATCAGGGGCGCGTTCTTCGAGATCAGCCGGGTCATGGTGATCCTGTCGCAGGACAAGAACAATTCCCATGGCGATCATCTGGCGCTACGGGAACTATCCTCCGCGCCCGTGAGCAACATCGGATACTTCGAGGAACCGCGCTAGATGGAGTCGCGCGACACCATATCGGAGCGCCGGCCCGTCCCGTTCCGCGGCGGCGGCTTCAATCCGACCCCGCGTCGCCTGCTGCCGTGGATCGTGTTCCTGGTCGTCATCGCGGCCTGGCAGGCGGCGTCGAGCGCCGGGCTGCTGCCGTCGCTGTTCATGCCGAGCCCGCTCACCGTCGTGCGTGCCCTGGTAGCGCTGTGGCTCGACGGCACGCTGATGGAGCACGTGATGGCGTCCCTGAAGCGCATCGTGCCGGGCTGGATCATCGGCACCGGCGCGGGACTCGCCGTCGGCCTCGCCATGGGCATCTTCTCGGCCGCGCGCGCCGGCGGCCTGCCGATCGTGTCGGCCCTGTTCCCCATCCCCAAGATCGCGCTGCTGCCGCTGCTCATCCTGTGGTTCGGCATCGGCGAGCCGTCGAAGGTCGCGACCATCGCGCTCGGCGTGTTCTTCCCGACCGTGATCTCGGCCTACAGCGCCTGCGATTCGGTGCCGCGCAACCTCATCCGCATGGGCCAGAGCTTCGGGCTGCCGGCGACCGATGTCGTCGCCAAGATCCTGCTGCCCGGGGCCATGCCGGGCATCCTGGCCGGCTTCCGCATCTCCGCTTCAGTCGCTCTGCTGCTGGTCGTCGCCGCCGAGATGATCGGCGCCCAGCACGGCATCGGCGCCTTCGTGCTGACGGCCGGCAACCTGATGCAGACCGACCAGCTCCTGGCCGGCGTCGTCATGCTGTCGATCCTGGGGCTGCTGATCTCGTGGGGTCTCGGCATGATCGAGCGCTCGCTGCTGCGCTGGCGGTAGGACCGCTTGACGCTATGTGCCAATTTTGGCACATAGCCGCCGATGCCCGTTCGACCGAAGAAGGTTCAGGCACGCTTCTACACGACGGCCGCCGGCGTCAGACCAGTCCGTGATTGGATCATGTCTCTTGCCGTCGAAGATCGCCGACGCATCGGTAAGGACATTCAGAAGGTCGGTTCGGCTGGCCAATCGGAATGCCATACTGCCGCGCACTACTGCATGGTTTCATCAAGAAGACGCAGAAGCTCCCAAGTCAGGATATGGCGTTAGCCATTCGGCGCATGAAGGAGGTCGAACAATGAAGAGAAAAAGCAAGGTGGTGGCACGCCCTCATGTGTCGGCCGAAACATTCGACGAGTTTCTGGAAGAGGAAGGCCTTCTCGCAGAAGCCGGGGCCGGCGCCTTGAAGGAAATCATCGCCGACCAGATTGCTCTGGCAATGCGGCAGCACAAGATCACGAAGAGCGTGATGGCGTCTCGTATGGGAACGAGCCGCCGTCAGGTTGACCGGTTGCTCGATCCGAACAATCCGTCGGTGACCCTGCTGACCCTGCGTCGCGCCGCATCCGCGGTTGGCAAGCGTTTATATGTCGAATTGCGCTGAGCGACGTCAGGTCGTATCGGAAAATGGGTCTTGGGGGAGGGGTCGTCATGCTGCGTAGATTGGCTTTGTTGATGCTCGCGTCGGCGCTCGCTTGGCCAGCCCTCGCCCAGCCCTATCCCAGCAAGCCGATCACTCTGATCGTGCCGTTCGCGGCGGGCGGGCCGACCGATCTGATGGCGCGCATCGTCGGCGAGCGCATGGCCAAGGAGCTGGGCCAGCAGATCGTCATCGACAATGTCACCGGGGCGGCCGGCTCGATCGCCATGGGCAAGCTCGCGCGCTCGGCGCCCGACGGCTACACGATCGGCATCGGCCATCTCGGCACCAACGTGGTGAACGGCCTGATCTACAAGAACCTGAATTACGACCTGCTGAACGACCTGGTGCCGATCGCCCGCCTGCCGTCCAACCCGCTGCTGGTCGTGACCTCGAACCAGGTCCCGGCCAAGGACCTCAAGGAGCTGGTCGCCTACCTGAAGGCCAATGCCGACAAGATCTCCGGCGGGACGGCCGGCCTGGGATCGGGCTCGCATATCGGCGTGCTGGCGTTCCACGCCGCCACCGGCACCAACTACCAGCTCGTGCCCTATCGCGGCACCGGCCCGGCGGTGCAGGACCTGATCGCCAACCAGATCCAGATCATGATCGACCAGTCGTCGAACTCCCTGCCGCACGTGCGCGCGGGCAAGCTCAAGGTCTATGCCGTGACCGCCAAGGAGCGCTCGGCCGCCGCACCCGAGGTGCCGACCACGGCAGAAGCGGGCTTCCCCGGCATCGAGGTCACGATCTGGCACGGGTTGTGGGCGCCCAAGGGCACGCCGCCCGAGATCGTCGCCAGGCTCAACGCCGCCGCTGTCGCCGCCCTCAAGGATCCGGAAATCCGCCGCAGGCTGGAGGATCTGGGGCAGGACATCCCGACTCCCGAGCAGATGCAGCCGGCGGCATTCGACGCCTATCAGCGCGGCGAGATCGACAGATGGCGGCCGATCATCGAGAAGGCGAACGTCAAGATCGACTGATCATGCGTAGGCCGGCGGCACTGGGCAGGGTGGCAGCAGTTTCTCGAGCGCGCGGGCGACGCCCAGCAGCTCGATGTCGCGCCATTTGCGGCCGGTGAGCTGCAGGCCGATCGGCAGGCCCTCGCGCGAGAAGCCGCAGGGCAGCACGACCGACGGCTGGCCAGTCAGGTTGGCGAGGAAATTGTAGGACGTGCCGGCATAGAAATACGGATGATCGACGCCGTCGATCCTGAGCGGCTCGTTCTGGCGCTGGCGGATGAAGGCGGCGTCCGGCATCACCGGCATCAGCCACGCGTCATAGTCTGCCAGGAAGGCCTCGCACTGGCGCAAGGCCCGGTCGCGGCGATCGAGAACGGCGAAATACGCGGAGAGATCGAGGCGTGCCGTACGTGCCATCGAGCGCGCCGACGGGTTCGAAGAGCCGGCCTTGTCGAGATCACGCGCAAGCTCCGACAACGGCTGCAGCGCGCGCGCCTGATAGAAGAAGAGGTCGCACCAGTCGTCCCACCCCTGCTGCCAGTCGAGCCCCTTCGGCTCCGCCCGCTTCACCTTGGCGCCTGCCTTGGTCAAGAGCTTCACTGTCGCCTGCACGATGGCGGCAGTGTCGGCCGAGACCTTGACGAGCGGGTTGCTCTCCAGCACGGCGATCCGTAGATCCTCGGGCGACCGTGCGACCGACTTACCGAGGGTCATGGGTGGCGCCTCGGCCTCGCGGCCGTCGGGACCGGCAATGATGCGCAGGGCCAGCTCGAGATCGTCGACCGAGCGGGCGAGCGGCCCGAACACGCCCATGGCGCGCGTGGTGCGAATCTTCCCCGGAAGATCAGGTACGTGGCCATGGCCAGGCACCAGCCACTCGGTCGGCTTCAGCGAGAAGATGCCGTTGTAGTGCGCCGGATTGCGCACCGATCCGCCGATGTCGCTGCCGAGCTCCAGCGGCGAGAGCCGCGCCGCGACCGCGACGGCGCCGCCGCCGGTCGAGCCGCCGGCCGTGCGGCGATGATCCCAGGCATTCTTGCTCGTGCCGAACAGCGGGCTGTCGGTCTGAAAGTCGGCGCACAGCTCGGGCACGTTGGTCTTGCCCAGAATGACGGCACCGGCGGCGCGCAAGCGGGCAACCGGGCTCGCATCGTCGTGCGCCACATTGTCCTTGAGCGGCGGATGGCTCGATGTCGTGGCGAGGCCTGCGACATCGAAGGCTTCCTTGATGGTGATCGGCACGCCATGCAGGGCACCCAGCTCCGCAGGCTTGCGCTTTTCGCGGGTCCGGTCTGCAGCCCGCGCCGCCTTCAGCGCGCGCTCACCATCGACCACGACGAGAGCGTTCAGAGGTTCATTCAGGCGGGCGATCCGCTCCAGGTGCGCCCTCGTCGCCTCGACCGAGCTCGACCGTCCGGCCCGAATGGCGCGCGCGAGCCGTGTGGCCGTCTCGAAGCACGGATTCATCCCGTCTCTCCCTGCGATACGCGCAGACTAGCCGCCCTTTGCCGAGCCGGCTATAGAGCCCGAGTTCTTCTTGGGGGCGCCATGAGCCTGCGTAGCAAGACCCTGTTCGTCACGGGCGCGAGCCGAGGCATCGGGCTTGCGATCGCCCTGCGTGCGGCGCGCGATGGCGCCAACGTGGCCGTCGCCGCCAAGACGGTGAAACCCGATCCGCGATTGCCGGGCACCATCTTCACGGCGGCGGAAGAGATCGAGAAGGCAGGCGGCAAGGCCCTGCCGCTCGCCTGCGATATTCGCGACGAGCAGAGCGTCGAGAGATCGGTCGCCGAAACTGTGGCGAAGTTCGGCGGCATCGACATCCTGGTCAACAACGCCAGCGCCATCAGCCTCACCGGCACCTTGGCCACGCCGATGAAACGCTACGACCTGATGCACCAGATCAACGCGCGCGGCACGTTTCTTGTTTCGCAGAAATGCATCCCGCATCTGGCGAAGGCCGCGAACGCGCACGTGCTCAATCTCTCGCCACCGCTCGACTTCGACGTAAAATGGTTCGCGAACCACGCGGCCTACACGCTCGCCAAGTACGGCATGTCGGTCTACGCCTGGGCGATGGCGGCGGAGTTCAAGGACAAGGGCATCGCCTTCAATTGCCTGTGGCCGCGCACCGGAATTGCGACGGCCGCGATTCAGAACATCCTCGGCGGAGAAGAAGGAATGAAGCGCTGCCGCAAGCCCGAGATCATGGCCGATGCTGCCTACGCCATCTTCAACCGGCAGGCCCGCGCCTGCACCGGCAACTTCTTCATCGACGACGAAGTTCTCGCGGCCGAGGCAGTCACCAATCTTGACTCGTACGCCGTTTCGCCCGGTACCCCGCTGATGCCCGATTTCTTCGTGCCCGCGCCCGACGCGCGCACGCTCGTTGGCCGGAGCTGAGCCGGTGGCGACGTTCGTGCTGGTCCATGGCGCCAGCCACGGCGGCTGGTGCTGGGAGAAGGTCAAGCCGCTGCTCGAGGCCGACGGGCACCGGGTGTGCGCTCCGGATCTGCCGGGAATGGGCAAGGACGACACGCCGCCCGCCAACGTCACCCTGGCCGACAATGTCGAGAAGCTCTCACGCCTGCTCGACAAGATCGACGAGCCGGTGGTGCTGGTCGGCCATTCGCTTGGTGGCGTCACCATCAGCGCGCTCGCCGAGGCGCGGCGGCGCAAGCTCAAGGCCCTGGTCTATCTCTGCGCGATCCTGCCCCCGTCGGGCAAGACCGGGCGCGACATGACGGGACTCGATCCCGATGCGATGTTCCGCCTGTCCCGCCAGGTCAGCCCGGACGGCCTCACCTACAGCTTCGCGCGCGACAAGGTGCCGAGCCTGTTCTTCGCCGACGTCTCTCCTGAAGACCGTTACCGCGCCATGGAGCGTCTGCGCCCGCAGCCGCTCGCCATCTCGACCACGCCGGTGACGCTGACCGAGGAGCGCTTCGGCTCGGTGCCGCGCTGGTATATCGAGTGCACGCACGACAACGCGCTGAAGATCAGCCTGCAGCGTCAGATGGTGAAGATGACGCCGTGCAAGGTGATCACCATGGAATGCGGCCATTCACCCTTCTACAGCAACCCCGAGGAGCTGGTGGAGCACCTCGAGGCGATCGCGAAGGCGTAGGCCGATCCCGCTATGAACGAAGATCCGTCGCTACGCTCGGGATGACACCGATACTGTCATCCCGAGCGTAGCGAGGGATTTTCGTCTGTGCCAGCCGGAGGCTTGCGGTCGTTCAGTCGAAGAACGCCAGGGTCCGGGTCTCGAGGCTTTCGCGCGGCTTCGCGTTGGGCGGCGAGGTCGGGTCGTCGAACGCCGAATGCAGCGAGAAGCGGGCGCGGCCGTCCCTCATCGAGTCGTAGCACTTGATGAGCACGGCCTCCTCGCGGGTCATGCGCGGAAAGTAGTACCAGCGGTGATCGGCATTGTAGACGCCGATATAGATCTCGCCGACGCGGTCGGCATAGATCAGGTCGCAGACCGCGAGATCGCGCGGCGCGATGCTCTCGGAATCGACGAAGCCCAGCGGGCTCATCTCCACCGGATCGCAGCTGATGTTGCGCCACACGTTGTACTCGGCGAAGCGCTTCTGCAGGCGGGCTTCAGCCTCCTCCGGCGGCAGCAGATCGCGCACGCGCTGCGGACCCGACTTCTCGGTGTAGTCGTTGTGCACGCTGCGCACCGGCGCGCGATGGCCGCGCTCGACGCCCCGATCGGCGGCCCGGATGGTGTGATCGAACACCACGACCTTCGAGGCCCCGGTCTCACGCTTCACCAGCGCCTCGACCTCGGGCTCGTAGATGCAGCGGACCTCGTCGCGGTCATAGAAATCGCTGACTGCCGTTTCATGCGGCGTCAGGATGAAGGCCTGGCGGTCCAGCGACAGGTCCTTGAGCAAGAGCCGGCCATCATGGATGCGCACCTTGAAGTCGCGATAGTTGCCGACGCGGCGCGCCACCCCCTCGCCGATCGGCGGGTTGTAGGTCACCGGCTTGAGGCTGAGATCGGCAAGGTAGGGAACGCTGGCCTCGACCCAGGCGACGAGCGGCGGCTGCGCAATGGCGGATGAGGCGTGCTGAACGGACGGCATGGTGTTTCCTCCGGGTCGGTCAGCGACAAACATACGGTCGATCGCCCTGCTTGCCCCATGAGAAGACTTCATGGGGTCGAAAGGCGATCAACGGTAAGGCTTGCCTATGAGGCCGGCGCCCAGCCCGACCTTGTCGCAGTGGGCTGTGCACATCGCGATATGGTTATGATCGTCGAAATGGCCGTCCGGTTCGCCCTTGCCGTCGAACCAGATCAGCGGTGTTCGGGGACCAAATCAATTCCAATCACGCCGCGAGGTCGAGAATCTCCATGACCTCGGCCGGGCTCTTGATCGGCCGCGGATTGTTGAGCACCGCGCGATCATGCATCGACTTCTCGGCGATCTCGTGGAAGCGGTCGCGCCCGACGCCGACCGCCGACAAGCTGCCAGGCAAGCCGAGCGACTTCACCAGCCCGGCCACCAGATCGGCGGCTGCCACATCGGGCTTGCCGAACGCCTCGCTGACGCGCGTCTGGCGCTCCGCGTTCGCCGGCAGGTTCCAGCGCAGCACCGACGGCAGCATCACGCACGACGTATGGCCGTGCGGCACATGGCACGCCGCGCCCAGCACATGACCGATGCCATGGCTCGCGCCGGTGCCGACGCCCGACGTGCCGGCTCCTATAGACAGCCACATGCCGAACTGCAGGTCGAGGCGCGTCGCCATGTCCTCCGGCTTCTCCTTGTGCGCTGGCAGAGCGTGCGTAAGCAGCTTCAGCGCCTCGCTCGCCGTCCCGAGCACGAAAGGATGGGCCTGGTGCGAGCACAGCCGCTCGACCGCGTGATCGACCGCCTTCAGCCCGGTGGACAGCATGAGGTCCATCGGCGTCGCGAGGGTCGCAGCGGGATCGAGCACGATGACCCGCGGCACGATCAGGCGATGGCCGAAGCTTTCCTTGATGCCATGGCGCGGATCGCTGATGCCGGCGAAGGGATTGAATTCGGCTGCCGACAGCGTGGTCGGCACGGCGAGCATACGGATCGCATCGGCCGGCGGCTTGATCGCCTCGGACGGCGGTGCGGCGCCCTCCTTCGGCCGGCCGGCGCGGTAGAGATCGAGATCCTCGATGCGCGTCACGCCCTGCCACAGCGCGATCAGGATGGTCTTGGTGGCATCGATCACCGAACCGCCCCCGACCGCCACCAGCAGATCGGCCTTGGCCTCGCGCGCCAGCGCGGCGCCCTCGACCACCGAGGCGCGCGGCGAATGCGCGGTGATCCCGGCATAGACCCCGGCATAACGATCGCCAAGCTCGCGCAGGACATCGGCCAGCAGCGCGCTCTGCGCCACCGACTTCGAGGTCGTGACGAAGACCCGCCGCGCGCCCAGCCGCTCCGCCTCGGCACGCAGGGCCACCCCCGCCGGCTTGCCATAAACGACGCGTTCGATGTCCTGATGACCGTGGATACCGCTCAGCATGGTTGCTTCCCCTGGCGCTACACGCTGCACATTCATGCTCCTCTCCCCGGATAGGCCCAGGTAGGGCGAAAGGTTGGGTGAGGGGGGTGCAGGTGATGTCACGACCGTCGAAGCCCCCTCGCCTAGCCTCTCCCCTGGCGGCGAGAGGAACATGAATTGCCGTCCCCGCTCAACCGAGATGGCGGCGGTACAGTGCCAGCATGCGCTCGTAGTGCTTCTCGCTCGCAGCCTCGTTGTAACTGCCGCGATCGGTGAAAGCGTAGCCGTGATGCGTGCCCGGCTCGATCTCCGAACGCGACGGGAACGGCGCGGCGGCCAGCATCTTCTCGAACGACGCGACCTCGGCGAGCGGCACGTAGCTGTCGTGCTCGGCGAAGGCGTAGTAGCCCTCGGCGGTGATCTCGCTCAGCAGGCGATGCGGCGAGCCCGGCTTGTCGGTGATCAGCCGCGTGCCGTAGTAGGACGCGAAGCAGGCGACTCGATCAGCGTGCTTGGCGGCCACCACGGTGACGAAGGCGCCACTCATGCAGTAGCCAACCAGGCCGATCTTGCCCGGCCGCGCATCGGTCAGAGCCGGCAGCCGATCGAGGACCGCGCCGACATCGGCCGCGACCTTGCCGTTGGAGATCGACCCCACCATGCCGAACATCTTCTTCATGTTGGCTTCGGCATCGGGATGGTCGCGCGTCGGACCGAGCACGAACTCGCGGGTCGTGCGGTAATAGAGATTGGGCAGCAGCACGTGGTAGCCCGACTGGGCGATGCGACGGCAGATCTGGCGCAGACCTTCGCGCACGCCGGGTGCGTCCATCAGCATGAGCACCACCGGGAAAGGCCCGCCCTCGTCGGGCCGCACCGTCCAGGTATTCATCGCGCCGTCTCGGGTGGCGATATCGAGGTCACGTTCGATCATGTGCCGACGGTACCGAGGCCGCCGGACCTGGTCTATAACCGCAATGCGTCTCGTAGTTCGGGGAGTGGAACTTCATGTCAGGTGCCCTTGACGGCCTGAAAGTCATCGATTTGTCGCGTGTGCTGGGTGGCCCCTATTGCGGCCAGATGCTTGCCGACCATGGCGCCGAGGTCATCAAGATCGAGCCGCCCCAGGGCGACGAGACCCGGCTGTGGGGCCCGCCGTTCGACGACGAAGGCATCTCGGCCTACTTCTCCGGCATCAACCGCAACAAGCGCACCATTGCTCTCGATCTCTCCAAGCCGGAGGGGCGCGATGTGCTCCTGAAGCTGCTCGAGCAGGCCGACGTGCTGATCGACAACTTCAAGACCGGCACGATGGAGAAATGGGGCATCGGCTACGCCGACACGCTTTCTAAGAAATTCCCGCGCCTGATCCATGCCCGTGTCTCGGGTTTCGGCTCCGACGGCCCGCTCGGCGGCTTTCCCGGCTACGACGCCATGGTGCAGGCCTCGGCCGGCCTCGTCTCGGTCAACGGCGCGCCCGACAGCGGACCGGTGCGCGTCGGTGTGCCGGTGGTCGATCTGTCGACCGGCATGAATGCCTGCATCGGGATCCTGATGGCGCTCTACGAGCGCAACAGATCGGGCAAGGGCCAGTTTGTCGATGCCACGCTGTACGACAGTGCCATCGCCCTGCACCAGCCGCACGCGCCCAACTACTTCGTCGCCGGCGCCGCTCCGAAGCTGGTCGGCAACAGCCATGGCAGCCTGGCGCCCTACAGCAATTTTCCCACAAAGGGCCGCAACATCGTGATCGGCGCCGGCAACGACGGCCAGTTCCGCAAGCTCGCCCAACTGCTCGGCAAGCCCGAGCTCGCCTCCGACCCGCGGTTCAAGACCAACAAGGATCGCGTCGCCAACCGGCCGGCACTCGAGGCCGAGCTTCGCGCCCTCACCAAGGACGTCGACGGCGAAAGCTTCGCCACCATGCTGATGGAGAACGGCGTGCCGTCTGGCGCCGTGATGGAAGTGCCCGATGTGATGGAACATCCGCACACCCGGCATCGCGGCATGGTGTGGGAGAAGGATGGCTATCGCAATGTCGGCAACCCGGTGAAGCTCTCGCGCACGCCGGCAAGCCCGCGCAGCAAGCCGCGGCGCTTCGGCATCGACACCAAGGCGGTGCTCGCCGAGGCCGGATACTCGGGCGCCGAGATCGACAGGCTCGTCGCTTCCGGTATCGCGCTGACGGAGATCAAGAAGGCGTAGGCGATCACGGTCGGGCCTATCAGATCCTAGAACCTCTTCATGAACCACAGCCGGGCATGGCCCGGCGGATAGTCGTCGATCCGTCCGAATTCGACATAGCCAAGCCGCCGGTAGAAGTCGGATTCCCGCCTGCTCGAGGAGCCAGCGGCGGACCTTCGGGTGGCTCGCGCATCCAGGCCGAGACGAGATCGTAGAACACCGACAGCACGACCGGCCCGACGAACAGACCGATCAAGCCGCCGGCCAACGTGCCGCAGATCACGCCGGCCAGTATGATCACCATCGGTGTCTGCAGGCCGCGCGCCATCACCAGCGGCCGCAGGATGTTGTCGAGCAGCAACAGCGGAACGGTGTAGACGGTGAACACGGCCGCGCTGACGATCGGGAAGGTGAACCACGCCCACACCAGCACCGGCAGCATGATGATCCCGGGGCCGACCTGCACGATCGCCAGCACCAGGGCGCCAAAGGTGATGGCACCGGCGAACGGCACCCCTGCGACCAGCATGCCGACGCCGAGCAAGGCCGCCTGCAGCAGAGCCACGCCGATCACGCCCTGTGACACGTTACGGATGGTGGCGCCGGCGATCTCGATGAAGCGCTTGCCACGCGACGCGGTGATCCGGTTGGCGAGGCCATCCACCATCCCCACCAGCCGGCCGGAATAGGCAAGCAGCACGCCGGAGACGATGATCGCCGTTGCGAATTGCAGCACCTCCATCGCCATGCCGGCCGCCAGGCCGCCGACGAAGCGCCCGGCCGAGGTGATCTGGTTGACATGCCCAGTGACCAGGGCGCGCGTGTCTTCCGAGGCGGACTTCCAGAAATCGTAGAGGCGCGGGCCGACCACAGGCCAGGAGCGGATCGACTCGGCAGGCGGCGGCACGACGTGATCGCCTTTGACCAGCATCTTGGCATAGGCCTCGAGTGTCTCGACTGCGGAGGCGGCGAGCAGGACGACCGGAACCAGCAGGAGCGCCAGCAGAAAGATCGACAGCACCGCCGCCGCCAGCCCGCTCGGCAGGCGCAATCGTCGATTCAGGAAGACGAAGAGAGGAGAGACCGCGACCGCCAGGATGACGGCCCACAGCATCAGCGGCACCACCGGTCGCAACAGCAGGACGCTGACATAGACGACGCCCGCGATCAGGGCGATGCGGACAGCGAGGTCGATTACGAATCGGGAGACCTCGGCGCGGCCCCGCTCGGTGTCGATCATAGGTCTCTCCCCCTGTTGAGCCCCTGATCCGCCCTGTTTAGCCGGGTTGCCGCCCGGCGACCATGCCGCTCAGCGCGCCGCCTTGGCCTTCGGCACCTCCACGACCCGCACCGGATCGCCGTCCGACAGGCCGTCGGGCGGGCTGTCGATGATGCGGTCGGTCGCCGTGATGCCGGTCGCGATCTCGACCATCTGGCCGAGGTCGCGCGCGATCGTCACCGGCTTCAGCAGGACCTTGCTGTTGGCGTCGACGATCGCCACGCGCAGCCCCTTCTGGCCGAAGATCAGGGCGCCGGCCGGAATGCTGAGGGCCTGCAGATTGCCCGGCAATTCGATGCGCGTATTGGCGAATGCTCCGGGCATCAGCTCGCCCGAGCTGTTTTCGACGACCAGCTGCATGCGCGTCGTGCCGGTCTGGGCATCGACGGCGCGGGCCGACGCCTCGACGACACCGGTGTACACCTTGCCGGGATACTCCGGGACCGTGATCTCGACCTTGGAGTTGATCTTGACCGCCGGCACGTAGTTCTGCGGCACGCTGACGGTGAGCCTGAGCTTGCTGACATCAGAAATGATGAACAACGCGAGCCCGGCGCTCGATTCAGCATTGATCAGCGCGCCGAGGTCGGTGTTGCGCGCCGTGACGATGCCGTCGAACGGCGCTGTAAGGCGCTTGAAGGCGAACAGCACCTCGAGCCGGTCGACTGCGGCCTGTGCGGCCTTGGTCAACGCCTGCTTGACCGTGAGATCACCGATCTTCTCATCGACCGTCTGGCGCGACACCGTGTTGGCGTTGCCGAGCTGCTGCCAGCGTTGCGCCGTCACGGTGGCCAGCGATTCGGCGGCCTGAGCGCTGGCCAGTGCCGCCTTCGCCTGCAGCAGTTGCTGGTCGAGGTCGGGCGCCTCGATCTCCGCCAGGAGCTGGCCCGCCTTCACCGGCGAGCCGATATCGACGTACCAGGCCTTCAAGAAGCCGCCGACGCGAGCATAGATCGGGGCGCGCGCATAGGCTTCGAGCCGGCCAGGCAGGTCGAGGGACGTCTTTCCCGTGCCGGAAGTGGGAGTCATGACGCTGACAGTGGGGACGGCCCGCGCATCAGTCCATTCCTTGAGCTTCGCCTGGCTGACGTTGCGGTTCCACAGCCCGCTTGCCACGACGAAAGCGAGGACCAGGATACCTATGAAACCGGTGACGACCAGCCCGCGACGGCGGCGCGGGCGGGCGGGCTCCGGGGGAGACTCAGGCGGCATGCGGAACTCCGGCGGCGTCGGCGGCGGCAACCGTCTTGCCGTGATGCCGGTGAATGACGCTGAAAACGACAGGCACGAAGATGAGCGTGGCGGCGGTCGCGAAGACCAGGCCACCGATGACGGCGCGGCCGAGCGGTGCGTTCTGCTCGCCGCCTTCGCCCAGGCCGAGTGCCATGGGCGCCATGCCGATGATCATGGCGAGCGCCGTCATCAGCACCGGCCTAAACCGCACGAAGCCCGCATCGAGGGCGGCCGCGGTGGCGTCCCCCAGCTCGGCCAGCCGCTCGCGCGCGAAGCTCACGACCAGCACCGAGTTGGCGGTCGCCACGCCCATGCACATGATGGCGCCGGTCAGCGCCGGCACCGAGAGCGTCGTGTAGGTCGCGAACAGCATCCACACGATGCCTGCCAGCGCCGCCGGCAAGGCGGTGATGATGACGAACGGATCGCTCCATGACTGGAAGTTCACGACGATCAGCAGGTAGATCAGGACGATCGCCCCCAGCAGGCCGAACAGCAGGCCGGAGAAGGCGCTTTCCATGGTCCTCACCTGGCCCTGCACCTTGACCGCGCGGATGCGCGGCGAGGCGCTGGGCGCCAGCTCGTCGATGATGCGCCTTATGTCGGCCGCGACCGCTCCGAGATCGCGGCCCTGCACGCCGGCATAGACCTGGACCAGGCCCTGCAGGTCGTATTGCGAGACCACGGCGTTGGCATTGTCGCGGCGCACGTCGGCGATGCCGCCGAGCACCTGCAGCGAGCTGGCGGCCGGTGCGGCGATCGGCAGGTTGGACAGGGCCGACAACGAATCGAGCCGGTATTGCGGCGTCTGCAGGACGATCGAATAGGTCACGCCGTTGGCCGGATTGAGCCAATAGGTCGGCGCCACCTGGCTCGAGCCCGCGAGGTTGACCACCAGCGAGTTGGTGACGTCGCGCGTGGTCAGCCCGACATACTGGGCGCGCGTGCGGTCGATATCGACGGCGAACACCGGCGCAGTGCGCGACTGCTGGATGCGCGCGTCGACCACGCCGGGAACCTGTCGGATGCGTGTGAGCAGGCGATTGGCGTGCTCGAAACTGGCGTTGAGGTCCGACCCGCGGACCTGCACGTCGATCGGCGACGGCGCGCCGAAATTCAGGATCTGGCTGATGATGTCGGCCGGCAGGAATGAGAAGGTGAAGCCGGGGAAGAGTTCAGGCAACTGCTGGCGCAGCTCGCGCACGTAGTCCGCGGTCGGTCCGTGATGCGCGGTAAGCTTGATCTGGATGTCGCCGTCCTGCGGCCCGATGGTGCCGGTGTTGTTGTAGGTCATGTTGATGCCGCTCACCGGCATGCCGACATTGTCGGCCATGGTGGCGATCTCCTCCGGCGGGATGATCTGGCGGATCGCCTTCTGAATGTTGGCAAAATGGTTGGCGGTTTCCTCGACCCGCGTGCCCACCGGGGCCCGGGCGTGCATCAGGATCTGGCCGGCATCGACGGACGGGAAGAAATTGCGCCCGAGGAAGGGAACCAGGGCGAACGACGCCAGCACGAAGGCCATGAAGGCAACGATGAACACGCCGCGATGGGCGAGCGCCCCGACCAACAGGTCGCGATAGACGGCACGAAACCGTTCGAAGCGGGATTCGAAGCCACGCTGGAAGATCACCAGTGGATTGCGCGTCGGCGGCTTCCCGCCGTGGCCATGCGCCTGGTGCGGCTTCAGCAGATAGTTCGCCATCGTCGGCACCAGGGTGCGCGACAGGATGAACGAGCAGATCATGGCGAACATGACCGCCTCGGCCATCGGCACGAACAGGAAGCGGGCGACGCCTTCGAGGAAGAACATCGGCACGAACACGATGCAGATGCAGAGCAGGGAGACGAAGGCCGGCGTCACGATCTGCCGCGCGCCGTCCATGATCGCGGTCTCGACCTCCTTGCCCTGCTCGAGATGCCAGTTGATGTTCTCAATGGTGACGGTCGCGTCGTCGACCAGGATGCCGACGGCAAGCGCCAACCCGCCAAGCGTCATGATGTTCAGCGTTTCGCCGAACGCCGCCAACAGCGCGATAGAGCCCAGGATGGCGAGCGGAATCGATGTGGCGATGATCACGGTCGACCGCCAGCTCCCCAGGAACAACAGGATCATCAGGCTGGTCAGGATGGCGGCGATCAGCGCCTCGACCGCAACGCCCTCGATCGCCCCTTCGACGAACAGCGACTGGTCGCCCAGGATGGCGATGCCGACGTTGTCGGGCAGCGCCTTCTTGAGATCCTCGACGCGCTGCTTGATACCGTCGATGATCGACAAGGTCGACACCGAGCCGTTCTTCAGCACCTGCAGCAGCACGGAGCGGCCGCCGTCGACATGGACGATGTTGGTCTGCGGCGGATTGCCGTCGCGCACCTGCGCGACGTCACGCAGGTAGACCATGGCGCCGTTGGCGGCAAACACCGGCAGATCGGCGAGCGCCGCGAAGTCGCTCGGCGCATTGTTGAGCTGGATGGCATATTCGTAGCTGCCGATCTTCTGGGTGCCGACCGGCGTCAGCAGGTTCTGGGCAGCAAGGGCGTTGGCGACATCGTTGGCCGACAGTCCGCGGGCCTGCATGGCGGCCGGATCGAGGTCGATCTGGATCTGACGGAACTTGCCGCCGAACGGGAACGGAATGGCCGCGCCCGGCACGGTGACCAGCGGCGTGCGCACGGTGTTGATCGCGATATCGAACACCGCCTGCTCGGAGATGCCCCTGCCGGCCAGCGCGAGCTGGATGATCGGCACGGTCGAGGCGTTGTAGTTCAGGATCAGGGGCGGCGTGATGTTGGGCGGCATCTGCTTCAGCACGGTCTGCGCAATCGCCGTGACCTGTGCATTGGCGGTGCGGATGTCGGTGCCGGGCTGGAAGAACACCTTGACGATGCCGATGCCCGTATAGGACGTGCCCTCGATATGCTCGATGTCATTGACCGTGGTGGTGAGCGAGCGCTGGAAGCCCAGCATCACTCGGCCAGACATCTGGTCGGGCGGCAGGCCGGTGTACTGCCAGACGACGGCGATCACGGGGATACGAATTTCGGGAAAGATGTCGACCGGCGTGCGCAGGGCCGACAGCGGGCCTACGATCAGGATCAGCAGGGCGAGAACGACGAACGTGTAGGGTCGCTTCAGGGCGACCCGGACAATTCCCAGCATGCGGCGGTACTTCCCAACGCGACCCGAGAGCCGACCGCTCCCCGGCGACTCTGGCCCCCGGATCATGGCACCATGCGGGGTCTCGCCTGTCGAGACGATATTGCCCCTGCTTCCTGCATGGCTCTGGGCTAGCTTTGCATGGACTGTAACGGCGCCGTGAACGGGAGAGAGAGACCATGGCCGGATACGACTACATCATCGTGGGTGCGGGCTCGGCCGGCGGAGCGCTCGCCGCGCGGCTGAGCGAGAACCCGAAGAGCAAGGTGCTGCTGCTGGAGGCGGGCGCTGCGAGCCATCCCTACTCGCGCATGCCGCTGTCGTTCGGCCTGCTGATCGACAACCCGGCGGCCAACTGGTGCTACCAGTCCGAGCCCGAGCCCAACACCGCCAACCGCACGATCCCAGTGCCGCGCGGAAAGCTGCTCGGCGGCTCGAGCGCGATCAACGGGCTGGTCTGGGTGCGCGGCCAGCCGCTCGACTTCGACACCTGGGCGCAGATGGGCTGCCGCGGCTGGAGCTGGAACGACGTGGCGCCGGTCTTCACCCGCATCGAGACCTTCGTCGACGGCGACGGCAGCAACGGCCGCGGCACCGCAGGCCCGCTCAAGGTCTCGACCGTGCCCGACCAGAACCCGCTCTACGACGCCCTGTTCGCCGCCGCCAAGGCCGCTGGTTTCAAGCTCAACCCGGACTACAACAGCGAGGACCAGGAAGGCATCGTCAAGACCCAGACCTCGATCTACAAGGGCCGCCGCATGAGCGTGGCGCACTGCTACATCGAGCCCGCCATGAAGCGCTCGGGCAACCTGCAGGTCGTCACCAACGCCATGACGCTGCGTGTCCTGCTCGACGGCAAGCGCTGCACCGGCGTCGAGTACGAGAAGGACGGCAAGGTCGTGCAGGCCACGGCGCGCGAGACCATCCTGTCGGCCGGCGGTGTCGCCAGCCCCCAGATCCTCGAGCTGTCGGGCATTGGCCAGCCGGAGCTGCTGAAAAAACACGGCATCGAGGTCAAGCACGAGCTGAGGGCGGTCGGCGAGAATTTCCGCGACCACATCAACGCCCGCATCATCTGGAAGGTGAAGGACCCGCGCGTCTCCTACAACCACATGGCGCGCGGCGTCGGCGCGGTGACGCAGATGGCCAAGTACCTGCTGACTGGCGGCGGCTTCATGAGCCTGCCCTCGGCGCCGCTGCTCGGCTTCCTCAAGACCCGGCCCGAGCTCGCCACGCCCGACATCCAGCTGCACCTCGTGCCCTACTCGATCAAGGATCCCAAGACGCGCAAGCTGCAGGATTTCCCATCGATGACGATCTCCTGCTACCAGCTCCGCCCAGAGAGCCTGGGCTCGATCCATGTCAGGTCGGCCGATCCCAGAGCGCAGCCGGCGATCCGCTTCAACTTCCTGGCCGACCCGATCGACCAGCAGGCGATGACCGGCGGATTCCGCCTGATCCGCAAGCTGGTCGCCGCCCAACCGCTCGACGTCTACCGCGGCGAGGAGTTCTCGCCCGGCCCGTCGGTGAACTCCGACGAGGAGATCCTGTCCTGGATCCGCAACAACTCGCAGACCGCCTACCATCCGATCGGTACCTGCCGCATGGGCCCGGCAGGTCCTACCACTGTGGTCGACGACAAGCTCAAGGTGCACGGCATCGAAGGCCTGCGCGTCGCTGACGCCTCGATCTTCCCGACCATGCCCTCGGGCAACACCAACGCACCGTCGATCATGGTAGGCGAGAAGGCCGCCGACATCCTGAAAGCGGCTGCGTAGCGTCCACCCTCGTGGCTTGCCTGGAACCACGCCGCTGCGGCGGAGCAAGCTCCACCGCTGCGGCGCGTTCCCATCCGTGACCCGTACTGCTGTCAGATGGAGCCGTCATCCCGACCGGAGCTGAGCGCAGCGAGGCGTAGTGGAGGGACCCTTCTTGGTGCAGCATCGTCGAGAAAGGTCCCTCGACTGCGCCGCCCTCCGGGCGGATTCGCTCGGGATCACGGAGGAAATGGCAGCTGCGAACCTGCCAATCCCGGGGAATCCCTGGAAGCGCCTGGGTCCGCTTGTCGCCAGCATCGTCCACAAGGACACCATCCCGCGATCGCGCGGCCCGGTCAGCTCCCCAGCACCGCCTTCAGCTTCTTGTAGATCGCTTCGATCTCGGCGCGGTCGCCGGGCTTGTACTCCCAATTGAGAGCGACACCGTCGTCGGGCCGACGTGGCATGATGTGGATGTGCAGATGCGGCACGCTCTGCCCGGCGCCGGGGCCATTGGCCTGCAGCAGGTTCACGCCGTTGGGCTGGAGTTCGCTGATCACCGCCTTGGCGACCTTCTGCGCCGACCGGGCGACAGCGCCGAGCACGTCGGGCGGGATGACATCGACGGTTGGCCAATGGCCCTTGGCGACCGACAGCGCGTGACCGGGGTTCACCGGGTTGATGTCCATGAAGGCGATCGTGTCGGCATCCTCCAACAGCTTGAAGCAGGGAATCTGGCCCGCGACGATCTTGCAGAAGATGCAGGCGCTGTCGGTGGGATGGCTCATTGGCGATGTCTCCAAGCGTTCGTCGACATCCCAGACCGTGCCCTTGCGCAGGACAACAGGAAAGTTGATTCGATATAATGTTATAATGTAACGTTTCTTCGCGGCCAAACACGGGGGAGTGCATGCGGCGCGTTGCGGTCTTGGGGACGACGATCCTGCTGGCAGCGACAGCATCGCCGACGTTCGGCCAGGACAAGCCGCCGGACGACCAGACGATCGACCTAGACGTCACGGCCAAGCGCCTGGACCAGGCACGGGGTTCCATCCAGCCCAGCCTGGGCGCTACGGTCTACGACTTCTCCAAGCCGTTCATCGAGAACGTCCCGCTGGGCGAGAATGCCACCCTGAACCAGGTGCTGTTGCGGGCGCCCGGCGTCGTGCAGGACAGCTTCGGCCAGATCCATGTGCGCGGCGACCACGGCAACCTGCAATACCGCCTCGACGGCGTGCAGATGCCTGATGGCCTGTCACGCTTCAGCCAGTTCCTGATGACGCGGTCGATCAGCCAGATGACGCTGCTGACGGGCGCCCTGCCCGCGCAGTACGGCCTGCGCACGGCCGGCATCGCCGACATCTCGCTGAAGTCAGGCAGCACCGATCCCGGCACCGACGCCTCCGTCACCGGCGGCTCGCGCAATTACTCACAGCCGGCATTCTCCCATGGAGGCCGCACCGGCAAGGTCGATTACTTCGTCACCGGGCAGTTCCTGCACAACGGCCTCGGCATCGAGAACCCCACGTCGTCGCTGAGCCCGATCCACGACGACACCGATCAATGGACGGCGCTCGCCAAGGTGAGCGCGCTGATCGACGACAACACGCGCCTCAGCTTCATCGCCGGCGGCATGAACGGGGCGTTCCAGATTCCCAACGTTCCGTTCAAGATCCCCAACTTCACCGTGTACGGGACCAGCAACTGGAACAGCGGCATTCTCGACCAGCGGCAGTGGGAGAAGACCTACTTCGGCATCGCCTCGTTGCAGAAGAGCTATGACATGCTCGACTTCCAGGTCTCCGGCTTCGCCCGCTACTCCGCGCTCTACTATCAGGCCGATGCGATCGGCGATCTACTCTACAACGGCATCGCGCCCTGGACCAACCGCAAGAGCTTCGCGGTCGGCGTCCAGGGTGACGGTAGCTGGAAGGCGGCGAAGGACCACACGGTGCGCGGCGGCTTCCTGGTGCAGCGCGAACGCTCGACCGCCTTCACCGCCGGCAATACGCTGCCCCTGGTGGCCGATCCCAACGATCCCGACGCCGAGCCGATCCCGTCCGATCAACCAATCGGCTTCACCGACGGCTTCGATGTCACGGGCTGGACCTACAGCGTCTACGTGCAGGACGAATGGCGGCTCCTGCCGACCGTGACCCTGAACTACGGCCTGCGTTTCGACGCGATCAGCGGCGTCACCAGCGAGTATCAGTTCAGCCCGCGCGTCAACGTGGTCTGGCAGCCGGATCCGAAATTCACCTTCCGCGCCGGCTATTCGCGCTACTTCACGCCGCCGCCGCTGACCCAGGTCAGCGCCAATTCGCTGGCCATCCTCGCCAACACGACGGCGGCATCGGAAGTCCTGCAGAACGACCCGGTACGCGCCGAACGCGCGGACTATTTCGACGTCGGCGTCACCGTGAAGCCGCTGCGCGGCCTGACCCTGGGCCTCAGCGCCTACTACAAGATCGCCCAGAACCTGCTCGACGAGGGTCAGTTCGGCGCGCCGATCATGCTGACCTCGTTCAACTACGGAAATGCCATCGTGAAGGGCATCGAGTTCAACGCCAGCTATGACGAAGGACCATGGAACCTCTACTTCAACGGCGCCTACGGGAGCGGGCTGGGCAAGAACATCAACTCGGCGCAGTTCAACTTCGGCGCCGGCGAGCTCGCCTACATCGCCAACAACTTTATCTTCCTCGATCACACCCAGGGCTGGACCTTCTCGACCGGGGCGGCCTACACGTTCAATCCCGACAAGGACTGGGCGACCCGAGTCTCCACCGACCTGCTGTTCGGCAGCGGCCTGCGCACGTCGATCGTCACGCCCAACGACATGTCGCTGCCGAACTATGCGGTCGTCAACGCTTCGGTCGCGCAGAACATCCCGATCGGCCTGGGCAAGGGCACGCAGATCCGCTTCGACGCCATCAACCTCTTCGACAACAGCTACCAGATCCGCGACGGCCAGGGCGTCGGCGTCGGCGCACCGCAGTTCGGCCAACGCCAGACCTTCCTGCTCACGCTGCGCCAGAAGTTCTAACCAAGATCCTGCGCAGGCGTTGAAATGCGACGGCAACGGCAAGCGTCGAGAATGCGACGTCATTCTCCTCCCCAGCTTTGCTGAAAGCGAAGCTTGGGGAGAACAATGATGTTCAGGCCCGAGTCAGCGCCGCCGCCAGTTCACGTGTCCGCTGGAACGGTTGCGCTCCCGGCGCGAGCGCGAGGTCGAGGCCGAGGCGGTGCAGGCGGGCGATGCCTTCGCGGCCGAACCGGTCACGCAGGGATTCGACGACCCACGACTCGCTCTGGCGATGGCGGGCGATGGCGAGGCGGCCCTCCTGGGCGAGATGCAGGCGATGGGCCTCGAGTGCCTCGACCAGCGCCACGAGGCCGGCGCGGCTGCGCGAGGACACGGCGAGCACCCGCAGCCCCCAGCTCCCATCACCCGGCGCGGCGAGCGACAGCGCGCCTGCGACATCCGCGCGGGCTCGCTCGGCGGCGGGACCGAGATCCGCCTTGGTGACGGCGATCAAATGCGGGATCTCGACGATGCCCGCCTTCATGAACTGCAGCGAATCGCCCGAGCCGGGCTGGACGCAGAACAGCACCGTGTCGGCGACCCCGGCGACATCGGTCTCCGACTGGCCGACCCCGACCGTCTCGATCAGCACGCGATCGAACAGGGCGCGCATCACCACCATGGCGGCCAAGGTCTGGTCGGCGAGCCCGCCCAGCCGGTCGCGCGCCGCCATCGAGCGCACGAAACTCTTCTCGTCGGCTGCCTCGTGGACGATGCGCACGCGATCCCCGAGCAACGCGCCGCCGCTCGCCTTGGAAGACGGGTCGACGGCGATCACGCCGACCGTGTGACCGGCCTGGCGCCACGCCGCGACCAGCGCCGCGCAGAGCGAGGACTTGCCGACGCCGGGCGGCCCGGTGACGCCGACCACATGGCCGCCCGGCGCGCGCCATGCCGCGTCGAGCAGCGCCTGCGACTCTTCGCTCTCGGGATTGCGCTCCAGGCGCGCGAGCGCCAACGCCAGCGCGCGCTTGCCACCCTGGCGCAGCGCCTGGAGCGTCGCGCCGTCTGGGATCATTCCGTCTTGAGCGGGCCGCCCAGGGCCGCCTGCGCAGCGGCGAGCCGCGCGATCGGCACGCGGTAGGGCGAGCACGAGACGTAGTCCAACCCGGCCTTGTGGCAGAAGAACACCGAGGCAGGATCGCCGCCATGCTCGCCGCAGATGCCGAGCTTCAGGCTGTTGCGCACCTTGCGGCCGCGCTCGCGCGCGATCTCGATCAGCTCGCCGACGCCCTCGACGTCGAGCGACGCGAACGGATCCTGCTCGAAGATGCCGCGCTGCTGGTACTTCTCGAGGAACGACGCCGAATCGTCACGGCTGAGGCCGAACGTCGTCTGCGTCAGATCGTTGGTGCCGAAGCTGAAGAACTCGGCCGTCTCGGCGATCTCGCCGGCGCGCAGGGCGGCGCGCGGCAGCTCGATCATGGTCCCCACAAGGTACTCGAACTTCTCGCCCGAAATCTGGCTCACCTCGGCCGCAACCTGGTCGATCACCGCCTTCATCAGGTCGACCTCCTTGCGGGTCGCGACCAGCGGGATCATGACCTCGGGGATCACCGTCTTGCCGGCCTTCTTCTGCACCTCGGCCACCGCCTCGAAGATGGCGCGAGCCTGCATCTCGTAGATCTCCGGGAAGGAGATGCCGAGCCGCACACCGCGATGGCCGAGCATCGGATTGTATTCGTGCAGCTTCTGAGCACGCGCCTCGACCTCGGCGACGTCGACGCCGAGATCCTTGGCGACCAGCTCGGCATCGGCATGGGTCTTGGGCAGGAACTCGTGCAATGGCGGATCGAGCAGGCGGATCGTGACCGGCAGGCCGGCCATGATCTCGAACAGATTGACGAAGTCCTGGCGCTGCATCGGCTGGATCTTGGCGAGTGCGACGCGGCGCGTCTTCTCGTCGTCGGCCAGGATCATCTCGCGCACCGCGACGATGCGGTCGCCCTCGAAGAACATGTGCTCGGTGCGACAGAGGCCGATGCCCTCGGCGCCGAACTTGCGCGCCTGCTCGGCATCGGCCGGCGTCTCGGCGTTGGTGCGCACGCCCAGGGTGCGCACACCGTCGGCCCATTCCATGAGCTGGGCGAAATCGCCAGACAGCTCGGGCTGCACCGTCGGCACGACCCCCTGCATGATCTCGCCGGTGCCGCCGTCGAGGGTGATGAACTCACCCGTCTTGACCGTGACGCCACGCACCGTGAGCGTGCCCGTGCGGGCATCGATTCGCACATCGCCGGCGCCGGCGACGCAGGGCTTGCCCATGCCGCGCGCCACCACGGCGGCGTGGCTGGTCATGCCGCCGGTCGAGGTCAGGATGCCTTCGGCGGCATGCATGCCGTGGATGTCCTCGGGGCTGGTCTCGCGCCGCACCAGGATCACCTTCTCGCCGGTGCGCGCCTGCTTCTCCGCCTCGTCGGCCGAGAACACCACCTTGCCCGAGGCGGCGCCGGGCGATGCCGGCAGGCCCTTGGCGATCACCTTGCGCGCCGCCTTGGGATCGAGCGTGGGGTGCAGCAGCTGATCGAGCGAGGACGGCACGATGCGGGCCACCGCCTCCTTCTTGTCGATCAGGCCTTCGTTCACCATGTCGACGGCGATCTTCAACGCCGCCTTCGCGGTGCGCTTGCCGTTGCGCGTTTGCAGCATATAGAGCTTCCCGCGCTGGACGGTGAACTCGATATCCTGCATGTCGCGGTAATGCGTCTCGAGCTTGCGGCGCACGCCGTCGAGCTGCTGGAACACTGCCGGCATGACCTCTTCCATGGCTGGCGCGTCGGACTTCTGCGCCTCCTTGCCCTGGACCGTGAGATGCTGCGGCGTGCGGATGCCGGCCACCACGTCCTCGCCCTGGGCGTTCACCAGGTACTCGCCATAGAACAGGTTGGTGCCGGTCGAGGGATCGCGCGTGAAGGCGACGCCGGTGGCGCAATCGTCGCCCATGTTGCCGAACACCATGGCTTGCACGTTGACCGCGGTTCCCCAGCTCTCGGGGATCGAATGCAGGCGGCGATAGGTGATGGCGCGCTGGTTCATCCACGAGCCGAACACCGCGCCGATCGCGCCCCACAGCTGCTCGCGCGGCTCCTGCGGGAACGGCTTGCCGGTGCGCTTCTCGACGATCTTCTTGTACTCGGCCACCACGGCGCGCCAATCGTCGGCCTTGAGGTCGGTGTCGAGCTGGACGTCGAGGTCCTCCTTCTTCAGCTCCAGCGCCTCCTCGAAATAGTGGTGCCCGACATCGAGCACGACGTTGGAGAACATCTGGATGAAGCGGCGGTAGCTGTCCCAGGCGAAGCGGTCGTCACCCGACGACTTGGCGAGCCCGATCACGGTGCGGTCGTTGAGGCCGAGATTGAGCACCGTGTCCATCATGCCGGGCATCGAGGCGCGCGCACCGGAGCGCACCGAGACCAGCAGCGGATTGCCGGCATCACCGAACTTGGCGCCGACCACCTTCTCCATCGCCGCCATCGCCCCATCGACCTCGGCCTTGAGCTCGGGCGGGTAGGCGTTGTTGTTGGTCTGGTAGAACGTGCAGACTTCGGTGGTGATGGTGAAGCCCGGCGGCACGGGGAGACCGAGGCTCGACATCTCGGCCAGGTTGGCGCCCTTGCCGCCCAGCAGATTGCGCATCTCGGCACGGCCTTCGGCCTTGCCGTCCCCGAAACTGTAGACCCACTTGGCCATGTCAGCCCTCGATCTTGGAGAAGTCGGCCACCTTGTCCATGGTGGCGCGTATCTGATTCAGCAGCTTCAACCGGTTCAGCCGCAAATGAGGTTTGTCTGCGACATTGACTGTGACCCTGTCGAACAAGGCATCGATCGGCGCCCGCAGATCGGCGAACGCCGCCATTGCCGCGGCAAAGTCTTCCGACGCGAGTGCTGGCCCGACACGCTGCTCGACCGCGGCCAAGGCGGTAAGAACGGCTTTCTCCTCGGATTGTTCCATCAGGGCCGCATCGGGCGCCCCGGCGATCTGGGCCGACAGAGTCTTGTCCTTGCGCTCCTCGGCACGAACGATGTTGGCGGCACGGCCATAGGCGGTGAGCAAATTCTTGCCCGCCTCCGTGGCCAGGAAGGATTGAACCGCCTCGACGCGCGCCAGCAGGCGCACCAGATCGTCCTCGCCGCCCAGCGAGAACACGGCGTCGACCACGTCGTGCCGCACGCCCTTCTCGCGCATCTGCACCTTGAGGCGGTCGGCGAAAAAGCCAAGCAGCTCTACGGATAACGGGTTGCGATCCTTGCCGCCAAACTTGACGAGGCCAATCCCGCGCCCGCCACCGCCGATTTTCACTTGATCCACGCCGGCGTTGTGCACGGCAGAATCAAGAAGATCCGCAAGCCCGAGCCGCAAGTTGTTCTCCACGATCAAGCGGATAACGCCTAGTGCGGCGCGGCGCATGGCGTACGGATCACGCGAGCCCGTTGGCTTTTCGCCCATCGACCAGAAGGACGCCAGCGAATCGAGCTTGTCCGCCAGCGCGACCGCAATCGACACCGGCGCCGATGGACATTTGTCGGTCGGGCCCACTGGCGCGTAGTGATCGCCGATCGCCTCGGCGACCGGCGCCGGCAGTTTCTCCTCGAGCGCGTAGTAGCGTCCCATCACGCCCTGCACCTCGGGGAATTCACCGACCATGCCGCTCACCAGGTCGGCCTTGCACAGGTGCGCCGCCAGGATGGCCTGCGCAGGGTCCGCGCCCGGCACATGCGGCACGATCTTCTCGGCGAGAATCTCGAGGCGGGTAACCCGGTCGGCCTGCGAGCCGAGCCTGGCGTGGAACACGATGTCCTTGAGCCGCGGCAGCCGCTGTTCCAGGGTCACCTTGCGATCCTGGTCCCAGAAGAACTTGGCGTCGGAGAGACGCGAGCGCAGCACGCGCTCGTTGCCGCCGACGATCGTGGCGCCGCCGTCGCGCGCCACGTTGTTGGCGACGAATACAAAGCGGTTGGCGAACGTGCCGTCCCGGGTCGCCGTGGCGAAGTAGCGCTGATGCGACTTCATCGAAACGGTCAGCACCTCGGGCGGAACGTCCATGAACTGGGCATCGATCGTGCCGATCATCGGCACCGGCCATTCGATCAGCCCCGCGACTTCCTCGAGCAGCGCGTCGTCCGATCTGAAGGTCACCTGCGCCTCGGCACAGGCCTTCTCGGCGCCGGCCACGATGATCTTCTTTCGCTCGGCCGGGTCGAGCACGACGTGCGCCGCCGCGAGCTTGGCCTTGTAGTCGGCGAAGCTCGCGACCTCGAATTCACCCTTCGAGAGGAAGCGGTGACCGCGCGTCGCCGCGCCGAAACGGATCGGCTTCATGTCGCCGCCGGGTGCCACCTCGCCCGCCAGCACCTTGCCGTCGAACAGCGCGATGATGGAATGGAGCGGCCGCACCCAGCTCATGGTGCCGCTGCCCCAGCGCATCGATTTGGGCCAGGGCAGCGCCTTCATCGCCGCCTCGATGACGCCGGGCAACACCTCGGCGGTCGGCCCGCCCTTCTTGGCTATGACGGCGAACCAGAACTCGCCGCGGCCGGTGTCGCGCTTCTCGGCCTGGTCGAGAGAGGCAAGGCCCGCCCCCTTGAGGAAGCCCTGGATCGCCTGGTCGGGGGCGCCGACCCGCGGCCCACGCCGTTCCTCGCTGACATCGGCGCGCGTCGCCGGCAGGCCGTCGACCACGAGGGCGAGGCGCCGCGGCGTCGCAAACGCGCGCGCCGCCGAGAAGTCGAGACCGGCGGCCTTGAGCCCGTCGCCGACGAGGCGCTGCAGTTCCTCGGCGGCCCGCGTCTGCATGCGCGCCGGAATCTCCTCCGACAGAAGCTCGAGCAGAAGTTCGGCCATGTTACGCCGCCTTCGCGGTCTGGGTGGCGAGCCAAGCCTCGCAGCAAGCCTTGGCGAGCTCGCGCACGCGCAGGATGTAGCTCTGGCGCTCGGTGACGCTGATCACGCCGCGCGCATCGAGCAGATTGAAGGTGTGGCTGGCCTTGATGCACTGCTCGTAGGCGGGCAACGGCAGCCCGCGCTCGATCAGCCGACCGCACTCCTTCTCGGCGTCGGCGAAATGGCGGAACAGCATCTCGGTGTCGGCGTGCTCGAAATTGTAGGCCGACTGCTCGCGCTCGTTCTGCAGGAACACGTCGCCGTAGGTCAGCGGCACATCGGAATCGGTGCGGTTGAAGGGCAGCTCGAAGATCGACTTCTTGTCGAACAGGTACATGGCAAGCCGTTCCAGCCCATAGGTGATCTCGCCCGAGACGAGGTCGACATCGATGCCGCCGACCTGCTGGAAGTAGGTGAACTGGCTGATCTCGGAACCGTCGCACCACACCTCCCAGCCCAGCCCCCAGGCGCCCAGCGTCGGGCTCTCCCAGTCGTCCTCGACGAAGCGGATGTCGTGCAGGGAGGTATCGATGCCGATCGCCTGCAGCGAGCCGATATAGCGATCGAGGATGTCGCTGGGCGACGGCTTCAGGATGGCCTGGAACTGGTAGTAGTGCTGCAATCGCATGGGGTTTTCGCCGTAGCGGCCGTCGCCAGGCCGGCGCGAGGGCTGCACATAGGCGGCGTACCAGGGCTTCGGGCCGAGCGCGCGCAGGGTCGTCGCCGTGTGGAAGGTGCCGGCGCCCATTTCCATGTCGAAGGGCTGCAGGATCAGGCAACCCTGCCGGGCCCAGTACTCCTGCAGGGTAAGGATGAGTTCCTGAAAGCACGTCGGTGCGACGCGTGCTGAGGGCTCGGACACGATATTCCCCGAAGCTCAGAAGGCCTTGTGATTCCGCGACTTAAGGCTGTTTTTGCGGTGCGGCAAAATAGGTGCCACCCCTACCCCGGTCAAGCGCCCTGGCCGCCTTGGACAGGGCAATCCGGACGGCCGCATTTCGTCGCAGCGGTGGACAGATAGGCACCGCAAACCCGGCACGGGATCGAGGCGTCGATCACCCGGCCCTGCGGCCGCGCCGGCGGCGGCGGCTGGGTCGGCGTCGGCCCCGGCCGAGGCGGCAGGTTGGGGTCGTTTGGCTGGCCGACGAAGCGGTCCCACAGCCCCTTCCAGCGCGCGAAGGTCTTCCACGCGGCGTACACGGCGACGCCGAACAGGATGATCTTGAGCAGGAACCCCATGGTGCCTGTGTGAGGGCCCTGCACCCCACGGTCAAGCACGCTATATGGTAGGTCCATGACACTGGCATTGAAGGCACTTGATTGGTCCTCCCCCGTAATCGGGCATGCGTTTTGGCCGCGTTGCGGCCAAAAGCGCGCGGGTGCCCCCGCCAGGGGGCGGAGGGGGAAAGCCCCAGACGAGATTCATGAAATTCCGACGTCGGACTCTCATGAGCCTCGACTGAGGCCTTCCCCCTCCGGCCCTGCGGGCCACCACAGGCTTTTGGCCGCTTGCGGCCAAAATGCCGCCCCCCGTATGACGGGGGAGGAAAAGAACGCGGGCACCCGCGATGGCCTCTGACGCGGCGCCGCTCGACCTGTTCGTGGTCGGCGGCGGGATCAACGGGGCGGGCATCGCCTGCGACGCGGTCGGCCGGGCGCTGAAGGTCGGGCTGTGCGAGATGAACGATTTCGCCGGCGCCACCTCCTCGGCCTCGACCAAGCTGATCCATGGCGGGCTGCGCTATCTCGAGCATTACGAGTTCCGGCTGGTGCGCGAGGCCTTGCAGGAACGCGAGGTGCTGCTGGCCAAGGCGCCGCATCTCTCACGGCCCCTGCGTTTCGTGCTGCCGCACGAGCCGCATCTGCGGCCGCGCTGGATGCTGCGGCTCGGCCTGTTCCTGTACGACCATCTCGACTGGCACATGACGCTTCCCAAGTCGCAGGCCGTCGACCTGCGGCGCACGATCTACGGCGCTGCCCTGAAGACGAATTTCGAGAAGGGATTCGTCTATTCCGACGCCTGGGTCGACGACGCGCGGCTGGTCATCGCCAACCTGAAATCGGCCCGCCAGATGGGCGCGCAGATCTATGCGCGCCACCAGTGCGTCTCGGCGCGGCGCAGCGACGACGGCCGGCTGTGGAACATCGAGCTCAAGGCCCGCGACGGCAGCACGGTGAGCCTGCAGGCACGGGGCCTGGTCAACGCCGCCGGACCGTGGGTCAAGCGCTTCCTCGACGAGGAGGCGCACATCGTCACCCCCAAGCGCGTGCGGCTGATCAAGGGCAGCCACATCATCGTGCCACGCCTCTACGAGGGCGAGCACGCCTACATCCTGCAGAACAGCGACAACCGCATCGTCTTCATCATCCCCTACGAGCGCTCCTTCTCGGCAATCGGCACCACGGACATTCCGGTCGATCACGGCGAGACGCCGGTCTGCACGCCGGATGAGATCGTCTATCTCTGCGACATCGTGAGCCACTATCTCGCCAAGCCGGTGACGCCGGCCGAGGTGGTGTGGACCTACTCCGGCGTGCGTCCCCTGTTCGACGACGGCGACGACAACCCTTCGGCGGTGACGCGCGACTATCACCTCGAGGTCGACGGCACACCGGGCGGCACGACGGCGCCCCTGCTCTCCGTATTCGGCGGCAAGATCACGACCTACCGGCGGCTGGCCGAGCACGCACTGCGCGATCTCGCGCCGCATTATCCCCACATGGGCGGCGCTTGGACGACGACGCGGGCGCTGGCAGACGGCGAGCTGGCGGACGCGCCGACCTTCGAGGCGGCGTTCGACCGCTATGTCGATGCAGCGGCCGTCGTGAGGTCCGGCCTGCCGAAGGAGCTGGTGCGTGTGCTGTGCCGCCGACATGGCTCCGGGCTCGACGACCTGCTGGATGGCGTCCGCACTGTGGCCGACCTGGGACGGCATTTTGGCGGCCAGCTCTACGAGACCGAGGTCCGCTATCTCATGCGAGATGAATGGGCGGTCGAGCCCGACGATGTCTTGTGGCGGCGCACGAAAGAAGGCCTGCACATGACCGCGGACGAGCGGATGGCCTTCGCCGCCTGGATGAGCGAGCTCCGGCCCAACTTTACGTAAGTTTACACTTCCGGCGGGCACGCCGGCCGGCGCGGGCACGTATTGATCGACGAAGCCCGTGCAATCCAGGTGAGGTGCCCAATGTCGTTCCGTTCCCCTCTTCTCGCCCTGTCGACCGCTCTCGTGACCGCCGCCGGCCTTGCCTGGACGAGCGTTCCGGCGCTGGCGCTCGACGGCGGCCTCGACGACCCCCTCGAGCTTGCCCAGGCGACGCCCCCTACGACTCCGCCCGGCCCTGGCGGCACCGACCAGCAGCGCGAGCAACGCGCGATGAATCCGCGAGCCTTCTGCCTCGACCAGATCGCCCGCCGTGCCGGCAACCGCGCCTACATGAAGCTGCGGCTCGACCTCAAGGCCGACCAGGTGGCCGCCTGGAACGCCTTCGCCAAGGCCTCCGACGACGCCGACGTGAAGGACGTGGCGCGCTGCAACGCGCTGCCGACCGAGCTGAAGGAGAAGCCGAACTACGTCGAGCGCCTGACCATGGAGGAGAACTTCATGAAGGCCCGCATCGAACGCATCGACGCGGTGAAGCCCAGCCTCCAGGCGCTCTACAACACGCTGTCGCCCGAGCAGAAGGCCGTCCTCGACTCGCCGCGCCCCATGGGCCACGGCGGCATGCATCACCGCGGGCGGCGGTAGAACTCCTTCGCTGGGACTGCGCCAGTCAACGGCCTCATGCTCTCCTCCCCAAGCTTCGCTTGGGGAGGTGTCGCCGTCATACGGTGACGGAGGGGTCATGGGCTTCCGGACCGCGGCTCCGCATGATCATGATTATGAATCGGATGAGACGCCGGGTCTGGTAGCCCATGACCCCTCCGTCCGCGAAGACGCGGACACCTCCCCAACTTCGTTGGGGAGGAAAACTGAGAGCGGCACGGAGTGCCGCGCTCGCGGCGGCTTGATCAGCTCGCCAGCAACTCCGCTGCGCGATCCATCGACACCGGCCGCGGGTCGAGCAACGCGTTCGTCATCGCATCCTCATGCTTGTGATCGGGCAGGCTGAAGGAGTCTGAATTGCCCAGCCGGTGATCGATCACCAAGCGAGCCAGCAGCAGGCGGCGGGCGTCGCCGCCCTGCTCGCCGAGGCGGGCACCTTCCGACGCCATCAAGGCAGCACTGGTCGTGTGATAGAGGCCGCTCGCGGCCCGACGGCACGAGGCTTCGGCCTCGGGCTGGCGAGCCACCTTGTCCGCGAAGTCGGTCGCGCGATCGACCAGCCCGGCGAGACGGCTGCGGAACTGGCCAGGGATCGGCGCGCGACCGAGCTCGTCGTGCAGCGTCGCCGCCAGCGCCTCGTGGGCCCGTTCGCGACCGACCGCGCGGCGCACGATATCGAGCGCATTGACGCTGCTGGTGCCCTCCCACAACAGGCCGAGATGCGCATCACGCACCAGCTTGGCGTTGCTCCAATCCTCGATGTAGCCGTTGCCGCCGCGCATCTCCATGGCGCCGGTCGCGACGGTGACGTTGTCGCGGCTGGCGCGGTATTTCACCAGCGGCGTCAGGATGCGCAGCGCCGCGTCGTCACCGCGCGTCATCGCCATCGCCGCGGCGACGGAGACCGACAGCGCCTGCTCGGTCGGCACCATCAACTTCACGAGCTGGCGGCGCGCCATCGGATGGTCGATCACGGTGCGGCCGAAGGTGGTGCGATGGCGCGCCACCTGCAGCGCCTCGTTGAGGCAGCGCCGCATCATGCCGGCGGCGCGGAAGCCGTGCGACAGGCGCGACAGGTTGACCTGGTCCATCATCTGCTTCAGTCCGCGCCCGGGCTCGCCCAGCAGCCAGGCCACGGCACCTTCCATGATGGTCTCGCCGGCCGCCATCGAGCGCGAGCCCAGCTTGTCCTTGAGCCGCACCGCGCGATAGCGGTTGCGGCTGCCGTCGTCGAGACGGCGCGGCATGGCGAACAGCGACAGGCCGGCATTGCCCGCCGGTGCACCCTCGCAGCGCGCCAGCAGCAGCACGACGTCGTGGTCGACGCAGGAACAGAACCACTTGTCGCCCCACAGCTCCCAGTGATCACCGGTCTGGCGAGCCGTCAGCGCATTGCCCGAGACGTCCGAGCCGCCCGCCTTCTCGGTCATGAACTGCGCGCCCTTCAACAGCACGTCCATGTCCTGCGAGGTCATGCGGTCGAGGAAGCGCGCTTTCACAGCCGCGTCGCCGTACTTCCGGATCAGCAGCGTCGAGGTGTCGGTCACGGAGAGCGGACAGAGCAGCGCAAACTCCGACTGGGCGAACAGGTACTGGAAGGCATACTTGACCAGCGGCGCCACCGGCGTCGGCCAGCCCAACACCGGCTTGTGCGACATGGCATGCAGGCCGAACTCGCCGAAGCCGATGCGCTCCATCTCGCGGTAGGCCGGGTGGTACTCGACCCAGTCCTCGTCGCGGCCGAACCGATCGCGGAAATGCAGGATGGGCATGCGCTTGTCGGCCTGCAGGGCGAGCTCGTCGAGCCGCCCGCCGGCGATCCCTCCCAGGCGCTCGAAGTGGGGGCTGAAATGCGCCAGCGCCACCGGCTCGAGATTGAGGGCGAGCAGGTCGCGGACCGATCGGTCGATCGACCAGAAATTGAGCCCACGGCAATCCGGGGCGATCAGGTCGGAGCGCGACGCGGGCCGTTCGAAGGGGGCGCGGGAAAGCGCCGGCAATATGGAATTCATGGCCACGACCATGGCCGATTGGCGATGGTTCTCAAATCGAGTAATCGGTACTCTCGTATTGAGTATTCCTCAATTCAAGCCTTCATGCCTGACCGCCTGCCCTCGCTCAATGCCCTGCGCGCCTTCGACGCCGCCGCACGCCGCCTGAACTTCGCCCGAGCCGCCGCCGACCTCGCGGTGACGCCGGGCGCGGTGAGCCGCCAGATCCAGATCCTCGAGGAGGCGCTGGGCCACCGGCTCTTCGTGCGCGGCAATCGCGCCGTCGAGCTGACCGCGCAGGGGCAGGCCTATGCGCGTCACGTACACGAGGCTTTCGATCGACTCGCCATGGCGACCGAGCAGGTGCGCGGCCGCGGCGCCCACGGCCCGCTCTCCATCTGCGCCTATCCTACCTTCGCCATGCACTGGCTGGTGCCGCGCTGGCGGCGCTTCAATGACAAGCATCCCGACATCGACCTGCAGCTCACCACCTCGCTCGGGCCGATCGACATCATGCGCGACGGTTTCGACGCGGCGGTGCGCATCGGCGACGGCAACTGGCCGGGCCACGGGTCGGTATGGCTCGCCGCCGTGGAAGTCTTCCCGGTGTGCAGCCCCGCCCTCGCCGAGCGCATCCACTCACCGGCCGACTTGCGCGATCAGGTGCTCATCCATTCGAATCCCCGCCCCGACGACTGGCCGCGCTGGCTGAAGGCGGCCGGCGCCACCGGCGTCGACGCCGCGCGCGGCCCGCGCTTCGAGACCATGAGCCTCGCCTTCCAGGCCGCGATCGAAGGAGTCGGTGTCGCCATGGGGCTGGGCTGCCTGATTGCCGAGGATCTCGCTCTTGGCCGCCTGGCCAAGCCGCTCGCCTTCACCCATCGCAGCCGGCGCGAGTTCCACCTGGTCTATCCCCAGTCGCGCGCCGCCGATCCCCGGCTCGCGGCCTTCCGCGCCTTCCTCGCCGAGGAGGCTGAGGCGCAGCCGGCCTGAGACATCGAGGACTCCGCTCGATGGCAGCCCCCTCGAGCATCAGGTTCCTCGAAGGCAAATCCGCCATTCCCACCCAGGATACGACGCCCGAACGCACGGCGAAATTCATCAAGGACGCGCTTGCCAAGTGGGCGCCGATCATCCGCGACGCCAACGTCAGATCGCCTGACGGGCCGCCGAGGCCTACCAGTCGCTGGCGCGCACCATCTTCATCAGGTCGTCGGCCATGGTGAGCGCGGTCAGCACGCCGGTCTTGGGATTGTCGGGCATGGCGCGACCCAGCCGGTGCATGTTGAGCTCGCCCGAATCGCCCACCACCTCGAGCCGGCTGGCGTTTGTGCCGGGCGGCAGAGTAGGATCGGCGACCAGCTCGATGTCGGTACGGTCGAGGCCCGCCCCGCACAGGGCGACAGTGACGGCGAGATTGGCGTTCTTCGGATAAAGCCGCCCGGCATCGGCCGGCGTGCCACGGAAAATGACCGTCGGCTTCTTGATCGCCGGCAGGTCGAACTCGGTTTCGGCCGGCGTGCCACTCCAGGCGTGCGGCGGCTTGATCGAGATGTATTTCACGCGTTCGAGCTTGCCGAGCCGCATGGCCAGCAACCCATCGAGGCCTGCGATGGCGCCCGACGGCAGCCGCAGCCGGGCGCCGCTCTTCTCGGCGGTCTTGACGTGCTTCCTGTAGAGCCTGGGATCGCCATAGGCGCCGGTGGCGATCACCATCAGGTCGATGCCCTTCTTCAGGATGGTCTCCCCCCAGTCGCGCACCGCCTGCTGGCTCGCCGCCTCGACCACCACGTCGGGCTTGAGCTTCAGCAGGGCCGGCAGGCTTTCGACCACGGCGACCTTGCGCCCGACCTTCTTCTGGGTCTCCTTGGCCCGGCCCGGCCGTACCAGGACGCCGACGACGTCGATCGGCGGCTTCTTCTCCGCGAAGATGTCGAACAGCGTCTGGCTGATCGCGCCGTAGCCGATCAGCGCGATCTTGAGCCTCTTTTTCTTGTCCTTTGCCATGAAATCCCCCCTCGCCGGAGCACGAATCCGGCGACTATAGCCATGTGGCAGAGCGCCTTCGACCATACTTGCGACCGCAGGGGGTGGCGGCTATAACCGCGCCTCCCAAGCGGCTGAGTTCCCATTTCTGACGGAGTGTAGCTCAGCCTGGTAGAGCACTAGCTTCGGGAGCTAGGGGCCGGAGGTTCGAATCCTCTCACTCCGACCAATCAATCGGGGGATTTCAGCCGCTCGGGACCGCGCCGCATCGCTTCGGCGATGTGGCGCAGATCTCCTGCTCGAGGAGATCATGATGGGTACCCGCAATGCCAGCTGACGCCGGGCCGGCGTAACGCAACCTGCCCGCGTCACATGCACGACGCTTGGGCGATGACCACCGCGTCGAGCCCCTGCATCTGCTCCTGGCTGAGCGTCGCGGGATCGAGCAGGTTGCCGCCGGGCTGGGTGGCGGCGTTGGATTTCTTCATGCCCTGGACCGCGGCAGTGCGCTTGTCGGCCGGGATCTTCGAGGACATGCATTCGCACATCCGCTGGCTGCCGGTGACCAGGCATTCGGACATGAAATCGTCGGCCCATGCCGCCGTTGCCAGGCCGCCGGCCAGGACAAAGGAGACGACCAACACAGAAACCTTACGCATGGAGCACTCCCCCGATCCGCCGCCCGTCGCGGCGCGGCTGGCAGGATATCGCGGAAGCGTTGCGTTTTCTATTCCGCCTGGATGCCGGCCTTCTCGATGATCGGGCGCCAAAGCTCGATCTGGGAGGCAAGCTTCGCGCGATGCGCCTCGGGCGTCGCCTGGCCGACCGGCATCAGCTCGGTCTCGATCTTCTCGAGCTGCCGGGCAACCGCCTGGTCCTGAACGATGTCGCGCAAGGCCGCGTTGAGGACGTCAATGATCGGCTTGGGCGTTCCCGCGGGAGCATAGAGCCCGTACCACGCGCCGATATCGAGGCTCGGCATGCCGGCCTCGGCCGCCGTCGGGACGTCGGGCAGCGACGCCATGCGACGGGTCGAAGTCAGCACATAGGCGCGGACATCGCCGGTTCGGATCAGGCTCGAGGTCGTGGTCGGCAAGTCGCATAGCAGGTCGACTTGGCCCGCCCGCACGTCGATCATGGCGGGCGAGCCGCCCTTGTATTGGACCATGGTGAGGGGAACGCCCAGCGCCTCCTGAAACAGCATGGCGCAGAGATGGGTGGCGCTGCCCATGCCCGAGGAGGCCATGGTGAGCTTCTCCTTGTTCGCCTTGGCGTAGGCGACCAGCTCGGCGAAATCCTTCGGCGGGAAGTCCTTGCGCGCCAGGATCACCATCGGGGCTTCGGCGAACAGGCCGATGAATTCATAGGCCGCCAGCGGATCGAAATTGAGCTTCTTGTAGAGCAGCGGAATGGTCGACATGCCGATGTGGTTCAGCAGCAAGGTGTAGCCGTCGGGCTTGGCCTTGGCTGCCTGCATCGAGCCGACCGCGCCGCCTGCGCCGGTCACGTTCTGCACCACGACGGTCTGGTTGAGCCGAGTCTTCAAGGCTTCGGCGAGCGTCCGGGTCAGGAAATCGCTGCCGCCGCCGGGCGCGTAGGGCGTGATCAGGGTGATGGTGCGGTTGGGGTACGTCTCTTGGGCCGCGGCGGACCAGACCCACAACGTTGCGAAAAGAAGGACCGCTATGCGGCGCATCATTTCTTCCCTCCTCCCTTGCCACCTCTTTACCAGTAGCGCAGCAGGCGTAAGCTCGCCGCATGAAAATCGAACGCCCTGATCCGCGCATCGGCGCGATCGCAACCGACGTCGACGTGCGCACGCTCTCCGAGGCCGACTGGAACGCGCTCTACGGAGCGTGGCTCGACGGCATCGTCCTGGTGGTCCGCGGCCAGACGCTCAGCATCGAGGAATTCCTCGCCTACTCGCGCCGCTTCGGCCGACTGAAGCCACATCGGGTCAAGCGCACCCGCCATGCCGATTTCCCCGAGCTCACCGTGATGGGCATCGGCACGCGCAAGCCCGACGGACAGGTCGACAAGACGATCTACGATCGCGGCGGCGGCTGGCACACCGATTCGCCGTGGGACAGCGAGATCTGCAAGGCGACGCAGCTCTACGGCATCGCCATCCCGTCCTACGGCGGCGACACGCTGTTCGCCAACATGTACGAGGCCTATGCGAGCCTACCCGAGAGCCTGAAGAAGCGCATCGCCGGGTTGAAGGCCGAGCATGTTTATGGCGGGCGCGGCCGGCGCGGCAATGACCTGCTCGACCCCGAGGACCGCGCCCGGCCACCAGCAGTCCATCCCATCGTGCGCGTGCACGAGGAGACCGGCCGCACGTCGCTCTACGCCAACCCCTATCACATCGTCCGCATCCAGGGGCTGAGCGAGGCCGACAGCGAGGCGCTGATCGCCGAGCTCACCGCTCACATGGTCGAGACGCAGGCGCAGTACCGCCACAAGTGGCAGGTCGGCGACATCGTGATCTGGGACAACCGCTGTGCACTGCACTCGGCGACCGGCGGCTATCCGATCGAGGAGAAGCGCATCCACTGGCGCGTCACCATCATGCAGGATGCCGCCGAGGCGAAGCAGGCGGCTTAGTCTGTGCCTCCTCCCCGACTTCGTTGGGGAGAAGGCAATGAATTCACCCGAACAGCCAGTTGCGCGTGAGGCCGAACAGGCCGGTCGCGAACAGGATGGTGAGCGCCACGTTGCGGTAGAGGCGTTCGCTGGCGAGGCCATGGAACATGCGACCGCCGATCCAGGCTCCCACCACCATCACCGGGAACAGCACCACGGCGCGGGCCAGCGCCTCCCAGCCCGCGACGCCGGTCGCCATGACGATCACGATCAGCAGGAACTGCGTCAGGAAGTAATAGGTGACGATGTTGGCGCGATTGACGTGCGGCGGATCCTTGCCCGTCAGCAGGTAGAGCAGCACTGGCGGCCCGCCGACGCTGGTGGTCGCCATCATCGCGCCGGAGAAGGCGCCGACCAGCACCGTGGCCGCCATCGAGCGCCGGCCATGATATTTCCAGCCGCTCCACATCAGCACCACGAAGGCCACGATCACCGCCGACACCGCGGTCACGATGGTGTTCTTGTCGACCGAGGCGAGCAGCCATACGCCGAGCGGCATGGCGGCGCACGCGGCGATGCTCATCGGCGTCAGCACGCCCCAATCGGCATGACGGCGGACCTGGGGAAAGAGCTGAAGCGAGACGACCAGCTCGATCGCCACCACCGTGACCACCATGTCGGCCGAACCGAACAGGATGGCGAAGATCGGCGCCATCAACATCGCCGATCCGAAGCCCGCGAAGCCGCGCATCAGGCCGGCGATCAGGGTGACGCCAATGGCGGTCGCCAGCCCGACGCCCGCGAACAATGAAACAATGTAGGAGATCATGACGCTACCGCAGGAAGGGAATGACGGTCGACTACAGCGATCCGCTGGCTTCCGGCGGACGGAAGCGAGGGATCAGCGCGTAAGTCGAAGCGTCGTGGCCAGCATCATGACGGCGCGACCTTCGTCGATCGGGGGAGATTCGTCAACGTATTCGACTCCCCGGCTCCGACGGCGAGATGCCCCGTCATGCGGGGCGGAAAGGCGAATAGAGATGCTTGGTGCGACGCAGGCCGCGCTCGGCCACCTTCGGGTCGCGCACGTTGTAGGTGCCGGCGATGTCCAGGGTGAATGGACGCGCGCGCAACGTCACGCCGAACTCCTTCTCCAGCGCATAGGCTCAATCCTCGGCGAGGCGGGAGCACGGGCTGCGGAGATCGATCCAGAGGTCGACGGTCCTGCTCACGCGCGCCGCGCCTGGCCTTCGCCGCTCTTGTCGCGCAGGCGCCGCATGCCGCGCAGCCAGCGGTCGTAGTCGCCAGTCTTGCGGGTCAGGTACTGCGTCACCTCGGGGTGCGGCAGGATCAGGAAGGTCTCGGCCTCCATGACCTCGATCACCGTCTGGGCGACCGCATCGGTGTGCAGCACGCCGTCGACCGAGGCTGCCCCCGCTCCTGCCATGCGCAGCATGTTGGTGTCGACCGCCTGCGGGCAGAGCACCGAGACGCAGATTCCCTTGTCGCCGTACTGGATCGACAGATGCTCGGCCAGCGCCACGGCGGCGTGCTTGGTTACGCCATAGGGCGCCGAGCCCATCGAGGCGAGCAGGCCAGCGGCGCTGGCGGTGTTCAAGAGGTAGCCCGACTTGCGCGCCAGCATGCCGGGGACCAGGGCGCGCGCGGCGTAGACGTGCGCCATGACGTGGATCGCCCAGCTGTCGGCCCAATCCTTGTCCGAGGCGTCCTCGTGGCCGCCGCGGCCGATGCCGGCATTGGAGAAGAAGACGTCGACCGGGCCGTACCGGCGCTCGGCCTCGCCGATCAGCTTCCTGAAGTCGGCTTCGTTGGCGACGTCGCAGGCGACGGCCATGCCCTTGATGTCCTTGGCCACCGCCTCGAGCCGACCGACATCACGATCGGCGACGACGACGCCCTTGGCGCCTTCCTTGGCGTAGCGACGCGCGATCGCCTCGCCAATGCCGCCTGCCGCGCCAGTGACGACGCAAACCTTGCCCTGCACTTTCATTCGACATCCCCCTCTCGTGGCCGGGAACGGGCCACTCCGTGGCGCTCATGAATGCGCCACGGAGTGGCGCGCACCCGGCAAGCTATCCCCAGCTCTGTTCGATCAGCTCGACATACTGCGCCTTGGTCGGCTGGCGCGGCGTCGACAGATGGCAGTGATCGCCGAGGGCGCCATCGGCGATCTTCTCGACCGTGTCCTGGGCGAGACCCATCGCACCCAGCCCGCTGGGAATGCCGAGCCGCGCATTCAGCGCACCGACGGCGTCCGCGACGCCCTCGGCATTGGCCGCGCTGTCCGCCAGGCCCATCACGCGCGCCACGCGGCGATACTTGTCGCCAACGGCAGGTGCGTTGAAGCGCAGCACGGCCGGCAGGAAGACAGCGTTCAGCGTGCCGTGATGCAGGCGGTAGCCCTTGAGTCCGCCGGTCGGGTGGCTGAGCGCATGGACGGCGCCCAGCCCCTTCTGGAACACCATCGCGCCTTCCATGGCGGCCATCGCCATGTTGTAGCGCGCCTCGCGGTCAGACCCGTCGCGGGTCGCACGCTCGACATAGGTCCACGCCTTCTCGAGGCCATCCAAGGCGATCGAATCGGCCGGCGGGTTGAAGGCATTCGACAGGAAGCATTCGATGTTGTGGGTGAAGGCGTCCATGCCTGTGCCGGCCGTGAGATGCGGCGGCAGGCCTAGGGTCAGCTCGGGATCGATCAGGGCCAGCTTCGGGATCAGATGCGGGCTGCCGATCGCGAGCTTGCGGCCTGAATCCATGATGATGACGCCGCCGCGGCTCACCTCGCTGCCGGTCCCCGACGTGGTCGGGATGGCGACGATCGGCGCCACCTTGTCGGTGATGCGCGGCGCGCCGCCTTCCACGAAGGAGTAATGCTGCAGCGAGGTGCCGGGATGGGTCGCCATCAGGCCGACCGCCTTGGCCAGATCCATCGGCGAGCCGCCGCCGATGGCGATGATGCCATCGCAGCCCTCGTCCTTGTAGATCTCGAGGGCGTCGCGCATCGCCGCTTCCGTCGGGTTCTCCGGCGTGCCGTCATAGACGGTGAGCGGCATGTTGCCGGGCAGATGCTCCTTGACCTTGGCCCACAGGCCGGCGGCAATGACGCCCTTGTCGGTGACGATCAGCGGCCTTCGCAAGCCGAGAAGCTGCAGCTCCGCCTCGAGAAGCTTCAGCGCGCCGAAATCGAACTGGATGCGGGTGAGATAGGTGATCAACGCCATGATGGTCCTCAGGTCCGAAGGAACGGCTTGTCGCCCTTGACGGTGACGCGATAGCCGAGCCGGCGGTTCGGGAAGTAGTCCCACATCGCGTGATGCATGGCCGCGCGATTGTCCCAGAAGGCGATCGAGTTGGGACGCCAGGCAAAGCGGCACTGGAACTCCGGCGTCTCACTGTGGCGGTAAAGCATTTCCAGGAGCGCATCGCTCTCGTGCTTCTTGAGACCCGCGATGCGCGTGGTGAAGTTGCGGTTGACGTAGAGCGCCTTGCGACCGGTCACCGGATGGGTGCGCACCACCGGATGCTCGTTGCGCGGGAAGCCGCCCTCCTTCGGCTTTTGGCCGAAGCGGCCGCCATAGACCTGGGCGCCGTCATGGATTGCCGTCAGTCCTTCGCACAGGCGCTGGATCGACGGCGAGAGCGTCTCGTAGGCGCGGTACATGTTGGCGAACAGCGTGTTGCCGCCGCCATCGGGCGGCAGCTCCTTCATGTAGAGGATGCTGCCCATCGGCGGCTCGGGATCGCAACTGACGTCGGAATGCCATTCCTCGCCGGCGACATGCTGGGAGCTCTCGTCGGCCTTGATGATCAGGATCTCGGGATGGTCCCAGTCCTTGCGTGTCGAGGTCGGATGCATGTGCAGCTCGCCGAACAGCCGGCCGAACGCCTTGTGCTGGTCGTGCGTCAGATCCTGGTCGTGGAAGAAGACCACCAGGTTCTCCATCAGCACATCGTGGATCTCCTGAAAGGTCTGGTTGCCGAGCGGCCGCGAAAGATCGACTCCGGCGATTTCCGCACCGATGACCGGTGTGAGCTTGCGTACCTGGATCGTCTGATATCCCATAGGGTGTTCCTTTACGTTACGCGAAGCCTACGCGGAAACAGCCCCATGAGCGACCACCTTATCCTGCGCGCCGCCACCGCCGCCGACACAACGGCGCTCGCCCATACAATTGCCGCCGCGTTCGAGCAGTATCGCGGCAAGCTGCAGCCCGAGTCGGGCGCCTTCCTCGAGTCCGCCGAAGCGATTTCCGCCGAGCTGGCACGCGACAGCGGTGCGATCATCGCTGAGCGAAATGGCGCGGTCGTCGGCTGCGTCATGGTCAAGCCGATGGAGAATGACCTCTATTTCGGCCGCCTGTCGGTGCTGCCCACCGAGCGCGGCCACGGCATCGCCCGCCGCCTCGTCGAGGCCGTCGAGGACGAAGCGCGCCGCCGCGAGCTCGCTGGCGTCTGCCTCGGCGTGCGCATCGTGCTCACCGAAAACCAGCGCCTCTTCACGGCGCTGGGCTACGTCGAATATTCCCGCGAAGCCCATCCCGGTTTCGACTACCCGACCTCGATCAACATGCGAAAGGCGCTGCGCTAAGCGTTCTTCGCTGAGACCGCGCCACTGGGGTGGCGCGGTCCCAGCGATGAATGAACCGTCAGCGCGGCGCAAATCGGTAGCGGAAGGTGCAGCTGGGGCGCCCTGCATGATGGTCTGGGCGCGGTCGAGGCTGACGTCGTCCCCGCCGGCGGCGGCGATGTCGAGATCGGCGGCGCAGATCAGCGCGCAAGGCGCGCAGCAGAGGACGAGCACCTGGGCCTGGACGCGAGTCTTGTCGAGAAGCGACAAATCGGGATCGACCAGGTAGTCGTCGAGCACGCCGGTCATGGCTTCCTCCGGAAGCGGAAATCGCAGCAGCTACCACCCGACATGATCGTCTGGCGGCGAACGAGCTCGAGCTCGTCGTTGAAACCGCTGATCATGGCGTGATCGCGGGCGCAGTGGACCTGCGACCCGAGGTCGGCGAGTCCAAGCTCCTTGTAGAACTCGGCATACCGGCATCGCGTAACATTGAAGTCGAACCGATCGGCCGTCTGATCGACGATCTCGATCTCGAGGCTGCCACTCCCGGCCCATGTCGTTTCGGCGAGTGCGCGCAGGCCCGCCATATCGCGGCCGAAGCGTGCCGCCCAGCCTGCGCCTTCGTCGGCCGCCAGGCCGCGGATGGTTGCGGCCACCACCTCGCGCGTCGGTCCGTCGCCGAATTTCTCCCGGCAGGCGGCAATGAAAGGAATGAGCACTCCAGCTTCGATCCGGCGCTTCTGCAGATGATCGATCGTGGTTTCGTCGGGCATGTCGGCCTCCTTCGGATATGCCTGGGACCGTGCCCTGTCCCCTGGCGTTGGACAAATCAGCTAAACTGCTTCTCGAGGCTTAGAATTTCTGATGCTCCTTGCGTCTCGCCCGCTTCTATCTTCAGGCCACCGTGACCTACCGACTGCCACCCCTGAACGGCCTGCGCGCCTTCGAGGCCGCCGCCCGCCACAAGAGCTTCCGGCGTGCCGCCGACGAGCTTTGCGTCACGCCCGGCGCCGTCAGCCAGCACGTCAAGGCACTGGAGACCGCGCTCGGCGTGGCGCTGTTTCACCGCTCGGCGCGCGCCATCACCCTCACGCCGGAGGGCCGCGCTTACGTGCCGTCGATCCGCGCCGCTTTCGAGACGATTGCGAAGGCCACGGAAGCAACGGCGCCCGGCTTGCGCGGCCGCAAGCTCCGGCTCGGCATCGCCCCACCGCTCGACAAGACCGCGTGGCCAACGCTCCGCCGCCTGCTGTCGGGCGCAGCGGTGCCGGAGATCGTCGGGATGCGAGTCAAGGACGATCCTGCTCAGCTCGCCAAGGACGGCGAACTCGACGCGCTGATGCGCATCTCGGATGAGGCTTGCGCTGGCCTGCACATCGAGCGGATCGGCGTCAAGGACGGCGACTCGGGCAGGATTCCGGTAATCCTGGTGACGCGTCCCGGTATTGCCGGATGTCGCCAGCACAACAATCTTGTGAAGCTGTTGACGGCGTGAAAAGCGAGGCGGGCGCAAGCGCCATGCCCATCTGAAAACCCTCACGCGTGATTGGCGATCAGGCTCTCCGCGTTCTTGACGCCCGTGAGGACGGTCGAGGGATCGCTGGTCACGGCATGCATCAGGTTGGTCGCCGCCGCCGTGTCCGCAGCCCCGTTCCATGCCGTGTGGTGCTCGTTCTGCTCGTGCACGTAGGCCAGGCTCACCGCCACCTTGCCCATCAGGGTGGTGATGTCCTTGCCGTCTGCCGTGTCCTGCGTTCCGCTCATGATGTTGATCAGCACCGAGCCAACGAACTGCCCCGCCGCCAGCGTCGCCTTGACCTGCCCCGTCCAATAGGCGAGGCCGGCTGCGTCCGAGCCGCGGTTGAACAGGTTGTTGTAGACCGATTCGATGAAGCTGCTGATCTGCGGGTCGCTCGCCGCGAACGGATTGACCAGGAACGGATACAGCGCCTTGGCCTCGGCGCTGACGCCGAACGAGCTGGCGATGTTGGCGAACAGCGCCGCCGGGCCCTGCGTCGGCAGGTTGCGAACGAACTCGCCGACCCAGAAGCCGAAGCCGTCCGCATCGGCGGCGCGGCCGAAGAACGCGGCATAGGTCGCGGCGATCTGCTCCTCGGCGTTGAGCGTCAGCAGGTCGAGCGTCGTCGTCGTGCCGACGATGACCGGCACGACATAGATCAGCGCCTGCCCGTCGGCGCCGCTGCCCCCGGTGGCGGCGTGATAAGTGAAGGAGTCGATGCCGCTGAAGCCTGCCGCGGGCGTATAGCTGAACCCGCCGCTCGTGCCGGCGAGCTGCAACGTACCGTGCGCTGTGCCGGAGAGCAGCGTCGCGGTGGATGCGCTCTGGTCGTTGGCCAGCACGCCGACCGATGCCGCGATCGACAGCGGGTGCCCCTGCTGGACGATGTAAGCATCGTCATGCGTGGCGACGGTGACCACGACGGTGTCGTCGTTCTGGATGGTGCCAGAGGCCGAGGCCGTCCCCAGCGTCAGGCCGGACGACGGGTTCGACAGGGTGACGATAAAGCCTTCGTCCTGCTCCACCGTCGTATCGCCCGCGACATTGACGGTCAGCACCTTGCTGGTCTCGCCGGGCGCAAAGCTGAGCACGCCTGACGGCAGCACACCACCTGCGAAGTCGGAGGCGGCGGCAGCGTTCACCCCTGTCCCGGTCACTGCCCAGGCGACGCTGCGCGCCGCCGAGTGGGGGCCGGTCATCGTCACCAGGAAGGTGAAGGCGGTGATGCCGCTGTCGCGTTCGGCCTGGGCCGCCGTCTGCGCCGCGATCGACACCGCGCCGTCGTCGTCGAGGATGACGCCCGCATCCGATCCGGCTCCTATCGAAAGTCCGGCCGACGGGCTGCCGAGGGTCACCAGGAAGATCTCGTGGGCCTCGGCAACGCTGTCGCCCGACACCTGGATGGTCACGAGCTTGCTGGTCTCGCCAGCGGCGAAGGTCACGATCCCGATCGGAAGAGCGCCGCCGAAGTCGGCCGCATCGGCGGGATCGCTGCCGCCGCCGAGCGCACTCCAGCCCACGGTCTGGGTGGTGACGCCGGCCTGGTTCAGGCTCACCAGGAAGGTGAAGGGGGTCGTGGCACTGTTGCCCTCCGCCTTGATCGCCGATTGCACGGCGATCGAGGCAACCGAGACGTCGTCGTTCAGGATCGTGGCCGCCATCGTCGCCGTGCCGAGGTCGAGGCCGGACGACGGCGCCGACAGGGTCAGCACCAGGTCTTCGTCGAACTCCACGACCGAGTCGCCTGCCACGCCGACGCTTACTGTCTTGCTGGTCTCGCCGGGCGCGAACGTGAGTGTACCCGAGGGCAGCACGCCACCCACCAGGTCGGCGCCGTCAGCGGCGTGCGCGCCATTGCCCGTCACCGCCCATGCCACGGTCTCGCTCGCAACGCCGGCCCGATCGAGGCTCACCGTCCAGTCGAAGATGGTCGTCCCGCCCGTACCCTCGACCTTCGCGCCTGGTCCCGCCGTGACCGATACCACTGACTTGTCGTCGTTCTGGATGGTGCCCGCCGCCGACGCTATGCCCGGCTGCAAGCCGGTCGTCAGATTCGACAGTGTGACTACGAAGTCCTCGTTGAACTCGGCCGCCGTGTCGCCCGACACCAAGACCGTCACGACCTTGCTGGTCTCCCCGGCCGCGAAGCTCACCGTGCCCGACGGGAAGGTCCCGCCGAAATCAGCCGCGTCGGCCGCGTTGGCGCCAGTGCCCGTCACGGTCCACTGCGCCGTCTGGTCCGCGAACGACGCCTGATCGAGGCTCACCGTGAAAGCAAATGCCGTCGGGCCGCCGTCGCCTTCCGCCTTGCTGGCCGAGAGCGGCGTGATCGAGATCTTGGCGCGATCCTCGTTCTGGATATCGCCGCCAGCGCTCGCCGTGCCCAGCGCCAGCCCCGCCGAGGGATTCGACAGGGCCACGATGAAGAACTCGTCGAACTCGACAATCGTGTCGCCAGAAGCCGACACGGTGATTGTCTTGCTGGTCTCGCCGGCGGCGAAGGTGACCGTCCCCGACGGCAACGTGCCACCGAAATCGCCCGCGGTGGCCGGATGATCGCTCGATCCGGTAACCGACCAATCGACGGTCAATTGTGTAAGTCCGGGTTGGCTCAGCGCGACGGTGAAGATGTAGGGCGTGCTGTCGCCATCGCCTTCCGTATGGACCACGAGCGCGGGGCCAATCGACACCGTCGGCGAGTCGTCGCTCAAGATCGTGCCGGTGGTCGAACCCTCGAAGATCGCGAGGCCCACCGACGGATTGGACAGCGCGATCGTAAAGGTTTCGTCCGGTTCGACCGTGGTGTCGCCCGCCACCAGCACGGTGATGGTCTTGTTGGTTTCGCCGATCTCCAGTGTGACCGTCCCGCTCGGCAACAGGTTGCCCGTGAAGTCATTGGCGCCAGCCGCGTTGCCGCCGCTGCCTGTCACCGCCCACGACACGCTGCGCGCCACCGAGAAGTCCCCGCGGCCCACCAACGTGAAGACGAAAGCCGTCGATCCGCTGTTGCCTTCGGCCTGCTCGACCGGGCCCGTGAACGTCACGAAAGTATCGTCGTTCTCGATGCTGCCGGCGGCCGACGCGGTGCCGATCGCTAGTCCCGGCGACGGGTTGGACAGCGTCACGGTGAAGGCATCAGCCCCCTCCACGTCCCCGTCGCCGGCGACCATGACCACGATGGCCTTGCCCGTGTCGCCGGGTTGGAAGGTCAGCGTGCCAGCGGGAAAAGTGCCACCGACGAAGTCCGCCGCGTCGGCCGCTCCGCGGCCGCCTGGACTCGACACGGTCCAGTCGACGGTCAGCGGTGCGGCGCTCCCGCCGGCAAGGGTGACGGTGAAGGTGAACGGCGTGCCGCCGCTGTCGCCTTCCGCCTTGGTCGCGTCGGTCGCCGCGATCGACACTGACGCGCCGTCGTCGTTCACGATCGTGGCACTGGCCGCGGCGGTGCCGATCAGCAGGCCCGAGGACGGGTTCGCCAGCGTCACCTTGAAACCTTCGTCGGGCTCGAGCACGGCGTCGCCCGACACGCCGACGCTGATCGTCTTGCTGGTCTCCCCGACACTCAACGTCAGCGTCCCCGAGGGCAGCACGCCGCCGAAATCCGCGGCATCGGCAGGATTTGCCCCCGAGCCAGTGACAGCCCAGTCGACGGTCTGGGTGAAGGGCCCGGCGCGGTCGAGGGTCACGGTGAAGGTGAAAGTCTTGGTGCCAGCGTTGCCCTCGGCCAACGAGGCCACGTCGGCTGCGATCGCAGCCGCCAGCTTGTCGTCGTTCTGGATTGCGCCGGTGGCTGTCTTGGTGCCGAACATGAAATCTATCGCCGAAAGGTTCGACAGCGTGACATTGAAGGTCTCGTCGAACTCGATCGTGGCGTCACCCGCGATCGGCAACGTCACCACCTTGCTCGACTCACCGGCGGCGAAAGTCACGGTGCCGGACGGAAGCCCGCCCACGAAATCGGCGGCATCGGCGGGATGGGCGCCCGTGCCGGTGACCGCCCAGTCGACGCTGAGTGCCTGCGTGACCACGCCGGCGCGCGATACCGTGAAGGAGAAGAACGTGGTGCCCGACAGACCTTCCGGGCGAGCGGCGTCTGTCGCCAAGACCGACACCAGGTTCAGATCGGCGATGATGGCATCGGCGAAACCATTGGTATCGCCGGTCACAAGGTTGCCCGCGTCGCTAGAGACGATCAGCCGCCTGCCGTCCGGCGAGAAATTGGATTCGAAGGAAAAATTGTCGCCCTGAACGCCCGACGCGTCGGTCGTGACGCGCTGAATTGCGCCTGTCGTCAGATCCTTGACGAAGATGTCGAACTTGCCGTTGGTATCCCCGGCCACCAGGTTGTTGGCCCCGCTGGCGAACGACACGCGCGAGCCGTCGGGCGAGAAGACGGGCGCTGAGGAAGTGCCGTTGGCCTGGCCGCCCGCAGCATCCGTCGAGACGCGGGTGAGCGTTCCCGTAGTCAGGTCCTTGACGAAGATATCGGACGCTAGGTTGGTATCGTTCGGCACCAGGCTGTTCGCCGCACTGCTGAACGCGATCTTGGTACCGTCGGGCGACCATACCGGCTCGCCGACGGCGCTGCTCGGCTGCGTGCCTGCTGAACTGGTCGATACGATTGTAACCGCACCGGTGGCCAAATCTTTGACCAACAGATCGGCGGTGATCCCGTTGGTATCGAAGGGGGCAAGATTGGTGGCCTTGCTGATGAAGGCCACCTTGGTGCCGTCCGGCGAAAACACCGGCTGGTCGGAGTCACCGTTCGACTGCGCGCCGACCGCGTCGGTCGAGACGCGGGTGACGACGCCCGTGACCAGGTTCTTGATGAAAATGTCCTGCTTGCCGTTTGTGTCGCCGGACACCAGGTTGGTCGCCGAGCTCCAGAACACGATCTGGGTGCCATCCGGCGAGAACGTCGGCTGATGCGACTGATTGTCGGCCTGCACACCAGCTGCGTCGGTCGATACACGGGTGATCAGGCCTGTCACCAGGTCCTTGACGAAGATGTCCTGCTTTCCATTGGTGTCGTTCGAGACGAGGTTGGTCGCGGAGCTGCCGAAAACCACTTTCGTGCTGTCGGGCGAGAAGCTGATCGGGTCCGAATTGTTGTCAGGGTCGCCAAACGCCTGGCCGCCCGCCGAATCGGTTGACACGCGTATGATTGCGCCGGTCACCAGGTCCTTGACGAAGAAGTCAGGGTCATCGTTCGTATCAGCAGGCACCAGATTGTCGGCGAAACCCTGAAAGGCCACCTTCAGGCCGTCCGGCGAGAAGATCGGGCTCAATGTACTGCTGTTCGACAGCAGCGCGGCCGGGTCGATCGACGCGATGAACCGGGCGCCAACGCCATCGATGATCGTGGCGGATGCCGTTGCCGTGACGATCGACAGGCCGGCCGTGGGATTGGAGAGGGCGACGGTGAAGCCTTCCTCCGGTTCTGCCTCCAGGTCGCCCGCCACGTTCACGGTGATGGTCCTCGACGTCTCGCCCGCGGCGAACGTCACCGTTCCGGACGGCACGAAACCGCCAACGAAATCGACCGCCGTGGCCGGGCTGGGATTCGCGCCGAGCACCGACCAATCGACGCTCTCAGGGGTGCTCGTGTCGCCCGTCCGCGTGACGACGAAGGTGAAGGGCACCGAACCGCTGAAGCCTTCCGCCTTCCAGCTCGAGGAAGGGGCGATCGACACGGCCGAGACGGCCGGCAGGCTGCCGTTCGGAGAATCGACAGAGGTCACGCTCATTGCCATGAATCCGCCCCTCGTGGACTTGCGGCCTCCCCAAAAGCCGGGTCCTGCAGTTACGCGAGTCCAAGTCTTCCCCCCACACGACCGTATCAAATGCAACCCTGTCTTGTCCCTACAGGAACTGGAGTGGCGGGCGCGCGGCGGATAAAATCCGGCGCATGACACTTCGCACCCCCCTGACCGGTCGCTGTGTGTGGACCGGCGACGAGATCAAGAATTCCACGCGCTGGATCCGCGAGCTGCCGTCGGCCGCCGTGGCCGAATTCGACGCCGCTCTCAAGGCGGTCAAGGCCAAGGGACTGGAATGGTCGCGGATCACGCGCCAGGACTTCCCGCTGTCGGGGCTCGACGGATTGCTGGACGACATTCGCGACGAGCTCGAGAACGGCTGCGGCATCCTGAAGCTGCGCGGCTTCCCGGTCGATCGCTACGAGGAAGCCGACCTGCGGCGCATCTATTACGGCCTCGGCACGCATCTCGGCACGCCGGTGTTCCAGAACCGCAGCGGCGAGATGATGCGCGCCATCCGCGACGAGGGCGCGCATGTCGGCCGCACCTACGGCGAGACCAAGGACAAGACGGGCGGCACCTTCCTCTCCTCCTATGCGCGCACGCTCACCAACGGCAGCCTGCGCTTCCATACCGATCGCACCGACGTGGTCGGCCTGCTGTGCGTGCGCCAGGCCAGCGCGGGCGGCGTCAGCACGCTCGCCAGCACGCCGGCCATTCACAACGCCATCCTCGCGCGCCGGCCCGACCTGCTCGACGAGCTGTTCCACGACTACTGGCGCAGCCGCTTCGGCGAGGAAGGCACGACCAAGGAGACCGCCTATCCGCTGCCGATCTTCGGACTGCGCGACGGCAAGTTCACGTCGCACTACTCGCTCACCTTCATCGAGGCGGCGCAGATGGCGCCCGGGGTGCCGCCGCTCACGGACAAGCAGAAGGAGGCCATCGACATCCTGATGGCCACCGCCCAGGAGCTGTGCTTCGAGATGACGCTCGCGCCCGGCGACCTGCAGCTCATCAACAGCCACGTCACCTATCACGGCCGCACGCCGTTCGAGGACGATTTCGCCGCCGGCAAGAGCCGCCTGCTGCTGCGGCTCTGGCTCACCATGCCCAACAACCGGCCGCTGCCGGCCGGCCACGAGATCCTGTGGCGCCACATCGAGGCGAACACGCCGCGCGGTGGCATCCAGCAGGTGACGCTGTAACGCGCGGTGCTTTCTTGTCATCCTGAGGGCGGCGAAGGATCTCATCGCTAGACGTTCCGAGGACACCCGTATCAGGCGGCGATGAGGTCCACCTCGTTCGAGACGACAGAAAAGTCCGCTTCTCGTGTGGGGGCGTGTTCCCAACTCCAGGTCAGCTCGAAGCGCAGGCTCTCAGTCGACGATCGCCGCCTGCACCATCGTCCTGAACTGGGTGCGCAGGAATCTCGTGTCGCCGTCGCTCGCCTGAACCATGTAGATGCCGACGAGCTGCTCCTTGGGATTGATCCAGAAGGTCGTCCCGGCGGCGCCCGACCAGCCGTACTCGCCGACCGAGCCTTCGATCGACGAATCGCCGAGCCGCGTGTGGACCTCGAAGCCCAGGCCGAAGCCGAAGCCGTCGGGACGCCCGGGGCGGTTGCCCACATGGTCCGCCGTCATGAATTCCAGAGTCTTGCGGCCGATGATGCGCCTGCCCTGGAATTCACCGCCGTTGGCGAGCGCCATGGCGAAGCGCAGGTAGTCCTCGGTGCTGCCCAGGAGTCCGCCGCCACCCGACTCGTAGCGCGCACCATCGTCGACCTTGAAGCGCGGCGTCATCGGCGGGCCGTTGGGCTTCTGGCCGGGCTGGGCGACGCGCGTCAGCTTTTCCGACGGCAGCTTGAAGGCGGTGTCGACCATGCCGAGCGGCTGGAACACGCGCTCGGACAAGGCCTCGCCCAGCTTCTTGCCGGTCAGCACCTCGATCAGGCGGCCCTGCACGTCGACCGACACGCTGTATTCCCAGCGTGCGCCCGGCGAGAACAGCAGCGGCAGCTTGGACAGGCGCTGCACCATCTCCTGGTTGGTTGCCATGCGATCGCCGATCTTGGCCTCGCGATAGGCCTGATGGACCAGCGTGTTGCCTCGGGAGCCATAGGTCAGGCCGGAGGTGTGGCGGAGCAGGTCCTGCACCGTCATCGGCCGGTCGGGATCGGCGAGATGCAGCGTCGTCCGGCCGTCCGGTCCGACGACCTCGGTGCCGACCTTCATGTTACCCATCTCGGGCAGGAACTTGGCGACCGGATCGCTGACCTGCAGCCTGCCTTCCTCGACGAGCTGCATGAGCGCGATGCTGACGATCGGCTTGGTCATCGAATAGATGCGGAAGATCGCGTCGCCCTTCATGGCATCGTCCGAATCTCCCGCGCGCTTGCCCTGGACCGACACCCAGGCAAGCTTGCCGCGCCGCACCACCGCCATGATCGCGCCGGGCATCAGCCCGTCGTCGATGTTCTGCTTGGTGGCCGCTTCGAGGCGCTTGAGCTGGGCCGAGGAAAGTCCGACATCCTCGGGCTTGTCGGCCCGCATCGGCGTTTCGGCGCGCCCGATGGCCGGGGCCGCTGCGACCAGCGACAGCAGGGCAATCGATGCATATCGGCGACTGAGACGAGTCATGACGCTTCTCCCCCTCGAGGCCTGGTCCCTCAATCGATGATCGCGGCCTGCACCATCGTTCTGAACTGGTTGCGCAGCGCAATGCGATCGGGGTCGCTCACCTGCACCATATAGATGGCCGTGAGCTGCTCCCTCGGATCGATCCAGAACAGCGTGCCGGCATTGCCGGCCCAGCCATATTCGCCGACGCTGCCCGGCAGTGCGGAATCGCCGGTCCGCGTGCGCACCTCGAAGCCCAGTCCGAAGCCCAGCCCCGGCGGACGGCCGGGCCGCGCCCCGGTGTGGTCGGAAGTCATGAACGCCACCGTCTGCTTGCCGAGCAACCGCTTGCCCGCGAACTCGCCCTGGTTGGCAAGCATGGCGGTGAAGCGGAGATAATCCTCCATCGTCGAGGTGAGCCCGCCGCCGCCGGATTGGTACTTGGCGCCGTCATTGACGGCGAACCGCGGTGTCATCGGCTGGCCGTTCGGCCGCGGACCGGGCTGAGCGGCACGCGCCAGCTTGTCGGTCGGTACCTGGAAGCCGGAATCGGCCATGCCGAGTGGCTGGAAGATACGCGCCGACAGCGCCTCGCCGAGCGGCTTGCCGTCGATCACCTCGACCAGCCGTCCCAGCACGTCGGTCGACACACCGTACTCCCAACGCGCGCCGGGCGAGAATTTCAGCGACAGGCCCGACAGCGCCGTCACGAGCTCCTGGTTGCTCATCGCGCGATTGCCGATCCTGGCGTCTATGTAGGACTGGTTGATCAAGCCGACACCGCGCGAGCCGTAGGTCAGGCCCGAGGTGTGGCGCAGCAGGTCCTGCACCGTCATCGCACGGTCGGGATCGGCGCGATGCAACACCGGCTTGCCGTCCGGCCCGATCTTCTCGGTGCCGACCTTCATCCTGCCGATCTCGGGCAGGAACCTCGCCACCGGATCGCCGACCTGCAGCTTGCCTTCCTCGACCATCTGCATGACGGCGACGCTGACGATCGGCTTGGTCATGGAGTAGATGCGGAAGATCGAATCGAGCTTCATCGGATCGGCCACCGCCGGATCGCGCCTGCCCTGGACCGACACCCAGGCCACCTTGCCGCGCCGCGCCACCAGCATCACCGCGCCCGGCACCAGCCCCGAATCGATATGCGCCTGTGTCACCGCCTCGAGGCGCCTGAGCTGAGCAGAGGAGAGACCGACATCCTCGGGCTTCGCCGCCGCCGGCAACACGCCGTTCTCGGCCCTTGCGGCGGCAGTCACCGCAACGAGCGCTATCGCAAGGGCGATCTTCTTCATGGCGTCTCTCCCGATGCCGACAGCCTACCAACAAAAGGTGACGTCGGTACAGGTCGGCTCCATCGTCGGTCTCGACTGCGATGGAGATGTAGATATCCGTCGTCATCGCCTCACCCGATCCGCAGCCATTGTCGTCGCGCGAGAGCCATGAATAAATCATATTGGACCGCGCCACCGCCGTGCCCACAATGCACGGCAATAAAGGCCAGCAAATGCCGGGAGGAAGCATGAGCAGCAAACGCGTTGGCATCGCCTTGATTACCGCCGTGCTGGGACTCGCCGTCGCGAGCCCGGCCGTGGCGCAGAAAAGCGGCGGCATCCTCAAGATCCAGCACATGGACAGCCCGCCCAGCGCCTCGATCCACGAGGAGTCGACCGTGTCGGTCGCAGTGCCGTTCATGTCGCTCTACAACAACCTGGTGATGTTCGACCAGCACGTGCCGAAGACCAGCCTGAGCTCGATCGTGCCTGATCTGGCGGCGAGCTGGGCGTGGGAGGAAGGCGGCACGAAGCTGGTTTTCAAGCTGCGCGAGGGCGTGCGCTGGCACGACGGCAAGCCGTTCACGGCCAAGGACGTCGCCTGCACGTTCGACCTGCTGCTGGGCGGCGAGAGCAAGCTTAGGCGCAACCCGCGCTCATCGTGGTGGACCAACGTCGAGAGGGTGACGGCCGACAGCGACCTCCAGGCGACGTTCCATCTCAAGGCGCCGCAGCCTTCGATCCTGGCGCTGCTGGCCGCAGGCTACACGCCGATCTATTCCTGCCACGTTCCGCCCGACCAGATGAGGCGCAAGCCGATCGGCACCGGACCGTTCAAGCTCGCCGAGTTCAAGATGAACGAGGGCATCAAGCTGGTGAAGAACACGGACTACTGGAAGAAGGGGCTGCCCTATCTCGACGGCATCGAGTTCACCATCATCCCCGACCGATCGACGCGCATGCTGTCCTTCATCGCCGGCAAGTTCGACATGACCTTCCCGTCCGATGTCACGGTGCCGTTGCTGAAGAACATCAGGGCCGAGGCGCCCAAGGCGCAGTGCACGATGCGCGAGAGCGGCGTCAGCGTGAACCTGATCGTCAATCAGGACTCCGCCCCGTTCGACAATCCCAAGTTGCGCCGCGCGCTCGCCCTGACGCTCGACCGCAAGGCCTTCATCGACATCCTGAGCGAGGGCGAGGACAAGATGGCGGGCATCATGCTGCCGCCGCCCGATGGCGCATGGGGCATGACACCCGAGATGATGAAGGACCTGCCGGGCTACGGCGACGTCGCCAAGGCGCGCGAAGAGGCGCGGACCTTGATGAAGGAGGCGGGCTACGGGCCCGACAAGCGTCTCAAGATCAAGGTCAGCACCCGCAACATCGCCACTTTCAAGGATCCAGCGGTGATCCTGATCGACCAGCTCAAGCAGGTCTACGTCGACGGCGAGCTCGAGATCATCGATACCGCGGTCTACTACAACCGCGTGTTCAAGAAGGACTATATCGTGGCGTTGAACCTGAGCGGGCTCGCGGTCGACGATCCCGACGTCGCGTTCTTCGAGAGCTACGGCTGCGGCTCGTTGCGCAACTACAACGGCTACTGCAACGCCGAGATGACCAAGCGGTTCGAGGCCCAGTCGCGCGAGCTCGACCCCAAGAAGCGCCAGCAGATGGTGTGGGACATCGACCACGCCCTGCAGGCCGAGATTGCCCGTCCCATCATCTTCTACGGCCGCGCCGCCGGATGCTGGCAGCCGCAGGTCAAGAACCTCACCCTGCACATCAACAGCATCTACAACAACTGGCGCTTCGAGGATGTGTGGCTCGAGAGGTGAGATCGCTTCTCCCCAGTTTTGCTGAGGAGGGCAAACACACCTCGAGCTCGGTCTCCTCTCCCCGGTAGGGGGAGAAGCTGGGTAAGGGGGTTGCAGATGATGCCGCAGCCTTCCAAGCCCCCTCTGTCCACGCCCTAGCAACGAAGCTGGCACGAGTCCCTACAGCCGCCCCTCGAGCACGGCGCGGTGGCGCTGGAAAAGCTCGACCAGCGCGTCCATGACTGCGCGCACCCTCGGCAGCGCTCTGAGGTCGCGATGGACCAGCAGCCATTGCTCGCTGGAGACCTCCGAAAGCACGCCGCCGACGCGGCGCAGGGCGCCATCCTGGTCGCCGAGATAGCAGGGCAGCACGGCGAGGCCCGATCCCACGCGCACCGCGTCGTGCAGCACGAGCCAGTTGTTGACCCGGATCTCGGGCCGGCGGCCGAGCTGCTCGTGCAGCCAGTGGTGGCCCGGCATGTAGCTATGATCGTCGTCGAAGCCGATCCACGGCTGGTCGACCAGCGCCGCCAAGCTGACGTGCTCGAGGGCGAGCTTGCGTGCCGCGTAGACCGCGTAGCCGACGTCGCAGAGCTTGCGGGCGACGATGCCGGCCAGATCCGGCACCCGCTCGCGGATCAGAAGATCGGCTTCGCGCCGCGACAGGTTGGCCAGCGTATGGCTCGCGATCACCTCGAACTCGATCTGCCGAAGCCGGCCACGCAGCCACGGCAGATGGCGCGCCACCAGCACGGCCATCGCCTCGCCGGCCGACAGCCGCACCACGCCACTCACGGTGTCGCTGAGCCCGGCGCTGCGCCGCTGGATCGACAAGGCCGCCTTCTCCATCGCCTCGGTGTCGGCCAGCAGCTCCTCGCCGGCCGAGGTCGGCACGAAGCGATCGGGCAGCCTGTCGAACAGGCGGGCGCCGATCTGCTGCTCGAGCGCCTGCACGCGGCGCGCCACGGTGGGATGGCTGACGCCCAGCGATTTGGCCGCCGTGCTGAGCGTGCCGTCACGCGCCAGGGTCAGGAAAACACGGAGATCGTCCCAGTTCGCGTTCATGTTCATGTTCAAAAATGTACAGCGGTTCTTCCCATTTGTTGACTGACGAAAACCTGTGTACCGTTTAGACTAATTCTCATGCACATCGAACCCCGTCTCTTCGCGTTCACCAAAGGCGTCCGCCTGCGCATCGCCGGCGCCGTCGGCATCGGGTTGCTGGCGGTCGCGCTGGGCATCGCCCGGCTCGGCCTGCTGGGCTGGCTGATCGGCCAGGTGTTCGCCGGCCGGCCGCTGGCCGAGCTGGTGCCGTGGATCGCCATGATCGCAATCGTGATGGTGCTGCGCGGCATGGCCGAGCACTGGCGCGCCGTGGTCGCCCACCAGACGGCGGCGCGGGTGCAGAAGCGGCTGCGGCGTACGCTCTACGACCGAATCGCCGGCCTCGGACCGGGCACGGTCGGTCGGCAGCGCTCGGGCGGGCTCACCCTCTCCCTGATCGATGGCGTCGACCAGCTCGAGACCTATTTCGGCCAGTTCCTGCCGCAGTTCATGATCGCCCTGCTCTCGCCGCTGCTGATCTTCGCGGTGGTGGCCTTCGTCGACCTGCCGGTGGCGACGGTCATGCTGGCCTTCGCCCTGGTGGCGCTGCTCGCGCCCGCGCTGTGGCACAAGTGGGACGTCAAGAACTCGCAGCGCCGGCAGAAGGCCTACGCCTCGTTCGCCGCCGAGTTCCTCGATTCGATCCAGGGCCTCGCCACCCTGAAGGCATTCGGCCAGGGCAAGGCACGCGCCGACAAGCTCGAGGTCGAGGCGCGCGACCTGTTCCGCCGCACCATGTGGGTGCTGGCGACCAACTCGCTGGCGCGGGGCATCACCGACACCTCGATCGCCTGCGGCGCGGCGACCGCGCTGCTCTATGGCGCCTCGCGCGTCGAAGCGGGCGCGATGTCGCTCTCCGCACTCCTCATCATCCTCATGCTGGGGGTGGAGATCTTCCGGCCGATGCGCGAGCTGCGCTCCCTGCTGCACCAAGGCATGGTCGGGCTGTCGGCAGCCCAGGGCATCTATCGCATCCTCGACGACAAGCCCATGGTGGCCGATGCGCCGCCGGCGCGGCTCGACAAGCGGCTGGCGCCGACGATCGAGTTCCAGGACGTCCGCTTCGCCTATCCCGGCACGCGCCGCACCGTGCATGACGGCCTCACCTTCCATGCCGAAGCCGGCGAGCGGCTCGGCCTGGTCGGGCCGTCGGGCGGTGGCAAGTCGTCGATCGTGCGCCTGCTGCTGCGCTTCTACGATCCCGAGCGCGGCCGCATCCTGCTGGGCGGCCACGACCTGCGGAGCCTGCCATTCGCCGAGATCCGCTCGCTGATCTCCGTCGTCAACCAGGACACCTTCCTGTTCCACGGCACGGTGGAAGAGAACATCCGGTTCGGCCGGCCCGACGCCACGGAGGAGGAGCTGGTCGAGGCGGCGCGCGCAGCCAACATCCACGAATTCATCCTCAGCCTGCCGCAGGGCTACGGCACGCTGATCGGTGAAAAGGGCATCAAGCTCTCGGGAGGCCAGCGCCAGCGCGTCGCCATCGCCCGCGCGTTGCTGCGCGACACGCCGATCCTGGTGCTCGACGAGGCGCTGAGCGCGGTCGATGCCGAGAACGAAGCGGTGATCCAGGAGGCGCTCGACCGCCTGATGCAGGGCCGCACCACGCTGATCCTCGCCCATCGCCTGTCGAGCGTGATCGACTGCGATCGCATCCTGGTGCTGGACGGCGGCCACGTCGCCGAGCAGGGCCGCCACGAGGCGCTGATGGCGCGCGGCGGCGTCTATGCCGCGCTGATGGCCGATCAGGCGCGCGAGCAGCAGCACAGCGACGCGAACGACACGTTCGACACGCCGGCGCGCGCCGAGAGTGTCGCCGACACGCCGGGCGGCGCCGTCAAGGTGGTCACCGAGGGCATCATCAAGGCCGAGGGCCTCACCTGGTACCAGGTCGTCGGGGCGTTGATGAAGATGATCCTGCCGTGGAAGGGCAAGCTTACCGCCACCTTCATGTTCGGCGTGCTGCGTGTCATCGCTTTCATCGGCGTCGGCGCACTGTCGGCGCTGATCATCCTGGCGCTCAAGAATCACGAACCGTACACAGGCTATGCCATCGCGCTCGCCATCGTGGCGCCGCTGTCGGGCGTCCTGCACTGGTTCGAATCGTGGCTCGCGCACGACATGGCCTTCCGCCTGCTGGCCGAGATGCGCATCGACGCTTTCCGCAAGCTCGATGCCCTGGCGCCGGCCTACCTGGTGCGGCGCCGCACCGGTGATCTGATGGCCCTGGCCACGCACGACATCGAGCTGGTCGAGTACTTTTTCGCCCATACCGTGGCGCCGGCCTTCGTCGCCATCCTGGTGCCGGCCGTCGTGGTCGGCGTGCTCGCCTGGGCCAATGGCTGGCTGGCGCTGGCACTGCTGCCGTTTCTGCTCGCCGTCGGCCTCAGCCCGTTCATGATGCGTAAGCGCGTCGACCGGCTGGGCAGCCAGGCGCGCGAGGCAGCCGGCGAGATCGGTGCCTTCGCCGTCGATTCGGTGCAGGGCCTGGGCGAGATCGTCGCCTTCCAGCAGGAGGCCAGCCGCGGCGCGCGGCTCGACGAGCTGTCGCAGCGCCAGATCTCGCTGCGCCTGCCGTTCTTCAGCGAGCTGACGCGCCAGCATGCTCTGCTCGAGGTGCTGACCGGGCTGGGCGGCCTTGGCGTCGTCGTCACCGGCGCCGCCTTGTCGACGCAGGGTGCGCTCGATCCAGGCCTGTTGCCCCTTCTCACCATCCTCGCCATGGCGGCCTTCCTGCCGGTGTCGGAGATCGCCCAGATCGGCCGCCAGCTCGCCGACACGCTGGGCGCGACCCGCCGCGTCTACGCCCTCGCCAACGAGCCGATCGCCGTGCGCGACGGCCCCGGCGTGCCGCCGCGCGCCGGTGCGGTCGCCCTCGCGTTGGAGAACGTCGACTTCATCTACCCGGGTCAGACCCGCCGGGCCCTGAGCAATGTCAGCTTCACCATCCCGGCCGGAAAGACGGTGGCGCTGGTCGGCACATCGGGCGCCGGCAAGACCACGACGGCCCAGTTGCTGATGCGTTTCTGGGATCCCGATGGCGGTCGCATCACGCTGAACGGCGCCGACCTGCGCGACTACAAGCTCGACGATCTGCGCCGCCTGATCGCCCTGGTCGCCCAGGACACCTACCTGTTCAACGACACGCTGCGCGCCAACATCCTGATCGCCCGGCCTGATGCGTCGGAAGCCGAGCTGCAGGCCGCGATCAAGCACGCCTCGCTGTCCGGGCTGGTGGCGGCGTTGCCCGACGGCCTCGACTCGCCGGTCGGCGAACGCGGCACCAGCCTGTCGGGCGGCCAGCGCCAGCGCGTCGCCATCGCCCGCGCCTTCCTGAAGGACGCGCCCATCCTGGTGCTCGACGAAGCGACCTCGCATCTCGATGCGGTGAACGAGCAGGCCGTGCGCCGCGCCCTCGACCTCCTGCAGGCCGACCGCACGACCATCGTCATTGCCCATCGCCTGTCGACGGTGCGCGACGCCGATCTCATCGTCGTCCTCGACGGCGGCCGGGTCGCCGAGACCGGCACGCACGCCTCGCTCCTGGCCCGCGGCGGCCTCTACGCCCGCCTGGTGTCGCGCCAGCTCGCTTCGGTGTACGCTCCCGCCGCGTCATAATTCTCACCCTCCGCCCCAGCTCTGCTGCTAAGGAGTGGACACATCTCATGTTCCTCTCCCCCGCTAGGGGGAGAGGCTAGGTGAGGGGGCTTCGAAGGCTGGCAAATCACCTGTAACCCCTCACCCAACCTCTCCCCCTAGCGGGGGAGAGGAGCATGAAATGAGATGTGTCCACTCCTTAGCAGCTTCGCTGGGGAGGAGAATGACAGGCCGGAGAAAGCGAAGATGTTCAGTCACGTCACTGTCGGCAGCAACGACATCGCCAAGTCCAAGGCGTTCTATGACGAGCTGGTGGAGCCGCTCGGCATGGTGTGCCACATGAGCTTCCCCGACGGCGCGGGTTACGGCCTCGCCGGCGGCCGGCCGCAGCTCTGGATCGTGCGCCCGCTCGACAAGAACCCGGCGAGCGTTGGCAACGGCATCACCATCGGCCTCGATGCGCCGAACCGCGCCGCGGTTGATGCGGCGCACAAGGCAGGCATGTCGCAGGGCGCCAAGGACGAGGGTGCGCCGGGGCTGCGCACGCACTATCATCCAAACTACTATGGTGCCTATCTGAGGGACCTCGACGGCAACAAGATCTGTGTCGTCTGCCACAAGCCCGAGTAGGAGATCAGGATGAGCGAGCCGTTCAAGGTGTTCTGGCAGCCTGGTTGAACCAGCTGTCTGAGACTCAAGGAGTTTCTATCGGTCCGTGCGATCGACTTCGTATCCGTAAATGTTCTCGAAGATCCGGCTGGTCTCGCCGAGCTGCGGCGGCTCGGTGCGCGGTCGGTGCCGGTGCTCTCACGCGGCGACAAGTTCACCTTCGGCCAGAGCACCAAGCAGATCGTCGACTTCCTCGGCCTCCAGGAAAAGGCCGGCCCGGAACTGTCGACCGACGAGCTCTATGCGCGCCTCGACAAGTTCCTGGGTGCAGCGCTCGAGCTCCTGCCGTTGATGCCGCATGATCGTCTCGACACGCATGTGCCGGGCCGGCCGCGCAGCTATCGCACCCTGGCGTTCCACCTGTTCCGCGTGGTCGACGCCTTCCTCGACACCAACGAGGGCGCCACCCTGGTCCAGGCCATGTTCGCCGAGAAACCGGCCGACGACGCGACCACGGCGGCGCTTGTCACCTACGGCGCAGGCGTACGGCAGCGCCTGAGAGACTGGTGGGCCAACGACGACACCCGCGCCGAGCGCTCGCTCGCGACCTACTACGGCCCGCAGAGCCTGCATGATCTGTTCGAACGCACGACCTGGCACAGCGGTCAGCACGTGCGGCAATGGATGATGCTGCTCGAGAAGGAAGGCGTCAGCCACCATCGGCCGCTGGTGACCGCGGATTTCGCCAAGTTGCCGATGCCGCAGAACGTATGGGACGGCTGAGGTGCGCCTGCTCGGCCGCCTCGCCATCCTTGTCTTCCTGATGACCAATCCCGCTCTCGCTGCCGACCCCATGGCCGGCAGCACGCTTTATGCCGATGTCCAGCGCTATGACGGATTCGGGCCGCACCGCTACGGCTCGCCGGGGGCCGAGCAGGCACTGGCCTGGATCGCAGGCGAGCTCGAACGGGCGGGCCTCGCCGTCTCCTCGCAACGCTTCTCGCTGTCCCGCCAGTATGAGCTCGAGTCCGGGACGCTCACGGTCGACGGCGATGCTCGCACCGTCGTACCTCAATGGTGGATCCCCGAGGCGCAGGCGAGCTTCTCGCTCACGGCGCCGATCGCTACGCACGGCGATGGGTCGGCCGACGGCAGCTTCATCCGCGCCGACCTCGCCTTCGACCGCGGCGCCTACCTCAATGCCCAGCATCGCGCAGCGATCGAGGCGGCGCTGGCCCGCCGGCCGGCCGCGGTGCTGCTCACCATCGACCACCCGAGCGGCGAGATCTTCACCTACAATGTCGACCAGAAGCAGAAACCCTGGTCGAAGCCGGTGATCCTGGTGGCACCCAAGGATCTCCCTCTGATCGAGGCCGCTCAGCGCGCCGGCCGACCGGTCTCCGTCTCGGTGCGCGGCGCCTGGCGCCACGACGTGCCGGGCCACAATGTGATGGCGAGGCTTCAGCGGCCGTCAGGCAACGGCAAATGGATCGTTGTGTCGACGCCGGTTACGAGCTGGTTCACGAGCACCTGCGAGCGCGGTCCGGGCATCGCAGGTTTCCTCGCCGTGGCTCGTCTCGCCTCGACGCGCTGGCCGCAGGTCAACTTCGCCTTTGTCGCCACGGCGGGCCATGAGATCGGGCATGGCGGCATGGAGCATTTTCTCCATGACGGCGCCCCACCAGCCGATGCGACACTGGCCTGGGCACATTTCGGCGCCTCCTTGGCCTGCTTCGAATGGCGGCGCGACAACCGCAAGTGGATAACCGATCGCAAGCTTGATCCCCGCCAGCGCGTCATCCTGCGGTCCCAGCCGATGGACGAGATCGTCGCGCGCCGCTTCAACGACATCGCCGGCCAGCCGCAGGTCGGCGAGCGCGCCGGCGTCGGCGAGCTGCGCGACGTGCTGGCGGCCGGCTATCCGCGCTTCTTCGGCATGGCGGGCACCCACCAGTTCTTCCACACGCCGGCCGATTCGGCGGCGGCAACTGGACCGGAAATCCTGGAGCCGGTGATCCGGGCCTTCATCGAGACCATCGACGACGTCGTCGCGGGGAGTCGCTGACGGGCACTCACGTCCACGGCACCAGCGGCAAGACCTGCTCACCCTCGCTCACCGGACCGACCACGTCCAGCATCTTGCCGAAGCGGTCGTAATAGCGCACGCGCAGAACCTGGCCGGGTTTGTCGATCTGGATGCGGCAGAAGTTGTCCTCTTGCGTGAAGGCCCACGACCGATAGTTCATCTCGCCGCCCTCGATCGGAAAGGGGTCCCGTTGCCCATCCAACCGCGAATCGTGCACGTAGTTGTTGGGGTCGCCGTCGGCGAAGGGAAACGGCCAGTAGAATGCCGACGAAGTGATGTCGTAGGCGTAGATGCCGGGGTTGTTGCCGCCAACCGTGAAGTCCATGCTCGCGATGTTCGAGCAGTGGATGTCGCCGGTCAGGAATACGACATTCTGGATACGGTGCTTCACGATCGCGTCGAGCAGCGTTCGTCGAGTTTGCGGGAACGCCGGCCAGGAATCACTGTCGTTGCGCCGTTTGGCGTTGGCATGAAACAGCAGCTCCTCGCCGGTGGATGGCTCCACCCGTTCATCGATCGAATTCGGACAGAACACGCTTGATGAGACAATGAATTTAGGAGTGTTGTTTCGCTCCCGCTGTTGTTCCTTCAGCCAATCGAGCAGAATCTGGAGCTGTCCCGGGTGGCTCGGGTCCAGCGTCGGCCGCCCGAGCAGGTGGTTATCGTTCAGGCCCTCCTCGTTCCTGTAGCGCTGGGTGCGCGTATCCAAGACGAAGAATGGATAGCCGCCGCAGAGGAAGTTGTAGAACAGACGCCGACCGTAGCTGCGAGGGCCATGGCTCCACTGGTAGCTCATGTACGCACCGATCGCGATATTGAAGAGCTGCCTCGAGTCCTTGATCCGGTCTTGGGTCCAGTTGTCCTCGATCTCGTGATCGTCGAGAATCATGTATGTCGGTGCCGTGCGGAGAAGTTGCCGCATGTTGGGCGACGAGTAAGCGGTCAGATAGCGCTCCTGGAACTCGGCGTAGGTGTCGGCGCGGCCCAGCGGCAAGGCGCGATTGAATTTATCGGCGTAGATCTGATCTCCGACCATGAGCGTGAAGCGCGGCTTGGTCTCGTCAATGAAGTGCTCGATCATCGGTCCGAAGATTCGGTCGGCCTCCTTGATCTTCCACATCAGGCCCGGATAACGGCAGGATCCGAGCAGGAACGATACCTTGTCCTGTCGCGTCGCCGGATCGGGAAATGTGCGGATGGTGACCTCGCATTGCTCGGCTGGCATCTGCATGAGTGCGGGCGCAAGATTTTCAATCCGCGGCAGGTACTTCGCCAACTCGGCATCATCTATCGATTCGGCATCAGGCAACGGGTCATCGAGGGTAAACGTCGCCATGCGCACCGTGTAGGTCGTATCGGGCGACAGCTCCGTGGGCTTGTCCTGCTGGTCGGGCGGAAGGCCATCGACCTCGTGTCGACCGAGCGCTACGTCGGATCCGAGCACGAAGGTGCCGGTGCGGTCGAACTCGCGCTGCAGGCGGAAATAGTAGGCCGGGCCAACCTTGCCGTCCTTCACGACACCGAGCACGCCGACCGTGCGGCGGTTCGCCGCCAGGCTGCCGAGCCTGTCGTCCGGATCACCCGCCTGGATCCACAGGCGGCAGGTCGAATGAGTAGTGTGGCCGATCAAGGGCCCGAGCCCTGGCGGACGAAGTACGGACATGAACGTGCTCCCGAAATTGCGAAGAAGGTTCCTCGATCGAGGCCGAGCACCGAGCCGAAGTCGGCTTCGGCACTATGGGCCCGACGGAGTTACAAGTCCAAATGGTTGCATAACCGGCTCGCCTTTCAATGGTCACTCGCAAATAGGATATTCCACGGCTCGGTGAGTTGACTCTCGCCTGACGGACTCGCCGCACGGCGGCGTCTTGGTCCGTCGCGAGAGAAGTCCGCCCTGCGGGACCGACGGTTTGCCGAATCGCGTTCGGCCAACATAGGTTGCCGTCGTCATGCCGACCTATGCCAACACCGTGCCGGTGATGGAGCGCCATCGCTTCGATGTCGCTTCCCTCGATCGCTATTTCGCCCAGCATCTCGACGCCTATCGCGGCGGCCTCGAGGTGCGGCAGTTCGATTCGGGTCATTCCAACCCCACCTTCTTCGTCTCGGCCGAGATGGCCGACGGCAAGCGGAAGGATTTCGTGCTGCGCAAGAAGCCGCCCGGCAAGCTGGTGGCGTCGGCGCACCAGGTCGATCGCGAATTCCGCGTGATCTCCGCCCTCGCCCAGACCGACGTGCCGGTGGCGCCGGCACGCTTGCTCTGTGCCGACGAATCGGTGATCGGGCAGATGTTCTATCTCATGGACGCCGTGCCTGGGCGCATCCTGATCGACGCCTCGATGCCGGACCAGACGCCGGCCGAACGGGCGGCGATCTTCGATTCGATGAACGACGTGCTCGCCCGCCTGCACAAGGTCGACCCGGTGACGGTCGGGCTGGGCGATTACGGCCGCACCGGCCATTACATCGCCCGCCAGCTTGCACGCTGGACCAGGCAGTATGCCGAGCTCAAGACCGAAGAGATCGTGGCCATGGACAAGCTCTCCGCCTGGCTGCCCGAGCACATCCCGGCCGAGGATCCGACCGGCGTCGTGCACGGCGACTACCGGCTGGGCAACCTGATCGTCCATCCCACCGAGCCGCGCATCGTGGCTGTGCTCGACTGGGAGCTGTCGACGCTCGGCCATCCCCTGTGCGACATCGCCTACAATTGCCTAGGCTACCACCTGGTCGAGCCGCCGCATGGCTTCGCCACCGTCGACTTCGAGCGCCTCGGCCTGCCGACCGAGCAGGAATACGTCGCCGCCTATTGCCGGCGCATGGGTCGTGCGTCGATCCCGCACTGGAACTACTATCTCGCCTTCTCCCTGTTCAGGCTCGCCGCCATCGCCCAGGGCGTCTATCGCCGCGGCCTGCAGGGCAACTCGTCCAACCCTGAGTCTGTGAAGATGAGCCGGTCGGCGCGCGAACGCGCCGAGCTCGCTTGGAGTCTCGTGTCGTAGGAGGAAACATGCCCAGGAAGATCACCCGCCGTTCGACGCTTGCGCTCGGCGCATCGGCCTTGGCGACGCCAGCCGCGATGCTGCGCGCCGATCAGAGCGGTCTGCCCGACAAGCCGATCAAGATCCTTGTCGGCTTCCCGGCCGGCGGCGGCAGCGACGTGATGGCGCGCTTCATCGCCGACGCCCTGAAGCAGCGCACCGGCCGCAACATCATCATCGAGAACAAGGCCGGCGCCTCGGGCACGATCGCCGTCGAGGCCCTCAAGAACAGCCCGCCGGATGGCACCGTCATCGCCTACGTGCCAAGCGCCACCATCGTGCAGAAGCTCACCATGGAAGCGGTGCCGTTCGATCCGCTGACCGACATCCAGCCAATCACGCTCGCCGGAACGGTGCAGACGGCGTTCTGCGTGTCGCCGACCATCGGCGTCAGCAGCCTGCCCGAGTACATCGCCTGGTTGAAGAAGAACCCGGAGCGGCACAGCTTCGGCACGACGGCGCTGGGCTCGTTCACCCATTTCTACGGCGTCATGACCGGCCGCGAGATTGGCATCCCGCTCGAACCGGTGCCCTATCGTGGCGCGGCGCCGCTGGTTGCCGACCTGCAGGGCGGCCACATCGCGGCCGGGTGCGGCGGCATCACCGATTTCCTCGAGCATCATCGCGCCGGCAAGGTGCGGGTCCTCTTCACCTCGGGCCTCAAGCCCACCACTTCGGCACCCGAGATCCCCACGGCGACCCAACTCGGCTATCCCAAGCTCAACATCCTGGGTTGGTACGTGTTCTTCGCCCCGGCCAAGTTGCCGGCCGCGCTCAACGATGCCTGGGGCAAGGAACTGCAGGTCGTGCTGAAATCGCCCGAGGTGGCCAAGAAACTGGTCGAGCTCGGGCTCGATGTCGAGACCTCGACGCCGGCCGAGTTCACCCAGCGCATGACCACCGATCTTGCGCGCTGGAAGACGATCATCGATTCGATCGGCTATAAGCCCGGCAACTGAACGCACGAGGACCGACTCATGCCGATTCTGAAGCGCCCGGACGCCGAGATCCACTACGAGGTCCACGGCAGCGGCTTCCCGCTGCTGCTCTACGCGCCGGGCGGCCTGCGTTCCCAGGCCGGCATGTGGGGTGACCCGTCGCCCAACTATCCCAACGGCCTGCCGTGGATGGACCCGCGCACGGCGCTCGCCGACAGCTTCACCGTGATCGCCATGGACCAGCGCAACGCCGGCAAGTCGATTGCCGACGTGAAGCCGGACCATGGCTGGCACACCTTCGCCGCCGACCATCTGGCGCTGATCGACCATCTCGGCTTCGACAAGTTCCACGTCATGGGCGGCTGCATCGGTGGCAGCTACTGCTTCGAGGCCATCGAGCAGGCGCCCGGCCGGGTCACCGCCGCGGTCCTGCAGAACCCGATCGGCCTGTGGGAGAATCGCGACACCTGGGACGCCGCGATCAAGGGCTACAGCGAGACCGTGCGCGGTCGCGATCCGTCGGTCAGCCAAGCCACGATCGACTCGTTCGGCCACAACATGTTCGGCGGCGATTTCGTGTTCTCGGTGACGCGCGACTTCGTCAAGGCCTGCGGCACGCCTCTGTTCCTGCAACCGGGCACCGACAAGCCGCATCCTGGTCCCACCAGCGACGAGATCGCCGCCCTCGCGCCCAACATCGTGGTCCAGAAGGACTGGCGTGGACCCGAGTTCCTGTCGGAATCGATCCGCCGCGTGCGCGACTTCCTGGTCCGGAACACGCCGAAGTGAAGGCGAAGATCCGTCTGACGGTCGCCCTGATGACGATCGCCCTCGGCGGGGCGCTGGCGCAGGAACAGACCTGGGTCGCCGTGGCGACCGATGGCCGCCGAAATTTCGGCTATGCCGTCGGCATGGCGACAGGCGAGGCAGCCGAGATGACCGCGCTCAGCGAATGCGGCACTGGCTGCCGGCCGGTGCTGTTGGGGACAGCGCGCTGCGTCGCCTATGCGCGCAGCGGCCCAGGCAACGCCTTCGGCGCCGGCTCGGGCGCGACCCGGGACGAAGCGAGCGACAAGGCGTGGAACGAGTGCAATCAACGTGTTCCGGCAGATTCCTGCTCGGTTCGCGTCGCTCAATGCTTCGAATGACAGTCCGCGCTGAAGGTTGAACCGACAGACCTCATATTGTCGAGTTCTCGTCGAGCCAGCGCCGCGCCTCGCTGAGGCTGGTGAAGACCTTGACTGGGCGCTCGCCCTCCGTCAGCTCGGCGAAGTATTCCGCCATGGAATTGCCCGCAATACGGTCGACGACGAAGGCCAGCGGGCCGCGGTTCGCTCCCTGCGGCGTGGCGCGGATGAATTCCGCAACCTTCTTGACCAGCTCGGGGTCCATATTCGAACGTCCCATCGAAATGTCGATGATCTTGCGGTAATGGACCATTCCTTTCTCGACGAACTCCTGAATCGTCCTCACCGCTTCCTCCGCCGTGATCGGCCCGCGGGCGACGACGACCACGATGCGGTTGGGATGGAATATGTCGAGATTGATCGGCATGACAGGGCGTCCTCAGCCCTCAGCCTTTCGACCAGTTGAAGAGCCTGCGCTGGGCGGACGAATTGTCGAGACGAAATCGCATGGTCGCTGACAGCGACTATGCAAGAGCAGCCGACCCCGACACAAGAAGGACAGCCTGCACTTGCGACGCAGGTTCTTGCGTCGGCTCACATGAAAGCGAGACGTACTCCTCCAGATCCACGACTTCACGCTGGAGACAACCGGCGCAGGCACGAGGTTGCGGGTCGTCGAATCGGGCTTCGACAAGCTGCCGCGGGGCCACCTCGCCCAAGTCTCCCGCCACTGGGACGATGCGCTGGCCCGCCTGAAGGCGCCGGTGGAGGAGTGAGATCTCGTTCGCTGGGACCGCGCCACTCCAGTAGCGCTCATGAGCGCTACTGGAGTGGCGCGGTCCCGGCGAACGACCTCTAGTTGCTCTTCAGGATCTTCGCCGCCGCATCGGCGAAGATCTGGCAGCCCAGCACGATGTCGGCATCGGCGGTGTTCTCGGTGAAATGGTGCGAGATGCCGCCGATCGAGGGCACGAACATCATCGCTGCCGGCAGGCGCTGAGCCAGGATCTGCGCATCGTGGCCGGCGCCCGAAGGCATGCGCACGTGCATCCCGGCGGCATGCTTCTCGGCCGATTCATCGAGCGCCTCGAGCAGGCGTTCCTCCATCGGCGCCGGCATGGTGCGCGAGAGGTTCGTGCATTCGATGGTGCACGGCCCACGCTTCTGCTGGTCCTCGACGATCTCCAGCAGGGCTGCCTCCATTCGCTGCAGCACGGCCGGGTCGGCGTCGCGGAACTGCAGGATCATCTCGGCCCGGCCGGGGATGATGGCGGGCGCGCCCGGCTCGACCGACATCTTGCCCACCGTCCACACGCTGCGCGGTCCGGCGAGCGCGGGGAAACGCTCCATCACGGCCTGGTAGAGCCGCATCATCGCCACGCCGGCATCCCTGCGGATCGGCATGGGCGTGGTGCCGGCATGGTTCTGGATGCCGCTGAACACCAGACGGTACTGGTAGATGCCGACGATCGCCGTCACGATCCCGATCCGCTTGCTGCTCGCCTCCAGAAGGCCACCCTGCTCGATATGAGCTTCGAGGTAGGCGCGGTAGCGCCCCTCCTCCAGTTCGATGCGCGGCGCCTTGTCGAGGCCGGCCGCCTTCAGCGCATCGCGCATCTTGCTGCCGTCGTCGCGATGGCGGGCATTGTCGATGTCGGCCTCGGTGATGCGACCGATGAACGACTTGCTGCCGATCATGCCGCCCCAGTGACCCTCCTCGTCGGCCCACGAGGCCACGTCGACGGCGAGATGTGCGGTGTCGGGATCCTCGGCCAGGGCGCGCGCCACCTCCAGTCCATAGATCACGCCCATCACACCATCGAGCCAGCCGCCGCGCGGCTGGGTGTCGGTATGCGAGCCCATCAGCAGGCGCGGCCCGCTTTTTGGGCTGCGGCCGATCACGTTGCCGACCCCGTCGATCACCGGTTCGAGGCCGGCCTCCTTCATGCGCCCGGCGAGCCAATGCCGGCTCTCGACGTCCTGCGGCGACAGATGCGGGCGGTGCACGCCGGTCTGATAGCGGCCGAAATCGGCGATGCGGCGCAGATCGGCCAACAATCTCTCACCGTTGATGCGGGGCATGATGGGGCCTCAATCGAGATGGGCCGCGACCCACGCGGCGATGGACAACAGACGATCGTCGGCATGGCGCAGGCCGACGAGCTGGATGCCGAGCGGCAGGCCATTGCTGCCGGTGCCGGCCGGCAGGGTAACACAGGGCGTGCCGGCCAAAGTCCAGATCGAGTTGAAGCGCGGATCGCCGGTGAACTCGACGCCCTTGGGCGCCTCGCCGGGCGCGCTGGCGCAGAGCAGCACATCGACCTTGTCGAACAGCGAATCGACATGGGCGCGGAACGCCACCGCCTTGCGCTGCGCCGCGACGTAGCGCTCGAAGCTGGTCTCCAGCCCGCGCTTCATCGCGCCCTCCATCAGCTCGCGGCTCACCTTGTCGGGATTGCGCAGCCGCTCGTCGGCATAGTTGCGCGTGCCCTCCCAGCTGGTGATGGCGGCATGGTCGTCGAGGATGTCGGTGAACGGGCTCGCGAAAGCCACGTCGATCACCGAGGCGCCCTTGTCGGCGAGCTTCGAGGCCGTCGCCTCGAGGAGCTTCTTCGTGTCCGGCTCGGCCTCGCTCCAGATCGGCGTACGGCAGAAGCCGACGCGGGGGCGCGCGATGCCGCGATCGATCCTGACCGGCGGCAGCTTGAGCACGGCCCCGCGGAACAGGGCGATGTCGTCCAAGGTGCGCGCCATCAGGCCGAGCGTGTCGACAGAGTGGCATTGCATCTTGATGCCGACGCGCGAGAAGTCGCCGAAGGTCGGCTTGTAGCCGATCACGCCGCAATAGGCGGCAGGCCGGATCACCGAACCGCCGGTCTGCGTGCCGAAGGCCAGCGGCACATGCCCGTCGGCCACGGCGGCGGCCGAGCCCGACGACGAGCCGCCCGGCGTGTGCGCCGGGTTGTGCGGATTGACCGTGGCACCGGGATGCCGGTTGGCGAACTCCGTGGTCACCGTCTTGCCCAGGATCACCGCATTGGCGGTCCGGCACAACGCCACGCAGGCGGCATCGCCGAACGGCACCTTGCCATGGAAGATCGGCGAGTTGTGGCCGGTCGGCATGTCATGGGTGTCGATGATGTCCTTCACCCCGATCGGCACGCCGCGCAGCACGCCACCCTTGGCGGCATCGGCCGCCTTGGCCTGGGCGAGCGCCAGGGGCGGATCGAGGAAGGCCCAGGCCTTGACCACCGAATCGCGCTCGGCGATGCGATCGAGACAGGCGCGCACGAATTTCTCGGCGGTGAGCTTGCCGCCTTCGATGGCGGCAACGGCTTCGCTGGCGCTGAGCGGCTTCATGACAATGCCCTCCGCGCCCAGGCGGCGATATCGAGCAAGGTCGCGTCCTCGTGCTGGCGACCAACGAGCTGGATGCCGACCGGCAGCCCCGTCGGTCCCGTGGTGAACGGCAGGGTGACGCAGGGCATCCAGAGATAGGTCCACAGCAGGTTGAACGTCGCCTTGCCCGTAGCTTCGAGACCGAGCGGCGCCTCGCCGGGGGCCGGCGCGGTGAGGATGGCGTCGAACTCATCGAACATCGCGTCGACCGCGGCGCGGCCGGTCTCGCCGAGCTTGCGCGCGGCGACCCAGGTCGCGTAGTCGATCTTCGCACCGGCAGCGAGCTTGTCCTTCTTGATGCTCTCGCTCAGCAGATTCGGGAAGCGCCTGACCTCGTCGGCATGGGCGCGCGGCCCATCGAACGCGCTGAGAGTGCGCTGCCCTTCGGTCATGTCGCGCACCGGCGCCGGCAGCTCGATCTCGCTGACCGCAGCGCCCGCCTTGGCGAGCCGGGCCGCGGCCTCGTGCACGGCGGCGGTACCTTCGGCCGACAGCTCCGCCTTGTGATGCGTGAAACAGATAGCAAGGCGCGGCGGCTTGTCGAGCGCGGCAACCGGCCGGAAAGGCATCGCCATCAGCGCGGCGCGGAACAGCGCGATATCCTCGACGCTGCGTGCGTAGGCGCCGATCGTGTCGAGCCATTCGGTATTGGCCTTCATGCCGGCGGTGGCGAAGTGACCGTAAGTCGGCTTGTAGCCCGTGACGCCGCAGAACGCGGCCGGCCGGATTACCGAGCCGCCGGTCTGCGTGCCCGTGCCCAGCACGACCTGGAAGTCGGCGACCGCCGCGGCCGAGCCCGAGGACGACCCGCCCGGCGTGTGCGCCGGATTGTGAGGGTTCCTGGTCGGGCCGGGATGGCGATTGGCGAACTCCGTCGTCACCGTCTTGCCGAGCAGAATCGCGCCCTCGCCCCTGGCGAGCGCGACAGTGGCCGCATCGGCCAGCGGCTGATGCGTCTTGTAGATCGGCGAGCCGTAGGTCGTCGGCTGGTCCCACGAATCGATGATGTCCTTCACGCCCATCGGGATGCCGTGCAGCAGGCCCTGGCGTGGCCCTCGATCGAGCACCTTGGCACGTTCGAGTGCAGCATCGCGCGCCAAGTGCGACCACGCGAGCACGTCGGCGTCACGCTGATCGATGCGCTCGAGATGGGCACGCACGATCGACTCCGCTGTCACCGAACCCGCATCGATGCGGTGCGCGAGCTCGGTCGCGGTCAACATGTTCAGTTCACTCATGATGGCCGATCAAACAGCAAGAAATGTGCCGCGTCCATTCATTCGCTGGTGGCGCAGTTCGTGCTTCGTGTGAACGAGCTCGGGAGGTTCCACATGCTGACACGCCGCGCCGCTCTGCTTTCCGCCGCCGCGTTGCCGATCGCCACCACCACCACTGCCACAGCGCAGCAGCCCTCGACCCTGCGCATCGCCATGACGCTGGCCGACATTCCGGTGACCGACGGTGCCCCCGACCAGGGCACCGAGGGCATCCGTTTCATGGGCTACACGCTCTACGATCCGCTCGTGGCGTGGGACCTATCGTCGGCGACGGAGCCCGCCAGGCTGGTGCCGGGTCTCGCCACCAAGTGGTATCAGGACCCGGCCGATCCGACGAAATGGATCTTCGAGTTGCGCCAGGGCGTGAAGTTCCACGACGGCTCGATCTTCAACGCGGACGCCGTGATCTTCAGCCTCGACCGCGCGCTCGACGACAAGTCGCCGGCCTTCGACCGACTGGGCCGCAGCGTGCTGATCGCAGCTCTCTGGCCGCTGATCGCCTATCGCAAGATCGACGACTACAAGGTCGAGCTTCAGACCAAGGGCGTCGACACCATCATGCCGTCGCTGCTCAACCGCTTCCCGATCGCCAGCCCGGCCAATTTCGAGAAGGTCGGCAAGGATTGGCAGGCCTATCGCAAGTCACCCTCCGGCACCGGCCCATGGAAGATGAAGGCGTGGACGCCGCGCGAGCGCGCCGAGCTGGAGCGCAACACGGAGTACTGGAACAAGGATCGCATACCCAAGAGCGAGCGCATGGTGCTGTTGCCGATCCCCGACGTGTCGACGCGCAGCGCTGCCCTCCTGTCGGGCCGCGTCGACTGGATCGAGGCGCCGTCGCCCGATTCGCTCGACAAGCTGCGCGCCGCCGGCTGCAAGATCGAAACCAACGCCATCCCGCACATGTGGCCCTACACGCTCAGCATGCTGCCGGGCGCGCCGACGGCCGACATCCGCGTGCGCAAGGCGCTGAACCTCGCCATCGATCGCGACGCGATCGTCAAGGTGCTGAACGGGCTCGCCGTCCCGGCGGTCGGCTGCGTTCCCCCGGATCACCCATGGTTCGGCTCGCCGGGTTTCAAGATCAAGTACGACCCGGCCGAAGCGAAGAAGCTGCTCGCCGAGGCCGGTTACGGGCCGTCGAGGCGACTGAAGACCAAGATCGCCATCTCCACATCGGGCTCGGGCCAGATGTATCCGTTGATCATGAACGAGGCGGTGCAGCAGCAATGGGCAGAGATCGGCGTCGACGCCGAGTTCCAGGTGATGGACTGGAACGCGCTCCTGAATCTCATGCGGCAGGGCGCCAAGTCACAGGAGGGCCAGCAGTTCGGTGCGATCAACGTGAGCTGGAACACAATGGACCCGCACAACGCCTTCATGCGCTTCGTCGACAGCCAGCAGGTCCCACCCAAGGGCTCGAACTGGGGCTACATCAACGATCCGGAGTTCGACAAGCTTGCCAACCAGGCGCGCAGCACGTCGGATCCCGGGGAGCTCGACAAGGTGCTGGCGAAGATCAACACGAAGATGGTCGACGACGCGGTGTTCGTCTGGGTCGTCCACGACGTCTGGCCCAACGCCATCTCGGCGAAGGTCAAGGGCTACGTCCATCCCAAGAGCTGGTATGTCGACTTTTCGCCGGTGACGGTAGGATAACTCTTCATTGCCGGGAGTGCGCCACTCCGTGCCGCATTCATGAGCGCCACGGAGTGGCGCGCTCCCGGCAACGATTACGCCTTTGACTTGCGCAGCGCGCGCCACACGCGCTCCGGGGTGGCGGGCATCTCGATGCCGTCGACGCCGGCCAGGGCCAATGCGTCGAGGATGGCGGCCATCACCGTCTGAGGTGCGGCGATGCAGCCGGCCTGGCCCGAGCCCTTGACGCCCAGCGGATTGGCGAGCGTGGGACGCTCGATCAGCGCGATGTCGAATGCCGGCAGATCGTCGGCGCGCGGCAGCGCGTAGTCCATGAACGAACCGCTGGTGAGCTGGCCCGACTCGGGATCGTAGACCGTGTGCTCGAGCAGCGCCTGGCCGATGCCCTGAGTGACGCCGCCCTGCACCTGCCCTTCGGTCAACAGCGGATTGATCAGCCGGCCGTAATCGTCGACGGCGATATAGCGCACCAGGGTGGTGGCGCCGGTCTCAGGATCGATCTCGACCTCGGCGACATGGCAGCCGCTCGGGAAGGTGAAGACGTCCGTGATGTTCATCACGTGCTCGCCCAGGCCCGGCGTCATGCCGTCCGGCAGATTGGCGGCGTCCCGTGCGCTTTGAGCCGCGGCGAACAGATCGATGCTGCGGTCGCTGCCGCGCACGGTGAAGTGGCCGTCGGCGAATTGCAGCTCGTCCTCGCTCGCCTGCAACAGATGCGCGGCGAGCTTGCGCGCCTTGGCCAGCACGGCATCGATCGCCTTGACCACGGCGGCACCGCCCATGTGCATGGAGCGCGCCCCACCATGGCCGGCGCCGCTCTTCACCGCCGTGGTGTCGGCCTGGACGTAGCGGAAGGCCTGCAGCGGCAGGCCGAGCCGGTCGGCCGCGATCTGGGCGTAGGCAGTCTCGTGGCCCTGGCCGTTCGACTCGGTGCCGACGGCGATCGTCACCCGGCCATCACTTTCGAAGCGCACCTCCGCGCCCTCGTTGGGTGCGCCGCGCGACGTCTCGAGGAAGCAGCCGACTCCAATGCCGCGCAGCTTGCCCGCCTGGCGCGACGCTTCGCGCCGGGCAGCGAAGCCCGCCTTGTCGGAGCGCGCGAGCGCGGCGTCGAGGTTGTCGACGAAGCCGCCCGAATCGATCGCCATGCCCATCGCCGTCTTGTGCGGGAAGTCGGCGATCAGGTTCTGCCGCCGGAGCTCGGCCGGGTCGCGGCCCAGCACGCGCGCCGCCTGCTCGATGGCACGCTCGATGATGTAGTTCGCCTCGGGCTTGCCGGCACCGCGATAGGCATCGACCGGCACCGTGTTGGTGAAGGCACCGCGTACGTCGACATGGATCACCGGTACGTCGTAGACGCCGCCCTGCGCCGTCGAGGCCGCGATGACCGAGGCGCCCGGTCCGTTGCCGGAGAGATAGGCGCCCATGTTGGCGATCATCGCCACGTCGAGCGCCAGGATGCGGCCCGTCGCATCGAGGGCGAGCTTGGCCCGCGCGTCGATATCGCGGCCCTGCGTGCCGGCAACGAATTCCTCGGCCCGGTCGGCGATCCAGCGCACCGGCCGGCCGAGCTTGCGCGCCGCCCACAGCAGCAGCACCCACTCCGGATAGACGAAGTTCTTCATCCCGAAGCCGCCGCCGACGTCGGGCGCCGTGAGATGGATCCGCTCCAGCGGAACCTTGAACACGAACTCGGCAAGCTGGCGCCGGATGCCGTGCAGGCCCTGCCCGGCGAGCTGCAACTCCATGACGTCGCGCGCGGCGTCGTAGCGGGCGATCCCGGTGCGCGGCTCGATCGGCGCCACGACGACTCGGTTGTTCACGACATCGAGCTCGACGACGTGCGCGGCCTCGGCCATGGCGCGGCCGACCGCCACGGCGTCGCCGCGCTCGACATGAAAGGAGAGATTGCCAGGCGCCTGCTGCCAGATTGTCGGAGCGCCCGATGCGAGCGCTTGCCGCGCGCCGACGACGGCCGGCAACGGCTGGTAGTCGACCTCGATCAGCTCAGCCGCCTCGCGCGCGAGGTCGGCGCCGTCGGCGACGACGAAGGCCACCGGATCCCCGACATGGCGGACGCGATCGGTCGCCAGCGCCGTGCGCGGCGGCACGATCAGCGGCTTGACCGCCGCCATGCAGGGCAAGGTGCCGATCCCGTCGGCCGCCAGGTCAGCCGCGGTGAAGATTGCGCGGACGCCGGCCAGCGCCGCGGCGCGCGCCGTGTCGATGCGCGAGAGGGTCGCGTGGGCGTGCGGCGAGCGCAGGACATGCGCGTGCAGCTCGTCCGAGCGGGCAATGTCGTCGACATAGCGCCCCTGGCCGACCAGGAAGCGGACATCTTCGAGGCGGCGAACCGAGCGCCCGATCTGCTTTTCGATCATCGCGTCTTGTCGCGCATTTTCAGCCCCGGTGTCACCCATCGCGAGCGTCGAGAAAGCTCATTCATCGTCGTCCGCGGCACGTCTTGCCCGAGACGAAACCGGCCAGGATGGCTAAGCTCCCGCCTTTCCAAGGAGGAAACTGCCCATGATCGATCTGCACTATTGGCCGACGCCGAACGGCAAGAAGGTCACGATCCTGCTCGAGGAATGCGGCCTGCCCTACAAGATCGTGCCGGTGAATATCGGGCGCGGCGATCAGTTCACCGACGCATTTCTCGAGATGAATCCCAATCACCGCATGCCGGTGATGGTCGATCATGAGCCGAAGGACGGCGGCAAGCCGATCGCCATTTTCGAGTCGGGCGCCATCATGATGTACATCGCCGAGAAGGCCGGAAAGTTCTATCCGCAGGATCTGCGCACCCGTTACGACGTCAACCAGTGGCTGATCTGGCAGATGGCCAACCAGGGACCGAAGAGCGGCGAGTGCGGCCATTTCCGCCGCGTCGACCAGAAGCAGCACGGCGACCAGACCTATGCCATCACGCGCTTCACGGACGAGGTGAACCGCCTCTACGGCGTGCTCAACAACCGCCTGCACAAGCACAAGTACCTGGCGGGCGACCAGTACACGATCGCCGACATGATCTGCTACCCGTGGACCATCAACTGGAAGTTCCAGGGCCAGGACATCGAGGAGTTCAAGTACTTCAAGCGCTGGTTCGAGGAGCTTGGGGCACGCCCAGCGGTGCAGAAGGGCATGGCGGTCGGCGCCGATCTGTCTGTCGACAACACGAAGCTGCCGCCCGAGGAACAGGCCCGCATCCGCAAGATGCTCTACAACCAGCGCGCCCGGCCGGTGCCGGCGTAGGTCCCAGCTAGGGCGGACCGTAGGCGCCGGGGAAGTCTGCGATGCTGAGCAGCGGCAACCCCGGCACCTTCACGAACCGGCTTTCGTGTCCGCCATCGGCTGCCAGCCGGTGCTCGACATAACCGACGTCCTTGACGCCATAGACCGGCTGCCGACTGTCGGGGATGACGAAGGCGGTCGAGGGTGCCCAGACGTGATGGGTGCCCTCGAACCAGCTGTCGCGGAACTGGTGGACGTGGCCGCTGGCGACGAGGGCCGGCACCACGCCGCCCAGCGCCGAGAGGAGCATCCGCCGCGAGGCAGGATTGACGAAGCGGCCGCCGACCTCGCTCTCGGCGATATCGCGATCGAACATCGGCCTGTGCAGGAACAGCGCGAGCTTGCGGCCATCGATCCCGACAACCGACGCGGCGATCGCCGCATTCTGCTCGCCGGCGGCGCCAAGGTCGCTCGCCAGAAGCTGCGCGTTGATGCCGAGCACCCGCCAGCCCGGTACGTCGAACGTCCACCAATCGTCGCCGAAGTGCGCGACGTATCGGGCGCGCCGCGCTGCATCGATCCTCTTCTCGCCGTGCGTCGGTCCGTCCTGGCTGTCGCCGAGGTCGTGGTTGCCCGGCAGGAAGCGCAGCGGCAGGCCGAGCCCGCCATGCAGGGCGCGCGCCGCGGCGAGATCGCTCTCGTTTGCGGTACCGTCGAGCGAGATGTCGCCGGAATTGAGCACCAGGTCGGGCCGATCGGCCCGCAACGCCTCGCCGACACGTGCGAAGCTGTCGACGAAGAACGGCTTGTCGTCGCTGAGATGGGTGTCGGAAATCTGGGCGATTCGAAAGGTCATGGCACGGTCCTGGCCGCCCAGTGTTGCAAATTCGATCAGGCGGGTCAGCCTCCAGAGAGAGGCGGGGCCACGTCCTCCAGCGATTTGCATTCGGCGTTCACGCCGAGCTTCAGCGTGGCGGCGGCGGCGATCAGCATGAGCACCGCCCCCAGCATATAGCCCAGCACGATCTCGTGCGGACTGCCGCTCTCGATCAGCACGCCGAACAGCCAAGGCCCGCCGACGCCGCCCAGCAGCGTTCCGAAGGCATAGAACAGGGCAATGGTGAGGGCGCGGATCTCGAGCGGGAAGCATTCGCCGACCGTCAGGTAGGCGGCACTCGCCGCCGCCGAGGCGAAGAAGAACACCACGCTCCACATCGCCGTCTGCGTCGTGGCGTCGAGCAACCCCATGTTGAAGAGCTGGCCGGTGCCGGCGAGCAAAAGACCGGACAGGCCGTAGGTGACGAAGATCATCGCCTTGCGACCGACCGTGTCGAACAGCGGGCCCAGCAGGAGGGGCCCGAGGAAGTTGCCGGCGGCGAAGGGCAGGATGTAGAGACCGACCGCGTCGGCCGCCACGCCATAGAAGCGTGTCAGCACCAGCGCATAGGTGAAGAAGACGGCGTTGTAGACAAAGGCCTGGGCGGCCATCAGCACCAGACCGAGGGTCGCGCGGCCCGGATAGACGCGCAGCAGGGTGCGCGCGACCGACACCATGGTCACGCGGTGAGTCGCACCCAGGGCGAGGCCGGCGCTTGGCGGCGTGGACAGAACGTGCCCATCCGCCGCCACGCGCGCTTCGATCTCGGCCACGATCTTGCTCGCCTCGCCAGGCTGGCCATGGATCATCAGCCAGCGCGGACTCTCGGGCAGGAAGCGGCGGAGATAGAGGATCACCAGACCCAGCACCGCGCCGCTGCCGAAGGCGAGCCGCCAGCCCAGGTCGGGACCGACAAGCGCGGGATCGAGCAGCACGACGGAGAGCAGCGCGCCGCCCGCGGCGCCGACCCAGAAGCTGCCGTTGATGGCGAGATCGACGCGGCCGCGCAGCCGCGCCGGAATGAGCTCCTGGATCGCCGAGTTGATCGCCGAGTACTCGCCCCCGATGCCGGCACCGGTGAGGAAGCGAAACAGCAGGAAGCTGTGGAAGTCCCACGAAAAGGCGGTGAGCGCGGTCGCCACCAGATAGACGCCCAGCGTGACGTTGAAGAGCTTCTTGCGCCCCAGCCGGTCGGTGAGATGGCCGAAGAACAGCGCCCCCAGCACGGCGCCTGCAAGATAGGCGCTGCCCGTCAAGCCGACCTGCTCGGCGGTGAAGTGGAGGCGCGGGCTGGCTTGCAGGGCTGCGGCGACCGAGCCCGCCAGTGTGACCTCGAGCCCATCGAGGATCCAGGTGATGCCCAGCGCCACCACCACCAGCCGGTGAAAGGCGCTCCAGGGCAGCCGGTCGAGCCGCGCGGGGACGTCGGTGAAGGTGCGGAGGTCGGTGTTCATCGCCAGGCAAAGGCAACGTTCAGACCGTGCGAGATGTTCCGATTCTTCTCCCTGTCGAGCTTTGCCGCCTGGGAGTCGACACACCTCATGTTCCTCTCCGCCCGCGAAGCGGGGGGCTCGAAGAGGAGGGTCCTGGGGTCGTAGACCGAGAGGTGATCCACCTTCATCCAATTGTCCGGCGAGAATGGCGTGGCAACGACCCACCTCTCCTGCCTCACGCTTCGCGCAGGGCCCCTTCCTCTCCCCGCTCACGCGAACGGAGAGGACTTGTGAAGCGACCTCATCTCCCCATCGGGGAGATTGGCCTTCTGCAACGCTGGCTTGCCGGAGCAACGGTGGTTTCGGCGGGGGCGCCTGCTATTGTGCCAGCATGACCGACAACACGATGGCGGCGGGAGCCGCGCCCGCTGCAGCGTCTGTGACGTCCCCAGTTTCGACCGCGGCAGCCAACAACACGACCTTTGCCGTCATCCTCTCCCTCAGCTTCTGCCACCTGATGAACGACATGATGCAGTCGCTGGTGCCGGCGCTGTATCCCATCCTCAAGGATTCATACGCACTGAGTTTCGGTCAGGTCGGCCTCATCACCCTGGCCTTCCAGTGCACCGCTTCGATGCTGCAACCAGTGGTCGGCTACTATACCGACAAGAAGCCGCAGCCCTATTCGCTCATGATCGGCATGGGCTTCACCCTTGTCGGCCTGCTGCTGATGTCGCGCGCCGACAGCTACCCCTCGATCCTGATGGCCGCCGCCCTGATCGGCATGGGCTCGTCGATCTTCCATCCCGAGGCGTCGCGGGTGGCGCGCATGGCGGCCGGCGGTCGCTACGGCCTCGCCCAGTCGCTGTTCCAGGTCGGCGGCAACATGGGGTCGGCGGCCGGCCCGCTGCTCGCCGCCTTCATCGTCATCCCGCATGGCCAGCACAGCCTCGTGTGGTTCTCCGGCGCGGCGCTGCTCGCCATGACCGTGCTGTTCCAGGTCGGCGGCTGGTATTCCCGCCGACGGCCCGCACAGAAGCCCGTCGCACGCGGCAAGGCGGTGGCCGGCGGGGCGTCATCCACCGGCCTCTCGCGCAAGCAGGTGATTGGCGCGGTCGCCGTTCTCGTCGCGCTGCTGTTCTCGAAGAATGTCTACAGCGCCAGCCTCGGCTCCTACTTCACCTTCTATCTGATCGCCAAGTTCGGCATCGCGGTGCAGACCGCGCAATTCTACCTGTTCGCCTTCCTGGTCGGCATCGTCGCCGGCACGATCGCGGGCGGCGCGTTCGGCGATCGGGTCGGCCGAATTCCGGTAATGTGGTTCTCCATCGTGGGCGCCCTGCCGTTCGCGCTGATGCTGCCCTACGCCAACCTGTTCTGGACGGGCGTGCTCGCCGTGACCGTGGCGATGATCATGGCGTCGGCCTTCTCCGCCATCCTGGTCTATGCTCAGGAGCTGCTGCCCGGCCGGGTCGGGCTGGTCGCCGGCATGTTCTTCGGCTTCTCCTTCGGGCTGGGCGGTCTCGGCGCCGCGGCGCTGGGCAAGGTCGCCGATATTGCCGGCATCGAGACAGTCTACAGGCTGACGCCCTTCCTGCTGCTGCTGGGCTTGCTGACCGCCTTCCTGCCGCGTCACTTGGGCGGCGCACCGCGGGTTGCACGCTGAGTCCCCTGCCGTGATGCTCGGCCTGTCGCTGGAGGCGCTCACCTTTCTGTATGTGGTGATCGGCATCATGACCGGGCTGACCGGGGTTGCGGTCATGCTGCAAAGCGGCGACATCGCGGGCTGAAACGCCTTCCTCAGGTGAAAACGATGGTTCGACGGCACGACGGTTGCGGCGTTACCATGACGCCATGACAACCATGGAGGTCGGCGTGCACTGCAGGCCAGCACTTCTCGGGTCCTTCCTCGCCGCCTGCATCGGCCTGTGGACGGCGGGAGCCGCCGCGCAGGGAACGGTCGACCGGCTCTACGTCATGGATTGCGGCCACAACGCCGCATCGGACCAGTCGCGCTGGTCGCCGGGCGTGAATGTCGGAAAGCCGATCGAGCTCTCCGACAATTGCTACTTGATCCGCCACGGCTCGGATTGGCTGCTGTGGGATACCGGTTACCCCGACTCGGTCGCCGAGAAACCCGTCACCAGCCCGATCGGGACGGCGACCCGCGCCAAGACGCTGGCCGCGCAACTGGCCGAGGTCGGCATCAAGCCGTCCGACATCCGCTACGTCGCCGTATCGCACACGCACGGCGACCATGTCGGCAATGTCGACATGTTCCCCGAGGCGACGCTCTTGATCCAGAAGGCCGAGCTCGACTGGGCCTTCGCAGCCGACAAGAAGCCGCCGTTCAAGGGCGAGCGCCCGGTCCGCAAGCTGGAGGGCGATCTCGACGTGTTCGGCGACGGAAGCGTCACCATCATCGCCACCGCGGGCCATACGCCCGGGCATCAATCGCTGCTGGTGCACCTGCCCAAGACCGGCTGGCTCGTGCTGTCGGGCGATGCCGCCCACTTCAAGGACAATTGGGACAACAAGCGTGTCGCCTCGATGAACACCAGCGCCGAGCAGACCCAGGCGTCCTACAAGCGGATCGCCGACCTGCTCGCCGCAAAGAAGGCCGAGCTCTGGATCAACCACGACAAGCTGCAGAGCTCGAGCCAGAAGCGCTCGCCGCAATTCTACGACTGACCGACATCATGGACGCTCCGATGATCGCCCCTCTCAGCCTCTCCAACCTGATCACGGTGGTCATCGCCGTGATCTGCCTGTCGACCATCCTGCCGCAGGCGCGCGGCAACGTGGTGAAGGTCTGGCGGCTCGCCATGCCCGCCAGTCTCGGCATGGTCGAGGCCTTCGTCCTGCTGGCCGGCGTGTTCGAAGCCGACCTCGCGAGCGACGCCGAATGGCTCGCTGCCCTGTTCGTCGGTGGCATGGCCGGGCGCATGCGCGGATGGTCGATGGCGATGGAAGTCGACCAGACCTCGAGCCTGATGCGACTGCGCCGCTCGGCCGACGGCACGATGGCGGCAGCAGGGCTCGTCCTGGTAGCCTTGATCGATTTCGGGTCGGCCGCCGTGCGCGAAGTGTGGATCGACCCCGAGCACCTGGCCGCCGCCGCCGCCCTGTTCGCCGGCTTCCTGGGCGGACGCGCCCTTGCCATGGCGGTGCGAATCAGCCGCCAGCCGCATCACGAGCTGCACGTCGCCTGATGCCGGCCATCGCTCGCCGCACGCTCCTGGTCGCCTCTGCGAGCGCGGCGCTGACATCGGTTAGTGCACGGGCTGAATCCTATCCCAACCGACCGATCCGCATCGTCGTGCCGTTCGCCGCCGGGGCTGGCGTGCTCGACATCATGGCCCGCCTGATCGGACGCCATATGGCAATGGGTCTCGGCCAGCAGATCGTGATCGATAACCGGCCGGATGCTGGCGGCATCGTTGGCGCCGACGTCGTCGCCAAGGCCGAGCCTGACGGCTACACCATGCTGATGGGTAACACCGCGCTGATGGTGAGCCCCTATCTCTACGCCAAGCTGCCCTTCAACCCGCGCACCGATTTCGTACCGGTGGGCATGGTCAACTCCGCGCCGCTGCTGCTGGTGGTCAATCCGTCGGTCCCCGTGCAGTCGGTGCAGGAATTCATCGCTTATGCCAAGGCGCGACCGGGCCAGCTCAACTACGGCTCCTGCGGCATCGGCGCGACGCCCTATCTGGCGACCGAGCTGTTCAAGTCGATGACCGGCATCGAGGCGGTGCACGTACCTTACAAAGGCGGCGCGCCGGCGCTCGCCGATCTTGTCGCCGGTCAGCTCACCTTCATGATCGAGAACGTGCCGGGCACGATGCCGCTGGTGAAGGCCGGCAAGCTCAGGGCGCTCGCCATCACCAGCGCGCATCGCTCGCCGCTCGCCCCCGACCTGCCGACCATCGCCGAATCGGGCGTGCCGGGTTACGAGATGGCCGGCTGGAATGGCCTCTTCGTCGCCCAGGGCACGCCGGCGGAGCTCGTCACCCGCTTGGCCGGCGAGCTCGCCAGGGTGCTGCACCTCGCCGAGGTCGAGGAACAGATGGCGAAGCTCGGCGCCGAGCCAGGGGACGATACCCCTAAGGCCTTCGCCGCCTTCACCGTCGCCGAGCAGACCCGCTGGGGCAAGATCATCGAGGAACTCGGTATCCGCCCGGAGTGACTTGGCTAACCCATCGTCACCACGACCTTGCCGAGATGGGCGTTGGCGCGCATGTGGGCATAGGCATCGGCCACCGCCTCGAGCGGGAAGCTTCGATCGATCGGCACCTTCACGCGACCGGCCACGACGTCCGGCCAGATGTCGTCGACCATCAGGCGGATGATGGTGTGAATTTCCTCGACCGAGCGGGTGCGGAAGGTCACGCCGACGAAGCTGATGCGCTTCAGGCTGTGCAGGTCGAGATCGATCTCGCCCTTGAGTCCGCCCATGCGGCCGACATCGACGATGCGCCCCTTGACCGCGGCCGCCTGCATGTTCTGATTGATCACCGGCCCGCCGATCATGTCGATCACCAGGTCGGCACCCTTGCCACCGGTCGCCTCGGTGACGCGTCGCACCACATCGTCGCTGCGCGAGTTGATGCCGAGATCGAGGCCCCAGCCGCGCAACGTCGTGAGCTTGGCATCCGAGGTCGAGGTGCCGATGACCTGCCCTGCACCCTTCACCTTGGCAATCTGCCAGGCGGCGATGCCGACGCCCGAGGTGACGCCCTGCACCAGCACGGCCTCGCCCGGCTGCAGGTGGCCATTGGTAACGACGGCATCGTGCATGGTCATGAACGCGACCGGCGCGCTGGCCGCCTCCTCCCACGAGAAGCCGGCCGGGACAGGGATGAGCAGGCGATGATCGATGCGAGCATACTCGGCGAAGGCGCCCTGTCCCATCGCCATGACACGGTCGCCGACCGTGACGCTGCGCACCCCGGGGCCGAGCTCTGCGACCTCGCCGGCAAATTCGAGTCCTGCGACTGGCGCTGCAAGAGCAGCACCGGCCTCCTTGAAGTGCCCGATGTTCATGGCGAGGTCGGCGCGATTGGCGCCGGCCGCATGCACGCGCACCAGCACTTCGCCATCGCCGGGCGTCGGGCTGGGCACCACACGGACATCCATTCGCTTAGCGCCGTTTTCTTGTACGATGACCGCTGCCCGCATCAACGCCTCCCTCGTGCTCTTCCGGACCGCGCGCGGTCCGGAATACTCTGGCTCAACAAACCGGTGGATAGCGCTGCCAGTGCAGCACGCTGCGCCCCTGCCGCCCCGCCACAGTCATAGGTGGCGACCGCAGCACGAGCACCTCGCCCTTGAACTCGTAGTGACGCACGTTGACCTGCCCTTCCCAGTTGGGCAGCAGGGCCGCGATGATGCGATGGTTGACGATCGCCCTGGCCTCGTCGACGTCGTAGCGGCAGTAGTAGGCGACGTAACCGTTGAACGCGGCGCGCACCTCGGCATCGCTGCCGAAATCCTTCTGTGCCGCCGACTGACGCGCCTGGGCGAATGTCGGCCGACCGCGCTGCATCATCTGGCCCGAGAAGAAGCCCTCGCGCGTGTAGACGATCAGGCCCTCGGCATCCGGACCCAACGGATGCTCGACCGTGCCGTCGTCGAACACGAGCTCGAACGAGAGCAGCCGGTAGCTGCCGACAAAATCGCTCGCTTTCATGACCGCGGCTTGCCGATGCCGTAGGGTGCACCCCAGGCGAGTGAATCGAGCGTGGTCGTCGACGGCGTGTACTCGCAGCCGATCCAGCCCTGCCAGCCCTTGCGGTCGACCATGTCGAAATAGTGCTGAAGATTCAGCTCGCCGACCCCGGGTTCGTGCCGGCCCGGTGGATTGCCGAGCTGAAGATGCCCGATCCACGGCCAGGTGCGCTCGAGGTTGGCGCTGAGCGCACCCTCCTCCATCTGCACATGATAGGTGTCGAAGCAGAGCTTCAGATTGTCGTGGCCGACCTGCTTGATGAGATCGATGCCTTCGTCGAGCGTGTGGACGAAGAAGTCGGGAAAGCGCGCACTGCACACCGGCTCGATTGCAAGCGTGAGCCCGGCCTTGCCGGCCGCCTCGCAGGCATAGGACAAGTTCTCGACGACCCGTGCCCAGGTCCGCTCGCGCACCTCGCCCTTCGGCGTGCCGCCGATCGCCGGATGCAACAGACCGCAATCGACCTCCAGCGCATAGTCGATGCCGCGCTTCACGGCGTCGCGGAAATCGGCCTCTCGGCCCGGCAGGGTGGTGAGCCCGAGCTCGCCCGCCGCCCAATCCTGCGGTGTCAGGATCTGCACCATCGCCAGCCCGTTGTCCTTCAGCCAGCGGTCGACATCCTTCGCCTTCCAGGCATACGGGTCGCCGTGCTCGACGCCCTTGAAGCCGCAGCGTGCTGCCTGCACGAAGCGCTCCGGCATGTCGAATTCCTTGAACATCCAGCGGATGTTCGCCTCGAAACGCGGCATCTCTCGCTCCCGCTCAGTTCGCCTTGATGTTGGCTTCGCGCACCACCTTGGCCCACTTGTCGTATTCGCTGCGCATGAAGGTGGCCGTTTCGGCCGGCGTCATCGGCGCCGGATGGAAGCTCTGCTTCAGGAAGCCGTCGCGCACTTCAGGCAGGGCCAGCGCCGTGCGCACGGCCTGGTTCAGCGTGTTGATGAGGTCGGGCGGCGTGCCCTTTGGCGCCATCAGCACGCCCCAGGCTCCCACGTCGAAGCCCGGCACGGTGTCGGCGATCGGCGGCACGTCGGGAAGCTCGGGTTGGCGCTGCAGGCTCGCGACGCCCAGCGCGCGCACCTTGCCGGCGCGCACGTTGGGCACCGCCACCGGCATGTTGTCGAGCAGAAGCTGGATGCGGCCCGCGATCAGATCGAGCTGCAGCGCCGCCGAGCTGTAGGGCACGTGCTGCATGCTGGTGCCGGTCATGATCATGAACAGCTCCATGCCGAGATGGAGGTTGGAGCCGATGCCGGTCGAGCCGAAGGAAAGCTTGCCGGGGTTGGCCTTGGCGTAGGCGATCAGCTCGGGGATCGTCTGCACCGGCAGCTCGGGATGGCCGACCAGCACGTTGTGCACCTTCGCGACGAGCGTGATCGGATCGAAATCGTCGAGCGGCTTGTACTTCAGATCGGTCAGGATGTGCGGGCTGACGGCGTGTGTCGTGCTCGAACCGAAGATCAGGGTGTAGCCGTCCGGCTTGGCGCGGGCGACGAACTCGCCGCCGATATGGCCGGAGGCGCCCGGCTTGTTCTCGACGATGAAGTTGACGCCGAGCTGCTTGCCCATGGCATCGCACATCAGGCGCGCCAGCGCATCGAGCGCATTGCCCGCCGGCCCCGGCACGACCACGCGCACCGGCTGCGCCGGATAGGCCTGAGCGAGCAGCGGCAGTGGGAGAGCCGTGATGGCAAGCGCCGGCAGGCCGGTCACGACTGATCTGCGCTTCATTGGTTTCCTCCTGTCTTTCAGACAACAGAGCATCGACGGGGCAACCAGGTCCACGCCGCACTTTGACTTGATCGATAAGCCGATCTTATTGTTGGTCGATGGAATTGCGGCAGCTACGCACCTTCCTGGCGGTGGCGGAGGAACGGCATTTCGGACGTGCCGCCCAGCGTCTGCACCTCGCCCAGCCCGCGGTCAGCCAGCAGATCCGCTCCCTCGAAGCCGATCTCGGCACACGCCTGTTCGACCGAACCAGCCGTTCGGTCGAGCTGACCTCAGCCGGGCAGACCCTTCTGGCGGGCACCACTGACATCCTCGATCGCGTCGCCCAGCTCGCCGAGGCGACCCGCGCCACCGGCCGGGCGCTGCGCGGCGAGCTCCGCCTCAACTATGCACGCACGGCACCGGTCGGCGTCGCCACCGACATCGTCGAGGAATTCCGCCGGCGCCATCCCGAGGTTGCCCTGACCATCGACACGGTGACGACAGCACGCAGCGTCGAGCAGTTGCGCGACGGCACGCGCGATGCCGCCTTTGTCCGCCTGCCCCTGTCGGATACCCATGATCTCGATGTCATAGAGATCGGGCGCGACCCGCTGGTCGCCGCTCTGCCCGCGAGCCATCGGCTGGCCCGCCGGCGAACCGTCTCGCGCGCCGACCTGCAGGGCGAGCGCCTCGTCTTCTGGCCGCGCGAGCAGGGTCCCGGCTTCCACGACTGGATCGTGGCGCAGGTGTTCGGCGGGGTGCTGCCGGAGATCGCACGGATCGAGCCCGACACAGAGCAGATGGTGCGCGCCGTCGCGCGCAAGGCAGGCTGGGCAGTGACGACGCGATCGCGCGCCTCGCTGCTCGCCGTGCGCGGCGTCGTGTTCAAGCCGTTCGCAGCCGACGTCCCCGCCGCGCCGCTCGGCCTCGCCTGGCGCCCCGCCGACAGTTCGCCCCCGCTGCGCCGGCTGATCGCCATCGCACGGAAGCTCTCCGAGCAGCCCTCGTCACCGGGAGCGTGGCACTCCGCGCCGCAGTCATGAGCGGCACGGAGTGCCGCGCTCCCGGCGATGACTATCGCGCCAGCATGCCGACGCGCCGTAAATTCTCGCGCTCGATCTTGTCCTGCTCGCGCGAAGCGGCGTCATAGGCTGCCGTATCGAGATAGAGCGTCGGCATGCTGTAGCGCTCCATCACTGCCTGGGTGGCGGGATCGAACAGCGCCTCCTTCATCGCATCGTGCAATTTCTTCACAACGGCCGGATCCATGCCGCGCGGGCCGCCCACGCCGTAGGGCGAGTTCACCACCAGGTCGATGCCCGCCTCCCGCAGGGTCCGCACCTCGGGGAAGAGCTTCATGCGGTTGGAGCCCCACACGACCAGCAGACGGAACTGCCCGCTTTGCACCAGCGAGATCCAGCCGCTGGCATCGGCGATGGCGTCGATCTGGCTGCCGAGCAGGCCCTGATAGAGCTCGCTGCCGCCGCGATAGGGGACGTGGGTCAGCTCGATGCCGAGCCGCTGCTGGATGTCGACCATGACCAGGTTCTGCACCGACGCCGGCCCGAACGTGCCGTAGTTGAGCTTGCCCGGCTTCTCGCGCGCAGCCGCGACGAACTCCTCGAAAGTGCGCCACGGGCTGTCGGCGCGCACGACGATGCCGTGCACCGAGCCGCTCAGCTGGATGATGTAAGTGAAGTCGTTCATCACGTCGTAGGCCGGCTTGTCGGCCATCAGCGCGGCGCGGAACACGCCGGTATGGATCTGCGCCAGCGTATAGCCGTCTGGCCTGGCGTCCTTCAGCGTCACCGCGCCCAGGGTGCCATTGGCGCCGGGCTTGTTGTCGGGCACCACGGTCTGGCCGAGCCGCTTGCCGGTCTGCTCGGCGATCGTCCGCAGGAACGCGTCCGCCGATGCACCGGGCGGCCAGGGAATCACCAGGCGCAAGGATCGGTTCGGCCAATCCGATTGGGCCCGCGCCACGGCGGGCGCCGCAAGCGCGCCGGCCACCAGCATCCGGCGAGACAGGCTGTTACGCATTTCACCATCCTCCCACGCGCACTCCCCGGCGCATGTTCGGCATTCGACGGCACGATCGTCAAGCGGAGCGCCGATTGCTTGACTCCGTCCTTCACTCGCACAAGGTTGCCGTGCGATGACGAGTGTCTTCCTGCCGTTGGCGTTGATCGCTGTGCTGGGCGTGTTCCTGCGCCAGACCATTCCATCGATGGAAGACAACCGGCGCGCCATGAACCAGATGGTGCTCTACGTCTTTCTGCCCGCGTTGGTCTTTCATTCGGTCATGGGCGCGCCGATCGACCGGCTGTTCTACGAGATCCCGCTGGTCGCCGCGTCCGGCGTGTTCGTCTGCCTGGCCGTGGGCTTCCTGGTGTTCCGCTTCCTGCCGATCCCCGGCCCGACCAAGGGCGCCATGATCCTCGCTGCGGCGTTCGGCAACGTCACCTATTTCGGCCTGCCGGTACTGCTCGGGACCTTCGTCGGCGAGGCGGCCGAGGTGACCGAGGTCGCAGTGCTCTACGAGGTCACCAAGTCGTCCCTCAATCTGACGATCGGCGCCATGATCGCGATCGCCCATGGCAGCGAAGAGGCGATCACCTTCCGCAAGACCGCATTGGAAGCGCTGAAGCTGCCGCCGGTCTGGGCGCTCGCCGCGGCCATCGTCTGGAAGTGGTCAGGTCTCCCCTGTCCCACCTTCGTGCTGCAGACGACGGCGCTGCTCGCCACCACGGTGACCGGCATCATGATGCTGTCGCTCGGCATGGCGCTGAAGTTCAAGCCGACCCGGCTGATGGCGCTCGCCGCACCCGTCGCCGGAATAAAGCTGCTGCTGTCGCCACTGGTCGTCGCCATCGCCGTCACGCCGCTCGGCGTCACCGGCATCTACCGGGATGCCGCCATCCTCGAAGGTGCGATGCCGAGCCAGCTCCTGTCCTTCATCATCGCCGGCCGCTTCAAGCTCGACGAGGAGACGATGGCCTTCGTCATCATGGTCGACACCATCCTGGCCTTCGCCACCCTGCCTTTCATCCATTCCTTTTTGCGCTGAACCGGCGGAACATTCCGATTGTCGTCAGCAGCCCGACCGTCACCAGGACCAGGCCGCCGACCTGGAGGGCACTCGGCATCTCGCCGACGATCGGTATGCCGATCAGCACCGACACGGCCGGGACGCAGGCCGGGAACAGCACGGCGCGGCTGACGCCCAGCAGGATCACGGCGCGGCTGTAGGCAACCATGGTGACCGCGCCCTGCAGGCCGCCCTGCACCAGTCCCTGGAGCGCCAGCGCTCCGAGCGGCAGCACCGCCAGCCGGTCGGCGCCATCCCAGGCGAAGTAGATCGGCGTCATGCAGAGGCACGACAGAACCGCCACCACCGCGGTCGCACGCAGCGCCGACAAGCGCCAATGGCGCAGCAGCAAGGTGAAGCCGGCCCACAGGATGCTCGACGTGAAGAACAGAAGGTCGCCGATCCAGGCACGGCCGCCCGATCCGTGGACCAGGCCGTCCCAACCGATCAGCACCACGCCCGCAAGCACGATCGCCGCACCAAGGAGATGGTTGCGGCTCAGGCGCTCGCGCAGGAACCAGGCCGCGCCGATCGTGCTGACGATGGTGACCGTGGAGGGCGCAATCACCGCGCCATGGGCGAGCGGGGCAAACGCATAGCCGCCGGTCTGCATCAGGGCGAACGGCGCCCCGCCGAGCAAGGTCAACACCATCCCGCGACGCCATCCGATTCCGGCGAGGTCCAGGACCCCGAAGCGCACCAGCAACGGCAACATGATCGCGGCCGCGACCAGGAAGCGGGCGAAGATCATGTCGACCGCGCCCAGGCCGCCCAGGATACCGGCCCGGGCCGCCGCGAAGCTGAGCGACGCGCCCAGCGCCATGGTCGCGCCGGACAGGAACCCCCAGCGCTCCCGTTTCGCCGCGTGGGCCGAGTCGACGATCGTCTCCGTCATGCACCTCGCGCTAGCATGGACTGGACCAACAGGGCGAGAATTTTGTAGCGCTCGTTCTAAAATTGCGCTTTGATGGAGTCCATGGCCCGAGCGAAAGCCTTCGATGAAGACCGCGCAATCGACGCCGCCGTCGATTGTTTCTGGCTGAACGGCTACGACGGCACATCGGTGCGCGATCTCGCCGACGCGATGGGGATCGGCGGCGCCAGCCTCTACAACGCCTATGGCGACAAGCGTGCCCTGTTCGCGCGATCCTTGGAACGCTACGCCAACCGTTCGATGCGGGAGCGTGTTTCGCGCCTCGAGGCCAGCCATCGGCCGAAGGAGGCGATCATTGCCTTCATCGACGAGATCGTGGAGCGCTCCCTCGAGGATCCCGACCGCAAAGGCTGCCTGCTGATCAATTCAGCCCTCGATGTGGCGCCGCATGACGCGGAAATCGGCAAGGTCGTGTCGGGTTATCTCGACGAGATCCGCGCCTTCTTCCACCGCAACCTCGAGGCGGCGCGCAAGGCAGGCCAAGTGCCGCGGAAGACTGATCCCGTTTCGGTCTCGACGCACTTGCTGGGTGTCGTCGCGGGCATCCGTGTCCTGGCCCGGACGGGCGCGAAGCGCGCCACTCTGGAAGACGTCGCCCGGCCGGCGCTCGCCCTCCTCGAGACCGCGCGATGATCGACCATCTCAACCAGCAGGCCCTGCAGGCGCTGGCCGACGACGAGCCGGTGGTGATGCTGAACCTGATGCGCTTTCGCGAGAGGTCGCTCGACGGCAACGGCAGCGGCTGGGACGCCTACCTGCGCTACAGCGCGCTCACCATCAAGCTGATCAAGGCGCAGGGCGGCACCATCATCTGGACAGGCGATGCCGAGGCGGTGGCGCTGGGCGTCCCGGACCGGCACCGCTGGGACTACGTCGCCCTCGTCCGCTACCCCTCGCGCGCCGCGTTTCTCGCGATGATGACCTCGCCGGAATACCTCAGCGCCAATGTCGAGCGCGAAAATGGCTGTGCCGACCACACCATCATCGCCACGCGCGAAACGTACCGGAAATTCACAGCGTAGGAGCAGCATCCATGGTCCGACGTCTCAGCGACATGCCCGAGGTCGAGGCGATGCATCTTCGGCGCGTCGAATGTCCGACCTACGACGACACGCCGGCGCTTGCCGGCAAGCCGTTGGCCGAGCGACGGGTCGTCATCATCTCGACGGCGGGCCTGCACAAGCGCGGTGATCGACCGTTCCGGCCGGGTGACGGCAGCTACCGCATCATCCCGGCCGAGACGCCGGCCAACGAGCTGGTGATGAGCCATATCTCGGTGAACTTCGATCGGACAGGCTTCCAGCAGGATATGAACGTCGCCTTTCCGATCGATCGCCTGCGTGACCTGGTCGAGAGCGGCAGCGTCGGCTCGATGGCCTCGGTGCACTATTCCTTCATGGGCGCCTTCCCGCCGGCGGCCGCCGAGCCGCATGCGGCGCATCTTGCGGGCCTCCTGAAGGCAGACGGCGTCGACGCCGCCCTGCTCGTTCCGGTTTGACCCGCCTGCACGCGCGCCGTCGGCGCGCTAGGTCACTTCCTCGAGCGTCAGGGCATCCCGACGACCGGTATCAGCCTGGTGCGCGAGCATACCGAGACCGTGCGGCCGCCCCGCGCGCTGTGGGTCACCTTCGAGCTCGGACGGCCGCTCGGCATTCCCGATGATCCGCCGTTCCAGCGCCGCGTCGTCAAGGCAGCACTCGATCTGCTGGCCCGCACCGACGGCCCGCTGATCGGCGACTACCCCGAGGACGTGCCCGAGGTCATCGACTTTTCCGGCTGGGCCTGCCCGATCAACCTGGCGCCGAGCGCGACCGACTCGCTCGTGGCCGAGATCGACCGGATGGTGAGCTGGTACGATCGCTCGGTCGCCAAGCTCGGGCGCACGACGGTCGGAGTCTCCGGCCTCGACATGCCGGCCGCCGGCGCGCTGGTGACGCAGGCGCTCGAGGGAGATTTGCCCGCGGCGCAGGCACTGAAAGAGGCCACAGACGATCTCCGGGCCTATTATCTGGAAGCGGCCGCGGCCTTTCCCGATCCGGGCTCGCCGAAGTCGCGCAAGGAATGGCTGTGGAGCGAAACCAAGTTGGGACAGGCCCTGCTGGCGCTGCAGCCCAAGCTGGCCGCGAGCGCCGATCCGCAGCACAAGATCCTGGGCAACCTGACCCTGATCCCGGCAACGGAGAGGCATCGTCTGCAAGGACCACCCAAGTCCCCTTGACGGCTCGGCGCGCATGACGACGATGCGCCGATCCAAAGGAGGAGACTTGCGATGACCACGGGACTGCAACTTCGCTCCCTGATCCGGAAGAGCGGCGAGCTCGAACTGTCGCTGATCGAGGTGCCGGTCCCCGAGCCGGGGCCCGAGGAGGTCGTCGTGCGCATCGAGGCGACGCCGATCAACCCGTCCGACCTCGGCCTGCTGGTGGGCCCGGCCGACGTGAAGACCGCAAAGACGAGCGGCAGCGGTACCGGCCTCAAGGTCACGGCCCAGGTGCCGCAGGCCGCCCTGCCCTTCCTGGCGGCGCGCCTCGACCAGTCGATGACGGTCGGCAACGAGGGATCCGGCACGGTGATCAAGACCGGCTCATCGGACAAGGCGCGTGCGCTCGACGGCAAGCTGGTGTCGATGGTCGGCGGCTCGATGTACCAGCAGTATCGCCTGCTGAAGGTGCACGAATGCCAGCCGCTGCCGGCCGGCACGACGGCGGCCGAGGGCGCGTCGTGGTTCGTCAACCCGCTGACCGCGCTCGGCATGACCGAGACCATGAAGCTCGAAGGCCACAAGGCGCTGGTGCACACCGCTGCGGCTTCCAATCTCGGCCAGATGCTGAACAAGATATGCATCGCCGACGGCATCGGCCTGGTCAACGTGGTGCGCAACGCCCAGCAGGCCGCCCTGCTGCGCGGCATCGGCGCGCGGCATGTCGTCGATTCGAGCCTGCCCTCTTTCCTCGACGATCTCACGCAGGCGCTGGTCGATACCGGCGCGACCATCGCCTTCGACGCGATCGGCGGCGGCAAGCTCGCCAGCCAGATCCTGACTTGCATGGAGCTCGCGCTGAACAAGTCGGCGACCACCTACAGCCGCTACGGCTCGACCGTGCACAAGCAGGTCTACATCTATGGCGGCCTCGACACTGGCCCGATCGAGTTGACACGCAACTACGGGCAAGCCTGGGGCGTCGGCGGCTGGCTGCTGACCCCGTTCCTCCAGAAGATCGGCCGCGCCGGGCAGGGCCCGCTGCGCGAGCGCGTGGTCAACAACCTGAAAACCACCTTCGCCAGCCACTACACCAAGGTCGTGTCGCTGCCCGAGGTGCTGGATCTCGCGAACATGACCGCCTACTCCAAGCGCGCGACCGGCGAGAAGTTCCTGATCAACCCGCAGAAGGCGTAGGGCTCATGCTCTTCCTGACCGCGCGCGTCCCGCGCGCTCACGATCATGAGCGCGCAGGACGCGCGCGGTCAGGAAGATGAAGGCGCAGGAGACCGTATGAGGCTTGTTCCCAACGAAGTCTTTGGCGCCGTTGTCACCGACGTCGACGCCGGCGCGCTCGACGAGGCGGGCTTCGCCGCGATCGACGCTGCCCTGCTTGACCATCAGATGCTGGCGATCCGCGACCAGCATCTCACGCCGGAAAGCTTCATTGCCTTCGCGCGGCGCTTCGGGCCGATCGATCTGCACGTGCTCGATCGCTACTGGATGCCGGGTCATCCGGAGATCTACGTCATCTCCAACATCGTCGAGAACGGCCGGCCGATCGGCAATCCTCGCGAGGGCTTCGGCTGGCATACCGATCTCAACTATTTCGCCAATCCGACGGCCATCACCCTGCTCTATGGTATCGAGGTGCCACCGGAAGGCGCGGAAACGCTGTTCGCCGACACGGCGAAGGCCCTGGCCGCGTTGCCGCAGGCACGCCGCTCTCAACTCAACCACCTGTCGGCACGGCACAGCTACCAGCTCCTGCATGCCTCGCGGCCGTGGCTGCCGCCCATGACTCCGGCGCAGATCGAGCGCACTCCCGATGTGTATCATCCGATCCTGCGGCGTCACCCGCGCACCGATCGCGAAGGGCTCTATCTCTGCGACTGGTCGAGTGTTCGTCTCGAATTGCCGGACGAGGCGCAGGCAAGAGACATGCAAGAGGAATTGCTCGCCCACATGATCAAGCCGGAGTTCGTCCAGGCGCATCGCTGGCGCGCCGGAGACCTCGTCCTGTGGGATAATCGCACGCTGATCCACACCGCCACCGAATACGACCGCGAGCGCCATCGTCGCCTGGTCTGGCGCACCTCGGTCCGCGGCGAAGTGCCGTTGCCGGCTGGCGGGCTTCTTGCAGAGGCGTCTGCAAGCCATTGACCGGTCAGGCGTGGAGTTATCTTATCCGTTCCCGGAGAGGGTACGGTGTCGCGTCTATCGCTGCCCAAGTCTTCAGGGGGAATTCGCATGAAACGTTTGAGTTTTTTGGCCATGGCTTCAGCCCTGGCGCTCGGGCTCGCCAACCCGCCAGCCGCGAGCGCACAGCAGGACAAGCAGGTCCTGGTGTGGGGTGACACCTTGCCGGCCGGGCTCGATCCGCACGCCATCTTCGACGTGCCGATGCAGTTCGTCATGCTCAACATGTACGACACGCTCTATCGCTATGTCGGCAATCCGCCACAGCTCCAACCCTGGCTGGCGACCAGCCACAGCGTCAGCGAGGACGGACTCACCTGGAACTTCAAGCTGGCGCCGGGCGTGAAGTTCCAGGACGGCAGCCCGCTTACGTCGGCTGACGTGGTCTACAGCTTCCGCCGCCTGCTCGGCATGAAGCGCGGCCCGGCCGGCGCCTTCCTGCCGGTGCTGAAGGCCGAAGGCGTCTCCGCCCCGGATGCCGAGACCGTGCGCTTCGTGCTCGACAAGCCGTACGCGCCGTTCCTGGCGGCGATCCCGCTGGTCGTCATCGTCAACCAGAAGCAGGTCGAGGCCAACGTCAAGGATGGCGACTTCGGCAGCGCCTGGCTCTCCGCCAACGGCGCGGGCAGCGGGCCCTATCGCCTCGATCCGGCGAGCTACCGGCCGCGCGAGGCGCTCGACCTTTTGCGCAACAAGGACCACTTCAAGGGCTGGGCGCACAACCCCAAGCCGATCGACATCGTGCGCTCGCGGCCCGTGGCCGAAACCTCGACCCGCGTGCTGGCCCTGATGCGCGGCGAGATCGACGCGACGGACTCCTACCTGCCGACCGACCAGGTCGAGCGCGTCGAGAAGAACGCCCGTACCCGCGTGGCACGCGATGAATCGATGCGCGTGTTCATCATCCGCATGAACAACGCCAAGCCGCCGTTCGACAACGCCAACGCGCGCAAGTGCTTCGCCTCGGCTTTCAACTACGAAGGCTTCAACAATGTCATCCTGAAGGGCTTCGTCGATCGCAACCCGGGCCCCAATCCGCGCAACCTGTGGGGCAACCCGCCCGACCTCAAGGGCTACAAGTACGACCTGGCCGCCGCCAAGGCGTTTTGCGACAAGGCGAAAGCTGAAGGCGCCAAGCTCGATCGCGAGGTCGAGATCCACATCCAGAGCGAGCTCGAGCAGACCACCCAGGCCGCCCAGATGTTCCAGGCCGACCTGCAGAAGGTCGGAATCAAGATGAGGATCGTGTCCAGCACCTGGGCGCAGATCACGTCGGGCACCACCAAGGCCGAGACCTCGCCCGACCTGTGGATCCACTGGGTCAGCACCTACTTCGTCGATCCCGAGAACTGGATCGGCCAGATGTACGACAGCCAATTCCACGGCACGTGGAAGGCGTCATCCTACTACAGCAACCCGCAGGTCGACGAGCTGCTGCGCAAGGCGCGCGCGATCAGCACGCAATCGGAGCGCCAGGCGCTCTACCAGCAGGCGACAGCCAAGGTGGTCGAGGATTCACCGGACATCTGGGTCTACAACACCATCCAGCTCCGTGGCCTCGCCAAGCGCGTGCAAGGCTACCAGTTCAGCCCGGTCGGCGGCGGCGCCGACCTGCGCTGGCTGTCGCTTTCGGAGTGACGATCAGGGTCCTAAGCATCCGAAATTTCATGCTCCTCTCCCCCGATAGGGGGAGAGGTTGGGTGAGGGGGTTGCAGGTGATGCCACAGCCTTCGAGGCCCCCTCACCTAGCCTCTCCCCCTAGCGGGGGAGAGGAACATGAGCTGCGTTCACTCCCAAGCGCGAGATTGGCCGCGTGCTGCCCTTCCTGATCCGTCGCCTGCTGCTGGTGATCCCGTCGCTCATCGGGCTGATGGTGCTGACCTTCGTGCTGGTGCGCGTCGTGCCGTCCGATCCGGCGGCGACGTTGGCCGGCGAGAACTCGACGCGCCAGCAGATCGAGGAGATCCGCGCCAAGTACGGCTTCAACAAGCCGCTCTACGAGCAGTTCGGCATCTATGTCGGTCAGGTGCTGTCGGGCGACCTCGGCAACTCGGCCTTCTCCAACCGGCCGGTGGCGAGCGACGTCATGCGCACCTTGCCCGCCACCATCGAGCTGGTCTTCATCGCGCTCCTCATCGCCACCCTGATCGGCATTCCCCTCGGCACCCTGGCCGCGGTGCGCTACAACGGGCTGCTCGATCACGTCGTGCGGGTCACTACGGTGGGAGGGCTCGCGGTCGCGTCCTTCTGGTTCGCGATCATGATGCAGCTGCTGTTCTCGATGGACCTCGAATGGCTGCCGCTGCGCGGCCGCATCGGCGTCAATGTCGGCGCACCGCCCACCGTGACCGGCCTCTTCCTGATCGATTCCCTGCTCGCCGGGAGCTGGACCAAGTTCACCAGCAGCCTGCGCCATATCATCCTGCCGGCGGTCACGCTCGCGGTGCCGGCCCTCGCCACCATCGCCCGGTTCGCCCGCGCCGGCGTGCTCGACACGCTGCAGCGCGACTTCGTGCAGTACGAGACGGCCATCGGCTATCCGCGCCATCGCATCATCTGGGTCTACGTCCTGCGCAATTCGGTGATCGCCGCGGTGACCCAGGTCGGCCTGCTGTTCGGCGCCCTGATCTCGAGCGCCGTCGCGGTCGAGGCGATCTTCGACTGGCCCGGTCTCGGCAGCTACGCCGTGCAGGCGATCCTGAGCAGTGACTACAAGGCGGTGCTCGCGGTCACGCTGGTCGTTGGCGTGATCTACGCCGTGGTCAACATCGCCGTCGACCTGGTGCACGGCCTGCTCGACCCCCGTGTCGCCGAGCAGCTATGAAGCTGATCGTCATAAAGTTCCTGCGCGACACGCCGGCGGTGCTGGGGCTCGTCATCGTGCTGTTCGGCCTGTTCGTGGCGGTGTTTGCCGGCCAGCTCGCGCCCGACCCCGACGCCGCTTTCTCCTCCAACCTGCTGCAGCGCTTCAAGCCGCCCTCGGCCGAGCATTGGTTCGGCACAGACAATCTCGGCCGCGACATCTTCAGCCGGGTGATCCTGGGCACGCGCAGCGCCTTCATGATCGCCATCACGGTGGTCGGTTCGGCGATGCTGATCGGCGTGCCGCTCGGCCTGCTGGCCGGCCATCTCGGCGGTTGGCGCACAGAGGCGATCATGCGCGTGACCGACATCGTGCTGGCCGTGCCCCAGCTCATCCTGGCGCTCGCCCTGGCGCAGCTGATGAAGCCCGGCCTGGTGACGGCGATGGTGGCGCTGTCCCTCACCTACTGGCCGTTCTTCACCCGTACCGTCTACGCAGAGACGCGACGGCTCAAATCCTCGCTCTTCGTCGAGGCGCTGCAGGGCGTCGGCGCCTCGACGACGCGTATCCTGTTCCTGCATGTCCTGCCCAATGCCGCATCACCGATCATCGTGCGCGCCACCATCGGCATGGGCTTCACCATCCTGACCGCGGCGGTGCTGGGCTTCCTCGGCGTCGGCGCGACGCCGCCCGATCCCGACTGGGGCCTCGCGATCGCGGAGAGCAGGAAATTCCTGCCCGAGACCTGGTGGTTCGCGACCTTTCCCGGACTCGCCATCCTGATCGCCGTGCTGGGCTTCAACCTGCTGGGCGACGGGTTGCGCGACTTGGTCGATCCCAGGCTGCGGCGGTCGCGATGAGCGAACCGCTGCTCCGTGTCTCCAATCTCGCCGTGTCGATCCGGGGTGACGAGGGCACGGCGAGCATTCTCGACCGCGTCGATCTCACGATCCCGAAGGGTCGCATCGTCGGAGTCGTCGGCGAATCGGGTTGCGGCAAGTCGACCTTGATCAAGGCGATCCTCGGAGTCCTGCCGCCGCGCTCGCGCATCGAGCGCGGCGAGATCGTGTTCGAGGGACGCGACCTCGCTCGACTCGCTCCTGCCGTCCTGGCGCGCGAGGTGCGCGGCTCGGCGATCGGCTTCATCCCGCAGGACCCGTTCCTGGCGCTCAACCCGGTGTTCCGCGTCGGCGCACAGATGCTGGAGACCATGCGCTGGCACGCCCCGCCGCAATGGAAGGGCCAGCATCGCAAGCGTCTGGTGAAGCTCCTGGGCGCCGTGCAGGTGCCTGACCCGGAAGGCGCCCTCGATCGCTATCCACACGAGTTCTCCGGCGGCCAGCGCCAGCGCCTGCTGATCGCCGCCGCGCTGTCCTGCCAGCCCCGCCTCCTGATCGCCGACGAGCCGACGACGGCGCTCGACGTCACCACGCAACAGCAGGTGCTGAAGCTGCTGCGCGACCTGGTGGCCGAGCTCGACCTCTCGATGCTGTTCGTCACCCACGATTTCGGCGTCGTCGCCCAGCTCTGCGACGAGGTGAGCGTGATCTATGCCGGCCAGACCGTCGAAGCCGCACCGACGCGCGGGCTGATCGACGGCGCCGCCCATCCCTACGCCCGCATGCTGCTGGCCTGCCATCCCGACCGCGCCACCGACCTCGGCGGCATTCCTGGCAGCGTTCCCAGCGCCTTCACGCCACCAACCGGCTGCCGCTTCCACCCGCGGTGCCCGATCGCGGTCGCCGATTGCGCAGCGGCGCGCCCGGCCCTCCAGGCACAGTCGATGGGCCACACCGTCGCCTGTCCGCGGCACGAGCTCGCGCTGCCGGGAGCGGCCGCGTGAGCACCGCCCTCCTCGAAGTTCGGGGCCTCGTCACTGTCCTCGGCCAGCGGACGGACCTTCTTGGCCGCGGGCTGCGTGGCGTGCGTGCCGTCGATGGTGTCGACCTCGCCATCCGTCCGGGCGAGATCGTCGGCCTGGTCGGCGAATCGGGCTGCGGCAAGTCCACCCTCGCCCGCACCATCCTGGGCGTGCAACGCGAACACGCCGGCGACATCCTGCTCGACGGTCGTCCGGTTGGCGGCGTCTCGCCGGCCACGGCCCGCCAAGCGCGCAAGGACATCCAGTACGTCCATCAGGATCCCGGCGCCGCGCTCGATCCCTGGTGGTCGATCGGCCGCACGCTCGAGGAAGGCCTGGCCATCCTCGGCAACAAATCCGCCGCCGACCGGCGCGAGCGCGTGCGCCGCGCCCTCGCCGAGGTCGGGCTCGATCCGGCAACCGCCGGCCGCTATCCGCACGAGCTGTCGGGCGGCCAGCTGCGCCGCGTCGGCATCGCCCGCATCCTGGTGCTCGAGCCGCGCCTGGTGCTGCTCGACGAGCCGACCGCCGGCCTCGACCTGTCGGTGCAGGCCACGGTGCTGCGCCTGCTGCGCGACCTGCGCGGCCGGCTCGGCCTCACCTATTTGTTCATCAGCCACGATCTCGCCGTCGTACGCGCCCTCTGCGATCGCATCGCGATCATGTATCTCGGCCGCATCGTCGAGATTGCCGACACCGAGCAGGCCTTCGGCGCGCCGCGCCATCCCTACACCCGGGCGTTGCTGGCGGCCTCGCCGCGGCTCGACAGCACGCTGGTGAACGACGTGCCGGTGCTCGGCGAGCCGCCCAAGCCGGGCGCCCTGCCCCCGGGCTGCGCCTTCCATCCGCGCTGCAACGAAGCGCGCGAGCAATGCTCCCAACGCAGGCCAGAATCGGAAACGATCGACGATTCGCATCTGGTCAGTTGCCTGCGATGGCGCGATCTTCCAGCCTATTCAGTTCCGAGCAGGTCATGAACGACACCAGCCCCAGAGCCCTCCCCACCGTCTGCGATCCGGTAACCCTCGAGATCGTGCGCGGTGCGTTGCGCGCCGCCCAGAGCGAGATGGAGGCGCTGATCGAACGCACGGCGATGTCGCCGTTCATCCGCGAGAAGAAGGATTTCTTCGCTGCCCTGTTCGACGGCCGCGGCAAGCTGGTGGTCGGCAGCAACCTTCCGGCGTTCGGCGACATCCTGGCGCCGATCGTCGAGTACTACCCGCTGAAGGACATGCAGCCGGGTGACCTCTACTGGTACAACGACTGCTACCTCAGCAAGGGCGCCGTCTCGCACACGCCGGACCAGGTGTTCGTGGCGCCGATCTTCGCCGAAGGCGAGCTGGTCGCCTTCGCCCATTCGTGGGCACACTTCAACGACGTCGGCGGATTGCGCCCGGGCTCGCTGTCGCCGGACTGCGTCGACATCTTCCAGGAAGGCATCATGGTGCCGCCGATCCGGCTGGCGCGCGACGGCGTGTTCAACGAGGAGGCGCTGCGCATCTTCTATCGCAACTCGCGCTTCCCGGCGATGATCCAGGGCGACACCAGAGCCGCGGTCGCCGCGGTGCGGCTGGGCGAGAAACGCCTGCTCGAGCTGTTCGAGCGTTTCGGCAAGGCGCGCATGACCGACGCCTTCCGGCAACTGATCGAGCGCAGCGAGCGCACCATGCGCGAGCGCCTGCGGGCGTTGGCCGCGCCCGGCGAATACCGCTTCACCGACATGATCGACTCCGATGGCCAGGGCAACGGGCCGATCCGGCTGCGCTACAAGCTCACCGTCGGCGACAATCATATCGGCCTCGACTGCAGCGATAGCGACGACCAGACGCCTGGTCCGGTGAATTTCCTGATGGCGCCCCAGGTGCCGAGCACGGTGTTCGGCCTCTATCTACTGGGCGGCGATCCCGACAATCTCTTGAACGACGGCGCGGTGCGGGTGATCGACGAGGTGATCACGCGACCGGGCTCGATCCTGCAGCCCAAGTTCCCCGCCCCGCTCGGCCTGCGTGGCGTCACCCTGATGCGCAATGTCGCGGCCTGCCTCGGGCTGATCAACGTCGCCACCAAGGGTCAGGCACCGGCCGCCCACGCGGCCTATGTCATCTGGTACCTGCGCGGCCAGAAGGAAGACGGCTCGCTGTTCCTGATGTCCGACGGCATCGGCGTCGGCTACGGCGCGCGACCGACCGCCGACGGCATCGACGCGGTCTATCTCGTGGCGCAGGAGAACTACCCGGCCGAGTTCCTGGACTCGGTGTATCCGGTGCGGCTGCGCCGCTACGCCATCCATTGCGACACCGGCGGACCCGGCCGATGGCGCGGCGGCTGCGGCATCGTGCGCGAGGTCGAGGTGCTGGCGCCGGAAGCGATCGTGTCGGTGCGCATCGACGGCGTCGAGAATCCGCCCTGGGGCGTCGCCGGCGGCAAGAGCGGCGGGCCGGGCCGCATTGTCGTCAACCCGGGGCGCGCCGACGAGCGTACTCTCCCGCCGATCAGCGACGGCACGATCGTCAAACGCGGCGACGTCATCCGCCTGGAGACCGGTGGCGGCGGCGGCTGGGGCCATCCCTTCGACCGTGAACCCGAGAAGGTCCTCGACGACGTGCTGGGCGGCTTCGTCTCGCGCGAGGCGGCCGAGCGCGAGTATGGCGTCGTGCTGACCGCCGACGGCCATGGCATCGACTCGGCTGCGACGGAACGGACGCGCCGGACCAGACCGCCGACCCGGATGTTCCATCGTCACGAGTATGCGGACGTCCTGACATGAACGCCGGCGCCCTCGGAGCCGGTCCGCGTACGATTCTCGGAATCGACACCGGCGGCACCTTCACCGACGTCACGGTGCTCGACATCAAGACCGGCCGGCTGTGGACGGCCAAGACCTCGACCACGCCTGCCGATCCGTCGCTGGGCTTCATCAACGGCGTGCGCGACGGCCTCGCCGCTGCAGGCGCCGAGCCGCGCGATGTCGGGCGCGTGCTGCACGGCACCACCGTGGCCACCAACATGATCCTCGAGGGCAAGGGCGCCGCTGCCGGGCTGATCACGACGCTGGGCTTTCGCCATGTGCTGGAGATCGGCCGCCAGGATATCCCACGGCGCGCCAACATGTTCGCCTGGGTGAAGCCGCGCCGGCCAGTGACGCCTGATCGCATCTTCGAAGTGGCAGGGCGTCTCGGGCCCGATGGCAGCGAGATCGAGCCGCTCGACGAGGAAGCGGTGCGCGCCGCCGCCCGCACGCTGTGCGATTCAGGCGTGCAGGCGATCGCCGTCTGCTTCCTGCACAGCTATGCCAACGCCGCGCACGAGCAGCGCGCCGCAGCGCTGGTGCGCGAAGAGCACCCCGACGCGCTGGTCTCGATCTCGAGCGAGGTGCTGGCGGTGTTCCGAGAGTACGAGCGCAGCATGGCGACGATCCTGAACGTCTATGTCATGCCGGTGATCTCTGCCTATGTCGGCCGGCTGGAGGATCGCCTGCGCGAGGCCGAGGTCGCAGCGCCCCTGCTGCTGATGAAATCGAGCGGCGGCGTCGCCGGCACCTCGACCGTGCGCCGCGCCCCGGTGGAAACGGCGCTGTCCGGTCCGGCGGCGGGCGCGGTCGGCATGGCCTTCGTGGGCGCCGCGGCCGGCTTCGGCGATCTGATCGGCGTCGACATCGGCGGAACGTCAGCCGACATCAGCCTGATCAAGGACGGCAAGCCCAGCGTTACCGTCAACGGGCGCGTCGGCGAATGGCCGCTGCCGCTGGCGATGGTCGACATCGTCACCATCGGCGCCGGCGGCGGCTCGATCGCCCGCGTCGGCCGGTCGGGCGCGCTGACGGTCGGCCCGCAGAGCGCCGGCGCCAATCCCGGACCGTGCTGCTATGGCCGCGGCGGAAGCGAGCCCACCGTCACCGATGCCCATCTCGTGCTCGGCCATCTGCCGCCGTGGCTGCTCGACGGCAGCTTCCGCCTCGATATCGAGGCGGCCGAGCGGGCGGTCGCCACCAGGGTCGCCGAGCCGCTGGGGCTCGACCTGATGTCCGCCGCGCGCGGCATCCTGGCGATCGCCGACAGCCACATGGTGGGCGCGATCCGAATCGTGTCGGTCGAACGAGGCCGCGATCCGCGCGACTTCGTGCTGGTGCCGTTCGGCGGCGCCGGCCCCCTGCATGGCGGCGCGCTCGCACGCCTGCTCGACATCCGCACCCAGCTGATCGCGCCCTCGCCCGGCGTGCTGTCGGCACTCGGGCTGCTCGTGTCCGACCTCAAGGCCGATTTTGCCCGCACCTGCCTGCAGCAGCACGGCCATTTCGATGTCGCCCAGATGGCCGCGACGTTCGCCGGCCTGCAAGGCGAAGCCGAGCGCTGGTTCGGGACCGAAAGCGTGCCGTCATCCGCGCGCAAGACGGTGTGGAGCGCCAGCCTGCGCTACGAGCACCAGGGTTTCGAGTTGACGGTCGACTGGCCGGGCACGGAAGTGAGCGATGCGGCGGTGGCCGAGGTGCTGCGCCGCTTCCACGACCTGCATCGCACGCTCTACACTTTCGCCCAGGAGGATACGCCGGTCGAGATCGTGACCCTGCGCGTCTCGGCAAGCGGCGCCCTGCCGCAACCGCAACTGAGCGAACTGGCACCCGGCGGCGATCCGCGCGAGGCGATCGTCGCCCGCCAGTCGATCAATCTCGAGAGCGGGATCGTCGAAGCGCCGGTCTATGCGCGCTCGCGGCTCGGCGCGGGGGCGCGCATCGCCGGCCCGGCCATCCTGACGCAGCTCGACGCCACCACCCTGCTGCTGCCGCGCCAGACCGCCGAGGTCCATCCGACCGGCAGCTTGATCGTGCGCGAGGACTGAGTGTCATCGTCTCCCGGGCCGCAGGCGTCCTGCCCGCTCATGAATCCGACCGGGCGGGCCGCCCACGGTCCGGAAGAAACTGATCCGAAGGAACAAACGTGACTGATTCAGCCCGATCCAACATCCCGACCTTCGATGGCGAGGAGATCCTGGCCGGCATCCGCCGCTGGGTCGAGATCGAGACGCCGAGCCACGACGGCGTCGCCGTCAACAAGCTGGTCGACGTCGTGCAGAGCGACCTGACACGCATCGGCGCCCATACGCTTCGCACGCCGGGGCGCGACGGTTTCGGCGATATCCTCGAGGCGCGCGCGCCGTGGGGGGACGAGAACGAGCCCGGCATCCTCATCATAGGCCATCTCGACACCGTCCATCCTATCGGCGCGCTGGCGACCACCCATGTCTTCCGGCGCGAAGGCGACACCGTCTACGGGCCGGGAATCTACGACATGAAGGCGGGCTCCTATCTCGCCTGCTACGCGCTGCAGCATTTCGTGCGCGAAGGCCGTCGCACCGCGCTCCCCGTCCGTGTCCTCTACGTACCCGAGGAAGAGGTCGGCAGCCCGACCAGCCGGGCCGCCATCGAGGCCGCCGCGCGCAAATCGAAATACGTGCTGGTGATGGAGCCGGCGCGCGACGGCGGCAAGTGCGTGACCGCGCGCAAGGGCTGGGGCCGCTTCGACATGACCATCACCGGCCGCGCCTCGCACGCCGGCTCGCGCCCGCAGGACGGCCGCAGTGCCCTGCGCGAGCTCGCCCGCCAGATCCTCGATCTAGAGGCGATCTCGGATCCGGCCGCCGGCATCTCGGTCGTGGTCGGCATGGCGCAAGGCGGCAGCGCCCCCAACGTCGTGCCGGCACTGGCGACGGCGACCATCGATCTCCGCGTGCCGCCGGGCATCGACGCCGACGCCGTGGTCCAGCGCGTCCTGCAACGGCCCGCCTTCGATCCGGATTGCCGGATCGAGGTCATTGGCGGCATCAACCGGCCAGCCTACGCCAAGAACGAAGGCATCACCGCCCTGTTCGAGCACGCCAGAAGCTGCGCCCAGGAGATCGGCTTCGTGCTCGAGGACACGCCGCTGACCGGCGGCGTCAGCGACGGCAATTTCCCGGCCGCGCTGGGCATCCCGACGCTCGACGGGCTGGGCGCCGACGGCCGCGGCGCCCACGCGCTCGACGAGCAAATCAGCTTCGCTTCGCTGGTGCCGCGCGCGCAGCTCCTGGTGCGCATGCTGGAGACGCTGCGGTAATGGCTGCCTTGCGCTTCGTCGGCTGGCTGATCGGACTGGCGCTTCTCTGCGGCGGCGCCTCGGCGAACGATTCGGCTTCCGAGCTCGCGGCCGGCGGCATCGTCCTGGTCAAGACCGACGCCATCACCATGCAGCGCGAGAACCTGCACCTCTCGCCCGCCGAGGTGCGCGTGCGCTACGAGATGCGCAACGATACCGGCCAACCAGTCACCTTGCGCGTCGCCTTCCCGATGCCCGAGCTGCCCAGCCTGACGCCGGGCGGCCGCATCACCTCGACCGGCGGCTACAACATCATGATGGAGCAGCCGACCGATCCCAACTTTCTGCGCTTCCGCGTACGCGCCGACGGCCGCGAGGTGACGCCGGAGGCCGAGGTGCGTGCCGAGCTGCCGGACGGTCGCAACATCACGGCCGAGCTGATCAAGATCGGCGGCATGCTGCTGGTTCTCCGCACCGGCCTGTACTTCCCACCCGATGATCCCGACATCGACCCGTCGATGCGCACCGCACTGGAGAAGCTCGGCGCGGTCGAGGCGCTCGACGACAAGGGCTATCGCCTGCCGTGGACGACCCGGATCACCTATCACTGGATGCAGACCTTCGCGCCGGGCGTCACGGTCATCGAGCACAGCTACCGGCCGATCCTGGGGTTTCGGTTCATTGCCCCCGAGAAGAACGGCCGATTCAGCGGATCGGGCGATGGCGATCCGGCACAGGTCTTCTGCATCGCCGGCGCGACGGCCGACGCCGCGCGCGCATTGTCACAACGTCTGGGCGAGGAGCGTCTGCGCAGGGATAATAGCGTGGATACCTACCTCAACGGATTCACGCTAGGCTACATTCTCCAGACGGCGCGCAACTGGCGCGGGCCGATCGGCAGCTTCAACCTGACCGTCGAAGGCGGCCCGGTCGGTGTCGAAGGCGCGACCGAGCTCAAGAAGACCGACATCGTGTCGTTCTGCTTCGACCTGCCGCTCCGGCAGACCGCGCCGCTCCGCTTCGAAGCGACGGCTCAGAACTATGTGCCCAAGCAGGACCTGCGCATCCTTTTCGTTGCCGAATAGCGCAGCTACGCGGGGCGCGCGGCGGGCCGGGCCACGACATCCTTGATCGGGAAATTGAACAGCGCCGCCATCACGCCCGCGGCCGCGGTCAGGGCCCACACGATCGCGTAGGAGCCGGTCAGCTCGAACACGACGCCGCCCAGCCACGCACCGAGGAACGAGCCGATCTGATGGCTGAAGAAGCACACGCCGAACAACGTTCCGAGATGGGACGTGCCAAAGACCTTGGCCAGCCAGCCGCTGGTGAGCGGCACGGTGCCGAGCCAGGTGAGGCCCATCACGGCGGCGAAGATCACTACTGACACCGTGCTCTTGGGCAGCAGGAAGAAGACGGCAATCGTGACGCCACGCACCAGGTAGAGCCAGCCCAGCACCTGTTGCTGGCGGAAGCGGCCGCCCAGCCAACCGCAGGTCCAGCTCCCCGCGATGTTGAACAGGCCGATCAGCGACAGCGCCGTCGCGCCGAGCCCCAGGGGCATGTGGCACAGGGTGAGATAGTCGGGAAGGTACGTGCCGATGAAGGCGAGCTGGAAGCCACAGGTGAAGAACCCAAGCGTCAGCAGGCGATAGCCGGGGTGCTGCAGGGCCTGCGCCAGCACCTCGCCGAGGCGCGGCGTGATGGAGGGATTGCTGTCGTGGACGGCCGTCACCTGCTGTCGCCGCTCGAGCAGGAAGGCCGCGGGTGCCACCATCAGAAGCAAGACAGCGAGGCCAACAAGTGACGGCCCGATTCCCCAATCCTCCAATCCGAACAGGGTGACCGGCACCAGCGCGACCTGCCCGAGCGAACCGCCGGCGCCCGACAAACCCATCGCGAGACTGCGATTCTCCGCTGTGGAGGCACGACCCACCGCTGTCAGCACGACGCCGAAGGTCGTGCAGCTCATGCCGATGCCGACCAGCAGGCCCATGCCGAGCACCAGCAGCACGCCGGAGTCGGTGATCGCCGTCAGCGCCAGCCCGGCTGCGTAGGCGACCGCGCCGAGGATGGCGACAGGCGCTGCGCCAAAACGGTCGGCGGCCGCACCGGCGATCGGCTGGGAAAGGCCCCACACCAGGTTGTGCAGGGCGATCGCAAGCGCGATGGTCGTGATCGCAAGGCCACGCTCCTGAGCGAGCGGACCGAGGAACAGTCCAAAGGTCTGCCGGATGCCCATCGCGGCGCTCATCATCAGCGCTGCCGCCACGACCACGACAAGCACCGCGCGACCCGATCGCTGCATCTGTCCACCTCCGAGGGAAGCGGACAATGGGAAGGCTCACGGATGCCGGCAAAGGAGAAGAACGCAACGACGGGTGAGCGGCGCTCACCCGTTCGCGCCGCGCTCCGTCACCCGGGCCTCGCCGACCAGCCACCGCTTGAAGCCGCGCAGGTCGGCGCGCCGTTCCGTCCCGGCTGCGCTCACCAGCCAGTAGGCCGTTTCGGTCGGGCGAGTCACGGCGCTCAACGCCACCAGGCGGCCCTCCGCGAGGTCGCGATCGACCAGGGGGCGCAAAGCCAGCACCACGCCCAGCCCCATGCTGGCCGCTTCGAAGGCGAGCTCGAACGTGTCGACGCGCAGGCCGCCGTCGACATCGACATCGGCGTAGCCTTCGGCCTTGAGCCACGACTGCCACCCTTCGCTCACGGTCGTGACATGGATCAACGCCGCGCGCCGGAGATCGACCTTGCCCTGCCGGTCGACAAGACCGGCCCGATAGGCGGGACTGCAGACCGGAACCAGCGCCGCGTCGAGGAGCTTCACCCAGGCAAGTCCGCCCACCGGCCCGCGGCTCATGCGGATGGCGATGTCGAAACCGTCGACCGGGAAGCCGACGTGACGGCGCGACGTGTCGACCGTGATCGCCGTGTTCGGCCAGCGCGCGCGGAAGCCCTCGAGGCGCGGCAGCAGCCAGCGCTGGGCAAGCGTCGGCGCACAGCTCACGGCGATCGAGCGCGGCACGCCCCGGTCGGGCAGGCGCTGCGTGCCGACGGCGATCAGGGACAGCGCCTCGCCAACATAGGTCAGGTAGTCGGCGCCGACCCGCGTCAGCGACAGGCCGCGTGGCTTGCGCTCGAACAGCGTGACGCCCAGCGCCTGCTCGAGGCCGACGATGCCATGGCTCACCGCGCTCGGCGTGATATTGAGCTCCGCCGCGGCCAGCTTGAAGCTGCGCAGCCGGCCGGCCGCCTCGAACAGGCGCAGGGCAGGCAGCGGCGGAAGACGAAGCGGCATTGGCTCCTCGGGCACTTGTCTTGCCCGGCAGACTATTCCACCCTCGCCCAAACAGGGAGGGGGCAGCGGTGAGCCAGGTCCATACCGTCTTCGGGTCGATCACCGACTACACCAAGGGGACCATCGAGCTGGTGTCGGGCGAGGCCCGGCACTACGTGTTCTCCAACGTCTTCGAGGTCGCCGCCAAGTCGAAGCCCTACGAGCGCGTCGTGGTCGGCAAGAACCTCGAATACGTCCAGGAAGTCATGCGCGCCGAGGGCGTCTCGCCGTGGTTCGCTTGCGGGCACGACGAGTTCGCGCTGTGCATGGACGGCGAGATCACGGTCGACTTCATCAAGCTCAAGGCGCCGCCGAGCGCCGACAAGAACGGCGCGGTGCTGGCCGGAGAGCAGCCCGACGGTGCGCGCATGGGCTACGTCAAGCTGCGGCGCGGCCACCAGGTGCTGCTCGGCGCCGGCAACGCCTATCGCTTCACGGCAACGCGGCTCGGCGTGCTGCTGCAGCAGACCGTGCTGGGCGACCTCAGTGTCCAGAAGTGGCGCGAGATCTGTTACACCTGATCGAGGGATCGCACATGCCCGACACGCTCCCCCAGGTCGTCGCCTCCGAGCCGAGCAACCGCAACGGTTACCGCAGCTTCAAGCTCGGCAAGTTCGAGCTGTCGCGCGACGAGTACTTCGTCACCGTGAACTGGCCAGCCAAGGGCGCACGCCGCTCGCACCAGATGCCGGCCGACGCCTTCCTGCGCGCCTGCATGCGCGACGTGGCGTGGAGCTTCTTCTACGGCTGGGTCAATTTCGACCACGTCATCGGTACGCGCAATCACTACGGCAAGGTCGATTTCTACGCCGGCACGTTCAACGGCACCCTGAAGGAAGCCGGCGTCGACTATCTCGAGCAGTTCGACTCGGAGCACATCATGGCGACCTTCAAGGCCATCCTGCGCGACTGGGTGAACGAGGGCTTCGACCCGTTCGCCGCGCCGGTCGAGACCGGCAGCGCGTTCGGCCACAAGAGCGGCGACAACCTCGGCGCCATCGAGCGCACGCGCATCGGCACCGCCCGCATGCCCGGCCTGCCCGGCGATTCTCCCTTGCGCGACGACATGCCGATCAACCGCGCCTTCGCCAACGTGGCGCAGGACGAGCCCGAGATCCATTGCGAACCCGGCTTCGAGGGCGAGCTGCACGCATTCAGCCTGTTCAAGTATCTCAGCCGCTCCGACGTGACCTGGAATCCATCGGTGACCGCCGTGTGCAAGGCCTCGCTCGCCTGCCCGACCACCGAGGAGTACATCCTGCCGGTGTTCCACGGCAACGATCGCGTCGAATGGTTCATCCAGCTCTCCGACGAGATCGTGTGGGACGTCGGCGACAAGAACACCGGCGCCCCGCGCGCCCGCGTGACCATGAAAGCGGGCGACGTCGCCGCCATGCCGGCCGACATCCGCCATCAGGGCTACTCGACCAAGCGCTCGATGCTCTACGTCTGGGAGAACGTGACGCCCGGCCTGCCGCAGCGCTACGAGAGCGGCGAGTTGCCACCCTATCCCGTCGACTTCTGAGCGCTACTGTGCCGAACCAAACGGCAAGACATATCGCGATCGAGAGGCAGAGCTTTTCATGACAGCAGAAACCCGCCCGATGCACAGCCTGGCGACGGCTTTGACCGAGTCGCTCAAGGCGATCGACGACGACTACCGGGAAGAGCTGCGCGAAATACGCCAGCTGCTCGAGGAGGCCAGAAAGGAAGCGGAGAAGGACGAGCCGAACAGCGTGAAGCTGAAAGCCATACTTGCCGACTGCAAGGGCATGTTCCGGACCTTCGCAGCCCTCGATCCGATGTGGCAGGGCATCCAGCGTATCGCGAGGATGGTCGGAATCGACTAGCGGACGCGATTTCCGGGCACCAGCATGACGGGCGATTCGTAGTAGAACCGCCTGCCGACTGTGCCAAGATCGACTCAACATCACGAGACGGAGTGCCTATGCCTCGCATGACCGGCGGCGACGCCATTGTCGATTCCTTGTTGCGCCACGGCGTCGATACCGTCTTCGGCCTGCCCGGCGTGCAGATGTACGGGCTGTTCGACGCCTTTGCGCGCAACGCCAACCGGCTGCGCGTGGTCAATGCACGGCACGAGCAGACGACAGCCTACATGGCGCTGGGCTACGCGCAGTCGACCGGCAAGCCGTCGGCCTTCTCCGTGGTGCCGGGCCCCGGCGTGATGAACACGATGGGTGCACTTACCACGGCATGGGGCGTCAATGCGCCGATCATGTGCATCACCGGCCAGGTGCCGAGCGCCATGATTGGCCGTGGCCGCGGCCAGTTGCATGAGATGCCGGACCAGCTTGCGACGCTGAAGACGCTGCTGAAGTTCGCCGAGCGCATCGAGCATCCGACCGACGCGCCACAGGTCATGGCGCGGGCCTGGCAGGCGATGGTGTCGGGCCGCCCCGGCCCGGTCGCGGTCGAGATGCCGTGGGACATGTTCCCGGCCACGGCAGACGTCACGCCGATCGATCCGCTGGGCAAGCGCGAGGATCCGACGCCCGATCCCGACAAGATCGCGGCCCTCGCCAAGCTCGTCGATGCCGCCAAGGCGCCGATGATCTGGGTCGGCGGCGGCGCAGTCGAGGCCGGGACCGAGGTGCTGGCGCTGGCCGAGAAGATCGGCGCGCCGGTCGTCTCCTTCCGCACCGGCAAGGGCGTGGTAGATTCGCGCCATCCGCTGTCGCTGAACACGGTCGGTGGTTTCGAGCTGTGGGACAAGGTCGACCTGCTGATCGGCATCGGCACCCGCCTCGACGTGCCGATGGCGCGCTGGGGCGCGGCGCCGGCCGGCCTCAACACGGCGCGCATCGACATCGATCCGGCCGAGCACCGCCGGCTCACGGTCAACGTGCCGCTCGTCGCCGACGCGGCCGAAGGCGCGCGCGCCCTCGCCGCCGCCGTCGCCAAGAAGAGCGATACCGCCGCGTGGCTCGCCGAGGTCGCCAAGGCCAAGGCGGCGGCGCTGGCGGCGATCCAGAGGGCGCAACCGCAATATTCCATGGTCGAGGCGATCCGCGAGGTGCTGCCCGACGACGGCATCGTCGTCGATGAGGTGACCCAGGTCGGCTACATCATCTGGTACGGCTATCCGGTCCACCAGCCGCGCCGGCTGATCTCGTCGGGCTTCTCCGGCACCCTGGGTTATGGCTTCCCCACGGCGCTCGGCGTCAAGGTGGCCAATCCCGATCGACCGGTCATATCGGTCACCGGCGACGGCGGCTTCCTGTTCGGCGGCTCGGACCTCGCGACCGCGGTGCAGTTCGGCATCAATCTGGTGACGGTGGTGGTGAACAACGCCTCCTACGGCAACGTGAAGCGCGACCAGGAGCGGCTCTACGAAGGCCGCCACTCCGGCGCCGTCCTCACCAACCCGGACTTCCAGGCCTACGCCAAGGCGTTCGGCGTCGCCTCGTGGAAGGTCGAGACAGCCGACGAGCTGCGCGGCGCCCTGCGCGAGGCGCTTGCCAGCAACGCCCCGGCAGTGGTCGAAGTGGTTTCCGACATCACCAAGGATTATCCGCCCTACGAATTCCATCAGCCGAAGCGCCCCTGATGCGCCACCCCCTGCTTGCCCTGTAGATTTCGGGGGCGAACGCAGGGGGAAACGATGGCCAAAGGGCAGACAGTCGAACGGCAGCGCCGCGCCTTCGTGCCGGACGAGGCGTGGCTCGCGACACAGGTGAAGGAGCCGATCCTCGAGCCGGATCTTCCGATCGTCGATCCGCACCATCACCTGTGGCATCACGGCAACCATCGCTACCTGCTCGACGAGCTGCTGGCCGACACCGGCACCGGCCACAACATCACCGACACGGTCTATATCGACTGCCGGTCGATGTATCGCGGCGACGGGCCGGCCGAGATGCAGCCCGTCGGCGAGACCGAGTTCGCCAGCGGCGTGGCGGCGATGAGCGCCAGCGGCATCTACGGCGCGACTCGCGCCTGCGCCGGCATCGTCTCCTATGTCGACATGACCCTGGGCGCGCGTGCCCGCATGGTGCTGGAGGCCCATGTCGCCGCCGGCAACGGCCGCTTCCGCGGCATCCGCCATGCCGGCGGCTGGGACGCGAGCCCCGACGTGCGCAACAGCCACACCAATCCGCCACCGGGTCTCTACGCCCAGGCGGACTACCGCGAGGGCGTGGCCCAGCTCGGTGCGCTCGGCCTGACCTACGAGGCCTGGCAGTACCATCCGCAGCTCGAGGACGTGGTCGCGCTGGCCCGCGCGGTGCCGCAGACGACGATGATCCTCAATCATTGCGGCGGCCCGCTCGGCATCGGCCCCTATGCCGGCAAGACCGACGCCGTGTTCGCCGCCTGGAAGACCGACATGGTCGAGCTGGCGCGCTGCCCCAACGTGGTGGTCAAGCTGGGCGGGCTCGGCATGGATATCGGTCCGTTCGACCACATGCGCCGTCCCATCCCGCCGACGTCGCGCGAGATCGCCGACGCCTGGAACCCATGGATCGCGACCTGCATCGACGCATTCGGCGCCGAGCGCTGCATGTTCGAAAGCAACTTCCCGGTCGACAAGATCTCGACCGGCTACGCCGTGCTGTGGAATGCCTTCAAGCTGCTGGCCGCCGGCGCGTCGGCCAACGAGAAGACGGCGCTGTTCAGCGGCACGGCCAAGCGCGTGTACAGGTTGCCGTGACCTGGATCCTATTCTTTCAAGCTCCTCTCCCCCGCTAGGGGGAGAGGCTGGGTGAGGGGGCAGCGACGTGCGTAGCCCCCTCACCCAACCTCTCCCCCTCGTGTGCGGCTCGGCGACGCCGAACGCGCTCATGAGGGCGGGGGAGAGGAATCCGAGGAGTGAGGCATCTGATGTTCAAGCGTGTCCTGATCGCCAATCGCGGCGAGATCGCGATTCGAATCGCGCGGGCGGCGTCGGCGCTCGGCGTCGAGTCCGTCGCGGTCCATGCGCCGGCCGATGCACTGTCGCTCCATGCCAAGCTCGCCACGAGTGCGCGCGAAATTGGCGCGCGCGAGATCGGCGGCGCGGCGAACGGCGCCGACCCGGTGCGCGCCTATCTCGACGTCGAGGCGATCATTAACGCCGCAAAGGAGAGCGGCAGCGATTGTGTCCATCCGGGCTACGGTTTCCTCTCGGAGAACGCCAACTTCGCCGAGCGCTGCCGCAATGAGGGCCTGCGCTTCATCGGCCCCAAGCCGGCGACCCTCGCCCTGTTCGGCGACAAGGTCGAAGCACGCGCCTTCGCGCAGTCGCAGGGCATTCCGGTCGTGCCCGGCGCGCCGGCGGCGCTCGCCTCGAGTGCCGAGGCGAAGGCGCTCGCCCAATCGGTCGGTTACCCGGTGATGCTGAAGGCCTCGGCCGGCGGCGGCGGGCGCGGCATGCGCGCGGTCGCCAAGCCCGAGGACATGGACGAGGCGTTCGCGCGCTGCCAGGGCGAGGCGCAGGCCGCGTTCGGCGACGGCGCGGTGTTCCTGGAGAAGATCGTGCCGCGGCCGCGCCACATCGAGGTCCAGGTGCTGGGCGACGGCGAGGGCAACGTCGTGCACCTGCACGAGCGCGACTGCTCGGTGCAACTGCGCAACCAGAAGGTCGTCGAGGTGGCGCCGGCGCCCAATCTCGACGACGGCCTGCGCCGGCGCATCCTCGACGATGCCCTGAAGCTTGCGCGCGCCGCGCGCTACGAGAATGCCGGCACGGTGGAGTTCCTGGTCAATCCGGAGTCGGGAGAACACTTCTTCATCGAGTGCAATCCGCGCATCCAGGTCGAGCACACCATCACCGAGCAGGTCACCGGAGTCGATCTCGTCGAGGCGCAGTTCCGCATCGCCGCCGGCGCCAGCCTGAGCGCCTTGAACCTCGCCGACCAGAAGGCCGTGGGCACCCCGCGCGGCTTCGCCATCCAGGCCCGCATCGTCGCCCAGGGCGCCGGCACGCTCAGCGCCTATCGAGAGCCGTCCGGTCCGGGCGTGCGCGTCGATGCCTGCGGCTATGTCGGTCTCGCGCCGCCGCCGCAGTTCGATCCGCTGCTCGCCAAGCTGATCTGCCAGTCCACTTCCTCGGGCTCGTTCGAATCGGCAGTCGACCGCGCGCGCCGCGCGCTCGCCGAGTTCCACATCGCCGGCGTGCCGACCAACCTCGCACAGCTCGATGCCATCCTCGGCCATGCCGCGTTCCGCGCCGGCGATGCCCGCACGACGCTGCTCGGCGAAGCGCCCGAGCTCAGCGCCGCAAAGGCCAAGCAGGCGGGCGCCCTGCACTTCCTCGACCAGCAGGTCGCGGCCCTCGGGCGCGGCCGGGCGCCGGGCACGCTGCCGCCGCCCAAGCCGTCGCTGCCGGTGCCGGCCGGCCATCGCGGCATCGAATGCCCGCACGCCGGCTCGGTCGTCGCCATCAACGTCGGCGAAGGCCAGAAGGTCGCGGCCGGCGAGACGCTGTTCGTGGTCACGGCGATGAAGATGGAGAGCTCCGTCACGGCGCCCTGCGCCGGCACGGTGACGAGCCTCGCGCCGGTCGCGGTCGGTAACGCCGTCGACGGAGGCCAGGTGCTCGCCGTGCTGCGTCCGGTTGCCGGCGCCGTCGATATCGTCGCGACCGAAGCGGCGGAGGACGGCTGGTCTCCCCTGCTCGGCCAGGTGAGCGCGCTTCAGGCGATCGCCCATGCCCGTCTGGCGCCGGGCTCGAAGGATCCCGGCGTGGTGCGCCAGCGCAACCGCCACAAGCTCACCTGCCGCGAGCGCATCGATGGGCTGCTCGACAAGGGCAGCTTCCGCGAGATCGGCAGCCTGGCGGGCTTCGCGAGCTACGACGAGGACGGCAACATCGCCGAGTTCACGCCGGCCAGCCATGTCGGCGGCACGGGCCGCATCGACGGCCGCGCCTGCGTGGTCTGTGCCGACGACTTCACCTCGCGCGGCGGTCACGCCGACGGCGCGGTCGGCCAGAAGTCGCGCTACTTCGACCGGCTGTCGACCGAGCTGCGCGCGCCGTCGATCCGTCTGCTCGACGGCTCGTCGGGCGGCGGCAGCGTCGCCACCATGGTGCCCAAGCAGGCGAGCGACGGCGAGGCCTCGGTCAAGGAGAGCACGGGCGCGATCAAGGCCGGCCGGCCGCGCGTCACCGGCACCGGCGGCTCGTTCCTGCCGGGCCATCTCGGCAGCACGCTCTACGTCGACCAGCTCAGCAAGGTGCCGGTGGTCAACATGCTGCTGGGCAGCGTCGTCGGCATCGGGGCGGCCAAGGCGGTGCTCGGCCATTTCTCGGTGATGGTGCGCGACATCGCGCAGCTCTTCGTCGCCGGGCCGCCGGTGGTCAGCCACGCCATGGGCTACGACGTCACCAAGGAGGACCTCGGCGGCTGGCAGATCCATTGCCGCAACGGCTCGGTCGACAACCTGGCCGAGTCCGAGGAGGAAGCGATGGCCCAAGTCAGGCGCTTCCTGTCCTACCTGCCGCCGAGCGTCTACGAGGCGCCGCCGATCGTCGCCTCGACCGATCCGGCCGATCGCCGCGAGGAAGAGCTGCTGACCCTGGTGCCGCGCAAGCGCACCGCGACCTTCGACGTGCGCCGAGCCATCCGGCTGATGGCCGACAAGGATTCGTTCTTCGAGATCGGTCCGTTGTGGGGCACCGACCAGGTCGCGGGCTTCGTGCGCTTTGCCGGTCATCCGATGGGCGTGATCGCTTCGGACTCGCGGCACATAAACGGCGGCGCGCTGACGGCCGACGGCTGCGACAAGCTCAAGCGCCATCTCGATCTCTGCGACCTCTTCCATCTGCCGCTCTTGAACCTGGTCGACAATCCGGGCTTCGCCGTCGGCATCGAGCACGAGGTCGCCGGCACCATCCGCAAGGGCGGCGAATGGATGGTGGCCTTCGCCCAGGTGACGATACCGATCTTCACCGTGCTGATGCGGCGAAGCTTCGGCGTCGCCGGCAACAACTACGCGACGCCGCGCGCCGCGGTGTCGTCGCGCGTGGCATGGCCGGCCGCCGATGTCGGCGGCATCCCGCCCGAGGGCGGCATCGAGGCGGCCTACAAGCGCCAGCTCGCCGAGGCGGCCGATCCGGCAGCGCTGCGCGCCGAGATCAACGCCCGCATCGAAAGCGCGCGCGGCCCCGTCGGCCCGCTCAACCGCTTCGAGATGGAGGAGATGATCGACCCGCGCGACACCCGCCGCCTGATCTGCGAATGGATCGGCGATGCCTATCGCATCGTCACCCAGCCGTCGCAGCTGGCGCCGAGAGCGCTGCAGTTCAGGCCCTGACTCTCCTTCATGCTCCTCTCTCCCTAGCGGGGGAGAGGAGCATGAAAGAGGTGATGCGCCGGCGCTTGCACCCTACTTCACCTTCTCGACCACCCGCCCCAGCCGCTCCAGCGTGCGCAGCGCCGTTTTCTGGTCGAGGCCGGGCCATTGGACACGGACGAGGATGTGGTTGGTGCCGGTCTGCTCGCCGTAGGCGGCGATCTGGTCGGCGACCTCGTTTTCCGAGCCGATGATGAAGCGGCTGGCGGCGAACTGGTCGAAATCGCCGCGGATGCGATCGGCCGGCACGAAGCCGCTCGCCTCGCCCCAGCTCGCATAGGATTCGTACTTGTAGGCGAGCGGCTCGCGCACCTCGTCGATCGCCTTGCCGACGCCGCTGCCGACATGGCACTCGCGGATGATCGGATACTCTGCGACCGGCGCCAGGCCCAGCTCGGCGCGGGTGTCGCGGAACAACGTGTTGAGCCGGCCGACCGACTTCAGCGTCACCATGGGCGACGGCATCCAGGCATCGGCCAACCGGGCAGCACGCTTGACCGCGACCTCGACGTCGCCCGCCATCCAGATCGGCGGCCCGCCGGGGCGCTTGGGCTTGAGGCTCGCCTGCACCTTGTTCACCGTGTGGAAGCGGCCGCTATGCTCGACGACATCGTCGTTCCACATCTTGCGGATCACCGCCACGCTCTCGACGAAGCGCGGCACGCGCTCCTTGAACGGCACGCCGATCGAATCGAACTCCTCGTGGCGATAGCCCAGCCCGAGGCCGATGATGGCATTGCCGTCGGTCAGCCAGTCGAGCGTCGCGCACTCCTCGGCGACGACGACGGGATTGAGCAGTGGCAGCAGCAGCAGGCCCGGTCCTACCCGCATGCCCTTCGCCTCGGCGGCGAGCCGCGCCAGCAGCGGCATCGACTGGAACATCTGCAGCGGGCCGGAGACGAAGTGCTGGCCGACCATCAGCGAGACCAGCCCGCTCGCGCGCGCCACCTGCACCTGCTCGATCAGGTTGGCGAGCTCCGGTCCGAGATCCGCGCCCTGACGCCACTGCGTCGCCATGAAGAGTCCGAGCTGCATGTCTTAGGTCCTGTTGGAGGGCGGAGGCGCGCAGTCTGGCGGTCGACAGGATGTCAGTCTACCCGGGCCCTTCTACTCGGGCACAAAGGTGCGCTCGGAGCGCGGGGCGGGCTTGCCCGGGCGGACCAGCGACAGCAGCCCGGCGCCAGCCGCCAGGCAGATCAGCAGGACGATGACGCTGCGGCTGGCGTCGATCAGGATCGGCGCCGGTGCCGTGACCGTGCTGGCGACGCCCCCGCGCATCATGCCGAGACTCAGCGCCAGCACCGTCGATGAGCTGGCGATGCCCGCGCTGACGCCGAGGAAGCGCATGACGTTCAGCACGCTGCCGGCCTCGCCGGTCAGCTCGGGCGGCGCCAGCCCCATGACCGCGCTGCTGTTGGGCGAGACGAACAGGCCCTGTCCGACGCCGAACAATCCCAGCGCCAGCGTCACCATGGTCAGGTTGGCAACCGAGCCGTCGAGGAACAGGTGGAGCACGACCAGCGCCACGACGCAGACCAGCATGCCGGCGGTGGTCGGCGTGCGGGAGCCGAAGCGATCCGACAAGGCGCCGCCGATCGGCGCCGTCAACCCGAGCATCACCGGAAGAATGGAGAGGCGCAGACCTGCCGCCAGCGCCGAGTCCTGGTAGACGCGCACCAGCACGAACGGAATGACGAAGAACACGCCGAACAGGCAAGCGTAGCACAGGAAGTTCGCCAGGTTTCCGATCAGGAACGGCTTGCGGCCGAGCAGCTCGAGATCGAGCAAAGGCGAGGCCGCGCGCCGCTCGGTGCGAAAGAACAGGAACAGGAACAGGACGGCGAGCACCGCGCAGGCGATGAAGGCGGGCGAGGTCGGCCCCCAGGTATAGCCCTCGTTGAGCAGCGCCACGAGGCACGTGAGCGCCGGCGCGATCAGCACCGCGCCATGCCAGTCGAACTTCTCCGAGGTCGCCGGCTTGCCCGATTGGGGAAGCACCAGCCAGCCTATGACGGCCCCAGCCAGGCCGACGGGAACGTTGATCCAGAACGCCCAATGCCAGCCCAGCGTATCGAGGACCAGGCCACCGATGGCAGGGCCGGCGCCGAGGCCGATCGCCTGGGCGGCCGATTGCAGCCCGAGCGCGCGCCCGCGCTCCTCGGGATTGGTGGCGAGCACGACGATGGCGATGCTGTTGGCGGTTATCAGCGCCGCGCCCGCGCCTTGCAGGACGCGGAAGATGACCAGCCAGAGCAGGTCTGATGCGAAGCCGCACAGCGCAGACCCGAAGATGAACAGCAGGAAGCCGCTGGTATACAGCAGCTTGCGTCCGATCATGTCGGCCAGGCGCCCGTAGATCGGCATGAACGACGCCATCGCCAGCAGGTAGGCCACCGCGACCCAGCTCACCGCGCTCAATCGGGCGCCAAACTCACGTTCGAGCTGGGGCAGCAGCATCTGGGTCAGGCTGGCATCGACCTGCCCCATGAAGGCGCCGATGCAGACCGTTCCAACGACGAGCCATCGGTAAGAAGCAAGACGAGCGATGGCCGGGGCCGGCGGTGGCTCGTGACCTTCGAGGACGGCACGACGCAACGTCGCCATCGAAAAGGGGCCCGGCGCTGCATCACTCACGACAGGCCTCCGGCGCATGACCGTACCTCAGCGTGCCGCGGCGGACCCGGCGTTGACAAGCAACGGGGGAAATAGAACGAGCCCCGATTCTTGCGTTCGGTGCGGTCGGTGCGTTCGGTCCCTTTGGAATCAAGGGCTTGGGCCGGTCGCAAGAAACCCGTCGCGCCGCCTCTTGCGTTCGGGAAGGCGGCCGTGCGGTCGGAGCGCGCAGCAGGGCCGGGCAAGCTGAAGGCGCAGAAACAGGGCCGAGACACATTTCCACGTGAACTCAGCCACTCGAGCCTGACGCAACCCGTGTCACGTTGCTCGCTCTTGCGCCGGCGATCACCGTTGCACCCGCCGACCGTTCTCCTCCCGAGCTTCGCTGTGGTCGGATGTCTTGGCCGCAAGCGACCAAGAGCCTGTGACGAGGCACTTCTTTTGACGTCTATGGGGGCCGCGACCGCTATCATCCGTTCCATCCGGCCAACCTACGCCGCGCCAAGGCAATACGATATGGGTTCCAGCCGCAGTGGTTCGCTAATGCAGCCAAAAGCCCGTGCAATCGATTGCACGGCCCTCAGAGGCCCGCGCGGTCGGTGTAGTTGGCATCGAGACGGCCGTTGAAATAGTCGGCATATCGGATCGGCGCGTATTTCGACGGGCCGGCCCTTTCCTCGAACCCGTTCAAGGTGCTGATCTCCGTGTCGAGGTTCGGATCGAAGAAATAGCCGATCGAGTAGCGATCCCTGTCCGGTGATGCGTTGATCACGCGATGTGGCGTCGAATTGAAACCGTCGTTGGTCCATCGCGCCAGGATGTCGCCGATGTTGACGACGAAGGTGCCCGGCACGAAAGGCACCGGCTGCCAGGTGCCGTCCGGCCTGCGCACCTCGAGGCCTCCCACGTCGTCCTGCGCCAGGATGGTCAGGAAGCCGTAGTCGGTGTGCGGATGGGCGCCGTAGAGATCGTCGGGCCGATCGATCGGGGCAGGCGGATAATGGATCAGGCGCAGGCAGGTGGCCGGGGGCGAGAACCGTTGGCCGAAGAAATCGGGCTTCTCGCCGATCGCCGTCGAGAAGAGCTTCAGCAGCCGCCTGCCCGCATCGCACATTGCCGCGTCGTAGCGACTTACTACGTCCCGGAAGTCCGCATCGTCAGGCCATTGATTGGGACCCTGCAGAGGCCGCACCCGGTAGCACGGGTCGGCCGGATCAACTTCGTGCCGGAGGAAGAACGATTCGAGCTGGTTTGGATGCCGCGCCGGCGCAAATCGTGCGGACGACACCAGCGTCGAGCCGCCGACGGCTTGGTAGCCACGGTGCCAGCGATTGAGCTTGATAGCGAGCTTGTCCTCGATTGGCAGCGCATGGAAACGCCGGCTGGCCGCGAACGCTGCAGCGATCAGGTCACCCGCCACGCCATGGTTGGTGATGTAGAAGAAGCCGGTCGACCGGCAGGCGCGGTAGACCTGCTCCCCGAGTCGCGACAGCTCGGTGTCGGTCACGTCACGCCAAAGGCTGCCGACATCGACGATCGGCAGCCCCGCATCTTCAGATCGTGTCATGTGCCGCTCGTTTGACGGGGTTACTTCTGCCGCTTCCAGGTATTGGTCGCCGCGACGGCTACGCCGTTGTTGTCTTCGGTATAGAGAATGTCGATCGTATCGGGATCGACGATCGTGCCCTCAACGATGCCCCGGCCCTTCACGATCAGCCGAACCTGCTTTCCGTCCGTCGAGATGACACCGACGATGGGAATGGTCGCAGCGCCCGAAGAATTTGTGCCCCACACGCGGTTGCCGTCCTGGCCCTCGATCTTGGTCGTGAACGGTACCTCGGTCAGGCGATTGTCTCCTGCCGGCTTCGAAGCCACGGTCCCCGGATGGTGTGGAGCCAGGCCGCTGACGATGCTCTTGCTCGTGCCAACCCAGGTGCCCTTCATGTCGAACGATTGAGCGTTTGCCGCCCCTGTACAAGCGAAGAGCGCGACAATGGAAAGCAGTGACAGACGATTGAACATGGAACCCTTCCCTTACTCATCGCCCCAGCCTGCCATGTCCGAGAGATTCGAGGCAACTCGGAGACGTACCGGCATGCGACCCTTCCGACCATCTTCCTGGCATTGATAAGGCGTGACGGTTCGGCACGCCGCGTCACCTCGATATCGGATTTTGTCGGGGCTGCTCGCTACGGCGACGTCCTCGGTTGGATGCGAATGTCCTGCCGCCTGCAGGGCGATTCCCGGATTGGGACACGAGCTATTCCCCTGGAGCCGGCGATGGCTGCCCGACATGAGCGTCATGCTCCCCCGCCTCCTTCGCCGGCTTCTTCCGCGCCGGCGTGAGCAGGCGGAAGAACAGCGGCACGAACAGGATGGCGACGAAGGTCGCGGCCAGCATGCCGCCGATCACGCCGGTGCCGATCGAATGGCGGCTGGCCGAGCCGGCGCCCTGGCTGATGGCGAGCGGCAGCACGCCCAGCACGAAGGCCAGGGAGGTCATGACGATCGGGCGGAAGCGCAGGCGGGCCGCCTCGATCGCCGCGTCGTAGACGCTGAGGCCCTGGCGATGGCGCTGGGCGGCGAACTCGATGATCAGGATGGCGTTCTTGGCCGCGAGACCGATCAGGGTGACCAGGCCGATCTGGAAATAGACGTCGTTGTCGAGGCCGCGCCACCAGATGGCGATCAGCGCGCCCAGCACGGCGAACGGCACAGCGGTCAGCACGGCGAGCGGCAGCGACCAGCGTTCGTACTGCGCCGCCAGGATCAGGAACACCATGATCAGGCCGAACACGAAGCCGAGCTGGCCGGAGCCCGCGGTGGCGATCTCCTGGTAGGCCGAGCCCGTCCAGCCGATGGTGAAGTCGCTCGACAGTGTCTTGGCGAGCACGTCCTGCATGGCCGCGATCGCCTGGCCCGAGGAGTAGCCGGGTGCCGGGCCGCCGATCACCTTGGCGGCCGGGAAGATGTTGAAGCGGTCGACGGCGTCGGGCCCCAGGATGCGGGTGAAGGTCACCAGCTCGCTCAGCGGCACCATGACGTTGTTCTCGGAGCGCACGAAGACATGCCGCATGTCGTCCGGCTTCTCGCGGAAGTCGGCTTCCGACGAGAGGCTCACGCGGTAGGTCCGGCCGAACAGCGAGAAGTCGTTGACATACAGGCTGCCGAACGAGCTCTGCATGGTGTCGAAGATGGTGTTGATGGGAATGCCGAGCGCGCGCGCCTTGTCGCGATCGACGTCGACGCGATACTGCGGCACGCTGGTCGAGAAGGTTGTCTGCACGCCGCGCAGCTCGGGCCGCTGGTTGGCCGCCGCCACCAGCTTGTTGACCGCGTCGCCCAGGCCGGTCAACGGGCCGCCGGAGCGGTCCTGCAGGTAGAACTCGAAGCCACCGGTGACGCTGATGCCGATGATCGGGGGCGGGTTGAAGCCGATGACGATGCCGTCCTTGAAGTTGGCGTTGATGCGGGCAAGCGCCGGCGCGATGTTGCGCGCGTCCTGGGCGGGATCGTGCCGCTGCGACCAGTCCTTCAGGGTCACGAACGAGATGCCGGCATTTGTCTTGAGCGCGCGCGACAGCAGGTCGAAGCCGGAAAAGGTGACGACGTGGGCGACCGCCGGGTTCTTCATCAGCGCCTTGGTCGCCTGGTCCGTCACCTCGCGCGTGCGCGAGATGGCGGCGGCGGGCGGCAGCACCGTCACCATGAAGACGTAGCCCTGGTCCTCGGCCGGCACCAGGCTGCCCGGGATGCGCTGGAACAGGGCGTAGGTCGACCCGAGCACGATGACGAAGCACGTGACGCCGAGAACGGCGTGGCGCAGCAGGAAGCCGACGCCGCCGGTGTAGGCCGCCGTGACCCAGGCGAAGACGCGGTTGAAGACGCGGAACGGCGCCCATGGCGGGCCGTGCGCCGGCTTCAGGATCAGCGCCGCCAGCGCCGGCGTCAGCGTCAGCGCCACCAGGCCCGAGATCACCACCGAGACGGCGATCGTGACGGCGAACTGGCGATAGAGCTCGCCCGCCAGGCCGCCCAGGAACGACACCGGGATGAACACCGCGCACAGCACCAGCACGATGGCGATCACCGGCCCGGTCACCTCCTGCATGGCCTGGATGGCGGCCTCGCGCGGCCCCTTGCCGGTGGTCGACATGATGCGCTCGACGTTCTCCAGCACGACGATGGCGTCGTCGACCACGATTCCGATCGCCAGCACAAGGCCGAACAAGGTCAGGAGGTTGATCGAGAAGCCCAGCAGGAACATGCCGGCGAAGGTGCCGATGATCGACACCGGGATGGCGATGACCGGGATGATCATCGCCCGCACGCTCTGCAGGAACAGGAACACCACCAGCACGACCAGCAGGATCGCCTCGGCGAAGGTGACGGCGACCTCCTCGATCGAGACCTCGACGAAGCGGGTGGTGTCGAACGGGATGTCGTAGCGCAGCCCGACCGGGAAGCGCTTGGAGATGCGTTCCATGGTCTCGCGCACCGCGGCCGCGACCTGCAGGGCGTTGGCGCCGGGCTGCAGGTAGACGGCGATCGGCACCGCCGGCGAGCCGTTGAAGGTGCCGGAGAAGCCGTAGAGCAGCGCGCCCAGCTCGACCCGGGCCACGTCCTTCAGCCTGAGCGCCCCGCCGTTCTCCTCGGAGCGGATGATGATGTCCTCGAACTGCGTGCGATCGACCAGGCGCGGCGGCGTCATCACCGAGTAGGTGAAGACCTGCGGCCCGTTCATCGGCTCCTCGCCGAAGCGGCCGGCGGCGAACTGCTGGTTCTGCTCGCGGATCACTGCGGCGATGTCGGCCGGAGTGAGATTGTACTGGGCGAGCTTGTCGGGCCTGAGCCAGATGCGCATCGAGTAGTCGGAGGCGCCGAACAGCGAGGCGTCGCCCACGCCGGGCAGCCGGCGGATCTCGTCGAGCACGTTCACCAGCGCGTAGTTGCTGATGTAGATCGTGTCGTAGCGGTTGTCCGGCGACGACATGGTCACGACCTGCAGGATCGACGTCGAGCGCTTCTGCACCACGATGCCCTGGCGCGCCACCTCGGCCGGGATCAGCGGCAACGCGCGCTGCACGCGGTTGTTGACGTTGATCGCGTTCTGGTCCGGGTTGGTGCCGATCTCGAAGGTCACCGACAGGTTCATGGTGCCCGAGCCGGTCGATGTCGACGTCATGTAGATCATGCGCTCGACGCCGTTGATCTGCTGCTCGAGCGGCGCGGCCACGGTCTGGGCGATGGTCTCGGCCGTGGCGCCGGGATAGTTCGCCGATACGACGACTTCCGGCGGCACGATCTGCGGATACTGCGAGATCGGCAGCACCCGCATCGCCACCAGGCCCGCCAGCACGATGATGATCGACAGGACCGAGGCGAAGACCGGCCGGTCGATGAAGAATTTCGAGATCACGGCTTGCCGCCGCCGGCGGCTTGCGGCGCGGTGCCGGGCGCCGCCGCGAGGGGAACCGGCTTCACGACGTTGCCCGGCCGCACGCGGATCACGCCGTCGACCACGATGCGGTCACCCGCCTTCAGGCCCTTGCGCACGATGAAGCCGCTGTCGAGCTCGCGAAAGATCCGCACCTGGCGGGCGCGCGCCACCATGTCGGGCTCGACGACGTAGACAAAGGCGCCGAGCGGGCCCTGCGAGATCGCCGCCTTCGGCACCACGATGGCATTGGGCAGGACGATGCCGGTGAGCTTGACGCGCACGAACTGGCCGGGCAGCAGCACTCCGTCACCATTGGGAAACATGGCACGGATCAGGATCGTGCCGGTGCGCGGATCGATGGTGCGCGAAAGCATGTCGATCTTGCCGCGCTGCGGATAGACCGCACCGTCGCCGAACTGCAGCTCGACCTTGATGGTCTCGGGATCGAACAGCTCTTCGCGCGGCCGGTCGACCTCCTGCAGCTGGCGCATCTCGCCTTCGGTGAAGGTGAAGTTCACATAGGCCGGATCGAGTTGCGTGATCGTCGTCAGCACGGTCTGCTGGGCCTGGATCAAGGTGCCCTCGGCCGGCGAGACCAGGCTGGTCGGGCCGGTGACCGGCGCCTTGATGGTGGTGAATTCGAGGTTGAGCTTGGCCGTCACGACGTCGGCCTCGGTCGACTGGATGGCCGCACGCGCCTGGTCGCGGGCGGCGATGGCGTCCTCTAGGTTCTTTTGCGTCGAGACCTTCTGCGAAGCCAGCCCCTCGACACGCTTGAAATTCTCCTCGGCCTGGACCAGCGTTGCCCGTGCCTGGGCGGCGACCGCGGTCGCCCGCGCCAGCGCCGCCTCGTAGGTGCGCTGGTCGATGCGGAACAGCACCTCCCCCGCCTTGACGATGGCGCCTTCCTGGAACTCGCGCTTCAGCAGCACGCCGCTCACCTGGGCGCGGATTTCGACCGCGCGGAAGCTCGCGACGCGGCCGGAAAATTCGAGCGGCAAGGCGACGTTGGCCGTCTGCACCTCGACCACGCCGACCTCGGGCGGCGGCGGCGCTTGCGGCGCAGCCGGCCTGGCCGGCGGCTGCGTCGTCCACCAGAACGCCCCTCCCCCGACGATCGCCAGGAAAGCGCCCGTCGCTACGACACGCCAAATCCAGGATCGCACCGTCACTCCGTCATCCGCTGGTCACCGACCACGCTTGCCAACCGCGCCCGCAATGCCGCATGCCGGCACAGGCCGTTCGCACGACGATATATATCCTATGGCTGGCCGGCCGCCTCAAGCGCCGCCGCCGAACCGTGCCCTCAGTCGGGGTGCAACATCGCGCGCATAGCGCTCCAGGCTCGCACTCATGTCATCGGGGCGCAGGCCCGGTGGCACCGCCCAGGACACGATATCGGTCAGTCCGTACTCCTCGATGAAGGTGGAAAGTTGCGCCACGCACTGATCGACGTCGCCGACCACCCAGGTCTGGGGAATGCGATCCTCCTCGGTGATGCCGGCGACGCCGCCGTGTCCGCCCGCTTCCTCGCGGAAGCGGTTGTAGACCTCCATGCGCCGACGCTCGGCGACGCGCACGACACCCCAGTCGCGCTCCCGGTCGTCAGTGACCAGGCAGGAACGGATGATGCCGACGCGGAACGATGCCGGGTCACCGCCGTCAGCGCGCACCTGCTTCGTCCAGGCATCGAGCGACTGGGCGCGCGGACCTTGCGGCAGGAGATTGGCGCCGAAGCGCGCCGCCCGCAGCGCGCCGGGCTCGGACATCGCTGCGACCCAAAGCGGCGGCCCGCCGGGCTGCACGTAACCCGGCGTGATGGTGACGTCCTGGAACGTGTAGCGCTTGCCCTCGAAGCTGAATCTCTCGCCGGTGAAGGCGCGCCTCAGCACCGCGATGCCCTCGTCGGTCAACGACACGCGGCGCGACACCGGCAGGCCGAAGCCGCGGAACTCATGCGGCGCGTAGCCCATGCCGACGCCGATCTCGACACGGCCGCCGCTGATATTGTCGAGCACCGCCAGATCCTCGGCGAGACGGATCGGATGGTTGAACGGCAGCAGGCAGACGTCACACGAGAAGCGCACGTGCCTGGTCCGCGCCGCCATTGCCGCGGCGACCGGGATCCACGACGGCAGATAGCCGTCGTCGACGAAGTGATGCTCGGTGAACCACACGAGATCGAGCCCCAACCCGTCGAGCCAGGCGACCTGGTCCATGATCGCGGCATAAAGATCGCGATGGCTCATGCCCGACTGGGCGGGATTGCGGAAATCATAAGCGACTCCCAGGCGCAACGGCTTGCCCATCGGTCTCGACCCTCCCTGGATTTGGCCGACTTCGTGCGGCCTTGTCCGAACTGCTGATGCGCCTGAACTATCGTTGCGGGGTCGATAGGCAACAAGGCAAGTCGATGACCCGCCCGGGCGTCCAGGTGTCGCAACCCCAGCCGAATGTGGACGTTCACCATCGGACAGAATGCCAGGAGGAGGAATCGCATGAAACCGATCGTCATCGCTCTCGCCGCCATCACCGCGGCCTTGTCGGCTTGCAGCTACCACGAGACGCGCACCATTCAGCCTGCCCCGGCGACCGCCACCGTCGTCACGCCGGCCGCGCCGACCTACACCGCGACGACGTACACGACACCGGAAACCACGACCACGGTCTACTCGCGTTAGCCGGTGTTTGTAATCTACCCCGGCAGCAGGTTGAGCCGGCGCAACAGGGCGCGTTCCTCCTCGAGCGTGCGCGCCATCGACTCGCGATAGGCGGGCCCGTCCAGCAGCAGCAGCGGCTGGTCCATGTTGTCGAGGAAATTCAGGTGCTCGGGCTCCTGCGCGGCGGCGCGGAACACATCGGCCAGCGCCGCGACTACGGCCGGATCCATGTTGCGCGGACCGATCAGCCCGCCCGGGCTGTCGACGACAATGTCCATGCCGAGCTCGCGCACCGTCGGCGCATCGGGGAAGCGCTTCGCCCGTTCGGCGGTGAAGACCGCGAGCAGGCGCAGCCTGCCGGCCAACACCATCGGCGCCCAGCCCGACGCTTCCGAAGCGAAATCGATCTCGCCGCCGATCAGGGCACGCAGCGTGTCGGCCGTGCCGCGGTAGGGCGCGTGGGTCCAGGTCAGGCCCTTGGCGATGCCGATCCGCTCCATGGCGAGGTGCTGCGTCGAGCCGATTCCCAAGGTGCCGTAGTTCAGCTTGCCCGGGTTGGCCTTGGCGTAGTCCACGAGCTCGCCAAGCGTGCGCCAGGGCGCCTCGGCGCGGACCACCACGCCCATGACGAAGCCGGTGATCTGCAGGATGTAGGTCAGGTCCTTGATCGGATGGTAGGGCAGTTGCGGATTGAGCAGCGGCTGGCGCAGCACGCTCATGTGCATCTGGGAGACGACGTAGCCGTCCGGCTTTGCGTCCTGCAAGGCGATCGCGCCCAGCACGCCCGAGGCCCCCGCCTTGTTCTCGACAACCACCGGCTGGCCAAGCTTCTTGGCGGACAACTCCGCCAGGATGCGGAAGCCACCATCGGCCGGTCCGCCGGCTGCCCACGGCACGATCAGCTTGACGGGCCGGTCGGGAAAGCGCGCCTGGGCGCGCGCCGTCACCGACGATGCAAAGGGCAACACCGATGCGCCGACCAGCACGGCCCGCCGCGTGACCTTCCTCATGCTTTGGAACTCCTTCGCATCGGACTTTGACCTAGCGGATTTGGACAGGCAAACCAGCGTTCCAACACCGATCCTGTGCCTTTGGGCGCCATTGGGGATGCGGCGCCCGGCAAAAACTGACCTGGCACAGGCCGACCGACCTCGCCAGGTGCCTGCCGGTTGCGCTTCAGCGCGGCAGCCCGCACGGAATGATCAGGGAGATGCCCCGTCATAAGGGGCGAAAGGGAAAAGACTCAGTCGAGATCTCTGCAGTTGCGACGTCGGACTCGGAGGAAGCTCGATCGTGGCCTTCCCCCAGCCCTACGGGCCGCCTCCCCCGATTACGAGGGAGGCAAGCTTCAGAGCGCGCCCGTCGATCACGAATCTCGCGAGCCATTCAAGGCCAGCACGGCCTCCACGGCGGCCGCAGTGCGACGCTTGATCTCGCCGGCATCGGGCGGCTGGACGACTCCCAGCAGGAGGCGGAACAGCAGATCGCTCACCAGCAGCGAGAAGAACTGGCCACCCATGCGGTAGGGATCGCCCGGCTGCAGGATGCCGGCCGATTGCGCCTTGGCGAACAGCGCAGCCAGAGCGTCGCGGTGCGGCTCGCGACCATGGCGATCGAGGAGTTGCCCCAGCTCCGACGCGCGATCGGCTTCGGCGGCGGCCAGCCGGTTGATCGCGGTCACGGCCGGATGTGTGAGCTCGACCAGCGCGGCGCTGCCGTAGCACGTGAGCGCCCGCACGAAGCTCTCACGGTCGGCGACCTCGTGCGTCTCCAGCGACACCTTCATGCGCTCCGCCGTCACCGCGATCATCGCCTCGAGGATGCCGCGCTTGCTGCCGAACTCGGCATAGAGGTCGCGCTTGGAGACCTTGGCCCGGGTTGCGATGTCGAGCGTGCTGGCGCCGGCATAGCCCTTCTCCATCAGCACCTCGAAGGCCGCCGTCAGGATGGCGCGGCGACGCGGCGGCTGGTCGTCGATCGGGCTGGTCTTCCAGTCGGCCGGCTTTGCATTTCTCCGCATGACGCCCGTTGACATGGTACCCATCAGTACCATACCTTTCTCGAATTGGTACTCATTGGTACCACGCAGCGATGGAGAACACCATGGGTGTCGTGACTTCCCTGACCGACCTCGCCAAGCAGCATCGCACGACGACGGACGCCGGCTATCACCGATGCTGGTACCCGGTCTGCCTGGCTCAGGATCTCACGCGAGACGCGGTGCTGGGCCGCAATATCCTCGGCACTCGGGTCGTGGCCTACCGCGACCCGTCGGGCAGGCCGGTCGTGCAGAGCGCCTGGTGCCCGCACCTCGGCGCCGACCTGTCGGTCGGCACGATCGTCGATGGCCGGCTGCGCTGCGCCTATCACCATTGGTCATTCGATGGGTCGGGCGCCTGCGCCCATATCCCGACCGGCGACAAGATCCCTTCGGCGGCCCGTATCTTCACCTACCCTGCTGCCGAGGCCTGGGGCGTGATCTGGGCGTTCAACGGCGAGCAGCCGGACTACGACGTGCCCGGCATTCCCGGCGCGAGTGAGGACGCCATCGTGTTCGAGGCGCACGAACGCAAGCCAGCGCCGTTCGACACCTGGATCGCCGTCTCCAACGGCGTCGACTTCCAGCATCTGCAGACCCTGCATGGCCTGCCCGCGCTTGCCGTGCCGGACGAGCTTGCCGTCGATGCCAGCAGCATCGAATTCAAGAACGGCGTGCAGCACGGCCGGATCATCGGCACCAACGTGTTCGCCCAGCATCTGTGCATCGCCGGCCGCGACATGTTCATGCTGTTCAGCGGCGTGCCGGTCGAGCCGGGCTGGTCGAAGGGCCATTTCGTGGTCGGCGTGCCGAAGGGCGAGGAGGCCCGCCTGGCCGAGGTCCGCCAGATGGTCGACCGGCTGAACGGCGAGGACATGCCCGTGCTCACCAGCATCCGCTTCCGCCGCGGCCTGCTGACCGCCTCCGACCGCCACCTGGCGCGCTACTTCCGCTACGTCGAGGAGTTCCCCTGCTTCCTGCCGCCGGAGACGTGAGGGCTCCTCCTTCATCGTTCATTTTTCCTCCCTCGTAATCGGGGGAGGTGGCCCGGAGGGCCGGAGGGAGAAATCCTCAAGCGAGATCCATGACATTATGACGTCGGAACTGATGCATCTCGACTGAGGCCTTCCCCCTCCGCCCCCGCATGACGGGCCACCTCCCACGATTACGGGGGAGGCATGAGAAATGCGAAGCCTCGTCCTTTCCGCAGGCCTCGTGCTAGGCTCGCCGCCAACGCCCCCGACCCGGAGGGCCTGCGGAGGAGACCAGCGTGAACGCCAGCATGAGCCTGTCTCAGCGAGCCGATGCGCTCGAAGCCAAGATGGCGAAGGAACTCGACTACATCGTCATCAAGTCGCGCCTGTACAGCATGGCCGAGGGAGACATGGGCCCGCCGCCCAACGCGTCGGCGCTGATGAAGCAGCATCCAAATGCGCACGTCCTGATGGGCGACGATCCGCGCCTGCCGGTGATGCCGGAGAAGCCGACCTTGATCGACTTCTTCAAGCACCGCTTCGGCCCCAGCATGCACCTGCTGCAGAGCGCCCGGCATGCCGTGACGGCGGGTCTGCCCGAGAAGATGGTGCTGGCCTGCCTGCTGCACGACATCTCGACCATCGGCTTCATCCGTGGCGACCACGGCTATTGGGGAGCGCAGCTCGTCGAACCCTATGTCGACGAGGAGATCACCTGGGCGATCCGAGCCCATCAGGTGCTGCGCTTCTATCCCGACGCCTCGGTCGGCTATGAATATCCGCAATCCTACATCACGGCGTTCGGCGCCGATTACCGTCCCGACACCTATGTCGAGGAAGACTACAAGCGGATGCGCAATCATAAATGGTACATGACGGGCCGCCAGATCACGCTGCACGACATCTACTCGTTCGATCCCAACCTGCATGTCGAGCTCGACGAGTTCACCGACATCATCGGTCGTCATTTCCGCCAGCCCGAGCAGGGTCTCGGCTTCGACAACAGCCCGGTCGCTCACATGTGGCGGGCGATGATCAGGCCGGCCAAGTACCTGTAAGGCATTGCGGCATGAAAGCGTATGTCATCGCCACCGAGACGGTGAAGGACGAGGCGAAGTTCGGAGAGTATCGCCAGCATGTGCCGGCGACGGTCGAGCCGTTCGGCGGCAAGTTCGTCGTCCGCGGCGGCAACTTCACGGTTGTCGAGGGCCAATGGGTGCACCCCCGCCTCGTCATCATCGAGTTCCCGTCGCGCGCTGCCGCCGAAGGCTGGTACCATTCCGACGCCTACCAGAAGGTCGTCAAGCTGCGGCTCGACAGCACCGTCGGGAACCTGATCATCGTCGACGGTCCGGCCTGAAGGGAGTCACGCTCATGACCACGATCGAATCCTTCCGCGGCAGCGTATCGGCTGATGCACCGCCGTCCGACGTCAGCCCCGCCTTGCAGGCGTTGTGGTGGGCCCTGCGCGGTGATTGGGACCAGGCGCACAAGTGCGTGCAGCAGCACGAGGACGACGACGATTGCAACTGGGTCCATGCCCATCTGCATCGCCAGGAGGGTGACTTGCGCAACGCCGGCGGCTGGTATCAGCGCGCCGGCCATCCGATGCCGACCACGCTGTCGCTGCAAGACGAGTGGAGCACCCTCGCGACGGAGTTCCTGTCGCGCAAGTGAGGAACAGATCCTTCCCTGTAATCGAGGGAGGTGCCCCGTCCTACGGGGCGGAGGGGGAAAGCCTCAGCCGGGATTCATGAAGTTCCGATGTCAGAGCTTCATGAATCTCGATCGGGGCCTTCCCCCTCCGGCCCTGCGGGCTACCTCCCCCGATGACGAGGGAGGCGCGTGAAATTTGGAGGACGAACCATGGCCGGAGATATCGATAACCTGTCGCGTCGGCCCGGCGAGGCCGTGGCCTCTCCAGTCGTCGAGACCGCATCGGGACGCGTTGTCGGCCTGACCGACAAAGGCGTGCATGTCTTCAAGGGCATCCCCTATGGCGCCTCGACCGCCGGCGCCAACCGCTTCATGCCGCCCAGCAAGCCGGAGCCATGGACGGGTGTGCGCGAGGCGGTCGCCTATGCCGGGCGCTCGCCGCAAGCCGCCTCCGCGCCACAGCGCCCCGAGCTCGCCACGGTGTGGGGGCCAATCGACACGCTGCCGGTCGGCGAGGATTGCCTGACGCTGCATGTCTGGACGCCCGGCCTCGACAACGCCAAGCGCCCGGTCATGGTCTGGCTGCATGGCGGCGCCTTCTCCTACGGCTCGGCCAACTCGCCGCGTTACGACAGCACCAACCTGGCGCGGCGCCAGGACGTCGTGGTGGTCGCGGTCAACCATCGGCTCAACATCTTCGGCCATCTCGACCTGTCGAGCATCGGCGACGGGCGGTTCGCCCAATCCGGCAACGCGGGCGTGCTCGATCTCGTGGCTGCGCTGCAGTGGGTGCGTGAGCATGCGGCACGCTTCGGCGGAGATCCGGGCAATGTCACGATCTTCGGCCAATCGGGCGGCGGCGGAAAGAGCTGCGCCCTGCTCGCCATGCCGGCGGCGAAGGGCCTGTTCCACAAGGCCATCGTGCAGAGCGGCGCCAGCGTGCGCTTCGCCGAGCCGGAGCGCACGGAGCGGCTCGCCCACGCTGTCCTGAAGCATCTTGGGCTAAGGCCCGATCAGCTCGAGGAGCTGCAGGCGCTGCCACTGACCCGACTGCAAGAGGCGGTGGCGCCGGCGCAGCAGACGCTGCCGCGGCCGAAGCTGCCGCTGCTCGACCGCTACAATTTCGGGCCGGTGATCGATGGCCGCGTGCTGCCGGGCCATCCCTTCGATCCCGAGGCGCCCGCACTGTCCGACGACGTGCCGGTCATGGTCGGCGGCACCAAGGACGAAACGGCCATCTTCTTCGCGCCCGACGACAAGGTTTGGAATCGCACGATCAGCGAGGAGGATCTGCGTGCACGCGTCGCCGCGGTGGCCGGCGGCGCGGCTGACACCCTGCTCGCTTACTACAAGCGGCGCAATCCGAACGCGAGCCCGTCGGACCGATTGATGACGGCGCTCACCATGTCGAACTTCCATGTCCGCGAGCTGATGCTGGCGGAGCGCAAGGCGGCGCGGGCCGCGGCCCCGGTGTGGATGTACAGCCTCGATTGGGAAACGCCGGCCTTCGGCGGCCGGCTGAAATCGCCGCATTCGGTCGACGTGCCCTTCGTGTTCGACACGCTGCACGTGATCGGCGCCGCGCATCGCCGGCCGGGTGACCAGGCCCTCGCCGATCGCGTTTCATCGACCTGGGCCACGTTCGCGCGCACCGGCAAGCCCGACAACCCCGCGCTTCCGGCCTGGCCCGCCTATACGGCGGACCGGCGAGCGACGATGATCCTCGACGACACCTGCAAGGTCGTCGACGACCTCGACGGCGAGGTCCGCGAGCTGTGGATCAAGGTGGCGACAGGCGGGGCATAGAGTCTGTGAACTCTCCTCCCCAGCTTCTCTGCTACGGAGTGGACACATCTCATGTTCCTCTCCCCCGCTAGGGGGGAGAGGAGCATGAATTTGAGATGTGTCCACTCCGTAGCAGAGAAGCTGGGGAGGAAAAGGACGTCACGCCGCCATCGCCCGATCGAGAGCGGCGGCGCCGGCGCGCAGGCGGGGGATCAGCTCGCGACCGAAATCGATCGTATCCTCGAACGGATCGAAGCCGCGGATCAGGAACGAGTGCACGCCGAGCTTGTAGTACTCGAGCAGAGCATCGGCCACCTGCTCCGCCGTGCCGACCAGGCACGACGTGTTGCCGGTCGCGCCGGTCGCTTCGGCGATCGGCATCCACAGTCGCGCATCGTGGGTCTCGCCCTGGGCGGCGAAGTCGAGCAGGCGACGCGCCGATTGGTCGAGCGGCGCCTTGTTGTTTCCGAAACCCGTCGGATCGCCCGGCTTCTTGATCGCCGAAAGAATCCGCCGCGCTCGATCCCACGCCTCGCCTTCGGTCGCGCCGAGGATCGGCCGGAACGAGATGTTGAAGGTCGGCACCCGGCCGAACGGTGCGGCCTGCGCGCGGAACTCGGCGATGCGCTGGGCCGTGGCGGCGAGCGGCTCGCCGAACATCGCGAACACATCGCAGTGCTTGGCGCCCATCGCCAGCGCGCCCGGCGACGAGCCGCCGAAGAACAGCGACGGATGCGGCTTCTGCAGCGGCTGGATGTCGGAGCGCGCGCCCCGCACGCGATAGAACTCGCCTTCGAAGTCGAAGCGACGCTGGCTGGTCCAGGCGAGCTTCATCACTTCGATGTATTCGGCGGCGCGCCGATAGCGCACGTCCTTGGGCGCAAAGTCGCCCTCGTTCTCCTGCTCGGCATCGCTTGCACCCGAGATGATGTGGATGGCGATCCGCCCGCCCGTGAGCTGGTCGAAGGTGGCGATCTTGCGCGCCGCCAGCGTCGGCGCGACGAAGCCCGGCCGGTGGGCAATCAGGAAGCCCAGCCGTTCGGTGTGCTGGGCGGCATGCTGGGCAACCAGGAAGCCCTCGGCCGACGATGCCGTGTAGCCGACCAGCGCCAGGTCGAAGCCCGCCGCATCATGCGCCTGGGCGAACGATCGGAGATAGGTCGGCGACAGGCCACCCCTGATGACATGGACGGTGGCGCCGTCGCTCGGCGGCGTGACGCCGATCATTCCGATCACCCGCACCGGCATAGAGTCCTCCGTCGTCGCAACGCCTCGGTCGATGCTAGTCCGATTGCCCCGCTACGTCAGCAAGTCGCGGACGTCGGCGATGCGGCCCCGCACGGCGGCGGCCGCCGCCATCAGCGGACTGACGAGATGCGTGCGGCCACCGACGCCCTGCCGCCCTTCGAAATTGCGGCTCGACGTCGAGGCGCAACGCTCGCCCGGCATCAACCGGTCGGGGTTCATCGCCAGGCACATCGAGCAGCCGGGCTCGCGCCATTCGAAGCCCGAGTCGCGAAACACCCGGTCGAGCCCTTCCTGCTCGGCTTGCACCTTGACCAGCCCGGAGCCGGGCACGACCAGCGCCTGCACCCGGCTCGCCACCTTGCGCCCGCGCAGGACCGATGCCGCCAACCGCAGATCCTCGATCCGGCTGTTGGTGCAGGAGCCGATGAACACCTTGTCGATCGCGATCTCGCTCATCGGCATGCCGGCCGGGAGGCCCATATAGTCGAGGCTGCGGGCCAGCGATCGACGGCGGTCGCGATCCGGCTCCTCGTCCGGGTCGGGCACGTGGCCGGTCACCGGCACGACATGCTCGGGGCTGGTGCCCCAGGTCACCTGGGGCGCCAGGTGCGTGGCATCGAACGTGACCTCGCGATCGAAGCCTGCGCCGGGGTCCGACGCCAGCCGGCGCCAGTAGGCGACGGCGCGCTCCCACACGTCGGCCTTGGGTGCGTAGGGCCTGTCCTTCAGATAGGCGAACGTCGTCTCGTCGGGGGCGATCATGCCGCTGAGCGCGCCCGCTTCGACCGCCATGTTGGTCACCGTCATGCGGCCTTCCATCGACAGGCCGGCGATCGTCGAGCCGGCATATTCGATCACGTGGCCGGTGGCACCGCCCGCACCCAGCCGGCCGATCAGCGCCAGGATCAGGTCCTTGGGCGAGACACCCGGGCCCAGGTCGCCGTCGATCGTGACCCGCATCGTCCGCGAGCGGCGAGCCACCACGGTCTGGCTCGCAAGCACGTGCTCGACCTCCGTCGTCCCGATGCCAAAGGCGACCGCCCCGAAGGCGCCATGGGTCGACGTGTGGCTGTCGCCACAGACCACGGTCATGCCGGGCTGGATGAATCCCTGCTCGGGCCCGACGACGTGCGATATGCCCTGCCGCCGATCGTCGATCGAGAAGCAGGCGACGCCGAACTGCCGGGCATTGCGCTCGAGCGTCTCGATCTGCAGGCGCGACTGCGGCTCGACCAGGCCGGCGGCGCGCCCCGAGGTCGGGGCATTGTGATCGACCACCGCCAGGGTCGCGACAGGCCGGCGCACGGTGCGCCCGGTGGCGCGCAGCCCGTCGAAGGCCTGGGCACTGCTGTGCTCGTCGACCAGATGGGCATCGACATACAGCAGCGCGAAGCCATCGCCCTTGTCCTCGACGACGTGGTTGTTCCAGATTTTGTCGTACAAGGTGCGCGGCTTCGGGGCGTCCATCTGGCAATCGTAGCAAAGCGAGCCCAGATCACGAAGCCGTCACCCCTGCCCGGGAGGTCTCGTGAAACGCCTCATCCCGCCGCTCATCGGCCTCATTCTCGCGTTGCCATTGGGCACGTACGGGCAGCAGCCGGTCCACGATGACAAGGCTTATTGTGCCGAGCTCTCCTCCATGTATCGGCGCTATGTCCAGAACTCGCCCGGCCGGCAGTTCGATGCCGAGGCCGCCTACGCCCTGGAGAACTGCCGCAAGGGCAACGCGGCCGCCGCAATCCCCATCCTGGAGAAGCGGCTCGAAGCTTCGGGATTCTCGCTGCCCAAGGAGTTCAAGCCGTAGGCACTTCTTGTTCTTCCTCGAGCGCAATCCCTCCCCCGTAATGGGGCGAGGTGCCCCGTCATACGGGGCGGCGGGGGAGAGCCTCAGACGAGATCCATGAAAATCCGACGTCGGGACTTCATGAATCTCGTCTGAGGCTTTCCTCCTCCGGACCTCCGGGCCGCCTCTTCCGTAGGACGAGGAGGAGCATGAGTTACCTCACCTGGATGGCGTCGTAGATGAACTGGACTTCGCTGGTCGGCACCGGCGTGCGGGATTCGCGGCAGAACACGGCGCCCAGAGTCCAGGCCGCCGACGGGCCGTTGCGCACGAAGCCGATGCACTGGCGCGTGCCCTTCTGGAAGGTCACGTATCGCTCGCCGCTCGGGCCCGCGGTGACCGACCAGTTCGAGCCGCCGGCGGAAACGTGCTTCAGGGCGTCGGCAGTGCGCACCCAGCTGATGATCTCGGAGTTCGACGTGACCGGGCTCATGCCGCCGACGCCGTGCGCCTCGACCAGCCGGTAGAAACCGATGGCGAATTCGCTCTTGCTGTCGGTGTAGGTGAGGCGCCAGCTCTGCACGTTGCCGATGCGGAACGTGCGCACGTTGGAAACGAAGCACTGGCTGAACGGCACGCCATAGACCGGCGCCGTCGGACAAGGAATCTCCTGGGCAAAATTCCAATCATCGGCGCGTGCCACGTCCGCCACGGCGATGCCCGACAGGAGCGCAACAGCGCCGGCCAAAGGCTTGAGCAAACGGCGTAGCCCATCGGTCCTGGATGGCGCAGCGGCGACCGCCGCGTCGTCCCGTCGACGCTCAACCTCGTGACACAAGTTCGCGATCTCCCTCGCCCAAGTCACACAGACGATTCCACAGATCGAGTGCTACAGCAATCGCGCGACGATGCGCTTTCGATCACGCGTCGTTCACCGCGCGGGCGCAAGGCCGTAGGGGCACGAGGTGGCGTCCGGGAAGGACAAGCGCCGCCCCGACCCGTCCTGGCAGACGACGCCTCCGCCTCCGCCACCACCACCACCACCACCGCCGTAGCTGGGCGTCGGCGCGCTCACGGTGGGCTGAATCGGCGCGTTGGCACGTGCTTTCGCCGCTGCCTCGGCCCTCCTCTTCTCTTCCTCGTCGTACTTTGCCAGCCCTTGAGCCGCTTCGCTCAGCAACGCCTGCTGCTGGGGCGCCGTGATGAAGCCCGTCACCGGCTGATTGCGCGCCTTCTGCCAGGCCTGGATCATCTCGCGTGAGCGCGGCCCGAAGGCGCCATCGATGCCGCGCGTGTCGAAGCCGAGCGACGTCAGCGCCACTTGGATCCGCTGGCGGTCGGTCACGCTGAGGCGCAGCGCCACCTCGGCAGCTTCGCCTGCGGATTTCAGGGCGGCGGCCTCGGACTCGGCCTTCTGGCGGGCTTCGGCCTCGGCCTTCTGCTTGGCGTCCGCTTCGGCCTTGAGCTTCGCATCGGCTTCCGCTTTCTGCCTGGCCTCCGCTTCGGCCTTGGCCTTGGCCTCGGCGTCGGCCTTCTGCTTGGCTTCGGCCTCGGCCCTTTGACGTGCTGCCGCTTCTGCGCGCTGACGCGCATCGGCTTCCGCCTTGGCCTTCGCCTCGGCGTCGGCACGCTGACGGGCTTCCGCTTCGGCCTTTTGCTTGGCCTCTGCCTCGGCCTTTTGCCGCGCTTCAGTCTCGGCTTTCAGCTTCGCCGCTGCCGCGGCGGCTTCCGCCTTTTGCTTGGCCTCCGCTTCGGCCTTCTGTTTGGCCTCCGCTTCTGCCTTTTGCTTGGCCTCTGCCTCGGCCTTTTGCCGCGCTTCGGTCTCGGCTTTCAGCTTCGCCGCTGCCGCCGCTGCGGCTTCGGCTTTTTGCTTGGCCTCCGCTTCGGCCTTGGCCTTCGCTTCGGCTTCGGCGCGCTGACGGGCTTCCGCTTCGGCCTTCTGCCTGGCGTCGGCTTCCGCCTTCTGCCTGGCTGCCAGCTCCGCGCGCTGACGCGCCTCGGCGTCAGCTCTCTGCCGCGCTTCCGCCTCCGCCTTCAGCTTCGCTTCGGCCTCGGCCTTCTGGCGGGCATCCGCCTCGGCTTTCTGGCGGGCATCCGCTTCCGCCTTCTGGCGTGCCTCGGCCTCCGCGCGCTGACGGGCTTCCGTCTCGGCACGTTGCTGCGCCGCGGCCTCGACCTGCCGGGCCTCCGCCTCCGCACGCTGGCGCGCGTCAAGCTCGGCGCGCTGGCGCGCCTCGGCCGCTGCCCTGGCCTTGACGTCGGCCTCGGCTTTCTGCCTCGCTTCCGCCTCGGCCTTTTCCCGGGCGTCGGCCTCCGCCTTGTACTTGGCCTCCTGCTCCGCCTTCTCCCTGGCGGCAATCTCCTGGGCGATGACCGTGGGGTCCTTGACGACCACCGGCCCGGGCTTCGGAGCAAGCGCCCAGTAGCCGCCCGCCGCCAGAAGAACCAGCGCGAGCGCCGCGCCGCCGTAGAGAAGCCCCCGCTTGCCGCCGATGCCCGTGGACGGAACAGCCCTAGCCGAGGCAGCAGCCGCCTCGGGCACAACGGGCGGAGCGGACGATTGTGCTTGCCCCGATCGCGATTGAGCAGTCGGAGCATGAAAGGTCGCCCCGTGAGCCGTTTCCCCGTGTGTGGTCGGCGCATGCGTGGATGGCGACTGTGTGCCCGGCGATTGCGTCCGGGCCACGGGGTCGGCCCCGGCCAGCGTGGACGCAGCGCCACGCGAGCGGCTCCTGGCGCCGATGATCGTCGCGTCGCCATCGTCGGCCGACGCGGTGAATTGCGGCCGCCAGATGGGGATCGATTGCGGGCGATCCTTGGACCGTACCGCCAGCCCCGCATCGATCGCCTGCAGCAGCGGGCGCGTGAAGCCCGCCGGCAACAGCTCGATCAGAGGCTTGTAGGTGTCGTTCAGGGCGCGCTCGAGGGAGCTCGGCGGCGGGTGGCCGGTGATGGTGTGATAGATCGTCGCCGAAATGCCGTAGATATCCGTATACGGGCCCTGCTTGTCCGACGTGAGCTGCTCTGCGGCGGCGTAGCGCGGCGTGAAGATCGCCGTCATCGCCGCGGTACGATCGGCCATCGAGGCGCGCGACGCGCCGAAATCGATCAGCGTCGGGTTGTCGTGCGAATCGAGAATGATGTTGGCCGGCTTGACGTCGCGGTGCAGGAAGCCCGCCTTGTGGACTTCCTCCAGGCCATCCAGCAACCGGCCGAGAATGCGCTCAACGATGTGCGGCGCAAGCTGCTTGTCGCGCTTGAGGCGCTGCTCGACCGTATCGCCACGGGCCAGCGCCATGATCATGTACGCTGTGCCGTGCGCTTCCATGAAATCGTAGACGCGGACGACCGCCGGCGCGCCTTCGAGCGTGGCGAGAATGCGCGCCTCTTCGAGGAAGCGCTCGCGGCCCCAGATGAAATCCTCGGCGTGCTGCGTCGAGCGCGGCACCACCGTCGTGCCTCCCTCGCGCAACGCCAGGGAGGTCGGCAGATACTCCTTTATCGCGACCTCGCGCCCCAGCACCGTGTCGCGGGCATAGTAGGTGATGCCGAAGCCGCCCTGGCCGAGGACCGAGACCAGCTCGTAATTGCGCAGACGCGTACCGGCGGGGAGTGTCCCCCGCAGTCCCTCTTCCTTAGCGTCTGTCTTGATATCGGCCGCCATGCCTATCTCAGTGCATGGAAAGTGAACTCAGAGAGACTGTACTTTAGGTGCGAGCCCGAGAAAGCGTCAATGCCGGTGAACGACACGTGACGCGGGTCACATCGATCGGAGCCGCGCCGGCCTATAGTCGCCTGCGGGTTCCAGAAGTCGCATGGAAATTCCTGCGCTAGATCACCGATCCTCTCGAGCCTAGCCTCATGGTGGGCGGCGAGTGGTCGGTGCTCAGCCCTCGGACGACACAGCGGAGGCCGCGATGCGGCTTGGTATCGAAGCATCCTACTCCCATCCCGAAAACGGCATGACCAAGCGCGACATGTATGCCTGCAAGCGCGCCGCAGATCAGCTGAACGAGATCATCATCTTCCGCTCGACCGGACCGTGGTCCAAGCGATGGCTCGAAGCGACACCACCCTACCCCTCCAAGAATTTTCACGTGAAGGGCAAAAGCTCCGACTGGGGCCCAATGGCCGGCTTCGTGCCGTACGACGGCACTTACAGCAAGGTCGGTCACGAGACGAAACGCGATGAAGATGGCCGCACGAAGGCGGAGAAGGGAACGGCCGCCAACGACGACGGCCTTGCCTCCGGCCATGCCGACCGGCAGCCGCTGCGGCTCACCATGCAGGAGTTGCGGGGCCTGCGCGACATCACCTGCGAGGTGCCGAGACGCTCGGCGATCGACCAGATCCTGCCGATCAACCAGACGGATGACCTGCTCATCCTGGTGTGCCGGCGACCGGGCGACGGCACGACCTACTTCTTCCTCGCCCAACGCGACGACGACAAGTACCTGATCAAGATCCTGCCCCGTGGCGGCGTCACGCGCGACAACGCCATGCTGCTCGCCGACCACCTCAATACCGGCAGGCTGAGAGCCGACACCTTGCCCGACCTCCTGGTGATGACGTCTCAGGAAGCCGGTGCCGACCGCCGGCCCATGACCGGCGACTACGACCTGATGGCCGTCTGCCCGAGGTGGGAGACCTACATGAGCAGATCGAACGCCGACATCGAAAAGCCTGCGATCCAGCTCAACTCCAACTTCGACACGAAACATGCCGACTTCGACACGAAACATGCCGACTTCGAGACGAAATACACCAGCTTCGAAATGAAGCTCGCGACGTTCGAGACAAAGCACACCAGTCTCGAGACAAAGCACGCCCCGCTGGGCCAGACCTTTCCCCAGGGATCACTGCTCGACAAGGTCCTGGACATGAAGCTGCACACAGGCGCCAAGACCAAGGTCGACGCGAAGGCGCGATATGACGAGCACGACGACATGGGCAACCTGACCCCACGCATCCTGCGGGCGATCAACATGCTCAACCTCGAAATGGGCGCCACGGGCGACCGGGCTGCCTTGCGCCGGGTCCATCACAACGCCGAATCGCATCGCAACCTCGCATTCGGTGCGCTGACCGCCAAGTCCATGACCGAGGAAGGTGACGGCTTTCCGTTGACCGCGTTCCAGCCGGCCAGCGCCATGGCTGTGGGCAGCCCTCTGGCGATTTATGGCGCCGCCGTCACGCTGGAGCGCATGACCGAGTTCGAGATCTACTGCCAGGCCGCGTTCAGCGCCGGCTACTACGTCCCTAAGAACTGGACGTGGGGCATGTCGATCCGCGACGCGAATGTCTACGTCGATCGGTGAGCCCGGCGCCTTTTGCAGCCGGGATGTCCTGAAGTTGCGGCAGGTTCGCATTGACTGGCCATGGCCGCCCGCCCCATTGTCGCCATCACTATGCATCTACGCACGATTCCGGTGCGAGAATCTGCACTTGTCCAATTCGCCGAAAGGTGCAGATATCCACTCCTCCGGTTGGTGCGCCCGCAGTTCGTACGACGTCCCACGAGAAACTAAGAGGGATAAGTGCCCGCGATAGAGCTGAAGCCGCTGATCGGACGCCTCAATGATGTCTGCCGCCGCGCTCTCGAAAGCGCCGCCGGTCTAACCGCGCTCCGCACCCACTACAATGTCGAGATCGAGCATATGCTGATCGGCCTGCTCGACCGCACGGATACCGACATCTCGGCGATCTTGCGCCGCTGGGAGATCGATCCCGGGCGGCTGACGAACGACATCAATCGCTCGCTCGAACGCATGAAGACCGGCAACGGCCGCGCGCCGTCGCTGTCGCCCGACATTGTCGAGATGGTGAAGAGCGCCTGGCTGTTCGCCTCGGTCGAGCAAGGCGCGAGCCGCGTGCGCTCGGGTCATCTGCTGTGGGCGCTGCTGGCCGATGACGCGCTGGCGCGCAGCGCGCGCGAGGCATCGCCGCAGTTCGCCGCAATCCAACACGACGTGCTGCGGCGCGAGTACGCGGCGATCTGCGGCAACTCCTCCGAAGCGGCGCAGGCGACCAGCCAGGCCGTCGGCTCCGAAGCGGCGGGCACGGGTGCAGGCGAAACGCGGCCCGGCGGATCGGGCGCGCTCGATCAATTCACCATCGACCTCACGGCGCAGGCCAAAGCCGGCAAGATCGATCCCATCCTGGGGCGCGACGCCGAGATCCGGCAGATGGTCGACATCCTGACGCGCCGCCGTCAGAACAATCCGATCCTCACCGGCGAAGCCGGCGTCGGCAAGACGGCTGTGGTCGAGGGCCTGGCGTTGCGCATCGCCGCCGGCGACGTACCGGCGGCGTTGAAGGACGTGACCCTGCGCACCCTCGACCTCGGCCTGCTGCAGGCCGGCGCCGGCGTGAAGGGCGAGTTCGAGAACCGCCTGAAGTCGGTGATCGACGAGACCAAGGGCAGTCCCAAGCCGATCGTGCTGTTCATCGACGAGGCGCACACGCTGATCGGTGCCGGCGGGGCTGCCGGCCAGAACGACGCTGCCAACCTCTTGAAGCCGGCCCTGGCGCGCGGCGAGCTGCGCACGATCGCCGCCACGACGTGGGCCGAATACAAGAAGTATTTCGAGAAGGACGCTGCCCTCACCCGGCGCTTCCAGCCGATCAAGGTCGAGGAGCCGAGCGAGAAGCTCGCCACCGCGATGATCCGCGGCCTGGTCTCGACGCTCGAGCAGCATCACAAGGTCCGCATCTTCGACGAGGCGGTGAGCGAAGCGGTCCGTCTGTCGGCGCGCTACATCCCTGCCCGCCAGCTGCCCGACAAGGCGGTCAGCCTGATCGACACCGCCTGCGCGCGGGTGGCGATGAGCCAGAACGCGACGCCGGCACCGATCGACGACCGCCGCCGGCGCGTCAGCCTGATCGACACCGAGCTCAAGATCATCGAGCGCGAGGAGCAGGGCGGGCTCGACCACGCGACGCGGCGCGGCGAGCTCACGACGGAGCGCGAGACGTTGAGCGCCGAGTTGGCCAAGCTCGAGGAGCGCTGGCACGCCGAACGTGCGCTGGTGTCGGAGATCGACGAGGTCCGCCGCAAGATCGACGGCGCCGCCGCTCCTGCAGGCGGCGATGGCGGCCAGGCACCGGTCGCCATCGACGGCGCCGCCGAGCGCGCCAAGCTCGCCGACCTTTCGGGGCGCCTGCGCACTTTGCAGGGCGAACAGCCGCTCATCTTCCCGATCGTCGATGGTCAGGCGATCGCCGAGATCGTGGAAAGCTGGACCGGCATCCCGGCCGGCCGCATGCAGTCCGACGAGATCAAGACGGTGCTGAACCTGCGCGAAGCGATGGAGAAGCGGGTCGTCGGGCAAAGCCATGCCATGGAGGCCGTCGCCCGCGCCATCCATACCAGCCGCGCCGGCCTGACCGATCCGCGCCGCCCGATCGGCGTCTTCCTGTTCGTCGGCACATCGGGCGTCGGCAAGACGGAAACCGCGCTCACGCTGGCGCAACTGCTCTACGGCGGCGAACAGAACGTCACCACCATCAACATGGCCGAGTTCAAGGAAGAACATAAGGTCAGCCTGTTGATGGGCAGCCCGCCCGGCTATGTCGGCTACGGCGAAGGCGGCGTTCTGACCGAGGCAGTTCGTCGTCGCCCTTATAGCGTCGTGCTGCTCGACGAAATGGAGAAGGCGCATCCCGGCGTTCAGGACGTGTTCTATTCGGTATTCGACAAGGGAAACATGAAGGACGGCGAAGGCCGCGATATCGACTTCAAGAATACCGTCATTATCATGACGAGTAATGCCGGCACCGATCTCATCACCAAGCTGTTCGCCGATCCCGAGACGGCGCCGGATGCCGCCGGCCTCGCCGATGCGCTCCGTCCCGAGCTGGCGAAATTCTTCAAGCCGGCATTTCTCGGACGACTGACGCTGGTGCCGTATTTTCCGCTGTCGGACGATATTATTCGCCAGATCGTCGTAATGCAGCTCGAGCGGATTCGCAGTCGCGTGCGCGATAGCCACCGTGCGAGCTTCAGTTGGGCACCGCAACTGGTTGAAACGATTGCGGCGCGTTGCACGGAAAGCACGTCGGGCGCCAGAAACGTGGAAAATATTTTGACGCGCACACTGCTGCCCGAATTGTCTGCTGAAGTGCTGTCTCGGTTGGCCGACGGGGAGTCAATCAGCAGTGTCCACGTAGACGTCGATACGGATGGAGCTTTCAAGCTCTCGATCAACCAATCCTGACGACGTCTCTTCCATTCCCCTGATTTCTTGAAGGAGCCAAACATGGCGATCTATATGAAGTTCGGCGACGTCAAAGGCCAAGTGACGACGGATGGATTCAAGGACTGGATCGAGCTGAATTCCTTCCAGTACGGCGTCAATCGCAGCGTGACCAGCGGGGCAGGTGGCGCGGGCCGTGAAGGCGCCCATCCGCACATCAGCGAGATCGTCGTCACCAAGGTGTTCGACGCGGCTTCGCCGAAGCTCTATCAGGACTCCGTCGCCGGCACCTTCAGCAGCAAGGTCGAGATCAAGCTGACGACGACGACCAAGAACAAGGTCGACACGTACCTGGCGGTCGAGCTGACCGATTGCGGGGTTTCGAGCTACTCGACGAGCTCGGGCGGCGACACGCCGCACGAGAGCCTGTCGCTGAACTTCACCAAGATCATGTACACGCCGTCGCCGCTCGACAACAAGGGCACCCCCGTGAAGGGCGCCGTCGTGACCTACGACCTCTTGAAGATGAAGGCGAGCTGATCGACAGCTCCGACGGCCGGGCGGAAGTCGAGCGCATCGACCGCCGCCTGGCTGGTCTGGCGAGCGCCAGCCCTCTATTCGGCTGGCGGCTCCGGCCGTTTCATCCCAAGACTGGTCAACAGCGCAACCCGCGAGCCTTCGTCGGCGATCAATTCGGCGACGAGCTCGGGCCATGCCATACGCGCCCGTCGCATCGCTTCATCCAACGTGTATCCAATCGGCGAGTTCGGCTCGTTGCGCTTGAACCACTCGGCAATCTCGCCCAACTGGCGCAGCGCCTGCTCGCGTCCGGCGATCGGCCCGACGGCGACTGTGCTGACGACAGCCCCGGAAGGGTCCGCGGCCGCGGCCATCGGCGCCGCGACAGCAGCGCCGGCGACCGGCTGGGCTTCGGCGGGCGCCTGCTCGGTCCCGTCGTCAGGAGCGAACCGGTTGCAGGTATCGAGCATCAGCTGCAGCGCATCGCGCACCCGAATGCCCGACGGGCTGGCCGGCCCGGCCTTCTCGTCGAGCACACGCCCCATGGCCTCCCAGGCCGCCATGACCTCGACGAGCACCTCGCGCTGAGCCGACCAATGGGCCCTTCCCGCCGCACGCGCCTCGTTCTCGACGTCCTCGAACGGCACCACGCCGGCGGCGATGCGCTGCTCGCGCCGCTCCGGGTCGGTGATGGCCGCCAGCTCCAGGGAGGATTGGTACTGCCACAGGCAGAACGGCGTGCCGTCCGGCCGCTTGAACAGGCCGAGCTTGCGCAAGGGCTGCATCAAGGTGCCGTCGACACCCTGGCCGGACAGGCCGGCAACCGCGGCCATGCGGAATTCCATGTCGCCTTCCTCGGGCAGCGGGAAGATGCCGTCCCAGTACCGCTCGACGAGCCCGCCGATGACCGCCGACCCGGCCATCAAGCCGGACAGCCCGGAGATCCTGACCAGGGCCTCGGTCAGCCAGGTCGCGATCTCGAGATCCTTGGTCGATTCTTTCAAGGCGCCGATGGCGAGCGTGGCGACCGGCCGCCAGCGGGCCTGCAAGGCCTCCTCGGCGCCGCCGCCGTCCCCCTGGCGGTCCGGGCTGTCGGCCTGGCGCTCGGCGTCCCGGGCATCGGCACGGGCGTCGCGCAGGCGAAAATAAACCGACGTCGGCGTGTAATCCTCCCTGAGGTCCGTGCCGACCGGCTGGTCGCCGGGAAAAGGTGCCAGGATCGCTTCGAGGTCGTCCGGCTCGAGTTCCAAAGCCATCGCGGAAACACCCCATGGAGTCGATTGATTTGATACAATTCATCGTGTGGCGTCGTACTGTCAAACCGCTAACAGATCCTACCCTCTACTTGTCAGCGCTGGACGGCGTCGCCATGATTTCGGGGAAAGCGTTCCGTGGACGCCCCTTTCGGTCCGGCGTATTCTCGTTTCATCGGAGGTCCTGCCAATGAGCTCCAGTATTCACGACAAGCTCAACCGCGTTCGCAAGCCCCGGGTTCACATCACCTACGATGTCGAAACCGAGGGTGCCGAGATCCAGCGCGAGCTGCCGTTCGTGGTGGGCGTCATGGGAGATTTTTCGGGCGATCCAACGGCGCCGCTCAAGCCGCTGGCCGATCGGAAATTCATCCAGATCGACCGCGACAACTTCAACGAGGTCATGGCCAACATGACCCCTGGCCTGAAGCTGAAGGTCGACAACAAGCTGGCCAATGACGGCACGCAGATGGCAGTCGATCTGAAATTCAATTCGATGGACGATTTCGAGCCGGCGCGGGTAGCCGCCCAGGTTCCGGCCCTCGCTTCGCTCCTCGAGGCTCGCGCCAAGCTGCGCGATCTCATGAGCAAGGTCGACCGATCGGAGGAGCTCGAGAACCTGCTCGAGCAGGTGCTGAGCTCCGAGGCTGACCTCAAGGCGCTGTCGGGCGAGCTCGGCACGAAGAAAACGGAGGGTTGATAGATGGCTGAGACCGCACGTCAAGCGGATGCTGCTGGCGCCGTCACCGAAGCGGCACCCGGTCTGCTCGACCAGATCATCACCAACACCAAGCAGACCGAACCGGACCGCGCCCAGGACCTGGTCAAGAACCTGGTCGAGCAGGCGCTGGCCGGGACGGTCACCTTCGACCGCAACCTGACGCGGACCTTCGACAAGGCGATCGCGGCGATCGACGCCAAGCTGTCGACCCAGCTCAACGCGATCATGCACGATCCGAAGTTCCTGAAGCTCGAGGGGACGTGGCGCGGCCTGCACTACCTGGTGCAGAACTCGGAAACCAGCACCACGCTCAAGATCCGGGTGCTCAATCTGCCCAAGCGCGAGCTCAACCGCGACCTGACACGGGCGATCGAGTTCGACCAGAGCCAACTCTTCAAGAAGATCTACGAGAACGAGTTCGGCACCCCGGGCGGCGAGCCGTACGGCGCGCTGATCGGCGACTACGAATGGACCAGCCATCCCGACGACATCGAGTCGCTGCGCCTGGTCTCCAACATCGCCGCCGGCGCCTTCGCGCCGTTCATCTCGGCGGCCGGCGCGAGCATGTTCGGCTTCGACAGCTGGACCGAGCTCTCCAAGCCGCGCGATCTCGCGAAGATCTTCGAGACCGCCGAGTACACGAAGTGGCGCAGCTTCCGCGACAGCGAGGATTCACGCTTCGTGAACCTCGTCATGCCGCGCGTCATCGCCCGCGTGCCGTACGGCAAGGAGACCAAGCCGATCGACGAGTTCGCCTACGAGGAGGCGCCGCTCGACGCCAGCGGCAAGTCGCGCGCCATGGATCATAGCCAGTACTGCTGGTCCAACGCCGCCTACGTGATGGGCGCGCGCCTGACCGACGCCTTTGCCAAGACCGGCTTCTGCACCGCCATCCGCGGCGCCGAAGGCGGCGGCAAGGTCGAGAACCTGCCGACCCATGTCTTCACGTCGGATGACGGCGACGCCGACACCAAGTGCCCGACCGAGATCGGCATCACCGACCGGCGCGAGTTCGAGCTGTCGAACCAGGGCTTTTTGCCGCTCTGCCATTACAAGAACACCGACTATGCCGTGTTCTTCGGAGGCCAGACGACCCAGAAGCCCAAGAAGTACGATCGCCCCGAAGCGACCGCCAATGCCGCCATCTCGGCCCGCCTGCCCTACATCATGGCGACCAGCCGGTTCGCGCACTACCTGAAGGTGATGGCGCGCGACAAGATCGGCAGCTTCATGGAAGCGAGCAACGTCGAAAGCTGGCTCAATCGCTGGATCCAGAACTACGTCAACACCAACGAGAATGCCGGCCAGGACATGAAGGCCCGCTTCCCGTTGCGCGAGGCGAGGGTCGAGGTGAAGGAGATCCCCGGCAAGCCGGGCTCCTACAACGCCATCGCCTACATGCGGCCGTGGCTGCAGATGGAAGAGCTGACCACCAGCATGCGCATGGTTGCGAACATTCCGAAGGCCGCCTGACCGCGCGGTCGCGCGGCCAGCGCACATCGCCGCCATGGCCGAGTCGGGCGCCAACCTGCTGAGCGACGCGACCGTCATCGGACCGGTTCCTGCACCACCTCAGGAACCGGCGAAGGCGTTGCGCGACCCGGTCCTGGCCGGCCGGTTCTTCGGCGAGCGCAACGCCGAAACGGCCGCCGACATGGCGGCCTTCCTGCACAGCAAGAGCAGCGCCTACGATTCCCTGCGCACCTGGTTCGGCGAGGCGTCCGTGGCGCTGCTCGCCACCGGTCGCGATGCGCTGCGCGCCGCCATCGACCGCGACATCGCCGAGATCGATGCCGCGCTCGGCACCCAGCTCGACGCCATCCTGCATAGCCCTCGCCTGCAGCAGCTCGAGGGCCGGTGGCGCGGGCTGTCCTGGCTGATCGCCGGCATCGAGCCCGGCCGGCGCGTCAAGGTCCGCATGCTGTCGCTGCGGTGGCCCGAGGTATGCCGCGACCTCGAACGCGCCCTAGAGTTCGACCAGAGCAACATGTTCAGGCGGATCTACGAGGAGGAGTTCGGCATGCCGGGCGGCGAGCCGTTCGGCCTCATGGTGATCGACCACGCCGTGCGCCATCGCACCGCGAGCGGTGCCACCACCGACGATGTCGGCGCGATCGGCCTGTTGTCAGCGGTCGCTGCGGCGGCGTTCATGCCGGTCGTGCTGTCGCTCCATCCCTCCGTGCTCGAGATCGACAAGTTCTCCGACCTCGATGGCGTCCGCGATGTCGCCGCGCCGCTGCGCAACACCGAGCATCTGCGCTGGCGCGCGCTGGCCGGCCGGGCCGACATGCGCTTCATCGCCGTGACCTTGCCGAGCCTGCTGGCCCGCCATCCGTGGACCGACGACCCGAGCCGCGTCGACGGGTTCCGCTATTGGGAGCACGCGCCCGACCCGGCCAGCCGCGTCTGGATGAGCGCCGGCTACGCATTTGCCGCCTGCGCCGTTCGTGCCTTCGCCGAGAACGGCTGGCCGGCCGACGTGCGCGGCGTCGAGATCGACCGTGAGGGCGGCGGGCTGGTCACCGACCTGGCGCCCGAGCCGTTCGCCAGCGGGCCGCCCTACGCCTGGCCGCGCACCGCCATCGAATACCAGCTCAGCAATCACCAGGAACAGCAGCTGGTCGATGCCGGCATGATGCCGGTGACGGCCCTGCCCTTCGGCTCCGACCTGGTGTTCGGATCGGTGCGCAGCATGCAGGCCCCGGCGACCTACACCGGCGCCACCGCCGCTGCGGCGGACGCCAATGCCCGGCTGTCGGCCCAGGTCAACTCGATGCTGTGCGCCTCCCGCTTCGCCCATCTCCTGAAGGTGATGGGCCGCGACATGGTGGGCTCCTTCCGCACCGCCGACGAGATCGAGCGCCAGCTCAACCGCTGGCTCCAGGAATACGTCAACACCAACATCAACAGCACCGGCGAATCGCGGGCGCGCTTCCCGCTCGTCGAAGGCGAGGTCCAGGTGCGCGAAAGATCGGGCAAGCCGGGCGTGTTCGGCTGCGTCATGCGGCTCCGGCCGCACTATCAGCTCGAGGATGTCTCGACCACCTTCCATCTCGTGACGGAAATCGCCGCGCCGTCCGGCAGCCGCTGAGCGCCACTCTCCCCTGACGGGGACGCGGGTAGGCGAATTTGAGTAGTGCGAGCGATCGACCGGTCGCTTTGGATCATCATCGCAGGAGACAAGATGTCCCAACCCTCAAAGCCTGCAGCGCCCGGCGATGCCGGCAAGCTGTTCCGCGAAGGCCGTCTGGCGGACGCGCTGGCAGCGGCCAACGCCGCGGTCCGCAAGGCGCCGACCGACATCGGCGCGCGCATCCTCCTGGCCGAGCTGCTGGTCTTCTCCGGCAACATCGATCGGGTCGACGTGGTCCTCGACGCCTGTGCCGACCTCGACCCGACGTCGGCCATCGTTGTCTCCGAGTTCCGCCAGCTCCTGCGCGGCGAGACGGCACGCCGCCAGCTGTTCAGCGAAGGCCGGGTTCCGGAGTTCCTCGGCGAGCCGACGCCGGCGCAGCGCCTCGCGCTGTCCGCCGTCGTGGCGCTGCGCGACGGCGACAACGCCGGTGCCGGCAAGCTCGCCGGCGAGGCCGAGGAGGCCCGCGTCCATCCGAGCGGCACCACGCCGGACGGCCCGTTCGACGATCTGCGCGACGGCGACGACGTGCTGGCCTGCTGCGTCGAGGCGATCACCACGACCGGCAAGTATTTCTGGCTGCCGCCCGAGCGCATCGTGAGCATGCAGATGCACCCCCTGAAGCGGCCGCGCGATCTGTTCTGGCGCCGCGCCTCGGTGCAGGTCGCCGACGGCCCGGACGGCGATGTCTACCTGCCCACCATCTATCCGCCGCTCGACAAGGCCGCGAGCCAGCCGACCGACGCGCTCCGCCTCGGCCGCGCCACCGACTGGCTGCAGCTCGGCGAGGGCGGACCGACGCGCGGGCTCGGCGCCGTCACGCTGGTGGTCGGCGAGGAATCCAAGACCTGGCTGGAAATGGAGTCGATCCAGTTCCAGACCGCGCCATGAGCGACGCGCGCTTCAGCCGCGGCGGACCGGAGGGCAGCACGCGCACGCCGCCGCGGCGGGCGCAGCTTCCGCTGCTCGACCGGCTGATCGACAGCGATCCCGCCGAAGCGGCCGATCGGCCGTTGTCGGCAGCGGCGGCGATGAACGCGCTCCGCGCAAGCGTCGGCCACGATCTCGAGGAGCTGCTCAACACCCGCCGGCGCTGGCGTTCGTGGGATCAGCGCTACGGCGAGCTGGAACGCTCGCTGGTCGGCTTCGGCCTGCCCGACTTCGGCTCCGGCGCCTTCAACGATGCGCGCCGGCGCGAGGAGCTGCGCCAGCTCGTCGAGGCCTCCATCCGCCGCTTCGAGCCGCGCATCACCAGCCTGCGCGTCACGCTGATCGAAGCGAGCGACGACCGCAGCGGGACCCTGCGCATGCGCATCGAGGCGCTGCTCACCGCCGACCCGATACCCGAGCCGATCACCTTCGACACGCTGGTCGATCTCGACACCAAGAACGTGACCGTCGCCACGAGAGAGGGCTAACGGGTGTCCGACGCGCTGCTCGCCTACTTCAATCGTGAGCTGGAAGCCTTGCGCGGGCTGGCCAGTGAGTTCGCCGAACGCCATCCCAAGATCGCCGGCCGCCTGCGCCTGACCAAGGACACGGTGGACGACCCGCATGTCGGGCGGCTGCTCGAAGGCGTGGCGTTCCTCGGCGCCCGCGTGCAGCATCGGCTCGACGACGAATTCCCCGAGCTGACCGATGCGCTGCTTTCGGTCCTCTATCCACACTATCTGGCGCCACTGCCGTCGGTCGCGATCGTGCGCTTCGCCGCCGACCCGTCGATCGTCGGGCCGGCCCGCCTGCCGTCGGGTTTGGCGATCACCGCCGAGCCGGTCGGCGGCGAGACATGCTCGTTCCGCACCGCCTATCCGCTGACCCTGTGGCCGATCGAGGTCGAGGCCGTGCGCCTGTCGGGCATGCCGCTCGCCGCTCCCGCCAATCCGGCGGCCGGCGGCGCGATGGCCTGCCTGCGCATCAGCCTGCGCTGTGCCGATCCCGAGATGACCTTCACCAAGCTCGGCCTCGACAGGCTGCGCTTCTTCCTCACCGGCGAGCAAGGCCCGCAGATTCTCGAGCTCCTGCTGGCCCATACGCTCTCGGTCGCCCTGGCCGACGACGTCACCGACACAAACCCCGTGATCCTGCCGCCCGACATGCTGCAGGCCGTCGGCTTCGCGCCCGAGGAGGCTTTGTTCCCCTGGCCGGCCCGCTCGTTCTCCGGCTTCCGCCTGCTCAGCGAATACTTCGCCGCGCGCGAGAAATTCCATTTCGTCGATTTCTGCCGGCTCGATGCCAAGACGCTCGTGGCGTCGGGCAACAAGATGGACATCTTCGTCTATCTCGATCGCATGGTGCCGGCGCTCGAGCGATCGCTTCAGGCGAGCAGCATGGCGCTGGGCTGCACGCCGATGGTCAACCTGTTCCCGCATCGCTGCGAGCCGATCGCGCTCGATCACACCAAGATCGAGTATCGCATCGAGCCCGATGCCCGACGGCCGGCGAGCATCGAGATCTGGTCGATCGACCGGGTGCGCGAGAGCCTGCCGGGCGGCGAGTTCCGGCCGTGGAGCCCGTTCCATCGCCTGACACGCAGCCAGGGCGACGACGACGAGGACAAGATCGGCGGCTTCTACGGCACGGCGCGCCGTGAGATCAGCGGCGGCATTCGCGGCACCGACCTCTACCTGTTGCCGCACGACGCGGCGTTCGATCCCGAGCAGCCGGCCGGCAGCGTGCTGTCCGTCGATGCGCTGTGCTGCAATCGCGAGTTGCCGTCGGCGCTGCCGTTCGGCGGCGGCCGGCCGGTCTTGCAGCTGGTCGAGGGGGCGGCCGTCGTCACCGGCCTGACCTGCCTCACGGCGCCGACGCCGACCTTGCGCCTGCCGCTGCAGGAGCGCGGTTTCTGGCGCCTGATCTCGCATCTGTCGCTGGGCCATCTCAGCGTCGTCGGCGGCGAGAAGGCGGCCGAGGCGTTGCGCGAGGTGCTGCGCCTCTATGATTGCCGTGATTCGACGGAATCGCGGGCCGCGATCCGCGCCCTGCACAGCGTCACCTCCAAGCCCGGCGCCGCGCGCATCCCAGGTCTGCGGGGACCCGGCGCACGGGCCGGCGGCTTCTGTCGCGGGCTCGACGTGACGCTCACCTTCGACGAGCAGGTCTGGGCCACCGGCGGGCTCTACGTCCTCGCCTCGGTGCTCGATCGCTTCCTCGCCTTGCACGCCACCGTGAATTCGTTCGTTCGCACGCAAGCGGTGCTGCGCGGCCGTACCGAATCTGCCGCGACCTGGCCGCCGCGCGCCGGCAGCCAGGTGCTGCTGTGACCGCACCGCCTTCCGACAGTCGGCACCGGGCGATCCTGGCGCGCCTGCAGGCCGAGCCGCGGCGCTTCACCTTCGATGCCGCGGTGAGGGTCCTGGCCTTTTTCCGTCGTCAGGCCGATCCGGCGGAGACGACGCGTTTCACCTCGGCCGCCGGCTCTGCCTATGCCGGTGCCGAGGTCAGCGACGTCGCCGTGAAGGTCGAGCCCGGCAGGACCACGGTGACCACCACGGTCGACATGATCGGCCTGACCGGCCCGCTCGGCGTCCTGCCGCGCCACTATTCCGATGCCGTGGTCGGCGATCGGCGGTCGCGCGCATACTCGCTCTCCGATTTCCTCGACCTGTTGGCTCAGCGCATGATTGCGGCCTTCGCCGCTGCCGGGACGAAGTATCGGCCGCATCGCGCCGCCGATAGCGGAGCGCTGGCGAGGGATCATCAGAAGAGCGACCCGATCGCCGACGTCCTGCTGTCCGTGACGGGCTACGGCACGCCGGGCCTCGCCGAGCGCCTGTTGGCCGGCGCGCCGGCGCTACGCCACTATGCCGGTTTCTTCTCCGCCCATCCGCGGTCGGCCGATCGGCTCGAAGCGCTGGCGTCCGATTGGCTCGGCCGGCCGGTGAAGGTCGAGCAGTTTGCCGGCGCCTGGCTGTCCATGCCACCCGACCAGCAGACCCGCATGCCGACCGGCCATATCCCCGGACAGTTCTGCCAGTTGAGTGTCGATGCATCGGCCGGGGTGCGCGCCTGGGATCAGCAGGCGCGCATCGTGCTGCGCATCGGCCCGCTCGACCTCGCGTATTTCGAGCGCCTGCTGCCCCATCGCCCGTTGCTGCGCGAGCTCGCCTCCCTGGTGCGCGCCTTCGTGGGCTTCGAGGTTGCCTTCGCGGTCAACCCGGTGCTGGCGCGCGATGCCGTGCCGCCGCTGGTGCTGGCGCGCCCCGACGACGCCGGACAAGCCGGCGCCGGTCCGATGCTGGGCTGGAACACCTGGCTGCCGACATCACCCATCACGCCGCGACGAACCGATGCCAGCGAGCCTCTGTTCGAAGGCGACATTGTCGAAGGACTCGCATGACCCAGGCCTGGAGCAGCGGCTATGTCGCCGATATCGCCTACATCGAAGGCTTCTATATCCAGCAATCGCCCGTCCGCATGGCGCTGGCCTGCCTGCTGGGCGGAGTGGCGGCGGAGATGCCGGCGCCGGACGACGAGGCCTGCTACCTCGAGCTCGGCTGCGGCATCGGCGTCGGCGCCCTGCTGCTCGCCGCGTCGAACCCGGCGTGGAAGGTCATCGCCGTCGACTACAACCCGGCCCACATCGCCATGGCCAACAGCCTCGCCCGCGCCGCCCGCGTCGACAACATCCAGTTCCTCGAAGCCGACATCGTCGAGCTCGCCAACGGCGCCGCGGGGGCCGTGATCCCGGCGGTCGACTTCGTCAGCATGCACGGGCTGTGGTCGTGGGTCAGCCCGGAGGTGCGAGCCGCCATCGTCAGGTTGCTGGCGGCCAAGACCAAGCCCGGTGCCCTGGTCCATCTGAGCTACAACGCGCTGCCCTCATGGCAGGGCGGGATCGGGCTGCAACGGCTGATCTACGAGACCGGCAGGCGATCGGGCGGTCGCAGCGACGCGCAAGCCGAGGCCGGCCTGGCGCTCGCCAAGGACCTCCGGGCGGCAGAGGCTCGTCACCTGGGCGAGGGCGAAATTTCGCGCGACCTGATCGACAGCATCCAAAGCGCATCGAAGGAGTATCTCGCGCACGAATACATGAACGCGCATTGGGCGCCGGCTTTTCACGCCGATGTCGCCGCGGCGATGTCCGGCGCGAAGCTCGACTGGGTTGCCGCGGCCAATCCATTGGAGAATTTCCCCGAGCTGACGCTGAAGCCCGAGCAGCGCGCCATCATGGACCGCTTCACCGATCCGATGATGCGCGAGCTGGTCAAGGACATGTGCCTGCAGCGCCCTCTCAGGCACGACGTCTACGTTCGCGGCGCGCGGCGCCTTCGCAACGCCGACCGCGACGCCGCGCTCGAGCGCCTGACGATCACACCCGTGATCACCCCCGACCAGCTGCAGACGACGCTGACCGTGCCCGCCGGCACGGCGGAGATGAGCCCCGCCCTGAAGACGCTGATGGCGGCGGCGATGCGCGGCCCGACGACGATTGCGGCCCTGCGCGCGCTCGACCCGACGCACAGCAACCCGGCGGAGCTGGCGAGCGTGCTGGTCGGAACACAGCAATGCCAGGTCGCGCCATATCTCGGGGTCGGCCAACCGGACGGTGCCAACCGGCTCAATCGCGTGCTCGGGGATCGCATCAAGTCGATCGTCGAGGGGCGCGCCTCGGGGCTGGCGTGCGCGCAGCTCAGCACCGGCCTCACGGTGGAGCCGCTCCTGCAATTCATCACTGCGCGCATGCTGGCGGGCGAGAGCCCTGCCAACGCGCCGAGCTGGATCGAGACACTGAGCGCCGACGTCCTGCCCGACAAGGTCGACAAGCTCCGCGAGGTCGTGCAGCTGGCGATCGAGCGACGGATCCCGGTGCTGCGGCAGCTCCAGATAATACCGGGCTAGATGAGGGTGCCGCAGCCGCAAGCCCAACAGAAGCGCCGACCCGATCCGTGCTAAGGTATCGCCGTGAGCTACAGGAGAAAGACGTGACCTGCAGCCTGGGTGACATGCCCCGAGCGGAGCTTATCTAATGGCCGACACGGAGGACAAGGACAGGGCGCTGCTATCGCTCAAGAGCCCGGCGACGGGCGAGCTGGTGCCGGTACGGCTCCTGGCGCGCGAGACGATCAGTGAGCTGTTCCGCTTCGAGGTCGACGCCATGGCGCGCGATCCGATCGACGCGAAATCGATGCTCAATCAGCCAGCCTGCCTGTCGGTCAATTTCGCCGAAAAGCCCACGCGCCATTTCAACGGCATCATTGCCCAGTTCGGTCCAGCCGGACATACGCCGCTCGAGACGCGCTATCGGTTGGTCCTGGTGCCGCAATTGGCCCAGGCGGGCTTGCAGATCGACTGTCGCCTGTTCTTCAAGGTCACCGCGAAGGAGATCATCGAGACGGTCCTGACCGACGTCGGCGTGACCGACATCGAGTTCCGACTCGGCGGCAGCCCGCCGCAGCGCAAGCAGACGGCGCAATACAACGAGACCGCCTTGCACTTCGTCACTCGGCTGATGGAGGAAGAGGGGTGGTCCTATTTCTTCGAGCATTCGCGGGGTGGCCACAAGCTCGTCATCACCGACCACAACAACGGCTTCCTCGATATCGAAGACGCGAAGCTCCGGCCCGGCGTGGAGGTGAACGCCCAGATCCTGCGGGAACTGCACAAGCCAGCTGCCATAACGCACGGCAAGGTGACCCTGAAGGATTACGACCCTGATGCGCCCAAGAAGGAGCTGAAGGCGAGCGATGCGACCAGCTTGGCTCACGGCGGCGTCCAAAACCGGCCGGTCTTCCATTGGCCGGCCTTGACGCGGGATACCGGCGAGGTCGCCAAGCGCGCCAAGCTTCGCCAGCAGGCCGCGGAAGCGGCGGTGTCGCTCATCAGGGCCACGGGCACATTGGCGAGCCTGTATGCCGGCGGCAAGTTCGAGCTCGAGGAGGAGCGCAGCAAGACCAAGTACGTCGTTCGCCATATCGAGCACCTCGCCGAGAACGAGGATCGGCGCCCTGATACCGGGCCGATCAGCTATGTGAACAGCTTCACGGCCTTTCCCGTTGCGGTGCCGTGGCGCCAGCCCATGGTCAGCGCACGCCCGCGCATGGAGGGGTTGCATACGGCGATCGTGCTGGCGCCGTCGGGCGAGGAGATCCACACCGACGATCAGGGCCGCATCAAGGTCCGCTTCTTCTGGGACTGGCGCCAGGAAGCGACCGCCGACAACAGCGACTGGGTGCGAGTCGTGCAGCCATGGGGCGGCAACCAGTGGGGCGGCCAGTTCATCCCGCGAGTCGACACCGAAGTCGCCGTCGCCTTCATGGACGCCGATCCCGACCGGCCGGTGGTGGTCGGCGGCCTCTACAACGGCAACGACAAGCCGATCTTCCCGGTGGCCGAGAAGACCAAGACAGGCTTCCGCTCGCGCAGCGTCCTGAAGGGCGGCACGAGCAACTTCAACGAGCTTTCCTTCGACGACAAGAAGGGCAGCGAGATGGTCTTCGTCCATGCCGAGAAGGACATGCAGACGGAGATCGAGAACGACCAGACATTGATCGTGCAGAACGACCGTACCGTCACCATTACCGGCAACGAGACCGTCACCCTCGAGAAGGGCAACCAGAGCACCCAGCTCAAAATGGGCAACATGAGCACCGTGCTCGACATGGGCAACATGAGCACCCAGCTCAAGATGGGCAACGTGACGACCAAGGCCGACCTCGGTTCCATCACCATGGAGGCGATGCAGTCCATCACGCTCAAGGTCGGGCAGAGCTCGATCACCATCGATCAGACTGGCATCACGCTCAAAGGCATGATGGTCTCGGTCCAGGGGCAGATTCAGACGGAAGTGAAGGGTGTGATGGTGAACGTCAAGGGTGACGCCATGCTGATGCTCAAGGGCGGCATCACCATGATCGGCTGACGCCATGGCCCATAGGCCCTCGAAGACCGAAAGCAAGCTGCGCGGCGAGCTCGCACGCGCGCTGCCCCATCTCGAGCTCGACCCGCAGGGCAAGGCCCTGCTCGAGAAGTGCCGCACCTCGCCCGAGGCGCTCGGCGTGCTGGAGCAGGCCGGCCTGCTGCTCGAGGCGACGCGCCTGGTGGCGCACGCCCTGCCGGCTCGCGAGGCGGTGTGGTGGGCGTGTGCCTGCTCGCGCCACACCGCAGGCTCCGGCGCCGACCGTGCCGCCGAGAGCAAGGTGCGCGACGCGGCCGAGGAATGGGTCCGCCGCCAGACCGACGATCATCGCCGCTCGGCGATGAAGGAGGCCGAGGAGGCGGGCTTCGGCAGCGCCGAGGCATGGGCCGCCGTCGCCGCCTTCTGGAGCGGCGATTCGATGGCCCCGCCCGAGGCACCGAAAGTGCCGCCGCAGCCGCATTTCACCGGCCTCGCCGTGGCCGGCTCCGTCGCGCTCGCCGCCGCCCGCGGACAGGCGACCCGACGCGACGCGCGGCTCAGGCGCTTCCTCGTCTCGGCCAAGGATATCGCCATGGGCGGCGCCGGCCGCATCGAAGAGGAGACCGACTGATGCCCATGCCAGCCGCGCGCGTTGCCGACATGCATGTCTGCCCCATGGTGACGGGACTCGTGCCGCATGTCGGCGGCCCGATCCTGCCGCCCGGCTGCCCGACGGTCCTGATCGGCGGCATGCCGGCAGCACGCGTCGGCGACATGGCCACCTGCGTCGGCCCGCCCGACGTCATCGCCATGGGCTCCTTCACGGTCCTGATCGGCGGCATGCCCGCCGCGCAATTGGGCTCGGTGACCGCCCACGGCGGGAGCGTCGTCGTAGGCTGTCCCACAGTGCTTATTTCATGACGCAAGGGGAGCAGCTGATTGCGCCGCTCTCCCCTACGCCATGCGTCGGGAAGGTGCCCCCGGAAGGGGCATCTCCTACAGGCATTGAATTGCAGAGGAGCTTCACCCTGAGGAGCGGCCCGGCGGGCCGCGTCTCGAATGCGCGCGGTTTACCGCGCGTGGGTCGGCAACGGATACGGTGCCGTGACAGCGCTCGTTCAACGATTTCGTGTGCGGCCCATCCTTCGAGACGCGCCCTCCGGGCGCTCCTCGGGATCAGAATTTTCTAGGACCCTTCGACCCTCACTTAGCGCGTATGGAGACACCCGCGCTTCGCGCAGGGAGGACCACAAGGTG
>JAXMCP010000014.1:0-282075 GCA_046349295.1 Reyranellaceae bacterium
GATGAGCTGGCTGTCGCAATAGATGTCGGCGCCGATCTGCATCACCGGCGTCTTGCGATACCCGCCGGTCAGCGGCATCAGGTCCGGCTTGGGCATGACGCTCGGGATATCGACCGACAGCCACGCCGCGCGCTTCAGGCCGAGAGCGATGCGCAGCTTCTCGGCGAAGGGCGACACGGCGTAGTGGTGCAGGATGATGTCGGACATGGGCCGACACCCTTGGCATCGATCGCGGCCTTGTCAACGCGGCCACCACGGCCTTGAATGGGGCCATGCACCGTCGTTCCTTTCTCGCCGCTGCCGCCAGCCTGACCGCGCTGCCGCTCGCCGAGGCCTGGGCCTGGCCCGACCAGCCGATCAAGATCGTGGTGCCGTTCACGCCGGGCACCGGCCCGGACATCATCGCCCGCTTCGTGGACGACAGGTTGTCGCCCAAGCTCGGCCAGCCGATCGTGGTCGAGAACGTCGCCGGCGCCAGCGGCAACATCGGCACCCAGCAGGTGGCGCGCGCCAAGCCCGACGGCTACACGCTGTTGTCCCAGGTCAGCACGCTGGTGATGAACGCCAGCCTGTTCAAGAATCTGCCCTACGATCCGGTGGCCGATTTCGCGCCGATCGGCCTCACCGCGCTGGGCTCGCTGGTGCTGGTCGCCCATCCCAGCCAGCAGCCCAGCACGCTCACCCAGCTCGAGACGGCCGCACGAGCAGCGCCCAAGACCTTGACCTATGGCAGCCCCGGCTTCGGCACGCCGCATCACCTGTCGATGGCACTGGTCGAAACGACGATGGCGATCGAGCTGACGCATGTGCCCTACAAGGGCACGGCGGGTGCCGTGCAGGACCTGCTGGGCGGCCAGATCAACTACATGTTCCTGCCTATCCACGTCGCCGCCCAGCATGTGCGCGCCGGCAAGCTGAAGGCGATCGCCTCCGGCAGCCAGCGCCGCCTCCCGCAGCTTCCCGACGTGCCGACCTTGAGCGAGAGCGGCCTGAAAGGCATCGACGTCGACATGTGGTACGGCTTCTTCGCGCCCAAGGCCACGCCGGCGGAGGTGATCGATCGCCTCAACAAGGAGATCAGCGCGGTAATCGACTCGCCCGATGCGCGCGGCGTGTTCGAGGCGCAAGGCCTGATCCCCGTCACCTCGACGCCGGCCGGGCTGGGCGAGATCGTGATGCACGATCGCCATCGCTGGGCCGACGTCGTCGCCAAGCGTGGCATCCAGGCCGAGTGACGACATGACCTCTTCGACAGCAGATGTGCTGATTGTCGGCGGCGGCATAGGCGGTCTCACCCTCGCCCTCAGCCTGCACCAGGCCGGCATCTCGACCTCCGTGCTCGAGACCGCGCCCGAGATCCTGCCGCTCGGCGTCGGCATCAACCTGCTGCCGCATGCCATGCGCGAGCTGGGCGAGCTCGGCCTCCTGGAGGCGCTGTCGGCGCACGCCATCGAGACGCGCGAGCTCGCCTTCTACAGCCGGCACGGCCAGTTCATCTACAAGGAGCCGCGCGGCCGCTACGCGGGCTACGACTGGCCGCAGCTTTCGATCCATCGCGCCGACCTGCACCGCGTGCTGCTCGACGCCACGCGCGCCCGCCTGGGCGCGGCGGCGGTGCAGCTCGGCCGTCGCTGCGTCGCGGTCGACCAGGATGCGAGCGGCGTCACGATCCGGTTCGACGACGGCGGCAGCGTGCGCGGCAAGCTCGCGGTGGGCTGCGACGGCATCCATTCGGCACTGCGCCGCCAGCTCTATCCCGACGAAGGTCCGCCGAAATATTCCGGCGTCAACATGTGGCGCGGCGCCGTGCGCTGGCCGGCCTATCTCGGCGGCGACACCATGGTCTCGACCGGCTGGATGACGGTCGGCAAGACGGTGATCTACCCCGTGCGGCCGGCGACGGAAGCGAGCGGCGGCCTGCCGCTGATCAACTGGGTGGCCGAGATCGAGAAGCCGGAGGCGGTGCGCCAGGACTGGACCGGGCGCGGCCGGCTCGCCGACATGATGCCGGCCTTCTCGGGACTGAAATTCGACTGGCTCGACATCAGCGGCATGATCGAGAGCACCGAGGAGATTCTCGAGTATCCGATGGTCGATCGTGATCCGCTCGCGCGCTGGAGCTTCGGCCGCATCACGCTGCTGGGCGACGCCGCCCATCCGATGTACCCGCGCGGCTCCAACGGCGCCGGGCAGGCGATCCTCGATGCCCGCTTCCTCACGGGCCGCATCAAGGCGCTGGGCGCCACCGAGCAGGCGCTGAGCGAGTACGAGACGGTGCGCAACCCGGCGACCGCCAAGGTCGTGCTGACCAACCGCAGCGATCCGCCCGACGCCATCCTGCGCGAGGTCTGGCAGCGCTCCGGCGGCCAGCGCTTCGAGCGCATCGAGGATGTCATCTCGCCGGCGGAGCTGGCGGCGATCTCGGATCGCTACAAGAAGGTGGCGGGCTTCGACCGCGAGACACTGAGGACGCGGCCGAGCTTCGTCTAAGGCTGCAACCCCAGATGCTGCCGCAACTCGCGCCGGGCGGCCTCGAAGTCGGCCTTGAACTCGGCGCGGCCCATCACGGCGACCGCGATCGCCGTGCCGGCGCGGGCGCCGCCATCGAGGTCGTTGGGATAGTGCATGCCGCCAATGACCCGGCTCCAGGCATAGTCGCGCACCCGCAGCCAGATGGCGTCGCGCTTCTCGGGCACCAGGGCGACGAGCACGATGGCGGCCGAATTGACCCGCGTGGTGTGTCCCGATGGATAGGAGTTGGTCCTGGATGGTCTCACCAGCGCCTTGATCTCGGCGGGGTTGCTGAGATAGGGGCGAACCCGGGTGAACGCCCTCTTGGTCGGCTCGACGACCACCTCCTCGGTCTCGCCGAGCCGATCGAACAGCCGTGTCGTGGCCGGCAGATCCGCGGCCGGCAGCTTCTTGCCCAGCACGCCGCCGAACATCGTGTCCAGCGATTCATCGACATCCTGCTCCGCCTGCTTGATGCGGTCGGGGCTGGCGGCGCGTTGCGCGGCGATGACCACGCCCTGCTGCTCGCGATCGGCTTCCGTGCCGGCAACGATCGGCGGCGGCAGGATGAGCGCAAGATCGAGATCCTGGGCCGTGAGATAAGGCGGCTCGCGCGCCGCCGTCGGCAACGCAACAGGGAGCGCGGCGAGCAGCGCCAGGACAACGAGAAGACGTCGCGTCAGCATCATGAGGCTCCGTACAGATGGCAGGCGACCGAGCGGCCATCGCCCTTTTCGCGCATCGGCGGGTCGACGGACCTGCAGGCGTCCATCGCCTTGGGGCAGCGGGTGTGGAAGCGGCAGCCCGGCGGCGGACGCAGCGCGCTCGGGATCTCGCCGGTGATGATCTGCTGGCCGCGCTCCGCCTCGAGCTCGGGATCGGCGATCGGCACCGCCGCCAGCAGCGCCCGCGTATAGGGGTGCAGCGGGTCCTTGTAGAGCTGGTCGCGCGTCGCGACCTCGACGATGCGGCCGAGATACATCACGGCGATGCGATCGCTGATGTGGCGCACCACGGACAGGTCGTGGGCGATGAAGATGTAGGTGAGGCCGAGGCGGTCCTGCAGCTCCATGAACAGGTTCACGACCTGGGCCTGGATCGAGACGTCGAGCGCCGACACCGGCTCGTCGCAGATCAGCAGGCTGGGCTCGAGCGCCAGCGCGCGCGCAATGCCGATGCGCTGGCGCTGGCCGCCCGAGAATTCGTGCGGATAGCGCTCGGCCATGTCGGGCAGCAGGCCGACCATCGACAGCAGCTCGGCGACGCGCTCGCGGTAGCGCGGCCCATCGTTGGCCAGGCCGTGCACGACCAGCGGTTCGCCGACGATGTCGGCCACCTTCATGCGCGGATTCAGCGAGCCGTAGGGGTCTTGGTAGACCATCTGCATCTTGCGGCGGATCGGCCGCATGCGGGCGCGGTCGTGGCGCGTGATGTCCTCGCCCTCGAATTCCACCTTGCCCGAGGTGATGTCGAGCATGCGCAGCACGGCGAGCCCGGTCGTCGACTTGCCGCAGCCCGATTCGCCCACCAGGCCGAGCGTCTCGCCGCGCCTGACGGCGAAGCTGACACCGTCGACGGCTTTCACCGTGCCGACCTGGCGGCGCACGATGACGCCCGCGGTGACCGGAAAGTGGACCTTCAGATCCTCGACCTCGAGGACGGTTTCAGGCGGCGACGGCGAGACGGTCATGGAACAGGCAAGCGGAAAAATGATTGGGGGCGCTCTCGACCAGCGGTGGCCGCTCGGTACGGCAGCGCTCGACGGCGTGGCGGCAGCGCGGCGCGAAGGCGCAGCCCGGTGGCAGGGTGGCGAGATCGGGCGGCTGGCCCTCGATCGGCACCAGCGGCCGGTCGGTGTCGCCGTCGAGCCGCGGCACCGAGGCCATCAGGCCCTTGGTGTAGGGATGGCGTGGGTCCTTGTAGAGCAGGCGCGCGGGGGCGGTCTCGACGATGCGGCCGCCATACATCACCACGACACGGTCGGCGTAGCGCGCCACCACGCCGAGATCGTGGGTGATCAGGATCATCGCCGAGTTGGCCTCGCGCGTCAGCTCCTTGAGCAGCGCCAGGATCTGCGCCTGCACCGTGACATCGAGCGCCGTCGTCGGCTCGTCGGCGATGATGAGCTGCGGCTGGCAGGCGAGCGCCATGGCGATCATGACGCGCTGGCGCATGCCGCCCGAATACTGGTGCGGATATGAGCCGAGGCGGCTTCGCCCATCGGGGATGCGCACCTTGCCCAGAAGGTCGGCGGCCTTGTCGAGCGCGGCGGCCCACGGTGTCTTGCGATGCAGGTTGATCGGCTCGCCGACCTGCAGGCCGACGGTCAGCGCCGGGTTGAGCGAGCTCATCGGCTCCTGGAAGATCATGGCGATGCGATCGCCACGGATGGCCCGGATCTCCTCGTCGCTGAGCTTCAGGAGGTCCTTGCCGTCGAACAGGATCTCGCCCTCCTCGATGCGGCCCGGCGGATCGGGGATCAGGCGCAGGAGGGAGAGCGCGGTGACGCTCTTGCCCGATCCCGATTCACCGACGATGGCCAGCGTCTCGCCGGCCGCGAGGTCGAACGACACCCCGTCGACCGCCCGCACGGTGCCACGCTCGGTGCGGAAGCGGGTCGACAGGTTGCGGACGCTGAGCAGCGGAGCGGATTGAGCAGCGACCATGGGGGCTAGTGGCCCATCTTCTTCTTCAGCTCCTGGTCGACCCAGATGCGGGCATAGATCGGGCCCGGCCGTACCGAGCCGGCGCGAAGCTCGCCGCCGTAGTTCTTCACCCACGGCCACCACGCCGTGAAGATGTAGGGCGTCGGCAGCCAGACATAGGGCGCCTGCTCGAGGATCTCGCGGGTCAGCGCCTTGGCCATGACCTGGCGCTTGGCCTCGTCGGGCTCGCGGTACATCTCGGCGATCTTGGCGTCGAACGCCGGATCGCTGTACTGCGAGGGATTCCACACCTCCTTGGTGACGAAGCTCTTGCGCAGCGTCGTCGTCGGGTTGGTGTGGCCGTTGTTCATGAAGTAGCCCGGCGCGTTGGTCTTGGTCGTCATCGCCGACAGGAAGGCGGCGTACTCCATGGGCTGGATCTCGAGCTTGACGCCGACCGCCTCGAGGTAGGCCGCGACCAGCGGCAGCAGATCCATGTGGTCGGGATTGCACGAGCAGACCTGGACCTTGAAGCTGAAGCCCTTGGGATACCCTGCCTCGGCCAGGAGCTTCCTTGCCTTGTCAGGATTGAAGGTGAACAGCTCCTTCACCGACGGCGGCATGGCGTCGAGCGGCTCGAAGTAGCCGAAATAGTCGGGATGCTGCGGATAGGCGAACAGCTCCGCATTGCCGCCGTAGTACGCCTTGACGATCTCCTGCTTGTCGACCGCCATGTTGAGGGCGCGGCGCACGCGGATGTCATCGAACGGCTTGGTGTCGACCCGCATCGCCAGGAAGGTGCCCGACATGTTGAGCCACTTGGACCATTTGAGCTGCGGCGTGGTCTTCCTGAGGTCGTCTGCCGCGCTCCAGCGAATCGATTCGAGCATGTCGAGCTTGCCGGTGCGCAGCGCCGTCAGGAACGTCGCCTCGTCCTTGATGGTGCGGTAGACCACCTTGTCGACGAACGGCAGCTTGTATTCCTCGGCTCCGATCTTTTCCTTGTCCCAGTAGATCGGGTTCTTCGAATAGACATTCATGCTGCCCTGCACGAAGTCGCTCAGCATGAACGGGCCAGTGCCGTTGATGTTCTTCCAGTTGGCGGCACCCGCCTCGGCGACTTCCTTCGGCACGATCGGAGAGTAGTAGCCCCAACCGAAACGGTAGTCCCATTCGGCATGGAAGCCCTTGAAGGTGAAGACGACGGTGTGCTTGTCGGTCGCCTCGACCTTGTCGACGTGGTCGAAGTAGCCAGCGATCTTCTTCGGGCTGTTGGCGAGCCTGTTGTAGGAGAACACCACGTCCTCGGCGACCAGCTCGCGCGATTTCATGACCCCCGGCTTGTCGGGGAACATGATGCCCTGGCGCAGCTTGACGGTGACGCGGGTCGGGTTGTCGTCCCACTTCCAGCTCTCGGCCAGCTCGCCGCGGATGGCGTCGGACGGCAGCCAGGCGTCAGCGTAGAACGGGTGCTTGCCGCCGTTGCGCACGCTCTTCGACAGGTCGGCAGCGAAGAGCTGCTCATAGACCGCGCCGGTGTCGTGGTTGAGCTTCCAGTTCCAGTCGGCCGGATCGAACGAAAGGGCCGAGATCGTGACATAGACCGTGCCGATCTCGAGCGTGCCGCCGTATTTCGGCTTCTCCGGTCCTTCCGCCAGGACAGGCGCCGTCGCCAGCCCCAACGCCGCCGCCGCTCCCAGCAGCACCTTGCCGATCCCCCGCATGTACACTCTCCGTGTTCGAAGTTCACTCTCCTCCCCCGTCATCGGGGGAGGTAGATGAGCTCTAGTACCCCATCTTCTTCTTCATCTCCTGGTCGAGCCAGATGCGGGCGTAGATCGGGCCGGGGCGGATCGAGCCGACGCTGAGCTCGCCGTTGTAGTTCTTCACCCACGGCCACCACGCCGAATAGACGTAGGGCGTCGGCAGCCAGACATAAGGCGCGTCGGCCACGGCCCGCGCCGTGAGCTCGCGTATCATGGCCTGGCGCTTGGTCTCGTCCTTGGTCTTGTAGACCTCGTCCATCTTGGCATCGAACTCCGCGTCGGCATGAATTGCCGGATTCCAGGTCTGGCCGGTGACGAACTGCTTGCGGATCGACGTCGTGGGATTGGTATGGCTTTGCGCCATGAAATAGCCGGCCGAATGCTTCTTGGTCGTCATGGCCGAGAGGAACGCCGAATACTCCATGGGCTTCAGCTCGGCCTTGACGCCGATCGCCTCGAAGTACGCCGCCAGCAAGGGTGCCATATCGACGTGGTCGGGCGCGCAGGCGCAGTACTCCATGGGGAAGGTGAAGCCCTTGGGATAGCCGGCCTCGGCCAGCAGCTTCTTGGCCTTCTCGGGATTGTACTCGAAGAGCTCACGGGCCTCGGGCGGCAGCTTGTCGAGCGACTCGTAGTAGCCCGTCCATTCCGGGTGCATCGGGAAAGCGAACAGCTCGGCGTCGCCGCCGTAATGCGCCTCGATGATCTCCTTCTTGTTGACCGCCAGGTTCATGGCGCGCCGCACGCGGATATCGTCGAACGGCTTGGTGTCGTTGCGCAGCGCGACGTAGGTGCCGAGCACCGACAGCCGCTTGTTCCATTGCAGCGCCGGCGCGCTCTTCTTGAGCTCGGGCACGTAGCGCGCGTTGATCGATTCCAGGATGTCGATCTTGGCGGTGCGCAGCGCGGCATGCTGCGTCGTCTCGTCCTTGATGGTGCGATAGACGAGCTTGTCGATGAACGGGATCTTGTACTCGACGCCGTCCAGCTTCTCCTTGTCCCAGTAGATGGGGTTCTTCGAGTAGGTGTTGGAGTTTCCCTGCACGAAATCGGTCAGCATGAACGGCCCGGTGCCGTTGACGTTCTTCCAGTTGGCGGCGCCGGCATCGACCACTTCCTTGGGCGTGATCGCGGTGTAGAAGCCCCAGGCCGTGCGGTAGTCCCACTCGGCGTTGAACTCCTTGAAGTAGTAGACGACGGTGTGCTTGTCCTTGGCCTCGACCTTGTCGATGAAGTCGTAGTAGGTCGCGATATTCTTGGGGCTCGATCGCACCCGGTTGAAGCTGAACACCACATCGTCGGCGGTGAACTCGCGCGACTTCATCACCCCGGGCTTCTCGGGGAACATCACGCCCTTGCGCAGATGGAAGGTCACCGACAGCGGGTTGTCGCTCCATTCCCACTTTTCGGCCAGCTCGCCGCGCTGGGCGTCGGGCGGCAGGAAGGCATCGATGATGAAGTTGTACTTGCCGCCTTTCTTGGTGCTCTTGTCGAGATCGCCGGAGATCAGCTGCTCGTAGAACTGGCTGGTGTCGTGGTTCAGCTTCCAGTTCCAGTCGTAGGGATCCCAGGACAGCGCCGACAGGGTGGCGAACCAGGTCGCCACTTCCAGGGTGCCGCCATACTGCGGCTTCTGCTGCGCCTCGGCGACGCCGGCCGATCCCAAGCCCGACAGCGCCAGGCCGGCCACGCCGGCGAGCAGGCCTTTTGTCCATTTCCGCATCGACATGGTTTCCTCCGTCTGTCGTGGCTGGTTGTCTCGTTGGGTCAGCGCGAGCCACGCATGCGCGGATCGAGCAGATCGCGCAGCGCGTCGCCGAACATGTTGGTGGCGTAGACCACGATGGTGAGGCAGAGGCCGGGCGCCAGGGCGAGCCACGGGCCCTGCAGCATGAAGGTGCGGCCGCTGCCCGACAACAGGCCGCCCCAGGTCGGCGCCGGCGGCGGCACGCCGAGCCCGAGGAAGGACAGGCCCGACTCGGCCAGGATCACCGTGCCGACGCGGGTGGTGAACAGCACGATCACCGGCGCCATGACGTTGGGGAGGATGTGGCGCCACAGGATGCGCAGGGTCGACGCCCCAGTGGATTGGGCGGCGTGCACGTACATGTTCTCGCGCACCGAGACCACGGCGCCGCGGATGATGCGGCTGCCGGCGATGCCCAGCAGCAGGCCCAGGGTGACGATGATCTGCGGCATGCCGGGGCCGACCACCGAGACCACGACGATCAGGATGATGAGATCGGGGAAGCTCATCCAGGCATCGACGAAGCGCTGCAGGACGAGGTCGAACTTGCCGCCGAGATAGCCCGACACCACGCCCAGCACGATCGAGATCACAGTGGCGAGGCCCGCGGCGCAGAAGCCGATGATGACCGAGAGCTGGGCGCCGTAGATGCAGCGCGAGAGCATGTCGCGGCCGAGATTGTCGGTGCCGAACGGGAACTGCAGCGACGGCGGCTTCAGCCGGTTGAGCGGGCTGATCTTGTTGTAGGCGTAGGGCGCCAGCACGTCGGCGAAGATGCCGACCAGCAGGAAGGCCATGAAGATGATGGCGCAGATCGCGCCGAGCGGCTTCTCGCGGAACAGCCGGCCGACAAAGTGCAGGATCGGCCCGCGGCGGCGGCGCGGTGCTGCGGCTGGCGAGACGTCGGCGATCGAGGCCATCAGCGGTACCTCACCTTGGGATCGAGCAGGCCGTAGCTGAGGTCGACCAGCAGGTTGATGATCATCACCGCCACGCCCACGATCAGGAACACGCCGGTGATCACCGGGTAGTCGCGCTGGCTCACCGCATCGAGCAGCAGCAGGCCCATGCCGGGAATGACGAAGATCTGCTCCATGATGACCGCCCCGCCGATCAGGAGCGGCGCCTGCAGGCCGATCAGGGTGACCACGGGGATCAGCGCGTTGCGCAGCGCATGGCGCGCCACCACCAGCTTCTCGCCCAGCCCCTTGGCCCAGGCGGTGCGGATGTAATCCTGGCGCAGCACCTCGAGCATCATGGTGCGGGTGAGCCGCATGGTGAGGGCCGACAGAGCGAGGCCCAGGATGATCGCCGGGATGATCATCTGGCCGAGATTGGCCAACGGATCCTTGCCGAAGGGCACGAACTGGATGGGCGGCGACCAGCCCCACCAGATCGAGGGGAACACCATCACCATGGTGCCTATCCAGAAGCTCGGCACCGCCAGCATCAGGATCGAGAACGAGCGCGCCACGTAGTCGCCGCCGCTGTCCTGGCGCATCGCCGAATAGACGCCGATCGGGATGGCGACCATGAGGCCGACGATCAGCGCCATGGCGCCGAGCTCGAAGGTGATCGGCAGGCGGGCCAAAAGCTGCTCGGCGACCGGCGTGCTCTGCCACAGCGAGTTGCCGAAATTGCCTTCGAACAGGATGGCGCCAATCCAGCGGCCGTACTGCAGCCACATCGGCTGGTCGAGGCCGAGTGCCTTCTCGAGCTGCTCGCGGCCCATCTTGGCGGCGGCGATGTCGTTCTGCGACAACATCAGGTCGATGATGTCGCCGGGGATCAACCGGACCGTCACGAACACGATGACACTGGCGAAGAACAAGGTCGGCACCAGCGCCAGCAGGCGTCGGACGATGTAGGCCTGCATCAGTGCTCCCCGTCTTCCACGATGGCTTCTCGATCGGCCGGCTCGGCATAGAGCCGCGCGACATCCGCGGCACGGCGCTCGAGGATGCGCCTGGTATTCAGCGAGCGCTTGTCGGTGACCTCGCCGGCCTCGGCCGACGGCGGCTCGTCGAGCACCAGCAGCCGACGGATGCGCAGGCTGGAGCCGCCGCTCAGGCCCTCCGGCCGCCGGTTGAAGGCGGCGAGCAGGCGCTGCAGGGCGGGCCGCCAGACGGCAGGGCCGCCCGCTTCCGCCGACGCCGTCGGGTCGAGCCACAGCAGGGCGCCCAGCCACGGCCGGTCGGGAGCGGCGATCACCAGGTCACGCACATAGGGCTGCAGGGCGTCGATCAGCTGGGTGCGCAGCGTGGTGGCGCGCACCCAGGTGCCCGAGGCGAGCTTGAACTCCTCCGACAGCCGACCGGCGAAGGCGACGCCGGCCAGCGCGTTGTCGGCATCGACCCAGCGCGCCGCATCGCCGGTCCGGAAGAAGCCTTCCTCGTCGAACGCCGCCCGCGTCGCCTCGGGGTCGCGCCAGTAGCCGGCCATGACGTGCGGGCCCTTGACGCGCAGCTCGTAACGGTCGCCCGCCGGCACCAGCTTGGCGATCGCGCTGGGCGGCGGCAGGCCGAGCAGGCCCGCGCGGTCGACGTTCCAGTAGACCATCAGCCCGACGCTGGTGGTCTCGGTCATGCCCCAGCCGCAGCCGAACGGCAGGCGTTCGCCGAGCTGGCCGACCGCCAGCCCCTGCAGCCGGTCGAAGCTCTCCTGCGGCAACAGCGCCCCGCCATAGCCGAGGCCGCGCAAATTCTTGAAGAACTTCTGGCGCAGGTCGGCGTCACGCTCCAAGGCCTCGAGCAGCAGCGGATAGGCCGCCGGCACGGTGGCGAAACCCGACGGCGAGAGCTCGCGCAGGTTCTCGAGCGTCTCGTCGAAGCGGCCGGGCAGCGGCCGGCCACCGTCGATGTAGAGGGAGCCGGCCGCGCGGATGACGCCGTTGAAGTTGGAATTGCCGCCCCAGGCGTGATGCCAGGGCAGCCAGTCGAGCGCGACGCCGACCCGGCTCTCGTCGAGCGGCTCGCCGAGCGAGCGGTTCATCTCGGTGGCGGCTGCGAGGTTGCCGTGGGTGTTGAGCACGCCTTTCGGCTGGCCGGTCGACCCTGACGTGAACAGGATCTTGGCCGGCGTCTCCGGCCCGATATGCAGCCGCCGCTCCGCCACCGAGGCGTCGATCGAGGCATTGGCCAGTGCGCCGAAGGCGAGCCCGCGGCCCGCATCGTAGCGCCCGTCGACCGTGACCACGCGGGCGCCGCGCGCCGCCGCCCGGGCGAGTGCGGCGCCATAGGCCCGCGAGTCCTGGGCGAACACCAGTCCCGGCTCGACCATGGACAGAACCTGCTCGAGCCGCGCAGGATCGGCCGAGCGCGACAGGTTGGGCGACAGCGGCGCCAGCAGCGCACCGGCGCGCTGGGCGCCCAGCACGAGCAGCGCATGCTCCAGGCTGTTCTCGGACAGGATCACGACAGGCGGACCGTCCGGCCCGAAGCCCTGGGCGATCAGCCACGAGGCGACGGCCCCGCTCCCGGCCCACGCCTCGGCATAGGTCAGGCGCTGCCAGGCCCGCTGGGGCCCGCGCCGCTCGGCGAGGAAGGTGACGGTGGGCCGCCGCGCGGCGGCGCGCTGCAGCAGGTCGATGACCAGCGGAAGATCGGCCGGCAGCGTGCGGCCGGCCGTGAGAACGAGCGTGCCGCCGGCGCGCCGCTCGACCGAAACCGCCGGCTTGGGCCGGTTCAACACGCGCATGGGGGCGACGTGACTCACCCGCTCGATCCCTCCCGAAGACCTCTGCCCCTCGCCCGAGTTCGCTCGGGACTCGATTGCGCTCAAGCTGCCGGGATTACACACGCCGCGCAAGGCCGCTCGTGTTTCTTCCGGATTACGACCCGATCAAGCGCTTCTTCAGCTCGCCGGCGATCAGCTCGTTGCTGAAGGCGTTGGGATGGCCGTCGTGCGGAATGAGGATCTTCGACACATCGTACATCCAGGTCAGGCGGTCGACCGCGATCAGCGGCATGCCGAGACGGCGCAGCCGGCTCAGCACAGCGACCAGCTCGGGCTGGGTCACGACCGAGCCACCCCATGCCCCTTCCTTGGCGTGCTCGTCGGGCCAGGAATAGACCACGATCAGCGGCGCGTTGAACTTCTCGCGGGCAAGCTGCTGCAGGCGGGCCATGATCGCCACGAACAGCTCGATCTGCTCGTCCTGGCGCTGCTTGCTGCCAATCGCGTCGATGAAGGCGAACTGCTCGCCCAGCAGGTAACGCGCACCGGCAATCGGATTGAACAGCCGGTGCTCGTTGAACGAGCCGGTGTGGCGCAGTATGCCGTTCTCCAGCACGTAGCGCGGCGAGGAGCCGAGCCACGAGCCGTCGCCGGTGACGCGGGCGAGCTGGGCCGGGATGATCCAGGTCACCACCGCCTTGACCGGCTCCTTGGTGTAGCGGTCGAGCAGGCCGCTATCGAACAGACGCAGCAGGTGGTTCGGCCCATAGCCTGGCACGCCGAGATTGACCGCCCGCACCTTGTAGTCGCTGGCCTTGGCGAACTGTGCCGCCAGCGCCTCGTCGTCCGGCAAGCCCTGGCCGAAGGTGAAGGAGTCGCCCAGGAACAGATAGGTGTCCGACTTGGGCGGCGCGGGGGGCGTCACCCGCGCCGCCTCTGCATCGAAATGGTACGTACGGTGATAGATCGGCTCGCCTTGCCAGGTCGCGGTCGCAACCGCCTCGGAGTTGGGCAGGGGCCGGAAGCCCATGATGGGGTCGGGCGGCGGCCACCAGCGCGGGATGGTCGTCCGCACAAGGCCCTGCCCCATCGGCGAAGGTGTCAACAGGCCGGCGAAGACGTCGAGCAGGGCGAGACCGAGCGCCACCGCGCCCAGCAGCAGGGCGGCGCTGCGCCAGCGGTTGCCGCGGAACACCACCACGCCGGTCAGCCCGAGCAGGGCCGCCACGAGGCACGTCCACATGGCAGAAGGCAGCACCATCGCGGCTGCCGCGAGCAGGCCGGCCATCGCGGCCGCCAGCCAGAGATTTCGACCGACGCCGGCCATTGACCTAAAGCTGCCCCTCAGAAGTAGGCTGGGGTGTAAGCGTTTGAACGGAAAACATCAATGCGCGGCTCCTGCCCTTCCAAGGCTTGGAAGCTCTCTACTTGGCGGACTCGATCGCAGGTCCAGCGGGCCGCACCGTGATGGGCGATTGCGGCGCCGGCGTGGTCGCGCTCGAGCCGCCAGTCGAAGGCGTCCCCCAGCGGCTCCCTCCGTGCTCCAGCAAGATGCCCGCCCGCCTGCTCGTGCCCCTACCGGGACGTGCCAGCAACCTCAGCCCATGTGTCGCGCGACCCCGAGTATTACGTCTTATTACTGATGACTACCAAGCGCGCACCATCGTCTCCTCCGTCGCCGGTATCGATAAAGCTCGCCGACGACGAACGCGCTCGGCTGGCTTCTCTGGCGTCCGCTCGCAAACGCTCTTCGCACTACCTCATGCGCGAAGCAATCCAGCAGTACCTGACTCGCGAGGAGGCTCGACAGTCCTTCCGCGACGAGGCGGATGAAGCTCGGCGCGATTACGAGAAAGCCGGGCTTCATGTGACGCACGCCGAGGTCAAAGCCCGGGTCAACTCGCTTGGCACCAGCCGCCCCAAACGCGCGCCGAAATGGCACAAATAGTCTACGCCCGCAACGCACTCACCAATCTCGAACGTCTCTATCGTTTCCTGGCGACCAATAATCCGCGAGCCGCGACTCGCGCCATGCAAGCAACAAGCGATCGCCTCGAGTTGCTCGAGAGCCGCCCGAGGCTGGGCCCGGTCGACTCCGAGCAGCCCGACCTCCGTGAATTCTCCATTCCATTCGGCTCGGCCGGTTACCTCGCACGCTATCGCCTCGACGGAGATCTCATCATCGTGCTCGCCGTCCGACACGCTCGCGAGGCGGGCTATACCGTCGATCCCTGACCACCGGGTCGCTTGCTCATGTGAACGGCGGTGCCGCCGTTCAGGGACTCCTCGCGGTCGATGCGGTAGCCGAGGCGCTGGTAGAGCGCGACGTTCGCGGTGAACAGCTTGTTGGTGTAGAGCCGCACCTCGGCGAGCCCCGAGGCCGCCGCCAGGCGCTCGGCGTGCGCGACCAGCGTGCGGCCGAGGCCACGCCCCTGGAAGGCGGGTGCCACCGCGACGTTCTCGATCAGCAGATGATCGGGTCCGGCGACCGTCTCGATCAGCGCCGCGAGCTCGCCCTCCCGATAGAGAAGATCGAAGCGGTGGTCACGCACCGCGGCCTCGTAGTCGACGCGCATCGGCAAGGGCTCACGGCCGGTGACCGGCACCCACTTGGCATAGGCGAGTCGGGTCAGGGCGCGGATCGCCGGTGCATCGGCTGCGACGGCCAGGCGCAGGCCTTCGATCATCGCATCGTGGTTGGCGCGAGGTTCGGAATGAGTCCCCGTGAAATCTTGCGTCTTTTGCGTCACAGCGTCATTCGTCTTCGAATTCAACGACTTGCGCGTGACGCAACCGATCGGGGACGGCGTTGCTTGCGTCGGCAGTCTCACGTTCCGTCGTAGCGACCCTCCCTCGTCCGGCAGCACGCGCAGGTCGCGCCCTTGATAGCGCGCCGATCGGTCGATGGGGATAGTCTTCAGCAGGAGTGGTTCGTTTTTGCAGCCACGCAAATTGTGCAACGATTGCACGCTGCCCTCACGCCTCCGGAACCGATCGGTCGATCTGCCAGGTCGCGCCGGAGACGGTCGGCTCCAGGCTCAGCCGGCCGACGATCTGTTCCAGCGCCGAATCGCTGCGCTTGGCGGCGACTGCCTGCGCAGCGACCGTGACCTTCGTCGTGTCGGGAATGTCCTCGCTGTCGAGGCGGCGCAGGCCAAGCCCGGCCTGGGTCAGGGCATGCAGCAGCAGCGAGCGCATGTGCGCCTCCTCGCTGTGCCGGCAGGTGATCTCGATCCGGTAGTAGGTCTCGGCGTCGGCCGAAATGAGCGAGCGGCGATTGAGGCGTCCCAGGATCGGTCGCAGGGCGATATTGATGCCGACCACGAAGGTGGCTGCCAGGACGCCCGGCCCGAACAGGCCGCCGCCGACCAGGGTGCCGACCATGGCCGAGCACCACAGCGTCGCCGCCGTGTTCAGCCCGTGCACGTTGATTCCCTCGCGCAGGATGACGCCGGCGCCGAGGAAGCCGATGCCCGTCACGACCTGGGCAGCGACGCGCGTCGGATCGCCCTCGCCGACCAGGCCGGAGAAGGCGACGAAGCCGCAGGAGCCCAGCGCCACCAGGGCATTGGTGCGCAGGCCCGCCATCTTCTGATGCCACTGCCGCTCGAAGCCGATGGCCGAGCCGAGCAGAACCGCAATGGCGAGCTTCAGCGCCATGATCGGCAGCGCGCCGAGGTCGATGATCATCCGTCGGTCCTAGCCGCTATAGCGTTACGAATTCATGACTATTCGGGTTAGACCTTCCTCCAGCGCACCCCGAGGACAACCATGAACACAGCCGACATCACCCGCGTGCCCAACAAGAGCTTTCCCAGCAAGTCAGCGGTCTCGACCTATCGCCTGCCGGGCGGCGGCGGCTTTCTCTGGGCGGTGGCGGTGTCGCCCGACCGCACCCAGGACATTCGCGCCCAGACGCTCGGGGCGCTGGGTGTCATCGACACTTACCTGAAAGATGCCGGCCTCGACCGCACCCGCATCGTCAAGGCCGAGATCGTGGTGACCGACCACGACAACAAGCCGGCATTCGACGAGGCCTGGGCGAGCTGGATGCCGGCCGGCTACGGCCCCGTACGGTCGTTCGTGCAGTCGGTGATGCCGGCCGGAGACCTGATCGAGATCATCATCACCGCCGCCCTGCCGGCGTAGAGGAACATCAATCCAGCTTGGCGCCTGAAGCCTTGATGATCTTCGACCATTTCGCGGAGTCCTCGGCCAGGAACTGGCCGAACGCCGCCCCGAAGACCGTGCCCGGGTCGGCGCCGTTTTCGCTCAGGCGCTTCTCCATGTCCGGCTGCTTCAGGATCGCGGCGACATCCTGTTCCAGCTTGGCGAGGATCGGTGCCGGCGTTTTCGCGGGTGCGACCAGGCCGAACCAGGAGAAGACCTCGATGCCTGACAGGCCGGACTCGGCGATGGTCGGCACGTCGGGCATCGCCGCGGACCGCCGGGCGCCGGCGACCGCAATGGCGATGATGCGCTTGCGCTGCACCTGCTGCAGAACGCCCGGCATGTTGTCGAACATCATCAGGATGTGCCCGGCGACGAGGTCGTTCATGGCGGGGGCCGCGCCCTTGTAGGGCACATGGACGATGTCGATGCCGGCCACGCTCTTCAGAAGCTCGCCGGTGAGATGATTGGTCGAGCCGTTGCCGGAGGAGCCGAAATTGATCGTGCCGGGCCGCGCTTTGGCAAGCGCGATGAGCTCGCCCAAGGTCCTGGCCTCGAGCGAGGGATGGACCGCGAGCACGATCGGCACGGTCGCGACCAGCGCAACCGGGGCGAAGGCCTTGAGCGGATCGAACGGCAGGTCCTTGTAGAGCGCCGCATTGATCGTGAGCGGCGGCGGCGCCGACAGCAGCAGCGTGTAGCCGTCCGGCTCCGAGGTCGCGACCGCCTCGGCGGCGATATTGCCACCCGCCCCGGCGCGGTTCTCGACGATGAACTGCTGGCCGTTCAGCTCCGAAAGCTTCTGCGCCAGCATGCGGGCAATGATGTCGTTGGAACCGCCGGGTGGAACGGGAACCACGATCTTGACGGGGCGGGACGGGTAGGCCTGCGCCATCGCGGCCGTGCCGATCATCACCAGGCTGCAGGCCAGCAGCATCCTGCGAACGAAAAATGAGCTCATGGCGCCCTTCGTACCGCGCATCCCCGCGCGAGCGCCAGCTTCCCCCCGCGCCGGCCGATTGCTAGACAGAAATCCTCTCGGGCGAAACACCCAGCACACCCGGCACGCACAACGATGCTGGGAAAATGGGGCGGGTTACCGCCCCATTTTCAGAGGAGGCGAATCATGGCCAGCACGCCCGTCGATATCCTGATCATCGGCGCCGGTGCGTCCGGCGCAGCCGTGGCGTGGCGGCTGTCGGAAGCCGGCTTCCGCATCGTCTGCCTCGAGCAGGGCGGCTGGCAGAAGCCGGACGAATACTCGACCGCCTTCCCCGACTGGGAGTTCCGCGCCGCCACCAACTTCAGCTTCAACCCCAATGTGCGCGGGCTGCCCGAGGACTATCCCGTCGACGACAGCGAATCCGACATCACGCCGCTGATGTTCAACGGGGTCGGCGGCAGCACCATCCATTGGACGGCCCATGCGCCGCGCTTCCATCCCTCCGACTTCCGGGTGAAGAGCCTCGATGGCGTGGCCGACGACTGGCCGATCTCCTACGCCGACCTCGAACCCTATTACGATCTCAATGATGCGTGGATGGGCTGCTCGGGCATATCAGGCGATCCGGCCAACCCGCCGCGCACCAAGCGGCCGATGCCGCCGCTGCCGCTCGGCCCCGACGGCGAGCGCCTGGCGCGCGCCTTCGACCGGCTGGGCTGGCACTGGTGGCCGTCCGATTCCTACATCAACTCGGTGCCCTATCGCGGCCGAGGCGCCTGCAACAATTGCGGCCCCAACGGGCTCGGCTGCACGCAGCGGGCCAAGGCCTCGACCGACATCACCTACTGGCCGGCGGCGATCGCCAACGGCGTCGAGCTGCGCACCGGCGCTCGGGTCTACGAGATCGCCACCGGCGCCGACGGAAGGGCGACCGGCGCGCACTATTTCGATGCCGACGGCACGAAGCAGTTCCAGCCGGCGCGACTGGTCATCCTGGCAGCCAACGGCATCGGCACGGCGCGGCTCATGCTGCTGTCCAGGAGCGCGCGCCATCCCAACGGGCTCGCCAATTCGAGCGGGCTGGTCGGCCGCAACCTGATGTTCCATCCCTGCGCCGTGACCAGCGGCTTCTTCGACGACGGCCTGGCGCCGACGTGGCGAGGCGCCCTCGCCAACATCCTGCTCAGCCAGGAGTTCTACGAGACCGATCCGGCCAGGGGCTTCGTGCGCGGCTACACCTTCCAGATGGCGCGCAGCTCGGGCCCCGCGGTCACGGCGATGGGCCTCAACCTGCCGCCGGTGCGCTGGGGTGCCGGTCATCACGCCGAGTTCGCCCGCCGCTACGGTAACTCGACGATGATCGTCGCGCTCGGAGAGGACCTGCCCGAGGCACACAACCGGATCGAGCTCGACCCGATGCTGACCGACTCGCACGGCATCCCCGCGCCCAAGATCTTCTACAAGCTGTCGGAAAATTCGGCCCGGCAGATGGCGCACGCGGTCGGCACCGCCGAGACGGTGCTGCGCGAGGCCGGCGCCCACACGGTGCAGGCGACGCCCCTGCTGCGCGCCGCCGGCTGGCATCTCATGGGCACCGCCCGCATGGGCGACGACCCGGCCCGCTCGGTGGTCGACCGCAACGGCCGCGCCCACGACGTCGACAATCTCTACGTCGTCGACGCCAGCATCTTCGTGACCGGCGGCGCCCTCAATCCGACGCCGACCCTGCAGGCGATCGCGCTGCTCATCGCCGACCGCATCCGGGATGCGCACGCCAGCCTGCGCAGCGCGGCCTAGAGCGCACTGGGGCTGGTTGTTGCAACAGGCACTTTCTGCTTGGCTGTTCCAGCCAAGCAGAAAGTGCTCCAGGGAGCGAACGATGACCGAGACACGATCTCCGGACGAGAAGGATCTGACCGAGATCGAGCGCACGGCGCTCCGAGCGATGATGGATCGCCTGGTGCCCCCGATCGACGACCTGCCCGGTGCGGGAACAATGGGCCTGCTCGCCGAGGTCGAGGCGATGGCCGACCGGCACGCACCGTACCGGCGAGCCCTGCTCGCCCTGTCGGGTGCGCTCGGCACGGCCGCCTTCTCAGGCCTCGACGGACCGGCGCAGGACGCCGCGATCAGCCAGTTCGAAAAAGCCGACCCCGCGACCTTCGAAGCGGCCCGGGCCCTGGTCTACCTCGCCTACTACGGCAACGCGCGGGTCCACCAGCGCATTGGCTGGCGCGGCGGACCGCTGCAGCCGCGCGGCTTCGACCTGGCGCCGTTCGATGAATTGTCGCTGGAGACTGCGCGCAAGCGGGCGCCACTGTGGCGGCCGGTCGATCCCTAGCAGCCTGTCGGACTTGAGCGGAGGGCGAAAGGTGAATATTCTCGTAATAGTAGAATATTAGACAAGAAAGTATCGCTCTATGAGTAACTTTCGCGACTTTGACCGGCAAGCCGTGTTCCTTCTGCCGCCTTCGGTCGACGAATGGTTGCCGCAGCGGCACTTGGCGCGCTTCGTGGTGGAGGTCATCGAGGGATTGGATCTGAGCTCGATGGAGAAGGCCTATCGCGGCTCGGGTTCGGCGTCGTATCACCCGAGCGTGTTGCTCGGGCTGTTGGTCTACGGCTACGCCACAGAGTGTTCTCGAGCCGCAAGCTGGAGCGGGCGAGCCATGATTCGGTGGCGTTCCGCTTCATCGCAGCCAACAGCCATCCCGACCATGACACCATCGCCAACTTCCGGCGGCGGTTCCTGCCTCAGATCGAGGCGCTGTTCGTTCAGGTGCTGATGCTGGCTCGCGAGATGGGCATGCTGAAGCTCGGCACGGTGGCGCTCGATGGCACCAAGCTGCACGCCAACGCCAGTCGGCACAGCGCGCTGTCGTGGGACCATGCCAACAAGCTCGAGGAGCAGCTCAAGACCGAGGTTGCCGAGCTGATGGCGCTGGCCGAGGCGGCCGACCAGGCCGATGTGCCCGACGGCATGTCGGTGCCACAAGAGCTGGCGCGGCGCGAGGAACGCCTGGCCCGCCTTGCCGCGGCCAAGGCGGCGATCGCGGCGCGAGCCGACGAGCGGCTGGCCCGCGAGCAGGCCGAACACGCCGCTAAGATGCAGGCCCGCGAGGAGAAGGAGAAAGCGACCGGTAGAAAGCCGGGCGGCAAGCCGCCGGCGCCGCCTCAGCCCGGCCCCCAGCCCAGCGATCAGATCAACCTGACCGATGCCTGCTCGCGCATCATGCCGGTGGCCGGCGGTGGCTTCGAGCAGGCCTACAACGCGCAGGCTGCCGTCGCCGCAGGCTCGATGCTGGTGGTCAGCCACGACGTCGTGCAGGCCGCCAACGACAAGAACCAGATCGTGCCGATGCTCGACAAGCTCGCAAAGCTGCCCGACGCGCTGGGCCTGCCCGACACTCTGTTGGCCGACAGCGGCTACTTCAGCGCCGCCAACGTCGAGGCCTGTGCCGCCGCCAACATCCAACCCATGATCGCCGTGGCGCGCGAGCACCATCACCCGTCCTGGCAACAGCGCTTCGCCCAGGACCCACCCGTGCCCGACCAGCCGACCCCGCTCGACGCCATGCGCCATCGCTTGGCGACACAAGAGGGCAAGAAGCTCTATGGACTGCGCAAGCAGACACCCGAACCAGTGTTCGGCATCATCAAATCGGTCATGGGCTTCAGGCAATTCTCAATGCGAGGTCTCCAGCAGGCCAAAGGCGAGTGGAGCCTCGTAACAATGGCATGGAATCTCAAGCGGATGTTCACCCTCGCACACCCATGACAGAGGCAATACCGACATCTATCCAACCATGGATTGAATTCACCGTTTCCCAGGCGATCTCCACTAACCTCAGTCCGACAGGCTGCTAGAGCACATTCCGTTCGGCTGGAACAGCCGAACGTGCCTCTTGCAACAACCAATCCGAGTGCGCGCATTCCCGATTTGATCGAACCGCGAGCGGTTCGATCAAGTCGGGAATCGCTCTAATCGAACCGGCACTGTCCTCTCACGGCCAGACGGGTACGCCGTCCAGCCCCGCGGTTTCCGGCAGGCCGCAGATCAGGTTGGCATTCTGCACCGCCTGGCCGGCTGCTCCCTTGCCGAGATTGTCGACCACGCCCATCGCGATCACCAGGTTGCGCGCTGGATCGGCGGCATAGCTGACGAACGCGAGGTTCGAGCCGGTCGCCCATTTGGTCTGCGGCGGATTGTCGGTCACGCGCACGAACGCCCGCCCCGCGTAGAAGCGCCGGGCCGCGTCCAGGCACTGGTCCGTGGTGGCGCGGCCTCTGCAGTACATGGTGGCGAGCACGCCGCGGGTCATCGGCACCAGGTGCGGCGTGAACACCAGCCCGGCCGCGCTGCCGCCGCTCAGCCGCTCGATTGTCTTTGCCATCTCGGGCATGTGGACGTGCTTGAGAAGACCGTAGGGCACCACATTCTCGTTGCTCTCGGCGTAGCCGAACTTGCTGTCGGCACCGCCCCGGCCGGCACCGGAGATGCCGGTCTTGGCGTCGATCACGATGTTGCCAGGCTCGATCAGCTTGCTGGCCAGCAGCGGCGCCAGCGCGTTCAGCACCGCCGCGGGGAAGCAGCCGGGGTTGGCAACGCGGATCTGACCCTCGATCTGGGCCGGCCAGACGTCAGCCAAGCCATACGTCCAACCCTCGACGTAGCGGTGGTCGCCGCCGATGTCGACGATCTTCACGTTCTCAGGCACGCGCGCCAGCGCCTCGGCCGAGGCGCCCGTCGGCAGCGACGCGAACAGCACGTCGAGCTTCGGCAGGGTCACAGGGTCCCACTTCTCGATCACCAGCCCGGCGAGCTTGGCCGGCACACCGGGGAAGCGGTCCACCAGCCGGCTGCCGGCGCTGCCCTCGCCCGCGGCGTAGACGAGCTCGAAAGACGGGTGGCTCGCGACCAGGCGCATCGCCTCGCCGCCGCCAAAGCCGCTGATCCCGACAATGCCGACGCGAATGCTCATGGCGGTGTGACCCTGGTCGCCTACGCCGCGACCGCGAGCCCCGTCGTCTCGTCGACGCCGGTCTTGAGGTTGATCACCTGCACGGCCGCGCCCGAGGCGCCCTTGCCGAGATTGTCGAGCGAGGCCACCACCAGGATGTTTTCCTCGGCGTCGTTGCCGTACACCGCGAGCTCCATCGAGTTGGTGTCGATCAGCCGGTCGGCCCGCAGGAAGCGGTCGCGCTCCAGCCACTTGCGGTCGGCGAGCGGCCGCACGGTGACGAAGGTCTCGCCCTCGTAATGGTCGGCCAGCACCTTGTGCACGTCGGCCGCCTTGACGCGCTTCGCCACGATGTCGCGCGTGACCGGCACCATGACCAGCATGCCCTGGGCATAGTGGGCCACCGACGGCACGAACAAGGGCGCGTGCTCGAGATGCGAGTACTTCTTCATCTCCGGCACGTGCTTGTGCGCCAGCTCGACGCCATAGACGCCGAACGGCTCGACGCCCTTGGGATCCTCGTGAACGGCGATCAGCTCCTTGCCGCCGCCGGTGTAGCCCGAGACGCCGAACACAGCGGGGGTGGCGTCGGCACGCACGATGCCGGCATCGACCAGCGGCCGCATCAGGGCGATGCCACCGGTCGAGTAGCAGCCGGGATTGCTGATCCGCTTCGACTCCAAGAGCTTCTTCCGCTGCGCCTTGTCGAGCTCGGGAAAGCCGAACGTCCAGCCGTCGGCGACTCGGTGCGCCGTGCTGGCGTCGATCACACAGGTGTCGGCGTCACCGAGCGCCGCCATCAGCTCCTTGACCGCGGCGTCGGGCAGGCAGAGCACGGCAATGTCGGCCGCCTTGGTGATCTCGACGCGCTTGGCGAGGTCCTTGCGGTCGGCCATCGGCAGCTCGAGCAACTCGATATCCGGCCGATCCTTCAGCCGCTCGTGGATCTTCAGCCCGGTGGTGCCGTGCTGGCCGTCGATGAAGATCTTGGTCTTGTTGCTGGTCATGGTCTTCTCTCACGCAAGTTGGAGGCCTCTGGAACCGGCCGACTGGAGAAGAAGGATGATGGGGAAGCCGCTCGATCCTCTCCAGCGGCTTCACTATGACGGCGCGGTGCTACGCGCGCGCGTCTTCTCGCCGCTCTGGAAAGCGGCGGCGTCGCGACCGGGAGGGAGCGAACGGCTTCATGGTGGACGCGGATATTTCACCCGCTGGGGGCCGTGTCAAGCCTCGCCAGCGTCGGGCCCGAATTGCCCCGCGGGGACCAAGACCATTACCGGGAGGAGACAGGCTTTGATCCGCGGTAGCTGTGCCTGCGGGGGAATCCGCTTCGAGATCGACGCGGTGCGATCGTTGACCCATTGCCATTGCAAGAACTGCCGGAAGCTGACCGGCGCGAGCTTCGCCACCTACGCCCATGTCGAGAAGACGAAGTTCCGATGGCTCGCGGGCGAGGAGCTGATGCAACGTTACGAATCTTCGCCCGGCAGCTTCCGCACCTTCTGCCGCGCCTGCGGCTCGATGGCGCCGGGTCAGGCGCCCTATCTTACGACCATGAGCATTCCGGCAGGCTTGCTCGACGACGATCCGGTGGTGCGTCCACGGCTCCACGTCTTCACGTCCTCGAAGGCGCCGTGGTGGGATATCACCGACGATCTTCCCCAGCATGCCAAGTGGGCCCCGGGATACGGGCCGAAGCAATCATGACAACGTCCTTGATCCGCCTTCCGAGGGTGTGTCTTGAAGATATCGGAGCCCGCGCCGCGCTTTAGGGCGTAACCGGGCGGCAAAACGGCCGAGGCGCAAATGAAATGGGTGCCAATGGGTGTATAATTGGGCATGAGCCCGTTGGCCCTGAACGCTGACAGCCTGACCATCACCCCGGAAATACTCGCGCTCATCGCCGGGATCGACGAGTTCAAGGGCGCCTGGCGGGCGCTCGGCGCGATTGCGCCGGCACGGCTTCAGGCACTGCGCAAGATAGCGACGATCGAGAGCATCGGCTCCTCGACCCGCATCGAGGGAGCGAAGCTCTCCGACGGTGAGGTCGAGCGCCTGCTGTCCCGGTTGGAAATCAAAGCCTTCGCCAATCGCGACGAGCAGGAAGTCGCCGGCTACGCCGAAGTCATGGAACTCGTATTCCAATCCCATGCCGAGATCGCGTTCACGGAGAACCACATCCGGCAACTGCACCGCGACCTCTTGCGCCACAGCACGAAGGATGATTGGCATCGCGGCAGCTACAAGACCACGCCCAACCATGTCGTCGCATTCGACGAGCATGGGAACCAGATCGGCATCGTGTTCGCCACGGCAAATCCATTCGAGACGCCGGCCCGAATGGCCGAACTCGTCGCCTGGGTCCAAAACGCGCAAGCCGAACGGCGACTGCATCCACTTCTGATCATTGCAGTCTTCGTCGTCGTGTTCCTCGAGATCCATCCCTTCCAGGACGGCAACGGGCGCCTATCTCGAATTCTGACCACGCTCTTGCTGCTTCAGGCGAGCTATCTCTACGTGCCGTATGCCTCCCTCGAAAGCGTCATCGAACGAAGCAAGGAGGGCTACTACCTCGCCTTGCGCCAGACTCAGACGACGATTCGCGGCGAACGACCGGATTGGCAACCCTGGGTCCTGTTCTTCCTTCGAGCCCTCGACCGGCAGAAGAGCCATCTCGCGGCCAAGGTCGAGCGCGAGAAGATCGTCGTCGCGCAACTGCCGGAACTGTCGGTGCGCATCCTCGATTATGCCCGCGAGCATGGTCGGGTGAGCACCGGCGACATGGTGAGGCTCGCCGGCGCCAGCCGCAATACGCTCAAGCAACAACTCCGCCAGCTCGTCGAGCGCGGTTATCTCGCCCGGCACGGCGGCGGTCGCACAACCTGGTACGCGCTGCGCTGGTGACGAACCAGTTACGAGCGCTTCGGCGACGCCGCCGCTGCTGCAACGCTCACGCGGCGCGCGCTGGCGGAAATTGCTCCGCCAGGGTCGTCACCGCATTTTCCGCCTCCGCGCGATCGGGCGTCTCGTTGGTGTCGCCGTAGCCTTCCATCTCGCCGCCGGCGAACGACTGGACGACGATCCCGTCACGCCGCGGCACGGTCAGGATGTGCCGGTAGACCAGGCCGTAGCGCACGCCGGGTTGGGGGATCCGGCGGGCGATCTGACCGCGCACCGGGACGAGGGTCTCGTCCTTCCACAGCACCCGCGCGCCCAGGCCCGTGCAGTTGATGACTACCCTCTTGCCCAGGCGGCGATCTCCGAGGGGGAGCAGAAGTCGGCCCGCCGGAACTGGCCGCCGGCGACGAAGAAATGAGTCCATTCGCCGGTGGCCCGGCCAGACGTCGTCGGCGGCAGCTGCTCGCGTGCATGGATCGTCACCCGAGCGCCGGAGCGCTGGGCGAGGATCGCCGAGGTGAGCCCCAGCGCCCCGCAGCCGATCACCGCCACCTCGCTTGGGTTGGCCTGCATCGCGAGACGCACCGCGCGGGCGCTGGAGCCCCAGGAGAGCGACCAGCCGCTGCCGCCGTGGCCGTAATTGTGCACGACCAGCGTGTCGCCCAGGCTGCCGAGCAGCCCCTGCGTGCCGTCGCCATGATCGGACTCGACCGAGAGCGCCGTGCCGGTTGCAACACCTATTGCCCAGTGTGCGCATTACCGATTTGATGGTGCACACTGGTGCGCAGGTACATCGGCAGTGGAGAGGCCTCCATGGATCGAAAGACCGCCGGAATAGGAGTCGCCATGAGCGTCGTGGTTGCAGCGTTGGCCGGAGCCGCAAGCGCGCAAAGCGCGTCGGGCAGCACCGCGCTCGACTCGAGCCTGCGGGGCGCGGTCGAGCGCAAGGAGGTGCCCGGTGTGGTCGCCCTGATCACTGATCGCGAGCGCGTGCTCTACCAGGGCGCCTTCGGCGTGGCGGACGTCGCGACCGGGCGCCCGCTCGCGTCGGACGCGCTGTTTCGCATCGCCTCGATGACCAAGCCGGTCACGTCGGTGGCGTTGATGCAGCTCGTCGAGCAGGGGCGCCTCGGTCTCGATGACCCGGCGGAGAGATACCTGCCGGAGCTCGTGGGATTGAAAGTCTTCGAATCGCTCGACCCGGCGACCGGCGCCTACAAGCTCCGTCCGGCCTCGCGACCGGCGACGGTCAGGCATTTCCTCGCCCATACGTCCGGATTGGCCTATCCTTTCACCAGCGCGACCTGGCGCGATTTCAAGCCGCGCGACGGCGAGACCTATCCGTTCGGCGGTCCGCTGCTGTTCGATCCGGGCGAGCGCTGGCACTACAGCACCAGCACCGATGTCGTCGGCAGGCTGGTCGAGGTGGTGTCCGGCCAGAAGCTCGAGGAATACTTCCGCCAGCACATCTTCGCGCCGCTCAAGATGGACGACACGTCCTATACGGTGCCGGAGGCCAAGGGGCCGCGGATGGTGGCGCAGCAACAGCGCGCCGGGGAGCGCATGGACGGCGCCATCGAGCTGCAGAAGCCGCAGCCCGGGCTCGCCATCGCGGCGCCGATCGGCGGCGGCGGCCTCGCCTCGACGGCGAGCGACTACGGCCGCTTCGTGCGCATGCTGCTGAACGGCGGCGCGCTCGACGGGGCGCGCGTGCTCGAGGCCGAGACGGTGGCGCTGATGGGTCAGAACCACATCGGCGCGGTTTCGGTCCCCGCGCTCAAGTCGGCGCTGCCGCGCAGCGCGGATTTCACCTTCATCGCCGACGGCCGTGACAAGTGGGGGCTGGGCTTCCTCATCACCGTCGATCAGGTGCCCGGCAAGCGCTCGCCCGGCAGCCTGAGCTGGGGCGGCATCAACAACACGTTCTTCTGGATCGATCCGACGCGCGGCATCGCCGGCGTGATCATGATGCAGTACCTGCCGTTCGCCGATGCCAAGGCGCTGGCCGTCTACGACGTGTTCGAACGCGGCGCCTATGATCTGGTGACCGCCGCGCGCTAGCTATCTCAGCCATCACGAAAGGATCGAGCATGCGTTGGATTCACCTGGCAATCGTCGTCGTGCTTGCGGCGGCAGCGTTGATATTCGTGTTCCAGAATCTCGAACTGGTGACGATGTCCTTCCTCGGCTTCAGCGCACGAGTACCGCTGGCGCTCCTGGCCGCCGTGATCTACGTCGCGGGCGCGCTGACAGGCAGCAGCCTGCTGTCCCTGGTGCGCAAGTCGTACGAGCGATCGAAGATCGGCGCATCCTCGCCCTGAGGGCGACGGGGCCATGATAGCTCTCTTCGCTTCAGCGTCGATCATGGCCCTCCCTCTTGCCGGCGCAGCACGCCTTCCTGCTCGCTGAGCGCGGAGGCCGACGCCAACGCGCGGACCCGGTCGAGCACGATCGCCTTGAGCTGCGCGCTCAGGGCGCCGAAGCCCAACGCCTCGGCGACGGCGCGGGCGGCCTCGTCGGGGCTGATCGCGATGCTGCGATCCACCGCCTGGAGAATCGCGAGGTCGATCTCGGCCGGCGGCAGGTTGGCGGGCTGGCGCAGCGTGGTCGCCTCCACGCCGCTCCGGTCACGCACGCGCACGACGCCGTCCGGCGTGGCCCAGAACGGGCCGCCGACGAGCTTGCCTTCGGCTTTCGCCAGGGCGAGTGACTTCTCCACCCCGGCCCTGATGCGCGAGCCGACCCTCTGGGCGCCCCAGGCGCGGGCCACCCGTCGAGCCACCTCGTCGCCATGCACGGGCTGCTCGAGCACCACGATCTCGGTCACGTAGCGGGCCATCGCCCCGACCGGCACGAGATGCGGCTCTTCATAGGCCGCGATCTTCGCAATGCGCGCTTCGACATAAGGCAACGACACCGCTTCTTCCGCCTGCCGCGCCTCGCGCTCGATCCGCACAGCCGACTCGCGTGCCTCGCGCTCGGCCTCCAGGTCGGAGGCATGGGCCGCCCTGGCGGTCTCGAGGGCGGCGAGCAGCTTGGCGAGCTCGTCGTCCGGCCGGTTGAACCAGTCGGTGCTCCAGACGCGGTGCAACCGCCAGCCCTTCGATTCCAGGACCTGCTGGCGCAGGCGATCGCGCTCGCGCGCCCACAGCGCGCTGTGATAGGTCGCGCCATCGCATTCGACGCCGAGCAGGTAGGCATTGGCGCTGGCCGGATCGCGCACCCCGATATCGATGCGAAAGCCCGCCGAACCCACCTGGTAGTCGACCTCGTAGCCCGCCGCGCGGATGCGATTGCCGACCGCGATCTCGAACTCGCTGTCGGCCTCGCGTCCGGTGGCCGCCGGCGCGTCGGTCTGCCCGGTCTCGGCGAATTTCAGGTAGGCGTGCAGCACGCGCCGCCCGACCGGCACGGCGGCGCCGCGCAGCTCGATATCGCCATGGCCGATCGAGGAGAAGATCTCGCAGCGCCGCCGCGCCCGCGTGAACAGCACGTTCAACCGGCGTTCGCCGCCGTTGGAGGATACCGGCCCGAAGCCCTGCGCCATGTAGCCCGCCGCGTCGCGTGCGTAGCAGACCGAAACGAAGATCACGTCGCGCTCGTCGCCCTGGACGTTCTCGAGATTCTTGACGAAGAACGGATCGGGCTTCGCCCGATCGAAGAAGCTCTCGAGCTCGGGATGACGGGCACGCAGGAGCTCGAGCTCGGCCAGAATGGCGTCGCGCTGCGCCACCGACAACGTGGCGACACCGAGCGAGTGACCGGGCGTCTCGCGCGCGTGGGCGATCGCCGCTTCGGCGACGGCGCGCGCCTCGATGGCATTGGTTCGGGTCTTGCCGCGGTCGTAGACTCCGGCAATCCGGCGATACACCAGGCCGTCGCGTCCGGCTTGCTCGGGGCTCGGCGGAAACTTCAGCTTGTTCTCGTAGAAGGCCTGGTTCGAGACCTCGATCAGCGACGGATGGCGCGAACGATAGTGCCATTGCAGCGTGCGCGCCGGCAGCCCGCGCGCCTGGCAGAGCGTCAGGATGCTCTCCATGGCGCCCGCCGAGACCGTCGCCGCGGCTTCCGCATCGGAATCGTCGTCGGGGTCGTCGGCGCCGGGGCCGAGGGTGCGATCGAAGAAGCTGGTTGGCGGAAGCTGCTTGCTGTCTCCGACCACGACGACGCTGGCGCCGCGGGCGACGGCGCCGATCGCATCCTCGGGCCGCATCTGGCTCGCCTCGTCCATGACCAACAGGTCGAAGACGACGCTGCCCGGCGGCAGGAACTGCGCGACCGAGATCGGGCTCATGAGAAAGACGGGCTTGATCCTCTGTACCGCCCGGCCGGCATTCTCCATCAGACGCCGGATCGAGGCATGGCCCCGCCGGCGCGCAATCTGGCCCCTGATGTAACCCATCTCCCCCTGGGCGCCCGAGGGAATGGAGTCGGCGTGCCGCGCGGCGACTTGCTGGGCGGTGGCGATGAACAGCCTGCGCTCGAGTGCGCGGAACTGCTCGACCAGGCCGGTGCGCTCGTCACCGCGCAGTGCCGCCAGGTCGGGGATCCGGGCGATCATGTGGTTCCACATCGCCTCGGCCCGCGCGTAGCGATAGAGGGCGACAGCGCGTTCGGGCGCGAGCGAGCCGGAGGCCAGCCGGTCGACGATGGGATCGAGGCCCGACGCACGGCACTCGCCCTCGGCGGCAACGAGGCCGAACCATTCGTCGATGCGATCGAGCGCGCCAGCCCAGAGGCCTGCGCGCTGGTCGATCGCCGCGACTCGGGGCGGCCGATCGGCGCCGTCGAAGGCCGTGGTCACGTCGAGGCCAAGCGACGATGTCAGGTCTTGCCAGGTCTCCTCGAAGGCCCGGAGCAACGCGCGCAGGTCGTCGGCTGCGGCGGCCACGCCGTTGCTCTGCCCGACAGCACAAATGGCGCCGTCGAGCAGGTTGGAGGCGCCCGGCAGGCTCTGCCCCGCGGCATACCATTCGACGGCACTTCGCAAGGGAGCGGTGTTCGTGCGCGCTCCCTGCCAGTGGTGACCGAACGCGGCTCTGCCGTGCGACTCCTCGTCCGCCAGGCGCCGGGCGGCACGCTGCAAGGCGATGATCGAATCGAGGCGCCGCATGCGCTCATCGTGAGCTTTCGTGGGGCCCGTGAGCGAGACCGAGTCGAGCAGGGCGACCGAGCGCCTGAATTCGCCGCTGAGGAAGCGAAACCAGCTTCTGCCGCGGCTGGCGATCGCCTGCCGGGTGGCAGACCAGTCTTGCGACAGCCCGGCTTCGGAGGTGTGCGCCAACACCTCTTTTGTCGCCGTGGCCACGGCATCGACGGCCTGCAGCCGTGAAAGAGCCGCAGCCGGATCGCAGCGCACCGACTCCTGCTCTACCAGGAGACGCATCTCGCCCGGCATCCGGCTGAAATAGTCGAGCCAGAGCAGCACGTCGGCCTCGCTGGTCGCGTCGCCGGCCAGCCCACCGAGCAGCTCCACGCCGCGTGCCCTCGCAACCTGAAGCGCGGCGGCAGTCGCCCTGATCTTCTGCAGCTGCGCGCCCAGCCTGTCGCGTTCGACCGGAGTGAGGCGCTTTCCGACGCCGCGCCAGGGATGGCGGCCGGACGGCCGCGCCGCGATCACGCGGGACACCAGCACCTCGAGCCTCGCCGCAGCGTTCGCGGCTTGATCGGCACTCCGGAGCTTCTCCTGGTCCAGGGCAAAGTCAGGTGGCGCCAGGCCGCTCTCGCGCGCCCGCACGAGCTGGGCGATCGTCCGGAACGGCGACTCCGACAGACCGTCCACCGGCGTGTGCAGCAGCGCCGATAGCGCGTTCAGGCGATCGCGCGCGTGCTTGACGCCGGCGGCGACGTCGGCGGCGCCTTGCGGCACCTTGCCCAGCTCCAGGGTGCGCTGGAGCTCCTCCAGGACGGCCTTCTTGTTCGCCTTCTGGGAGTGCAGCTCGAGACAGAGCGCATCGAGGCCGGCGTTCCGCAGGCGATCGTAGACGACCTCGAGCGCGGCCATCTTCTCGGCAACGAAGAGGATGGATTTGCCCTGTCTTGCGGCGGCGGCGATCAGGTTGGCGATGGTCTGGGATTTGCCAGTACCGGGCGGTCCCTGGACGACCATGCTTCGCCCGTCGGCCGCCATCTTGATCACGGCGGTCTGCGAGGAGTCGGCATCGAGCACGTGGCCGAGATCGGCCGGCGCGAGCAGGGCGTCGAGATTCTGGTTCTCGCCGATCGGGAGAGGCGCCTCGTCGAAGCCTTGCGACAGCAGGCCGATCACCAGGTCGTTGCGATCGAGGCGAGCTGCCGGCGGCCACGCTTCCGAATCGAGATCGCGGTAGATCAGGAACTTGGAGAACGAGAAGAAGCCCAGCAGCATCGCGTCGCGATCGACCCGCCATTTCGCCTTGGTCGCGATTGCCTGCTCGACCTGCGCAAGATAGTCCGAGGGCTGCCAGTCCTCGCCTTCCGGAAGATCCGGAAGATCGAGGCCGAAATCCTGCTGCAGCTTGGCCTGCAGGGAAAGATTGACCTCGAGGTCGTCGTCGCGTCGGCGCAGCCGAAAGCGACTGCGGACCCGATCCCGTTCGAGGCCCACCGGGATCAGGAGCAACGGGGCGAAGCGCTCGACATCGGTGCTCTCGGCCTCGAACCAGGTCAGGAAGCCGACGGCGAAGAACAGGATATTGGCGCCCTGCTCCTCCTCGAACAGGATGCTGTCGCGCTGCAGGGCGAGCAGCCGCTTCTGCAGCGGCTCGACCAGCAGGCGCGTCTGCAACCTGTTGTCCTTGTGGCGCGGGGCAACGCCGCCCTCGGCCGGCTCGTCGACCGGGATATAGACCGGGACCGGAGCGGGTCCGTCATCGTCGGCCGCCGGCTCGGCTTTCCCGGGAACCGGTTGCGCAGTCTCGTTGGCGGCAAAGGTGAATGTCGTTCCATCACGCCAGAGCGCGCCGAACACCCGGTCGGCCTTCTCGTCGATCACTTCCAGCGCGTTTGCCCGGGTCGACCTGAGGGGAGCGCTGACGAGCCTGTTGCGCGTGCCGATATCGAGCAGATTGCGGCGGAGATTTTCGATCTGCCGCGCCAAGGCCGGGGCGATGCCCTCGACGCGCGCCGCATCATCTGTTCCTGCACGCCCAGCGCCACCCTGCGGAGAGGGTGTCGATTCCGCCATGTCCGCCTCATTCCGAGATCGTCAGTCTATAGCAGCGAAGCGGATGGCATCTTGCACGAGAATTTCAATTCGTCTTGCGTCAGTTCACCGTGACGGTCGTCGTCGAGGTCGAGGCCGGCGCGGTGTAGACCGTGGTTGGCGTCGTCACCGTCGTCGCCGAGCCCGACGGCGAGACGTAGGTCGTCGACTTCGTCGCCGCCGCTGTCGCAGGAGCCGGACTTTGAACGGTCCGCGATTCGACGGAGCATGCCGCCGTAGCGGCGGCCAGTGACAGGCACATCAGCACCCTTTTCATGTCGTCCTTCCTCCTTGCATACCGAAGCGGAGAACGGCGGCTCCGAGGTACGGTTCCGAACGCATCGGATGGCGGAGGACTCTATTTTTGATCCGGACGCCACACCCCGTCCCAGTCCTTCGGTGCGCCGTGCTCGGCGAAGGTGCGGCAGCGCTCGATGAAGACCTGGCAGGGGCCGTCGCCGGGCCGCAGCGCCAGGGCGCGCTCGAAATGGCGGGCGGCGTAGGCGAAGCGGCGGCCGCGATAGGAGTCCTTGCCCTGCTCCCAGGCCTTGAGGAATTCGTCGTAGCCTTCGTCGGGCAGGGGCCCGAGCGGTTGCCACAGCTCCAGCACCCCGGTCGTGCCGACGGCGATCACGCGGTCGACGTGACGCCAGACGAAGCGGGTCCTGGTCTCCTCCTGGACCTCGCCGCTCGCCAGGATCTCGGTGCCGTAGACCTTGTTCAGGCCCTCGAGCCGCGAGGCCTGGTTGGCGACGGCGCCGACCAGCGTGTAGTTCAGGCGCTCCCGGGCGCCGACATTGCCGACCACCGCCGGGCCGGTGTGCAAGCCAAAGCGGGTGCGAAAGCCCGGCCGGCCGCGATCGCGCCATTTCACCTCGAGGCGGCGGCTCGCATCGGCGGCCTCGAGCGCGGCTCGCACGGCGTTGGTGACGTGGTCCGGATCGAGCGCCGGGGCGTTCCAGAACGCCATGATGCCGTCGCCGATGTACTTGTCGATCATGCCCCGGTGATTGGTGATCGCCGCGCCCAGCACTTCGAAGTAGCGCGACAGGCGGCTGGTCAGGAGCTTGGGATCGATGTTCTCGCTGATGAAGGAGAAGCCCTCGACGTCGGTGAACATAACGGTGAGCTCGCGCTGCTCGCCGCCGACGCCGGCGCTCTCCGGCGAGCGCATGATCTGCGCCACCAGGTCCTTGGAGACGTAGCGGCCGAAGAGCTGCAGCCCCTGGCGCATGTTCTCGACCGAGTTCGAGAGCTGGCGGATCTCGGTGATGCTGCTCGGCACCGGCTCGAGGTCCGAGAAATCGAGGTTGCGGATGCGCTCGGTGCGCTGGGCGATGCGCCTGACCGCACGCGACATCAGCAGCGACACGCCGAGCACGGCGAGCGCCGCGATCGCGAGCGCGGCGGCTGCGATCGCCGCCGCGCGCTGCAGCAGCGCCTTCGAGGTGGCGGAAAGCTCCTCGTCCGGCACGGCGACGCCGATCAGGAAGGTGCGGCCGAGCAGGGCCGGCATCGGCCGCACCAGCAGCCGGTAGTCGCGCCCATCCAGCGTGACCTCGCGCTCGGCCCGTCCGCCCTCGGCGCTCGCCTCGACGATGAGCTGGCGCAGCGCCTGGCGTGCCAGCACGTCCTGCTTGAAGCAGTCGGGGTCGGCGGGCCTGCACGGCTCCGACCCGATCAGCGTTTCCGGATTGCCGGGCGAGGCCATGACGATGGCGTTGGGCGTGATCTTGTACCGGGTGATCAGCTCGTCGAGCGTGTCGAGCGAGAAATCGAAGCCCAGCACGCCGCCATGGAACGGCAGGCCGGCCGATATGCCGACATCGTCGGCCCAGGCGAAGCGGTAGGGCTCGGTCAACGTGGCCGCCTTGCGGCCCGTGGCGTCGATGTACCAGGGCCGCTGTCGCGGATCGAAGCTGGTCGGGTGAACACGGGGCGGCGTGGAAGCGCCGCCCGGCAGGACGAACCACCAGGTTTCCGGCCGCGTCCCCGGCCCCGCTTCGACGGATCGAACGATGATGGCGTCTGCGTCCGGGGCGTCGAACTCCTGGCGCTGGGCGATCGACAGCAGCGACAGCCGGCCGGCGTAGAAGAACCGGCCGTCATCGTAGCCGACGAAGGCGGCCTCGACGGCAGGATGACGCTCGAGCAGATCGACCAGCTGGCGGCGGCGCTCGTTGTCGGCCGCCGGGCCGGCCGTCGCCGAGAAGGCGGGCTGGTTGGTCAGCGTCATCCCGACCGAGACGATGGCGCGCAGCCCGCTGCCCAGGAAGTTGGAGACCGCGCCCTCGAGCGTCGTCATGCGATGATCGACGCTGCGCTGCTCGAGAAGATCGACCGAGCGCCAGCCGAGCCACAGCAGAGCCGATGACAGCGGCACCACGACCAGCGCCGTCATCAACAGGATGCCGACGCTGAAGGGAATGGATCTCGAGAAGATGGCCAAGTCGATGTCCCGCGCCCGGCGCTATCGTAGCATGCCTGCTGCAAGGCCATTCGGGCAGGAGACGGCCCAGATCGAGATTCCTCCCATTCCGACGCTCGGAATCAGAATAATTTCGTCAGAGGCTTCCCCCCTCCGCCCCGTACGGGGCACCTCCCCATACGCGTTTAAATAGGTAGAAGGTCCAACAAAATCCTCATTCTGAGGAGCGCCCTCGGGGCGCGTCTCGAAGGATGGGCTACACACGAAATCGTTGAAAGGGCGCTGTCGCAGCACCGGGGCTGTTGCCGACCCTTCGAGACGCGGCCTTCCAGGCCGCTCCTCAGAGCCTGTGACTTTTTCGATCGGCGCTGTCAGCACGTCACGGAGATGAAAGGAAAGATCCCTCGCAAGCTCGGGACGACAATCAAGGTGTCATCCCGAGCTTGGCGAGGGATCTTTCGTTTCTTCAATCTGCGTCCGAAGACAGCGTCGCCGAAAAAGTCACACGCTCTCAGGGTGAGGTTCCTTTGTAATTTAACGCCTATGGGGCACCTCCCCCGACTACGCCCGAGTACGGGGGAGGAACATGATCTCGAGAGTCGCTCACGCGCCGCAGCGGAAGCGGATGTAGAGGTTCACCTGGTCCGCGAGATGGTTCTCGAGCACGGCAACTGGCCCCTTGCAGGTACGCTCCATGAAGGGCTGAACGACATTCCAAAGGCGCTCGCTCTCGAGCTTGGCATCAGGAGCGACGACGACGGTGCCGCGCACCACCATCAAGCGATATTGACCCGCGACGTCCGCGGGCGCGACGCGCACCTCGTAGAGCCGGCCGTCGACCCGGACGGTCTCGACCTGAGAGCCTTCGAGCGTGCCCTTGGTCGTGACGCAGCCGGCGAGGCTCCACGCCGCAATGGCCGCCAACAGGACTCGCTCAATCATGAAAACCTCGTCTACCAGAGCCCACGCCTGCACTGACGAACTCACGCACCTGTGAAGAAGCTAGCGCGTCACGCACATCGTGGCCACGCCGTGGGCTGTTCCCACCCCTGCTGGACGTCGACGACCTCCGAAATTTGTGTCTGCACAGCCTATGACATTGACTCGCTCGGCGCGCTTTCTTCTAATCGTGCCGGGGTTTGAACAGGGGTGTCCCGAATGCTTGGCGAGCGCGGGTCCGTCCGCGCTGACGGTCGGACCGTCAGTGCGCGTGATTGACTGCGGCTCTCGTCCCGGCGGGACCGACCAGGAGGCTAACCATGGCGTCACTCGTAGGTGGACTCGGGGGCAGCCGCGGCTATGGCGACGATGCGCTGATACGCCAGGACGACAGCCCGTCGATAAGCATCAATATCGGCACGCTGTTCGCCGGCGGCCTGAATTTCTTCGGCACGACCTACCAGAGCTTCTGGCTCAACAACAACGGCAGCATCACCTTCGGCACATCGTTGTCGTCCTACAGTCCGACCTCGATCACGGCGGCAACCAGCATCCCCATCATCGCGCCGTTCTGGGGCGACGTCGATACGCGCGTCGACTCCTCGGCACCGGCGCCGGCGGGCGACCTGGTCTGGTACGACCTCGACATGGTGAACCACATTTTCACCGCGACCTGGGATGCCGTCGGCTTTTACAGCCAGCGCACCGACAAGACGAACTCCTTCCAGCTCCAGTTGATTGCAGTCGGCGACCAGGGCGATTTCGACATCAAGTTCATCTACCAGACTATCCAATGGACGACCGGAAACGCGTCGGGCGGCAAGGACGGGCTGGGCGGCCAGATCGCCCATGCGGGTTTCTCGGCGGGCACCGGCAAGAGCACCGATTTCTTCGAACTCACCCAATCGGGCACAGCCGCCATGCTGGGGTTGCCCGGCGACTCCAACATCGGGGAACCCGGCGAGTTCGTCTTCCACGTCGTCAACGGTCAGGTGCTGACTCTGTTCACACCCGGCGGCGAATTCGTCGACTACAACAACCTGCAGGACGACCAGAAGAAGGCGCTCGTAGCCGGCAATGACAGGTATCATGGCCTGGGCGGCGAGGACACCGTTACCCTGCCGACGATCGAGAATTACAATCAGGTCATCGGCAAGGACAAGCAGGGCAACGATATCCTCCTGGACTGGAACGACTTTCGCACCTTCGTCACAGGATCGGTTGCAGGCGACCACTACGACGTCATCGCCACTTCCGGCAATCACACAATTGTCGCCGGCGCCGGCACCGACACGATCAAAATCACAGGTGATGGCAACAACAAGGTAACGGGCGGTAGCGGCACCACCAACGTCGAAATCACGATGAGCAGTGGCAACGGCACGAACGAGATCTACGCCGGGTCGGGCACGACAAAGGTGACGTTAAAGGGCGGGACCAGTGTCGCTGGCAGTCCGATCGTCCACAACGTTTACACCGGCAGCGGCCACGCCAGCATCACGCTGGACACCGGCGTCCAAGCGGGCGTCAATGGCGGTGCGGACAAGGCGAGCAGCGCCACGATCGACCTGCTAAGCATCAATCAGGCGCGCGAAATCGCCTTCCTCGGAGGCTTCTCGACCGTAACGTCGCTGCAGATCGCGACCGATGCGGCGCTCATAATCGGAGACGGTGGCTTCGTGACCGCAACCGTCGTCAAGAACACCGACAGCACGCTCAACAATCCCGGCGCAATCTACATGATCGGCGGGACAACACTCGAGCTTGGCACACGCTACAATGGCACTTTGAGCATGGGCTTCGGCAGCACGCTCATTCTCGACACTCCGGGCAATTTCAGCTTCACCCCGTCCACTACGCTGTCCAAGGACATCGGCAAGGCCTTTCACATCGATAGGCTCAACACTGGCGACACGATCATCCTGAAAGGCCTCAACCCGCAGACCGAGCAGGTCAACTCGGTGACCATGGGCGATGTCGTGCTGCAGGACGGGGTCAAACAGTTCGCGCTCCACCTGACGCTGAAGCCGAACCCGTCGTCGTCAGAATTCTCGACGATCGATATTGCTCTGGGCCGTGTGGCCAGCAACCCCTACTGGGACGGCAACCACTACTTCCAGGTCAGCAAGAGCGACGACGGCAAGGATACGATCCTGAAGCTGACAACAGGCAAGGACGTCGGCAATGCAATCAGTGCGCCCCTGGCGCAGAGCGCCAACAGCGTCACCGGCAGCGGCATCAAGATCGGCATCATTTCCGACAGTTTCCGCAATGACGCGACGGGCTACGCGACCGACGTCGATCGCGGCGTCCTGCCCCTGGTCAGGATCCTGAGCGACAACATCGCAGGTCACGTCTTCTCCGGCGGCAACGATGAAGGCCGCGCCATGGCGCAGCTCATCCATGAGATTGCGCCCAATGCGGAGCTGATCTTTGCGGCGGCCGGCTCCGTCTACTCGTTCTCAAGCGTCGTCGCTTCGCTGCGCGCGCAAGGCGTCGACATCATCGTCGACGATGTCGACTACCCGAGGGCCGGGGAATGGGCGGCTGGGACGAGCACAACAGTCTCCGAAGCGTTCCGCAAGGGCATCACCTACGTCACGGCGGCGGGCAACAACGGGGCCTCACAGCCGATCTACGGCCACGCCGCCAGCCCCTATGCGATCTCGGTCGCGGCCGTCAATGTCCTGGCCACACCCACGCCTTCCTCGCCCCTTGGCGACTACCTGCCCGCCCAGACCGAGGCGTTTTCGTCGGTCGGTGGCCCCGACCTGAGCGCCCCCGAACGCGGGCAGACGTCGCTGCCGATTGGCGGCAGCCTCAATCCATTCTTCGGCACTTCGGCCGCAGCACCCATCGTCGCCGGCGTCGTTGCCCTGATGATGGATGCCAACCCGCTGCTGAAGTTGAATCCACGGCAGGTCCAGCAGATCCTGACGTCGACGGCACTCGCTTTCGGCAACTCTTCGACGGCAGGCGCCGGCATGGTGCAGGCCGACAAGGCGGTGGCCGCGGCGGCTCTTGCTCGGGAGAACTTCTTCGACGATCACGGCAACCCGAACTCGCCACCGCCCGATGATGCGGCTCCGGCGGGCGCCTCTGCCGCGCCAGCCGAGGCTGTCTCACCGCCCCTGCCGCCGCATCCCACGTCGGCCGCGCTGTCGCAGCCCTCGGGCGCCGCCGCGACCGGCCAACCCCTCCTCATGATGGTGATCATGAGCGAAGGCGTGATCGTCACTGGCGCGCCGAGCTTCACGCTGAACACCGGCGGGCTCGCGACCTATGATGCCGCGATCTCCAATCCGACGGCGGGCCGCCTGCTGTTCAACATCGCCGTCACCGCCGGCCAGCAGGCGACGAGTCTCACCCTCACCGGCTTCAACGGCACGGTGAAGAACAGCACCGGCACGGAGGCGGATTTCTCCGCCCTGCTCAATGTCGCAACTGGCCTCACCATCAACTCGTCGCTGTCGATCAGCTCGTTCACGACCTCGTCCACGACCGCGCAGGTTGGCCAGACGATCGATCTCACGGTCACGCTGAACGGCGGCGCCACGCTCGACACCAAGGGCGGCAACCCGACGCTCACCTTGAGCAATGGTGCCATCGCGACCTATGAAGCCGCCAAGTCCAATCTCGGCGCCGGCAAGCTGGTGTTCGACTACAAGGTCGGCGCCGGCGAGGCGGCCGCCAATCTCGCAATCAGCAGCATCGACCTGCCCTCCGGCACGACACTCAGAGACGCGAGCGGCAATAGCGCCGATTTCTCGGCCGCAACCGATCACACCATGGGCGTGCAGGTCGGCCCCGCCTTCGTCGAGGTGGTCGGCGGTCTGGTCGAGCAGACGGCAGTGGCGACCGGCCAGACCGTGCAGCTCACCGTGGGCTTCAGCCAGGGCGTCGTCGTTGATACGGCCAAGGGCTCGCCGACGCTGGTGCTGAGCAATGGCGCCGTCGCGACCTACGATGCGCCGGCCTCCACACCGGCAAACGGCGCCCTCGTGTTCGACTACAAGGTCGGCGCCAACGACAAGGCAACCGACCTCATCGTCAACGCGCTCAACCTCAACGGAGCCACGATCAAGGATTCGCATGGCACGGCCGTCGATATCGGCGGAGCGGCCAAGGCGTCGACGGCGCTCACGGTCAATTCGGCCCTGACGGTTGTTTCCGTAACGCCCTCTCAGACCGGACAGGTCAATCCCGGCGACGGAATTGCGCTCACCATCACGATGAGCGAGGCCCTGCAGGCGGTGAATGCCCAGACCGGCGGACCATCGACCCTGACGTTGAACGATGGTGGCGTCGCCACCTTCGATGCCCCGGCCTCCGACCTCGCCCATGGCAAGCTGGTCTACGACTACACCGTACTTACGACGGACCATTCGGTTGCCAACCTAGCGATCACCCAGTTCAACCAGAACGGCGACATCTTCTACGACAGCCAGAACAACTTCGCCGACTTCTCAGGCGCATTGAATACCTCGACCGGCGTGCAGGTCGTGGTACCGACGCCGGCCAACGTCGCGATCGCGGCCTCGTCGGCCTCGAAAGCCGAGGGCAACGGTGGCACGATCGCCTTCACCTTCACCGTGACCCTCGACCATCCGCTAAGCGCCAGCGCCAGCATCAGCTGGGCGGTCACAGGCATCGGTGCCAATCCTGCCGCCGCCGCCGACTTCGCGGGCGGCGCCCTGCCGTCGGGCACGGTGAGCTTCGCCGCTGGCGAGACCAGCAAGACCTTCAACGTCAACGTCCAGGGCGACACGGAGATCGAGAGCAACGAAGGCTTCACGGTCACGCTCAGCACCCCGCTCGGCAGCGTGGTGATTGCCACGGCCGCCGCCAGCGGCACGATCCAGAACGACGATGCCTCGGTGTCGATCGCCGCCACCGGTTCAACGAAGGCCGAGGGCAACTCCGGCGCGACCGTTTTCACCTTCACCTTGACGCGCAGCGGCGATCCCTCGGTGGCGCAGAGCGTCGCCTGGTCGGTTGCGGGCTCGGGTGCCAATCCGGCCAATGCCGCCGATTTCCCCAGCGGCGTGCTGCCGTCGGGCACTGTCACCTTCGCCATCGGCGAAACCACCAAGACGATCGCCGTCAACGTCCAGGGCGACACGACGGTCGAGAGCAGCGAAGCCTTCATCGTGACGCTGGCCAACCCGTCGACGGGGCTCACCATCGCCACAGGCAGCGCCACCGGCACCATCCAGAACGACGATTCCTCGGTGTCGATTGCCGCCACCGACGCGACCAAGAACGAGGGCAACAGTGGAACGACCGCCCTCACCTTCACCGTAACGCGCGCGGGCGAGACCTCGGCCGCGCAAAGCGTGGGATGGTCGGTCGCCGGCTCCGGCGCCGCGCCGGCCAGCGCCGCCGACTTCGTCGGCAATGCGCTGCCGTCGGGCACCGTCACCTTCGCCGTCGGCGAGACCACCAAGACGATCGTCGTCAATGTCCAGGGCGATACGACCGCCGAGTCCAACGAAGGCTTCGCGGTCACCCTGGCGAATGCGTCGGCCGGCCTCATCATCGCCGCCGCCACGGCCGGCGGCACCATCCAGAACGACGATGCCAGCCCGCTGGTGCCGCACGACGACGCCTTCATCAGCATCGGCGGCACCAAGCTGGTCACTCCAGCGAACAGCGGCGTGCTGTTCAACGACGAAGGCACCGGCCTCACGGCCTCGCTCAAGACCAACGCCGGCCACGGCGCCCTGCAGCTCAACCCCGACGGCAGCTTCAGCTACGCGCCCATCTTCGGCTATTCGGGCGTCGACAGCTTCGCCTATCACGCCACCAGCGGCGGCAACACGCTCGACGCCCAGGTCACCCTGTTCGTCGTGCCGGTCATCAGCGGGGCGACCACCACGCTCAACCTGCTCGCCCTCACCTCCGAGCAGCAGATCGCCGCCACCTACGCCGCCTTCTTCGGTCGCGCCGCCGACGCCTCGGGCTTCCAGTTCTGGGTCGGCGAGTTCGACAGGAACCTGCCGACACAGGGCGGCGCGGCGCTGTTCGCCAACATCGCGAGCTCGTTCGGCGTCAGCGCCGAGGCCAAGGCGCTCTATCCCTTCCTGGCCAATCCCTTCGGCGCCAGCGACGCCCAGATCAGCGCCTTCATCGACAGCGTCTACAACAACCTGTTCAATCGCTCGTCGGATGCCGCCGGCCTGAACTACTGGACCGGCCAGGTCCGCCAGACCCTCGCGGGCGGCCAGTTCGTCGGCTCGGTCCTGGTCAACATCATGAGCGGCGCCCAGGATACCGCCGACGGCCAGGACATCACCACCCTGATGGGCAAGGTCGCCGTCAGCCTCGACTATGTCCACGACCAGCAGGAACGCCATACGCAATGGAATGGCGCCGGCGACACATCCGCCGCCACCAACCTGCTGCACAGCGTCACGTCGAGCCCGGCCTCCGTCCTCACCGGCATCAAGAACGCGGAGATCCTGATCGCCAACCACGCCTGAGCCGGCGCGGCGTCGCGCCAGCCCGTTGCCCGGGCCGCCGCCACGCCGCAGGATGGCGGCGGAGGTCATCATGGCGACCACGGACACGGGCGTGCGGCGTATCCACACCTTCTGCGGGCTCTGCATCGCCCGCTGCGGTGCCATTGCCACGGTCGAGCAGGGCCGCTTCACGCGCCTCGATCCGGATCCAGCCCACCCGACCGGCCAGGCGCTGTGCGCCAAGGGACGCGCCGCGCCCGAGCTGGTCTACCACAAGGACCGGCTCACCCGACCACTGCTGCGCACGCGGCCCAAGGGCGACCCCGATCCGGGCTGGCAGCCGATCTCGTGGGACGAGGCGCTCGACCGCACCGCCGCCGCGATGCGGCGCATCGCGGCCCAGCACGGCCCGCAAGCCGTCGCCTTCAGCCAGTCCTCGCCATCGACCACTGCGATAGGCGATTCGGCGCCCTTCGTGCGCCGGCTGATGAACGCCTTCGGCACGCCGAACATGGTGTGGCCGCTCGATCTCTGCGGCTGGGGCCGCGCCTTCGCGACACGGTTCGCCTTCGGCGTCGCCAGCGTCGGCACGGGCAGCGCCGGCGGCGCCATGGCCGACATCGGGCAATCGGGCTGCCTGATCCTGTGGGGCTACAACCCGTCCTTCTCGCGGCTCACCCACGCGACGGCGACCGTGGAGGCACTGAAGCGCGGCATGAAGCTGATCGTGATCGATCCGCGCCACGCCGGCCTCGCCAGCAAGGCCGATGTCTGGCTGCGCGTCCGGCCGGGCAGCGACGGCGCGCTGGCGCTCGGCCTCGCCAACCTGATGATCCGCAACGGCTGGTACGATCGCGCCTTCGTGCGCGACTGGACCAATGGCCCGCTGCTGGTGCGCGGCGACACCGACCGCCTGCTGCGCGCGGGCGACCTGTCGCCGGCCGGCGATCCGCGCCATTACGTGGCGTGGAATGCGGAGACCGCGCGGCCGGTCGTCTACGATCCCGCCACGGGGCGCTACGACGGCGACGGCAGTCCTCTCGCGCTCGAGGGCGAGATCACCGTCGCCTCGCCGCAGGGTTCGATCGCCTGCCGGCCGGTGTTCGATCACTACGCCGCGCTGTGCCGGCGCTACGACCCGACGACCGTGGAAGCGACGTGCTGGATCGCGCCTGAGGATCTCGAGCGGGCGGCCCGCCTGATCGGGCAGACACGGCCGGTTTCGTACTATGCCTGGAGCGGCCACGAGCATCACGACAACACGACCGAGACCGCGCGCGCCATGGCGCTGCTCTATGCCCTGACCGGCAGCTTCGATGCCGCCGGCGGCAACGTCCTGCTGCCGGCGATCCCGAGCCGCGGGGTCGGCGGCGAGGACCTGCCCTCGGCCAAGAAGATCGCGCCTGTCCTGGGCAGCGCCGAGCGGCCGATCGGCGTCGCCCAGACCAACAGCGTATCGACCCAGGAATTTTTTCGCGCGGTGCTCGAGGGCGAGCCCTATCCGGTGCGCGGGCTGGTGGGCTTCGGCCACAACATGCTGCTCGCCCAGGGCGACCCGCGCCGCGGACGAGAGGCGCTGGCGGCGCTCGATTTCTACGTCCATGCCGACCTGTTCATGAACCCGACTGCCGAGCTCGCCGACATCGTGTTGCCGGTCGCCTCGAGCTTCGAACGCGATGGGCTGAAGATCGGCTTCGAGATCAGCACCGAGGCGCAGTCGCTGGCACAGTACCGCGCCGCCCTGGTGCCGCCGCCCGGCGAGGCACGGCCCGACACCGACGTGATCTTCGACCTGGCCGAGCGACTCGGGCTCGGCGCGGCATTCTGGAACGGCGACATCGACGCCGCCTATCGCCATCAGCTCGAGCCGAGCGGCCTCACGCTGGAGCAACTGCGCGCCGAGCCGGCCGGCGTGCGCGTGGCCCTCACCGCGCGCTACGCCAAGCATGCGGACAAGGACACCGCGGGCAATCCGCGCGGCTTTCCCACGCCCTCGCGCCGCGTCGAGCTCTGGTCGGAGACCTTGCGCGAGCACGGCCACTCGGCGCTGCCGGAGTTCGTCGAGCCGCGCAACAGCCCGATTGCCCGGCCCGAGCTTGCCCGGGACTTCCCGCTGGTGCTGACCTGCGCCAAGCCGACCTTGTTCTGCCAGAGCCAGTATCGCGGCCTGCCCGGCCTGCGCCGGCGCGCCCCGCATCCCGAGGTCGAGCTGCATCCCGACACCGCAGAGGCGCGCGGCATCGCGGCCGGTGACTGGATCGAGGTGCGCACGATGGCCGGCGCGATGCGGGCCAAGGCCCATCTCAACCGTGATCTCGATCGCCGCGTCGTGGTCGGCGAGCATGGCTGGTGGCAGGGCTGCGCGGAGCTCGGCGTGGCAGGCTACGACCCGTTCGCGCCCGACGGCTCGAACTTCAACGCCACTGTCGACCCGCTGGCCCGCGACCCGATCAGCGGCACGCCGAACCACCGCTCCAACCTCTGCGAGGTGCGGCGGGTTGGGGCGTGAGTGGACGCTCTCATGCTCCTCTCCCCCGCTAGGGGGAGAGGTTGGGTGAGGGGGTTACGGGTGATCCAGCAACATTCCAAGCCCCCTCACCTAGCCTCTCCCCCCTAGCGGGGGAGAGGAACATGAGCGGGGCCCGAGGCTCTATTCCTCCATCCCCTTCTCCGCCAGCTCACGCCGCGCGTTGTCGTTCTCGTCGAGCGCGAGGCCCATGCCGCGCAGGATGTGCGGCGCCTTGGTGAACTGGATGTTGGCGTATTCGATGACCTCGATGCGCTACGCCGGCGCGTTGCGGGCGATCACGGCGCGGTAGAAGTCGGCGCTGAGCTTGGGCGTGCGCTTCAAGGTCGCGTAATCGACATGGACCAGCCCGAAGCGCGTCGCGTAGCCGTCGGCCCATTCGAAATTGTCGAGGAGGCTCCACAGGAAGTAGCCGCGCACCGGCACGCCCTCGGCGGTGGCGCGCTGCAGATGGACCAGGCAGTTGCGCAGGTACATCACGCGGTCGAGATCGTAGACCGTGCCGTCGGCCGCCGGCGCGTCGGCACCCGAGGTGCCATTCTCGGTGATGAAGATGTCCTTGCCGCCCCACAGGCGCTGGACATGGCGCGGCGCCCAGTAAAGCGTCTCCGGACCGAGCTTCAGCCAGGACGAGGCCATGTGCGGATGCGAGGCCTGCAACGGCAGAGCGGCGAACCCCAGAAACGCCTCGCTCGACAGCACGTAATGGCCTGGCGCGTAGATGTTGAGGCCGACGAAATCGACCTTGCTGGCGATGGTGGCGAGGTCGCCGCTGGCGATGCGCGGCGCATCCGCGCCCTGCGCGGCCAGCCAGGCGTCGGTGTAGCGGCCCTCCAGCATCACGGTGAGATAAGGCGCGTTCAGCTCGCGCGTCGCGATCTCGGCGGCACGCACGTTGTCGTCGGTCTCGATTGCCGGGAGGGCGGTGAAGATGTTCTCGGCCGGCCCGACCGTCGTGCCGGCGCGGCCGTTGGCGCGCACCGATTGCACGCCCAGCCCATGCGCCAGCACGGCGTGATGGCGCGCCTGGTTGAGCCGAGCACGCTCGAGCCTGAGGCCGGGGGCGAAGATGCCGTTGGCGTAGCCTTCCTCGATGAAGGCGCGGATCTCGTTCAGGGGAAACCAGCGACGCACCCGATCGCCGAGGCGGCGCACGACATGGGTGGTGTAGGCGCCGAAGGCCTCGGCGGTGTCGCGCGATTCCCAGCCGCCGCGTGCCTGCAGCGCCTGCGGCAGGTCCCAGTGGTAGAGCGTGGCATAGGGTTCGATGCCGCTGGCGAGCAGGGCGTCGACCAGGCGGTCGTAGAAGTCGAGGCCCTTCGGATTGGGCGCGCCGTCGCCCTCGGGGAACACGCGAGGCCAGGCGATCGAGAAGCGATAGGCGCGCACGCCCAGCGCCTTCATCAGCGCCACGTCCTCCTGGTAGCGATGGAAGTGGTCGACGCCGCCAGCTCCCGTCGAGCCGTCGCGGATGCGGCCGGGCTGGCGGGCGAACGCCTCCCAGATCGAAGCGCCGCGACCATCGACGTCGGCCGCACCCTCGACCTGATAGGCCGAGGTGGCGGTGCCCCACACGAATCCATCGGGGAACTGCAACTGGGCCGGGCGTCCAGAAATGATGGGCCTCGGTTCGGCGCTGGCTGATTCGTACGTGGCGGCGGCCAGCGCCGACGCGCCAGCCCCGATCATCCAGGTCCGACGCGTCAAACGGGGCATCGAGCCCGGCACTCTCGGTAAGTCATCCGGTTCATTGTAGCACTTGGCGTGCCAGCACCCCAGCCGCGTTACGTCAGACGACCTGCAGTCAATCGCGCACAAGCTGGCGCAGCACGAGATCGTCGAGGCGGTCGACCAAGCGACGCTGCGCGGCCGACTTGTCGAGCCGATCGACGATGACAGAGAGATCGGCGCCCGCCGCATAGGCGAGGCGGCCTGGCAGACCCACGCGTAGGGGACCGCGCGGCGATGGGGGCCGCCATGGCGGTAGTTTGCGCCGGGCTGACGCCGGCGTCAGCCTGGCGCTTGGCGTGTCACTTCCTGGTCGTGTTCCAGAACACTGTCACCGGCGCCCGCATCGACTGCTGAGCACCCTTGTCATTGTCCGCGCCTCGGGGGACGTTCGCATGAGATCAGAGGAAGGGCCTGGTGCGTGAAAATCGGATGAATCGGCGGCAGTTGCTGCTCGGCGTCGCCACGCTCGGTGTTCTCCCGGGACGCGACGCGGCAGCCCAGCAAAAAGCCAAGCCGGTGATCGGGGTCCTGGGCGAGGGTAATCCGGAAGATCCTGGCATTGCCCTCAACCTGGCGATGTTCCGGCGTGGCTTGAAACAGGAGGGCTTCGTCGACGGCCAGAATGTCGAGATCGTCTACCGCTGGGCTCGCGGCCGACCGGAGCTGCTGCCCGGACTCGCTGGCGAGCTGGTCGCCCTGCCAGTGGACGTGCTGGTCAACGAAGGCGGCACGATCACGGCCGTGCAAGCCAAGAAGGCCAGCTCGACGATTCCGATCGTCGTCCACGCCAGCGACGCCATTGCCGACGGGCTGGTCGACACCCTTGCCCGTCCATCCGGCAATCTGACGGGTGTCAGTCAGTTCACGTCGGCGACGCTCACCAAGGCCTATCAGTTGCTGAGCGAACTGGTGCCGAAGGCTGGTGGCTTCGCGCTGGTTTCGACCGGCCAGGCGCCAAGCGTCACCGAGCGGGTGTTGCAGGACATCGCGGCGTTGAAGGCAGTCCAGGTCCGGCCGGTCGTCGTCGACAGCGATGCCGACATCGAGGCGGCCTACGCCATGCTGGGTCGGGACGGAGTCGCGGCAATCGTCTTCGCCAATGTCGGCAATGCTGCGCGCCTGGTTGCGGCGGCTGCCCGACACCGCGTTCCGGCGATCTACAGTCAGCGCGCTTTCGTCCAGGCGGGCGGCCTGCTCAGCTATGGCGCCAGCATCCCTGCCGCCTATGTGATCAAGGGACTCTATACCGGGCGGATCCTGAAAGGCGCCAGGCCGGGTGATCTGCCCGTTCAGCAGCCCAGCCGCTTCGAGCTGGCTCTCAATCTCGTCACGGCGGACATGCTCGGTCTCACGGTTCCGCAGACGATCCTCGTCGCTGCCGACGAGGTGATCGACTAGTCCAACTCATGTCCCGCTCCGCCCGATGGGCGGCTGTCGCATTGGCACATGTTGCCCTCCCTGCGCGAAGCTCGGGGACCCAACACGAGCTTTGGAGAGGATGGCCCGGCATCGCGACTCCCCTCCTCTCCCCCCGCTCACGCGGGCGGAGAGGACTCCATGAGCGCGCCTTGTTTCACTTCTTGGTCATGTTCCAGAACACCGTCACCGGCGCCAGCATGACGCCGTCGACGTTGGTGCGCAGCGCGAAGGGCTGGCGATACTGGCCGAGATTGACGTGGGTCGGGTGCTCGACCCAGTACTTCTGCAGATCGACGACGATCTGCTTCTGCTTGGCCGGGTCGGTCTCCTTGGAGAACTGATCGCGCAGCTTCTCGATCGTCTCGTCGCACGGCCAGCCGAACATCGCCTTGTCGCACGAGGCGTTGAAGAAGCCGGCCATCACCGGGTTCAGGATATCGGCCGCGGCCCAGCCGGTGATGAAGGCGTGCCAGCCGCCCTTGTCCGGCGGATCCTTCTTGGCGCGCCGGCCGACCAGGGTCTGCCAGTCCATCGACTGCATGTCGATCTTGAAGCCGGCGGCCTCGAGCTGCTGCTTGGCGACAGGTGCCATGTTCGTGAGAATGCCGAGGTCGGTCGATTGCATCAGCACGATCGGCGTGCCGTCGTAGCCGGCCGCCTTCAGGATCTCGCGGGCCTTCGCGGCATTCTGGTTCAGAATGTCCTTCATGCCCTCTTCGGTGGCGAGCGGCGTGCCGCAGACGAACATCGGCTTGCACACCTCGTACCAGTTCGGATCGCCGATCGAGGCCTTGAGGAAGTCCTCCTGGCCCAAAGCGACCGAAACGGCGTAGCGGATCTTCGGGTTGTCGAACGGCTTGGCCAGCGTGTTGAAGCGCAAGGCGTACTGGTTGCCGAGCTTGTTGTAGTCGAACAGCTTGATGTTCTTGTCCTTGGCGAGCAGCGGCAGCATGTCGAGGCTGGGCGATTCAAGCATGTCGATCTCGCCGCTCTGCAGGGCGCTCACCTGGGTCTGCACGTCGGGGATCCAGACCCATTCGACGCGGTCGACCTTGGCGAGCTTGGCGCCGGCCAGGCCCGAGGGCGGCTCGGCGCGCGGCTTGTAGGTCGTGTTCTTCAGGAACACCACCTTCTCACCCGGCTTCCATTCCTTGGCGACGAACACGAACGGACCGGACCCGATCACGTCCTCGACCTTGATCTGGGTCATCGGGTCGGTGTCGGCGGTCTTCTTGGGCATCATGAAGGGCACGTTGGCCGACGGCTTGCCGAGCGACTGCAGCACCAGGCCATAGGGCTCCTTCATCTTCATCTTGAAGGTCCGGGCATCGACCGATTCGAAGCCGGCGACCGAGCCCATCATCTTCTGGCCCATCGAATCGCGCGCGCCCCAGCGCTTGATCGAGGCGATGCAGTCCTCGCCCGTCACCGGCGTGCCGTCCGACCACACCAGCCCTTCCCGCAAGGTGAAGGTCCAGGTGAGCTTGTCGTCCGACACGCTCCAGGTGTCGACCATCTGCGGCTTGACCTCGTAGTTCGCATCCAAGGCGAACAGCACGTCCCACACCATGTAGCCGAAGGCGCGCTGGACGTAGGCGGTCGTCCAGATCGGATCGAGGATCTTGACGTCCGAGTTCATCACCGCCTTGAGAGTCGTCTGCGCGACGGCGGGCGCGGCCGTTCCTCCGAGCACGCCGCAGGCACTGGCCAACACGGCGAGCGCCGTCACTGATTTCCTGAACATGAGCATGGATCGCCCCTCCTTCCCCCGGTCATCGAAGCAAATATCGAGCCTCCCCGGCCGGCAGTAGAAGCCGACGAGGGGAACCGGGCAAGGGCGTTCCGTGAATCGCCGGCTCAGTCGGCCCTGGCCGCCTGAGCCAGCACCGCCTGAACCACGATCTCGCCGAACCGCGCCGTGCCGACCGAGCCGCCGATATCCGGCGTCCCGTCATACGACGGCATACGGGTACGGAGTGGACATTTCATGCTCCTCTCCTCCGCTAGGGGGAGAGGAGCATGGGTTGTGTCCACTCCGCAGCCGACCACGGCGGAGGGAATCAGGGGCCGGCCGCCAGCACCGGAGCTGGCTTCTCGGCTGCCGCCGCAGCAGCCGGAGGCGCCGCCGGTGCGGTCTCCGGCGTCGGCGGGCCGGGGTCGACGGAGCCGGTGCCGGTGGTGTGCAGGACGACGGCCGCGCCTTCCTTGGCGAACTCGAGGCCCTGCGCGGGGAAGCTGTTGAACATGCGCTTCACCGCCTCGCGCTGGATGGCGGCGGGGTTGCCCGGCTTGGCGGTGAACTTGAAGCGGATCAGCAGGGCGTTCTCGACGATGTCGGCGACGCCCTGCATCTTGAACGGCGCCAGGATCTCGTCCTTGAACTGCGGCAGCTCGGCCATCTCGGCGCCGATCTTCTTCGACGCCTTGCGCAGCTTCTCGATATCGGTGTCGCGGGCGAAGCGCAGGTTGAACTTCACCGTGATCCAGTCGCGGCTGAAGTTGGTGATCTGGCCGAGCTGGCCGAACGGGATGGTGTGGACCTGCCCGTTCTGATGGCGGAGCTTGAGCGAGCGCAGGGTGAAGCCCTCGACGGTGCCCTTGGCGCGGCCGCAATCGATGTACTCGCCGACCCGGAAGGCGTCGTCGGACAGGTAGAAGATGCCGGACACGATGTCCCGCACCAGCGTCTGGCTGCCGAACGAGATGGCGATGCCGAACACCGAGGCGCCGGCGATCAGCGGCGTGATGTCGATGCCGAAATCGCCCAGGGCGATCATCACCGCGATCAAGATGATCAGCACCGCCATCGTGCGACGCAGCAGCGGCATCATGGTGCTGAGGCGCGAGGCCGGCGCACCGGCGGCGTCGCCGTCGGCGATCGATTCGGCGGCCGACTTGGTCTTGCGGCCCATGTACGGCTCGGTGGCGTACTTGAACAGCTCCCACGCCACGAAGGCCACGAACAGCGTGACCGCCGCGGTGCGCGAGGAGCGGGTGAGCTCGTCCCAGCCACTGGCGTCGACCAGGTCGAGGACCTCGACAACCCAGGTCTCGGCGATCGTCACGACCACGACGATCAGCGCGGCGACCCGGACACAACGCGCCACCACGTCGGGCAGCTTGGGCGTGTCGCTGGCCGGGGTGAGGCCGAAGAGTTGCGAATCGAGGCGGCGCACCACGGCCTGCATGAACGTCTCGAAGAGCAGCAGCCCGACCACCATCTGGAGCGTCAGGCCCATCGCCTGGCCGATGAAAGGCCGGCCGGAGATCGCCCCGAACGCGAGCGTGCCGGTCAGCAGGACGAAGAAGATGGGCGCGACGGGAATCCAGTAGCGGCCGAGCCGGCCCATCAGCGGCGCGAGCGTGCCCAGACCGCCGAACCATTGGCGCGCGGCCTCGCGCGCCCGGTACGCCAGCAACATGAAGGCCGCAAGATAGACTACGGCCATCATGAGCGGGAAGCTCGACAAGGCGACCGGTTCGGTGCCGATTGCGCGCAGCACCCCGGACAGCAGCCGGCCCGCCACCATCAGCAGCAGCACGAGCGAGATGCAGCGATAGAAGATGCGCGCCTCGTGATCGCCGGCTGCGCACAGCCGGGCGGCCGGCATGTCGGGCTGCAGGATGACGCGGAACAGCAGCACGGCCAGGCGCCATTCCCAGATCGTCGTCATCACGGCCGCCGCGAACCGGTTCTGGTCGCTGGCGCCCGAGAACCACGCGCCCACCGAGCCATGGCAGATCAGCCAGACGACCAGCACGCCGAGACCGTCGAGCGCCGCCAGGCCGACCAGGCTGCCTATCGAGCGCCAGCCGAATTGCGGATCAGCCTGGGCGGCCAGCCGGCCGCGCGGCGCCACCAGCAAGCGCCGCAGCACCGCCTCCGCCACCAGGGCGACGACAGCAATGGCGGCGAGCATCGCCAGGAAGGTGCTCGTGCTGCGGCCACCTTGCGCGGAACGATCGAGCAGGTGGGGAATCGACGCAAGCTGATCCAGCATGACCGGCGTCGCCTCCAGGACCTTGTCGGCGCGCTCGAAGAAGACGGCAAAGCCGTCGGGCCCCTCCTTGGGCGGCATCTTCACGATCTTGGGGCCGGGCGCGGGCTTGGCGCCCTTGGCACCCTTGCTGTCGGCGGCGGCCGGTTTGGCCGGCGCGGCCACGGCCGGCGGAGCGACGGCGCCTTCGGCCTTGAGCTTCTCGGTGACCGAATTGCTGATCGCGTCGACCAGGGCGTCGAACTGCTGCTGGGTCATGCCCGCCGGTGGCGCGGCAGGCGTCTGCGCCCCCGCCGGCCCGCCCAGCAAGGCGATCAGCACGGCAATCAGCATCACTCGGATCATGTACGCCACCTCCCGGCGATTCCCAGCCGCCATCGGCGGACCGTCGCTCCGCTTGGCGCCAAGCGCAAGCCATTTGCTCGGAGGGGGCTATCGCGCCTTGTAGAATGCCTGGGGAGAGCGGTTGCGGCAGATGGCGTCGATCTCGACCTTCGCCGGGCTGGGCGACGGCCAGGCAAGGTCGGCGTGATCGAGCAGCTCGCAGACCCGGGCGATGTCGTTCCCGATCCGCCAGTTGCCGACCTCGGCGAGGCCGAACAGCGCCAGGAAGATCCAGACCATGGGCGACCAGGCGAGACTGCCCGGCTCGCTCGCCGAACGCCGCGACCAGGTTCGCGACTTTTGCACGGCCTCAGGCCGGGCTGACGCGAAGACCTCTTCGCGTCGCCCGGCGGAGCCGCTGGACCTCGGGTGTCGGCGAACCGGGATTGACTGGCGCCGGGCGCATCGCAATCACGGCAAGAACCTGTGCCGCCACGAAGATGACGAAAGCGGCACTCTCCACGAGAGCTTCCATCGTTCCCTCCGCTGGTATGTCTGCGGTCTGACCACTTGAACAGGCGAACCTGACAAAAACCTGACGATTGGTCGACAGGCCGGCGGAGTTTCCAGGGCCATACAGTGACAAGTGTCGTCAGCACCGCTCTGAGATGGACCTATCTCGACCTGTAAGGCCCGCGCGGGCTGCGGTTACGGCAGATGTCGTCGATCTCCGCCCGCGACAGGTTGGGCGGCGACGAAGCGATCTCGCCCTGGTCGAGCAGCTCGCAGACCTGGGCCATCTCCTCGCTGATCTGCCAGTTGCCGACCTCGGCCAGGGCGAACAGCCCCAGGCAGATCCAGACCATGGGCGACCAGGCGATGCCGCCCAGTTCGGTCACTACTCTCCGTGCCCACCGGGTGGACTTCACGGTACCCCCTCCCCCTCGCACTCAGGCGTCGGTGAAGCGGGGTGACAGTCCGAGCCGCCGTACGGGCCGGCTCCGAGGCTCGGGGTACCCGTTGTCGAAGCGCATGGCGGGCACGGCGATCACGGCCAGGATCTGCGCCGCCACGAAAAGCAGGAATGCGGCGTTATCAAAGAGAGCGTCCATCACGGCCTCCGTTCGATTATCGACGGCGGCGACTAAATCCCATGACCGTAGCGTCGAGCGTCCGCGTGGCGTTACCGCGGCGTGATTTCGACCGGCCGGATGGTGAAAAAGTGCGGGATTCGCCCGCCACGTCGGTTAGCATCCCCCCATGAGACGAGTTGGCGTGCTGCTGCCACTGTTGGCATTCCTGGCCGGACCGGCCCAGAGCCAGCCCGCGCCCTCCCAAGCCCCGACTGCGCTCGCCTGCGGCGCCCTGAAGGCGGAATCCTCGCGCAAGGACGCGACTTGGCAGTGGACCATCTCCGGTCCCACCGACAAGACCACGGAAACCGGAGTCCTGAAGAGCGGCCCTCGCTTCGAATGCCTGGACGGCACCATCCTGACCGTCGAGTTCGCCTCGACAGCGGGGCACGGTGTCTTCACCGCCTATTTCCCCGATGGCAATACCATCACCTACGGCCGCCAGCAGATCGACCGCCGCGGCAGCCGCTTCGTGCTGCCCATCCAGGCCAAGCCGCGCATCGCCGCGCCCTACCGCGCCGCATTCGACTATCACTGCCGGCTCGACATGCCGGCCGATCCGATTCCCGCCCCGGCGCGCGCGGAGTGTGTATTCTAGGGTGGTCGCTCCAGCGGAGTCAGGCGGCGCATCGAAAAGAACAATCCTCACCCTGAGGAGCGGCCGCTGGCCGCGTCTCGAAGGGTGGGCAACGTCACGACTGGTGCCCACCCTTCGAGACGCACCGCTGCGCGGTGCTCCTCGGGGTAAGGATCTTGCTTGAGGGAGCGAGGCATCAGAGGAACGCCCCAGCTCCCACCGCAAGACAGACGCTGCTGTCGGGTATCGACGATGTATCGATGACCACTCGCATGCCGTCACGCGGCGGCCGGCGAAGAGTCGGTCCTTGCGGACTCGTGAAGAGCTGTTGGCATTTCTCCAACCCCTGAATGCAGCTCCGTGACACCTGCAGCTCGGTCGCCAGGAGTCGATCCAGGCGCAGCCCGATCGGCTCGGGGATCACGCAGACGATCTCCAACCGCTGTGGCCTAACGGTGCTCTGCGCCAGAACGGCCTTGCTCACCACGACATCGTCGAACTCCTGCACACGGCCGGTCCAACGTCGCAGCGCGGCGAGGTCGAACGCGAGGCGCCGCGCGACATCGGGCTCGTTCGCCTGCAACGACGTGAGGGATCCGGGCTCGATCGTCGACACCTCGCGACGCTCAACGACCGGCCGGTTCCAGGAACCGTCGCAATCCGTGCACCGATAGATCAGCCAGGCGTCGATGCGCCGGCCGTTCGCATTGACCCTGATCTTCCCGCTGCTGCGGAATGGCCTGGGCCCACGACACCGGCTGCAGTGCAGCCAGGGTTGCGGGGCTGCTCGAGGAGTGATCGTCCATTGCACGCGTAAGGTCGTCGACACGCCGGCTTGCTCTTCCCGTTGGGAAGCTCAGCGAGGCGACGACGGAGACGAGACCCATGGAGGGCGCGGTGTGGCACGGACGGTCGGAGATCGGACAGAGAGCAGCTCGGGCGGCGGTCGCAAGGGTCCGCACGGTCAAGCATGCAAAGCTGGCAAGCCATGCCAAACCGGTCTCGAACCGCCGCCCCGAAAAGCTTGTGCGCAAAAACAGGCGGCGTCGCAGGAGCGTCGCCGCACGATCGGGGAACTGCTGAGACCGGCGATTACTTGGGCAAGGAGACTCGACGCGCTATCTGTTGGCGGCGCACTGCCTAAACGAGAGGTCCGGATTTGACAAGCCGACCCCGACCCTTGTTGCCCGCACGGTGAAGTCGGATGTGGTCTGCGTCAATGAACAGAGTCGAACGTCGCCAACTATGGCCACAATGTGCGACGAAGCTCCGAACCGCGCGTCGACCGGTCGAGTGTCCGTCGGTGCGGCCCATGTCGCTTTTTTTCGGCAGCCCGACCGGAGATGCTCGCTCATGGTTGAAGGAACTGGCGACGGCGGATCGGTACGACCCGACGTCGATCTCATGACCTTGCAGCCCGGCCAGACGATCGGGCGCTATCGCATCGAGAGCGTGCTCGGTCAGGGCGGCTTCGGCATCACCTATCGCGCGGTCGATGCCGAGCTCGGTCGCCACGTCGCCATCAAGGAATACCTTCCCGCCGCGCTCGCCGTGCGCAAGGACGGCATCACCGTCGTGCCGCGCTCGCAGACCGCCGCCGAGGATCTGGCCTGGGGCCTCGACCGCTTCGTCGAGGAAGGACGCACGCTCGCCGCGCTGCATCGCGCGCCCGGCATCGTCAAGGTGCACGACTACCTGCGCGCCAATGGCACGGCCTATCTCGTGATGGAGCTGGTCGACGGCGAGACCCTGCACGACCGCATCCAGCGCAAGGGCCCGCTCGACGCCGCCGCGATCGATCGCCTCCTGGCGCCGCTGCTCGACGGCCTCGAGCAGGTCCATGCCGCGGGCTTCCTGCACCGCGACATCAAGCCGGCCAACATCCTGCTCGATGCAAAGGACCAGCCAACCTTGATCGATTTCGGCGCCTCGCGCGCCGCCATCGCCGGCCGCTCGCAGGCTCTGACCGCGGTGTTCACGCCGGGCTACGCGCCGGTCGAGCAGTTCACCTCGGCAACCCAAGGTCCGTGGACCGACCTCTACAGCCTGGCCGCCAGCCTCCACGACGCCGTCACCGGAAGCCCGCCGCCCAACGCCATCGACCGCCTGCTGGAGGACAGCTACGCGCCGCTCGCGCGGTCCGGGCTCGCCTATCCCGGCGCGCTCCTGGCGGGCATCGATGCCGCCCTCGCCGTACGCGCCGCCGACCGTCCGCAATCCGTCGCCGCGTGGCGCGCGACGTTGCGCGGCCTTGCGATGGCCAACCCGCCGGCCGCCACTGTCGCGATGCCGGGCACCGGCATGGGCATCGCGTCGCCTGTCGTCTCTCCTGCTCCGGCTCAACCGCCGGCGCCGACCGCGCCTGTCGCAAGAGCGCGCAAATCGAGCACGGCAGCGAAGGTCGCGGCGGCCGTGGGACTCCTGCTCGTGCTTGGCGGCGGCGGATGGTTCATGTTCGGCTCTGGCACGACGCCGCCGCCGCCACCACCACCATCACCACCCGCGTCCGCGGCACCAGCCCCCGCGCCACCGCCTTCCGCCGTTGCCGCGGCACCGACCCCGCCACCGCATCCGGATCGCGCACAGCAGGAACTCGAGCAGGCGCGGCGCGAGCAGCGCGCGGCGATGGAGGAGGCGACGCGCCTGCGCGCCGAGGCGGAGGCCCGCCGCAAGGCCGACGAGGAAGCGGCGTTGCGCGCGCGCATCGAGCAGGAGGTCCGCGACAAGGCCGCGGCCGAAGAGGCACAGCGCCAAGCCGAGACCACGGCGCAAGCGAAGGCCGAAGCAGAAGCAAAGGCAAGAGCCGACGCCGAGGCGGCCGCGCGCAAGGCAGAGGAAGCCGATCCCAAGGCGGCCGAGGCGCGCGAGGCATCGTTGCGACTGACCGTGGTCGATCGCCAGCGCATCCAGGTGGCGCTGACATCGCTCGGCCATGCGACCGGCGCGACCGACGGCGTGTTCGGCCCGCGCTCGCGCGAGATGATCGCCGCCTGGCAGAGGAAGTCAGGCCACGCCGCCACGGGCTTCCTGACACAGGACCAGCAGGCGGCCTTGCTGCGCGAGTCGGCGCCCGCCCTCGCCCGCTACGACGAAGAACAGAGGAAGCTCGCCGCCGCCCAGCCGCCGGATCGGGCGCCGGGCGGCGGTGCGCAGCAATGCGAAGGCACCTTCCGCTCGCAATGGTGCCGCAGCGCCTACCAGGGCTTCCCGCCGAACTGCTGGAACGCGAACATGACCATCCGCAACGGCGAGGTCAGCGACAGCTGGGTGTCGCAGTCCGATCGCACCCAGCGCAACATCGTCACCGGCCGCATCGACGCCAACGGCAACGTTTCGCTCAACTACCGGGGCGTCGGCCAGCAAACCCACATCGCCCAGCATTTCACGGCGATCATGTCCGGCCGGGTCACGAACGGCGTCCTGACGGCCGCAGGCCGCGCAGGTCAGTCCGGGCGGGATTTCAGCGTCACTGTCACCTGCAGGTAGGCAACGGACTTGATGCTGCCATTGGTCGAAGGTGCGACCCGCGCACCTTCGACTTCGGCAGGGTTCCCTGATTTCAAGTCACCCGAAAATTCTTGAACTGCCACGGATCCTTGGTGTCGACGTCCTCCGGGAACAGCCGGCCGCGGTCCTGCAGCGGCGTCCAGTCGCTGTACTTGCCGACCACCGGGCCGAGATAGGGCATGCAGATCTCGAGGTTGCGGGCGAAGTCCATCTCGTCGGCCTCGACGATGCCGCGGTCGGGGTTCTCGAGCGCCCAGATGATGCCCGACAGGACCGGCGCGCAGACCTGGATCGAGGTCGCGTTGTTGTAGGGCGCGAGCTTGCGCGTCTCCTTGATGTCGAGCTGCGAGCCGTACCAGTAGGCACCCTTCTTGTGGCCCATCAGCAGCACGCCGAGCTCGTCGCGGCCCGAGGTGATCTCGTCGACGATCAGGCGCTGGCGCTTCTGCTGGTGCAGGTTCTTTCCGGCGATCTCGTGCATCGACATGATCGCCTGGTCGCACGGATGGTAGGCGTAGTGCACGGTCGGCCGGTAGGCGACCTTCTTGCCGTCGCGCAGCGTGTAGTAGTCGGCGATCGAGATCGATTCGTTGTGGGTGATGATGAAGCCGTGGAACGGCCCCTCGAGCGGCGTCCAGGTGCGCACCCGCGTCAGCAGGCCGGGCCGGTTGAGGTAGATCGCCGCGTCGCAGCCGAACTTGTGGCGCGCGCCGTCGGGCGGCAGCGCCTTCTCGTGCGTGCCCCAGCCCATCTCGGCCGGCTGGCCGCCTTCCGAGACGAAGCCGTCGATCGACCAGGTGTTGACGAACTCGCCGACTTCCTTCGGTCTCGGCGAGACCTGGGTGTCGCGCTCGGCGATGTGGATCACCTTGATGCCGAGCCGGCGGGCCAAGGTGCCCCAGCCCTCGCGCGTGGTCGGCGGCTTCACCTTGACGCCGGTGTCGCGCGCGACGTTCATCATCGCCTGCTTGACGAAGTGCGAGACCAGGCCCGGGTTGGCGCCGTGGGCGATCACCGCCGTCGGCCCGCCGCGATGCCTGGGCGCCAGCTTCAGCATGGTATCGCGCAGCGCGTAGTTGGAGCGCCGCGACACCGACAGGTTGGGATCGGTGTAGCCGCCCGGCCACGGCTCGATGCAGGTGTCGATGTAGAGCGCGCCCTTCTCCTGGCAGAGCTCGACCAGCGCCGTCGAGGCGACCTCGACCGAGAGGTTGACCAGGAAGTCGCCCTTGGCGATCCGGCCGGCCAGCATCTGGCGGTAGTTGGCCCGGGTCAGGCGCTTCCTGATGAACTCGACGCCGTAGCGCTTGGTCTCCGGCAGGCCGCCGCGATCGTCGTCGGAGATGATGGTGATCTGGCTGGGCTTGATGCCGATGTGGCGCAGGATCAGCGGCAGCACCCCCTGACCGATCGAGCCGAAGCCGATCATCACCATGCGTCCCTTGAAGTCGATGTACTTCTTGCCGGAGAGCTTCTTGGCCATGTCGAGGTCCCTGCGTGTGGCTGGAGAGCGTCCTAAGGGTTCAGGACTGGTCAGTCGATACTCATGTTCCTCTCCCCCGCCAGGGGGAGAGGCTAGGTGAGGGGGCTTCGAAGGCTGCGTCATCACCTGCAACCCCCTCACCCAACCTCTCAACCTTTGAGAAATCCGGGCTAGCGGGGGAGAGGAGCATGAATGGGACGCGAACGGTTTGGAGCCCTCAAAACGGCGACGGGGCCGTTACGGCCCCGTCGCTTCGTCGCCTCGGGATGGGAGGGTCAGATGCAGACGGCCTTGAGCGGCGCGAAACCGTTGAAGGCGACCGACGAGTAGGTCGTCGTGTAGGCGCCGGTCGACAGGATCTCGACCTTGTCGCCGGGCTTCAGGCCGAGCGGCAGCTTGTATTCGGTCTTCTCGTAGAGGATGTCGGCCGAATCGCAGGTCGGGCCTGCCAGCACGACCGGCCCGACACGGGTGCCGTCGCGGCTGGTGCGCAGGCGGTACTTGATGCTCTCGTCCATCGTCTCGGCGAGTCCGCTGAACTTGCCGATGTCGAGGTAGACCCAGCGCTTGCGGTCGTTGTTGGCCTTGCGCGAGACCAGCACGACCTCGCTCTGGATCACGCCGGCGTCGCCCACCATGGAGCGGCCGGGCTCGATGATGACCTCCGGCATGCGATTGCCGAAGTGGCGCACCAGGGCGCGACCGACCGCATCGCAGTAGGCCTCGATGCCCTGCACCTCGGCGCGATAGCGCGCCGGAAAGCCGCCGCCGAGATTGACCATGCGCAGGTCGACGCCTTCCTCGGCGAGCGCAAAGAACATCTGCGAGACCTGGCCGAGGGCACGGTCCCACTGCTCGAGGTCGGTCTGCTGGCTGCCCACATGGAACGACAGGCCGTAGGGATCGAGGCCCCACTCCTTGGCCTTGCGCAGCAGGTCCTTGGCCATCTCCGGCGCGCAGCCGAACTTCTTGCTGAGCGGCCATTCGGCGCCGCCGCAATCGACCAGCACGCGGCAGAACACGCGGGCGCCGGGGGCGGAGCGGGCGATCTTCTGCAGCTCGGCCTCGCTGTCGAAGGCGAACAGCCGCACGCCCTGCTGCCAGGCCCAGGCGATGTCCTTCTCCTTCTTGATGGTGTTGCCGAAGGAGACGCGGTCCATCGACACGCCGGTCGCCTGAGCGAACTCGATCTCGCCGCGGCTCGCGGTGTCGAACTTCGACCCGAGGCCGGCCAGCCGCGAGAGGATCTGCGGCGCCGGGTTGGCCTTCACGGCGTAGAAGATGTGGGCCGCCGGCAGCAGCTCACGCATGCGCCGGAAATTGGTCTCGACCACATCGAGGTCGATCACCAAGCACGGCGTCTCGGGCTGCTGCTCGCGGAGATAACGAAAAATACGCTCGGTCATTGCTGGGGGGTTCCCCGTCACTCAAGTCACGCTGAATCGACGAATCGGCGACGGCCGGGTCGACGCTGCGACCCGCCGACGCGACGTACGGTGCCCACAGGGCAGCGTACGTCAGCCGATACTCGACGGACTCGAATGCCTCGGGGTGTGGGCGATGATGTCGGCCCGGTTCAAGACCGGGCAAAAGACATAATAGCGGGGAACGCGCCCCGCGCGGTAAGCAACCATATCAGAAGCTCCTTCCCGGACCCGGCTTGCGCCGGCACTGCCAAAAAGAACACTTTCCGTCGTTGCGTAACCACAAAGGGCCAGCGGCACGTGCGTGGGCGTCTTGGTTTGCTATCTACAACTAATCGACGCTGATACAAGCGATTTCTGCGCCGACAGGATTCTTTTCCTCCATCTTGTGTTGCAAAGGGCACAAAAGCGTGACGGAAGCATGCCGAGGAAGATGCGTGCGGCGCACGGAGGCGCGCGAAGATCAGGCTCGCGGCAGCGACGAGCCCGGCAGGCGAATCGTTGCGGCGAGGATCGTGAAGGGCACGAGCGCGATCGCCGAGGCGATCAACGTCGGCTGCGTGCCGAACAGCGTCGCCAGCTTGCCCCAGAACAGAGAGCCCGTGACCATGGCGCCGAAGAACACCATCTGGTGGACCGCCATGCCTCGCGCCCGCATGAAGTTGGGCAGGAACGACTGCACGGCGGTGCTGTTGTTGGCGATCACCGTGATCCAGCAGGCGCCGGTGACGGCGATGCAGGCGCCGACGACGTTGGGCGTCATGACCAGCGCCGCCACCAGGGTCGAGGCGGCGTGCAGCGCCATCGCCCAGATGTTGGCGCGGTCGGGGCTCAGCAGGCGATTGAGCGTCGGCATCAGCACCGCGCCGAACACCGCGCCGGCGCCGAACACGGCATAGAGGACGCCGAACGAAAGCTCGTCGAGGCGAAGCTCGAAGCGGCCGATCACCGGCAGCAGCGTGCTGATGGCGATGCCGGGCACGAAGAAGCAGAGGCCGCGGGCGAACACCGCCTTGAGCTCGCCCGAGCCGCGCACGAAGGCGATGCCGGTGCGCGCCGCCTGGCCGAAGCTCTCGCGACGCTGGCCGGCGCGCGCCTCGGCGGGGCGGCGCCAGCTCGCCATGGCGAAGATGACGCCGATATAGGTGCAGGCGTTGATGGCGAAGAGCAGGAAGACGCCGACGAGGCCAAGCAGGATCTGGCCCAGCACCGGTCCCACCGTGCGCGCGAGGTTGAAGCCCGCGCTGTTCAGCGCGATCGCCGGCCGCAGCATCGGCCCCGACACGATCTCGGGCACGACGGCATGCCAAGCCGGCGCGTTCATGGCGTTGCCCAGCCCCATGCAGAAGCACAGCGTCAGCAGGTTCCAGTGATCGAGCCGGCCGAGAAAGGCGAGCACTGCCAGGGTGGCGGAGACGCCCATCATCCAGACCTGGCAGACGATGATGTAGCGCCGCCGGTCGAAGCGATCGGCCAGGATGCCGGCGAAGAAGCAGAACAGGAACATCGGCAACGTGCCGGCCGCCGACAGCAGCGCCACGAAGATCGGCTCCTGCGTGAGCGAGGTCATCTCCCACGCCGCCCCCGTGGTTTGCATCCAGCCGCCAGTGTTGGACAACACGTTGGCCGTCCAGAGCAGGGCGAAGGCGCGGATGGCGAGCGGCGCGAACGCGGAGTGGGAGGGGGCGGGGGTGCCTGAAGACGTCATCAATTCATGCCCCTCTCCCCCGCCCTCATGAGCGCGTTCGGCTTCGCCGAGCCGCACATAAGGGGGAGAGGTTGGGTGAGGGGGTTACGCACGTTGCTGCCCACGAAGTGCAATCTCGATTGCAGCCCACATGCCTTCCCGATCCTGCACGACTTCATTGGCCCAGAACCGCAGAACCCGCCAGCCCTCGCGCTCCATTGCGGCAGTACGACATGCATCCGCCTCGGCTTGAAGCGCGTGATGACCACCATCGATCTCGATGACGAGTTTTCGGGAAACACAGGCGAAGTCCGCGAAATACGGACCAATCGGATGCTGTCGGCGGAATTTCGCGCCTTCGAGCCGCCGGTCGCGAAGGGGATCCCAGCAAATCTGCTCGGCGCAGCTGCCGTCGCGCCGCAGCTCGCGAGCGCGCGTGATCTTCTTCGGGGTCATGTCGGCGCCCGCCGTTGCCTCCTCATCCCTCTCATACCCCTCGCCCCCGCTAGGGGGAGAGGCTGGGTGAGGGGGTCGCAGGTGATGCTACAGCCTTCACAGCCCCCTCACCTAGCCTCTCCCCCTAGCGGGGGAGAGGAACCTGAAAAAGAGGGAAGAAGTATGAGGTAGAGAAATGAGGACCCCTTCACCCCAGCATCTTCTCGTAAATCCGGTGCGTCTTGTAGTGCACGCCGCCGACCGAGCGGATGATGTTGTTGGTGGCCTTGTTGTCTTCCAGGATCCAGCCCAGCTCGGCGCTGGTCTTGCCGAGGCGCTTGCCGTTGGCGCGCAGATGGTCGATCGCCATCATGGCGAGGCCGGCGCCCATCAGCGGATGGTTGCGGTACTTCTTCTTCACGCCCATCAGCGGCACCCGGGTGCTGCCGACGCCGGCGACGCGCATGCGCCATACCAGCTTCAGGAGGTTCAACGGCGCCAGGCTGCCGTTGAAGTCGGCGGTCGCCTCGTTGAGGTTGGTGAGCGCCACGATGAAGGCCACCGCCTCGTCGTCGACCTCCACGAACACCGCGAGCTCGGGCACGATCACCGGGCCGAACGCCTTGGCGGCGTGGTCGATCTCGGCCTGGGTGAAGGGCACGAACCCCCAATTGTCGCTCCAGGCGTCGTTGAAGATGCCGACCAGGGTGCGCACCTCGGCATCGAACATCTTCATGTTGGCGGTGCGCGCCCTCACCCGGCCGGCGAAGCCGGCACGCGCCAGCAGCTTGGCGCCGATCGTCTCGGGCGCGTTCTGGACGTCGTAGTCGTAGGAGATCAGGTCCTTGATCTTGGCGAAGCCGCACTGCTCGACACGCGGCCCGGCATAGGGCGGATCGTAGGGCACCAGCAGCACCGGCCGGCTGTCGAAGCCCCACACCAGCATCCCGACCTCCTCGTTGACCGAGAGGCTGAACGGCCCGGTGATGCGCTTCATGCCGCGCGCGCGCAGCCATTGCTCGGCCGCTGCGAACAGGGCGGAGAAGATCGCCGGATCGTCCTCGGCGACCAGGCAGCCGAAATGGCCGGTGTCGTCGGCATAGCGTTCCAGGTAGGCGCGATCGATCTGGGCGGTGATGCGGCCGACCACACGGCCGCCGCGGCGCGCCAGGAAGAAGCCGACCTCGACATGCTTGAACAGCGGGTTCTTCTTGGGCGAGAAGGCCTCGCGCCGCTCGGTGTCGAGATGGGCGACGTAGCCCTTGTGGCCGGCGAACAGCCGCTTGGGCAGGTCGATGAAGGCCTTCAGGTCGGCCTTGCCGTCGACCGGGGTGACGACGACGGGGTCGGTCATGGGCGCTGGGACCGCGAGCGCGCGTCATGCGGGCCGCGGGCGTTCCGCCCGCTCATGGTGTCTCCTTCGTCGCTATGTGAGCGGGCGAGACGCCCGCGGTCCGGAAGAAGTATGAGATGGCCGTCGGTCATGCATCCCGTCCCGTCGGCGCGCAGCGTGCGCATCTCGGCGTCGAGGCGCCAGGCGCCGGCCTCGCCGGTGATGCGGATCAGGTGGTAGCGCGCGGCGCCGTACTTGCTGTCGGGGGCAGCCGAGGCCGAGGCGACGCCGAGCACCGGCACCGGTGCGTGCGGTCCGGCGATGCGGGCAAGCTCGCTGCGATGGTTGTGGCCATGCAGGACGATCTCGCAGCCGACGCGGCGGATCATCGCCTGGAAGGCGGCGGCGTCGGTCAGGCGCTTCATGCGCTTCTCGGTGGTGAGCGGCGGATGATGGATCAGCACGACCCGGCACAGTCCCTCGCGGCCGAGCTCCGCCAGCAGGCGCTCGGCGCGGGCGATCTGCGCCTCGCCCAACGTGCCGGTCGCGAAGAACGGCGGCTTGGGCACGCCGCTCGACAGGCCGACCAGCGCGACCGGGCCGCGGCGGCGCAACGTGGGGAAGACGTCGAACGAGGCGACCGGCGGCGCGTCGTCGCCAGCGAGGTACGAGCCCCACAGGCCAAGCGTCTCGGGCCAGCGCGTGGCGACGTAGACGTCGTGGTTGCCGGGGATCAGCGTGACGTCGCGCGGGCTGCCGAGATCGGCGAGCCAGCCGGCGGCACGGCGGAACTCCTCGGGCAACGAGATGTTCACCAGGTCGCCGGTGAGCGCGACGTGATCGGGTCGCGCCGCCTCGAGGTCGGCGAGGATGCCGGCCAGCGCCTCCGGCCGGTGCAGGCGCACGCGCCCCCGCCACCAGTTGATGTAGCCGGTCAGCCGCTTGCCCAAGAGCTCGCCAGCGCGGGCCGGCGGCATCGGCAGGTGGGGATCGGACAGATGGGCGAGGGTGAACAAAGGAGCCCGTTCTTGCTCCTCTCCCCCGCTAGGGGGAGAGGCTGGGTGAGGGGTTTACGCACGTCGAAGCCCCCTCACCTAGCCTCACCCCGTAATGTGCGGCTCGGCGGAGCCGAACGCGCTCATGAGGCGGGGAGAGGAAATGAAGGGAAAGCGTCGTCGGCTGACTAGCGCGCGCCGACGACGCGCAGCTCGGTTTGGTTGGGCAGGACGCCGAACTGGCGGCCGATGCCGGTCATCACCTCGACCATGTGCTCGAGCTGCTCGCGGGTGTGCACGGCGCACAGCGAGCAGCGCAGCAGCGACACGCCGTTGGGCGTGGCGGGCGGCACGGCGACGTTGACGTAGATGCCGGCGTCGAGCATGGCGCGCCAGAAGCCGATGGCGGTCATGCGGTCGGGCAGATGGACACCGACCACCGGTCCATGCTCGGGACCCAGCGTGAAACCGCGCGCCTTCAGCCCGTCATAGAGCGTGGCGACGTTGGCCCAGAGCTGCGCGCGCAGCTCCGGCCTGGCCTGCACAACGCGCAGCGCCTGGCGCACCGAGGCGACGATCGAGGGCGGCAGCGAGGCGGTGAACATGTAAGCGCGCACGGTGACGCGCAGGATGTCGAAGTCGGGATCGTCCGACACGCAGTAGCCGCCGATCGCGCCCAGCGTCTTGGAGAAGGTGCCGACGATGAAATGGCAGTCGTCGATCACGCCGGTCGCCTCGCAGAGCCCACGGCCGTGCTCGCCCAGCGCGCCCAGCGAATGGGCCTCGTCGATCAGCACGTAGGCGCCGTATTTCTTGCAGACGTCGACGAACTCGCGCAGCGGCGCGCTGTCGCCCAGCATCGAGTAGATGCCTTCGAGCACCACGACGCGATTGCCCGGCTTGTCGCCGAGCCGGCGCAGGCGGGCCTCGAGGCTCGCCGGGTCGTTGTGCTTGAAGCGCACGACCTCGGCCTGGGTCATCTTGCAGGCGTCGTAGATCGAGGCGTGGCTGTCGGCGTCGATCAGCAGAAAGTCGTCCGGCCCGGCCAGGGTCGAGATCACCCCGAGATTGGCCTGGTAGCCGGTGGTGAACACCATGCAGTGCTTCTTGCCGTAGAAGGCGGCGATCTCCTTCTCCAGCGCGACGTGCTCGCTGTAGCTGCCGTTGGCGATGCGCGATCCGGTGGTGCCGGTGCCCTCGGCGCGGATCGCCTCGATGGCCGCCTCCATGCACGACGGATCGAAGGTCAGCCCGAAATAATTGTTGGTGCCGACCAGCAGCGTCTTGCGGCCGTTGATGATCGCCTCGGTCGGCGACAGCACCCGTTCCATGCGGATCTGGAACGGGTCGTAACCGGTGGTGCGAACGTCGCGATAGGCCTCGAGCAGGCCGGCGTGGCGGTCGAACAGGCCCATGGGTGTCCCGCCCTGATGTTGAACGTGGGTAGAAGTCGTCGGCGCGCGGTCAGCGCCCTAGCCGCGCGCGCTCAGCTCCCGGATCGTGTCGGCGAGCTGGTCGACGGTATGGATCTCGGCGATGACGCTCATCGGGATCGATACGTCGAAATGATCCTCGAGCTCCATGACCATGTCCATGATGGCGAGCGAGTCGATGGTCAGGTCCTTGGCGATCACCGTGTCGCCCACGATCGGCCGGTCGCCGTTCTGGTAGGGCGCCAGATGGTGGCAAATCTCGCGAATCACCTCGGCGCGCGAAACAACGCGCGCGCGGGTGAAGGTTTCAACGATGCCGTCGTTTGCGACGGTCATTTCGTGGCTGGCGTTCAAAGGAATCTCTCCCGTCCGGGGGGCAGGGTCAGGCAGCAGTCTTGTGGCAGATCAGCCAATTCCTTGTGAAATGACAATTTGTTACTCAGTGTTTCACACCTTCTATAGCCACTCGCGACGGCGATACCACAATACCGTGTCGTGAAACCCGGCTACCAAATCATAACGGGCGGCGAAGCCGATCGCTCCGGCGAGGCGCCGGTCGTGCACCGTCCAGTCCGGATGGAAGATCTCGTTGACCTTGCCGGGGGTCAGGATCTGGACCGGACCGCCCAGCCGATGGCCGAGCTGGTTGAGCCGGGCGAGCCCCGCCATGACGGGACGCGGCACGGCGACGCCGAGGACCGTGCGGCCGACAGCCCTGGCGGCAGCCTCCTGCATGTCGCGATAGCTGTAGCCGCCTTCCCGGCCATCATCTATTTCGCAGATCGAACGCGAGATTGATGCATCGACTGCCTGCGCCACCACCTCGGCGAGGTCGGCGACGTGGATCAGCGACAGCCGCGCTTCGGCGACCAGCGGCCGCGGCGCCAGCCCTCGGGCGACGGCTCGGAAATACGCCAGGGTCTCGCGGTCGCCCGGCCCGTAGACAGCGGGCGCCCGGATGGCGAGCCACGGCCCGGCCCGGCCGGCGACCGCTTCCTCGGCGGCGCGCTTGCTGGCGGCATAGGGCGAAAGCTGCGGCTCGCGGGCGGCGAGCGACGACAGCAGGACCAGCCGTGCCGTGCCGGCGGCGGCCGACAGCCGGGCCGTGCCGTCGCGATTGACGGCCATGAACTCGTCGGGGCGGCGCGCCTTGATCAGGCCGGCGGCATGGACCACGGCATCGGCGCCTTCGACCAGGCGCTGCAGGGCGTCGTCATCAGCGAGATCGCCCAGCACCAGCTCGGCTTCGACGCCTCCGAGCGAGGGCAGCGGCGACCAACGCCGGACCAGCAGCCTGACCCGCCAACCGCGCCGGCCGAGCGCCGCCACCAGGTGCGGTCCGACGAACCCGGTGGCGCCGGTGACCGCGACGAGCCCTCTCATTTTCCTCCCCCGTATGACGGGGGAGGAAAAGGATGGGGTCTCACCTCACGCCGCCACGGTCTTCGGGGCGTAGGTGCCGGCCAGGTAGTTGGCCTTGACGCGGGTGCGGGAAAGCTTGCCCGACGAGGTCGTGGGCAGGCCGAGGCTGGGGGACACCAGGGCGACGTCGCAATCGACGGAGATCATCTCGCGCACGGCGCCCGCGACATCACGGGCCAGCGCTTGGCGTCCCTCCTCGCCCGAGACGCGGGCCAGCACGGCGACGACGACGCGCTCGCCGTCGGGCGTCTCGACCGAGAAGGCGGCCGAATCGTCGGTCTTCACCACGCCGCGCGATTCGAGCGCCCATTCGATGTCCTGCGGCCAGACATTGCGGCCGTTGACGATGATCAAGTCCTTGGCGCGGCCGGTGACAACCACCTCGTCGCCCAGGCGATAGCCGAGATCGCCGGTGTCGAGCCAGCCGTCGGCCGACAGCACCTCCTCGGTCGCTTCGGGCTCGCCGTAGTAACCCGGCATGATGCTGGGGCCCTGGACGAAGAGCCGGCCGACCTCGCGCTCAGCCAGGACGACGCCATCCCCGCCGCGCACTTCCAGGCGATGGCCGGGCAGAACCTTGCCGCAGATCACGAAGCGCCGGGCGCGGCGATCATTACCCAGGGCGACCGGCACGGCGCGCTGACTCTCGGACAGCGCGGTGCGATCGATCGTGTCGAGGCGCACCCCGGTGCCGCCGGGAGAGAAGGTGATGGCGAGGCAGACCTCGGCCATGCCGTAGCTCGGGATGAAGGCCTTGCGGTCGAAGCCCGCGCTCTCGAAGGTCGCGGCGAAGCGGTCGAGCACGTCGGGCCGGATCATGTCGCCGCCGATCCCGGCGTGGCGCCAGCTCGACAGGTCGAGGTCGGCCGGCACCTGGCGGGCGGCGCGCCGGGTGGCGAGATCGTAGCCGAAGCTCGGGCTGTAGGAGATGGTGCCGCGGTTGCGGGCGATGATGTTGAGCCACTGCATGGGCCGGCGGGCAAAGTCGCGCGGCGTCAGGTAGTCGAGCGAGAGCTGGCTCGAGAGCGGCGCCATCAGGAAGCCGATCAGCCCCATGTCGTGATAGAGCGGCAGCCAGCTTACCGCGCGATCGCCGGCCACGACGTCGAGCCCGGCCGGGCCGGTCATGCCGGCAAGGTTGGACATCAGCGCATGCTGCGTGATCTGCACGCCGTGCGGATGGCGCGTGCTGCCTGAAGAGAATTGCAGGTAGCAGAGGTCGGCGGGGCCGAGCGGCCGCAGATCGACCGGCTTCTCCGGCAGGGCCTCGAGCGCGGCAAGGCCGCCCTGCAGACGCACCATCGGCGCGTCCGCCGTGGCATCGGCCAGGAAGCCCGTCAGGTCGTCGATGCCGAACGCCGCCACCGCGCCCGACGCCGCGAGCTGGCGGCGGAGCTGGTCGAGATAGGCGTCCTTGCCGCCGATGCCGATCGGGATCGACACCGGAACCGGCAGCAGGCCGGCATACTGGGCGCCGAAGAACAGGTCGAAGAAGCCCGGCCAGGTGTCGGCCGTGATGAGAATGCGCTCGCCCGGTGCGAAGCCGGCGCCGATCAGGCGACGGGCGGCGACATGGGCCCGCTCCCGCGCCTCGCGCCAGGACAGGGACGATATTATCTCCCCCCTGACACTATAAAAGGTGATGCCGGTCTCGCCCGTCGCCGCATAGTCCAGCATCTCCGGCACCGAGCGGAAGTCGGCGCGGCGCAAGGCAAGCCGGGAGTTGCGGGTGGGCAGCGGGTTCATCGGAAGGGCGGTCTCCTAAAGCACATTCCGTTCGGCTGGAACAGGCGAACGGAATGTGCCTGCTGCAACAAATAACCCCGGTGCGCGCATCTTCGATCGGACGGAACCGTTCGCGGTTCCGGTCGGGTCGAAAATCGCTCTAGCAGAGGGGTGGGGCACCCTCAAGGCAGGCCCCTGCGCGGGTGGGCCAAGTGTCGGTAGCAAATCAAGTTGTCCGGTTTTGGTAGCACATCAAATGTCCGCTTCTTGAGATTGAGTTGGGAGGGCGGTTCGGAAGCGGTGGACGGGCCGCCCGCCGGTGTAGTGCGGCTATGGGGCGAGAGCTTCGAGTGGAGTTGAGGTCGCCAAGCTGAGTTTCTTGGTTCGACCTGGAGGCCGTTTCTTCGTCCCGACCTGCGATTTTTCCGGGACATCGCGCGCAGGCGCGGTCAAGGATGGCCGCAGGCCACCGCCGCAGGCGGCGCGCAGCGTCCTTGACGGCGTCGAGCACGATGTCGCGCTTGGGCAGGTTGGGCCGAGCGGTTGGTGCTGGCCATCGGCGGAGAAGCGGGCGATGCAGCGCGGGCCGTGGAACACGGCCAGGCTGGCATCGGGATATTGATGGACCCGCACGCGCGCCTTGACGTAGTGCGCGCGCAGCGGGCTTTGCGGGAGCTGCAGCTTGAGCCGCCCCCAGCTCACCGTGTTGGCGCGGTCGACCACCCGGTCCTCCTGGATGCACAAGGTTTCACCGAGCGCGGCGGCATCGGCCACCCTGACGAAGCCACTTTCGGCCAGCGCGGCGGGGTGGGCGAAGCGCGCATTGTGCGCCGGCAGGTAGACCGTGCGAAGCCACTCGTTGGCGGCCTCGATCTCGCTCAGCCCGGCCTTCGCCAGCTCCTTGATCAATCGATCCTGGAGCGTCCCGAACATCCGCTCCGAGCGGCCGCGAGCTTCCGGCGAATAGGCCGCTATGTGCTCGATGCCCAGCCGGTCGAGCGCCCGGCCAACCTGCGTCAAGCGCTGCCGATCGACAGCCTCGCCAGCCTTGGCGGTGTAGAAATAGTGGCTGCCGCGGTCGGTGTAGAGGCTGCTCGGCAGACCGTGCGCCGTGAACACCTCGAGCAGCGCCCGAAACGTCGAGACAGTGCCTTCTTCCTCGACCAGAAACGCCGAGTAGATCGTGCTCGTCGCATCGTCCATCGTGACGATCAGATCGAGCCCGGGCTGGCCGGCCAGCCACGCCGCTCGCGACCCGTCCTGATGCAGCATCATGCCGACACACGGCTTGCGCTCGCGCTTGCGCCGATGCGCGCCCCGTCGCGCCGCCCGACCCACCAGACCCGCTCCATGCAACTGTGTCTTGACCCACGTGTAGCTCCACCGGAACCCATGGTCGCGCCGGAGGTGCTCGTGAAAATGCTTCACGTTCCAGCCCCGATAGGCCTCTCGATACAGCGCAAGCATCCGATCCTTCTCCTTGGCTGGCACCCGTTTCCCCGACGGCTTGCCCAGACGACCGTCGCGAAGACCTTCCAATCCGTCCTCCTCGTAGCGATCCCGGTAGCGCCGGAACTGCCGCTCCGACACACCCAACAGCTCTCCGGCCTCCAGCATCGACAACGAACCCGCTTCCCAGCGGCCCAATATGTCCACAAACTTCTGCATCCTGCGGTCCTGTAGCCACGCTGCCCGGTTCATCGATCGACCCCTCTCGGGGCCCTACAAAACCGGACAACTCGTGTGCTACCTAACCCGGACAACTCGTGTGCTTACGACATGCGCGGGTGGGCCAAGTTGACACACCCGGACCCGGATAAGATAGTGGCCGCGCCCGCTCAACCCCGGTCTATCCGTTCCGGAGCCGTGGTCGAAGAGCGGGTTATTCATTTGGTGGAGAGTCCAGTGATAACGGCTGTGATGCCGACGTACGGTCGCAAGGACGTCGTGTTCGAACGCGGAGAGGGCAACTATCTCTACGCGACGGACGGCCGACGTTACTTGGACTTTACCTCGGGCATCGCCGTGAACGCGCTGGGCCACTGCCATCCTGCCCTGGTCAAGGCCCTGACCGAGCAGGGCCAGAAGCTCTGGCACACCTCCAACCTGTTCCGCATCGGTAACGGCGAGAAGCTGGCCAAGCGGCTGACCGAGGTGTCGTTCGCCGACACGATGTTCTTCTGCAACTCGGGCGCCGAGGCGATCGAGGGCGGCATCAAGCTGATCCGCAAGTATCAGTTCATGAACGGCAAGCCGGGGCGCTACAAGATCATCTGCTTCCAGGCGGCGTTCCACGGCCGCCTCTTGAACGCGCTCGCGGCCACCGGCAACGAGAAGTATCTCGAAGGCTTCGGCCCGCCGGCACCCGGCTACAAGCACGCACCGCTGAACAACACCAACGTCGTGCGCGATCTGATCGACGACGAGACCGCCGGCATCCTGGTCGAGCCGATCCAGGGCGAAGGCGGCATCCGCGGCACGACCACGCAGTTCCTGAAGGATCTGCGCGCGATCTGCGACGAGTTCGGCCTGCTGCTGTTCTACGACGAGATCCATACGGGCTTCGGCCGTACCGGCAAGATGTGGGGCTACGACTGGTCCGGCGTAAAGCCCGATGTCGCGGCGATCGCCAAGGGCATGGGCGGCGGCTTCCCGATCGGCGCGTTCATGGCGACCGAGAAGGCGGCAGTCGGCATGGTCCCCGGCACGCACGGCTCGACCTATGGCGGCAACCCGCTTGCCACCGGCGTGGCGAATGCGGTGCTCGACGAGCTCCTCAAGCCCGGCTTCATCGACGCCGTGCGCGAGAAGGGCGACTACCTCAAGGGCCAGCTCGAAGGTCTCGTGAAGAAGCATCCCACGGTCTATGTCGAGCAGCGCGGGATGGGCTTCTTGCAGGGCATCCAGTGCACGCCGGCGGTGCCGGCGGGCGACATGGTGAACCGACTGCAGTCGCTCGGGCTGCTGGTGCCGCCGGCGGGCGAGAACGTGATCCGCGTCTTTCCGGCGCTGATCGCCGACAAGGCCGCGCTCGACGAGGGCATCGACATCCTGGGCAAGGCAGCGCAGTCGTTCGAGGCCGCCAAGGCCGCCGAGTAGGCGTCATGGCGACACCGAAGCACTTCCTCGACCTCGACCAGGTCGATCCCAAGACGCTTCGCCAGATCCTCGATCATGGCAAGGCGATGAAGAAGGCGCGAACCAACGGGGGTCACGACAAGCCGCTCGCCGGCAAGACGCTCGCCATGATCTTCGAGAAGCCGTCGACACGCACCCGCGTGTCGTTCGAGGTCGGCATGCGCGAGCTCGGCGGCCAGACCATCATGCTGGGCCGCACCGACACCCAGCTCGGACGTGGCGAGACCATCGCCGACACCGCGCGGGTGCTGTCGCGCTATGTCGACATCATCATGATGCGCACCACCGTCGAGGAGAAGCTCCTCGAGATGGCGAAGTACGCGACCGTGCCGGTGATCAATGGGCTCACCGACAAGACGCATCCCTGCCAGCTCATGGCGGACGTCATGACCTACGAGGAGCATCGCGGACCGATCCGCGGCCGCTCGGTCGCCTGGTCGGGCGACGGCAACAACATGGCGACCAGCTGGATCCACGCCGCCGTGCAGTTCGACTTCGAGCTGCGCGTGGCCTGCCCCAGCGAACTCAAGCCGCCGGAGGACGTGCTGGCGTGGGCCGAGAAGTCGAAGGGCCGCATCACCATCGGGCACGACCCCGAGACGATCGTGCGCAATGCCGATTGCGTCGTCACCGACACCTGGGTGTCGATGGGCGACGAGGATCCGCACAGCCCGAGCGCCTCGCGTCGCCACAATCTCCTGCGCAGCTACCAGGTCGATCGACGATTGATGCAACTGGCCAAGCCCGACGCCATCTTCATGCATTGCCTGCCGGCCCATCGCGGCGAGGAAGTCACCGAGGACGTGATCGACGGGCCGCAATCGGTCGTGTTCGACGAGGCCGAGAACCGCCTGCACGCCCAGAAGAGCATCCTGGCCTGGTGCCTATCGTGAGCGCCTCGTCGGAAGCCTGGCCTTCCGACGATTGGGACAGCGTCCTGCCATTCCAGCTCGATCAGCTCGGCGTGCGCGGCCGTCTGGTCCGGCTGGGACCGTCGCTCGACGAGATCATCGAGCGCCACCACTATCCGCTGGCGGTGGCGCGCCCGCTCGCCGAGGCGATGACGCTGTGCGCGGCCCTCGCCACCTCGCTGAAGTACGACGGCATCTTCACCCTGCAGATCTCCGGCGACGGGCCGGTGCGCCTGCTGGTCACCGACCTCACGACCGACGGCGCGCTGCGCGGCTACGCCCAGTTCGATTCGTGGAAGCTCGCGATCGCGCTCGGCGGCTCGGCCGAGGCGCCCGACGGCTACGTGCCGCGGCTGTTCGGCCATGGCCGGCTCGCCTTCACCGTCGACCAGGGCCAGCACACCGAGCGCTACCAGGGCATCGTGCCGCTCGAGGGCCCGACCCTGGCCGACTGCGCGCATACCTATTTCCGCCAGTCCGAGCAGCTGCCGACCGGCATCAAGATCACGGCGCGACGCGAAGAGCGCGACGGCAAAGGCCATTGGCGCGCCGCCGCGCTGATGGTCCAGCAGATGCCGGAGTTCGACGCCGGCCGGCTCGACATCGATCCCGAGCAGCGCGAGGACGACTGGCGCAAGGCGGTGATCCTGATGGCCTCGGCGACCGAGCGCGAGATGCTCGATCCCAACCTGCCCGACGCCCGGCTCCTGCTGCGCCTGTTCCATGCCGAGCAGCCACGCGTGTTCGCCCGCCGCGCCTTCGCCGCGCGCTGCCGCTGCAGCCGCAACCGCATCGACCGCGTCCTGCGCTCCCTGAAGCGCGAGGAGCTCAGCGACCTGCGCGATACCTCGGGCAAGGTGGTCGTAAAGTGCGAGTTCTGCTCGACCGAGTACGGCTACGACGACAGCGACCTCGACCGCATCTACGCGTCGGCGGCGTGAGTTGTAGCTTGCCTCCCCCGCAGTCGGGGGAGGCAAGACAATAAGGCCCGCGGTCGGAACGGGTCTTGCAAGGGAGGCACCATGAGAAAGATGCCTTTCGCCCTCGTGCTTGCTATCTGCCTGGGCGCGGCCAGTGCCTCGGCCCAGGGCCATCTGCGCATCGGGCTGGGCGACGATCCCGACGTGCTCGATCCCTCGCTGTCGCGCACCTACACCGCGCGCATCGTCTTCGCCACCCTGTGCGACAAGCTGTTCGACATCGACGAGAAGGCCAACATCGTCCCCCAGCTCGGCCTCGGCCACGAGACCTCGGCCGACGGCAAGGCCGTCACGATCAAGCTCAGGCCGGGCGTGAAGTTTCACGACGGCGAGGCCTTCGACGCGGCGGCCGCCAAGTACAGCCTCGACCGCCATCTCACCATGAAGGGCTCGTTCCGCAAGCCCGAGCTCGCCCAGGTCGACACGGTCGCGGTGGTCGACCCGTTGACCATCAAGCTCAACCTCAAGACGCCTTTCTCGCCCCTGCTCGCCCAGCTCACCGATCGCGCCGGCATGATGGTCTCGCCCAAGGCGGCCGAAGCCGCCGGCGACAAGTTCGGGCTGAAGCCGGTGTGCGCCGGGCCGTACAAGTTCGTCGAACGCATCCAGCAGGATCGCATCGTCGTCGAGAAGTTCGCCGGCTACTGGAACAAGGACCAGGTCTTCATCGACAAGGTGACCTACCTGCCGATCGTCGACGCCACGGTACGCTTGGCCAACGTCCGCTCGGGCGGCCTCGACATGATGGAACGCGTGCTCGCCACCGACATCAAGACGGTGCGCGACGATCCCAAGCTCAAGCTCAGCAAGGCGGTGTCGATCGGCTGGTTCGGCCTGCTGGTGAACGTGGCCAACGGGCCCAATGCCGACAACCCGCTCGGCAAGGACGCCCGCGTCCGCCGCGCCTTCGATCTCGCGATCGACCGCGACGCCCTCAATCAGGTCGTGTTCAACGGCGAGTTCACGCCGGGCAACCAATGGGTCAACCCGCAGAGCTTCTACTACCAGTCGAAGTTCCCGGTCCCCAAGCGCGACCTCGCCAAGGCCACGGCGCTCCTCAAGGAAGCCGGAGTCACCGCACGTATCCCGATCGACTTCATGGTGAGCAACACGCCGGAGACGCGCGCGGTCGCCGAGGTGGTGCAGTCGATGGTCGCCGAGGCCGGCTTCGATCTCAAGATCCGCGTCACCGAGGTCGCGACGGCGTTGAAGCAGGCGGAGGACGGCAACTTCCAGCTCTACATGAACACCTGGAGCGGCCGCATCGATCCCGACGGCAACTCGGTGGTCTACCAGATGTGCGGCGCGCCCCAGAACATGGGCAAGTACTGCAGCCCGGAAGTCGACAAGCTGCACGAGCAGGCCCGAGCCGTCACCGACCCGGCCCAGCGCAAGGCGATCTACGAGACGCTGACCGCGAAGTTCCTGGCCGACGGCTGGATCTTCTACCTCTACCATCCGCAGTATCTGATCGCCCAGACGACCAGGCTGGAAGGCTTCAAGCCGATGCCCGACGGCCTGCTGCGGGTCGTCGGCGTGAAGCTCAAGTAGGGCGGCTGCAGCCCTGCTGCACCGAACTCTTCCGGACCGCCGGCGCCTGCCCTGAGCTTTGTCGAAGGGGCCCGCGCGCCCATGATCGTGAGCGCGCGGGACGCGCGCGGTCAGAAAGAGTCCGATCTCACTCCCGACAGCACCATTCCATCATGCGCCGCATGAAGCCCTCGCACGCGTCGATCTGCGCGGCCAGGATGAACTCGTTGGGCTGGTGCGCCTGGGCGATATCGCCGGGGCCGCAGACCACCGTCGGCACCCCGAGCGTCTTGCGGAAGATGCCGGCTTCGGTGCCGTAGACCACGCTGCCCACCGTGTTCGAGCCCGACCAGCTCGCCGCCAGGCGCTTGGCCTCGTCGTTGCCCTCGGGCGAGAAGGCGGGCGTCGAGGAGCGCAGCACGGTGGTGATGGCGGCGGCCGGATGCTTGGCCTTCATCTTGGGCAGCAGCTCGTGCTCGAGCCACTCCAGGGCGCGCTTGCCCAGCGTCTCGATCGGCACGGTCGGCAGCTCGCGATAGCCCCACAGCACCTCGCATTCGCGCGCCAGGATGTTGCCCGCGGTGCCGCCGGTGATGGTGCCGACATTGAAGGTCGCAGCGGCCGGCATGAACTCGCTGTCCTTGGGCGCCTTGGCGTCGAGCTCGTCCTGCACGGTGTTGAGGTAGTGGACGAACTCGCCGGCAAAATGGATCGCGCTGACGCCGAGATGGGTCATCGAGGAATGCGCCTCGAAGCCGGTGAACTTGGTGATGTAGATCTGCGCGCCCTTGTGGGCGTGCACCACCGTCATCATGGTCGGCTCGCCGATGATGATGGCGCGCGGGCGCGGCACCTCGGCCGCCATGCGCGCGGCCAGCGCATGCGCGCCGACGCAGCCCACCTCCTCGTCGTACGACAGGGCGAAGTGGATCGGCTTCTTGAGCGGCGCCTTGACGAACTCGGGCAACATGGCGAGCCCGATGGCGTAGAACGCCTTCATGTCGCAGGTGCCGCGGCCATGGTACTTGCCGTCCTTCAGGCTGAGCGTCCACGGGTCGGTGTCCCACGGCTGGCCGTCGACCGGCACGACATCGGTATGGCCGCTCAGCACCACGCCGTCCTTCACCATCGGCCCCACGGTGGCGAACAGGTTGGCCTTCGTGCCGTCCTCGCTCGGCACGAGCTTCGAGGCGACGCCGTGGTCCTCGAGGTATTTCTGGACGTACTCGATCAACGCCAGGTTGGAATGGCGCGACGTGGTGTCGAACGCCACCAGCCGGCGCAGCATCTCGACCGATCCGACGATCTCTCCTGCCATGATACGCGAACGCTCCCCGTTGCCGTGTGTCGCCCTCCGTCCTACGGCAGAGCCGGAGCAAAGGGAAGAAGAGGCCGAGGGCGGTTCACAACGCCTTGCAATGGCTCACGTATTCCACGTCAAATGCGCCCGCCCGAAGAGGCCGGACACGACCATCGAGGAGTTGCCATGCGATTCGGCATCGTCGCCATCCCCACCGTCAGCGAGGCTGCAGGCCTTTTCGAGCACGGCGTCGCCTTCGCCCGGCGCGTCGAAGCGCTGGGCTTCGCCGGGCTGTGGACCACGGATGCCTTCGCCCGCGGCAGCGTCACCCTGGATCCGCTGATTTTCCTCGGCGCGCTCTGCCAGGCGACCGCGGGCATCGAGCTCGGGACTTGCGTAAAGCAAGTGCCGCTCCGTCATCCGGTCGAGCTGGCGCATCGCGCGCAGACCCTGAGCCTGCTGTCGGGCGGCCGCTTCCGCTTCGGAGTGGGCAGCGGGTCGACCAAGCACGATTTCGACGCCGCGCAGGTCGACTACCAGCGCCGCTTCAAGCTGCTTCCGGAGCATCTCGCTGTGATGCGCAAGGTGTGGGCCGGCGAGGCGGTCTACGGCCCCGCGCTCTCGGTCTGGCCCGGCACCGAGGGCGGCCCTCCGGTCTATCTCGGCGCCTGGCGCAGCCCGCGCTGGATCAACCTCGCGGCCGAGCATTGCGCCGGCTGGATCGCGTCGGGGATCTACGCGTCGCTCGACGATCTGCCGATCGGCCTCGACATGTTCCGCAAGGCTGGCGGCAAGCGCGCCCTCCTCGCCAACATCTTCACCGACCTGCGTCCCGATCCGCCGGCCCATCCGCTGATCGCGCACGCCAAGACGACGCTGGTCTGCAGCAAGCCCGAGGCGCGCGACCGCCTGCGCCGCATCGCCGACCTGGGCTTCGACGACGCGCTGCTGATCGTGCCGTTCGGCGCGCCCGGCATGCTCGACGAGATCCGCGAGCTGCTGCCGTAATCATCGTCCTGCCCGATGACGGGGCAAGCTTCACGCCGCGAACAACCCTCCGCGACGCCCTCGGCCTGCCGCTGCACGAGGCGGCGGTAGAGGCCGTCCCTGCGCTGCATCAGCAAGGCATGGCTGCCGTCCTCGACGACGCGGCCTTCGTCGAGCACCAGGATGCGATCGCGGATGCGCACCGTCGAGAGGCGGTGCGCGATCACCAGGGTCGTGCGGCCGCGCATAAGCCGTTCCATCGCGTCCTGGATCAGCGCCTCGGACTCGCTGTCGAGGCTCGACGTCGCCTCGTCGAGGATCAGGATCGGCGTGTCCGCCAGGAAGGCGCGCGCCAGCGCCACGCGCTGGCGCCCGCCTGCTACACCGCCGAGCGGCCGATCATCGTCAGGAATTCGCGGCGTGTGTCGCCGTTGTCGCGAAAGGCGCCCAGCATGCGGCTGGTCACCATGGCGACGTCCGACTTGTGCACGCCGCGCGTCGTCATGCACTGATGCGCCGCCTCGATGACCACGGCGACGCCGCGCGGCTGCAGGACGTCCTGCAGGGTGTTGGCGATCTGCGCCGTGAGCTTCTCCTGGATCTGCAGACGATAGGCGTAGGCGTCGACCAGGCGGGCGAGCTTGCTGATTCCGACCACGCGCTTGTCGGGCAGGTAGCCGATATGGATCTTGCCGATGATCGGCACCATGTGGTGCTCGCAATGCGATTCCAGCCGGATGTCGCGCAGCATCACGACCTCGTCGTAGCCTTCGACCTCCTCGAAGGTCCGTTGCAGCATCTCGCGCGGATCCTCGTCGTAGCCGCGGAAGAACTCCTCGTAGGAGCGCACGACGCGATCGGGTGTGCCGACGAGGCCCTCGCGATCGGGATCGTCACCGGCCCAGCGGATCAGGGTGCGCACCGCCGCCTCGGCCTCCTCGCGCGACGGCCGGGCGAGGCCGGTGGCCGGCGAGACAAGGGCGTGCTTCAAAATTCTGTTCATTGTCGCTCCCCTCAGTTGAGCCGGCGGTCGGTGCTGGGCGAATCGAGAGAGAATGTCGGAATCTCGATATCGAAGTTTTCGCCCGCCTCGTTCACCATTTGATAGGTGCCGCCCATGAAGCCCGTCGGCGTGGAGAGCGGTGTGGCGGAAGTGTACTCGAACATCTCCCCGGGCCGCAGCACCGGCGTCTTGCCGACGACGCCCGGCCCTTTGACCTCGCGCTGGCGACCGAGCCCATCGGTTACCTTCCAGTGCCTGCTGCGCAACTGAACCGTGGCATCGCCGGCATTTTCGATGCGGACATGATAGGCCCAGACGAACTGGGGCTTTGTCGGATCGGACTGGTCAGGCACATATTGCGGCCTGACCGTCACGCGAATGCCACGGGTTGTAGCGGTAAACATCGTTCGACAGTCCCTTAAAGCCCCTCTGACATGGGACGTCCCGAGCGAAAGGTCAAATTCGCCAAGCGGCTGGAGAACATGCTCTTTACAGCCAGCGCGGGTCGGCGGTGAAGTCGATGGTGAGCCAGCGCTGCGGGCCCTCGCCGCCCAGCGCGTCGGCGATCTCGCGCCGAATGGCGTCGGCTGCCTCGACACTGTCGAGCGGCGCGTCGTGCGGCACATGGATGTGGATCTCGATGAACTGAGCGCGGCCCACCTTGGCGACGTAGCTTGTGTAGGACTTGAAGCCGCGCTCGGTGACGATCCTGTCCATCACCTGCCTGACATGACCATCGAGATCCGCCGGCGTTATCAGCAGCACCTCGCGCAGCGCGGTGCGCACGATGCGGATCGGCATGAACACCAGGCAAAGCGTCAGCAGCGCCAGCACCACCGGGTCGGCATAGACTGTGAGGCTCGCGTAGCGCGTGCCGCCGAGCGACCAGGCGACGCCGAACGCGACCAGCAGCGCCGAGGTGATCGAGGCCGACATCAGCCAGCTCTGCGCGTCGAGGCGCACGAAGTCCGACTCGATTCGCCGGTTGGCGTGGCGCTCGTAGAAGAACATGCCGAAGCAGATGACGCAGGTGACGACCGCATAGGCCATCGCCCAATCGAAATCGAGCTGGCGGCCGCCCGACAGGACACTGTCGACGGCATTCACGAAGGCATAGAGGCAGAGCAGCATCAGCATGCCGCCGTTGAAGGCAAGCACCATCGGCTCGAGATGCCAGTAGCCGAACTGGAACCGCCGGCTGCCAGTCTCGCGGCCCACCAGGCGCGACACCAGGAACGCGAGGCCCGACATCGCCGCATCGATGGCGGCGAACATGCCGTCGAACACGATCGACAGCGAGCCCGACAGAAGGCCGAACAGGACGCCGAACAGCGAGACGATGATCGTCACGCCGATCGACAGGCGAAGAAGCCCCTGTTCCGCGGTGGCCTGCTGCATGCCCCAGGCTAGAGCACGTTCCACTCGACTGGAAGCAGCCGAGCGATGATGGAACCGCGAGCGGTTCCATCAAATCGGGAATCGCTTTCGCGCATCAGATCGGAAAGATCAGGCAAGTCGTGGTGCCGTGCGCCAGTAACCGGTCGTTCGCATCGTACAGCCGGCCCTCCGACGTGGCGATGCGCGAGCCGACATTGATGACCTTACCCTCGGCCCGCACCTTGCCGGTCTTCTCGGTCATGGCGCGGACGTAGTTCACCTTGATCTCGAGCGTGGTGTAGCCGATGCCCGCCTTGAGCGTCGTGTGGACGCAGCAACCCATGACGCCGTCGAGCATGGTCGCGGCAATGCCGCCATGGATGCTGCCCAGCGGATTGAGATGGTCGGCCACGGGCGTGTAGGTGAACTCGACGCGGCCGAGCTCGACCTTGGCGACCTCGAAGCCGATCGCCCGCGCGATCGGCGGCGCCGGGTAGCGGCCCACGATCATGCCCTTGAACAGGGTGAGCCCGTCGACGCTGCGTACATCGTCGAGCGACAACACGCCGAAACCGGCATCCGGGGCCATGATCCTCTCCGTCCGCAATTTCTGTGCATATACACATTGGGCCTTTGTCCGGGCAAGCGACGGCAGTAGTCTGCCCGCCATGTCGGCCCTTCCTCCCCTCCGGCTGTCACCGCGCGACTGCACCTGCTTTCGTATCCGCGGCGCGGCGCGGCGCGTCACCCAGATCTACAGCCAGCACTTGGCGCCGACCGGCCTCAAGATCTCGCAATTCTCCCTGTTGGGCTTCGTCATCGCCGAAGGACCGGTGTCGATCGGGCGCCTGTCCGACCTGCTGGCGACCGACCGCACGACGCTGACGCGCAACCTCAACCCGCTGCTGCGCGGCGGCCTGATCGAGCGCGCCGCCTCGGGCGACAAGCGCCGGCACGAGCTGGTCGCGACCGCGGCCGGCCGCACCCTGTTCAAGCGTGCCTTGCCCTTGTGGGCCAACGCCGAGCAGGAAGTGCGCAACGCCATGGGTGCCAAGCTCACCAGTGAGCTGCATGGCGCCCTGGACCAGTCGATGGGGCGCCTGGCGGCGCTTTAGGAGACCTACTCGTGTCGAGAGCGCGCCACTCCGTGGCGCATTCATGAACGCCGCGGAGCGGCGCATTCATGAACGCCGCGGAGCGGCGCGCTCCCGGCAATGAGACTCAATCGCTGAGAAGCAGCCTTTCGCCCTACACGTTGGCGTCGAAGAAGCCGTACTCGAGCTCCATGGCGCGGCGGTAGTTGGCGCGGACCGGCGCGGTGTCCCTGGCGTGACGATCGAGCAGGGCCTCGAGCCGAACCGCCAGCTTCTCGAACTCGGGGTCGGCATAGGTCGCGACCCATTCACGATAGAGCGGTGCCACGTCGCGCGTCTGCAAGGACCGGCCGAGATAGGCGTAGAGACGCATGCACGGCGTCAGGGCGGCGACAGTCTCGCCGAGATCGCCCTGCTCCGCGGTCTGCAGCAGAAAGCTGATATAGGCGTTGGTCGCCGACAGGGGCGTGATGGCGGACAGATCGACCTGCCAGCGCTGGGCGTAGCTCCTGTGCAGCTCGACTTCCGCGCGCACGCCGGCGATCAGGTCGGCGAAGGTCTCCAGGTCCTCGCGCTCGGTGCTGTAGGCGAGACAGAAGGCGTAGGCGCGCGCGAACGATTCCAGGAAGTAGGCGTCCTGCGCGACATAGCCCTTGAAGCAATGGATCGGCAGCGAGCCGTCGGCCAACCCACGCACGAAGCCGTGACCCAGGATGCGCGTGGCAAGATCGGAGTTGTCCTGCCACAGGGCCTTGGCGAGCGACATCAGCCGCCGAGCGCCTGCATCAGGTCGGCGATGATGTCCTCGACATCCTCCAGGCCGACCGAGATGCGCACCGTGCCGTCGCCGATGCCGAGCTTGGCCCGCTCGGCGGCGCCGATGCGCATGTGAGTCGTCGTCGCCGGATGGGTCACCAGGCTCTTGGCGTCGCCGAGATTGTTGGAGATGTCGACGAGCTGCAGGCGGTTCAAGGCCTCGAAGGCGGCCCGCTTGCCGGCCTTGAGGTCGAACGTGACGACGCCGCCGAAGCCCGACATCTGCTTGGCCGCCAGCGCGTGCTGGGGATGATCGCTGCGGCCGGGATAGAGCACGCGCGAGATCGCGGGATGGCCGGCCAGCGCGTCGGCCACGCGGGCAGCGTTGGCGCAGTGGCGCTCGACACGCAGGCCGAGCGTCTCCAGCCCCTTGACCAGCACCCAGGCGTTGAACGGGCTGAGCGACGGGCCGGTGTTGCGGATGATCGGCTGCAGCTTCTCGAGGATGAACTCGCGCGAGCCCAGCACGGCGCCGCCCAGCGTGCGGCCTTGGCCGTCGATGTACTTGGTTGCCGAGTGCACGACGATGTCGGCGCCCCATTCCAGCGGCCGCTGCAGGATCGGCGTGGCGAAGGCGTTGTCGAGCACGACCTTGGCGCCGGCCTTGTGCGCGAGCCGGCAGACTTCGGTGAGGTCGACGACGTCGAGCATCGGGTTCGACGGCGATTCGAACAGCACCGCCTGGGTCGGCTTCGACAGCGCCTTCTCCCAGGCCGCGAGATCGCCGCCATCGACCAGCTCGCTCTCGACGCCGTACTTGGGCAGCAGCTCGGCCACGATGTAATGACAGGAACCGAAGAGCTGGCGCGCCGCGACGACGCGATCACCGGCCTTGAGCAGCGCCAGCAGAGCGAAGAACACCGCCGACATGCCGGTCGAGGTGGCGCGGCAGGCCTCGGCACCTTCGAGCGCGGCCAACCGGTTCTCGAACATGGTGACGGTGGGATTGCCGAAACGCGAATACTGGTAGTGGCTGCTTTCGCCCTTGAAGGTGGCCTCGGCCTCCTCGGCACTCCCGTAGGCGTAGCCGGAGGTGAGATACAGCGCCTCCGACGTCTCGTCGAAATTGCTGCGCAACTGGCCGCCGCGCACGGCGCGGGTCTGGGCCCGCCACGTCGATTGATCAGCCCGCACCCGCTTGTTCGAGATCGTTCCGTCCATAGCTCCCTCCTGCCGCCTGCGTCGTCCGCGCAAACGAAAAACCCCCGACCGAGCAAGGGCGGGGGCTTTGCGAGCTCTCCGACCTTTTAGCGATGTTTAACGTGGTCGCAAGCCGGTCGGCCCAAATCCCACGGTGACCGCTCTATAATATCGACTTCGGACGAGGGCAAGCGCGATCTTGAAGGCGTCACGGTAGCTAGCTAAGTTAGCTAACGTGAAGTACGTGAACACGCACGAGGCGAAGAGCCAGCTTTCCAAGCTGATCGCCGAGGTTCGCGCCGGCGGCAAGGTCGCCATCTGCCAGGCCGGCAAGCCGGTCGCCCTGCTCACCCCCTTCGAGTCGCCGCGCAAGAAGCCGCGGCTGGGAATGTGGGAAGGCAAGGTCGAGCTTCGCCCGGGATGGGATTCACCCGAGACGGATGCCGAGATCGAGGCGATGTTCGACGTGCTCAAGGAGTCCGACAAGCCTTGAAGCTGCTGATCGATTCGAACGCCTTGATATGGATGGCGGCCAACCCGCGGGAGCTGGCGCCAGCAGCGCGGCGAACGCTTCAAGATCCGGACAACGATCGCTTCGTCAGCATCGTCTCGATCTGGGAACTCACAATCAAGATATCGATCGGCGAGCTGCGGCTGCCGGGAAAGCCCACAGCAGCCGTCGAGGGCATGGCAGCGACACTGCTGCCGATCTCACTGGCGCACATCGACCGCGTCGAACGACTCCCGTTCCATCATCGCGATCCGTTCGATCGCATGCTGGTTGCGCAGGCTATCGAGGACGGCTTGACGATTGTGACGCGGGACCATCGCCTTCAAGCCTACGGTGTGCCGCTGCTTCGGGCGTGATCGTGCCGCTCGCCATGCTACCCATGGTGTCACCATGATTGTGATGTTGAAACCCACCCTCGCCCTCACCGAGGCGCAAGCGCAGTCGATCGTCGATCGCGCGGCGCCCGGTCGCCGTGTCACACGCCTGTCGGCATTCGGACGCGGTGAGATCAGCGCCGTGTTCGACGTCGAGCTGGCGGATGGCGCGCCCGGCCTGGTGATCAAGATCTATCCGGATGCCCTGCAATGGAAGATGCAGAAGGAGATCACGGTCGCGCGCCTCATGAGCACTCGACCTCTTCCTGCACCGGTCCCGAGCATCCTCCATGCCGACGATTCGAAATCTCTCATCGCTTTCGACTTCGTCGTGATGGATCGGCTGGAAGGGACCAGCCTGGCCGATCACGAACGCGGCCTTCCTGAGCAGGAGTGCTTTGCGATCTATGCCGAGATGGGAAGGCTGCTGCGCGACATCCACGCAATCACGCTAGAAAGCTTTGGCTACATAGGAACGCAGGGCATCGTGATGCCGTTCGCCCGCAACCGCGCCTACATGTCGTTCCAATTCGACAGGAAGCTAGGCGAGTTCACCAATCATGGTGGTCCCGAAGACGCCGCGGCCGCAATGCGCGCCTATGTCACGCGCAGCGAATCCCTGCTCGACGCCTGCGCAGCGCCGAGCCTCTGCCATTACGACTTCCACCCCGGCAACATCCTGGCCGCTCGCCAAGATGGCGTGCTGCACCTCACCGGTCTCGTCGATCTGGAAAACGCCATCGCCGGCGACCCGCTGATGGATATCGCCAAGACGATCAACTATTCCGTCCACGGAAACGAGGCCAAGCGCGCGGGCCTGCTCGCCGGGTACGGACCGCTCGACCGGCCGCATTGGCAGCAGACCGTCGACCTCTACGAGTTCTACGGTCTGCTCGAGCTGTGGTGCTGGTGGAAGCAGATCGGCGACCACCAGCGCGCCGCCAGCATCCTGGGTGTGCTCACGCGCAACGCGTGAGCGTTCCCGCTTCAATCAATTGAGCTTCTGTCGCGCCAGCGACTGTTCGCGCAGCTTGCTCAAGGTGATGCGCGAGGTGAGCGCCTCGGGATCGGTCTTGAGATGGATGATCGCGGGCTTGGCGGCCGCGACCGCGCGTTCGAAGGCGGCGGCGAAGTCGGCCGTCTTCTCGACCGTCTCGCCGTGGCCGCCGAAGGCGCGGGCGTAGGCGGCAAAGTCGGGGTTCTTGAGCTCGGTGCCGTGCACGCGCGTCGGATACTCGCGCTCCTGGTGCATGCGGATCGTGCCGTACATGCCGTTGTCGACGACCACGATCACCACGTTGGCGCCGTGCTGGACGGCGGTGGCGAATTCCTGGCCGTTCATCAGGAAGCAGCCGTCGCCGGCGAACGACACCACCATGCGATCCGGGGCGGCGATCTTGGCCGCGACCGAGGCCGGCACGCCGTAGCCCATGGCGCCGCTGGTCGGCGCAAGCTGGGTCTTGAAGCCGCGATACTGGAAGAAGCGGTGCAGGAAGGCGGCATAGTTGCCGGCGCCGTTGGTCACGATCACGTCATCCGGCAGGCGCTTGTTCAGCCAGGTGACGATCTCGCTGACATTGACCGCGCCGGGCTGCTCGCCCGGCTCGATGTTCTTCAGGTAGTCGGCCCGCGCGCCTTCGAGGTTGGCCTTCCAGCGCGCGCCATCGACCGGCTTCATCGCCCGGGCGGCGGCGGCGAAATTGGCCATGCCGCTGTTGATCGGCAGGACAGCCTGGTAGACGCGGCCGAGCTCCTCGGCGCTGGCATGGACATGGACCAGCGGCTGCGTCGGCACCGGCAGGTCGAACAGCGTGTAGCCGCCGGTCGTCGCCTCGCCGAGCCGCGGCCCGACCGCCAGGATCAGGTCGCTCTCCTTGAGGCGCTTGCCGAGCGGCGGATTGACCCCGATGCCGAGGTCGCCGACGAAATTGGGGTGACGGTTGTCGAGCAGGTCCTGGTTGCGAAAGGCCGTCGTGACCGGCAGCCCGTTGGCTTCGACGAAAGCCTTCATGTCGGCGCAAGCCTCGCGGCTCCAGCCGCCGCCGCCCAGGATCACCATCGGCTGCCTGGCCTGCTCCAGCATGCCGCGCAGGGTTGCCATATCGGCCGTCGAGGGCGCCCCGCGCGCGATCTTGTAAGGACCGGCGTCGGCGACCTCGACCTCGTCGGTCAGCATGTCCTCGGGCAGCGCCAGCACCACCGGCCCAGGGCGGCCGTTGAGGGCGCGATGGAAGGCCTGGCTCACCAGCTCGGGGATGCGCCGGGCATCCTCGATCTGGGCGACCCATTTGGCCATTTGGCCGAACATGCGGCGGTAATCGATCTCCTGGAACGCCTCGCGGTCGAACTGCTCGCGGCCGACCTGGCCGACCAGCAGGATCATGGGCGTCGAATCCTGGAAGCCGGTGTGGAGCCCGATGCTGGCGTTGGTGGCGCCCGGACCCCGTGTCACGAAACAGACACCTGGCTTGCCGGTCAGCTTCCCGTAGGCCTCGGCCATGTTGGCGGCGCCGCCCTCCTGACGGCAGATGACGTAGCGGATCGAGTTGCGCTGGGCGTACAATGCGTCGAGAGCCGCCAGGTAACTCTCGCCCGGAACGCCGAAGATGGTGTCCGTTCCGTGGATGCGAAGCTGATCGATCAGGACTTGCGCGCCACTGCGGCGCGGATGGGCCGTTGTCATGATCAATCCCTTAATTCGTGGGTGAGGAGTAAGTCGACATCAATATCTTGTTGTTCATGTGCTTCATGAACTCCCCGCTCTTCTGCAAATGACCCTGCCACGCAGGATTGGCGGCCATCACACCGCAGCGCTTCGTGCGGTCGTCGGCAGGATCCTCATGGTCCCAGATATGGACGATCTCGCTCACGTTACCGACCTCGGTTGTGTCGCAGCCGACCAGATTCCCCAGGTGCTTCATCTGCACCGGCAGGCGGCCCTCGCGCTCGTAGAGCGCGAGACGCTCGCGCGGCCTGCCGGGCTGCAATTCGCAGGTTCGATGGTCGACGCTCATGGACATTCCTCCAATTTACGTCCTGATTGTGTGACCGCGTCCGTGCGATCTCAACCCTCGCTGAATGGTGGACACCTCCGGCGAAACAGAGCATAAGTGCGGCATTGCGACACTGGCCGAAAGAATCGGCACAGTCGCGGGGCGCGATTTCCGGTCAACGTCTTTCCGTGAGCTTCTTGGTCATCTGTCAAATGTCGATGAAACGCTTGGGCCCAGTCGTCCAGCAAGCGCGCGCCGGATTCCGCTCTAACGTTCCTCCAGCCCCGAGCTTCGAATGAGTCGTAAATTGTTTGTGGGCAACCTGCCCTATTCGGTCACGTCTGAGCGTTTGTCAGAAGCCTTCTCTCAGTTCGGCACCGTTACTTCTTCAAAAGTGATCGTTGATCGCGAGACCGGCCGCAGCCGCGGCTTCGCCTTCCTCGAAATGGAATCGGATGACCAAGGTGCGTCGGCCATGCAGGCCATGAACGGCGCGTTGCTGGATGGCCGCTCGATCGCGGTGCGCGAGGCCGTCGAGCGTCAACCCGGTGGCGGTGGCGGCGGCGGGTTCGGCGGTGGCGGTGGCGGGGGCCGTGAAGGCGGGGGCTTCCGTGGTCCGCGCGGTCCGCGCCCGCCTTATGGCGGCGGTGGTGGTGGCGGCTACGGCGGCGGCGGCGGTGGCGGTGGCTATCGCGGCGGCGGTGATCGCGGTGGTGGCGGTGGCGGCTATGGCGGCGGTGGCGGTGGCTATCGCGGCGCTGGCGGCGCTGGCGACGGCGGCCCGATGCGCGATCGCCGTGCAGACTTCTCCGGCGGACCTCCGGGCGGCGGCTTCGACAACAGCGGTGGCGGCGGCGGTGATTTTGGTCGTCCGCCGCGACGTCGCGAAGGCGGCCCCGGCGGTGGCGGTGCCGATCGTCCGCGGCGTGAGCGTGACTACGAGCCGCGCAAGCGCGGTTTCGACGACGACCAGTAGAATTCGACGATCATCTGATCGCACGGAAACGCCGGAGGAAATTCCTCCGGCGTTTTTGCTTGCGCGTCGTCCGGCGGTGCTAGACTGGCGCTTTCCGCTTCGACCTGAGGATCAGGAGATCGGCATGAAGCGACGCACGGCACTGGCGGGCTCCCTGGCGGCGCTGACGGTTGCGCGCTCGGTCAGGGCCGCCTCACCGGTCGACCTGCAGCTCGTGCTCGCGGTCGACGTGTCGCGCTCGATCGACGAGGTCGAGGCCGAGCTGCAGCGTCGGGGCTACATCGAGGCGTTGACCAACGATCGCATCATCGACGCCGTCCTGTCGGGTGAGCACAAGCGCATCGCCCTCTGCTACACCGAGTGGGCCGGCACGCACTATCAGGTCGTCGTGATCGACTGGACGGTGATCGACAGCGCGGCCGCGGCACGGCGTTTCTCCGAGAAGCTCAGCGAAGCGCCGCGGACATCGCAGAGCTGGACCGCTGTCGGGGCAGCCCTCGCGCATGCCGGCCAGCGCTTCGACGATTCCGGTTTCACCTCCAAGCGACGCGTCATCGACATCTCCGGCGACGGCCGCACCAACGACGGGCCGCCGGCCGAGATGGTGCGCGACAGGCTGGTGTCGCAAGGCATCGTCGTGAACGGCCTTCCCGTGATGATGAACCGCGCCAATTTCGGCCGCCCGCCCGATCTCTTGCTCGACAAATACTACGAGGAGAATGTCATCGGCGGACCGGGCTCGTTCATGATCGTCGCCGACAATTTCGAGCACTTCGGACGTGCCGTCCGCACCAAGCTCGTGCGCGAGATCTCGTCGACCGGCGCCGCGACCGGGCGAGCACCTGCCTGAGTTGCAGCGATTTCGCTTGGCCGCGATACTTCGTTGGCCGCATCATCGGCGGGCATCTACCCTTTCATCACGGAGCCCTCTTCGATGCTGCCCAATGACCCGGTGAGCCAGGCGCGACTCGACTTGACGACGGCGCTGCGGGCGGCGGTGCGCCACGGCCTGAATGAGGGCGTCTGCAATCACTTCAGCATGACGGTACCCGGCCGCGAGGATCTCTTCCTGGTCAATCCGCAGGGCCTGCACTGGTCGGAGATAACGCCGGCCGACCTGGTGGTGGCGGACGGCGACGGCAACATCGTCGAGGGGCGCTATCCGGTCGAGGCGACCGCCTTCTTCATCCATGCCCGCCTGCACGCCGGCAACCAGCGCGCCAAGGTGGTGCTGCACACCCACATGCCCTACGCCACGGCCCTCACGTCGATCCGCGACGGCCGGATCGAGATGTGCACCCAGAATGCCTTCCGCTATTGGAACCGCATCGCCTACGACGAGGAGTATTCCGGCGTCGCGCTGTCAGCCGAGGAAGGCGACCGCATGTGCCGCGCGCTGGGCGACAAGGACATCCTGTTCCTGCGCAATCACGGCGTGATCGTCGCCGGCCCGACCGTGGCCCAGGCCTATGACGATCTCTACTATCTCGAGCGCACGGCGATGGTGCAGGTGCTGGCGATGCAGACCGGCCGGCCCTTGCACAATATCGACGCGACGCTGGCCGAGCACACCGCCAGCCAGATCGCCGGCGAATCCCAGCAGGCGCTCCTGCATTTCGAATCGCTGAAGCGTCTGCTCGATCGCGACGAGCCCGGCTGGCGCCGGCTCGCCGCCTGAGGAGATTGCCATGCCTTTCGCCAAGCCTATCGCCGCCGGCCTGCTCGCAAGCCTGGCGCTGGCCACGGCGTCACCGCTTTGGGCACAGGGCATCCCGGGGGTAAGCCAGGGCCCGAAGCTCGGTGAGATGGAGGTCAAGGCCTTCCAGAAGATCCCGAAGACCAAGGTCGCCGTGCAGCTCACCTCGGACACCCACCTGTCGCGCGAGCTACGGCGCCAGGTGATGGTGCGCCTCTCGCAGCGCGGCAACGAGGTCGGCTTCAGCGGCGGCAACGTCATGCGCATGGACGTGACCTACCTCGATCTGTCGGGTGGCAGCAGCAGCCGTGACCAGGGCACCATCGGCGGCCAGCCCCCCTACGCGCCGCCCGGTTCCAACCCGCGCATGGAGCTGCCGTCGAACTCGGTCAGCCGGCGCGACGGCGTGTCGTCGGTGCCGGTGGGTCCGACGCTGCGCATCACGCTCACGCTCTACACTGTCGACGGCGGCAAGGTCCTGTGGTCGGCGACCGGCTCGTGCACGACGCAGTCCGAAAAGGCAGAACGCGCGGGCGTGGCGATCATCAACCGCATGTTCGACAACGCCGACCGGAACATGACCGGCGACGCCGGCTGCCCGACGTAACGCTCGAACGCAACGCAAGGATCTCGTCTGATGCCGCGCCTGGCTCCGCTCGCCCTCGACAAGCTCACCCCCGAACAGAAGAAGGTCGCCGACGCGATTGCCAGCGGTCCGCGCGGCGGTCTGCGCGGGCCGTTCGAGCCGTGGCTGCGACGGCCCGAGCTGGCCGATCGCGCCCAGAAGCTCGGCGAGTACTGCCGCTTCAACAACTCGCTGCCGAACGATCTCTCCGAGCTCGCGATCTGCCTGGTCGGAAGGCACTTCAAGGCCCAGTACGAGTTCTATGCCCATGCCCGCCTCGCCAAGCAGGCCGGACTGTCGGCCGAGATCGTCGAGGCGATCCGGACCCGAGGCACGCCGTCCTTCACGCGTGAGCCCGAGCGCGTCGTCTACGACTTCGTCACCGAATATCTCGAGACCAATCGCGTCGCCCAGGCCAACTACGAGCGCGCCGTCGATGCGTTCGGCGAGCAGGGCGTGGTCGATCTGGTCGGCGTGTGCGGCTACTACATGCTGGTGTCGATGACGCTCAACGTCTTCGAGATGCCGCTGCCGCCGGGCGAGCCCGAGCCGCTGGCCTGAGCTCTCACTCCTCGAAGATCGCGACGGCACGGGTCCAGCCGGCCGAGGCGCCGCGGATCTTGTGCGGGAAGCAGGCGATGGTGAAGCCGTCGGGCGGAAGGGCTTCGAGATTGTGCAGCTTCTCGAGATGGCAGTAGCCGATGTCGCGGCCGGCCTTGTGGCCTTCCCAGATGATCGACGGATCGTGGTCGCGCGCCCATTTCTGGGCGGTGAAGTAGAACGGCGCGTCCCAGCTCCAGGCGTCGGTCCCGGTGAGCCGGATACCGCGCTCGAGCAGATACATGGTGGCGTCGTAGCCCATGCCGCAGCCCGCGTTGACGTAATCGTTGTTGCCGTAGCGCGAGCCCGCGCGGGTGTTGACGACGACGATCTCGAGCGGCTTCAGCTCGTGGCCGATGCGCGCCAGCTCGTCCTCGATCTCCTTGGCGGTGATGACGTGGCCGTCCTCCATGGCGCGGAAGTCGAGCTTCACGCCGGGCTGGAAGCACCATTCGAGCGGCACCTCGTCGATGGTGATGGCGCGCTCGCCCTTGTTCATCGTCGGATGGAAGTGATAGGGCGCGTCGAGATGCGTGCCGTTGTGGGTCGACAGGTTGACGTTCTCGACCGCCCAGCCCTGCCCGTCGGGCAGGTCCTCCTTCTTCAGCCCCGGAAAGAAGCTCGCGATCTGCGCCGCCGTGTTCTCGTGGCGGTGATACTGGATCTTGGGATTGAACGGGACGGGATCGGAGATCACGTCGTTTTCGAGATAGATGGAAAGATCGACGAAACGGCGGGGCATGGTGTCAGGGACCGTTCAGGGAGTTCAGGATCGCCCGGGTGAGCAGCTTGCCGATGCATTTCTGGCCGAAATCATTGAGATGCAATCCGTCGAGCTGAACGAACTGCGAGTACGGCATGCCGTCCTCGTACCAGCCGCGCATGATGTCGAAACGACGGAACAATCCGGCGTCGAACTCGTGCGCCGCTGCTGCCATGATCTTCTCGTAGGCTTCCTTGTCTGCGGCGGCGACGACCGCCGGCACGTACTGCAGGTTCATCAGCACGAAGTCCGACCCGAGCGACTTGCCGAGAGTCAGCCCGTTGCGCAGCCAGCGCTCGAACTTGTCCAGAGGCATATGGCGAATGGCGGCATTGGTGCCGGTCTGCCAGACGACCAGCGAGGCCGGATTGCCCTCCATCTCGGCACGCATGCGGCCGGCCATCTCCTCGACGTCCTGCCCGCCGATGCCGCGATTGACGACGTCGACATCGACGCCCGGCAGCGCCTTGTCGAGCCCCATCTTGAGTTGAGCCGGGTATGCGAAGGACGGGTTGGAGACGCCGTATCCTGCCGTGGTCGACGAGCCCAGGGCGATGATGCGAAGCTGCTTGCGGGTGGCGACCGCCTTGCGGGCAATGTTGAGCGGAGCGCCGAGCTCGAGAAGCTGCGGCTTGGCGCGGCAGAGGGTCATGGATTGCGGCCAGGCGCCGGCCGGCAAGAGGAGCGCGAGCGCGGTCGCCAGCCAGAGCAGACGACCTCTCACGACACGGCCTCCGCCGTGGTCGGCGTCCGTCCTTTTGTAGGTCCCCCACCCTTGAACCAGGCCGCCACATAGGCGGCGCAGCACATGATGACGATTCCCCCGACGCTCACCCCGATTTGCGACAGCAAGGACTCCTCGAAATGGCTGACGAGCACCTGCCCAGACAGCGCAAGAAATGTACCCAGGCAGAATATTAGCAAGGATTGCTCCCCGCATCTGCGAAATGGTTCGAACACACGCCATTTCAGAAAAGACGCGTCGACTGGAACCACCAACCGGACCAGCCACGCCACGGCCAGGAAATGCACGAAGCGCAGGATGTCAATGTTGGTCTTGTCGATCGGGTAGATCACCCGGGCGACCCAGGCGGGCACCAGCTGTTCCATCGGATTGTAGTGCCAGGACAGGGCTATGAACGCGCAAAACAGCAAATAGAAGATGGCGGCGACCGACAGCGGCCAACGGAAGCGGTCGAGCCAGGCGAGCTGCCTGCCCAGCACCGCGCAGCAGGCCCCCGAATAGAACACGACCTGCCAGGCGAGAGGGTTGAAATACCAAACCTTCTCATCGGGGTAGGCCGGCAGGTTCCAGGCCAGGTGGCAGGTCACGGCGTAAAGGGCGAGCGACGCCGCGAGCACCGCCATCGGTCGGCGCAGGATGGCGGGCAGCACGAAGGGAAAGGCCGCCAGCAGCACGATGTAGAGCGGCAGCACGTCGAGATTGACCGGGCGGAACTTGAGCAGCGCCGCCTCGAGGATGGCGCGATAGGGGTTCTGTCCGAATCCGAGCAGCTCCATCTCCTCGATCAGCGACGGTGTGTCGCGGGCGATCGAGACCCAGGCGATCTGCGCGGTGAAGGCCACGAACAGCAGGATGTGGGCGACGTAGAGTTGCCAGACCCGGCGATAAATACGCGCCGCCGCCCTGATCCAGCCCTCGCGCTGCATCATGCGGGCATAGGCGATGACCGCGGTGTAGCCCGAGATGAAGACGAAGATCTCCGTCGCGTCGCTGAAGCCGTAATTGCGCACGGTCAGCCAGCTCACGACGTTGGTCGGGATATGATCGACGAAGATGAACCACAGCGCGAGGCCACGGAACAGGTCGAGCCGGATGTCGCGGCCGGAGGCGATGTCGGGCGGGGCAGCCATGCCCCATCATTGGTATCCCAGGCCCGCTCCCGAGGCTACCGACAGCGCCGCCGCGTCGAGCACTCCCAATCGGAGCCTGGCGAGAAAATGAGCTAACCGACCACCTTCTTCGCCCGCAGCGCCGCGATCTCGGCGGCGCCGAGGCCGGCAAACTCCTGCAGCACGCGGTCGGTGTGCTCGCCGAGCGACGGCGGCGGCCGCGTGTCGTCGACCGGCGTATCGGAAAAGTGGTAGTTCGAGCCGATCAGCGGGACCGGGCCCACCCTGCTGTGCTGGTAGGTCTTGAGCATGCCGCGCCGCTTGACCTCGGGTTCGTCGAGCGCCTCCTTCATGGTGCGGATCGGCCCGGCTGGCAGGTGGCGGAATTTCTCGGTCCAATTCTCCTTGGTGTCGGTCTTGAGCACCTCCTCCATCAGGCGCGTCAGCTCGGGCTTGTTGGCGACCCGTTGGGCGATGGTCGAGAAGCGCGGGTCGGTCACCCATTCGGGATGGCCCATCGCCTTGCAGGTGTCGGTGAACAGCTTCTGGTTGGCGACCGCCATGTAGATCTTGCCGTTCTTGGTCTCGAACGAGCTGTTGGGCGCCGACGCGAAATGCCCGTTGCCGGCGCGGCGCGGCTGGTCGCCGCCGATCAGGTAGTACGAGCCCATGTTGCCGAGGCTGGCCAACGCGGTGTCGTAGAGCGCGAGATCGATGTGCTGGCCCTTGCCGGTGTCGTGGCGGGCGAACAGCGCGGCGTTGATCGCCGCCACCGAATGGATCGCCGTCATGGTGTCGACGATGGCGATGGCATGGCGCAGGCCCTCGCCATTGGCTTCGCCGTTGACGCTCATCATGCCGGATTCGGCCTGCAGCACCGGATCGTAGCCCGGCCGGTCCGACAAGGGTCCGGTCTGGCCGTAGGCCGAGATCGAGAGATAGACCAGCCGCGGGTACTTGGCCTGCACGCTCGGGTAATCGAGGCCGTACTTCTCGAGCACTCCGGGCCGGAAGTTCTGGACCATGACGTCGGCCGCCGCGAGCAGCTTGTGCACGATCGCCTGGCCCTCGGGCTTGGTGAAGTCCAGCGCGACGCTCTTCTTGCCGCGATTGAAGGCCATGAAGAAATGGCTTTCGCCTTGGTCGCCGCCGGCGCGCGGACCGGCGCCCTTGCGCGTGTCGTCGCCGCCGTCGGGGTTTTCGATCTTGAGCACCTCGGCGCCCATGTCGGACAGGATCTGGGTGCACATGGGACCCGCGATGACGCGGGAGAAATCGACGACGCGTATGCCGCTGAGCGGTGGCCGGCCTGATTGTGACATGGCAGCAAGGTAGGGCTGCAGGCGGCGCACTGTCCATGCGCGGCCATTGCATTAGATTGGGCTCTCATGACCGCATTTCGCATGCCGCTGCCTCGCCGCGCCCTGCTGCGCGCCTCCTTGATCGGTGCTCCCCTTGTCGGTGCCCTGCCGCTCGGGGCCTACCGCGCCGCCGCCCAGGGCGATGGCTACCCGATCAAGCCGGTCCGCATCACCGTGCCCTTCGCGCCGGGCGGCTCGGGCGACATCACCGCGCGCCTGGTCGGCAAGTACATCGAGGACAAGACCGGCCAGCCGGTCGTGATCGAGAACAAGCCGGGCGCCAACGGCATCGTCGGCGTGCTGGCCGTCAAGTCGGCGCCGGCCGACGGCTACACGCTGATGCTGGCCACGACCTCGACCAATGCCGCCAACATTCACATGTACAAGAGCCCCGGCTACGACCCGGAGAAGGACTTCCAGGTGGTCGGCGTCATCGGCTCGAGCGGCGCCTTCCTGGTCGTGCCGGCGGACAGCCCCCACCGCTCGCTCGCCGACTTGCTGGCCTTTGCCAAGGCCAACCCCGGCAAGCTCAATTTCGGCTACTTCAACGCAAGCTCGCAGGTCCCGGCCGAGGTGCTGGCCAAGCAAGCCGGCGTCGACTGGCAGGGCGTCGCCTACAAGGCGATCGGCAATGCCTGGACCGACCTCTACGCCGGCGCCATCCAGTTCATGTTCGTCGACCTGACCGCCGGCCGCGGCCAGGTGGTGGCCAACAAGGCGCGGCCGCTTGCCCTCACCCTGCCGCAGCGCAGCCCGCTCTATCCGGACCTGCCGACGCTGGCCGAGACCTTCCCCGGCTTCACCACCACCGGCTTCCTCGCCGTCGCCGTCGCCAAGGCGACGCCACGCCCGATCCAGGAGAAGCTGAACACGCTGATCAACGAGGCCATCACCTCGCCCGACATCGCCAATCGGCTGGCCAACGAGTTCGCGCTCACCGCCCGGCCGCTGACTTTGGAGCAATGCGCCGCGCAGGACCGCGAGGAGCGCGCCAAGTGGGCGGACTACGTGAAGATCGCGCGCATCGAGCCGCAGTAGGAAAGGCGGGCTTGGTAGCGGTTGTCGAAATGCATTGAATAGTCGGCTCATTGCTGCGAGTGGACGGTATGCCCATGCTCCAACGCCTCCAACGCGCCTACGAGGCCCTGTTCGGCGTGACGAAGATGCCGGCACCGAGGCCTTCGGAGGAAATCCCGGTCCTGCTGCCTGGCCAGATCGACGTGAAGAGCCTGATCGAGCGTTACGACGCCACAAAGCACGCTGAACTAGCCGACGCCTATTTCGAGCCCTTGCTCGACAACCCAGTGCTTCGGCGAAAGCCCTTTTCGCACGCCCACGACGCCGTCCAAATCATGGCCAGCCTGTCTCATGTGATGGAGAGGCTGCGGCTTTTCCCGCAAGCGAAGGTCCTGGATTTCGGTGCGGGAACCTGCTGGTCGAGCCGCATCCTGGCAAGCGTCGGCTGCCGGGTGACCGCGCTTGACGTGTCGAAGAATGCGCTGAAGATCGGCCGCAGCGTGCACGAACAGGATCCGCTGACCAAAGACCTGCCGATCGACTTTCAGGTGTTTGACGGCCGTTCCATCCCGGCTGGTGACGGTTCATTCGACCGCATTCTGAGCTTCGATGCCTTTCACCATGCGCCTGACCAGGCAGCGTTGGTGCGGGAATTCGCCCGTGTACTGGTAGATGACGGGATCGCAGGCTTCGCCGAGCCGGGTCCCTACCATTCGCTGACGCCGACCTCTCAGATGGAGATGCGAGCCTACAACGTCATCGAGAACGACATTCGCGTCGAGGAGATTTGGAACACAGCGCGGGCCTGCGGATTCGCCGACATCAGGCTATCCTTCACGATGCCATACCAGGAACTCCTCTCGCTCGAGGAATTCAACCATATTCTCGCGGCGAAATCGGCACCCGATGACATCGTGTTCTCGGCGGGCAACATACTGATGCACAAGAACCGTCGCGTGTTCTTCCTCTACAAGTCGACGTCTTCCGAACAGGATAGCCGCTTCATCGGCGGCAATGACGGCTTACGTTGCACCATGCGGCTCGGCGACGTCGCCGCTGAAGATCAAGGCACCGTGCGGCTCTCCCTTACGATCGAGAATGTCGGCAAGAGCACGTGGCGACCCTCCGGTCGCGACCCCGGTTGCGTCAATATAGGCGTCCATCTTCGCGGTGCCGACAACAGCATGATCGACAACGATTACACTCGCCTGCCACTTTCTTTTGACCGCGTGCGTCCCGGTGAAAAGCGCGAAGTGAGTGAGTTGCTTTCCCTTCCCGACCTCGACGATTTCTCGATCGAGCTCGACCCAGTGGCCGAGAACGTGACCTGGTTCGAGCTCACCGGCGGATCGCCGCTCAGGCTGACCTTCCGGCACAGAAGATTCGTCGGCGAGCAATAGCGCGGTAGTGCAGATGACATGGAACCTGACTCTGCGGCGACTTCTGCGACTTGAAGGCAAGAGGGGCCGCGTGGCGGCAGGTGCGGAGGGTGACGACGAAACACTGAAGATATGCCTTGAGCGCGTCGAGGATTGCTGGCGCAGGCTCGGCGAGACCGAGCCGCATTGGTCGGTCGTCGCGAATCCGATGTTCAGATCGGAGCGCATCGGGGAAACCATCGACGAATTCTATGCAACGGGCGAACACGACCTGCGTCGATGGATGGAGATGGCCGAACGTGGTGGGGTACAGCTTCCGTCCCGCGCCACGTGTCTGGAACTGGGATGCGGCGTTGGTCGGGTGACACTATGGCTGTCACGGATGTTCGAGCGCGTGATCGGGCTGGATGTCTCCCCGAGCCACCTTGCCCTTGCGGAGCAGCTCCTGCGCAAGGAAGGCCGACATAACGTTGAACTGCGGCGAGTGAATACGCTGGAAGCATTCCGGCAACTGCCCGACATCGACTGCTTTTTCAGCATGATCGTTCTCCAGCACAACCCGCCTCCGGTCATGCGCTGGATGCTGCTGCGCATTCTCTCCAAGCTGAACCCCGGCGGCGGCGGTGTTTTCCAGGTGTTGACCAAGCTTCCCGGCTACTCGTTCGACCCGGCCGCGTATCTCGCCCGTCCCGCGACCGCCAGCGAGATGGAAATGCATGTCCTGCCGTTTGACGCCGTCGTGGAGACTGTCAAGCAGGCCGGCTGCGAAGTCGTTATATCGGCTGAGCACGATTGCATTGGTCATGCCGGTTCCGAGTCGATCGAGTTCCTGATACGCAAGCTCGATCCCGCGAACGGCCTCGCCACAGTGAGGACCGAGAGTCCGGTTCATTGACCGAAGAGCGTTGGCTTCGATGAGTCGCCGGGCCTTGATTGCGACATGGCTGACCCTCGCGGTCGTGATCGTCATTCAGGCCTTGCCGTTCACGTACGGTTACCGGCGCGCGGCCGATGACACGGTGTTCCTCGACGCGCTTGCAGGGGGATGGGCTGGGATCGAGTGGCTGACGCTCAGGCTCTCCATGATCCAGGGGAGGTTGGGACTCCTCGTGGCCATCCCGCTCAACGTGCTCGGTACATATCTTGCAGACAATTATTGGCTGCGGCTCGCCTACGTCCTAATGCATTTCGGCGTGTTCTTCCTGTTCGCAGCGTATGTCTCGCGGCTCCTCGCCGCGAACGTCACCTATCCATTGCTGGTCCTGCTGCTGACGCTGCAAGCCATCGGAGGCGTCAACGATTACATGCCTCCCATCACCTATCCGGTGCAGAACACCCTGCCTCTCATCTTGCTGTTTGGAGCTCGCCTCGCGATCTTGAGAGCAGACGGTCAGAAGCGAACCGGCGGGTTCGCTGTCTGGTTGGCGCGACTGGCATTTCTCATCGCGCTTGTCGTGACAGAATACACATTCCTGGTCGGTTCCGCGGCTTTGGCTTGCGAGTATGCAGCGAAATGGACGCGCGGGCTGCGCAGAGATCCGGGACGCGCGAAGTTCTCGGTTCTGATTGATCGCGGCTTTCTGTGGGATGCCGGGCTAGTCGCGATCGCTCTCATTTCCTATCTCGGCTATCGAGCCGTCTTTCCATCGACCTATGAAGGCAACGTTATCGACGGCGCTGGCTCGCCTTGGCGCATACTTGCGACCATGGCGCGCCACGTTCACGCTGGAACGATCTTCGTTCGCGACCTGTTCGATATCGCTTCCCTTCCGCGACAAGCGCTCCTCCTGAGCGCGGTCGTGGGGGTAGTGACGGCCGTCTGCTCGTCTCTAGTCTTGAGCCAGGCGCGCTCGATCCGCGCCCCGTTCGTCGTCATGGCGGCCTGCATCGCCGCGATCGCTTATGTGACGTTTCCCCTGGCGGGCAACGCCAGGCAGCAGCTGTGGTGTCTGGAAAGCGGTGCATGCGGATACCTCGACAGTCGCATCACATACCTCGGTTTCGGGCTCATTGTGCTTTGCTTCATCGGGCTCGTGCTGAAATGGATGCCGACGCCCCGCGCGGTGGGGGCAATGGTCGCGGTCTTGTCGGGTGCACTCGGCCTGCTCGGTGCCGCGAACTACGCCTTCAATCTGCGCGACGGATTGGCGTATGCCAACGATGCGAAAGGTTGGCATAGGGCAAATCTGTTGGCCTGCTATCCCGATATGCAGCCTGAGCTGGACCGCCGACTGATAAGAATGATCGACCCGGAGGCGCGCATCCGGTTTCATCCAGGAACGGACCAAGCGCATTTCTGGCGGCGCTACCTGGCGCTCAAGAGCCGCAACCAGCTCTGCACCGAGGATGGCGAGCGGCAGCAGGCCGACCGTCGTCTTCTCAGTGACGCCGAGCCGATCCTGTCAATCGACCACACGATCCTGTTCTCCCAGCTCATGTCAGCCCGATATCTCGGAAAGGGCTGGTCGGCACTGGAACCAGCAGGAGTGTGGACGGACGGACAGCGCGCGGACCTCGCCTTCGCGTTGGCACCTGGCGCGGAGGGCAAGCCGCTGGCCTTGAAGCTCAGGTTCACCGTCTACGTCAGGCCGAGCCTGCCCGGTCAGACGATCGACATCCTTGTCGACGGAAAGCGCGTCGATACGTGGACCATCACGCGGGCGATGAATGAAGGCGGGGTCCAGGAACGCACGATTCCTCTCGGCCTGGGCCGAGGACCAAGGGAGGAAACCGAAGTGGTCCTCCATATCCTCGATCCTCGCCAGCCCCTGGCAGATCGAGACATCGCCGATACACGTCATCTCGGCATTTTTCTGCACTCGATGACCCTGACCGAATCGGCAGACAAGACGAGATAGCTGTCGCGGGCCGCGGTTGAAAGATCGGCCGTTTGCTGCAAGGGATAGCGATGTCAATCATCCAGCGATTGCGGAGATCGTACCAAGCCTTCATCGCCTCGGAGCAACCGGCAATGCCACCGCCGGAGCCACTGCCGCAACCGCTGCCCAGGCCACCGCCAGCCGAGCCGCCAACCCTCAAGGCAGGGCAGATCGACGTCCGCACCCTGATCGCGCGTTACGATGCAGCCCGCCACGCCGAGCTGGCGGATGCCTACTTCGCGCCGCGGATGAACAACCTCGCACTGCGCCGCAAACCCTTCGTCTCCACGCGCGAGATGGTCCAGATCCTGACGGCCTTCGCACATGTCGTCGACGGGCTGCGGCTATTCCCGCAGGTGCGTCTCCTGGATTTCGGCGCCGGCACCGCGTGGTCGAGCCGCTATCTTGCCAGCCTGGGCTGCCAGGTGACCGCCATCGACGTTTCGAAGAACGCTCTGCAGATCGGCAAGAGCATCCATCGGGATGATCCGGCGACGCGCGACCTGCCGATCGACTTCCGCGTCTACGACGGACGGTCAATCCCCGCCGCTGACAAGTCGTTCGATCGCATCCTGAGTTTCGATGCCTTTCATCACGTCGCCGACCAGAGGGCAGTGCTGGCCGAATTCTCGCGCGTGTTGCGCGATGACGGCGTGGCTGCATTCGCGGAGCCGGGCCCGTATCATTCCCTGACGCCTTCCTCGCAGATGGAAATGCAAACCTACGACGTTATCGAGAACGACATCCGAGTCGACGAGATATGGGACATGGCGAAGGCCTGCGGCTTCGCCGACATCAGACTTTCCTTCGCGATGCCCCACCAGACTCTGGTTTCCCTCGATAGCTTCAATCATTTCCTCGAGCAGCGATCGGCGCCTGACGACGTGGTGTTCACGCACGTCAACACCCAGATTCATCTGAACAGGCGTGTCTTCTTTCTCTACAAATCAGCAACGAACGAGCCAGACAGCCGCTTCACCCCGGGGCTGGACCATCGCATGGACCTGCTTGAAGTGGCGTCAGAGGGACCCGACGGCATTCGGGTGCGGCTCGTTGTTGAAAATATTGGCGGAGCGGCTTGGCTGCCTTCGGGCTACGAACCCGGCAGCGTCAATGTCGGCGTTCATCTGAAGTCGCTCGAGGGCCGCATGCTGAACCACGACTATGCTCGATTGCCGGTCTCCGAAAGGCTGGTGCGACTCGGCGAGAAGATGGCAATCTCAGGGACCATCGCTCGGCCCGACATCGAGGATTTTCAGCTGGAATTCGATCTCGTCGCTGAAGGTATCATCTGGTTCGAGTACGTCGGAAGCAATCCCGTGAGGCTGTCCTTTCGCAACGGAGCGTACGTCGTCGCCGTCTAGACCGTTGTCATGGCAGGCACGACGATGCACGCTGGCGCTGCAAGCCGCTGCACGCCCTGGAGGTTCCCGACATGACCCAGTCCGCTCATCCCGAAGGCCTGTCGATGCTGGAGAAGCGCCGCATCGAGGCCGAGATCCTGAAAGAGGTCTACGAGACGCTGAAGGAAAGCCACGGTGAGGAGACGGCGCGCAAGACGATCACGGAGTCCGTCCGGCGGTCGGCCATCGAGCAGGCGCGTGCCTTCGCTGCCGCGGCGCCCGGTGGTCCCTCATTGAAGGCCTTCCAGGACGTCATGCCGTTGTGGACCAAGGGCGGCGCGCTCGAGATCGAGGTCAAGGAGCAGACCGACTCGAGCTTCGCCTTCAACGTCGTGCGCTGCCGCTATGCCGAGACCTACGAGGCAATGGGCCTGGGCGAGATCGGCCATCTGCTGTCGTGCAATCGCGATGGCGCCTTCTGCGAGGGCTACGATCCCAAGCTCAAGCTCGAGCGCACCCAGACCATCATGCAGGGGGCGAGCCACTGCGACTTCCGTTACACTTACGAGAAGTGATCCCGGCGCGCTGGGCGAGTTACCGCGGAGCATCGATGCGCACCCCTAGCGAGAACGCCAGGCTCGTCGATCAGGCCTATCGGGAAGGCAGGACGACGCTCGAGTGCAGTCCGAGCGTGCTGACCGTCGAATCGACGTCGATCTGCAACTTGCGCTGCGTGATGTGCCCACACGGCATCGATGCCGTGCAGCGGCCCAAGCACATGCCGGAAAACGTGATCGAGAAGCTGTCGGGTGCGCTGGCTGTCGCCTCCGACGTACAGTTGCACGGCATCGGCGAGCCGCTGTCGAGCCCGGCCTTCTGGAGTGCATTGGAGAGCCCCGCCCTCCACGCCGACTGCAACCTCAACATCAACACCAACCTGACCCTGCTCAACGACCGCAAGCTTGCCGTGCTGCTGGGCGTGAAGGCGCGGCTCACGATCAACGTCTCGATCGATGCGGCAACCGACGGTACCTATGGGCGCATCCGCGGCGCCGAGCTCGCCGAGGTCATCGACAATGTCGAGAAGCTGATCGCCGCGCGCGGCGAAAGCCGGCGTCCGATCGTCTATATCAACATGACGTTGATGCGGGAGAACATCGAGGAGGCCGTGCCGTTCGTCGAGATGGCCCATCGCCTCGGCGTCGACGGGGTCTTCTTCTATCAGATGAACCATCAGCCCGCGGAACGGATGGAGAAATACAAGATCGACCGGGACGGCTGGCATTTCGATTACACGCAGCAGGGCTTGTGGAACTTCAAGGACCTGTCGAATCGCTGCCTGAACGAGGCGCTCGAGCGCGGCCGCCAGCTCGGCATGCCGCTGTATCCGGAAGGCCTGACGAGCCTGTTGTTCGACGATGCGCCGGCGACCATGGCCGGTGCGGCGCCCGCCGTGTCGGAGACGCCGTCAGCCGAGACGGTGGACGGCGCGCCCGGTCAGGCCAGGCCCGAGGTTCGCGACTGCCGTGCGCCCTGGGAATGGTCCTTGATCGCGACCAACGGCGAGGTCCTCCCGTGCTGCTTCGGGGCGCCCCCGGTGGGCAACCTGAACGATTCGTCGTTCGAGGAAATCTGGAATGGCGAGGCGATGCAGTCGCTTCGCAAGTCCCTGAGCGAGAACCGCATTCCCAAGGCCTGCGAGAAGGGCCTCTGCAAGTACGTTCTCAACAGTCGGCTGGCCAGGGAAGAAGAGGAGCGGCAGCGCAGCGAATTGGAGAAGGCCGAAGCAGAGCGGCGACGCGGCCTGCGTGGCCTCGCCCTGGCAGGACTGGACCTCCTGCGCGCGCCGATCGCGGCAAGCCGGGCACGCCGGAGCCGCTGATCTTCGTCACGATCGCAACCTCAGTTCAAGAACTCGGCGATCACCAGGTGGTTTTCCTTCAACGGCCAGGTGCGGGTCGGGATGGTCTCGTTGTTGAACACCGCCATCACCGTGCGCGGGCCGGAATCGAAGGCGAGCTTGCCGATCGAGACGCCGGGCACGCCGTCGTTGATGCCGGGCGGCACCTTGCCGTCCAGGGAGAACTTGTCCCGGCCGACGCCGAAATAGCCGCGCGGCCGGCTCATGGCGACGAGCGCCGGCGCCGTCTCGTCGCCCTTGCCGATGATGCCGGGCCTGAGGTGCACGACGTCGCTCGAGCGCAGGAACGGTGAACGGTAGGTGTGGGTGATCGGCTGCGCCGCCATGCGCAGCACGAACTCGTAATAGGCGTCCGAGCGGCCGACCATCGGCCCCCACACACCGTCCTCGCCGGTGACCTTGTGATGCAGCGGCAGGGCGCTCTTGCGTTCGCCGGTCCTGGCATCGACCTCGAAGATCTCGACCTCGGCGTCGGCGACGGGCAGGTTGGTGTAGACGCCGTCGGCGATGCCGGTGACCTTGCCGTTCAGCACCGGCAACGGCTCCTGGGCGATGAACATGCTGACCGGCGGCCGGCCGGCGATGAACTCGTACATGGCGGCGAAGGCGAGCTTGTTGAACGCCACCTCGCGATGATCCAGCCCGTCCAGCACGACGTTGCGCGCGCCGCGCAGCTCGGAGGCGTCGTAGCCCACGCCGGTCGGCTTGCCCGGCGCGCCGACGAAGCGCCCGTCGGGCTGTGAGTACTTGTCGTTCTTGTCGGAGCGGATCGCCATCAGGTCGACGCCGGGAATGAGATCGTCCGGACCGGCGTTGAGCTCCTTGAGGAAATGGAAAGCGCCGTTGAATTCGCTGCCGACCAGAAGGCTGTCCGAGATCACGATGCCCTTGTTCGGCGTGCCGCACAGCACGGCATGGCTGACCGCGGCCGCGCCGCCATGCTTGAGGTAGCTGCGGATGGCGTTGCCGCCGCGCGAGGAGCCGACCAGCGCCACCTTGCGGCGCCGCGTCGCCTTCTGCACCTCGGCGACGAACTCGGCGAGCTGCTTGGTCTGCTCCTCGGTCGACGACCGGAACGGTTCGGGCTTGGCGTCCTCGCGCCGCGCATTGGGATAGACGAAATCGATCGTGTGCAATTGGTTGCGTTTGTAGCCGTTGGCCTCGAAGCGCCAGATGTTGTTGATCCACAGCGCGCTCGAATCGCCATTGCCGTGCACGAACACGACCGGCGGCGGCGCTGCCACGTCCTGGACCTGGCGCCGGGGCGGTGCCGGCGCAGGCACCGGGGGCTGGCGCGGCGGCAGCTGCTGGCCGAACGCCAGCACCGGCCAGAGCGCCATTGCGCCGCCGAGCAGGGCTCGCCGCCCGGGCCGTGGGCCCTTGTTGTCACCACCCCCAACCATCGGCCGCATGTTGGCAAAACCCCGATGCCGACGCTACGCTCGCGATATGTCCATTTGTTACGTCGACAGCCCGGTCGGCCGCCTGGCGCTCGAAGCCGATCACGACGCCGTGACCGGAGTACGCTGGGCGAGCCGCGGCGAGTGCGCGCGGGACGCGCGGCCCAGCCCGGTCCTGGCCGAAGCCCGCCGCCAGCTGGCACGATACTTCGCCGGCCGGCTCGAACGCTTCGACCTGCCTCTGGCCGCCAAGGGCACCGACTTCCAGAAGCGCGTCTGGGCAATGATGTGCGCAATCCCCTACGGCGAGACCGCGACCTACGGCGGGATGGCGATGGCCCTGAGCTCCGGCCCGCGCGCCGTCGGCATGGCCTGCGGGCGCAACCCCATTCCGATCATCGTCCCCTGCCACCGCGTGCTCGGCAGCGGCGGCACCGAGGGCGGCTACTCGGGCGGCCGCGGCCTGCCGACCAAGCGCCGGCTTCTCGCCCTCGAAGGCGTCATCCTGGCTTAACCTCCCTGTCACTGCGTCGCCCGCCCTCATTGCGCCGTGACGAGGGGCCGGCTACGGAGAACGCATGCGCGTGCTGATCACCCGGCCGGAACGCGAGGCGACGACGCTGGCCTCGGCGCTCAGCGAGCGCGGCCACGTGCCTGTCGTGGCGCCGCTGTTCCGCCTCGACATCCTTCATCCTCCCGCCGATTTCGGCGCGGCACTCGCGGCCTGCCAGGCCATCCTGCTCAGCAGCGCCAACGGCGCGCGCGCCGTTGCCGAAGCGAGCGCGCAGCGCGCCAAGCCGGTGCTGGCGGTCGGCGACACCACGGCCACGACCGCCGAGGGGCTGGGCTTCACCACGGTGACCTCGGCGGCGGGCGACGGCGCCGCCCTGGCCGACCTCGTGCGCCAACGCCTCGATGCCAAGGCCGGACCGCTTCTGCATGTCTCGGGCACCGACGTCGCCTTCGACTTCGCCGAGGCGCTGGCCGGCGACGGCTACACGGTGCAGCGCTTCGCGCTCTACGAAGCGCGCGAAGAAAGCGCGCTGCCCGACTCGGCGCGCGCGGCGCTGGAAGCGCGCGCCCTGGACGTCGCGACCTTCTTCTCGCCGCGCGCCGCCGCCGTCTTTGCCAGGCTGGTCGACGAGGCGAAGCTCACCGACACCCTGCAGAGCGTGACGGCGCTCGCCATCAGCCCGGCCGCCCTGGAACCGCTCGCCGACCTGCCATTCAGGGCCGCGGTGGCGGCGGTGCGACCAACTCGCCAAGCGGTGCTGGACGAGATCGACCGGCTGGCCGAAGCCAGCGTACAAGGAAAAGCGAGCATGAGCGATCTCTCTTCCTCTCCGGCGCCCGTCGCGGCCGAGCCCGCCGCCCCCAGCGTCGCCGCCCCCAGCGTCCAGGTGCGGCACGGCATCGGCTTCATGGGCGCCTTCTTCACCGGCATCGTCGCGGCCTCGCTCGTGCTGGCCTGCGCCGTAATCTCGTTGCCTTTCTGGCCGGAAGACGCACGCGTGATGTGGCGCGGCAAGGCGGCGACGCCGGCCCCGACGCCAAGCATCGATCTGCAGGCCATCCGCGCCGACGCGAGCACCGCCGCCGCCGCCGCGGTCGACGCCGCCAAGCGCGAGCTCAGCAGCCGCCTCGACGATCTCGACAAGCGGGTGCGTGCTGCCGCAACGACGGCGGCCGAGCGACCGGCGTCGGCCGTACCCGCGCTGGGCGAGTTGCGCAGCCGACTGGACGCGCTGGAACGCCGCGCCGCCGCGCCGACGGCCGAGCCACCGGCAACACCCGCGCCCGCTCCCGTGCAACCTTCCATCCCATCGGCGGACACCGAGAAGGAGCTGGCGATCCTGTCACGCGAGATTGCCGCCTTGCGCACCTCGATGCAGGCGCTCGACCAGGCTGTCGCCGCTCAGAAGGACGAGCAGGCGCGCCAACGCGAGCAGGCCAAGTCGATGTCCGAAGCCATCGGGGCGCGCGGCACCGCCGACCAGAAGGCGCTGATCGCGGCGCGCGCTTCGGCCGTGATCGGCGTCGCCGCCCGGCTGAGCGCGGCGCTCGAGTCGGGCCTGCCCTTCATGGCCGACATGAGCCTGCTGGCGCCGCTCGTGCAGGGTGACGCCAAGCTTGCCGAGATCGCGGCGGCCTTGCAGCCCTACGCGGCGTCGGGCGTCGCCTCGCGCACCGTCCTCGCCAACGAGTTTCCCGCGGTCGCCAAGGCGGCACTGGCCGACGACCTCGCCGACGATTCGTTCGGCGAGCGGCTGCTCGGCAAGCTGCGCGCCCTGGTCTCGCTGCGGCGCGTCGGCGATGTCGAGGGCGATTCGGTCGAGGCCAAGCTGGCGCGCGCCGAGGCCGCGCTGGAAGCCGGCGATCTCGCAAAGGCGGTGGCGCAGGTGAAGTCGCTGCCGCCGCAGACCAACAAGGCGACATCGGTCTGGCTGACCCGTGCCGAGGCCCATCTCGCGGCCGAGCGCGCGATCCAGCAGCTCGCCGCCCTTGCCGTCACGCTACTCGGGACGGCGCGCTGATCCATGACCCTGCTGCGCACCCTGATCTGGTTCGCGATCGCGGCCGCCGCCATGCTGGGCGCGGTTTGGCTGGCCAAGCGGCCCGGCACCGTCACCGCCGAATGGCATGGCTGGCGCCTGGATACCAGTGTCGGCATCGTCCTGGTGGCGGTTGTGCTCTTGATCGCCGCGTGCTTCGGCCTCTGGCTGCTCTACCGCTGGATCGTCGGCGCTCCGGGGGCGCTGATCGATGGCTGGGGCGAAAGCCGCCGCCGCCGCGGCTATCGCGAACTGACCCAGGGACTGTCGGCGGTGGCGGCAGGCGACGGCGCCGAGGCGCAGAAGCACGCCCGCAAGGCCGAGCAGCTCCTGTCGGAGCCCGGACTCACCTTGCTGCTGTCGGCACAGGCCGCCCAGCTCGCCGGCGATCGCGACGGAGCCAACCGCGCCTTCAACGCCATGCTCGACGACGAGCAGATGGCCTTCCTCGGGCTGCGCGGCCTGATCGCCCAGGCGCTGCGCGACGGCGACCAGGCCAAGGCGCTGGCCTACGCCGAGCGCGCCTTCCGCCTCCGCCCGCAGACGCCGTGGGTCGTGCATTCCCTGTTCGACATGCAGGCGCAGACCGGCGACTGGAGGTCGGCACAGGCCACCCTCGATACCGGCGTGCGCCGCAAGGTGGTCGGGTCCGACCGGGCGCGCGCCTTGAAGGCCCTGCTTCTGGTCGAGCGCAGCCGCAACGCCGAGCGCGACGGCAATGCCGCCGATGCGCTGGCCTTGGCGCGCGAAGCGTTCGGCCTCGCACCCGAACGCATCGCCGTGACGCGGCGCCTGGCGGAGCTGCAAATCAAGGCGCGGGACGGCAAGCGCGCCATGAAGACGGTGGAACGCGGCTGGGCGGTGGCGCCCCATCCCGATCTCGCCAAGCTCTATCTCGACGCCTCGGGCGAGAGCGAAGCGCTGAAGCGGGTCGGCATCGTGCGGCGCCTGGCCGAGCAGAATGCGACCGACATCGAAAGCCATATCGCGCTCGCCCAGGCCTCGATCGACGCCGGCCTGTGGGGCGAAGCGCGGCGCCATCTCGAGACGGCGGGCGGCACCAACCCGACGACGCGTGTCTGCCGCCTGATGGCGGAGGTCGAGGAGCGCGCCCATTCCGACCAGGCCCGCGTCCATCAGTGGCTGTCGCGCGCGACGGACGCGCCGGCCGACCGCAGCTGGCGCTGCTCGTCATGCGGCGCCCATCATGAGAGCTGGCGCTCGGTGTGCGAGAGCTGCGGCGCCTTCGGCACTCTGCAATGGCGCGCGCCTGGCACGTTCGGGCAGATCCTGCCGCCCGAGGAAAGGATCGCCCTGGCCGCTATCGCGCAACAGTAAGGGCTTGGCGCAAAATAGCCGCTACAGTTCACGAGGTGTTGCGTTCGGCAATATTGTCATCCCGAGCGCGGCCAGGGACCTATAAACTATCCAAAAGATCCCCGGTTGGGGCGCGGATAGCTGCGCCCTGGTTCGGGATGACAATGTTGTGGGAGGAAACATGTTCGAGACCACGCTCGCCGGCAGCCTGCCGAAGCCGGCCTGGCTTGCCACACCAAACGTCCTGTGGGCGCCGTGGACGCTGTCGGGCCAGCCGCTGTTCGAGGCCAAGGACGATGCGACCTACCTCGCCATCCGCCGCCAGGAGGAGGCGGGGCTCGACATCGTGAGCGACGGCGAGCAGGCGCGGCAGCATTTCGTGCACGGCTTCCTGGCCGAGGTCGACGGCGTCGACTTCGACAAGAAGGTGCGCATGGGCATCCGCAACAACCGCTACGACGCCGACTGCCCGACCGTCACCGGCAAGCTGACCCGGCGCAAGTTCGTGCACGAACGCGAGGCGCGCATCGCCCGCGCCGCGACCAGCCGCAAGCTCAAGTTTACGCTGCCTGGCCCGATGACGCTGATCGACACCCTGGCCGACGGCTACTACGGCGATCGCGTGAAGATGGCCTTCGCCTTCGCCGAGCTCTTGAACCAGGAAGCGCGCGATCTCGAGAAGCTCGGCGTCGACGTGATCCAGTTCGACGAGCCGGCCTTCAACGTCTATCTCGGCGAGACCGTCGACTGGGGCGTGCCGGCGCTGGAGAAGGCGGCCGAGGGCCTCGAGTGCACGACCGCCGTGCACATCTGCTACGGCTACGGCATCGAAGCCAACATCAAGTGGAAGGAGACGCTGGGCGAGAGCTGGCGCCAGTATGAGCAGACCTTCCCCGCCCTCGACCGCAGCAAGATCCACCAGGTCTCGCTCGAATGCCGCGAGAGCCACGTGCCGCCCGAGCTGATGAGGCTGCTGAAGAGCAAGACCGTGCTGGTGGGCGCCATCGACGTCGCCTCGGAAAAGGTCGAGACGCCCGAGGAAGTGGCCGCGACGCTCAAGCTCGCGACCAGCTACGTCGACCCCGAGCGCATCCAGGCCTGCACCAACTGCGGCATGGCGCCGATGACCCTCGGTGTCGCCTACGGCAAGCTGCGCGCGCTGGCCGAAGGCGCGGCGCTGGCGCGTAAGGGTTTGTAGTCATTCCCGCGTCTTCACCTTCGCCCTCAGCGCATAGAGCAGATCGAGCGCGTCGCGCGGGCTGAGCTCGTCGGGATTGATCGCGGCCAGTTCCTTCTCGACCTCCGACTCGCGCGGCCTGGCCGCCGTGCCGGTCGGCCGCGCCGGTGCTGCGGCGAACAGCGGCAGGTCATCGGCCAGCCGCGTCACCGCGCCCGACTGCTCGCCCTTCTCCAGCTCGGCCAGCACCGTCTCGGCGCGCGTCACGACGGCGGCCGGCAGGCCGGCCAGTTGCGCCACGTGGATGCCGTAGGAACGATCGGCCGCGCCGGCCGCCACCTCGTGCAGGAACACCACCTGATTCTGCCATTCCTTGACGCGCATCGTGTAGGGCGCCAGCGCCGCCAGCCGCTGCTTCAGCGCGCCCAGCTCGTGGAAGTGCGTCGCGAACAGGGCGCGGCAGCGATTGACGTCGTGCAGATGCTCGAGCGTCGCCCAGGCGATCGACAGGCCGTCGAACGTCGCCGTGCCGCGCCCGATCTCGTCGAGGATGACCAGGCTCCTGGCGGTCGCCTGGTTGAGGATCGCCGCCGTCTCGACCATCTCGACCATGAAGGTCGAGCGGCCGCGCGCCAGGTCGTCGGCCGCGCCGACGCGGCTGAACAGCCGGTCGACCAGGCCGATCGTCGCCCGCCGCGCCGGCACGAAGGAGCCGGCCTGCGCCATCACCGCGATCAGCGCATTCTGACGCAGGAAGGTCGACTTGCCGGCCATGTTGGGCCCGGTCAGCAGCCACAGCCGCCGGTCGGCGCCGAGATCGCAATCGTTGGGCACGAAGCCCGAGCCGCCCTGCCGCCGCAGCGCCGCCTCGACCACGGGATGCCGGCCGCCCTCGATAGCGAAGTCGGCCGCCTCGCTCAGCGCCGGCCGCACATAGCCCTCGCTCGCCGCCAGCTCGGCGAGCGCGGTCGCGACATCGAGCGCGGCCAGCGCGCGACCTGCCGCGGCAACCCTGGCAGAGACCGACATCACCTCGCCGATCAGCGCCTCGAAGATCGCCAGCTCGAGCGCCAGCGCCTGGTCGGCGGCCCGGCCGATCCGGGTCTCGAGATCGGCCAGCTCGGCGGTGCTGTAGCGCGTGGCATTGGCCATCGACTGGCGGCGCGCGAAACCCAGCGCCGCGAGATCGAGCTTGTCGGCGTGCGTCGCCGTCACCTCGATGTGATAGCCGATCATGTTGTTGTGCCGGATCTTCAGCGTCGCCACGCCGCTCGCGCTCCGGTACTTGGCCTCCAGCGCCGCCACGGTCTTGCGGCTGTCGTCGCGCAGGGTGCGCTGCTCGTCGAGCTCGGCGCGGTAGCCGGCGCGGATGAAGCCGCCGTCGCGCACCAGGAGCGGCGGCTCGTCGGCCAGCGCGGCGCCAAGCGAATCGATCAGCGCGCGGTGATCGATGCAGGCCTGGACGATATCGGCAAGCGGGGCCGGGGGCGGCGCCAGTGCCTCGGGCTCGGCGCGCAGCATGCCGGCCAGCGCCTCGCCCGAATCGAGGCCGTCACGCAGGGCGGCGAGGTCGCGCGGACCGCCGCGGCCGACCGACAGGCGCTGCAGGGCGCGTTCGATGTCGGGCGTGCGGCGCAATGCTTCGCGCACGCGCTCGCGAACGGCAGGCCGTTCGACGAAGAGCTGCACCAGGTCGAGCCGGCGTTCAATCGCCGCGCGGTCGGTCAGCGGCGCGGCGATGCGCTCGGCCAGCAGGCGCGCGCCCGGGCCGGTGAGCGTGCGGTCGATGGTGGCGAGCAGGCTGCCGTCGCGCCGCCCGTCGAGGCCGCGCACCAGCTCGAGATTGCGCCGGGTCGCCGGATCGATCTCCATCGTGCCGTCGGCCCGCTCGCGCCGCGGCGGCGACAGCGCCGGCAGCTTCCCGGCCTGGGTGAGCGCCACATAGTCGAGCAGCGCGCCGCAGGCTGCGGTCTCGGCGCGCGAGAAAGCGCCGAAACTGTCGAGCGCGGCCACCTTGAAGGTCACCTGCAGGCGCTTGCGTGCATTGTCGCTGTCGAAGCGCGCCGACGGCAGGGGCGTCAGGACGCTGTTCCATTCCTCGAGCGTGGCCTTGATCGGGTCGCGCGCCAGCAGGCGGTCGGGCAGCAGCAGCTCGCCAGGGGCGAGACGTGCCAGCGCGGCGGCCAATTGGCCGGGCAGCACCGGTTGGGCGGCGAAGTCGGCGGTCGACAGGTCGAGCCAAGCCAGCGCCAGCTCGCCCTGCGCCTCGGCGATCGCCGCCAGATAGTTGTGGCTGCGCGCATCGAGCAGGGCATCTTCGGTGAGCGTGCCGGGCGTGATGACCCGCACCACCGCGCGCTCGACCACCGACTTGGCGCCGCGCTTCTTGGCCTCGGCCGGGTCCTCGACCTGCTCACAGACGGCGACCTTGAAGCCCTGGCGGATCAACCGCGACAGGTAGGCCTCGTGGCTGTGAACCGGCACGCCGCACATCTTGATGTCTTCGCCCAGGTGCTGGCCGCGCTTGGTGAGGGCAATGTCGAGCGCTGCCGACGCCGCCACCGCGTCGTCGAAGAACAGCTCGTAGAAGTCGCCCATCCGGTAGAACACCAGATGACCGGGATGCGCCGCCTTGATCGCCAGATACTGGCGCATCATCGGCGTCACGTCGGCGGGGATGGCCGCGGAAGGAGGAGTGCTGTCGGGCACGGAATCGGTTTAGCATGCCGGCGCCGCCGGCGACTGGGGGCCAATTGGGGGAAACGTGACAGGCTGGCTCGACTCCGTCGATCGGGCAGTGGGCAGAGCGGTCGAGGCGGGGCGCTGGCTGGTCCTGCCGGTGGCGCTGATCCTGTTCCTGCAATGGCCATTGCGCGATTTCGTGCGTGCCTGGTCGCGCGAGGCCAACGACCTCGGGCAGTGGATCTTCGCCCTCTATGTCAGCCTCGCCATGACCTTCGCCACGCGCGAGCGCACGCACCTCGCGGTCGACGCCATCGCCCACGGCTACAGCGGGCGCCTGCGCGACCTGATCGCCCGCTGGGGTGGCTTCGCCTGCGTGGCGCCCTGGGCGCTGTTCGTGATCTGGACGGTATGGTCCACCGCGCAACGGTCGATGCTGGCGCTGGAGAAGTTCCCCGACACCTACAATCCCGGCTACTTCGTGGTGAAGATCGCGGCGCTGCTGCTGGCCGTGCTCGCCCTGCTGCAGGCACTGCTCGACCTGCGGCGCAAGGACTGACCCGATGGAGACGGCCGGCCTGTGGATGCTGCTTGCGGTGGCCGTCGCGCTGCTCGGCACCGGCTTGCCGGCCTATGCCGTGCTGCTGGGCGTTTCGGTGGTGTTCACAGTGGCCGGGCTGGCCCTGGGCGGCCTCGAGCTCAAGCTGCTGACCGCGCTGCCCAGCCGCATCATCGGCCTGCTGGAGAACGACCTGCTGCAGGCCCTGCCGCTCTACGTGCTGATGGGCGCGCTGCTCAATCACCTGCCGCTCGCCGACCGATTGTTCCGCTGCGGCGTGACCCTGGGTGGGCGCTCCAGCGCCGCCCCGTCGCTCGCCACCCTGGGACTGGGGGCTCTGCTCGCGCCGATGAATGGCTCGGTCGGCGCCAGCGTCACCATGCTGGCGCGCAGCGTCGCCCCCAAGCTCGCCCAGCGCGGCGTGCCGGCCGCGGAGAGCACGGCGCTGGTCTGCGTCGCCAGCACCTTGGGGGTGGTGATTCCGCCGTCGCTGGTCCTGATCCTGCTGGGCGACGCCATGCTGCGCGCCCACACCGAGGCAGCCAATGCCACCGGCGCCATCGGCGTGCGCATCATCAACACCCAGGACATCTTCCGTGGCGCCCTGGTGCCGGCCGGGCTTTTCCTGCTGCTGTGCCTGATCGTCGCCTGGATCCTGGGTCGGCGAGCCGCTGCGCAGACAGCAGCGGAACGTCCGCGCGCCAGCGAATGGGTGACGGCGGGCCTCGCCGCCCTGTTCGTGGTCGGCCTGCTGGCCGGCGTCGCCGCCGGCTATTTCTATGCCGTCGAGGCCGCCGCCATGGGCGGCACGGTGCTGCTGCTCTACGGATCGCTGAGCGGCGGTCTGCGGGCTGGCATCTTCCAGGCCGTGCTGCGCGACACCATGGCGGTGAGCGGCGCGCTGTTCGCCCTGTTCGTCGCCGCCACGACCTTCACCTTGCTGTTCCGCGCCTTCGGCACCGACCGGTTGCTCGATTCCTGGGTCACCATGGTGCCGGGCGGCGCCACGGGTGCCGCGATCACCGTGCTGGTGGTGTTCGCCCTGTCTGCTTTCGTGCTCGACGCCTTCGAGATCGTGTTCGTGATCGTGCCCATCGTCATGCCGCCGGTCCTGACCCGTGCGCCCGACGCGGTCTGGATCTCCGTCCTCGCCCTGCTCGCCTTGCAGGCAAGCTTCCTGGTGCCACCGACCGGCTACGCCGTGATGATGGCCCGCAGCAGCGTCGCCCAGAAGACGGCCATACGGCCGCTGGCACGCGCTCTTGCGCCCTATCTCGGCGCCCAACTTGCCGTGCTGGTGCTCGTCCTGCTGCTGCCCGCCCTCGCCCATCTGGCCGAACCTGCCCGTCCTGCCGCGGCTCCAGCCGAGAAGCTGGACGACGATGCGGCGCGCAAGCGCTTCAACAACATGTTGCCTCCCCCGTCGGACGAGTAGGCGTCCGCGGCCAACTGGATGACAGGCGGTACAGGTGCTATGTAATGCACACAATTCTTGTCGCCTTACCGGAGGCCAAAATGGCTGCGACTGTCACCAGCAAGGGCCAAATCACCATCCCCAAGAAGGTTCGAGAGTTGCTGGGAATCGGGCCTGGAAGTGTGATCGATTTCGAGCGCGCCGAGGATGGTCGCATTGTCCTCGTCGCCGTCGGGAAGAAACCTCGTCCGAGCCGTTTCGCTCGATGGCGCGGCCATGCGGGTAAAGGTCTGAGCACCGAGCAGATCATGGCCTTGACGCGCGGCGAACGTTGACGTGACCCTGATCGACACCAATATTCTCCTGGATCTCGTAACCGACAGCCCCGATTGGTATGAGTGGTCGTTGGCGCGTCTCGACGATGCCGCTCTGGCGGGCCGCCTCCTCATCAATGATATCGTCTATGCAGAGACCTCGATCCGATACGACCGGATCGAAGACTTAGACGCCATGCTCGCTGGCACGATGATCCAGATCGCGCCCACGCCGCGGTCGGCCCTGTTCCTCGCCGGAAAGGCGTACAGGCGATATCGCGCCGCTGGCGGAACACGAACAGGCGTCCTTCCCGACTTCTTCATCGGCGCGCATGCCGCGGTCGAAGGCTGGCCCCTGCTCACGCGCGACACGAGCCGATATCGTACTTATTTCCCGAATATCACGCTCATCGCACCAGCGACTTGAAAATGGTCGCGTTCTAGGCAGAACCCTCGAGACGGCATCGACATCTACCACGCTGCGGCGCGGTATGGCCGACTGGCACCGGCTGGCGATTGCCGCCAATATGCCCTTTCAACCGGGAGAGAACGCAATGGCGAGCAGCGGCTCGGAAGCAATGGTCAGCAACGAGATGGGCGATCTCGACGGCGATTCGCTCATCATGCATCGCACCGGACGGCCGGGAAAGATCGAGATCATTGCCACCAAGCCCCTGGTCACCCAGCGCGACCTGGCGCTCGCCTATTCGCCCGGCGTCGCCGCGCCCTGCCTGGAGATCGCCAAGTCACCGGACACGGCCTACGACTACACGGCGCGCGGCAATCTCGTCGCGGTGATCTCCAACGGCACCGCCGTGCTCGGCCTGGGCGACATCGGCGCGCTGGCCAGCAAGCCGGTGATGGAGGGCAAGGCCGTCCTGTTCAAACGATTCGCCGACGTCGATTGCATGGACATCGAGGTCGGCACCAAGGACGTCGACGAGTTCATCAACTGCGTGCGCTTCCTCGGGCCGACCTTCGGCGGCATCAACCTCGAGGACATCAAGGCGCCGGAATGCTTCATCATCGAGCAGCGCCTGCGCGAACTGATGGACATCCCGATCTTCCATGACGACCAGCACGGCACGGCCATCGTCTCGGCCGCCGGCCTGATCAACGCGCTGCATCTCACCGGCCGCAACATCAAGGACATCAGGATGGTGGTGAACGGCGCGGGTGCCGCGTCGATCGCCTGCATCGAGCTCGTCAAGGCGATGGGCATGCCGCACGAGAACGCCATCCTGTGCGACACCAAGGGCGTGCTCTACCAGGGCCGCACCGAGGGCATGAACCAGTGGAAGAGCGCCCATGCCGTGCGCACCAAGGCGCGTACCCTGGCCGAGGCCATGAAGGGCGCCGACGTGTTCTTCGGCCTGTCGGTCAAGGGCGCGGTGACCAAGGACATGGTCCTGTCGATGGCCGACAAGCCGATCATCTTCGCCATGGCCAATCCCGATCCCGAGATCACGCCCGAGGATGTCCGGTCGGTGCGCGGCGACGCCATCATCGCCACCGGGCGCAGCGACTACGCCAACCAGATCAACAACGTGCTGGGCTTCCCCTACATCTTCCGCGGCGCGCTCGACGTGCGGGCACGCACCATCAACGAGGAGATGAAGGTCGCCGCCGCCGAAGCCCTGGCCAAGCTCGCCCGCGAGGACGTGCCCGACGAGGTCGATCGCGCCTATTCCGGCCGCCGGCTGCGTTACGGCCCCGACTATGTCGTGCCGGTGCCGTTCGACCCGCGCCTGATCTCGGCGGTGTCGTCGGCGGTCGCACAGGCCGCCATGGATTCGGGCGTGGCGCGCCGGCCGATCCCCGACATGGCGGAGTACAAGCGGGCGCTCTCCGGTCGCCTCGATCCGACCAGCCACTGGTTGCAAAGCCTGTTCGAGCAGGTCAAGGCCAACCCGCAGCGCATCGTGTTCGCCGAAGGCGAGGAGGAGCGCATCATCCGCGCCGCCGTGGTGTTCCGCGACAACGGCTACGGCACGCCGATCCTGATCGGCCGCGAGGAGCTGGTGCGCGAGACCATGAAATCGCTCGGCATCACCGACACCACGGGCATGGAAATCCACAATGCCCGGCTGTCGACTCGCAACGCGACCTACACCGACCTGGTCTACAAGCGCCTGCAGCGCGACGGCTTCCTGCGCCGCGACGTGCAGCGCATGGTCAACCAGGGCCGCAACGTGTTCGGCGCCTGCATGGTGGCGAAGGGCGATGCCGCCGGCATGGTGACCGGCATCACGCGCCGCTTCCCGGAATGCTACGGCGACGTCGAGCGCGTGATCGACGCGCGCCCTGGCCACGTGCCGATGGGCTACTCGATCGTCGTGGCGCGCCACGGCACGGTGTTCCTGGGCGACACCTCGATCAACGAGACACCGACGCCCGAGCAGCTCACCACCATCGCCAAGCAGATGGTCACCAACGCCCGCATCATGGGCCACGAGCCGCGCGTCGCCTTCGTTTCCTTCTCCAACTTCGGCAGCCGCGAGATCGATCGCATCGAACGCATCCGCAAGGCGATCCGCCTGCTCGACGCCGAGAAGGTCGATTTCGAGTACGACGGCGAGATGCAGGCCGACATGGCGCTCGACTACGAGCTGCTGCGCGAGACCTATCCATTCTGCCGCCTCACCGGGCCGGCCAACGTGCTGGTGATGCCCGGCCTCCACTCGGCGCACATCTCCTCGCGCCTGCTGCAGCGCCTGGGCGGCGTCACCGTGATCGGGCCGGTGATCGACGGCCTGCAGAAGCCGGTTCAGATCGTGCAGATGGGCGCCACGGTGAGCGACCTCGTCAATCACGCAGCCCTTGCCGCCTACGGCGCGCTGGCACAACGGAGGTAGACATGGCCGATCTCGTCATCCGCGGCGCCACCATCGTCGATGGCCTGGGCAGCGAGCCGCGCCGTGCCGATCTCGCCGTCATGAGCGGTCGCATCGCCGATATCGGCAACATCCGCGACAGCAGCGCCGAGACGATCGACGCCGACGGGCTGGTGCTGGCACCGGGCATCGTCGACGTGCACACGCATTACGACGCGCAGGTCACCTGGGACACCACGCTCTCGCCCTCGCCGTCGCTCGGCGTCACCACGGCGGTAATCGGCAATTGCGGCTTCGGCATCGTGCCGGCGCCGCCCGCCGTTCGCGACCTGGTGATCCGCAACCTCTCGGTCGTCGAAGGCATGGATCTCGACGCCCTGCGCGCTGGCATCACCTGGGATTTCGAAAGCTTCAGCGACTACATGGGCATGCTGCGCCGGCGCGGCGCCTACGCCAACCTGGCCGTGCTGGCCGGCCATTCGACCATCCGCACCGCGGTGATGGGCGAGGACGCCTCGCAGCGCAAGGACGCGACGCCCGAGGAGCTGGCGCGCATGAAGGCGCTGGTTGCCGACGCCATGGCCAACGGCGCGATCGGGCTCGGCGCCTCCTACTCGCTCAATCATTCCGGCTTCGGCGGCGTGCCGATGCCGTCGACCATCGCGCCGCTGTCGGAGCTCGACGCCCTGGTCGGCGCCATGGGCCCGCGCGGCAAGGGCGTGGTCGCCATCGCCTCCGGTGCGAAGCGGCCGCAGGAGCTCGAGCCGCTGGCGGCCCGGCATGGCAGGCCGTTTTTCCAGGGCACCGGCATGGCGATGTACAACGAGCAGGAGCCGCAACGCGCGATCGGCCTGTTCGAGGAAGCCGCCGCCGCCCTGCGGCGCGGCAACGGGCTCTACTTCCAGATCCCCTGTCAGCCGCTGTCTTTCGACTTCACGATGGCCAACGCCTACCCGTTCTACAGCCACGCCGCGTTCGATCCGATCAAGGCCTACACCCCCGATCAGCTCAAGGCGGTGTTCCGCGATCCGTCATGGCGCGCAAAGTTCCGCGAGAATCTCGCCAACCCGCGGCCCGGCATGATCTTCCAGGGCAACTGGGACCGCGTCATGGTCGCGGTCACGCACAAGCCATCGAATGCGCGCTACCTCAATCGCTACGCCGCCGAGATCGCCGCGTCGGAGCACCGCGACCCGCTCGACGTGGTGCTGGAGCTCAGCCTCGACGAGAATCTCGACACGGCGTTCCTCGGCCGCTTCCTGAATGTCGGCGACGACGGCGTTGCCCGGCTGTTGAAGCACGAGGCCGGCGTGGTGGCGCTGTCCGACGCCGGGGCTCATCTCATCTACATGTGCGACGCGGGCTTCGGCCTGCATTTCCTGGCGCACTGGGTGCGCGAGCGCGGCGATTTCGACCTCGCCGAAGGCATGCGCCGCCTGACCAGCCATCCCGCCGATCTGTACGGCATCCGCGATCGCGGCCGCCTCGTCGTCGGTGCCCATGCCGACCTGCTGCTGTTCGATCCGGCCACGGTCGGCATCAGCCCGGCCGAGCGGTTGGCCGACCTGCCGGGCGGCGGCCGTCGCACCATCCGCCGGCCGACCGGTGTGCATGGCGTGTTCTGCAACGGGGTGAAGACCTTCGACGGCAGGGATTACGTCAAGCACGCCAAGGGTCCGGGGCACGTCCTCGACCGGTTCAACACCTCGCACGGTCGCCATGTCGCGGCGATCGCCGCCCAGTAGTCACTCCGAGTGCGACCTGCCGCCCTTATCATCCGGTTTGCCGAACTCCTCCTGGCCCGGAGGGCATGGCGTTGCGGCAGCGCGCAGCGCCCATGACGGATCTCGTCTTCGGAATCCGCGGGTCTGACAACCGAGTGCACCGCTAGCGGCGGTGCAGGGCGACCCGCCCGCGGTCGCACCGGCGACCCTGGCGAATGGCTGGCTGGGCATCGGCAATGGCACCGAGCTGCACAGCGCCAATCCGGCGGCCGTGGCGACGAACTCTACCCGCTGCTTTCAGAACTGCTCGTGCTCACGTCCGGAGTCGCAACCACCGGTCTCACGCTGCAAGCCGCCTTCGACAATGCCATTGGCAGCGCCACGGTGACCGGGCTGCCTCGGCTGTGGCCCAGCAGCGAGCGGCGGTCTACACTTTGTCCAATTTGCTCGCCTGGGAGGGTGCCCGTGTCGACGATCATGAAAATCAGCAGCCGGAATCTGTCCTCACTCCGCCGCCGCAGCCTGGTGAAGGGCGGAATGGCGGGTATCTTCGCCTCGGGCTTGGCGCCCGGCTTCGCGCGCGCCGAGCCGAAGAAGCTGGTGATGGCCCATCTCAACGCCCTTCCCGAGTCGGCGGCCGTCGCCTTCGACTGGCAGGCTCAGGAGGTGCGCAAGCGCTCCAACGGCGAGCTGGACATGCAGTTCTTCGGCTCGACGCTCCTCAACAAGGAGCTCGAGATCATGAATGCGGTGAAGTCGGGCAACATCGCCATCGGCAACCCGGGCGGCGCCGCCGCCACGGTGTTCCCCGAGATGGGCGTGTTCCTGGTCCCGTACCTCGTGCAGAGCTACGACCAAGCCTACAAGATGTTCAACGGCAAGATCGGCGATACGCTCGATAAGCAGTTCCAGGAGAAGTACAAGCTAAAGACGCTGTGCTTCTTCGACTACGGCTTTCGCCATTTCTGGACCAGCAAGAAGCCGATCGTCGAGCCCAAGGATTTGCGCGGCGCAAAGATCCGCGTGCAGCAAGCCAAGGTGTTCGGTGACACGATCAACGGCCTGGGCGGCAATGCCGTTCCGATGGCGTGGGGCGAGGTGATCTCGGCCGCCAAGTCCGGCGTGATCGACGGCGGCGACCTGCCGATCGTCAACCAGATCGCGCTCAAGATCTACGAGGTCTCGAAGTATTGCTCGATGACCTTCCACAATTACGGACCGACCCTGAACACCATGAACCTAGCGGTGTGGGAGGGCCTGAGCGAGCCGCACAAGAAGCTGATGCTCGACACCAGCCGCGAGGCGCAGGCCAAGTGCCGCGAGCTCACCGAATCGGTCGACAATGTCGCTGCGGCGAAGAAGGAGCTCGAGCCCAAGGGCATGACCGTCGTCCAGGGCAACGTCGAGGCGTTCCGCAAGGTGGCGCAGGAGAAGATCTGGCCGGCCTACAAGACACAGTACGCCGCCCTGTGGGACGACATCGCCAACTTCAAGGCGTAGGAGGTGGAGCCCACTTTTCTCCTCTGGACCGCGGGCGTCTCGCCCGCTCAGACGAATGAGCGGGCGAGATGCCCGCGGTCCAGAAGCGCATGAACATGACCAGGTTCATCGCCAGCATCCCGAAGATCGTCGTCGCTCTGCTGCTGGTCGCCGCCATAGTCAACCTGCTGATCGGCGTCTTCCTGCGCTACGTCATGATCGAGGTGACGGACTGGCTCGACATCGATCCGATCCGCTTCACCTGGGTCGAGGAGGTCGGCGAGATGATGCTGGCATGGCTCACCCTGATCGGCGCAGCGATCGGCGTGCGCGAGCGCTCGCACTTCGCGCTGCATGTCCTGACGCACCACTTTTCCGCCCGCACGCAGGCGCTGATCGAGCGCGGCCATCATGTGCTGATCGCCATGATCGGCGCGATCGCCGCGTGGTACGGCGTGAAGCTCTGCCTGCTCAACCGAACGCTGGCGACGCCCGGCCTGGAGATCAACCTGGCCGTCCTCTACGCCTCGGTCGTGGTCGGCGGCGCCTTGCTGGTGATCTACGCGCTTTCCATGATCGTGGCGCCGCCGCCGATCGATCCCGACGCCGTGCACTGAGGATCACGCCCGCATGCTGTTGCTCATCGTCGGCGTGATCTTCGTCGTCCTGATCCTGTTCTCCATGCCGATCGTGTTCGCGCTGGGCGTCTCCGGCGTGGCCGGGCTGTTGATCGGCGGCTACGACCTGCAGGTGCTGTCGTCGAGCATGGTGTCGGGCTCGCAGAGCTGGGTGCTGCTCGCCATCCCGGCCTTCGTGTTCGCCGGCGGTCTGATGGAAAGATGCGGCATGAGCCATGCCCTGGTCGACTTCGCCCGCGCCCTGGTGGGCTGGGTCAAGGGCGGACTCGGCATGTCGGTGATCGTCGTCGCCTATTTCTTCTCCGACATCTGCGGCTCGAAGATGGCCGAGGTCTCGGCGCTCGGCTCCACATTGATGCCGCCGCTCACCAAGGCAGGCTACAAACGCCAGGATTCGGCGTCGCTGATCGCCGCCGGCACGGCGATGGGCATGCTGGTGCCGCCCGCCATCTTCATGATCGTGATCGCCCAGGTCACCAACACTTCGGCAGTGGCGCTGTTCCTGGCGGGCTTCGTGCCGGCCGCCACCATCATGGTGTGCCTGATGGTGCTGGTCTATTTCCGGGCGCGCAAGTACGACTGGCCGGTCGACACGCGGCCGAGCGTGGCGCTGATCACCGCCACGGCGCGCAAGGCTGCGGTGCCGCTGGTCATTCCCATCGTCATCCTGGGCGGCTTCTTCCTCGGCGTGTTCACCGCGACCGAGGCGGGCGCCGTCGTCGCCGGCTACGCCTTCCTAGCGGCGCGCTTCTACTACCGCAACGTCAGCTACGGCCAGATGGCCCGACTGGCCTACGACAGCGCCATCCTGACCGCGGCCGTCGTCTTCCTGCTCGCCGTCGCCTCGGTGTTCCAGTACCTGATGGGCGTGTCCGGCGTGCCGAAGCTGCTGGCCGAGGTGCTGCATCCGCTACGCGACGCACCGTGGCTGTTCCTGATGGCGACGGCGCTGATCACCATGATGTTCGGCATGGTGCTGGAAGGCCTGCCGGCCGCCGTCGTCCTGATCCCGGTGGTGTTCCCGATAGCCGAGGAGATGGGCATTGACCCCATTCACTTCAACATCGTGCAGACTGCGGCCGTCGGCATCGGCCTGTTCCTGCCACCGATGGGCGTCGGCCTGCTGATGGCGCTGCGCTTCGCCAACCTCTCGGTCGGTCAGCACTGGCGCTCCTACATGCCCTATATCGCGGCCCTGCTGGTCGGGCTGATGCTGATCATCCTGTTCCCGCAGATCTCCCTGTTCCTGCCGAGGAGCGCCGGGCTGATCAAGTAGCCGGCTTGCCGCTGCGGGCGCGGCGCGCCAGGTAGACCTGGAGATGGGCGTAGGCCAGCCGCAGGTTGGGCGTGGCGATGCCGGCCTTCTTCGCCCGCGCGATCATGTCGCCGACGACGTGGTCGGCTTCGACCATCGATCCGTTCTCGAGATCGTGCAGCATCGAGGCGGCAAAGCGCGAACCCTTCTGGGTGAGAAAGGATCGCGTGTTGGCCATGGACTTTTCGCCCGGATCGCAGCCCGCCGCAGCCGCGACCTTGCGGCACTCCTCGACCGTCTCGTGCATGATCGCAGCGCCTTCCTCGGCCTCCACGATGTCGCCCGAGGCGCCCCGCATCAGGCAGCACATCGCGGCCAGCGAACACAGCATGATCCACTTGTCCCACAGATCCTGGACGATGTTGGCGTGCAGGCCGCCATCGAGACCGGCCTTCTTCACTGCAGCACCGAACTCCGACAGCACCGGCCGCGCAGGCTTGCCGTCGCGCTCGCCGAACGAGATGGCGGCGAACGGGCTGGTGTGCAGGACCTCGCCCTTGGGGGACAGGGCGGCACCGACCCGCACGAGGCCGCCAGTCACGTTGGCTGCGCCAAACCTGGCATCGAGCACATCGAGATGGCGCATGCCGTTCAGCAACGGCACGACAGTCACCTCCGGCTTGACCGCCGGCGCCACTGCGCCGATCGCCGAATCGAGGTCGTACGCCTTGCAGGTCAGCACGACCAGATCGTAGGGGCCACCGTCCGCGCCATCCAGCACCGTCTTCACCTGCTGGGTGATGTCGCCCTTGGTGCTCTTGATCACCAGGCCGTCGCGCTGCAGCGCCTCGCGGCGCGCCGGGCGGACGAGGAACGTCACGTCGGCGCCGCTCTGGTGCAGGCGGCCGCCGATATAGCCGCCAATCGCACCGGCACCCAGAAACAAGGTCTTCACGATTTCAATCCTCCGCGCGCGCGGCGCGCTTCATAGGCCTGCAGATGGGCATAGGCGAAGCGCAGGTTGGGCGCGGCGACGCCTGCCTTGCGCGCCCGCATCAGCATGTCGCCCACGATCGAGCGGGCTTCGACCGCGCCGCCCTTCTCCATGTCGCCCAGGATCGAGGCCACGGCCTTGCCGCCCGGCTGCGTCAGGCCGGCTTCCAGCCCGGCCCGCACCTTGGCGCTGGGCGCGTGGCCCGCGGCGGCAGCGACCTTGCAGCATTCGTCCAGGGTTTCGCGCACCAGCGCGGCACCGTCCTCGGCGGCGACGATGTCGCCCACCGTGCCGCGCATGGCCGCGCACATCGAGGCGATGGTGCCCAGCATCACCCACTTGTCCCACAGGTCCTGGTTGATATCGGGGTTCAGGCCGCCGTCGATGCCGGCCTTCTTGCAGGCCGCGTCGAGCTCGACCAGCGCCTTGCGCGGCGCCTTGCCGTCGCGCTCGCCGAACGACACGCCCGAAGCGCCGCTGTGCAGGATCTCGCCGTTGGGGCCCAGCATGCCCGAGATGCGCGCCAGGCCGCCCGCCACGCGCGCCGCGCCGAATTTTGCATCGAGCGTGGCGAAGTGCGCATGGCCGTTCAGCATCGGCACGATGGTGGTGTCGGGACCGACGGCCGGCGCGATCGACGCGATGGCCGAGTCGAGGTCGTAGCCCTTGCAGGCCAGGATCACGACGTCGTAGGGCCCGCCATCGTCGCCCCTGGTCACGACCTTCACTGGCACGGTGAAATCTCCCTTGGGGCTTTTCACCACCAGGCCGTTGGCCTTCACCAGCGCCGCACGTCTCTCGCGCAGCAGGAAAGTGGTGTCGGCGCCGGCCTGCGTCAGGCGCGCACCCCAATAGCCGCCGACCGCGCCGGCGCCCAGGATCAGGATCTTCACTTCTGGATATTCCTTTCGGCCACCCAGTCGGCGAGCCAGGTCGCGAGGTCGTCGGTCTGATGGTGAATGTGGTCGAGGTCGATTCCTTCGGCGCGCTTGACGCTTTCGTCGGTGCGGATCCACACCGTGCGCATGCCCAGCTCGCAGGCCGGCTTGAGATTGACCGCGATGTCGTCGCACATCGCCGCGCGCGCCGGATCGATGCCGTGCCGGGTGACCAGCTGCTCGTAGATCTGCTTGTGCGGCTTGGGCCAGTACTGGCCCGCCACGATGTCGAAGATCGCCTCGAAATGGTGGGCCACGCCGAGCCGCTCCATGACCCGCTCGGCATGCGGCACGTCGCCCGCTGTGAAGATCAGCTTGCGTCCCGGGAGCGCGGCGAGCGACGCCTCGAGCGAGGGGTTGGGCTGCACCGGCGAGTAGTCGATGTCATGCACGTAGTCGAGATAATGGCGCGGATCGACGCCATGCAGGCTCATCATGCCGCGCATCGAGGTGCCGTGGTCGCGCCAGTACTGCTTCTGCACCCGGCGCGCTTCGTCGGGGTCGACCTTCAGCCAGTCGGCGATGTAGCGGCCGATTCGGACGTCGATCTGGGCAAACAGGTTGCACCGCGCCGGGTACAGCGTGTTGTCCAGATCGAACAGCCAGACGTCGGGATCGTGTTGGGGAGCCATGGCGGCTGGATTAGCGGCGTCCAGCGGTTTTGTCGATCTCCCGTGCGCCGGCCAGTCGCATCCCCTCCCTCCCCGCGCTTCGCGCAGGGGGGGCCGATAAGAGGCTCGAATGCGAGGGCGCGCCCGCCTCCGGCGTGGCGAAACAATCTGCCAGTTGACTGCGGCAAGGCGCGGTCTACCGTGGCGTGCATCGGGGGAGGTCGGGCATGAAGATCCTCGACGATCAGCTCTGTGCCGACGACGGCACGCCGGTCACGTTCCGGCGCAGTGTCAACCAGGGACGTGCCGGCCAGGAGGTCGTCATCGCGCCGACGCTCCTGGTGATGCATTTCACGGCCGGCAACGGGCTCGATGGGGCGGTCACCTGGTTCTGCGACCCGGCGGCCCAGGCCTCGGCCCACATCGTGATCGGCCGTGACGGCGCCGTCGTCCAATGCGTCAAGTTCAACCGGCGCGCCTGGCACGCCGGCTCGGGGTCGTGGCGTGGCCGGTCGGACATCAACTCGTGGTCGATCGGCATCGAGATGGTGAATTGGGGCAAGCTCAAGAGGGTCGGCAATACCTGGCGCACCTGGACCCAGGCGCCTTATGCCGGCCATGTCGGCGACCCGAACACCGACGTGCTCGAAGCGCCCCATCGCAACGCGCCCGACGAGGGCATCCTCGGCTGGCCGACCTATACCGAGGCCCAGGTCGCCAAGGCGATCGAGGTGGCGCAGCTCATCATCCAGCGCTACGGCATCGTCGAGGTGATCGGGCACGAGGATTTCCGCACCGACAAGACCGATCCCGGCCCGGCCTTTCCCCTCGCCAGCTTCCGCTCCCGCGTGCTCGGCCGCGACGAGGGCAGCATCCAGTTCATGATCACGACGGATATCGTCAACATCCGTACGGGACCGGGAACGACCAATGCCAAGCTGCCGGAAAGCCCGCTGTCCAAGGACCAGACGGTGCAGGTCAGGAGCGCCAATGGTGATTGGCGTTTCGTCGATGTGACCCTGGCGTCGGGCCAACAGGTTACGGGCTGGGTCCACGCCAACTACCTGAAGCCGCTGGCCTAGTCTCATGACGCTGGCGGACACTCTCGGGTTCTTGCGCTTCTGTGCCTTCCTGGCGGCCGCAAGCCTGGGCGGGGCGCTGATCTATGCCGCCTTTCTCGGTCGTCTTCACCTGGGCGGCCTGCTGATCGACAAACAGACCCGCGTCTTCAGCGTCGCCCGCCTGCAACTCGTCGGCGTGGCGATCGTGATCTCCGTTCTCTATCTGCAGAAGGTCGGCCGCTGGCAGGGGGCAGAGATGCTTCCCGAATTCGACGAGACCTGGATCGCCGCCCTGAGCGCCGGCGGCTACGGCATCGCCAAGCTCGACAGCACCCTGCGGGCAAGCACGGCGCTCACCCTGCTCCAAACGATCTTTGGCAATCCAAGGAGAATCCCATGAGCGTAACGGATCTAACGCCCTGGCTGGCGGCCGGTGCCGGCCTCGCCGTGCTCATCCTGGCACTGACCATCGCCTACAAGATCGTCACTGGAACGATCGACGTCACCAAGCTGCTCAGCGACGGTACGACGGGGCAAGCCAGCACGTCGCGCTTCCAGCTGGTCGTGTTCTCTTTCGTCATCGCTTTCAGCTACCTGATCGTCCTGATCAATGGACTGTCGACCGCTGGCGGCAAGCTGCCCGAGATCCCGTGGTCCCTGCTCGCCCTGCTGGGCGTCAGCGCCGCGACCTACGCGGCTGGCAAGAAGCTCGACGAGAGCTCACCGCCCACGGCGGAGCCGCCAAAGGATCCCGCCAAGGGATAGAATCCCCAGGGCCGCCCGCCCCGATATGGCACAATGGCGGCACCATGGATTTCCTGACTGTTGGATTGCTGGGCGCGGTGGTGCTGCTGCTTCTGGCGCTGCTGTTCGTCACCGCGCGACCCCGGCATGATCGCACCACCGATGTCCTGCGCGAGCAGGTCCAGCTCGCGCTCGGCCAGCAGGCCGAGACCGCGCAGCGCGTCGAGCGCTCGCTGCGCGAGCAGGAGCAGGCGTTGTCGAAGGTCGTCACCGAGCGGCTCGACCGTTCGGAGAAGGCGACCGGCCAGATCGTCACCGACCTGCGCGAGCGGCTGGTCCGCATCGACGAGGCGCAGCGGAAGATCGGCGAGCTGTCGACCCAGGTCGTGAGCCTGCAGGAGGTTCTGTCCAACAAGCAGGCGCGCGGCGCCTTCGGCGAGGTCCAGCTCACCGACCTGGTGCAGAATGCGCTGCCGCCGCAGGCCTACGAGCTGCAGTGCACGCTGTCGACCGGCGTGCGCGCCGATTGCGTGCTGAAGCTGCCCAACCCGCCCGGCGCGATCGCCATCGACGCCAAGTTCCCGCTCGAGAGCTACAACGCCCTGCGCGCCACGTCACCCGGCGACACCGCCAGCCTGCAGGCCAACCAGCGGGCCTTCCAGCAGGCCATCCGCAAGCACATCACCGACATACGCGACAAGTACATCGTGCCGGGCGAGACGGCCGAATCGGCGCTGCTGTTCCTGCCGTCCGAGGCGATCTATGCCGAGCTGCATGCCAACTTCACCGGCCTGGTCGACGAATCCTACCGCGCCCGCGTCTGGATCGTGTCGCCGACCACGCTGATGGCCACCCTCAACACCGTTCGCGCCGTCCTGAAGGACGTGCGCATGCGCGAGCAGGCCGGCGAGATCCAGAAGATGGTCGGCCTGGTGCTCGAGGACGTCCGGCGGCTCAACGAACGGGTCGAGCGGCTGAAGACCCATTTCGGCCAGACCGAGAAGGATCTGCGCGAGATCGACATCTCGGCCGACCGCATCACCAAGCGCGGCCAGCGCATTCTCGATGTCGACCTGGGCGAGGAGCCGACGGCGCTGCCTCCGGTCTCCAAGGCCTAGCTCAAGCCGATGCTGCCGCCCTGACCGCCGCGATCAGCGTCTCGACGATGAGCTCGATCTCGGCGTCGTCGACGACGAGTGGTGGGTTGATGCGGATCATGTTGTCGGCCTGAAGCACGAGAAGACCGGCAGCAAAGCAGCGGCCGGCGACCTCCCGTGCCATCGTCGAGCCGTCGCCCCCGTTCGCACCGACGAATTCCAGACCCCACATGTGGCCAACGCCACGCACGTCGCGCACGGCCGGCAGGGAACCGAGAGTTGCGAGCCGGGACAGGTGCCGTTCGGCATTGCGGCGCACCCGGTCGACCAGGCCATCACGCTGCATGATCTCGATGACCTTGAGCGCGACGTCGCAGCCCACCGGGTGGCCCGCCATGGTGATCAGCTTGTGCATGGCGTTGCCGGGCACCACAAAGGTCTCGAAGATCGGGCTCGAGACCGCGACGGCAGAAAGCGGGAAATAGGCCGACGTGATGCCTTTGGCCATGGTGACGATGTCGGGGCGAACCTGGCTGGCGCGCTGGAAACCGAACCAGGTGCCACAGCGACCGAAGCCGGTGATGATCTCGTCGACGATCAGCAATATGCCGTGCCGCTCGCCGATCTCGGCGAGCATCTCCAGGAAGCCAGGCGGCGGCACGATAACGCCGCCGGCGAAGGCGACAGGCTCGACGATCACGGCGGCGACGGTGTGCGATCCGACCTTCGCGATTTCCGCTTCCAGGCCGGAACGCAGGCTGGCGAGGTCGCGCGATCGGCCGCCGACCGTATCGCGCGCTCCGGCGACGTGGAGAAACTCCGGACTGCGATCGGCGAGCGGTGACTGCAGGATCCCCGGGCCGCTGGCAAAGCTCGCCGATCCGGTCGAGCCGTGATAACTGCGATCGAAGGCGATGATGTTGCGCTTGGCCGGCTGCCCTCTGTGGCGCCAGTAGCGGCGGGCAATCTCGATCGCAAGCTCGTTGGCGCCGCCGCCGGTTGCGGCGTATCGGATACGGTACCCACCACCCAGCAACTGATCGAGCCTTGTGGCAAGCTCGACAACGGGCCGGCAACGATGCTCGGGCGAGCAATAGGCGAGCGTGCGAAGGCTGTGCTGCGCCGTCTGGATCAGTTCTTCGTGCGCGTAGCCGAGATTGACGCAGCTATGGCCCGATGCGGCGTCGAGCAGCCTGCGCTGTCTCTTATCCGTGATCCAGCAGCCCGCCGCGGCGGCGATATCGAGCTGCTCATAATCGAAACGAGGGCTCTCGTCGCTCCAGTATGCAGACTGTTCGTCGTGCTGCGCCAAACCGTTCACGCTGCCATCCTCCGGGGGTAGCGAGACATACCACGGTCCCGAGCGCCGTCCCTTCGGAAGGCATGATGGTCGGCCCGCCGTTCAGCCCCAGGGGCCGCGGCGCGTCGGCTGGGCGGTCGCCGCCCAGGGACCCTCAGCCGACATCGGGGGCGCCATGCTTCGGCCCGCCATCGTCTCCAGCCGGGCGATGCGCTCCTCCATCGGCGGATGGGTCGAGAACAGGCTCGCGAGCCCGCCCGCCGACAGCGGATTGGCGATGTACATATGCGCCGTCGCCGGGTTGGCCTCGGCGGCGCGATTGGGGATCTGCTGGGTGCCGGCGTGCAGCTTGGCCAGCGCCGAGGCGAGCCACAGCGGCTGGCCGGAAATCTCCGCGCCCATGCGGTCGGCCTCGTACTCGCGGCTGCGGCTGATCGCCATCTGCACCAGCGTGGCGGCCAGCGGCGCCAGGATCATGGCGGCGATCGCCACGATCGGATTGGCCCGGCCTTCCGAATCGCGCCCGCCGCCCATCAAGCCGCCGAACGTCGCCAGCATGCCGATGGCGCCCGACAGGGTGGCGGCGATCGTCATGGTCAGCGTGTCGCGATGGCGGACGTGGCTCAGCTCGTGGGCCATCACGCCGGTGATCTCCTCGCGGCTGAGATAGCGCAGCAGGCCGGTGGTCGCCGCCACGGCGGCGTGCTCGGGGTCGCGGCCCGTCGCGAAGGCGTTGGGCTGCTCCTCGTCGATGACATAGACGCGCGGCATCGGCAGGCCGGCGCGCTGCGCCAGACTCTCGACGATGCCGTACAGCTCAGGCGCTTCGTTCGGCCCGACCTCCTGGGCGTTGCTCATGCGCAACACCATCTGGTCGCTGTTCCAGTAGGCGAACAGGTTCATGCCCAGCGCCACGACCAGGGCGATGACCAGGCCGGACTGGCCGCCCAGCAGGTGACCCACGACCAGGAAGAACCCGGTCAGCGCGGCCAGCAGGAGTGCAGTGCGAAAGTAGTTCATGGCCGTAAAGGTGGTTTCCGACTGTGGCGAATCAAGGCAGGGACCGGCATCATGCCGTCATGACCGACGGCAAGAAACCCACCGTTCCCGAGGCTGTCCAGCCCGAGACGCCGCCCGCCGACCCGAACGCCGCGGCGATGGCCCTGCTCAAGAAGGTCCCCGAAATCGGCGGCCCGCCCGGCCCCGAGCCGACGCGCTACGGAGACTGGCAATTCAACGGGCGGGTTACGGATTTCTGAGCTTGCCGATAGTAAAGCTAGACTTTACAGTTCGCTCGCGTGAGCGGAAGCTTGCGCCATCGGGGGCTGCGGGAACTCTTCGAGACCGGTCGAACATCTAGAGTCGCGCCGGCCTTGCACCGGCGCATCTTGGTCCGCTTGGATGCGTTGCAGGCAGCGGCATCGTTGGGGGAGCTGAGCCAGCCCGGTTTCGACTTCCACGCCCTGCACGGAAAGCCACAAAGGTACACGATCCACGTGAACGGCCCTTGGTGCATCACCTTCGAGCGGGTCGAAGGCGCGGCCCTCAACGTTGACCTGGAGCAATACCATTAGGAGTGACGCGCACATGGCTGAGTTCACAATCCGCAATCAGACGCGCGCCCCGACGCACCCTGGCGAGCTGATGCGGGAGATAATCGAAGAGCACGTACTCCTCTCCATAACCGATGCAGCTCGCCGCATGGGGGTAAGTCGTCAAGGCCTGCATGCGGTCTTGCGCGGCCGTAGCGCGGTTTCTGCTGACATGGCCCTCCGCTTTGCTCGACTCGTTGGCGGACAGCCCGAACTTTACCTGCGGATGCAAGAGAACCTCGACCTGTGGAGCGCCCGTCAGCGGCTCAGCCTTCAGCTCTCGCGCATCGAGCCGATTTCCGGCAAGCGTGCAGCTTGAGCAATGCGTAAAGACGTCTTCCATCCCGACTTCAAGCCCGCACCCTGGTGGTGGGAGGCTTGGAAGCCGAACAACGACCTGTCGCAGGATCCGCCGGCGCGGACCGACGTGGTGATCGTGGGTGCCGGCTACGGCGGGCTCTCGACAGCACTCGAGCTCTGCCGCAACGGTGCGCGCGCCGTGGTGCTGGAGCGCGGTGATTTCGGCATCGGCGCCAGCACGCGCAATGGCGGCATGGTCTCGGGCGGCACCAATCTCGGCAAGGGGCTGGGTGGCAAGAGCCCGATCGCCGACGAGCTCGAACGCAACAAGGCGGCGTTGATGGGCGCCGGTGCCGATTCGCTCACCGTGCTGGGCGACATCATCGCCCGCGAGCGCATCGAGTGCGGCCTGCTGATGAACGGCCGCTTCGTCGGCGCCTGGACGTCGCGGCACTACGCCGACATGGCGACCAAGGTCGAGACCTACAACACCTACGCCAACGCCGGCAGCCACATGGTGCCGCGCGAGCGCCAGCGCGAGATGATCGCCTCGGACTATTACTTCGGCGGCATGTACGCGGAGCGCGCCGGCCATCTCCATCCGGGACTCTACTACAAGGGCCTGATCGAGGCGGCGCACCGTGCCGGCGCCGTCCTGTGCGCCAACGTCGAGGCCGAGCGCATCGAGAAGACGGCGACGGGCTGGCGCGTGCTGACCGCCAAGGGGCCGGTCGAGGCGCGGGAGGTCGTGGTCGCGACCAACGGCTACACCGGTGACCTGACCCCACGGCTCAAGCGCCGCGTCGTGCCGGTGGCGAGCCACATCATCGCCACCGAGGAGCTGCCGGAAAATGCCCGGACGCTCCTCATCCCCGAGCTGCGCGCCATCGGCGACACCAAGCGGGTGTTGACCTACTACCGGCCCTCGCCCGACGGGAAGTACCTGATCTTCGGCGGCCGCGCCCGTTTCACCGCGGCGCCACCGGAAGTGAGCGCGCCGGCGCTCTACCAGTACATGGTCGACCGCTTCCCGCAGCTCGACGGCATCCGCATCACGCATGCCTGGACGGGCAACGTCGCGTTCGCGCTCGACTTCATGCCGCACATGGGACAGGACCAGGGCATCCACTATCTGCTGGCGTGCAACGGCAACGGCGTCGCCATGATGACCTATCTCGGCACCCAGACCGCCAGGAAGATCGTCGGCGGGCGCAACGAGCCGGTCAACGCGCTCGACGGCCGCGACTTCCCCGAGCATGCGCTCTACAACGGCGAGCCGTGGTTCCTGCCGATGATCGGCGCCTGGTATCGCACGCGGGATTGGATCGACCGCCGGCTTGCGGCTTGAACAAGGTACCCTCGATCATGAACGAGCTTGCGGTCAGCCTGGCCGGCATCCAGGACGCTGCCCGACGAATCGCCGGCGCGGTGGTGCGCACCCCTTGCCTGAAGAGCGATACGCTGTCGCGCATCGTCGGCGCCGACATCTGGGTCAAGTTCGAGAACCTGCAGTACACCGCCTCGTTCAAGGAGCGCGGCGCGCTCAACACGCTGCTGCAGCTCACCGCAGACGAACGCAAGCGCGGCGTCATCGCCATGTCGGCCGGCAACCATGCTCAGGGCGTCGCCTATCACGCCGGCCGGCTCGGCATCCCGGCGACCATCGTCATGCCGTCCTTCACGCCCAACGTGAAGGTGAAGCACACACGTGACTACGGCGCGCGCATCGTCCTGCACGGCGACACGCTGTCCGAAGCCGGCGCCGAGGCGCATCGCCTGGCCGCGGCCGAGCACCTGGTGTTCGTCCATCCCTACGACGATGCGCGCATCATCGCGGGCCAGGGCACGGCCGCGCTCGAGATGCTCCAGGATGCGCCCGAGATCGACACGCTGGCGATCCCGGTCGGCGGCGGCGGCCTGATCTCGGGCTGTGCCGTCGCCGCGCGCGGCGTGAAGCCCGACATCCGCATCGTCGGCGTCGAGGCGGCGGGCTACGCCGCGATGCGCCAGCTCCTCGCCGGCGAGCCGGTGACGGTGGGCGGCGACACGATCGCCGAAGGCATCGCCGTGCGCGACATCGGCCGCCTGCCGCTCGCCATCGCCCGCGCGCTGATCGACCGTGTGGTGGCGGTCGACGAAGTGACGATCGAGCGCGCCATTGCACTGCTGCTCGAGATCGAGAAGACGGTGGCCGAAGGCGCCGGCGCCGCCAGCCTGGCGGCCCTGCTGGCCCATCCGCAGGTCTTCACCGGTCGCAAGGTCGGGCTGGTCGTGAGCGGCGGCAACATCGACACCCGCCTGCTCGCCTCCATCCTGCTGCGCGGCCTGGTGCGCGACGGCCGCATCGTGCGCCTGCGCCTCACCATCAGCGACCTGCCCGGCCAGCTCGCCCGTGTCGCCGGCATGATCGGCAAGGCCGGCGGCAACATCGTCGACGTCCAGCACCAGCGCCTGTTCGGCGGCGTCGCCGCCAAGTCGACCGAGCTCGACGTCACCGTCGAGACCCGCGACCGCCCGCACGTCCGCGAGCTGGTGGCGGCGCTGGAGAGCGAAGGCTTCAAGGTCGGCGTGCTGCAGGACGCGGACGCCTGAATTCTACAGGGCCCGTTTGATATCGGTGAGCGTGAAATCGTTTCCGATGAAGAGCAGCGGTGCGTCGAGAGTCTTGGCGAGGGCGTAGGCGAAGCAATCGCCAAAGTTCAAAGCGGCGCGATGCCGGCCCTTGCCGTACCGCCGGAACGCCTCGCGCGCCGCCTTTGCCTGAGCCTGATCGAACGGCACCATGGCGATGCCGACATCGTCGATCAGCGCATCCATCTCTCGCGCTCCGGCGGACCCCCATCTCAGTTCCATCACCGTTGCCGTCTCGACGTAGGTCGCGGTGGAGATGCAGGGACCGCCGAAATCCACGATGGTATCGATGAGGACCCGCTGGTCCGGTTCGTCTCGCAGGACTGCGACCAGGGCAGAGCTGTCGACCACGATCAATCGAACAGCCCATCCTTTTTGTAGCCGATCAGTTCCTCGTCGGTTCCCTCTCGCAATACCGGCAAGGCCTTGATCCGGCGGACGATGCGGTCGACCGCCCGATGAACGCGTTCGCGATCCTTCTTGGCGTCGAGTTCCCTCAACTTCCCGTCGGCCAATTCAATGACCGTGGCCGTCATGCTTTTGCCCAGAAGCCGGGACACCCGTCGCAGCTTGCGTTCGGCCTCCGCGCTCTTGATGCTGACTCCCATGCGGTCTTTCCGGTTTCTAGAAAGTCGAAGCTAATCTAGAAATACGACCCTTACAACATGCCGCCGTGCGGAGTATAGAGCGCGCCATGTCCGCCGCCCCGCACTATGTCCCCTCGCCCACGCCCGACCTCGCGCGCATTGAACGGGCGCTGGTTTCCGTCTCCGACAAGGAGGGTCTGATCGGGCTCGGCAAGGCGCTGGCCCGCCACGGGGTCGAGATCCTGTCGACCGGCGGCTCGGCCAAGGCCCTGCGCGAGGCCGGGATCGCCGTGGTCGAGGTGAGCGATCACACCGGATTTCCGGAGATCATGGACGGCCGCGTGAAGACCCTGCAGCCGTCGATCCATGGCGGCATCCTGGCCCGCCGCACCGATGCCGGCCATCGCCAGGCGATGAGCGATCACAAGATCGCCGGCATCGACCTGGTGGTGAGCAATCTTTATCCCTTCGAGGCCACGGTGGCGCGCGGCGCCGATTTTCCGACCTGCGTGGAGAATATCGACATCGGCGGGCCGGCCCTGATCCGCGCCTCGGCCAAGAACCATGATTTCGTGACGATCGTGATCGATCCGACCGATTACGGCGCGGTGATCGCCGAGCTCGAGACCAACAAGGGCGCCACCACGCTGGCGCTGCGTCGCAGGCTCGCCGCCAAGGCCTACGCCCGCACCGCCTCCTACGATGCGGCGATCGCCGCCTGGTTCGCCGGCCAGCAGGGGGAGACCTTCCCCGAGCGGCTGACCCTCACCGCCGAGCGCGTGCAGACCCTGCGCTACGGCGAGAATCCGCATCAACAGGCGGCGTTCTACTCCGATGGCAGCAAGCGGCCAGGCATCGCCACGGCGCGCATGGTCCAGGGCAAGGAGCTCTCCTACAACAACATCGGCGACACCGAAGCGGCCTACGAATGCGTCGCCGAGTTCAAGGAGCCGGCCGTCGTCGTGATCAAGCACGCCAACCCGTGCGGCGTGGCGATCGGCGCCGACCAGTACGGCGCCTACCTGAAGGCCTATGCCTGCGATCCGGTGTCGATCTATGGCGGCATCGTCGCGCTGAACACGACGCTCGAGGCGCGCACCGCCGAGGATCTGGCGAAGCGCTTCCTCGAGGTCATCATCGCGCCCGACGCCACCGAGGAGGCGCTGGCCGTGCTGGCCCGCCGCAAGGCGGTGCGCGTGCTGCTGGCGGGCAGCCTGCCCGATCCGGCGAGCGCAGGCATGATCTTGAAGAGCGTCGCCGGCGGCTACCTGCTGCAGAGCCGCGACAATGGCCACGTGCCAAAAAGCGCGCTCAAGGTCGTGACCAAGCGCGCGCCGACGCCGAAGGAGCTCGACGACCTGCTGTTCGCCTTCACCGTGTGCAAGCACGTGAAGTCGAACGCCATCGTCTACGCCAAGGACGGCGCCACCGTGGGCGTCGGCGCCGGCCAGATGAACCGCCGCGATTCCTCGCGCATCGCCGCCCTCCGCGCTGCCGAATCAGGCGAGCTGGCCGGCCTGAAGGAAAGCCCGGCGGTCGGCAGCGTGGTGGCGTCCGACGCGTTCTTCCCGTTCGCCGACGGCCTGCTGGCGGCCGCCGCGGCGGGCGCCACGGCGATCATCCAGCCTGGCGGGTCGATGCGCGATCAGGAAGTGATCGATGCCGCCGACGAAAAGGGACTGGCCATGGTGTTCACCGGGATGCGGCACTTCCGGCACTAGTCGGTCCCCTGGCACGAGCGGGCTGACCGGTGGCGAGCCAGATGCCGGCGAAGACCGCGACCAGGCCGAGCACGAGGTTCAGCGTCACTGGTTCGCCTACCAGCACGTTCGCCAGCAGCGCCGCAGCGATGGGATTGACCGTCATGGTGTTGGCGACGCGCGTGGGCGATGCACGCTCCAGTGCCATCACCCAGAGGATGAAGGCCAGCGCCCCGCCGGTGACCCCGAGGTAGACGCCGGCGATCCATTGCGGCGCACCAAAGGTCGCGAGAACGGCGAGCCGGCCGGTGATCAGGGTCACGATCAGCAGTGCCACGGCGCCCGCGCCCATGCCGACAGCCAGGAAGCCGAGCGCGCTCGAGCGCTGGATCAGCGGCCGCGACAGCACGTTGTAGAGCGCCATGCAGACGACGGCGACGGTCATGATCAGCTCGCCCTTCCAGGCGCCGGCCGGCGCGGTGCCGAGATCCAGCGCCAAAGCCGCGACGACGCCCAGCACGGCGATGCAAACGCCGATGGTCTTGCGCAGGGTCAGCGCCTCGACGCCCAGGATCGCGCCCACCACCATGGTCTGCAGGGGCAGGGTCGAGAGCGCGAGGCTGGCGCGCGCCGCCGTCGTGTAGCCGATCGCGAGATTGTAGAGGATGGTGAACAGGCCATAGAACAGGAAGCCGAGGCCTACGACCGCCGGCCAGTCCTGGCGACCCGGCCAGCGCGCTCGCATCAACAGCGCCACCGGCAAAACGCAGAGAACGCCGATGCCCCACCGCAGCAGCGCCAGCGTCAGCGGATCCGCGCTGCCCACCATGTAGCGCGTCACCGCAGCGGCGGTGCCACCGAGCGAGCTCGATACGATAGCGATCGATACGCCCAGCCACTCGCCCACTGTCCCCTCCACCTGTCGCGTCACCGCGTGCGATGTGCCATGGTGGCAAATATGGAAGGGTTTTCAACTACTTGGCAGGTAGTCATGGAGAAGGGGCAGAGCTTCGCGGCAGAGTTGAAGGCGTGGCGCCAGCGCCGCGGACGCTCGCAGCTCGATCTCGCCGGCCGCGCCGACATTTCGCAGCGTCATCTCAGCTTTCTCGAGCTCGGTCGCGCCGCACCAAGCCGCGACATGGTGGTGCGGCTCGCCACGGCGCTCGACGTACCTTTGCGCCAGCACAATGCGCTGCTGACGGCGGCGGGGTTTGCGCCGGTGTGGCGCGAAACCGATCTCGCCGCGCCCGAGCTGTCCCAGGTGAGCGACGCGGTGGGACACATGCTCGTCCAGCAGGAACCGTTCCCCGGCGTTGCCGTCGACCGCCAATGGAACCTGCTCAAGGCAAACCAGGGCGCGGTGCGCCTGGTCGAGTTTCTCGTCGGGCCGCTGGAACCGGGCGCCAAGGTCAATCTCGCCGATGCGCTGGTCGCACCCGACGTGCTGCGGCCCTACCTGACCAACTGGGCCGACGTCGTGCGCTACTTCGTGCGCAGCGTCGAGGCCGACGCCGCCGCTGACGGCCGGCCGGAGACGGCGGCGCTGCTCGCGCGGCTGCTGGCCTACGACGGCGTCCGTGCGGCCCTGCAGGAGCCGACGTCCTACGGGGCCACGAGCCCGGTGCTGCCGATGCATTTCCGCAAGGGCGATGTCTTGCTGGAGCTTTTCACCACCATCGCCACGCTCGGCATTCCGCGCGATATCACGCTGGAAGAGCTGCGCATCGAATGCTTCTTCCCGATGAATGAAGTGACGGCCGGGATCCTGCGCGGCTGGGCCGCCTAGCGATCCGGCACTGCGACCGAAAACGCCGCCGGCAACACACCGACCTCGAGCGGCAAGCGACCCACCGTCTCGCCGTCGAGGTCGACCAGCGTCTCGGTCTCCGACGCGAAACGGAACGACGTGCCACGGCTGGTGCGCGCCTTGGGATGCGCGACATGGCCTCCGCTGTAGAGCTTGGGAATCACACCGAACAGCATGCCGAGCGGGGAGACGTCGCCCATCTCGATCAGGTCGAGGACACCGTCGTCGAAGCGGGCGCCCGGCATGAGCTTCATGCCGCCGCCGCCGTTCTCGGTATTGGCGATCATGGCGGTGAACAGACGACGCGTCCCCTGGGCCACACCGTCGATCGTGATGGCGATGTCGCGAGGGCGGTAACCCAGCGTCACGGGCGGCGTCATCAGGAGATAGGAGACCTCGCCCAACTTCTTCAGCCAGCGCGACCGGGAAGTGCGATGGCTGATCGTCGCCGCCGCGCCGAGCGAGACGATGAGATAGCCGAAGCGCTCGACCGGCCGGCCGTCGAGGCCCAGGCAGCGCACGCGCATCAGGTCGATCGCGCGCGTGCCCCGTCCGGCCGCGGCATCGAAGGCGCGGTCAGGGTGCTGCAGGAACCCGAGCGCGCGACAGAGCTCGTTGGCGGTGCCGGCCGGGATCGGGCAGAGCACGGCATCGGGCGTCGTCAGGCGGCCTGACGAGTCCAGCAGGCCGTTCAACGTCTCGTTCACCGTGCCGTCACCGCCAACCGCCACGACGCGGCGCATGCCGCGGCCGAGAGCGTTGCGCGCCAGTTCGGTTGCATGGCCCGCCGCCTCCGTAAACATCGGATCGAAGGCGCCCAGGCGCTTGGTCAACGCCGCCTGGATCGCCGGCCAGCGCCGCGCCGACCCACCCTTGTGAGCGGCACGGTTGACGATCACGGCGACGGTGGAGTGCATTGGTCTTTTTCTGCTGCCAGAATCTGACAGTGATCCTTGTTATCGTAGGGCTGAAGTATTGTGTCACATGAAGGGGCATCCGTGTCGCGCGCACAACGTCTGCTCGACCTGATCCAAGTGCTGCGCCGGCACCGCCACCCGGTGAGTGGCGCGACGCTCGCCGAGGCGACCGGCGTGTCGCTCCGCACGCTCTATCGCGACATCGACACGCTCAAGGCCGAGGGCGCGGCGATCGATGGCGAAGCGGGAGTGGGCTACGTGCTGCGCCCAGGCTTCATGCTGCCGCCCCTGATGTTCAGCGAGGAGGAGATCGAGGCGCTGGTGCTGGGCTCGCGCTGGGTACATCAGCGGGCCGACCGGGCGCTGGCCGACGCCGCAGCCAACGTGCTGGCCAAGATCGGCGCCGTTCTTCCGAAGGATCTGCGCGACACGCTCGACGACTCCGGCTTGTTGATCTCGCCCGGCGAGCCGATGGCGGCCGGCGACGCGGAGTTGCCGAAGATTCGCCAGGCCATTCGCAACGAGCGCAAGCTCGGCCTCTCCTACCGCGACAAGGACGGCGTCGCGAGCAAGCGCATTGTGTGGCCCTTCGGCGTGGGCTTCTTCGAGAAGGTGCGCGTGGTCATGGCGTGGTGCGAGCTGCGCCAGGATTTCCGCCACTTCCGCACCGATCGCATCGTCACGCTGACCATGACCGACAAGCGCTATCCGCGCCGCCGGCAGGCGATGCTGAAGGAATGGCGCGAACGCGAGACACGCGAGGCGTAGGCGCATCAAAGGTCCCTCGCTGCGCTCGGGCGACAGCAATGTTCTCATCCTGAGAAGCCGCGCAAAGCGCGGCGTCTCGAAGGATGGGATCAGGCAAGGAGCTGGTTGCCCATGCTTCGAGACGCTCGCGACGCTCGCTCCTCAGCATGAGGTTATTGGCTGGCGCGAAGCGAGAAGGCTGAATAGGTCGCGTTCCCTGCTGCCATAGTCTGACAGCGGCCTGCTCTACACAGGAGTCAACGAGACATGGAGACTCCGATGAGCAAGTTCAGCTTCGTGCTGCTCTACGTCGACAATCCGCCGACCAGCGCCGCGTTCTATGCCGATCTGCTGGGCGCGCCGCCGGTCGAGAGCTCAGCCACTTTCGCCATGTTGCCGCTGGGCAGCGACGTGATGCTGGGCTTGTGGGCGCGTCACACGGTCGAGCCGATCGCGACGGTGCCGGGCGGTGGCGAGGTCGCCTTCACCGTGTCCGATGCAGCCGCAGTGGAGCAGACGCACGCCGACTGGAAAGAGCGTGGCCTGCCGATCGCTCAGAAGCCGACGGCGATGGATTTCGGCCACACCTTCGTCGCCCTCGATCCCGACGGCCATCGCCTGCGCGTGTTCGCGCCGGCGGCCGCGTAAAGGAGGAATGTCATGGCCAGGAACTGGCTGGCAGTCGCTTCCGCCGAGCATGTCGAGATCGGGCGCACTGCGGGCTTCATGCAGGTCAGCCACGGCAAGGCCTCGCCGCTGCGCCGCATCCAGCCCGGCGACCGCGTCGTCTACTACTCGCCGAACCGGCACTACACGCCGAGCCATGCGCTGCGCGGCAAGGATCATCTGCAGGCCTTCACCGCGATCGGGACGGTGAAGGAGGGCGCGCCCTACCAGGCCGACATGGGTTTCGGGTTCCGGCCCTATCGCCGCGACGTCGCCTGGCACGAGGCCGAGCCGACGCCGCTGGCGGCGCTGAGGGACACGCTGGCCTTCACCCAGGAGAAGAACTGGGGATACCGGCTGCGCCAGGGCGTGGTCGAGATCAGCGACGCCGACATGACGGCCATCGCCGATGCGATGTTCAAAGCCGCGGCACTACCTCATCAGCGAGCAGCCTGAAGCTCTCGCGGCTGAGCGGTGCACACATCAGGTAGTTGAGGCCGATCTCCTCCCGCAGTCGATGGATCTTCTCGACCATCGACTGCGGCGAGCCGTGCAGGACCACGCTGTCGACGTAATGCTGCGCCGGTTCCTTGCCGTAGTAGTCGCGCGGCGGCATCGCCTTGCGATGGGCATGCTGCGGGCCGGAATAGGAATCGACGATCCATTGCGCCCCGCGGCGGGCAATCTCCTCGGCCTTGGCGTCGGTCGGCGCCAGCGCGACCAGACGCGCCATCGGAATGTCGCGGCCCTCGTCCGAGAAGCCGGCTTCGGCGAGCTTTTTCGTGTAATGGCGGCGCTTGGCGCCGATGTCAGCGAACGTGGCGTGCGGGTCCATCAGGATCGAGAAGCCGCGGCTTGCCGCCCAGTCGATTGCCGTTTCCGACGTCGCCGCCATCCAGACCGGCGGGTGTGGTTGCTGCAGCGGCTTGGGCAGCACCTCGACGTCCTCGAAGTCGAAGTGCGCGCCCTTGTAGCTCAGGCGCTCCTTCGTCCACGACTGCAGCACGATCTCGACGGCCTCGCGAAAGCGCTCGGCGCTCTGCTCCGGCGGCACGCCGAAGGCGTGGAACTCGGAATGGGCGAAGCCGCGGCCGGCGCCCCAATTGACGCGGCCGCCCGACAGCATGTCGAGCAAGGCCACCTCTTCGGCGAGGCGCAGCGGATGATAGAGCGCGGCCAGCGACACCGCCGTGCCGATGCGCAGCCGCTTGGTGCGCGCCGCCGCCATGACTCCCAGCATGTGCACCGACGGGCAGACGCTGAAGGTGGTGAAATGATGCTCGGCCAGCCACACCGCGTCGAAGCCGCCGTTTTCCATGATGTCGACGCGCTCGAGCGCGCGGGCATAGACTTCTTCCAACGGGCCGTGCCGGCCAGGCCAGGAAAAGAACTGCAGAACGCCAATCTTCATGATCACTCCGCCTTGATGCCGGCCGCCTTGACGATCGGCCACCATTTCTCGATCTCGGCCTTCTGGTAGGCCGCCAGCGCCTCCGGCGTGAGCTGGTCGGCGGCCGGAATCTCCTGCCCGAGGTCGGCGAGCTTCTGCCGCACCGACGGATCTGCAAGTGCCGCTCGCGCGGCCCCGTTCAACCTGGCGATCACATCCTTGGGTGTCGCCTTGGGCACCCACAAGCCATGCCATACGGAAACGTAGAGGTCGGCGAGGCCGGCCTGATCGACGGTCGGCACGTCAGGCGCGGCGCGCAGGCGCTCACGCGACGTCACGGCAAAGGCCTTGATCGTGCCAGCCTGAAGTTGCGGCATCACGTTGGAGGCCTGGTCGAACATGAAGTCGATCTGGCCCGCCACCAAGTCGCGCATCGCCGGCGCCGCGCCGCGATAGGGCACGAACTGGAAGCGCGCGCCGGTCAGCTTCTGGAAGAAGATGCCCGAGATATGCGGTGGCGAACCGATGCCACCGGTGCCGGCCGAGGCCTTGTCGGGATTGGCCTTCAGCCAGGCGACCAGCTCCTGGAGGTCGCCGGCCGGCAACGTCTTGCGGGCGATCAGGATCATCGGCCCGTTGACCAGCAGCGAGACGGCGGCGAAGTCCGTCTGCAGGTCGTACTGCAGGGTGTAGATCGCGCCGTTCAGCACGTAGTGCGACCACTGGCCGATGCCCAGCGTGTAACCGTCGGGACTGGCCTGCGCGACCTTACCGACGCCGATCGATCCGCCGGCGCCGCTGACATTGTCGACCAGGATGGTCTGCCCCAGCAGCGCGCCCATGCGTTCCGCCAGGATGCGGCCGATCGCATCGGTCGGCCCGCCGGCCGAGGCCGGCACGATCACGCTGATCGGGCGCGACGGGTAGGCCTGCGCCGCTGCGCGATGAGACACGACAGGGAGAAAGGCGGCGCTCGCCGCCAGCCCCAGGAATCGGCGGCGCGGTTCGTTCATCTCGTTTCCATCCCCGCTGTACTGTAGCACGGTGAGGATGCAAAGGTCCCTCGCTGCGCTCGGGATCCTGACGCGGCACAGCAACCCTACCATCTCATGGTGAGGAGCGCGCGCAGCGCGCGTCACGAAGCATGGGCAACCCAAACCTTGCCCGAAGCCCATCCTTCGAGACGCGCCCTACGGGCGCTCCTCGGGATGAGGTCTTACTGATCGATCGATTGCGAAGCTGTCAGAGCGCGTCGTCGATGGCGCTGCCCAGGCGGTCGACGATCTCCCCGATCTGGTCGGGGGTGACGATGAAGGGTGGCGCCAGCATCACGTGGTCGCCCGATGTGCCGTCGATCGTGCCGCCCATGGGATAAACCATCAGGCCTCGCGCCAGCGCCGCCTTCTTCACTTTCGCATGCATCTTCAGCGCCGGATCGAACGGCGTCTTGGTGGAGCGGTCTTCGACCAGCTCGACCGCCTGCATGAGGCCGCGGCCACGGATGTCGCCGACACGGGGATGGTTGCCGAAGCGTTCGCCGAGGCGGCGGCGCAGCAGCGCGCCCATCGCCGTCACGTTCTTCAAGAGGTCGTCACGCCGGATCGTCTCTTGGACGGCAAGCCCGGCGGCGCACGCCATGGGATGGCCCATGTAGGTGTGGCCGTGCTGGAAGAAGCCGCTGCCTCTCGCGAAAGCATCGTAGATATGACGGCTGAGCAGCACCGCGCCGATCGGTTCGTAGCCGCCGCCGAGGCCCTTGGCGATGGTCATCAGGTCGGGCGCGATGCCCTCCTGCTGGCAGGCATGCAGCCTACCGGTGCGGCCCATGCCGCACATCACCTCGTCGAGGATCAGCAGCACGCCGTGCCTGGTGCAGATCTCCCGTATCAGGCGGAAGTAGTCGCCGACCGGCGGTACGGCACCGGCGGTGGCGCCGACAACGGTTTCCGCAACGAAGGCCATGACGCTCCCTGGCCCGAGCTCCTCGATCTTGACCTCGAGCGCGCCGGCGGCGCGCGCGGCGTAGGCCGCGTCCGATTCGCCCGGCGCCTGGAAGCGATAGGCGAAGCACGGGTCGATGTGATGGGTCTCGATCAGGAGCGGCGAGAAGGGCGCACGGCGCCATTCGTTGCCACCGGTGGCCAGCGCGCCCAGCGTGCTACCGTGGTAGCTCTGCCGCCGCGCGATGACGTGGCGGCGTCCCGTCTCCCCACGCTCGACGAAATACTGCCGCGCCATCTTGAGCGCCGCCTCGACTGCTTCCGATCCGCCACTGACGAGGTAGGCATGGCTGATGTCGGCCGGCGCATCGGCGATCAGCCGGTCGGCGAGGTTCTCGGCGACGTCGGTGGTGAAGAAGCTGGTGTGGGCGTAGGCGAGCTTGTCGAGCTGCTCGTGCAGAGCGGCGGTCACCGCCGGATGTCCGTGGCCGAGGCAGGACACGGCGGCGCCGCCCGAGGCGTCGAGGTAGCGCCGGCCGTCGCTGTCGACGATCTCGATGCCGCTGCCGCCGGCGGCGACCGGCAAGTTGCCGCCGATCTGGCGATGCAGAATGTGGGTCATGAAGGGTCTCCGCTGGACCGCGCGCCGCGGCGCGCCAGGTGGACGCCGAAGGCGGCGAGCTGCGTCTCGGTGCGGCCGAGGGCGGCCAGCGCCTCGTCGCCGTCGCGACCGGCGACCAGGGCCGCCAGGATCTCGGCCACTGCCAGCAAGGGCGTCATGGTGTGGAAGAAGGACGGGCTCTCGGTCGACACCAGGATCGCGCTGACGGCAATCTGGGCGAGCGGCGAGACCTCCGAATCGGTGATCGCCACGATCGGCACGCCGCAGGTCGCGGCGTAGCGCGTGCCCTCGATGGTGGCGCGCGCATAGGGCTCGACACTCGCCGCCAGCAGGACGTCCTCGGCACCGGCGCCGCGGATGGCGTCGAGCCCGGTGCCGCCGGCATCGTCCAGCATCACCGTGCGACCGCCGAGCAGCGACAGCATGTAGTGGAAATGCCAAGCGGCGGCATGGCAGGAGCGCAGACCGAGACAATAGATGCGGCGCGCGCCGTGCAACCGGCCAGCAGCATCGGCCAGGCGGTCGAGCGTCGCCGGATCGGCCAGGCTGGCGATCTGCCGCGACAGGGACTGCGCCATCTCGGCGGCAAGCGCACGCTCGCCACGGAGCTTCTGGGCTTCGACCTGCACGCCGGCCTGGCGGGCGAAGCCCAGCGTGCCATCGCGCAGGGCGCCGGCATAGAGCGCGCGCACCGCCTCGTAGCCGCCGAGGCCGAGGCGCTTGGCGAGCCGCGTCATGGTGGCCGCCGGCACGCCGGCGCGACGCGCCTGCTCGCGCATCGACAACAGCGCCACGTCGTCGGGCCGATCGAGCATGTAGCGCGCCGCCGTCTGGAGCTGCGGCGGCAGGATGTCGAACGCCTCGACGATCGAGGCGTTCAGGGGACCGGAGGAGGGCACGGGAGAGGTCGCTTTCGGAGTCCGCCGGACCGCGCGCGGTCCGGAAGAGGAAGATTCAGCGCAGCGGAATGGCGTACATCAGGCCGCCCTTGGTCCACAGGCCATTGAGGCCACGGGCCAGCTTGAGCGGGCTTTCCACGCCGACATTGCGCTCGTAGCTCTCACCGTAGTTGCCGACCTGCTTGATGATGTTGTAGGCCCACTTCTCGTCGAGCTGCAGTGCCTTGCCGTTGCCCGGCTTGACGCCGAGAAAGCGCTGCACCAGCGCATCGGTCGACTTGAGCTGCTCGTCGACATTGGCCTTGGTGATCGCGCGCTCCTCGGCCTCGATCATGGCGAACAGCGACCAGCGCACGACCGCCAGCCAGACGTCGTCGCCGCGGCGCACGAACGGACCGAGCGGCTCCTTCGAGATCAGCTCGGGCAGGATGATGTAGTCGGCCTGCCGGCCGCGCGTCGCCAGGGCCGAGGCCAGCGCCGAGGAATCCTGCGTGATGGCATCGCAGCGGCCGCCGAAGAACGCCTCGTACATGACGTCCACGCTTTCGTAGACCACGGCCTTGATGGTGAGGTTGCGACCGCGGAACCAGCTCGCCATGTTGAACTCGTGGGTCGTGCCCTGGGCGACGCAGATCGTGGCGCCACCCAATTCGGCGAGCGCCTTCACGTTGAGCTTCTTGGGCACCATGAAGCCCTGGCCGTCGTAGAAATTGACCCCGGCATACTGGAGGCCGAGACCGGCATCGCGCTCGAGCGTGATCGTCGAGTTGCGCACCAGCAGGTCGATCTCGCCCGACTGCAGGGCGAGGAAGCGCTGCTGCGCCGACAGCGGCACGTACTTGGCCTTGGTCGAGTCGCCCAGCACGGCGGCGGCGACGGCATTGCACATGTCGATATCGAGGCCCGACCATTTGCCCTGGCTGTCGGGCAGCGAGAAGCCGCCCAGGCCGACATTGACGCCGCAAATGAGCTGACCGCGCTTCTTGACGGTCTCGAGGGTCGAAGGGGTCTGCGCCACGGCGGCCGTGGCCGCCAGGACCGCGGCACAAGCCAGGACGAGTCGCGTGAGAACGTGCATGGGCATCCTCCTTGGAATCGGGCCCGGTTCATATCCCCGCCGACAGGTGAATGCAACAAACGTTTCTATTTACTGACACTATGATCCAGACGGATCAACACACGAATCAATTGAAACCGGTTCGCAGCGCAACCACATCTGTTGCGCTGCAGCAGAAGTGTCCAACGGGGGAGTTAGCGTTGCCCGGTCGTCGTCTCTTGCTGGCCTTTGCGAGTCTCTTCCTCGCCACCACATCAGCAGCGCTCGCCCAGGGTGGGCCGCCTGCCATGCCGGTCAGCGTCGCCGCGCCGCTCGCCAAGCGCGTGACGCAATGGGACGAATATTCCGGCCGCTTCGAGCCGGTGGCCTCGGTCGAGGTACGCGCCCGCGTGTCGGGCTTCATCGACAAGCTGCATTTTCGCGACGGCCAGATCGTCAATGTCGGCGACCCGCTGTTCACCATCGACCAGCGGCCGTTCGAGATCGCCGTCGAAAGCGCCAAGGCCGAGGTCGCCCGCAACAAGGCCCAGGTCGACCTGGCCGATCTCCAGGTCCAGCGCGGCGCCTCGCTGATCGGCTCGCGCACCATCACCGACCAGGAGTTCGATCAACGCAAGGCCAACCTCAATATCGCCCGCGCCCAGCTCAAGGCGGCGGAGGCGGGCCTTCGGTCGGCCGAGCTCAATCTCGAATGGACCGAGGTGCGTGCCCCGATCGCCGGCCGCATCTCCGACCGCAAGGTCGACGCCGGCAACCTGATCGCCGGTGGCCAGACCGGCGCCACCCTGCTGGCGACCATCATGACCCTCGACCCGATCCGGTTCGTGTTCGACGTTTCGGAGGCCGATTATCTGCGTTACACGCGACTCTTCCTGTCGGGCGCGTTGGCCTCGTCGCGCGATGCGATTGCGGTCCGCATCAGGCTGCTCGACGAGACCGACTGGACGCGCACCGGCAAGGTCGACTTCGTCGATAATGCGCTCAGCCCGCGCTCCGGCACGATCCGCACCCGAGCCGTCGTCGACAACAACAATCAGCTCCTGGCGCCCGGCATCTTCGGCCGCGTCCAGCTCTACGGCGGCGAGTACGACGCAGTGCTGATTCCCGATACCGCGGTGATCTCCGACCAGTCGCGCAAGATCGTGTTCACGGTCGGCGCCGACAATGTCGTGCAGGTGAAGCCGGTGACCCTGGGGCCGATCGTCGACGGCCTGCGCGTGGTGCGCGAAGGCCTCGCCGCTACCGACCAGGTCGTGCTCGATGGGCTGGCCAATCCCATGGTGAGACCCGGCGCCAAGATCGTGCCGCAGAAGGGCGAGATCAAATCCGCCGCCGCCAAGCCCTAGCAACGGCGCGTTCCCTCCATGCGTTTTTCCCATTTCTTCATCGACCGGCCGATCTTTGCCTCGGTCCTGTCGATCATCATCCTGATCGTCGGCGCCATCGCCCAGCGCGGGCTGCCGGTTGCCGAGTATCCCGAGATCGCGCCGCCCACGGTCAACGTGACGGCGACCTATCCCGGCGCCTCGGCCGAGGTCATCGCCGAAACCGTCGCCACGCCGCTCGAGCTCGAGATCAACGGCGTCGACGACATGCTCTACATCGATTCGCAGTCGACCGGCGACGGGCGGTTGTCGATCAATGTCGTCTTCAAGCCCGGCGTCGATATCGACCAGGCGCAGGTCAACGTGCAGAACCGCGTCGCCGTCGCCCAGCCGCGTCTGCCCGAGGATGTGCAGCGCCTCGGCATCGTCGTGCGCAAGGCCTCGCCCGACCTGATGATGGTCGTGCACATGACGTCGCCCGACGGCAGCCGTGACCAGCAGTACATCTCCAACTATGCCACGCTCTACGTCAAAGACGTGCTGGGTCGGGTCGACGGTGTCGGCAACGTGCTGGTGTTCGGCGCGCGCGACTACGCGATGCGCGTGTGGCTCGATCCCGCCCTGGTCGCAGCGCGCAATCTCACCGCCGGCGAGGTCATGCTGGCGATGCGCGCCGCAAACCTGCAGGTCGCCGCCGGCTCGATCAACCAGGCGCCGGCGGTATCGCCCGGCGGCTTCACCCTGTCGGTGCAGACGCTCGGCCGGCTGAGCTCGCCCGAGCAGTTCGGCAACATCGTGCTGCGCGCCGAGCCCGACGGCTCGGTGACACGGTTGCGCGACGTCGCTCGCATCGAGCTCGGCGCGCAGGACTACACGCTGAACGCTTACCTCGACAACAAGAACGCCACGGCTCTTGCGATATTCCAACGACCCGGCTCGAACGCGCTTGCCACGGCCGACGGCGTCAAGAGCCAGATGGAGCGGCTGAAGAAGGCCTTTCCGCCCGGCCTCGACTACTCGGTGGTCTACAATCCGACCGAGTTCATCCAGGCCTCGGTCGACGCCGTGATCGAGACCTTGTTCGAGGCGCTGGTGCTGGTCGTCCTGGTGGTGCTGCTGTTCCTGCAGACCTGGCGGGCGGCGATCATCCCGATCATGGCGATCCCGGTCTCCCTGATCGGCTCTTTCGCCGTGATGGCTGCCGTCGGCATCTCGTTCAACACGCTGTCGCTGTTCGGCCTGGTGCTGGCGATCGGCATCGTGGTCGACGACGCCATCGTCGTGGTCGAGAACGTCGAGCGCTACCTGACGCAGGGCTTCTCGCCCAAGGAGGCGGCGCACAAGACCATGGACGAGGTCGGCGGCGCGCTGATCGCGATCTCCCTGGTGCTGATCGCGGTGTTCCTGCCGACCGCCTTCATCACCGGCCTGCAGGGCTCGTTCTACAAGCAGTTCGCCATCACCATCGCGGCGTCGACCGCGATCTCGGCCTTCGTCTCGCTCACGCTTTCGCCCGCGATGGCGGCTCTGCTGCTGAAGACGCACGCCTTGACGCACATCGAGAAGGCGAAGCCCACCCTTGGCGAGCGCGTGATGTGGCCGGTCAACTGGTTCTTCCGCCAGTTCAACCGCGGCTTCGAGGCACTGTCGAGCTTCTATGGCCGGGCGACGGCGCGGCTGATCCGGCTCAGCGCGATCATTCTCGCGGTCTATGCCGGCCTGCTGGTGCTCACCGGCAATCGCCTGATCGAGACGCCGACCGGCCTGATCCCGCAGCTCGATCGGTCCTACTTCATCGCCGCCATGCAGTTGCCGCCCGGCGCGACCCTGGAGCGCGCCGATAAGCTGGTGCGCGAAGCCTCCGAGCTGATCATGCAGACGCCTGGGGTGGCCCATGCCGTGTCCTTCGTCGGCTTCGACGGCGCCACCTTCACCAACGCGCCCAACGCCGGCGTGATCTTCGTGCCGCTGAAGCCGTTCGCCGAGCGCCGCAACCTGCCCAAGGATAAGATCCTGGCCGATCTCCGCGCGAAGATGTTTTCCCTGCGCGAGGCCTTCGTATTCGTGCTCGAGCCGCCCTCGGTGCCGGGCATCGGGACCGGCGGCGGCCTCAAGGGCTACGTGCAGGATCGCGCCGCGCGCGGCCTGCACGCGCTCGAGGGCGCGACCTGGGCGCTGGCCGGCGCTGCCGGGCAGACGCCGGGCCTCACCCAGGCCTTCACCCTCTACAGCACGCGCACGCCGCAGATCTGGGCCGAGATCGACCGCACCAAGGCCGAGCAGCTCGGCGTGCCGATCGCCCGCGTGTTCGAGACCCTGTCGGTCTACATGGGCTCGGGCTACGTCAACGATTTCAACATCCTGGGCCGCACCTATCGGGTGACCGCACAGGCCGACAATCCCTATCGCCTGACGCTGCGTGACGTCGCCAACCTGAAGACGCGCAGCGCCAGCGGCGAGATGGTGCCGATCGGCTCGGTCGCCACCTTCTCCGACACGACCGGCCCCTATCGCGTCGCCCGCTTCAATCTCTATCCGGCGGCCGAGGTCCAGGTCGCCCTGCAGCGCGGCTTCTCGTCGGGACAGGGCATCGCCGCGATGGAAGGGCTGGCCGACAAGGTCCTGCCGTCGGGCTTCGGCTTCGAATGGACCGAGATCGCGCTGCAGGAAAAGCTCGCCGGCAACACCGCCATCCTGGCCTTCGGGCTGGCGGTGGTCTTCGTGTTCCTGCTGCTGGCGGCGCTCTACGAAAGCTGGCTGTTGCCGCTCGCGGTCATCCTGATCGTGCCGATGTGCGTGCTGGCCGCCATGATCGGCGTCAATCTGCGCGGCCTCGACCGCAACATCCTGGTCGAGATCGGCCTCGTCGTGCTGGTCGGCCTCGCCGCCAAGAACGCCATCCTGATCGTCGAGTTCGCCAAGCAGGCGCACGAGGCTGGCATGACGCGCTACGACGCCGCGGTCACCGCCGCCCGCACCCGCCTGCGGCCCATCCTGATGACCTCGCTCGCCTTCATCCTGGGCGTGGTGCCGCTGGTGACCAGCTTCGGCGCCGGCGCAGAGATGCGCCAGTCGCTCGGCACCGCGGTGTTCGCCGGCATGCTGGGCGTCACCTTCTTCGGCCTGGTCTTCACGCCGGTGTTCTACACCGTCGCCACCGGCCTCTCTGAGCTGCGCTTCAAATGGCGGAAGCCCGAGGTCCAGCACGAGTTCAAGCCGGACAACGTCTAGCGAAGCTCTGCCTCAGGCACGCGAAGCAAGAGATCAGCCACGGATGAAGAGATGAAGATGGGGGCGTTCCCAATCAGCAGTCATCGCATGCATCCGTCTTCATCTCTTCATCTGCGTTCATCCGTGGCTAGAATTTCCTCTTCGACCGCTACAGCGTCACCGCGTCGCTTTCACCGCTTCATCGATGCGCGCCATCAGATCGGCCGGCAAAGGACCCGCCTCTGCCGCCGCGACGCATTCCGCAAGCTCGGCACGGTTCTTCACGCCGAGCACCAGCGTGTCGATGTCGAGTGACAGCGCGTAGCGATGGGCGATGACGGCCGGGTTTTCACCCAGCTCGGCACAGATCGCACGAAACGGCGCCGCCAGTGCGTAGTCGCGCACTTCAGGATGGTCGGCGGGCAACGGCCGGTCGATCGCACGAGTCAACGCGCCGGCCTGCACCGCACGGATCCCCATCACGCCCACGCCATTGGCGCGCCCCGCCGCGATGACACTGCGCGGCTTGGCCGGGCCGTCGAAGAATTTCAGGCTGCCGGGCGAATCGAGCAGGTTGGCGATGCACTGCACGGCCGCCGGTGCCGGCCGCTCGCCGAGCAGCTTGATGATGGTGTCGGGATGGCCGATGCCGGTCAGGCCCCAGGCGCCGATCAGGCCTTCGGCCACGAAGCGCTCGAACAACGGGCGCACGTGATCGACGAACACCGCATAGGGCGTCATCCGGCTGACCGCATCGGGGCGGCGGGCGAAAAAGCTCTCGTCGGGCACGACGTTCGAATGGAGGAAGAACAGGTCGAGCCGCGACAGGCTGAGATGCTCCAGGCTGGTCTCGATCGAGCGACGCAGCAGCGATTCGATCTGACTCGGTGGCGGGTTGCCGAGATTGCACTTGCTGGTGACCCGCACGCCCATCGGCAGCTTGCCGCCATAGGCGGCGCCCACCACCTGCTCCGCCTTGCCGTCGCCGTAGCGCGGCGCCAGGTCGAGCAGGGTGATGCCGGCATCGACGGCAGCGTGCACCGTGGCAATGCACTCCTCCGTCGTCGTCTCGCCCCACAACATGCCGAGACCACCGCCGCCCAGGGTCAAGGTCGAGACGGGAGGGAGTGAACCGAATGAGTGCCTCTTCATGGCGAATCCCCCGTAAGCGACGTGTCGTTTGAGTTCTCGATCACAGATGAACACGGATGCACCTGAAGCAGTTGCGCTCTGCCGCACGCCATCACCGATCAGCGTCGATGGCGCGCCATTCCGCCGTCAGCTCGTCGAGCTTCGTCTTCAGGTCGGCCGGCAGCTTGCCCTTCTCGGCGGCGGCGATGCTGTCGGCGAGTTGCTCGGGGCGGCTGGCGCCGACGATCGGCGCGGTGATGGCGGGGTGCGAGAGCACCCACGCGACCGCCATGGTGGCGAGGCTCATGCCGGCCTCGTTGGTGAGGGCGCGCAGTCGCTCGATGGTCGCGAACTCGCGGTCATGCCAGTAACGGGCCTGGTAGCGCGCGCCGGCGGTGCCGAGGGTGAAACGAGAATCGGCGGGTGGCGGCGCGGACTTGTCGTGCTTGCCTGTCAGCAGACCGCCGGCTATCGGATTGTACGGGATGACGGCGATCCCCTCCTCCTGGCACAGCGCCAGGAGCTCGCGCTCGAACGGCCGGAACAGCAAGTTGTAGCGCGGTTGGACCGAGTCGACGCGCACCGTGCCCTTGAGCTCGCTGCGGCCGAGCGCCCGCGCGACCTTGTAGGCCGGCCAGTTGGAGACGCCGACATAGCGCGCCTTGCCCTGGCGGACGACGGTGTCGAGCGCGTCGAGCGCCTCGTCGATCGGCGTGTTGTGGTCGAAGCTGTGCAGCTGGTAGACGTCGACGTAATCGGTGCGCAGACGGCGCAGCGAGCCCTCGATGGCGTCGAGGATGTGCTTGCGCGACATCCCCTGGTCCCATGGCTTGGGACCCATCTGGCCGACGCATTTCGTGGCGATGATGAAATTGTGACGCTTGCCCTCGAGCCACGCACCAACGAATTCCTCGGTTCGCCCGGCAGTGGCCCGTCCGCCGCCCAGCGGATAGACGTCGGCGGTATCGAAGAAATCGATGCCGCCTTCGGCCGCCTTGTCCATGATGGCGTTGCTGCGCGCCTGGTCGCACTGCAGGCCGAAGGTCATGGTGCCGAGGCAGAGCCGGGAGACGCGCAGCCCGGTCCTGCCGAATTTCGTATACTGCATCGCTCGCCCCGTATGTCGACGTTATGTTCAAAGGACTATAGCGGACCGGCGCGGTCCATCACCGTCGCGAACCCTAGAGCGGGGGATTGTTATTGCAACACGCCCATTCCCGTTCGGGAATGGGCACCAGCAGAGGAATTGCCCGATGAGTGTTCATCCTGCCCTTGCCGCCGGTCGTGTCGCCGTCGTGACAGGTGCTGCGAGTGGAATCGGCCTCGCGGCGGCGCGCCGTTTCGCCGAGCTCGGCATGAAGGTGTGCCTGGCGGATCTCTCCGCTGAGGCACTGGTCGGGGCGGCGGGCACGGTGGCCGCCGCCGCACCGGGCGGACGCGACGCCGTCCTCACCGTGCCGACCGACGTCAGCCGGCTCGAGAGCGTGCAGGCCCTCAAGGATGCGGTCTACGACACGTTCGGCGAGGTGGCAGTGCTGATGAACAATGCCGGCACGGCGCCGGGCGGCGGCCCGTGGGACCACATCGAACGCTGGCGGCGCGTGCTCGAGGTCAATCTGTGGGGCGTGATCAATGGCGTGCAGACCTTCGCGCCGGCCATGCTGGCCCAGGGCACGGCGGGCGCCATCGTCAATACCGGGTCCAAGCAGGGCATCACCTGTCCGCCGGGCGACACCGCCTATAATGTCAGCAAGGCCGGCGTGAAGGTGCTGACCGAGGGGCTGGCCCACAGCCTGCGCAACGAGGAGGGCGCGCGCATCACCGCCCATCTTCTGATCCCGGGCTCGACCTTCACGGCCATGACGAGCCGTGGCCGCACCGAGAAGCCGCCGGGCGCCTGGACGCCCGACCAGGTGATCACCATGTTGATCGACGCCATGAATGCCGGAGACTTCTATGTCCTCTGCCCCGACAACGAGGTGACGCGCGAGGTCGATGCCCGTCGCATCCAGTGGGCGGCCGGCGACATCACCGAGAACCGGCCCGCCCTGTCGCGCTGGCATCCCGACTACAAGACGGCGTTCGAGCAGTTCCTGCACGCGGAGAAGTGACCATGCCTCGCCTGCCTTTCGTCATTGCCGGCGCCCTGGTGCTGGCCGCTGCCCTGCATTTCGGGCCGGGACCGTCGGCCGCCGAGACGGCACGCGTCATCCCACCGCCGGCGCAGGACGATCCCGCAGGGCCGGAAACCACGGCGACCGTGGTGCTGGCAGGCGGTTGCTTCTGGGGCGTGCAGGGCGTCTACCAGCACGTCCAGGGCGTCGCCAGCGCGGTGTCGGGTTACGCCGGCGGCGCCAAGGAGACCGCCAGCTACGACAAGGTCACCACCGGCCGCACCGGGCATGCCGAAGCCGTGCGCATCGTCTACGATCCGCGCAAGGTGACCCTGGGCCAGCTGCTGCACATCTACTTCTCGGTCGCGCACGATCCGACCCAGCTCAATCGCCAGGGCCCCGATGTCGGCACGCAGTACCGCTCGACCATCTTTGCGGCTGGAGACCGGCAGGCGGCGCTGGCCAAGGCCTATATCGACCAGCTCGACCAGGCGAAAGCCTTTCCCTCCAAGATCGTGACCACGATCGAGGCGGGCCGCGTCTTTTATCCGGCCGAGGCCTACCATCAGGACTACATGACGCTCAATCCCCGGCAGCCCTACATCGTATTCAACGACCTGCCGAAGGTCGAGAACCTGCAGCGGTTGTTCCCCGCATCATGGCGCGCCGATCCGGTGCTGGTCGCCAAATCGGGGATGTAGTCACGCAAGAGACGGCGCACGCGACGGCCGGAGCAAGGCAATGGTGTGAAGATGCCGTCGATGGCGCAAAGGAACCGAGGTCGCTCGCGGCGCTCGGGACGACAAAGGTGATGTCATCCCGAGCGCCGCGAGGAATCTTTCCTTCACGCCGGATTCGGCCTTAGCACCCGGTGCAGGTCGAGCACCGGCGGGTCGCGGCCCAGCTGCGACAGGAGGGTGTGGACCTGGGCGCGATGATGGGTCTGGTGATTGAAGAAGTGCGGCAGGATAACCGACGCCGGATCGGTGCTGTCGAAGCCGGAATTGTTGATGTAGCGCAGCTCGCGCTCGAGGAAGCGCGCGGGCAGGGCGCCGAAGAAACTCTCGATGCGCCGGTCCATCGCGCCTCTCGCCGCCCGCAGGGCGTCGAATTCCTCGAACAGGATCGCGCCGAGATCGGTCGAGGGATGCGAGCCGCCCTCGAAGCGCGTCATCCAGATGCGGTCGCCCAGCACCAGATGGTTTAGCGTGCCATGCACGCTGCCGAAGAACGCCCCGAGGTCGCGCCGCCTCTCCTCGTCGGAGAGTGCGGCGCAGGCCTCGTAAAGCGTTTCGTTTGCGAGGCGGTTGTAGAGAGCGTACTGCGCCCAGATGCCTGTCATCTCGCGACTCTAGCGGAGGATCAGCGGGCCGCGGCCGAAACCCAGCGGGCCACGTCGCGGATCAGGCTGGCGACCACGGCGCCCCGCAGGCGATGGGCCCTTACCGCGTAGGCTTGGCGCTCGGCGGGGGTGGGATAGGAGATCATGAACATGGGAACCCTCCAAAGTTGACGGATAGGTAATTACGCCCCCCGATCTATTTAATATCGTGCCATTGACCATCACCTATGAAAGTAATTCACTAATCTCGCCATGATCGACCATGCCAGCGCAATGACCGCCTTCGTCCGGGTGGTCGATTCCAGGGGCTTCTCGGCCGCCGCGCCGGCCCTGGGCCTGACGCCGTCGGCCGTCAGCAAGCTCATCACCCGCCTGGAATCCCGGCTCGGCGTGCGGCTCCTGCAGCGCACCACCCGTGCCCTGCATCTCACCGGCGAGGGCGAAGTCTTCTACGCTTCGGCCCGCCGCATCCTGGCCGAGATCGAGACCCTGGAGAACCAGATCACCGGCCAGAGCAGCACGCCGCAGGGCCTCTTGCGAGTGACGACGTCGCTCGCCTTCTCGACCCACCAGCTGACGCCGGTCCTGCCCGAGTTCCTCGCGCGCAACCCGCTGGTCCGCCTCGAGGTGCTGCCGACCGACCGCATCGTCGACATGGTCGAGGAGGGCATGGACGTGGCCCTGCGCATCGGGCGGCTGGCCGACACCAGCTTCATGGCGCGCAAGATCGGCGAGGACAAACGCCTGATCTGCGCCGCGCCGTCCTATCTCGCGCTGCATGGCACCCCGCGCCGGCCCGCCGATCTCGCGCAGCACAACTGCATCCTCGCGCGCGAGCGGAGCCATCTCAATCGCTGGCAGTTCCGCGTCGATGGCGAGATCAGCGCGATCGACGTCACCGGCCGCATCGCCGTCGACGAGGGTGAGTTGCAGATGCAACTGGCGCTGCAGGGGTTGGGCATCGTGCGCCTGACGCGACTCACCGTCGCCCAGGCCGTCCGCGCCGGCGCGCTGGTGACGCTGCTGCCCGAATTCTCGGCGGACGAGCCGGTGGCGATCCACGCCGTCTATCCTCATCGCCGCCACCTCGCACCGCGGGTGACAGCCTTCGTCAATTTCCTGATCGAGAAATTCACGCCGCCTCCCTGGGAGATTTGAGCTGGCGGACAATGCTAGGATCGTCCCAACCGGCGAACGGAAAACGACGAGGGAGTAGCAGGATGGATCGCGACACGGACCTTTTCGTCCAGGCTTTCTGGGTCAGGTGCCGGGAGACGGTACGCCCGGAACTGGATCAAGTGGTCGAAATGCTGAAGGCTGACGGCCATGACGCGCACGTCGCGACCCAGGAATATTCCGCCGTGCCCGACGACCTGCCCGATGCCGGCCCATCGCTGATCCTGACCGTCCATCCCAACGGCTCTGGTGACGCGCGCACCCTGACATTCCGCGGCGATGTCGGCGGTAAGACCATCGAGGTCACCGCCTCGCCCGGGGAGACCCACCGCTACGAGATGTCCGACCTCCAATTGCCGATCGTGAAGCGCGAGGTCACGGACTGGCTCGGCAAGACCCTGACCAAAGCCTGATCTCCGGAGAACCACCATGCCCGATGCCATCGATGATCTGTTCCGCCGCTTCGGCAAGGCCTTCAACAAGGCCGATGTCGAAGAGATTGCCGCCTGCGTCACCGACGATTTCGAATGGCGCCTGAACGCCGGCGGCTCACCGTCCGGCACCGTCCTCAAGGGCAAGGCGGGGCTGCGCGCCCACTTCGCCGACAAGAGCAAGGCCCATCGCGAAGCGCGCTACTCGGAGGCGCGCATCCATCGTTCCGGCGACAAGCTGTTCGGGACGTTCCGCGTCACCGGCATCGACCATGCCGGCAAGCCGTTCGACCGTTACGGTATCGACCTCTACGAGCTGAAAGACGGCAAGATCGCCCTCAAGGACAGCTACTTCAAGGTCGATTAACGCATGACCAACGACACGGTGCTGTGGGAGGTCGACCGGCGCGGCGTGGCGACAGTCACGTTGAACCGGCCGCAGGTCAACAACGCCTATAACGGCGAGCTCATCGAGGGCTTGCATGCGGCAATGGACGGGCTTGGCGGAACGGCCGGCCTGCGCATCGTCGTGCTGCGCGGCAACGGCCGGCACTTCCAGGCCGGCGCCGATCTGGCCTGGATCAGCGGCGTCGCCACGCAATCGCCCCATGAGAACGAGAAGGTGAGTCGACGCACGGCCGAAGCGATCCGCCGTCTCGACACCTGCCCGGTGCCGACGCTGGCGCTGATCCAGGGCGGCTGCTTCGGTGGCGGCACCGGCATCGCCGCCGCCTGCGACGTGGTCGTGGCCTCGGACGACGCGATCTTCTCGATCAGCGAGACGCGCTGGGGCCTGATGGCCGGCATCATCCTGCCGCAGCTCTGCCAGGCGATGGGCCTGCGCCAGGTGCGACGCTATGCCTTGACCGGGGAGCGCTTCGGCGCCGACGAGGCGCGACGGCTCGGCCTGGTGCACGAGGTCTGCCCGGTCGGAGGACTGGCTGCGGCGGGCGACAAGATCGTCGAGGCCGTGCTGATGAACGCGCCCGTCGCCACCACCGCAACCAAGCTCCGTTCGCTTGCCGCGGCGCGCGCCTTCGTCGACGACGGCGAGCTGCGCGACCTGATCGACGAGCACGCGCGCACGCGGCAGCAGGCCGAGGCGACCGAAGGCCTGGCGAGCTTCAAGGAGAAGCGCAAGCCGGCGTGGTATCCGGGTTAGGTCCCTTCATCCTCGGCGATCAACACCCTCCTCATCCCGAGGGGCGCCCGCAGGGCGCGTCTTGAAGGATGGGCAACCAACACCTTGCCTGAGGCCCATCCTTCGAGACGCACGCCTGCCTGAGGCGTGCGCCTCGAAGGATGAGGTCAATTGCTCTGCCACGCTGATGACAGGAAGCGCTGCGCGGCTTCGCAATACATGGCGTAGACGGGTGCGATCGAGTCGATGTCGGCCCACTCGTTGGCGGCGTGCATGTTGCCGAAGGTCACACCGGGCGCGCAGATCGTTGCCACCCCTCGCGCGGCGAGAAGATTGCCGATGTTCGACGGGCCGCAGACGTCGGTCGGAACCGGACGACCGAACGCTCGGCTCGCTGCACCGGCAAAGCTCCGCGCCAGCGGATGATCGGCATCGACGAGATAGGCCGGCCAATGATCGACAATTTCGATTCGGGCCTGCCCGTCGACGGCACGCGTGATCTCCTCGAGCCAGCCGGCAGCGCTCGCCTCGGGGAAAGCCCGCGTCAGCCTGATATCGATGTGGCAGGTTGCCCGATCCGGTACGACGCTGAACCCTTCGCCGCCTTCCAGGCCCGTGATGGTCGCGACCGGTCCGAAGGGAAAGGCTGGGTCGTGCGAGGCAGGCAATGGCATCTCGGCCACCTTCAGGGCGAAGGCCGCGGCCTTGGTCAGCGCATTGATGCCCGTGCGCTCGACTTCGCCCGAATGCGCAGCCTTGCCGAAGAAGGTGACCTTGGCGCGCAGGAAGCCGCGGCTTCCGACGACGACGCAGTCGTTACCGGGATAGCCGAGCGACGCCGCATCGGGCGGACGCGGCATCGCCTCCAGATAGGCCCGCACGCCGCCGAACCGGCCGGTATGCTCGTCGGCATCGAACAGCACGTGGATCGCGCCGCGCGGCAGGCCCTCCTGCGCAAGCTGGCGCGCCACATGCGCCAGGATGGCGACGCCGGCTTTGGAATCGCCCGCACCACGCCCGAGAAGACGCTTCCCGCGCACTACGCCGGCGAAGGGCTGCTCGGCCCATTGCCCGGGATCGCCTGGCGGCGCCGTGTCGATGCAGGCATCGAGGCAGAGCACCGGACCCGGTGCCTGGCCCTCGATCTCGACCAGGACGGCCACCGGACCTCCCTCGCCATCGCGCAACAGGCGCGGTCGCAAGCCGCTTTCGTCGAGCCACTTCAGTGCAACGGCGAGCACGGCGTCGGGCGCATCGATTCCGGCGCAGGACGGCGTCGCGACGAGGCGCGACGCCAGCGCGACAATGCTGTCGGCCAGGGCAGGGTTCACATCGACACGCTTAGTCGAGAAAAAGCGGGTCAGCGAGTGGCTTTCTCACCGACCTGCACGGTTTCGAGCATCCTTCGCTCAGCGGTCCGGCGGTCGGCCGAGATCGCGTAGGCGGCCGATCGCGCCGACAGCAACGGATCGTCGGACGGCTCGATGCCGGACGGCAAGGCCAGCGGATCGAACACGATGTCACGGCAGCCACCGTCATCCTCCCTCTCGAGCGCGACGACGGTAAGCGTTCCCACGTCGATCTTCGCCCGATCGGCAGGCCAGGGTTGCGTGGCATCGTTTGTCGGGTCGCCGGGCTGACCAACGACCAGGATCAAGCGCCATTGCACGGGACCCTGCTGGAGGCGCGCCGCGAGCGCCTCGAAGAGGTAGTTCCGTTCTGCTGACACCTCGGCAGCTTGCGGCTCAAATGAATCGACGGGCTGCAGCGACCAGCGCACCGCCGTCTTCTTGCCGTCGGCATCGACCAGACGGAACGCATTGAGGCTGTTGAAGGTCGTATTCGCGAAACCCGATGAAATAACGGCGGCGCTCATGAGCGCGAGCGCACGCGCCGACTCGGGATGGGCCGCGAGAAACGCCGCCACCCGGGCCGGGTCGGCCTTGCCCGTGGCGGGATCGGGTTTCAGCGCGACCAGATGCTCGTGAAGGGTCTCGGCATCTCTCGCCTGGAAGACCGGCGCACTGTTCATGGCCGTGCGCCAGGTCTCACCGCCGGGCAGGGCGAGGCTGAGCGCGATGCTGCGCACCACGTTGGCGCGGTCCGGCGCGTCGGGTTGACGGGCACCCGTCGAGAACCGGCCGATCACCGGAACCCGGCCGGGCCCGAAGACCATCGCACGGGACAGCGCGGCCCCTGCCCCATTGCTGTCGAACCAGCCCACGAGACAGACGCCTTTGGGATGATTGCGCCGGAAGCCGGGATGGACGCCATTGACATCCTCGATGGCGTCGACCACGCGAGCAGGGTCGACGCGATCACGCGACGGTTGCCAACCGGTAGTCGATGCGAAGCACAGGGCGGTGCCAAACAGGGCGAACCCGATGGCGGCAACCTTGCCCGGCACGTGTGAATTGCGTGACATACGCTGCAGTTCCAATGCGTTTCGCCGAGATTTGTGCTGGCAACTGCGGCGAAAGGACGTCTTTTCAGCGTCCCCGCTATTTGGCGGCAGGGTGTGATCCTGGGGTCACATATCGAGGCCGAGGTGAGTCACACCTCCGCCACCTTCAGTCCTCCCCCGATTACGGACCAATTACGGCGGAGGGAGTGGCGGTGTCAGTCCAGCCCCTCGAACAGCGCCGTCGAGAGGTAGCGTTCGGCGAAGTCGGGGACGATCACCACAACGCGCTTGCCGGGATTGGCCTTGCCGACCTCGAGGGCGGCAGTGATCGCCGCACCGCCGGAGATGCCGATCGGGATGCCTTCCAGGGCGGCCATTGCCTTGGCAGCGTCGAGCGCCGCCTTGTTGCTCACCTTGACGATCTCGTCGATCACCTTGCGATCGAGGATGTCGGGCACGAAGCCGGCGCCGATGCCCTGGATGGGATGGGGCGTGTGCTGGCCGCCCGACAGGACCGGGCTCGCCTCGGGCTCGACGGCCACCACCTTCAGGCCGGGCAGGCGCGGCTTCAGCGCCTGGCCGACGCCGGTCACGGTGCCGCCAGTGCCGACGCCGGCGACGAAGACATCGAGCTTGCCGCCGGTGTCCTTCCAGATCTCCTCTGCCGTGGTGCGCACATGCACGGCCGGATTGGCCGCGTTCTGGAACTGCTGCGGCATGAAGCTGTCGGGCACCTCCCTCAGGAGCTCCTCGGCCTTGGCGATCGCGCCCTTCATGCCTTTCTCGCGCGGCGTCAGCTCGAGGCGGGCGCCCAGGAAGCGCAGCATCTTGCGCCGCTCGATCGACATCGAATCGGGCATGGTGAAGATCACCTTGTAGCCGCGCGCGGCGGCGACGAAGGCGAGGCCGATGCCGGTATTGCCGGACGTCGGCTCGATGATGGTGCTGACGCCGGGCTTGAGCTTGCCCGCCTTCTCGGCGGCCTCGATCATCGACACGCCGATGCGGTCCTTGACCGACGACATCGGGTTGAAGAACTCGAGCTTGGCCAGGATCTCGGCCGTCACGCCGGCCTGCTGCGGCAAGCGGTTGAGCCGGACCAGCGGCGTCGCGCCCATGGTCTCGGTGATGTCGCCGTAGATACGGCCGCGAAACTCCGCCATGGCTCTACTCCGCTGCTGCGCGTTGCGCCGTTGCATCCGGCCCGAGCCGGTAAGTCGTGAACTGACGATTGAGCGCCGGCATCGGGCAGGCTTCGAGATAGCCTTCGCCGGGCCGCATGAGGATCATTGCAGTGGTCGCGACCGCGACGCCGCGCGGGTTGAGCCGCGGCGGCCGGCAGACCGACCAGGGCGAGCCCCAATCGTCGAAGAAGGCCTGGCGGAGATCGTCGAGCGCGAGCTCGCCGCGCTTCGCCGAAAGCTGCTCGCGTACCCGCCGGTCGCGATAGATCGAGCACGGCGTCTCGGCCAGACCGGTGTCCTTCACCTTGGCGCGTGCCGACGGGGCGATCCAATGGTTGGCATGGACGTACACGCCGTCTTCAGGCGTCAACCAGAACGTCTCGTCGGGCGCGCATTCAAAGCCGAAGGCTTCGCCGTCGCAATGGCTCACCGCCATGTGGTTGGAGCCGAGCTTGGGTGTCGACACGATGGTGTGCACGGCCTGGGCGACTTGCGCGCTCTCCAGCACCTTGCGGCGGATGAACGGCAGCGGCACGCCCGGCCCGCGCTGGTAGTCGCGGTCGCACTCCAACGCATTGGCGGTGAGTCCGATGCCCGCCGAGTTGAGGCCGGATCGCGCAAGCCCGCCCGCTTCGGTGAACGTGAGGATGTCCGGCCCGTCGTCGCGACGGATGCGCAGCACCACGCCGGTCTCGGCGCATTCGGCGCGCCAATCCCAGTTCTGGCCGTGCAGCAGCACGCCATCGGCGCTGACCGACGGCAGGGCGAGCGCCGCCGTGCAGCCGTCGGGGACTTGACGTTGCTCCTGACGGCGGCGCGCCGCTGCCACCATCTCGGTGCGGGCGTTCATCAGGACCACGCCGGCGAACGGCTCGCCCGATCCTTCGGCGATACCGCGCATCTCCTCGATGTAGGTCGGATCGAAGGCCTCGATCGACGGCAAGAGCGCCTCGGCGCGGCGCTCGAGCTCCGGCCAGTCGACGCCGTTCTTCAGCAGCGACTCCGAGTACATCTCGATGCCGCGGCGCAGGCGATCGGCGGCCGCCTTGCCATGATGACGGCCACGTTCGCGCGGGCCGCCCGTGAGCTCGATCAGAGGGAAGGGTGCGTAAGTGTTCATGGATGCCCCAGCAAAGCCTGGCGGAAACGATCCTTGAGATGCGCGCCGTCCTGCGGCGGCATGACGAACTCGAGCTTCTCGACCATCACCTTGACGAGGCGGAAGATCGGACCCTTGGTCGTGCGCGCATCCTTGACGAGCTGAGCGACCTGGCTCGCCTCGCGCACGGTGGCGGAATCGGCGATGCCGCAACCCTTGGCGATCATCGCGAGGTCGGTGCCGGCGCCCGAATCGGTCGGGCCGTTGTTGCGCGGGCTGGTGTGTGTCGCCTGGTTGCCGGTCTCGCCGAACTTCTCGTTGTCGAGCACGACGATGGCGAGGTTGTCGGGCTGCTGGGTCGCCACGGTGGCGAGCGAGCCCAGGCTCATCAGCATGTCGCCGTCGCCGGTGATCACCAGCACGCGCTTGGTGGGTTGTGCCAGCGCGAGGCCGAGGCCCATGCCGACCGGCGCACCCATGCCGCCCCACATCGGCATGTTGAGTGGCCGATCGCCGGCCTCGGTGATGTCCCAGTTGGACGAGCCCAAACCGCCGATCACCAGGAGATTGTCGTCGGCGCCGGCGAGCATCTGCTTCACCAATGGACGGCGCTGCAGGGAGGCCTTGGTCATGTCACTTCTTCCCGAAATTCTTGATGCCGATCAGCTTCTGCCTCAGCAGCACGGCCACTGCCTGGCCGCCGTTGAAGGCCGCACGGGTCGCCGCATCGAGTGTTGTGCGCACGTCCTCGGCCTTGTCGACCGAGTAGAGCAGCACGCCCATGGCTTCGAGCACCTTGGGCGTACCCTGCCCCATCGGATACTGCCACGAATTGAACTCGCCGTAGTCGCCGCGCATGGTGATCACGGTCAGGAAGGGAAAGCGCAGCGTCTTGGTGAGACCCATCAGGTTGATGGTGTTGCCGACGCCCGAGCTCTGCATCAGCATCACCGAGCGCTGGCCGCCCAGCCACGCCCCGGCGGCGAGGGCGATGCCCTCCTCCTCGGTGGTGAGCGGCACGGTGCGCATCGAGTTCGAACGCTGGCAATGCTCGATCAGCCGCGAATGGCCGGCATCGGGCACGTGATAGACCTGCCTGATGTCGTGCTCCTGCAGCACGGCGAAGATCTCGTCGCGCCAGTCGCCGTTTCCCAGGGCGGCACTCGTCTTGACGTTCATGTCTCTCCCGTCATCGTAGCTACACGACCGCAAGGAACACGAAGGCCGGCGTCAGGCAAGGTCGGGCTCCTTACTTGGACTCTATACTGCTATTCCGGAATGCGGCTGACCTGCCATCTACAGGGGTTTGAGAACGGCCAGGAACACGATGGCGATCATCAGCAGGGTCGGCACCTCGTTCCAGAAACGATAATACCGGGCTGACCTGGTGTTTCGGTCTGCCTCGAAGTCCTTGCGCCAGCGCGCATACAGGTGGTGGACCAGGGTGAGGCCGACCACCAGGCCGAACTTCATCTGCCACCAGCCGACATGCCACCAGTCGCCACGCCAAGCGAGCAGCAGGCCGAAGATCCAGACCAGGATCATCGCCGGATTCATGATGCCGCGCAGCAGGCGGCGTTCCATGATCTTGAAGGTCTCGCTCTGCAGCGAGCCGGATGGTGTCTCGGCGTGATAGACGAACAGGCGCGGCAAATAGAGCAGGCCCGCCATCCAGGCGATCACGGCAATGATGTGCAGGGCCTTCAGGACCTCGTAGAGCATCACAAGACCGAGCGAACGAGATTGGCGAGTCCGCTGATGAACAGCGGATGGGTGCCGACCGTAGGCACGCGGATGTAGGTCCGCACGCCTTTCTCGTTCGCAAGATGGCGATACTCGATGTCGAGCTCGACCAGGGTCTCGGAATGTTCCGACACGAAGGACAGCGGATAAAGCACGACGCCCAGCCGGTCGCGACCGGCGCGCTCGATCTCCGCATCGGTCGATGGCCCGATCCATTTCAGCGGGCCAACGCGGCTCTGATAACATACCGACCAATCGAGACCGCCGATGGCGGCGGCGATGGCGCTGGCCGTCTGCTCGACCTGCGACTGATAGGGATCACCCGCCTTGATCACGCGTTCAGGCAGGCCGTGCGCTGAGAACAGCACGCGCACCGGCTGCTTGCCCGCTTCGGCCAGGCCTTGCTTCAGCAGATCGACCGAGGCAGCGATGAATCCCGGCTCGACGGGATAAGAGTCGATGGTCTTGGTCGGCACCTTGAACCTGGCTACATCGTTCCACGCCTTGAGCGACGAGGCCGTGGTCGCCGTCGAATATTGCGGATAGAGCGGCAGCAGCACGATGCGGTCGGGCGCGAAGCGGGTGACCGAGCGCACCGTCGCCTCGGTCATCGGATGCCAGTAGCGCATGCAGACGTAGCCGCGCCATTCATGCTCGCCGCCCAACGCCTCTTCCAGAGCGCGGGCCTGGGCCTCGGTCTGGCCGAGGATCGGCGAGGCGCCGCCGATCTTGTCGTAGATCGCACGCGCCGTCGGCGCCCGCCGCCGCGCCAGGAAGCTCGCCAGGGGACCGCGGACGAAGGAGGGCACGCGCAGAATCGCCGGATCGCCGAACAGGTTGCGCAGGAAGGGCTGCACCGCGTCGAGCGAATCGGGGCCGCCGAGATTGAACAGGATGATGGCGACCTTCACGGCGTCACGTCGCCGAGGGCTTCCAGTTGCGCACGATCTCCACGAGACGCGCCACATGATCGGGCGGCGTCTGCGGCACCACGCCATGACCGAGATTGAACACGAACGGACCGTGCCCGAGCTTGTCGAGGATACGGGTCGCCTCGCGCTCCATCGCCACGCCGCCGGTCACCAGCATGATCGGATCGAGGTTGCCCTGCACGCAGATATGCGGCTGCAGCTCCTGCGCCGCCCAGTGGGCGCCGATCCCGGTATCGAGCGACAGCACGGAGAAGGCATCGGACCGCCGATACATCAGGGCGGCCGGCCCGACGGCGCGCGGAAAGGCCAGAATCGGAACCTTGGGATGGCGCGAGCGCAGGGCATGGGCGATGCGCACCATCGGATCCAGCGACCAGCTGAAGAGCTGCTCCTCCGGCAGGATGCCGGCCCACGAATCGAAGAGCTGGACGGCATCGGCGCCGGCCTCGACCTGACAAGCAAGATGATCGACCACCGCCTCGACCAGGAGATCGATCAGCAGGCCAAAGGACTCGGGATGAGCATAGGCCCAGCCCTTGACCTTGGCGAAGTCGCGGCTGCTGCCGCCTTCGATCATGTAGCAGGCCAGGGTAAAGGGGGCGCCGGCGAACCCCAGCAAGGCCGTTCCGCCGGGCAACGCCGCCCGCGTCCGCCGGATCGCCTCGTAGACCGGCGCCAGGTGCTCGGGCAGGCGCGCCCGCGACAACTGTCCGAACTGGACGGGATCTGTCAGCGCTTCGAGCTTCGGCCCCTCGCCCTCCACGAACCAGACCTTCTGGCCCAACGCATCCGGGATCACGAGGATGTCGGAAAAGATGATGGCGGCATCGAGCCCGTACCGGCGGATCGGCTGCAGGGTCACCTCGACCGCCTTGTCCGGGGTGTAGCAAAGATCGAGGAACGAGCCGACGGTCGCCCGCACGGCGCGATACTCCGGCAGATAACGCCCGGCCTGGCGCATCAGCCAGATCGGCGGTGTCGGGAAACGCGTGCCGCCCAGCGTCTCCAGGAACTTCCCGTGGCTCAATGGTTTTCCTTCATGTCTGTCTTCTTACCCTCTCATAGAAGGTAGTAGGAGTCGTAGAGCATGTGGCACGTGGGGATGCGCCCTATTGGCCAATCCTCCCCAGGCCCCTGTGGATCGGCCACGCCCGATTTCTGGCGATTTGAGGCCACCTTCCCCACCTCGCAGGACATTCCTCCCGAGCTATCCGCATGGGATGGGAGCCGGGACCGGGCAGGTGAGGCGGGGCCCGATTCGAGGCCGCTTGGATGGATTGCCGATCTGTCCCCGCCTTGCCATGGTTCATCCAGGATTTCTCCCCGTCGGGCTGTGGGGTAATAAAGACCGTGGCCAATCGCAACTTCCACGTCCATCTCGTCTCCGATTCGACCGGTGAAACGGTATCGAGCGTAGCCCGCGCCTGCCTCGTGCAATACGAGGGCATCTTCGTCCAGGAGCATGTCTGGTCGCTGGTGCGTACGTCGGGACAGATGAACAAGATCATGCAGGCGGTCGAACGCGATCGCGGTCCTGTCCTCTACACGCTGGTCGACCCGGAGCTGCGCGACCAGTTGCGCGATCATTGCCGGCGCCTGCAGCTTCCCTGTGTCGGCGTGCTCGACCAGGTGATGAGCGTGCTCGCCGTGCATTTCCATTCCAAGAGCGAGCAGTGGCCGGGACGTCAGCATCAACTGGACGAAGGCTATTTCGATCGCATCGACGCCATGCACTACACGCTGGCGCACGATGACGGCCAGTCGACTCACGATCTCGACGATGCCGACGTCATCCTGGTCGGGCCGTCGCGCACCTCCAAGACTCCGACCTGCGTCTATCTCGCCAATCGTGGCGTGCGGGCGGCCAACGTGCCGCTGGTGCCGCTGGTCGATCCGCCTGTCGAGCTCGAGCAGGCGAAGCGGCCGCTGGTCGTCGGGCTGATCACCGATCCCGAGCGGCTGGTGCAGATCAGGGTGAATCGCCTGCGGCTGCTCCAACGCGACACCGAGACCGACTACACCGACATGGAGCGCGTGCAGCGCGAGATTCAGGAGGCGCGACGCCTCTATGCCCGCCGCAAATGGGCGACCATCGACGTCACGCGCCGCTCGATCGAGGAGACGGCGGCCGCGATCCTGCAGATGCTGGCGGCCCGCCGAGAGCAAAGGCTTCAGGCCGATTAATTCACTCGGGAGGTGGACATGACTGCGATCTTCATGCGTCGACCAGCTTTCGTTTCACTTGGTCTGCTTTTTGCAGCTTCGACCGCACTCGCCGCCAATGGCATCGATGTCAGGCGCGGCGCGGACTCCACGGTGTTCGGCAATTGCGTGCCGAGCCTGGAGGTCGAGAACAAGTCGTCGGAGATCATCGACTATCTGCAGGTCGATGTCGCGGTTTCCCTGGGCAACGGCCAGGAGCGCACCGTCGAGCTGAAATCGGCCTACCGTGAAGGTGTGCTCTATCCGATCCAGCCTGGAGGCAAGGCCGTCTTGAAACAGCATCTCGATACATCCCTGGCAATCGGCGTCGGCTGCGGCGACGTCAAGAGCCGCAAGGTCATCCGCACGATCTGCGAGACAGCGGACGGCAAGGGATGCGCCTCGTCGGTGTCGGTTCAGCCGTGATCAGGCGTCGCACCGTCCTGGGCGCCGCCGGCGCCTCCCTGCTCGCTGGCCCCGCTATCGGCCAGGCCTATCCCAACAAGCCGCTGAAGATGATCGTGCCCTACCCGCCGGGTGGCGGCACCGACGGGCTGGGGCGCATCACGGCCGAACGCCTGCAGGAGAAGCTCGGCCAGCTGATCGTCGTGCAGAATATCGGCGGCGCGTCGAGCGTCACCGGCTCCGACACGGTGCGCCGTGCCGATCCCGATGGCTACACGCTCTTGTTCAACGCCAGCCTGTTCGTGCTGGGCAAGACCATCCTGCCGTCCTGCCCCTACGACCCGCAGACCGACTTCCGGCCGATCGCCCAGGCCGGCGAGGCGCCGCTGGTCCTGCTGTGCAACAACAACGTGCCGGGCACCGACTATGCCAGCACCATGGCGGCGATCGCCAAGGAGCCGAAGAAGTACTTCTTCGCCCTGTCGTCCGGCGGCTCGGCCGGCCATATCGCCACCCTGGCGTTCCTGAAGCGCACCGGCCTTCCGCTCGACACCATCCTCTACAAGGGGACGGCGCCGGCCAACACCGACCTGATGTCGGGCAACGTGCAGCTTTTCATGGATCCATGGACGGCCCTGCTGCCACTCGCCACCTCGGGCCGCGCCCGCGGCCTGTTCGTGACCTCCAAGGAGCGGACGCAGCTCGCCCCGAGCATCCCGACCTCGGCCGAGGTCGGCCTGACCGACTTCAATCTGAGCTCCTGGTATGGCGTGTGGGCGCCCAAGGACACGCCTGATCCGGTCGTCGAGAAGCTGGCGGGTGCGATGGCCGAGGTTTCGAAGGATCCGGCCTTCGTCAGCAAGACCACGTCGCTCGGCATCGTGCCGACGGCGCGCGGCCCGGCTGCCTTCGCCGCCTTCATCAAGAGCGAGGTCGAGACCAACACGGCGCTGCTGAACGCCGCGGGGTACAAGCCGGAATAGCTGCCAGCTCATTCAATTCATGTTCCTCTCCCCCTATCGGGGGCCTATCGGGGGAGAGGGACATGAAGTGTATGCTCCCCCGGCATGCTCACGCTCCGCCAGATCGAGGTCATCCGGGCCATCATGGTCACCGGCACGGTGGGCGGTGCGGCGCGGCTGCTCAACGTGTCCTCGCCGGGCATCAGCCGGGTGATGAAGCACGCCGAGACGACCCTGGGCATGAAGCTGTTCAGCCGGCGCCACGGCCGCTACGCGCCGAGCCCGGAGGCGCGCGATATCTTCGCCCAGGTCAACGCGGTCTACGACAAGGTCGGTGACCTGCAATACGTCATCCGCCGCCTGTCGCAGGGAGCCGATTCGGAGCTGCGCGTCGGCTCGGTGCCCAGCATCTCGAACGTCATGGTGCCGCGCGCCGTCGAGGGCGTGCGTCGGTTGTTTCCCAACCTGCTGATCGACATGGACGTGCTGAAGTTCGAGGAGGCGCTCGACTACATCCTGCTCGGCAAGGGCGAGGCCGTGGCCATGAGCTCGCGCTTCGACCATCCGATGCTGACCTTCGAGCCGCTGGCCAAGGGCCGGCTGGTCTGCATCGTGCCGGCGGGCCATGCGCTCGCCAAGCGCAGCCGCATCGCCGCGGCGGAGATCGTGCGTCATCCGCTGATCGGCATCGATCCCAACGATCCCTACGGGCGGATCATGGCCGGGATCTTCTCGCGGCTGGGCCTTTCCTATCAAGTGACCATCAAGGCGCGCTTCGGCACCATGGTCTGTGCCCTGGTGAGCCGCGGCCTGGGCATCGCCGTGATCGACCAGTTCACCCTGGCGGGCGACAACTGGCCTGGGGTGGTCGCCCTGCCCATCGTCGAGCCGACCGAGTTCCAGACCTACGTCGCGTTCCGGCGCGACGTCGTCCTCTCGAGCTATTGCGAGCAGTTCATTGGCTTGTTGCGGGCCGAGATGGAAGCCCTGCGCGGTTCCTCGCTGCGACCGGAAAGTAACCTCAGGTTGGCCAAACGCTAAATCTTGATCATGGACGTTACTTTTTCTCTCCGGCATCTAGGTCCGGGGAGTCGAGCAAATCTGTAAAGGTCGAGGAGGAAACATGCTGCGCAAGACATTGGCCGTCGCCGTCCTGGCGATGGGGGGCCTGTGGGCCGGTGCGGGCTACGCCCAGGAAATCGTCATTCCCAACATCATCGAGCTGTCGGGCGGTGGCGCCACGGTCGGCGCCATGTGGAAGAACGGCTCCAGCATGGCGGTCGAGGAGATCAACAACTCGGGCGGCATCCTGGGCAAGAAGATCAAGCTCGAGTTCGTCGACACGGCGAGCGATCCCGGAAAGGCGCGCGCCGCCGTGCAGCGCGCCCTGGACGACAAGCCGATCGCCATCTTCGGGCCGATCTATTCCGGCTCGGTGAGCTCGACCCTGAAGCTCACGGCCGAGGCCGAGGTGCCGCAGGTCATGGGCGGCGAAGCCGGCCCGCTGACCGCCCAGGGCTCCAAGTACCTGTTCCGCACGTCGTTCGGACAGAACGTGTCGATGCCCAAGATTGCCAATTACCTGCGCGACGGCGTCAAGGCCAAGTCGGTGGCCGTCGTCTACGTCAACAATGACTTCGGCAAGGGCGGCCGCGACGCGATCGTCAAGGAGTTGGGAGCCCGCGACATCAAGGTCGTCGCCGACATCTCGACCGAGGCCGGCCAGGCGGACTTCGCCGCCGACGTGATCAAGCTCAAGGGCGCCAACGCCGATGCGATCTTCGTCTATCTCAACGAGGAGGAGAGCGCGCGCTTCCTCCGTGAAGCCAAGAAGCAGGGCCTCAACAAGCCGCTGATCGGCGAGACGACCTTGCTCGGCCAGAAGGTGATCGAGCTCGCGGGCGATGCCGCCAACGGAGTCAAAGGGCATGTCGGCCTGACGGTCGATGCGCCGGTGCCGGCCATCCAGGAGTTCGGCAAGAAGTACGAGGCGAAGTACAAGTCCAAGCCCGACCACAACGGCGTGAAAGGCTATATCGCACCCTACATGATCAAGGCGGCCGCCGAGAAAGCCGGCAAGCTCGATGCCAAGGCGATCGCTGCCACGCTGCACGGCATGACCATCACGCCCGACAAGGTGCCCGGCATCCTGATCGAGGCGACCTGGGACGACACCGGCGAGATCGACCGCATCTCCTTCCTGGGCGAGATCAAGGACGGCAAGCAGGTCATCACCGAGGTTTTGCCGAAGCTGAAGAAGTAAGCTCATTCTCCTCCCCGGCTTCGCCGGGGAGGTGTCGCCGTCTTCGGCGACGGAGGGGCCATGAGTCACGGGATGGTTTCGTCCTATGACTCATGACCCCTCCGCCCCGTAAGACGGGGCACCTCCCCAGCGAAGCTGGGGAGGAATAAGAAGACTCATGACCGACCTTCTCCAACTCCTGATCGCAGGTCTCGCCACGGGCGCGATCTATGCCCTGGCGGCGATCGGCTTCACCCTGTTGTGGCAGACGTCGCAGACCATCAACTTCGCCCAGGGCGAGTTCGTGATGGTGCCGGCGTTCTTCTGCTTGATCGCGATGAACTGGCTCGGCGTGCCTTTCCTGCCGGCGCTTCTGGTCAGCGTCCTGGCCTCATTGCTTCTGCTGGGCGTGGCCTTCCGCTACGTCGTGGTCGGGCCGCTGCTGCGGCAGGGCGTGCTGCCGCTCGTCATCTCGACCCTGGCGCTCAGCATCCTGATGAAGGAGTCGGTGAAGGACTTCTACAGCGCCGAGGCGCAGGTCTTCCCGACCTTGCTGCCTGACACGCCGATCGCGGTGCTGGGCGTCACGGTCTCGCTGGCCCAGCTCGGCGTGCTGGCCATGGCGCTGATCACCATCCTGCTGCTGCAATGGTTCCTGGCCGGCACGCGAACCGGCCGGCAGATGCAGGCCACGGCGCAGAACCCGACCGTGGCGCGCATCCTGGGCGTGCCGGTCGAGCGCATGATCCTCTACACCTTCCTGATCAATGCCGGGCTGGCGGCGATGGCCTCGCTGCTGATCTCGCCGATTTATCTCGCCAAGTTTTCCAACGGCGAGACGCTGGGCCTGATCGCCTTCGCCGCGGCGATCGTCGGCGGCTTCAACCAGGTGCGCGGCGCCATTGCCGGCGGCCTGCTGATCGGCGTCCTGGACAATCTCGCCGCCGCCTACGTCTCGACCGCCTACCGCCAGGCCGTGCCGCTGATCCTGCTGGTGCTGGTCATCCTGTTCCGCCCGCAAGGCCTGCTCGGCCGGCGCGAGGAGCGTGCGGTATGAGCACGCGCACGACCCTGCTGATCGGCCTCGGCCTGCTGGTGCTGTTCGCGCTGCTGCCGGTCGACCTCAGCTCGATCGGTGTGCCCTACCCCGGGCTGCGGCGCTACGGCACCTATATTCTCACCCTGTGGCTGGTGACGGCGATCGCCGCCATGGGCGTCAACCTGATCGTGGGCTACGCCGGGCAGGAGACCCTGGCGCAGGCGGCGTTCGTCGGCATCGGCGCCTATCTCACGGCGATCGTCACCAAGGCAGGCATGCCGTTCGGCGTGGCTTTCGCCGCGTCGGCACTGCTCACTTTCATCATCGGCATCGTGCTCGGGTTCCCGGCGCTGCGGGTGCAGAAGCACTACCTCGCCTTCGTCACCCTGGCCTTCTCGGTGCTGTGCTGGCTCGTCTTCCGCAACGAGCAATGGCTGACCGGCGGCGTGATGGGCTTGCGCGACATCGAGCGGCCGTCGCTGTTCGGCCTCTCGCTGCGCAATCATGTCCGCTTCTACTGGTTCGTGCTCGGCGTCGCCTCGATCCTGACCTTCGTCTTGTGGTGGATCGTTCGGTCACCGTGGGGCCGCGCCTTCAACGCCTTGCGCGAGAACCCCTTGCGTGCCGAGAGCCTCGGCGTCGACGTGCGGCTCTACACCCTGCTCGCCTTCGCCCTGGGCTCGGCCTATGGCGGCATGGCGGGCAGCCTCTACGCGCCGCTGGTCGAGTTCATCGACCCCAGCCCGTTCGCGCTGGGGCCGTCGCTGCTGTTCATGCTGATGGTCGTGATCGGCGGCAGCGGCACGTTCCTCGGACCGTTCGTCGGCGCCGGCGTGGCCGTCCTGCTGCCGGAATGGCTGCGTGCCTGGGAGACCTGGTACCTGCTGATCTACGCCGTGATGGTCATGCTGATGATGGCATTGTTCCCCGACGGTGTCGTCGGGCTGGCCGGCCGGCTGCTGCGTCGACGGGGGCGTGTATGAGCGCGCTGCTCGAGGTCCGCGACATCGAGAAATCGTTCGGCGGCGTGCAGGCTGTGCGCGGCGTCAGCTTCGACGTGCACGAAGGCGAGATCCTGGGCGTCATCGGGCCCAACGGATCGGGCAAGTCGACCTTGTTCAACTGCATCCTGGGCCAGCTCCTGCCGAGCAAGGGCCAGGTCATGGTCGACGGCCGCGACGTCACCGGGCTCAGGCCCTCCCAGCTCAACCGGCTGGGCGTCAGCCGCACCTTCCAGCTCCTGCAGGTCTTCCCGCAGCTAACCGCGCGCGAGAACCTGATCCTGGCCGGCCAGGAGCATCGCGGCTCGCGACTGGCGCGACTGTTCGGCGCGAGCGACGCCGGGCTGGGCGCCGAGGCCGATCGGATGCTGGCCTTCTTCCGCCTTACCGCGCTCGGCGGCGAGAAGGCGGGTAGCCTGTCCTACGGGCAGCAGAAGCTGCTCGACGCGGCGATGGCCTTCATGGCGGGCTCGCGCCTGGTGCTGCTCGACGAACCGGCGGGCGGCGTCAATCCCACCATGCTGGCCGGCCTGCGCGAGCGGCTGGAGGCGATCAACCGCGAGACCCGCGCCACCTTCGTCGTCATCGAGCACAACATGGAGTTCGTCATGGCGCTCTGCTCGCGCCTGATCGTGCTGGCCGAAGGCCGTATCATCGCCCAGGGGACGCCCGACGAGGTGCGCAACGATCCCGTGGTCATCGAAGCCTATCTGGGGCACTGACCATGGCCTCGGACATGACGACCTCCGACATCATCCTCAGCATCGAGAACGTCGTTGCCGGCTACGGCAAGATGACCATCCTGAACGGTCTCTCCGCCACGATCCGGCGCGGCGCCATCACCACGGTGATCGGCCCCAACGGCGCCGGCAAATCGACCCTGTTCAAGACCATCTTCGGCCTGCTGGGCGTGCGGTCCGGCCGCGTGACGTTCGACGGCGGCGACACGACCAGCCTGCCGCCACGGCGCATGCTCGATTGCGGCATGTGCTACGTCCCGCAGGGCCGCAATCTCTTTCCCGAGCTGTCGGTCCGGCACAATCTGGAGCTGGGCGGCGTGGCGCTCGACAATCCGTCGAAGCTCGCGCCGCGCATCGAGGCGATGATGCAGCGCTTCCCGATGCTGCGCGAGAAGGCCGACGCGCAGGCCTCGACCCTGTCAGGCGGCCAGCAGAAGCTGCTCGAGGTGGCGCGCGGCCTGCTGCTCGAGCCCAAGCTGATGCTGATCGACGAGCCGTCGATCGGACTGTCGCCATTGATGGTGCGCGAGGTGTTCGGCATCCTGACCGACCTGCGCAATGCCGGCATGACGATCCTGCTGATCGAGCAGAATGCGCGGCAGGCGCTCGCCGTTTCCGACTATGGCCTGGTGCTCGAGCAGGGCCAGACCCGCATCGAGGATACGGCGGCGCGCATCCTGGTCGATCCGCGCATCGCCCAGCTTTTCCTGGGCGGCGGGCTCGCCGTGACAACGGAGGCGCAATCATGAAGGCACGCAGGCTGGTCGGCCTGATCGGCACGAACATCGGCAAGTCGCTGTCGCCCGCCCTGCACGAGGACGCGTTCGCGGCGGCTGGCGTGATCGGCCACTACCATCTGATGGATGTCTCGGTGCTGCAGGGCCGCCGCCTCGAGGAGCTGCTGGGCGCCGCGCGCACCGCGGGCTTCGCCGGCGTCAACGTCACCCATCCGTTCAAGGAGGCGGTGATCCCGCTGCTCGACAACGTGTCGGCCGACGTACGGGAGATCGGTGCGGTCAACACGGTGGTGTTCGACCAGACCGGCGGCACGACCGGCCACAACACGGATTGCTCCGGCTTCCGCCAGGCCTTCATCGAAGCGCTGGGCGAGAAATCAGCGCGCGACCAGGCCGTGCTGCTGCTGGGCAGCGGCGGCGCCGGCCGCGCCGTCGCCTTTGCCCTGATGTCGCTCGGCGTGGCGACGCTCAAGGTCTTCGACCAGGACACCGCCCGCGCCACCGGCCTCTGTGCCGACCTGATCATGCGCTTCGGCGCCGGCCGCTGTGAGCTGCTGTCCGACCCGGAGGCGGCGGCGCCGTCGGTCGCGGGCATCGTCAATGCCACGCCGGTCGGCATGGCGGGTTACCCCGGCGTGCCGCTGCCGACGCGGCTCATCCAGCCGACGCAGTTCGTCGCCGACGTGATCTACACGCCGATCGATACCGAGCTCGTGCTGGCGGCGCAGCGCAAGGGCTGCCGGACCATGAATGGCGGCGGCATGTGCGTGCACCAGGCGGCCGAGGCGTTCCGTCATTTTACGGGGTGGACTGCGGACGTGGAACGGATGCGTCGGCGGTTTGAGACGGCTCTAGCGGAGCGCGACGTTCAATTTCCTCCCCCGGTTACGGGGGAGGAAAGGAAGATTGGGTGAGCGACAGGAGGCACCATGAAGACAGCCATCGCCACGGTATGCCTGAGCGGCGCGCTCGACGAGAAGCTCGAGGCCATCGCGCGTGCCGGCTTCGAGCGCGTCGAGCTGTTCGAGAACGACCTGCTCTCCTTCAACGGCTCGCCGGCCGACGTGCGCCGCATCATCGCCGATGCCGGGCTCCGCACCATCACCTTCCAGCCGTTCCGCGACTTCGAGGGCATGCCCGAGGCGGAGCGCGAGCGGGCGCTCAATCGGGCGGAACGCAAGTTCGATGTCATGGAGGCGCTCGACTGCGATCTCCTGATGGTGTGCTCCAACGTCTCGCCGGCGAGCCTCGGCGGCATGGACCGTATCGCCGACGATCTCAGGACCTTGGGCGAACGCGCGGCACGGCGCGGCATGCGGGTCGCCTTCGAGGCGCTGGCGTGGGGTCGCCACATCAACGACTACCGCGACGCCTGGGAGGCGGTGCGGCGGGCCGATCATCCGGCGGTCGGGCTGGTGCTCGACAGCTTCCATATCCTGGCGCGCGGCACCGACCTCTCGGCCATCCGGTCGATCCCGCGCGAGCGCATCTTCCTGGTGCAGATGGCCGACGCGCCGCGGCTCGACATGGACTACCTGTCGTGGAGCCGTCATTTCCGCAACTTCCCGGGCCAGGGCGACCTGCCGGTCGATGCGTTCATGGATGCGCTGGCGGCGACCGGGTTCGACGGGCTGCTGTCGCTGGAAATCTTCAACGACCAGTTCCGCGGCGGCTCGACCCGCCAGGTCGCGATCGACGGGCATCGCTCGCTGATCTACCTGCTCGACAGCCTGCGCAAGCGCACGGCCAAGCCGGTCGACGGCGCGCCGGTGCTGCCGCCGCGCGTAAAATGCGATGGCGTGGAGTTCATCGAGTTCGCCCTCGACGATCAGGCGGCGGCGAGCTTCGAGACGGTGCTGGCCGGCCTCGGCTTCCAACGCCGCGGGGAGCACGTCTCGAAATCGGTCACGCGCTGGTGCCAGGGGGACATCAACGTCGTGGTCAACACCGAGAAGGAAGGTTTCGCCCACTCCTACAACATCACCCACGGCACGGCAGTGTGCGCGATCGGGTTGCGGGTCGACGACGCGATGGCGGCGCTCGACCGGGCGCAGCTCCTGCTCGACGCGCCGTTCCGCCAGGCCGTCGGACCCGGCGAGCTCGAGATCCCGGCGGTACGTGGTTTAGGCGGCAGCCTGATCTATTTCATCGACGCCAAGAGCGACCTCGGGCGCGTCTGGGACATCGAATTCCGCCCGACCGCTGGTGGGGCCGCCAATGCAGCGGGCCTCCGGCGGGTCGATCACATCTCCCAGTCGATGGTCTATGACGAGATGCTGAGCTGGCTGCTGTTCTACGGCTCGCTGCTCGACGTCGAGAAGACGGCGGCACAGGACGTGCTCGATCCCGGCGGCCTGCTGAAGAGCCAGGTCGTCGAGTCGGCCAACGGTGCCCTGCGCATCGTGCTCAACGGCTCGCAATCGAGCCGCACCCAGACCTCACGCTTCCTGTCGGAAGCGTTCGGCTCCGGCATCCAGCACATCGCGCTCGCGACCGACGATCTGATCGAGACGGTCCAGCGCCTGCGTGCCAACGGCGTAAAGCTGCTCGCCGTGCCGGAGAACTACTACGACGATCTCGAAGCCAAGTCCGGGCTCTCGAGCGATCTGATCGCGACGCTGCGCGCCCACGACGTCCTGTACGACCGCGAGGGCGACGCCGAGTATTTCCAGATCTACACCCACACGGTCGACGACCGCTTCTTCTTCGAGATCGTCGAGCGCCGAAACTACCGCGGCTACGGCGCCGCCAACGCACCGATCCGTCTGGCCGCGCAGGCGCGCCTGGCGGCGCAGCACGGGGAGTCGGTGGGGGATTTGCTGCCTTGAGACAGAAACTGTACGGCGCTGTACAGTTTCAGCAAGATGAGCGTGACCCACGTGCAGCGCAAAGGCGCAGAGGAAGCGCGCGCCCAGCTCCCGGACCTGCTCGCGGCGGCTGAGCACGGCCAATCCACGATCATTACGAGGCACGGCAAGCCGGTGGCAGCATTGGTGCCGATGGAGACTTATGAGGCCGTTGCTCGGCAGCAATCACTGCTGCCTTTGGTCGGGTCGGGTCTCGGCATGTGCGGTAGGAATAGCACGCGCACTCTACGCAAACTGCGCGACGAATGGGACCGATAGACCTTAGCGACCTGTCCGATCAGGCGCTTCTGTTGGTGGACTCCGCCCCGGTGATCTACGCCTTGGAAGGGCATCCGAAGCTCGCGGCCCGATTCGTTCCGGTGTTTGAGTCGCAAGCCGAAGGCAGGCTGCGATTTGCCATAACGACAGTTGCCATTTGCGAGATACTCGCTGGTCCAGCCAAGTCGAACGACGAAGCGGCAATCCGCCGATATCGCGCCACTTTCGAGTCTTGGCAGGTGGTCGATCTCAATCTGAATCTGGCGCGGCTCCTCAGGATGAGGTCTTTGTCGAGCGGACGAACCAGAGTGGCATTTACTCCGCCGCCTTCGCGATCGGGTCGAAGCGGGCGTCGAAGTCGCGGATGGATTTCTCCACGGTCGCAGCGATCTGCTTCAGCTTGTCGGGATGGACGACCTTCAGGCCGAACAGGTCCTTGACGTAGAACACGTCGACGGCGCGCTCGCCGTAGGTCGTGATGTGGGCCGAGGTGATCTGGAGGTTGAGCCGCGTGAGCGCACGCGTGACGACGTGCAGGAAGCCCGGGCGGTCGCGGCCGTTGACCTCGATGACGGTGAACGTGTCCGACGCGTTGTTGTCGATCAGCACGCGCGGCTCGACGGTGAACACGCGGTCGCGGCGCGGCCACGAGCCGCGCTGGCTGTCGAGCTCGCGCTGGATGTCGAGTCGGTTGCTGAGCGCCAGCTCGACCCGCGCGGCCAGGCGCGCCAGGCGCTGCGGGCCGTCGAACGGCTTGCCCTCGAGGTCCTGCAGCCAGAACGTGTCCAGCGCCATGCCGTTGGCCAAAGTGAAGATCTTGGCGTCGACGATGTTGGCGCCGCTCACCGCCATGGCGCCGGCGAGGCGGGCGAACAGGCCGTGCGTGTCCAGCGTATAGACCGTGACCTCGGTGACCGAGCGCTCGGTATCGATGCGATGCTCGATGGCGAGCGGCTGGCGGTCGCGTTCGGCGCGGCGCACCAGCTCGGCCTGGCGGGCCAGCGTGTCCGGGGTGAAGGAGAACCAGTACGGCGCATAGCCGCGCGCGAAATGCTCCTCCTTGTCCTGCTCGGACCAGCCGGTAAGGCGCTCGGCGACCTCGGCCTGGATCGCCTTGATGCGCTCGGCGCGGCCGCCGGCCAGCGTGCCGCCCGACAGCACGCGCTCGGTGGCACCGTAGAGCTGGCGCAGCAGCGCCGCCTTCCAGCCGTTCCAAACGTTGGGTCCGACGGCCCGGATATCGCACACCGTCAGCACGAGCAGCAGGCGCAGCCGCTCGGGCGATTGCACCAGGGCGGCGAAGCTGTCGATGGTCTTGGGATCCATCAGATCGCGCTGGAAGGAGGTGTTCGACATCGCGAGGTGATAGCGGACCAGCCAGGCCACCGTTTCGGTCTCGGCGGCGGTCAAGCCAAGCCGCGGCCCGAGCTGCAGCGCCACGTCCGCGCCCAGCACCGAATGATCGCCGCCGCGGCCCTTGGCGATGTCGTGGAGCAGCACGGCGAGATAGAGCACGGGGCGCGACAGGATCTTGTGCACGATGTCGGAGGCGAGCGGATGATCCTCGGTCAGCTGGCCGGCCTCGATGCGCGCGAGGATGCCGATCGCCCGGATCGTGTGCTCGTCGACCGTGTAGGTATGATACATGTCGTGCTGCGTCTGAGCGACGACACGGCCGAAATCGGGCACGAAGCGGCCGAACACCCCTGCCTCGTTGAGGCGGCGCAGCGTCGTCTCCGGATCGTGCCGGGACGTCATCATCTGCATGAAGAGACGATTGGCCTCGGGATCGTTGCGCAGGCGATCGACCAGGCGGATGTTCTGGGTGACCAGGCGCAGCGTCGCCGGATGGATGTCGAGCTCGTTCTCCTGCGCGACATGGAACAGCCTCAGGATGGCAACCGGATCCTTGGTGAAGGCATCGGGCGTGGCGACGGCGAGGCGCTCGCCGTCGAGACGGAAGCCGTCGAGCTGGCGCGGGCGCAAGGTCTGCCACAAGGCGGCGAGCCGCGGCTTGCGGCGCCGGCTGTCCTCGAGCGCGGCGACGAAGATGCGCGTCAGGTCGCCGACCGTCTTGGCGTGCAGGTAATAGTGCTTGGTGAAGCGCTCGACGCCGCGGCTGCCCGGCCGGTCGCCGTAGCCCAGCCGCGCGGCGATCTCGCGCTGCAGGTCGAACGACAGGCGATCCTCGGCGCGGGCGGTCAGGTAATGGATGTGGCAGCGCACCGTGGTGAGGAAACGCTCGGCCCGTTCGAAATGGCGCGCCTCCTCCTTGGTCAGCACGCCCTTGGCGACCAGCTCGCTGGGCTCGCTCACGCGATAGAGATACTCGGCGATCCAGAACAGCAGATGCAGGTCGCGCAGCCCGCCCTTGCCCTCCTTGACGTTGGGCTCGACGACGTAGCGCGAATCGCCCATGCGCTGGTGACGCTGGTCGCGTTCGGCGAGCTTGGCTTCGACGAAGTCGCGGCCGTCGCCGGTCAGGAATTTCTGGGTGAAGCCCTTGATCAGCTCGTCGAACAGCTCGCGGTCGCCCCACAGATAGCGCGCTTCCAGCAGCGCCGTGCGGATGGTCTGGTCGCGCTCGGCATAGCGCAGGCTTTCCTCGACCGTGCGGGTGGCATGGCCGACCTTCAGGCCCATGTCCCACAGCAGGTAGAGCATGAACTCGACGATCTGCTCGCCGCGCGGCGTCTGCTTGTAGGGCCGCAGGAACAGGAGATCGATGTCGGACAGCGGCGCCAACTCGCCGCGGCCATAGCCGCCGGTCGCCACCACGCCGAGCCGTTCGGCGGTGCTGGGATTGGCCGCCGGGTAGATGCGCTGGTCGGCGAAATCGAAGATCACGCGGATCAGCTGGTCCATCAGGAACGACGTGGCGGCCAGCACCATCTCGCCGTTGTTCTTGAGCGGGCCCGGCTCCTCGAAGCGGCGGCGGATCTCGGCCCGTCCAGCGGCCAACGCATCACGCAGCAGGGTCAGCACCGCCAGCCGCGGCGGCTCTCCGCCCGCTGGCAGGTCCTCGACCAGGTCGGCCAGGGCCTCCTCCAGGGCGCGGCGACGCACGATCGCGCGCCGGTCGGGAATCTGTTCGTAAGGCTTGGCCATGGGGCTGGGATACTACAGGGCCGGTCCCGGCCAATACAGCGAGGTTACGTCCGAACAGAAGTTGCATTATAAGTGCGGATACTTGAATCGTTCGAGCGTCCGCCCATTAAGGTGTACCTTGTGGGCATGGGATTGAAGGCCATCGCCGTCGTGCTCGCCGTGCTGCTCTGGACGCCGGCCGGCTGGGCCCAGCAACGGCCCAGCGCCGCCGCGCCGGCCCAGCCCGCGACGCCCCTGATCGATCTCAACAATGCCAGCCGCGACGACTTGATGACCCTCGACGGCATCGGCGAGGTGCGGGCCGACGCCATCATCCGGGCGCGGCCGTTCAAGGCCAAGACCGAGCTGGTCGAGCGCCGGCTGATCCCGGAAGCGCTTTACGAGAAGATCGCCGACAAGGTGATGGCGCGGCCGCCGCCGGCCGCCACGCCGACCCCGGCGACGCGGCCCCCGGCGGGCCAGCCGCGCCGCACTTGATGGACCCGCAGGCGCTGGCCGCCACGATCTACGCCCTCGGCACGCCGACCCCCACCCGGGCGTATCCTGGCGCCCTGTCGGTCATCCGGCTGAGCGGTCCGCGCGCGGCCGAGGCCCTGACCGGCGTGACGGGCTCGGCCCGGTTGCCGCCGGCACGCCGGATGGCGTTGCGTGCGCTCCGCGATCCGTCGACCGGCGAGGTGATCGATCGCGGGCTCGCCGTGTGGTTCGAGGCGCCCAACACCGAGACCGGCGAGACGATGGCCGAGCTGCACCTGCATGGCGGGCGCGCCGTGGTCGGCGCCGCCCTGAGCGCCATCCATCGTCTGGGCTATTGCCGCCTGGCCGAGCCCGGCGAGTTCACCCGCCGGGCCTTCGAGCACGGCAAGCTCGACCTCACGCGGGCCGAAGCCATCGCCGACCTGGTCGCCGCCGAAACCGAAGGGCAGCGCCGCGCCGCCCTGCGCCAGATGGATGGCGCCCTGCATCGCCTCTACGAGGGCTGGCGCGGGCAAGGCCTGCGCCTGCTCGCCCATCTCGAGGCGGCGATCGATTTTCCCGACGAGGACCTGCCGGCTGGCCTCGCCGACGAAGTTGCCGTCGGCATCGAGCAGCTCAGCGCGGCAATCGCCAGTCACCTCGACGACCGGCGCGGCGAGCGCCTGCGAGAGGGCCTGTCGATCGCCATCATCGGACCACCCAACGCCGGCAAATCCTCGCTGCTCAACCTTCTGGCGCGGCGCGACGCGGCGATCGTGTCGGAAACCGCCGGCACGACCCGCGACGTGATCGAGGTCCATCTCGATCTCGGCGGCTGGCCCGTGGTCCTGGCCGACACCGCGGGCCTGCGCGCCTCGGACGACCCGATCGAGCGCGAGGGCGTGCGCCGCGCCCAGGCACGCGCCGCCGCCGCCGATTTGCGCGTACTGGTGCTCGATGCGACGACCGACTGGCAGGGCACGTGCGACGAGCTAACCGCTGCCACCGAGCGCTGGGATCCGGCGCGCGACATCGTGGTGGTGAACAAGATCGATCTGGCAGCGGCCGACATCGTGGACGCGCTGCCGTTCTCGGCGCTGTCGGGAGCCGGCCTGCCCGCGCTGCTGCTGCGGCTGCAGGCATCCGCCGAAATGCTGATGCAGGAAGGCGCAGGCCAGCCGCCCCTGACGCGCGCGCGCCATCGCGAAGCGTTGGAGGAGTGTCAGACCTCGCTCGCGCGCGCCCTCGTCGCGCCGGAGGTGGCCCTTGCTGCCGAAGACCTGAGGCTGGCCGTGCGCGCAATCGGCCGTATCACCGGCATCGTGCGGATCGACGAGCTGCTGGACGTCATCTTCAGGGATTTCTGTATTGGGAAATGACCGGCGTTATGCATCAGCAACTGTGTCTGATGCATAATGCCGGAAATGACCCCTGAGACTGAACTCAAATCGTCACCTAAGCGGGAGCACCGCTTACGGCTGAACGACGGCGAGCGACTTGCGCGCCAACAGAAACCAGGTCGGCATGCTGCCCTTGCCTTTGACCTCGATCTCGCCGCGGAACTCCAGCAGGAAGTCGTCTCGCAAGCACTCGTAGACATCCTGTGAGACCTGGATCTTGCCGGCGGAACCGGTGGTTTCCATCCGGGCTGCCACATTCACCGCATCGCCCCAGACGTCATAGAAGAACTTTCGTGTCCCGACGATGCCAGCGACAACGGGCCCGCTGCTGATGCCCATTCGGATCGGAACGCTGCGCTGCCGCGAATCGCGCCATGCTGTGGCGGTCTTGCTCATCTCGAGGGCCAAGTCGGCCAAAGCGTGTGCATGGTCGAAGCGCGCAGTCGGCACGCCGCTTACCACCATGTAGGCATCACCCGTGGTCTTGATCTTCTCCAACCCGTGCTGCTCCACTAGCCGGTCGAAGTCGGAGAACACCCGATCCAGGAACTGCACGAGATCTTCCGGCTCCATGTCGCTCGCCTGGGCCGTGAACCCTTCGAGGTCGGCGAACAAGATGGACGCCTGATCGTGCCTGTCGGCGATGACGTCGGTTGGTCGGCTCTTCAATCGTGCCGCGATAGCGCTCGGCAGGATGTTGGCAAGCAGTCGTTCCGAGCGCTGATACTCACGCTCGGCCACGGCTTCGGCGCGAGCGACCTCTCCCAAAGCATAGGTTACAACCAACAGCAAGCTGCCGCAGCTCAAGATGGCATTCGTTATGAGGGCGGTGACGATCAGCGACCGCGGGAGCAGACCGGTGTCGTCGGGGACGATCAGCTGCAACGTGACGATGAGAACAATCGCCATCGCCGCGGAGACTGCCGTGGTGACAACGACTTGCTCGGCGCCGAGGTAAAGCACCGTGAGGCCGACTGCGAGCAGAAAGTAGAGTTGGATACCGGCACCAGTGCCGATCAGCCACGTGAACGCGATCACTTCGGAGTAGAACAGCACGATCGTGGCGATCGCTCCTGCCCGAGGGCCCACTCGATGGAGCAGCGGGATGCCGGCAAAGAGCAGCATCGCCACCGTATGCGCAACAGCCATCCACCAGAACTGCGCAAGATAGACGAACGAGACGACGGCGAAAAAGCCATGGCCCGCTGCGGCGATGCGGGTGCCGATGTTGACCGTGCGCAGCCATCGCGCCACCTTCTCCGGATAGCGCTCGGTGCCAAAGCGGATGTTGCCAAGCAGATCCATTGCCGCGACGTCGCTCCCGTAGGATCACGAGCTGGAGCGGCCGGAAGTCGATCGCCCGAGCGGGGACAAGGCACGGCGGCGCCGCAGGCGGTCCCGTCTCCTACTGTCGCTCAGATCATAACACGGCCCTTCCCGTTAGAACGGAGGGTGCGAAGGAGGCGAGCATGAGCCACGACGAGGTCCTGGTCGAACGCAAAGGTCCGGTCACCACGGTGATCATCAACCGTCCCGAGGCGCGCAATGCCTGTCGGGTCGAGACGGTGAAGGCGTTGCACGATGCGTTCATGGCATTCGAGGCCGACGATGTGGCGAAGGTTGCCGTGCTCACCGGGCAGGGCGGCAGCTTCTGTGCCGGCGCCGATCTCAAGGAGCTGGCGAGCGGTGCCGCGATCGGCTTCTGCTGGGCCGGCGAGGACAAGGGCGTGACACGTCGGGCGCTCACCAAGCCGGTCATCGCCGCCGTCGAGGGGCATGCCGTCGCGGCGGGGCTCGCGCTCGCGGTGTGGTGCGATCTTCGGGTCGCCGACGAGACGGCGGTGTTCGGCGTGTTTTGCCGGCGCTACGGCGGGCCGATGCCGAACGGCTGCACGGTGCGCCTGCCGCGCCTGATCGGGCAGAGCCGCGCGCTCGACATGATGCTCACGGGCCGTGCCGTCGATGCGCACGAAGCCTATGCCATCGGCCTCGCCAATCGCCTGGCGAAGAAAGGCGAGGCGCGCCGCGAGGCCGAGAGGCTCGCGCTCGAGCTGGCCACGCTGCCCCAGGTCGCGATGCTGTCGGATCGCGCCTCGTTGCAGCAGCAATGGGACTTTCCCGAAGACGAGGCGATCCGCCGCGAGATCGCGGGCAGCAGCGCAGCCATGCAAGGGGGCTTCCAGTCCGGAGCGCAGCGCTTCGTCTCGGGTACCGGCCGGCATGGCGAAGGGGTTCCCTCGCCCTGAATGAAGAGTGACGCTATCCTGGAAGCACCCGCTTCGATCGGATGATCGCGATGGCCGCAGGACCCTTGAGATAGTCGAGCAGCGCCTGGGCGGCGGCTGCTTCCTTGGTTTGCGCCGACAGCGCCGCCGTGAACACGAGATCCTCCTGCAGGCCTGAGGGAAACGGACCGACGACATCCAGGCCGGGGCCGGCGAGCACGTTCAGAAGGAAGAGGGCCAGCTCGGCGCCGCCCCTTGCGACCACCGCGATGACGTGCGCCGGGCTGGACTGCGCCTTCGTCTTCGCCTTCATCGGCTCGGTGATGCCGAGGCGGTCGAACACCCGGGCGTTCGAATAGCCGGTGGCGCTTTCGGGCACCGTGGCGATGGCCTTGGCGTTGAGCAGGGCGGTCTTGAACGCCGCCGATGTGCGTATGTCGGGCTTGGGCGCGCCGCTGCGGACGGCGATGCCGAGACCGACGCGGGCAACGTCGATAGTCGGACCTGATACGAACCTGGCCCTCGCCGCCGCGTCCTGCATGACGTCGATGGGGACGATGCCGGCGTCGAACGGCCGGCCCGACATCGCTTCCCTGATGAGGTGAGGCGTGGTGCCGAAGAAGATGTCAGGCCGGTGGCCGGAGGTCTGCTCGAACTGCGGCTTGAGATCGACCCAGACGCCGGCCATGCCGACGCCGGGCAGGATTCTGAGCGCGCGAGAGTCTGTCATGGCAGCCAGGGTGATGCGATCCGCGTCGAGGCTTGGTCTGCGCTGCGGGCCGCGCAAGCCGTGTTCAGAATGTCTTGGGGAGGCCCGCTTGCTTCAGTACGGCATTGGCCGTGTGTCGTGACTTGATGTTGTCGTCGACCACGAACTTTCGGCCGGTTATTGGGCTGAACCAGATTTCGTGGTCGCCCCGTCCTTGGCGATCAAACACGCATCCGGCCGCGGTCAGTAGGCGTTTGAGTTCGGGGGTGTAGCTGCTCACGAATCATACGGCGACTTTGAAGCGGGTCTCCTGGTGCCAGCGCAAGACGATATCGGGCAGTGGCGGGGCTACTCGGTTCGCCTCGCAAAGTTCGGGGATCATGGTGCGCAGTTTTTCTTCCAACTGCTCCTTCGTCGCAGCTTCGGTCGCGAGCCCCGGGATATCATCGCTCTCGGCGACCCAGACGCCGGCCTCATCGTCCCATGTCGCGACAATCAGGAAAGCAGGCATTTCGAGCTCCATGCGGCCAGCGCTACCGCGATTCGCGCGCTTGCGACGCCTCATATGTAGGCAAAACTCACCCGTATCAAGGCGGGCAGGTTAGCGGTCGGTTTACGGGACTTTGGCTTGTGCTTGCAGTCCCTTCCGCGCGACAAGCTCGAGAGCTTTGCAAGCAATGAGCACCCCGAACCGCGAGTCCGAGCCATGAGTGACACCGATCTTTGCTTCACGCCGGCGACCGAGCTGGTCGATGCGATCCGCGCCAGGAAGCTCTCGTCCGTCGAGATCACGGCGGCGGTGCTGAAGCGCATCGAGCGGCTCGAGCCGAAGCTCAACGCCTTCGCCTACCTCGCGGCGCAGGAAGCGATGGATGCTGCGCAGGCTGCCGACCGCGCGCTGGCCAAGGGCGATTCTATGGGGCCGCTGCATGGCGTGCCGGTGACCATCAAGGATCACGAAGCGGTGCGGGGCATGCAGCTCGAGTACGGCACGCATCTGCGCCGCGGCGAGAAGGCGACGGCCGACAACGTGATGGTGGCGCGGCTGCGCGCGGCCGGCGCCATCATTCTGGGCAAGACGAGCACACCCGAGTTCGGCTGGATGGGCGTCAGCAACTCGCCGCTGACGGGCATCACGCACAATCCGTGGAAGCACGGCTTCAATGCCGGTGCCTCGTCGGCGGGCGCCGGCGCCGGCGCGGCGGCGGGCTACGGACCGCTGCATCAAGGCAGCGATGGCGCCGGGTCGATCCGCATGCCGGCGCATTTCAGCGGCGTGTTCGGGCTCAAGCCGACCTATGGCCGCGTGCCGCAATCGCCGGTCGCGGCGAGCGACTTCACCGTGCATCTCGGGCCGCTCACGCGCACCGTTGCTGACGCGGCGCTGATGCTGCGGACCATGGCGGGGCCGCATCCCGACGATCACACCAGCCTGGAGGCGCAGCCTGCCGATTATCCGCGCCATCTGGCGACGCGGCCGCGCGCGCCGCGGGTCGCCTACAGTCCCGATCTGGATCATGCCCGCGTCGACTCCGAGGTCGCCGCCCTGGTGCGCCGGGCGGTCGATGCGTTCGAGAGCGATCTGGGCTGGAAGGTCGAGCAGGTCAGAACACCCTGGGGGCCGAAGGGGCCGCCCCTGGCGCGCTTCTTCTGGCCGGCGCATTTCATGCGTCATTACGATCGTCTGCCTGAGTTCCGCGATCGCATGGATCCGGGCTTCGTCGCCTGCATCGAGGCCGGGCGCGACGTCACCATGGCCGACTACCAGAAGATGCGGCTGGTGAAGTACGCCTATTGCGCCGAGGTCCATCATTTCTTCGACGATTGGGATTTCCTGCTGACACCGGCGGTCTCGGTCGCGGCGTTCCCCGCGACGCTGCTGCAACCGCCGCACTGGCCGCAGCATCCGTGGGATTGGCTGTCTTGGGCGGAGTTCTCCTATCCCTTCAACCTGTCGGGGAATCCGGCGGCCTCGGTGCCGTGCGGCTTCACCAAGGACGGCTTGCCGGTCGGCCTGCAGATCGTCGGCCGGCGCTTCGACGATCTCGGCGTGCTGCAGATGTCGGCCGCCTTCGAGGCGGCGCGGCCGTGGGCGGGCAAGCGACCGCCGCTCGAGTGATCGTTCATGGTCTTCCGGACCGCGGGCATTTGGCCCGCTCATGAGGAAGAGCGGGCGAGACGCCCGGCGGTCCGGAGGACCATGAGTCCGATCAGCCCATCCGACCGAGCAGCGTGGGCAGCACCTTGTCGAGCGTGATCGGGTAGCTGCGAACCCGAGCGCCGCAGGCGTTGTAGACGGCGTTGGCGATCGCCGCACCGGCGCCGCAGATGCCGAGCTCGCCGACGCCCTTGGAGCCGAGCACGTTGGCGTGCGGATCGAACTCGTCGAGCAGCACGGCATCGACGTCGGGCACGTCGGCGTGGACGGGCACATGATAGGTGGCGAGGTCCTGGGTCACGAAGGCGCCGAAGCGCGGATCGACCACGGCCTCCTCCTGGAGCGCCGCGCCGACGCCCCAGATCATGCCGCCGATCAACTGCGAGCGCGCCGTCTTCATGTTGAGGATGCGGCCGGCGGCGAATACGCCCAGCATGCGGCGAAGGCGGATCTCGCCGGTCGTGTCGTCGACGCCGACCTCGGCGAAATGGGCGCCGTAGGCGAACTGGGAATACTTCTTGTAGTCCTCGCCGGGGCTCACCTGACCCTCGGCGGACAGGCCCTGGACTCCCTCGCCGGCATCGAGCCGGGCCTTGAGCTTCGTGCAAGCATCGTGCAGCGCGGCGCCGCAGCTCGAAGCGCCGAAGGAGCCGCCCGAGCCCGGCGTGTCGGGGTAGGCGCTGTGGCCCAGCCTCACCTCGATGTTCGCCACCGGCAAGCCGAGCCGCTCGGCGGCAATCTGGGCGAATACGGTGTAGGAGCCCGTGCCGATGTCGGTCATGTCCATTTCGACGAAGGCCTCGCGCGCCGACTTCATGGTGACGCGCGCCGCCGCCTTGCGCAGGAAATTGCCGCGAATGGCGGCAGCGAGGCCGAGGCCGACCAGCCAGTTGCCATCGCGCACGCTCTGGGGCTCCTTGCGGCGCTTGTCCCAGCCGAAGCGCTTGGCGCCTTCCGTCAGGCAGGGCAGCAGGGCGCGGGTCGAGAACGGGATGTCCTTCTCGGGATCCTGCGCCGGCTCGTTCTTGAGGCGAAGGGCGAGCGGATCCATGTCGAGCTGGACCGCCAGCTCGTCCATCGCCTGCTCGAGCGCCAGCAGGCCGATCGCCTCGCCCGGCGCGCGCATCGAATCGGGCACCGGCAGATCCAGGGCGGCGATGCGCTGGCTGGTCAGACGATTGGGTGCTGCATAGAGCGACCGGGTCGCGTTCACGATCGGCTCCACGAACTCGTCGGCGCGGGCGCTCTGGCTGAAGGATTGGTGGGCGATCGCGGTCAAGGTACCGTCGGCGTCGGCGCCCAGGCGCACGCGCTGGATCGAAGCCGGGCGATGGGTCGTGACGTGGAACATCTGCTGGCGTGTCAGCACGATGCGCACCGGGCGCCGCAGCTCGCGCGCCGCCAGTGCCGCCAGGATGGCGTCGGCATAGACCGGCAGCTTGCCGCCGAATCCGCCGCCGACATATTCGGAAATCACCTCGACCTCGTGCGGCGCGAGCATGAGCGTGTCGGCGATCGACTTGTGGGCGCTCTCGACAAGCTGCAGGGCGCTCCACACGGTGAGCTTGCCGCCCTCCCAGGCGGCGAGGCTCGCGTGCGGTTCCATCATGGCGTGGCTCTGGTAGGGCGTCGAATAGACCGCATCGACGCGGGCGTGGGCCGAGTCGAACGCCGCATCGAACGAGCCGACACGGCTGTCGGAGGGCGCGCCATTGTTGCTCTTCAGCGGGTCGTAGGCATCGCGGGTCGCGGCTGCCAGGTCGAAGGCGCCGGCAGCCTTGTCGTAGATGACGGTGATCACGTCGGCGGCGGCGCGCGCGATCTCGGACGTTTCGGCAACGACCAGGGCCACTGGCTCTCCGAAATGCTGGACCTTGTCGCTGGCGAGCTGCGGCTTGGGCCGGGCGTGGCGATCGTCGGCCTTGGTCTGGAACGGCGCCTGGCGCGGTGCATTCTCGTGCGTCATCACCATGAGGACGCCCGGCATGCTGCGCGCCGCCGAGCTCTCGATGCCGGTGATGCGGCCCCGTCCGATCGTCGCGGTCACGATGGCGCCGTAGACCAGGCGCTCGGCGCGCTTGTCGGCCGCGTAGGCGGCGGCACCGGTGACCTTGGCGCGGCCATCGATGCGATCGATGGGCTGGCCAATGATATGGTCCATGGTCAGCCTCCGCTGCGGCCGAGGTTGGTCAAGGTTCGGGTGATCAGGCGCTCCGCCAGGCCGACCTTGAAGTCGTTGTTGGGTCGAGTCTTGGCGCCCGCCACGGCGGCTTGTCCGGCTGCCTCGAACGATTCGCGCGTGGCCGGTGCGCCGGCCAGGTCGCGCTCGGCGGCACGGGGCAGCCACGGCTTGTGGGCGACGCCGCCCAGGGCGAGGCGAACGCCGCGCACCCGGCCGCCGTCGACGTCGAGGACCGCGGCCACCGATACCAGCGCGAAGGCGAAGGAGGCGCGATCGCGCACCTTGCGATAGGCCTGTCGGCCGCGCGGCGGCGGCGGCAGGATGATCGCCGAGATCAGCTCGCCGGGCGCCAGGATGGTGTCGTGCTCGGGCGTCTCGTCGGGCAGGCGATGCAGCTCGTTGATCGGCACCGACCGGATGGCGCCCGACGGCGAATGGACCTCGATCTCGGCCTGCAGGACATTCAGGGCGACCGCCATGTCGGAGGGGTGCACGGCGATGCAGTCGCGGCTGGTGCCCAGAATGGCGTGCATGCGACTGAAACCGCCGATCGCCGAGCAGCCGCTGCCGGGCTGGCGTTTGTTGCACGGCATGAAGACATCATAGAAATACGGGCAGCGGGTACGCTGCATCAGGTTGCCGCCGGCCGTTGCCTGGTTGCGCAATTGCGCCGAGGCGCCGTTCAGCAGAGCCTCCGCCAGCACAGGGTAGTGCTCGCGCACGCGCGGGTCGCTCGCGATGTCGGTGTTGCTGACCAGGGCACCGATGCGCAGGCCGCCTTGCGCCGTCGAGCCGAAGTCGCGCAGCGGCAGCGACGAGATGTCGATCAGGTTGGTCGGCCGCTCGACATCGACCTTCATCAGGTCGAGCAGATTCGTGCCGCCGGCGATGAACTTGCCACCGATCTCGCTCGCCGCTGCGGTCGCCGCGGCGATGGTGTCGGGACGTTCGAAAGTGAAGGCTCTCATGCGGGCCTTCCTCCCTGGGTGTCGGTGCTTTGCTGGCTGTCGAGGATGGCGGCGACGATGTTGGGATAGGCCGAGCAGCGGCAGATGTTGCCGCTCATGCGCTCGCGCACCTCGGCCGCATTGAGCGAGGGCGCGTCGCTGACACTGGCCATGACCGCCGAGGGAACACCGTGCTCGATTTCCTTGAGCATGCCGACGGCCGAGCAGATCTGGCCCGGCGTGCAGAAGCCGCACTGCAGGCCGTCATGGCGCCAGAACGCTTCCTGCAGGGGATGCAGCGCGTCGCCCTCGGCCAATCCTTCGATTGTGACAATCTCGTCACCGTTGCGCATGGCGAGAAGCGACAGGCAGGAATTCATGCGCACGCCATTCACCAGCACGGTCCAGGCACCGCATTGGCCGTGATCGCAGCCCTTCTTGCTGCCGGTCAGGCCAAGATGGTCGCGCAAGGCATCGAGCAAGGTGGTGCGCGGATCGTGGGTCAGCTCCTGGCGCTTGCCGTTCACCGCAAGCTTCGTCGTCAGCCTGGCGGCGGGAGGGGCAGGGCGCGTTTCAGGGGCGGCCGCCGGCGCCTTGGTCTGTGCCTGCAGATCGCGCCCAAGGGCGGCTGTCATGAACGAAGCGAGACCAAGCAGCCGGCGAGTCAGCGTGAACGGGGGTGATTGCGCGGTCATGGCTTAGCGACAACGAGCGATCGCGGGGCTCGTTGCATGTGCCCGGCGGCCCAATTCGCCGCAGCGGAAGGCTGACAGGCGCTATGATGTCGCCGATCTAATGGGGCGACGGGGAAAAAGGCGAGATGACCAAGATCCTGCTGACACGACACGGCCACGTCGAAGGCATCCGCCCGGAGCGGTTCCGTGGCCGTGCCGAACTGAAGCTGACCGAGCAGGGCCTTGCCGAGGCCGGTGCGCTGGCGGCGCGTGTCGCCCGGCACTGGAAGCCGGTGAAGATCTATACCAGCGCGCTGCAGCGCTGTGTCGTGACCGGCGCCATGATCGCCAAGGCAACCGGCGTGGAAGCGACGCCGCTCGACGGCCTGATGGATATCGACTACGGCGCCTGGCAGATGCGTACCCACGAGGAGGTCGAGAGGGAAGCACCCGAGGCGTTCCGCCTGTGGCGCACTACACCGCAGCGCGTGCGCTTTCCCGGCGGCGAATCCCTGCAGGACGTGATGGCGCGCACATCGGACGTGCTGCGCACGGTGCTCGAGCGGCATGCGACCGACACGGTCGTGCTGGTCGGGCACGACAGCGTCAATCGGGCGATCCTGATGCAGCTCCTCGACATGCCCCTGGCGGCGTACGCGCGGCTGACCCAGGACCCCTGCACCTTGAACGAGATCGAGGTCTCCGCCGCCGGCGACGCCCGCATCCAGCGGATCAACGACACGAGCCATCTGGGGTGAGGCGCAAATCATGTTTCCTTCCTGCGCGCAGCGCGGGGAGGGGAGCATGAGGTGCTCCGGTACCGAGAGGTACGAAGGGCAAAAACCATTGCCCCTAAAACATTACGCCCGTATGTTTTTTGGCCATGAACGAGAACAAGGGAGGATCGGCCGCTCATGGCGGAGCCGCGACGTGGGGGCTGTTGCTTGCGCCCTCGCTCTCCCTGCTGTTCTTCCTGGTGATCGTCCCGATCGGCTTCGTGCTGGTCTATTCGTTCTGGCTGCGCACGGTATCGGGCGCGGTGCGTCCCGAGTTCAATCTCGGGAACTGGCGCGAGCTGTTCGGCGATCTCTATTATTGGCAGATCCTCGGCCGCACCATGGTGCTGGCGGTCAGCACCACCGCGATCTGCGCCCTGGTGGGCTACGTCGTCGCCTATTTCCTGGCCAACACCAGGATCAAGCGGCGCATGCTGCTGATCCTCCTGCTGATGATGCCGTTCTGGATCAGCTTCGTGATCCGCACGCTCTCGTGGGTGCACGTGCTCGGCACGACGGGCGTGGTCAACACGCTGCTGCAATGGCTCGGCCTCACCGACCAGCCGATCAAGCTCCTCTACAACGACGTGTCGATCTACATGGGGCTGATCCACGTCCTGCTGCCGTTCATGGTGCTGAACATCTTCGTCAGCCTCGACAGCATCGACCGCAACACCGTGTCGGCGGCGCGTACCCTGGGCGCCACGCCGTGGCAGGCCTTTCTCGACATCGTCCTGCCGCTCTCCCTGCCCGGCCTCGGCGCCGGCTGCCTGCTGTGCTTCGTGCTGTGCAGCGGCACCTACATCACGCCGTTGCTGCTGGGCGGGCCGGGCAACTTCATGTTCGCCAGCCTGATCTTCGACTCGATCATCGGCCAGTTCGACTGGCCGTTCGGCTCCGTGCTGTCGATCCTGCTGCTGGTCCTGCTGGGCGCCGTGGTGCTGGCCTACAACCGCTACATGGGCCTCAGCCAGGTGCTGCGGAGCTTCGCCCGATGAGGCTCCTCTCGGGCTGGACGGCGATCCGCCTGGTCACGCTGCTCGCCTACCTGTTCCTGTTCGGTCCGATCGTTGTCGTGGTGCTGCTGTCGTTCAACCCGCAGGAGTTCGGCAGCTTCCCGATCAAGGGCCTGACCTTGCGCTGGTACATTCAGCTCGCCGAGAACGAGCAGATCCGCGATGCCGTGCGCACGTCGTTCCTGCTGGGCGGCGCCACGACGCTGATCTCGACGTCGATCGGGCTGGCCGCCGCGCTCGCCCTGGTGCGCCACCAGTTCCCCGGCAAGCAGATCATCGCCACCCTGCTCACCGCGCCGATCCTGGTGCCGCAGGTCGTTCTCGGCGTGGCCTTGCTGCTGTTCCTGCGGTCGATGGGCATGCTGACCAGCTTCTGGCTGCTGCTGGTCGGCCACGTCGTGCTCACCATGCCGTTCGTCATCCTGGTGGTGCAGGCCCGCCTCTACGCCATCCCTCGGGTCTACGAGGAAGCGGCGATGTCGCTCGGTGCCGACCGCTGGCATGCCTTCAAGGACGTGACCTTGCCCCTGCTTGCGCCGGCAGTCGTCGCCGGCGGCTTGTTCGCCTTCACCATCTCCTTCGACGACGTCACGGCGACGCTGTTCTGGAAGCCGACCGGCATCGAGACCGTGCCGACCCAGATCCTCGCCATGCTCCGCCTGTCGATGAGCCAGGAGATCAACGCCCTGGGCACGGCGATGATCATCTTCACGGTATCGCTGCCCCTGGTCGCCATGGCCCTGCTGGCACTGCTTCAGCGACGGATGCGGCGGGCATGAGCGCGGTCGAGCTTCGGCGTGTCGACAAGCATTTCGGCACTGTGCCGGCGGTGGTGGCGCTCGACCTCGCGATCGAGGAAGGCTCGTTCGTTACGCTGCTGGGCCCGTCGGGCTGCGGCAAGACGACGACGCTGCGCATGGTCGCCGGGCTCGAGCAGGCCGACACCGGGGACATCTTCATCAAGCGCCGGCGCGTCAACGACGTGCCGATCCATCAGCGCAATCTCGGCCTGGTGTTCCAGAACTTCGCCCTGTTTCCCCATCGCACGGTGCAGGAGAACGTGGCCTACGGGCTGAAATTCCGCGGCGTCGGCCGGGCCGAGCAGGAAAGCCGGGTGCGCCGGGCACTCGAGATGGTGCGCCTGCCGGGCTATGGCGGCCGCTTCCCCGCCCAGCTCTCGGGTGGCCAGCAGCAGCGCGTGGCGCTGGCCCGCGCCATCGTCATCGGACCCGACGTGCTGTTGCTCGACGAGCCGCTGTCGTCGCTCGATGCCGGCCTGCGCGAGGAGATGCGTGTCGAGCTCAAGACCATCCAGCGCGAGCTCGGAGTCACCAGCTTGTTCGTGACCCACGACCAGGGCGAGGCGCTGGCGCTGTCGGACAAGATCGTGGTCATGGAGCATGGCCGCAAGATCCAGGAGGGCTCGCCGCAGGAGGTCTACAACAAGCCGACCAGCCGCTTCGTGGCCGGCTTCCTCGGCCATTCGAACTTCCTGGAGGGGCGCATCGAGCCGGCCGGAGGCGATCTCGGCTGGCTCGCCCTGCCCGACGGCAGCCGCATCGCCGTGCCGGCGCCGACCAACGACGAGACCTGCGTGGCGGTGCGCGCCGAGAAGGTCCTGCTGGGTTCGGCGGCGCTCGCGGCCGACGGGGCGACGCGCCTCACCGGCCGGGTCGCGGCCGTCGACTACCAGGGCACGATGGCGCGATATTTCATCGAGGTCGGCGGCGCCCGCCTGCAGGCCATCGGCATGATCGACGGCGCACCGATCCAGGAGGGCGCGTCGACCGACGTCGCCATCCGGGCCGCCGACTGTGTGTTGTTGGCGAGGTGACGATAAGCACGAGGCAGCAAGGGAGGATCATCATGGACGACACGACGAAGTATCGCCGCTGGCTGGAGCGCTATCTGAATGGCGGCCTCGACCGGCGCAGCTTCCTCGCCGGACTCGGCACGGCTGCCCTGGCGGCAGGCGTCGCCGGCGGGGCGATGACGGCACTGACCCGGGCCGCTCGCGCGCAGGACAAGGGCAAGGTGCGCTACGACGGGTTCGGCGGCACGGTCGACAAGGCGGTCGGCGAGTTCGCGCTCGATCCCTTCACCAAGAAGACCGGCGTGAAGGTCGAGCGCGGCTCCTACGGCGGCATGGACGAGTTCCTGACCAAGGTGAAGGCCTCCTCGCCCGGCGAGTACAACGTCTTCCTGTGCACCGACCAGTTCAACTACAAGCGCTTCAGCGATCTCGGCTACGCCGTCGCGCTCGACGAAGCGAAGATCCCCAATCTCAAGAACTGCATGCCGGTGACGGTCGATCTCTACCGCAAGCTCTCCGGCGGCAAGCTGTCGGCCGTGCCCTACGTCTATTCGGTGTCGTGCTACGCCTACAACACCAAGCGCGTCGAGGCCGACTACGTCGACAAGGCGGGCATCGACCTGCTGATCGATCCCAAGTTCAAGGGCAAGATCGGCGGCGACATCAACTGGGCGAGCCGCATCTGGATCGCCGCCCAGCAATCGGGCCAGGACCCGAACGACATCAAGGACATGGAGAAGATCCTCGACCGCCTCCGGCGCAGCAAGGAGGTCGTGCTCAAGTACTATTCGAGCGGCGCCGAGCAGATGAGCCTGCTGGCCAACGAGGAAGTCTGGATCGCCGACGTGTGGGCGGGCCGCGTCGCCATTCTGCAGCGGCAGGGCCAGCCCCTGAAGACGATCGTGCCGCCCAATGCGCGCACCTACGTCGGGAACATGTACGTGCTCAAGGGAAGCCCGATGGACGCCGCGCACGAGCTGCTGAACTTCATGCTCGAGCCCGATGCCGCGATCGCCGTCTCCAAGGCGCTGGCCTATCCGACGGTGCTCGACCCGACGCGCTTCAAGCTGCCCGAGGAGATCACATCGCTTGCCGGCTTCGATCCGAAGGGGACGCTGGGCGAGGTCAAGCTCGAGAACGCCGACTACTGGACCAAGCACGCGCTGGATTGGCAGAAGCAGTTTCAGCGCGTGATTACGCGCTGACGCGACTATGGAAAGATCCCTCGCTGCGCTCGCTCCTCAGCATGAGGTTGGGGTGCTTGCGAAGCTCTCAACGTCGGCGCGATATCAATCCCGTGTCGTCGTCAGCTCGTTCCAGTCATAGGTCGGCGTGCGGCCGGCGATGGCGGCGATGCCCTGGCCGTCGAACAGATTGATGTGCGGATGGACGGCCCGCATGCCGGGAACCTCGAGCCACAGCCGCAGCAGATGACGGCGGCGGTCCTCTTCCTCGAAGTCGTCGAACGACGTGCGCGCATGCAGGATGGTGTAGTTGTTGAGGAAGTACATCTCACCCGGCTGCAAGGTGAACTCCAGCATGACATCGGGGCGCTTGGAGGTCGCTTCGATGAAGTCGAGGATCTCGCGATCGAGGTCGTCGATGGGCGAGCCCACTTCGGCCATGCCCGCCTCGATGTAGCTGCGCACGTAGCGGATGCTCACCTTGCCGTCGATGTTGGAGAAGATCGGCACGAGATGCGGCGTCACCGGCGGATCACCGGGCTTCTGCTCGCCCCGGCGGTGCCATGTGTAGCCGCGATAGAGCCGGTCGAGATAGTGCGGTCGCTCGGCCAGCAGGATGTTGTGGATGGTGAGCGCGCTCGCCAGCCGCGATACGCCGCCCGAACGCGCGCTGCGCAGGCAGCACAGGCTGACGAAGTCGGACAGGTCGGTATGCGGGCTCAGCTCCTGCTTGTTGCGATAGGCGCGCGCGTTGGGATCCTCGCGGCTGAAATCCTTCACGTGGCCCAGCCGGTCGCCCATCACGCTCTGCGACTGGCCGATGCCGAGGTGGGTGCCGATGCCCCAGTAGAGGAAGCCGATCTCGTCCTTGCTGTAGGCGTGGGCGGGCAGGCCGCGCAGCACGACGAAGCCGCGGCCGTCGGCGACTTCGCGGGAGATGTCGGCCAAGGTGCCGGCAAGCGTCGGCAAGGGAAAGTGCTTGCGCTCGATATCGTCGAGCGCGAGGCCGGCGGCGCGCACCGCTTTCAAGCAGCCGTCGATGTCCGCGAGCTGGGCCGGCGTCAGCGTGATCGAGTAGTCGTCGGGCGAGCGGAAATCCTGCACTTTCCACGCCGACGGATGGTCGATGGGATGGCGCACCACCGGCGTCTTCGGCGCCTGGTCGGGACGCGGCGCAAACTGGCTCAATCCGTCCATGGTTATGATCCTCCCTTTAAGAGTTTTCTCCCCCGATTACGGGGGAGGCGAGTCCATTCTGCAAACGCGGAGTTATGCCGATGAACAATCCCCTCAAGCGCCGGCTCGGCGAGAACCAGGCGATCGTAGGCTATCTGGTGTCGATGCCCAGTGTGCAGCTCGTGCAGGTGCTGGCGCGCAGCGGCGTCGACTGGCTGATGATCGACATGGAGCATGCGCCGATCGGCATCGAATCGGTGGCGGCCATGATCGCGGCGACTGCGGGCACGCCGGCGACGCCGATCGTGCGCGTGCCCGGGCCGCTCTCCGACATGGTGAAGCCGGTGCTCGATTGCGGCGCCTTCGGCGTCGCCTTCCCGCAGATCGCGACGCGCGCCGAAGCCGAGGCGACGGTGCGCATGGTGCGCTACGCGCCGCGCGGGCGGCGCGGCTACGGTCCGACCTATGCCGGCCTGCGCTGGGGCCTGCCGTCGCTCGAGTACCTGAAGGTCGCCAACGACAGCATCCTGAACATCGTGCTGATCGAATCGCTGGCCGGCGTCGACGCGCTCGACGACATCCTGGCGGTCGACGGGCTCGACATCGTCGCGGTGGCACGCGGCGACCTGTCGGAGAATCTCGGCGTGGCGGGCCAGTTCGATCATCCCCGCCTCGCCGAGATGGTGGCCCGAGCCGAGGCGAAGATCCTGGCGCACAAGGGCGTGACCCTGGGCGGCATCGCCTTCAACCCGGAAGAGGCCAAGGCAATGATCGCGCGCGGGTACCGCTTCGTCGTGCTGGGCAGCGACGCAGGCCTGATCGGCGGTGCGGCGGGCGGCATGGTGCGGGCGATCCGCGGCTGACAGGGGTCTGTCACACAGGCCCTACTCGGCCGCGACGCGCGCCGGAACGTGGTATTCGGCGACGGCCGGGAGACGGCCGGGCACCGGATCGATGCCGCTCACACCGCCCTTGTTTTCGTAGATGTGGATCTCGCGCACCGACGGCCTTTGATCGTGATGGGCATCGAGCCATAGCCGCAGCATCAGGCGCTTCTTGTCGGTCTCGTCCCAGTCGTCGAACTCGGAACGGGCATGGAGCGTGGTCAGGTTGTTGAGGAAGCTCGCCTCGCCGGGTTCGAGACGGGTTTCGAACTGGAGCTTCCGCGCGGTCGTGCGGAACGTGTCCAAGGCGTCGTTCTCCTCCGCGGTGTAGTCGATGCCGAGATCGCGCATGGCGACCGCCGAGATCTCACGCACATAGAACACGCTGACATTGCCGTCGACGTTGGAGAATACCGGCACGTTGTACGGCGTGATCTGGGGATGGTCGGCCGGCTGCTCGCCGCGGCGGTGATAGCGGAAGCCGCGATAGTAGAGCGGCATCAGGTCGGGACGGGTTGCGAGCAGCTCGTTGTGGATCGCCAGCCCCGACGCGTATTGGCTGAATCCGCCGGTACGAGACTGGCGCACGCACATCAGGCCGACGATCTGGCCGAGATCGGTGTGGAGCTGAAGCTCGCGGCGCGAGAGGTAGCCGCGCGCGCTCTCGGCCTGGCCCGGCGGCGTCTCATCACGCACGTGACCCAGCACGTCGCCCAGTGCGCTTTGCGAGACGCCATGGCCGAAATGGGCGCCGACCGCCCAGAACATCTTGCCGATCTGGTCGACGCTGAAGCGCGCCACCGGGAAGCCGCGGACGATGGTGATGCCGCGGCCATGCTGGATCTCGTTGAAGACCTTCGCCAGCGGCGCGTCGAGCGCAGGATGACGCGCATGCTCCGGGCGGATCTCACGCATCGACAGGTTGGCCTTCTCGACACGTCCGAGAATGTCTTCCAGGGCTGCAACCTGATTGGTGGTCAGGTCGAAGGCGATCTGGTCCTTGGTGAAGTCGCCGCCGCGCCATGCCATCGGTGCGGGGATCTGTTCCTTGTATTGCGGTGTCATGGTGGTCCCTCCCGTGGGATTGTTTCTAAACGAAGATGGGCGGCGCGGGTGGCTCCGCTCCAGGCCCGCGCTCGCGGGCGGTGAGAGAATGCGCCGTTGTTCCCTCGTGCATGGCCGCGGCGATCAGCGTCCGAAGGCGAGAAAGGTGTGGCTCGAACAACCCTGGATCGCGTTCGTGCAGGCGCAACAGCGCTAGGCCGCGCAGCGTCGCGATCACGAACTGCAGGAGATGGCGGCGTTCGTCCGGGTCGAGAAGCGTGTCGCCCATGAGGCGATCCCACATGTCGCGATAGGCGGCCGCAAGCGCGAGCCGGCAGGTGCGAACGCGCTTGTGCAGCGCCGCCTGCTGGCGTGTGCCCATCAGGATCTCGGCGGCGGCGAAGTAGCGGGGCCCGCCATAGAACTCCCACAATGTGTCGACGATGCGCCGGGCGCGTTCGTCGGTCGCCGTATCGCGCGGATCGATCGCGGAAAGCCGGTGGGCCACTTCTTCGAAGACGTGCGTGAGGGCGGCAATCGCGATGTCTTCTTTCGACTTGAAATGATACTGCACCGCGCCCGGCGAGACGCCGCTTTCGCGCGCGATGTTGCGGACCGTGGCGCCGGCATAGCCATGGGCAATCAACCGCCGCACGGCGGCTTCGATCAGCGCCTGTCGAGTGGCGGTGCTGCGTTGCAACTGGGTGCGCGCAGGACGGGCCGGTGGACCCTTCATAACGATAACCATACGAGCGTAATGTTTTCGAATCAACCTAGGCCGAGGCCTTGACCGCAGGGCTGCCATCTCCGAGTAGAGGCCACATGGCGAGTTTTCCCTATGACGTGATCGTTGTCGGTGGCGGGCATGCCGGCGGCGAGGCGGCGGCGGCCTCGGCACGCCTTGGCGCACGCACCCTGCTGCTGACCCATCGCGTCGATACGATCGGCGAGATGTCGTGCAATCCCGCGATCGGCGGTCTGGGCAAGGGACATCTGGTGCGTGAGATCGACGCCCTGGACGGTGTGATGGGCCGGGCCATCGATCGCGCCGGCATCCAATTCCGGACTCTCAATCTCTCGAAGGGACCTGCCGTTCGGGGGCCGCGGGCGCAAGCGGATCGCAAGCTCTATCGCCGAGCGATGCAGGCTCTGCTGGCGGAACAAGCCAATCTCGAGATCCGGGGCGAGGCCGTTGCCGACATCGTCGTCGATGGGAGCGGCCACTGCGCCGGCGTTGCGACGGAAGGCGGAGCACAGATCGGTGCCGGCCGGGTCATCCTGACGACGGGCACTTTCCTGCGGGGACTGATTCACCTTGGAGAAACCAAGATCCCCGCCGGGCGCGCGCGGGGCCAGCGCGACGGCGTGCCGCTCGATCTCGCGGCCGATTCGGTCGAGGCGCCGTCGACGGTTTTGGCTGCGCGCCTGCAGGCGCTCGGATTTGGGAGGGGTCGGCTGAAGACCGGAACGCCGGCCAGGCTCGACGGCAGGACGATCGACTACGGTGCCCTCGAGCGTCAGGATGGTGACGATCCACCCATCCCTTTTTCTTATCTTACCGACCGGATCACGACGCCTCAGGTACCGTGTCACATTACGACGACTACGGCGGCGACCCACGAGCTGATCCGGGCGAACCTGGCCCGGTCGCCGATGTATTCAGGGCAGATCGAGAGCGTCGGCCCACGATACTGCCCATCGATCGAGGACAAGGTGGTTCGGTTCGGCCATCGCGACCGGCATCAGATCTTCCTGGAGCCGGAAGGCCTAGACGATCCGACAGTCTATCCCAACGGCATCTCGACATCGCTCCCCCGGGACGTCCAGCTCGCCATGCTGCGAACCATTCCCGGTTTGGAGCAGGCGACGATGCTCCGGCCGGGCTATGCTATAGAGTACGACCATATCGACCCGCGGGAGCTTCACGCGACGTTGGAGACCCGTCGAGTTCCGGGTCTTTACATGGCGGGCCAGATCAACGGGACGACCGGTTACGAGGAAGCGGCCGCGCAGGGCCTGATTGCTGGTCTGAACGCGGCGTCGCGGACACCCTTCGTAGTCGATCGGGCCGATGGCTATCTGGGGGTCCTGATCGATGACCTTGTTAGCTTGGGCGTCACGGAACCGTATCGAATGTTCACCTCGCGCGCCGAGTACCGGCTGTGGCTGCGCGCGGACAACGCAGATCAGCGGTTGACGCCGCGCGGTCTGGCCCTTGGCTGTATCGGCTCTGAACGAGCCCGGATGTTTCACGTGAAACAAGAGGCTCTGACGACAGGTCGCATGCTGGCCTCGGGTCTGAAGCTCAGCCCGTCGATGCTGGCCAGAAGAGGTATCGCCATCAATCAGGATGGTGTCCCGAAATCGGCCCTCGAGCTCCTGGCCTACCCAGACATCGATTGGCCCCGACTGGTCGGTCTATGGCCTGAACTGGGCGATGTGCAGGGCGATATCGTCGACCAGCTCACCATTGACGCCCGCTATGAGGGCTACCTGGCACGGCAACGCTCCGATATCGCGGCCTATCGCCGGGACGAGGCTCTGGAACTTCCGTCCGACCTCGACTATGGCGCCATCGGCAGCCTGTCGAATGAAATCCGGCAGAAGCTGCAGGCTCATCGGCCGGCCACCCTGGGCCAAGCGGGTCGAATCTCGGGCATGACCCCCGCGGCCCTCGTCGCCCTGCTCAAGCACGTTCGCCGACGGGCGGCTTGAGGGTGGCTGTCGGGCGACAAGGAAAACTGACCCCCTGGCGACAGGCAAAACTGCCCCCCGAAGTTGCCGCGGGAGAGGTCGAGATGTCACAGGAAGAGCTGGCAATTGGACCGCAGTTCGAGGAATTGCGGGGAGAAGCGATGCGTACGCCGGACGAGGTCGCGGCGAGGTTGCGATTGTGCAAGCTGGGCTGGGGAAGAAAGCGGATAGCGGCGGCACTTGGGTGCGGCCGCAACACGGTGAAGCGGTACCTGGAGAGCGGAGAGTGGCGTGGCTACCGTCGGGGGCGCGGTCGGCGGGCGCTCGACGGGCTGGAGGTGTGGCTTGCGGATAGGCTCCGCGGTCACCGGGGCAACGCCGACGTTGTGCGCCGGGATCTGGAGCGAGAGCACGGCTTGAAGGTGAGCCTTCGGACGGTCGAGTGGGCGGTCGCGCCGCTGCGCGAGGAGCTGGCGGCGGACGCGCGCGCGACGTCAATTTCAACGCCTACCGCGGGGAGGTGCCGCGACGAATGTCGCGGCGGTGGGTGTCTTCCCAAGCTTTGCGAGGGACCTTTCCCCTCGCTGACAAGGAAAAATGCGACTCCCTGAGGGGCCACAAGCCGTCTGGGTAGTGTAGCTTTGACAGAGCGCAAAGATGAGACAGCTTCGATGACAACCGGAGAGTCGGCCCAAGACGTGTTCCTCCAGGGAATGGCACGTCTCGACGTCGATGTTTCACGTGAAACACAGGATCGGCTTGAGATTCTCGTCGACACCCTGATGCGGTGGCAAAAAGCCATCAACCTGGTCAGCCAGGCGTCCCTTCGGGAGGTATGGATCCGCCACGTCCTTGACTCCGCCCAACTGGTCCCTCTCATCCCATCCGAGGCCCAGTCGCTGCTCGACCTTGGCAGCGGGGCCGGGTTCCCCGGTCTGGTCGTTGCGGCCCTGAACCCCCGGCTTGCGGTGACCCTCCTGGAAGCCGACGCCCGCAAGGCTGCCTTCCTGGGCGAGGCGTCGAGGCGCATGGGTCTGGCGAAGCCTCCCAAGATCGTGATGGCGAGGATCGAGGCAGGGCCCGCGATGGTCCCGGACGTCATAACCGCCCGCGCCCTGGCCCCCCTCGGTCAATTGCTGTCATGGGCGAACCGGTATCGAGGCGATGCCACAATTTGTCTTTTCCACAAGGGTAAAGGGTGGCAGGCGGAGTTGACCGAGGCCATGAAGAATTGGGACATTCCCTACCAACCCTCGACCAGCGTGACCGACATTGGTGCCGTCATCCTTCGAATCGGTCGCTTCACCCCTCGGGGAACCGGCGACTAGCCCTGCCTCTGGACCGCAAATCTTTGCCGTCGCCAACCAGAAGGGCGGCGTGGGCAAGACCACCACCGCGACCAACCTCGCCACGGCCCTCGCTGCCGTTGGCGAAAAAGTGCTGCTGATCGACCTCGATCCGCAGGGCAATGCCTCGACTGGCCTGGGCGTGCCGAAGAGTGAGCGCTCACCCGGAACCTATGAATTCCTGCTCGGGCTGGCGCCCCTCTCCGCCTGCGTGCGCGAGTCGCAGATCCCCAATCTCTCGGTCATGCCGGCGTCGGTGTCGCTGGCCGGCGCCGAGATCGAACTGATCGACGTCGAGCAGCGCGAGCATCGCCTGACCGGCGTCCTGAACGACGAAGCAGCCAATGCGCGGTCGCGCTGGACGACCATCCTGATCGATTGCCCGCCGTCGCTGGGCCTCGTGACGCTCAACGCGCTCGTCGCGGCCGACGCGGTGCTGGTGCCTTTGCAGGCCGAGTTCCTGGCCCTCGAAGGAATTGGCGCATTGTCCAATACGGTCGAGCGGGTGAAGAAACGACTCAATCCGAGATTGCATATCGCCGGCGTCGTCCTGACGATGGTCGATCGTCGCATGACGCTCAGCCAGCAGGTCGAGGCCGATGTGCGTCGGCATTTTGGAGACCTTGTCTTCGGTACAACTATTCCGCGTAACGTTCGAATCGCAGAAGCACCGTCGCATGGCATGCCCGTGCTGATCTACGACAGCGCCTGTGCGGGGGCGCAGGCCTACATCCTGCTCGCCAGCGAGTTCATTCGCCGACGACGCGACGCGATTGAAACACCGTCGAATGTGGTATTCCATGAGCCAACCTCCTAAAGCGCGCGGCCTCGGCCGCGGTCTGTCGGCCTTGCTCGGGGACGACGACGTCGCCACCGCCGTCGCGCCCGCGACGGCGCAACCGCCGAGCGAGGCGCCGGCCACCGCGCGCGCCTCAGCGTTTGTCGCCAACCGGCCTCCTGCGACCTTGCCGATCGGCCAGCTCAAGGCGGGCAAGATGCAGCCACGCACCAGCTTCGAAGGCATCGACGTGCTGGTCGACTCGATCAAGGAGTTCGGCCTCCTGCAACCGATCCTGGTTCGGCCGGCAGGAGGTCAGCCCGACAGCTACGAGATCGTCGCGGGCGAACGGCGCTGGCGGGCGGCCCAGAAAGCGCAGCTCCACGAGGTGCCGGTCGTCGTCCGCACCATGGGCGATCTGGACGCCCTGCAACTCGGCCTGATCGAGAATCTGCAGCGGACCGACCTGTCGGCGATCGACGAGGCAAGGGGGTATCGCCGCCTGATGTCCGATTTCTCGCAGACCCAGGAGGAGGTCGCGAAAGTCGTGGGCAAGAGCCGGCCGCATGTCGCCAACACCTTGCGCCTGCTGGAGCTGCCGCCGCCGGTCCAGGATCTGGTGCAGCGCGGCGAGCTTGCGGCGGGCCACGCACGAGCTCTGGTAGGTGTGCCGGACGCGCTGGCACTGGCCAAGCGCGCCGTCGAGGAGAAGCTGTCGGTGCGCGAGCTCGAACGGCTGCGCGGCAAGCCGGCGGGCGAGACCGCATCGCCGGCCGGCGGACGAGGCGCCAAGCCGGCTGCCGCGCCGAAAAGCGCCGACACGAAGGCCTTGGAGCGCCGGATCGAGGAAGCGCTGGGGCTCAAGGCCGACCTGACACTGCGCGGCCTGGGCGAGCAGAGTGTGCTGACGCTCGAAATTCGCGATTTCGATCAGCTCGATACCGTGGTCGACAAGCTGACGCGGCGCTAACGACCGGGCTGTGATGCCATCCAGTGCCCGACCTCGGCGCGCAGTCGGGCAAGCGTGAGCGGCTTGGTGAGATAACCGTTCATGCCGGCGGCCAGGCAGTGATCGGCCTCGCCTTTGACGGCGTTGGCTGTCAGCGCGACAATGGGAACTTGGCGCCCGTCGCCGGCGTGCGCTTCCTCCAAGCGGATCTGGCGGGCGAGCTCCAGCCCATCCATGTCGGGCATGTGGACGTCGGTGAGAATCAACCCGTAGGGACGCGTCCGCCACAGCGCAAGCGCTTCGAGGCCGCTTGCGGCGACATCGACCGACACGCCCAGTATCTCGAGTTGGGCGATCAACACCTCCAGGTTGATCGGATAGTCGTCGACGGCGAGCACCCGGCCGGCAACGTGGTCAGCCGGGATGACCGGCTCCACGATATCCTCCTCGGTGGATTGCTCGGCGGTGGCGAGACTGATCGTGACGGTGAACGTCGATCCCTTCCCCAGCGCGCTCTCGACCGTCACGCCACCGCCCATCAGCTCTGCCAGGCGGCGGACGATCGACAGGCCGAGCCCGGTGCCGCCGTAGCGGCGCGTGGTCGAGTTGTCGGCCTGGGAAAACGGATCGAACACACGCGCCGCCTGCTCCGGTGACATTCCTATTCCCGTGTCGCCTACAACCATCGCGAGCTTCACGTCACCGCCGGTGATGGCCAGGGCGCGCAGCGTGACGGTGATCGTGCCGGCCTCCGTGAACTTGGCGGCATTGCCGATCAGATTGAACAGGATCTGCCTTATGCGACCCGCGTCGCCGAACAGAAGATCGGGCGTTCCTGGCTCGATCGTCGTCGTGACCCGCAGTCCTTTGCGCACGATCTGGACCGACAGCGTTTCGACGACACCGTCGACCAGTGATTGCAGGCCGAATGACGTCTGCTCCAGCGTCATGTGTCCGGCCTCGATCTTCGAGAAATCCAGGACGTCGTCGATGATGCGCAGCAAGGCGGAGGCCGAAGTCCGCATGGTATGAATGAGGTGTCGTTGCCGATCGGTGACGAGCTCGCGTTCGAGCAGCTCGGCCGTTCCCATCACGCCGTTCATCGGGGTGCGGATTTCGTGGCTCATGGTCGCGAGGAAAGTCGACTTTGCCTGGTTGGCGGCCTCGGCGGCGTCGCGCGCGCGCTCGAGCTCTTGTTGCCGATGCTTGAGATCGGTGATGTCGCGGGACACGCCCAGCGTGTAGCCGTCCTCGACGGGGTGGAAGGCGAACTCGAAGGTCTCGCCCGACGGCAGTTGCCGCTCTGACCGGCTTCCCTTGGGGTCGAAGACGCGGGCAATCCGTTGCTCGAGGGTCAACGGCTTGCCGGCCTCGTCATAGTGGTGATCGCCGGCTGCAATTTGCCTGGTGATGATCTCGCGCAGCGTCATCGGAGAGCGGCGTGGGCTTGCCGTCGTGCCTGGCGGCGTGCGGATCATGTTGGAGTAGACGACGACGCCCTCCGCATCGAACAGCGATACCCGGAGCGGCAAGCCGCGCAGGACGATATCCATCAGCCTGCGCGTGTGGGCCAGCTCGGCGCGTAGTGCGGCGATCTCGTCGGCGTGAGCGGTCGAGGTCACCTTCTCCTGCCCTTCATCGGCCATGGCGAAGCCTGCCGAGCTCCTCGAGCACACGTCGCCACTCCGCTTCCAGCGGGGTGATGCCGGCCGGATCGCCCGACTGCTCGAGCGATCCCGCGAGATCGCCCAGGCGGGTCGCGCCGGCCGCGCGCGCCGCACCCTTGAGCTTGTGCGCCAGATCGACGATCTGGCCCGGTTCGCGGGCTGCCGCGGCGATGGCGGACACGAGCTCCCCGCCGGCGGCGGAAAACCGGGTCAGGACCCGATCGATCGCCGCTCGATTGTCGCCGAACATCTGCTCGAGGACCGCGCGATCGATCGCCTTGTCGGCGGAAGCGCGTGGCGCGTCGACTGGCTCCCCGCTGGATGGTGCCGCCATCCAGCGCTCGATGGTCTCGCGCAGGCGAACAAGCGTCAGCGGCTTGGTGAGATAGCCGTCCATGCCGGCGGCCAGGCAGCGATCGGCCTCGCCCTTCAGCGCGTTGGCGGTGAGGGCGACGATCGGCGTACGCGGGCGCGGTCTTCCGGGCGTTTCCTCGGCCCGGATCTGGCGGGTCAGCTCGAAGCCGTCCATGTCGGGCATGTGGATGTCGGTGAGCACCAGGGCGTAGGGTTGGCTGCGCCACTTGGTCAGCGCCTCGAGGCCGCTTGCCGCGGTCTCGACTGGGACGCCGAGGACCTCGAGCTGACCGGTCAGCACCTCGAGATTGATCGGATAGTCATCGACCGCCAGGATCCGCCCGGCGATCGTGCCGGCTGCTACCGGTGATTGTGACTGCGGGCAGCATGCGGCCACGCCCTGGGTCGCGACAGCGAGGTCGAGCGTCACGGCAAAAGTCGACCCTTTGCCGGGTGTGCTCTGTACCGATACCGCACCGCCCATCAGTTCCGCGAGCCGGCGCACGATCGACAGGCCGAGCCCCGTGCCGCCATAACGCCGCGTGGTCGAGCTATCGGCCTGGGAGAAAGGCATGAACAGGCGCGCCTTCTCGTCTGCCGTCATGCCGATGCCGGAATCGGCAACGGCGAGCGTCAGGCGGACGCGCCCCGCGCCGATCGACAGCGACCGCGCCGAGACATGGATGTTGCCGATGTCCGTGAACTTGACGGCATTGCCGATCAGGTTGAACAGGATCTGCCGGACCCGTGTCTGATCGCCGACCAGCGTATCGGGCGTGCCGGGCTCTACCACCGTGGTGATGGCGAGGCCCTTCTGCTCCGCCTGCACCGACAGGGTCTCCGCTGTCCCTTCGACGAGCGCGCGGAGGCGGAACGGCGCATGCTCGAGCTCCATCCGGCCCGCTTCGATCTTCGAGAAGTCGAGCACATCCTCGATGATGCGAAGCAGGGCGCCAGCCGACGTCCGCACGGTGCGGACGAGTCGCTTCTGGCGATCGGTCAGGGTTTCCCGCTCGAGCAACTCGGCGGTGCCGACGACGCCGTTCATCGGGGTTCGGATCTCATGGCTGATCGTCGCCAGGAAGGTGGACTTTGCCTGGTTGGCGGCCTGGGCGGCATCGCGCGCGTGTTCCAGCTCGATGTGCCGCTCTTTCAGGTCGGTAATGTCGCGGTAGATTCCGAGGGTGCGCCCATCCGGCAGCGGCCGGAAGGTGAATTCGACATGCCGGCCCGACGGCACCTTGCGATCGAAATGGGCGCCTTGGGGCGAGAGAACGCGCGACAGGCGTTCCTCGACCGACAGCACCCGGCCGTTGACGATGACGTCGTCTCCCCCGTTCACTTGGTCGCGCAGGAGATCGGCCAGCCTCGCGCCGGGCTTGAGGGCGTCCGGGGAGAGGGAAAACATCTCGCCGACAGCCTTGTTGGCATAGAGAACGACGTGGTCGGCATCGATGAGCCCGATGCCGTCGGACATGTTGTCGAGCACGTCGTTGAGCAGCCTTTGGACGCTGGCCGCGGCGTCTCGTGCCCGCTCGGCTTCGAGCCGAGCCGCCTCGGCGGCGTCCTTTTCGCGTGCGAGTGCCTCCCGGATGAGGCGTTCTTCCGTTACGTCGCGGTAGGTGCCGAGCGTGTAGCCGTCGCCGAGGGGCTTGAAGGTGAGCTCGACGTAGCGTCCCGAGCTCAACTTGCGTTCTGACCGACTGCCCTTTGGATCGAAGACACGGCCGATCCGCTGCTCGAAGGTGAGGGGCACGCCGTCGTCGCCGAGATGAACGTCCCCGGCTGCGATCTGGGCACGCACGATGTCGTCGAGCGTCACGCCCGGTCGCACCGCCTCCTTGGGCAATTCGAGATCGGCCGACTTCATGTTGCCGTTGGCGTACACGAACCGATGCTCGGCATCGAACAGGCCGATGCCGATCGGCAGGCCTTTGAGCACCGCTGCCATGTGTCGGCGTGCTTTGTCGACGTCGCTGCGGGCCCGTTCGAGCTCGGCTTCGCGACGGCGAAGCAGGGAGATGTCGCGATAGAGCGCCAGGGTGCGGCCGTCACCGAGCGGCTTGTAGGTGACCTCGATGTAGCTCCCGGTAGAGATCTGGATTTCCGAGCGATAGCCTTTGGGATCGAGGAGCCGGGCCAGGCGTTCCTCGATCGACAGGCGGCGCTTGCCGTCGGCGCGCGCAGGTTGGTTTGCGAGTTGCCGCCGCAACAGGGCTTCCAAAGTGATACCGGGGTGCCAGGGCTCGCCGGTCAACGCCTGGATCTCGTCGCTGACGGCCTTGTTGGCATAAATGAACCGGCCTTCGGCGTCGATCAGGGCGACGCCGTCGGCCATGGCATCGAGCACGGTGTTCACGAGCTGACCGTTCGCGAACTGATGGACTGATCTGGCGGGGACGGCGGACATGCTCCCGTATACAATCGCCACCGTTTCCCCGTCGTAGCGCGACGATCCGGAATTGTTTCGTGGGTTTCGCGACGGCCGCGCAACCAATGAAACCAACGCGCGCCCCGGCGCAGTCATCGTGAAACCGCCCCCACCCATTCTGGCACCGTCACCGGACGGCATCGCGCCGCCGGCATCGCAGGGGAGGCACCGATGACGAACGGCAGGATGCGAGAGCTGGAGCCGCAGGAGCTTCAAGCCGTGGTCGGCGGCGCCGTCTACGGCGTCACGGCGACGATGTTCCGGCTGCCCGGGCGCTCGACGGCCGATGGCCTCGCCGCCCCGGCGCCCGCCCAGACATTCGAGCCTGCCGCACGCCGGTGGGCATCGTGACCACGGCCGCGTCCGCCGGGCGGCCGCCGCTGTTTCGGGCCGAAGTGGCCGAACGGACCTGGGAGCTTCTCGCTTCGCGCGGATTGATGCCCAAGGCCCCCGCCTTCACCCTCGTGGTCATCGTCCTTCTGCTGGCGATTTTCGTCGCCGGCGGCGTCTTCCTGGCGCGCGGTGTCATTCCGCGTGTCGAGACGGCATCGGGGTATCTCGAGCCGGCGAGCGGGGTCGCCCGCGTGCGTGCGCCGCGGCAGGGCATCGTCGGCACGATCCACGTCAAGGATGGCCAGCTCGTCAGCCGCGGCGACGTGCTGGTCACCCTTCAATCGGGGCAAACGACCGAATCAGGCGCCACGGCGGAAGCCGAGATCGCCAATCAGCTGCGCAGCCAGCGCGCCGACCTGGAAGCCCAGCTCGTGCGTGAAGCCGACTGGCGCCAGAGCGAGGAGCGCCGACTCAAAGCGACGGTCGAGGAGCTGGTGCACGATCTCGGGCTGCTCGAACGCAACATCGACACCCAGCAGAAGCAGGCGGGGCTGGCCCAGCTCCAGGCCGAGCGCATTCGCGATCTCGTCGCGCGAGGCACGGTGTCGCTCGATGAGTTGCAGCGCCGCGAGATCGCCGCCCTTGGCCAGCGGCTGGCCGTGCAGACTTCCGAGCGCGAGCTCGCTGCCAAGCGCGCCCAGCTCGTGCAGGCGCGCATCGCGCTCGAGCAGCTCCCGACCGTAGCGAGCGAACGCCAGCGCACCCTGCGTGACGCTCTGGCCAACGTGCAGCAGCGCCTGATCGAGCTCGAGGCACGCCGCGCCGTGGTCGTCCGCGCGCCGGCCGCCGGCCGGGTCGCCGCCATTCCCGCGCTGGCCGGTGCCGCGGTCGAAAGCGGCGGCTTGATCGCCACCATCGTGCCGGACGGCGCCGAGCTGCGCGCGCGCGTGTTCGTGCCCACCCGCGCCATCGCCAAGATCCATGGCCAGCAGAAGGTCGCGATCCGCTACGAAGCGTTCCCTTACCAGAAATACGGGACGTTCAAGGGCCGCGTCGTCGAGGTCTCCGAGTCGGTGCTGCTGCCGCAGGAGGTCGAGAAGATCTCGCCGGTGCGGCTCGCCGAGCCGGCCTACGTCCTCGAAGTCTCGATCGAGCGCCAGACCGTTGCCCTGGGCGAGGAGCGCCAGGCGCCGCTGCGTCCCGACATGTTGCTGACGGCGATCATCGAGGTCGATCGCCGGCCCCTCCTCACCTGGCTGGCCGACAGCGTGTTCGGCGTCACGCAGAACTGAAATCCATCGGAGCCGAGACCCATGCTGCCCCGCTATCGCTATCTCCCGCTGATCCGCCAGGCCGAAGCCACCGAATGCGCCCATGCCTGCCTGGCGATGATCGCCGGCTGGCACGGCCATCAGATCGACCTGGTGTCGATGCGTCTGCATCAGGCGGCGTCGGCCAACGGCACCAGCCTCCATACCCTGGCCGTGCTCGCCGAGCAGTTCTCGCTGCGCACCCGAGCCTTGCGGCTCGAGCCTGGCGACCTCGCCCGTCTCGCCGTGCCGGCGATCCTGCACTGGGACATGAATCACTTCGTGGTCCTGAAGTCGGTCGGTCGGCGCAAGGTCACGATCCACGATCCGGCCCGTGGTGTGGTGAAGCTGTCGCTGCAGGAGGTCGGACAGCACTTCACCGGCGTCGCCATGGAATTCGCTCCGACCGAAGGCTTCAAGCCGCTGCGTCAGGAACGGCGCCTGCCGATGTCGACGTTGTTCCGGGGCGCCGACGGCCTTGCCGGCCAGGCGGCTCAGATCGTGCTGCTGTCGCTGTTCTTCGAAATCTTCCTGCTGCTGGCGCCGTGGTACCTGCAGATCGCCGTCGACAACGTCATCCCGAGCGGCGACACGCAGCTCCTGCTGCTGCTCGCTGGCGGGTTCGCGGTCGTTGCCCTGTTCCGCCTGCTCACGGAGCTGGCCCGCAGCAGCCTGCTGATCTACGTGCAGAGCCGGCTCGATCTCGCGCTGTCGAGCCGCCTGCTCGCCCATATGCTGCGCCTGCCTCTCCCCTTCTTCGTCAAGCGCGACGACGGCGACATCATCTCGCGCTTTCATTCGCTCGAGCCGATCCGTCATCTTCTCGCCGAGGGGCTGCTGCTGGCGGTGATCGATGGCGTGCTGGCGCTGGCGACGCTCACGCTGATGATCATCATCAACCCGCTGCTGGCCGCCGTAGCGGTGAGCGCCCTGGTGCTCTACGCGATCCTCCGCATCGGCTTCTACTCGCCGCTCTATCGGCGCGGCGAGGACGTGGTGCGCGCCGAGGCAGCCTGCACGAGCCACCTGATCGAGACGATCCGCTCGGTGCAGGCGGTGAAGCTGTTCAACGCCGAGGCCGACCGGGAAGCGCAGTATGTCAATCGGACCGCCGAAGCCGTGCACAGCCGGGCCGCCCAGCAGCGCCTGGGCGCTGCGTTCAAATCCTCGCGCGACGCCATCTTCGCGCTCGAGCAGGTCGCCTTCATTGCGGTTGCGGCCTACCTGGCGCTGCGTGGCGAGCTGACCATTGGCGTGCTCTACGCCATCCTCGCCTACAAGTCTCAATTCGAGACCGCCGGCGCGCACATCATCGAGAAGGCCATTGAATTCCGGATGCTGCGCCTGCACCTCGACCGGATCTCCGACATCGCCATGTCCGACCAGGAGCGTGCCTACGCCAACACGGTGACCGAGCGTCCGCCGATCGAAGGGCGCATCGAGCTGTCGCGTGTCAGCTACCGCTACTCGGAGAGCGAGCCCTTCGTGCTCGACGATCTGTCGCTGTCGATCGACGCGGGTGAATGCGTCGCCATCACCGGGCCGTCGGGCTGCGGCAAGACCACCCTGCTCAAGGTGCTGCTCGGGCTGTTCGAGCCGACCTCGGGTGAGGTCCGGGTCGATGGCGTCGCCCTGCCGGTGTTCGGTGAGCGCGCCTATCGCCGCCAGATCGCGACGGTCATGCAGGACGACCAGCTGCTGAGCGGGTCGATCCTCCACAATATCTGCTTCTTCGACGAGAACGCCGATCCGGCCTTCGCCGCCGAATGCGCGCGCTTGGCCTGCGTGCACGACGACATCATGCGCATGCCGATGGGCTATCGCACGCCGATCGGCAGCCTGGGCAGCACCCTCTCCGCCGGCCAGCGGCAGCGCGTGTTGCTCGCCCGCGCGCTCTATCGCCGGCCGCGCATCCTGGTCATCGACGAAGGAACTGCCAATCTCGATGTCGATCTGGAGCGCCGCATCAACGAGATGCTGCGTGGTCTGCCGATCACGCGCATCCATGTCGCCCATCGGCCGCAGACCATCGCGCTGGCAGACCGCGTCATTGTGCTGGGGCGCGGCCAGGGTAGAGCGCCAGCTCTTGCTCCGGAACCAGCCCAACCGCTGGTAAGCGCCTGCTGAATTGATTGCCGTCTATACGATGACGCGGCGGATGCTGATTAAGCCGTTGCGATTAATTCTCTTGATCATTTGAATATCGACAAGCGAGATGTGCGGAATGGAAATTTGAAATACAGTTGCAGTCACGCTAAACCTTTTTCATGGCCAGACAGAAGGATGTTCGTCCTCATGTCATCGTGGTTGAGGATGAAGCGTTTCAACGCGACGTCCTGACCGATTTCCTGAGCGACAATGGCTATCGCGCGTCGGGCGTCGACTCCGGTGCGGCGTTGCGCAAGCTGGTCGAAAGGGATCCGCCGGCGCTGGTCCTTCTCGATCTCCGACTGCCGGGTGGCGAGGATGGCTTCGCCCTGGCGCGCTTCCTGCGTGAGCGCAGCCGCAAGGTCGGAATCATCATGGTGACGGCCAGCGACGATACGGTCGACCAGGTGGTCGGGCTGGAAACCGGCGCCGACGACTACATCGCCAAGCCCTACGAGCCGCGCGCCCTGCTGGCGCGCATCAAGGCCCTGCTGCGACGGGCGGGCGGAGCCGAGGCGGCGACCGCCAGTCCGCGCATACGGATCGGCAAGTGCCTGCTCGACCTCGAGTCGCGGCGCCTGTCGACCCTGTCGGGTGAGGAAATTCCCCTGCGCTCCGGCGAATACGAGCTGCTGAAGCTCCTGGTCGAGAACCCCAACCGGCCGCTCAGCCGCGATTGGCTGCTCGAGACGACGAGCCATCGCGAGCTCGAGGCGTTCGATCGGGCGATCGACATCCGCATCCTTCGCATTCGCCGCAAGGTCGAGGTCGATCCGTCGCATCCGACATCGATCCGCACGGTGCGCAGCGCCGGCTACATGTTCGTGCCGCCGGAAGACTAGAGCGATTTCCGATTGGGACGCGCCGCTGCGTGGCGCTGCCTAATCGGTAATGCGCGCACCGGGGTTTGTTGTTGCAACGGGCACATCCCGTTCGGCTGTTCCAGCCGACTGGAAGTGCTCCAGGCCGCCCTCACTCAGCGCGCGGGTTCGCGGCGGCGCTGCTTGGTGGCGCGGGCCGCCTGAGCCAGGGCGAGGCAAAGCCGGCGGGCGATCGCTTCGTCGGGATAGCCTGTCGATTTGCAGTCGATCTCGGCATCGAGGATCGCCCGCAAGGCCTGGCCGAGGCGTGGCAGCGGCCAAGTCTGCAGGTGGCGCTGGAAGCGCACGCGCCCAGGACCGCCGCGGGGCAAGGCCCGAGCCTTGAACATCGCCGCCTCCAGGTTGCCGCTCTGCGCGGCATGGGCTGCCACGAGGTGGAGCTGGTCGACATGGCGCTGCAGGGTGCGCACGAGCTGCACGGCGTTGCCGCCCTCGGCGAACACGCGATCGAGCGCGCGGTCCAGAGTGGCGAGCTCGCCGTCGAAAGTCGCGCTGACGACGTCGTCGATGCCGATCGCCGCGGTGTCGCCCAACACGGCGAGCGCGTCGGCAAGAGTCACCGTCTTGCCGCCGTCGCCCTCCTTGTAGAGCAGCAGCTTCTCGACCTCGCTGCGGCTCTGGCCGCGATCGCCGCCCAGCCGTTCGACGATCCAGTCCAGGGCCTCGGGTTCGACAACCAGGCCGCGCGTCCGCGCGGCGCTCTCGACCAGCGCTTCGAGGGCGGCCTCGTTGTCCATGTAGCAGGGTAAGGCCGCGAGGCTCGCTTCGGTCTCGGCGAGGGTGCGCAGGCCGGAGCGCGGCGTCAGGTTGCCACCTTCGATCACCACCAGCGCATCGCCGGCGGGGGCCGCGACCAGGTTCTCCACGGCGGCCACGACTTCCTCGCCTGCCGGCCGCACCCGGATCACCCGTCGGCCGCCGATCAGGGACATCGCCCCGAACTCGTCGGCCAGTCGTGCCGGATCGGCCTTCAGCACATCACCGGCAATGTCGACGACTCGGAACGGATCCTTGAGGTCCGCGCACACCGTCCTGGCAAGCGCGATCGCCCGCTCGGCGATCAGGCCATCGTCGTTGCCGTAGATGATGACGCCCCGGATTCCCGAATCCGGCTTCCTGAGGAAGGCTTCGACCTGGCGTGGCTCGATCTTCAAGCTCGCCTCATCGCCGGGAGCGCGCCACTCCGTGGCGCCTTTTCATCTGTCGCAAGCGACGAATGCGCCACCGAGTGGCGCGCTCCCGGCGATGAATTCATACAACCACATTCACCAGCCGGTTGGGCACGACGATCACCCTCTTCTGCGGCCTGCCGGCCATCGCCCGCTGGACGTCGTCGTGCGCCAGCGCCGCCGACGTGCTCGCCTCCTTCGACGAGTCCTTCGGCATCTGGATGGTGCCCCGCAGCTTGCCGTTGACCTGCAGCGCGATGGTCACCGTGTCGTCGACCAGCAAGTCGTCGTCTGCCACCGGCCACGGTGAATCGGCCAGCAGCGATGTGTGGCCGAGGGCCAGCCACAACTCTTCGGCGAGATGCGGAGTCATCGGCCCGATGAGACGCACGAAGATCTCGAGCGCCTCGCGCAGCGCCCAGCGGTCGCCAGGGTCGGCGGGCTTGAAGCCGTCGATCGTGTTCGCCAGCTCGTAGAGTCGGGCCACCGCCTTGTTGAAGTGGAAGGCCTCGATGTCGGCCGAGACGCCGACGATGGTCTTGTGCGCCGCCCGTCGCAGATCGGTCGCCGGGGCCGAAAGCCGCGCCGGCTTCGGTGTGCTGGCGGGCTGCAGATCGGCGAGCGCCGCGGTGGCGACGCGGAACAGCCGCTGCTGGAAGCGCCACGCGCCGGTGACGCCCGCTTCCGTCCATTCGAGGTCGCGCTCGGGGGGCGAATCCGACAGCATGAACCAGCGCGCGGTGTCGGCGCCGTAGTCGCGGATGATCTGGTCCGGGTCGACGACGTTCTTCTTCGACTTGGACATCTTCTCGGAGCGGCCGACCGCGACCGGGCTCTTGTCGGAGGCCCGCACGACAGCGCCGCTCTGGGTACGCTCGACCTCTTCCGGCAGGAGCCACGTGCCATCGGCGGCGCGATAGGTCTCGTGGCAGACCATGCCTTGGGTGAACAGCCCGTCGAACGGCTCGTCGCGGCTGGTCATCTGGACCTCCCGCATGGCGCGCGTCCAGAAGCGCGAGTAGAGCAGGTGGAGAATCGCGTGCTCGACGCCGCCGATATATTGGTCGACCGGCATCCAGTAATGGTTCTCCTCGCGATCGAACGGAGCCGTCGTCAGGTGGGGCGACGTGAACCGATCGAAGTACCAGCTCGAATCGATGAAGGTGTCGAACGTGTCGGTCTCGCGCCGGGCCGGCCTGCCGCACGCGGGACAGGCGACGTGCTTCCAGGTCGGATGATGGTCGAGCGGATTGCCCGGCCGATCGAACGTGACGTCGTTCGGCAGCTCGACCGGCAGATCCTTCTCCGGCACCGGCACGACACCGCAGCTCTCGCAATGGATCGCCGGGATCGGACAGCCCCAGTAGCGCTGGCGAGACACCAGCCAGTCGCGCAAACGGTACTGGGTGGTGCCCCGGCCGACGCCCATCTCCTCCAGGCGGGTGATCACGGCGGCCTTCGCCTCCTCCACCGTGCGCCCGTTCAGGAAATCCGAATTGATGATCACGCCGTCCTCGACGAACGCCGCTTCGGCGACGCTGAAGCTCTTCGGGTCGGCATCCTGCGGCATGACCACCGGGATGATCGGCAGGCCGTACTTGGTCGCGAACTCGTGGTCGCGCTCGTCATGGCCGGGACAGCCGAAGATCGCGCCGGTGCCGTACTCCATCAGCACGAAGTTGGCGGCATAGACCGGCACGGTCTTGCCGGGCATCAGCGGATGCCTGGCGAGAAGCGGGAGCCTGAAGCCCATCTTCTCCGCCGTCTCGAGCTCGGCCGCGGCGGTGCCGGTCTTGCGGCACTCGGCAATGAAGCGCTGCAGGGCCGGGTCGTTCGCGGCCAGCTCGGCGGTCAGCGGATGCTCGGCCGACAGCGCCATGAAGGAGGCGCCGTACAGCGTATCGGGCCGGGTCGTGAAGATCTCGAGGTTGCCCCGATTGGCGCCGGACGCATCGGTGAGCTGCCAGAAGACGCGCGCGCCGCGGCTCTTGCCGATCCAGTTGGCCTGCATCAGGCGCACCTTCTCGGGCCACCGTTCGAGCGTACCCAGCCGCTCGAGCAGCTCGTCGGCGAAGGTCGTGATCTTGAGGTTCCACTGGGTGAGCTTGCGGCGCTCGACCGGCGCGCCGGTGCGCCAGCCCTTGCCTTCGATCACCTGCTCGTTGGCCAGCACGGTGTTGTCGACCGGATCCCAGTTGACCCAGGCCTCGCGGCGATAGGCCAGCCCCGCCTTCCAGAAGTCGAGGAACATCTTCTGCTGATGGCGGTAGTAGGTCGGGTCGCAGGTCGCCAGCTCGCGGCTCCAATCGAGCGACAGGCCCATCGACTTCAGCTGCGCCTTCATGGTTGCGATGTTCTCGTAGGTCCACTTCCGCGGATGAACCTTCTTCTCCATCGCCGCATTCTCGGCCGGCAGGCCGAACGCGTCCCAGCCCATGGGATGCAGGACGTTGAAACCGCGGGCCCGCTTGTAGCGCGCGACCACGTCACCCTGGGTGTAGTTGCGCACGTGCCCCATGTGGATGCGCCCCGACGGATAGGGGAACATCTCGAGGACGTAGTATTTGGGCCGGGCGCGGTCCATCCGGGCCTGGAAGGTCTGGCGATCGTCCCAGACCTTCTGCCACTTGGCCTCGGTCTCGTGGAAATTGTAGCGCGCTGGCGTCGACGACACGGAAGAACCCCGAAAAAGGCTGCGGCCGCAGCGGATGCCCGCTGCGGCCGCACGCGTCAAGCGTTGCGATGGGCTGCCGCGATCAGGAGCCGCCGGCGATGCGAAGCTGGCGTGCGCGGGTCAGGATGGCGTTCTCGATGTCGATGTTGGTGCGCGGGTCGACCTGGGCGTCCACCCAGTTGCCGCCGCGCGGCGACGTCGTCTGCTTGAACACCGACACGCGCACGCCGTCGGCCCTGAGATCGCGGTCGAGGATCGTCACCTGGACCTTCATGCGCTCGTTCGGCGTTTCAGCCGGCGTGTACCAATCGGTGATGATCACCCCGCCGAACGGGTCGGCTGAAACCAAGGGGATGAAATTGATGGTGTCGAGGGAGGCTCGCCACAGGTAGGCGTTCACCGCGACCCCGGTCCCGGTATCGATCTGCTTTTCCGCCTTCGACCCGAACAGGCCGCCCGGGCCGAACAGGCTGCCCTGCTCGCGATTCTGGCCGCCCAAGCCCTGGACCATGTCACGCGAGTTACGGTCGCCCGACGCGCCGCTCCTGGTTTCTTTCACCGAGTTGGGACTGCCGCCGCAGCCGACAAGGCCGGCCGCAGCCAAACTCACGCCGACTGCAACGATTTTGGAAAGATTCGACAAGCCTGGCATCGCTGGCGTCCCTGCTTCATGGCCACGATAACACGGCGGCGGGCCGGAACATAAGAGGACAGGGCGTGCGCTGCAAGAGGAACGGTCGTCCCAGAGCACTATGAGTTCCTTTGAACAACGGACCGTCCTTTTGTAGTTTTTCAAAAGAATTCACAAGATGTGGCTAGCCGAGGAAACCGCTTCCCTCTATTCAGGGAAACGGGTTCCCGCAGCCCTCGGAAATTGTGACAAAGACGCCACAGGTGCGGGCAGAATCGAGGCGGTGGCGCGTCGATTCCTTGACCCCCGAGGGGACCAAGTGGTCTTATATGGCGGCCGCATTGGCGGGGCCGTGTGTCGCCGGATCTCGGGCTCCCACTTCCGCCGGTCGGACAGGCCTTGTGGTACGTACCAGTCTCTGATCAATGAGAGAGGGAGAATGATGAAAAAGCTTCTACTCGGCTCGACCGCCTTGGTCGTCGGCGGGGTGATGGCCGCTCCGGCCATGGCAGCCGACCCGATCAAGATGGGCCTGGGAGGTTACTATACCTTCTACGCCGCGGCGGGCGGCGTCGACTCGACCTACGCCTTCAACGGCAGTGTCACCGCCTACAAGGGCTTCGCTTTCATCCAGGAAGGTGAAATCCACTTCATCGGTCAGACGAAGCTGGACAACGGCACGTCGGTCGGCTTGACGGTCGAGCTCGAAGCATGGAACCCGAGCACCGGCGCGACCGGCGCAAACTTGCAGATCGACGAAGCGTTCCTGTACGCCTTCGGCGACTGGGGCCGTGTCGAGTTGGGCGCCCGCGACGCGGCGACCTATCGTATGTACTACGGCACGCCGTCGGCCCTGATCGGTTGGGGTGCCATCCAGCACAACCACAATTGGCAGAGCAACTCGGTCATCGCCAACAACAAGGCGTACGCTCGTACGATGGCGACGACGATCACGCCGACTTGGCAGGACGTCAACCGCATCAACTACTTCACGCCCCGCTTCCAGGGCCTGCAGATCGGTATCGGCTACGCGCCCAAGCTCAATGGTGCAGGCCAGAACGGCACCTACGTCGCGACTGGTCCGACCAACGCCGCGGCCGGTGTCTGCGGCTATCAGCAGGCGGCCAACCCGAACAACTGCCCGACGGGCGACTATGCTTGGCAGGACCTGTTCGACGTCGGTGCCAACTACCTGAACAAGTTCGGTGACGTCACGGTCGCGCTGTACGGCGCGTTCGCCTACGCCTCGTTCGTCCCCGGCTACCTGCCCATCACCGGCGCGGCGCCTGGGCCGGCCAACATGGTGACGGGTGCCAACCTGTCGTCCTGGAAGCAGTGGGTCGTCGGTGCGCAGTTCGGCTATGCCGGCTTCACCATCGGCGGCGCGATCGGCTGGGACAACAACGGCCTCGGCGCGAACTACTTCACTGGCGTCGACAACGACACCCGCTTCTACACCGCCGGCATCATGTACGAGACCGGTCCGTGGCAGATGTCGTTCATGTGGGCGGGTTTCTACAACACGAACGGCAACGGTTCGGCCAGCGTTACAGCCATCGCGGCGGGCTCCAATGCCCAGACGCTCAACATCGCCTCGGCAAGCGGCATTCCGGGCGTGAACAGCACGGCGTTCAACGGCAATCCCGCGACCTCGCTGCTGTTCGGATCGGAAACCGTGAACAAGTGGGAAATCGGCGCCAACTACGCGCTCGGACCCGGCATCAAGCTGACCGGCGGCGCGATGCTGTACCAGGCCTCGGGCCCGACGAACGCTGTCAGCGGCAATTCGTGGGTGATCCTGCTCGGCATGGACCTGCGCTTCTAGTCGCAGTTCTCAACGATCGATGGGAAGAGCGGGCGAAAGCCCGCTCTTTTCATTTGGGCCGGCGCCTGCCGACGATGTTGACGAACAGGGTAGGCAGGTAAGTGCGCGAGACCGGCAACCGCTCTGTTGCCTGGCGCGCCAGCACGGCGCGATTGTCCTCGTGGTCGAGCACGAGCTGGAACAGGCCCTGCTCGACGGCGCCAGCCTGCGGCTCCAGGTCAGGCTTGCCGCCTCGTTCCACCCGGTAGGCGACGTCGAGGCCCACGTCTCCGCCGCTGTAGAACGACGAGACGACCTCCAGCTTCGCGAACATCACCATCAGGCCGCGAACCGAAAACCGCCAGTAGTCGTCGGGCGCGGCGTGGAAGGCCTGCGACCAGGGCGTGGCGACATAGACCAGACCGCCGGGCTTCAGGAGCCGCTCGATATTGCGCGCCGCCCTGCCGGGCCGCCGCGTATGCTCGAGCACATGGCAGCAGATCACCAGGTCGAAGGGTTCGGTGCCGAGCTTGGTGCGCACGGTGCCGGGCTCGCTGCAGATATCGACCACCTGGTCGACGTTCGCGCCGTCCACCAGGTCGACGCCGACGAATTGAGCGTGGCCGCCGAAGCGCTTGGCCGCCAGGGCGCGCCAGTTGCGCTCGTTGCGATCGGAAGCGGCAGCGCGCGACCCGACCTGGAGGATCCGCGGCGCGTGGGGTCCGTTCGTTTCCGCAACTTGGTCGAGCAGGCGCTCGATCTCGCGGGTGACGCTGGTGCCGACGACGCGCAATTCTCCCGGCGATTGGGCTGAGGGGGCGTCGCCGGCGGCGCTCATTCGCGAACCACCAGGATATGCATGCGCCGGGGACCGTGCGCGCCGAGCTCGATGGTCTGCTCGATGTCGCCGGTGCGCGATGGGCCTGTGATGGTGTTGACCGTGCGCGGCATGCGGTCCTTGCCGTAGCGGACGCGCAGCCGGCCCCAGACGTCCTCGTAGCCCGCCACGATGTCGTCCTCGCGCAGCACGACGATATGGGTGTCGGGCAGCAGGTTCAGGGTGACCGGATGCTCCGGGCCCGAGGTCATCACCAGCGTACCGGTCTCGGCGATGCCGGCAAAGGCGCCTGTTATCGATACCTGATCGCTGCCTTCGGCCCGGCCCTTGCGCAGGGACAGCATCTTCTGGCTGGCCCAGTCGAACCGCTCGAGGTCGACGCTCGGCGCCATGGCCGCCTGGGCGGGCAGGTTGTTGCGCGCGAGATAGCCGGCGACCTCGCCCGGCACCTGCTCGGGCGGAACACGCGCCACGGTCGCGTTGTTGGCCTCGGCCCACTGGCAGAACAGGGCAACCTTGTCGGGTTGCGGCAAGGCGGCACGAGCAACGGTTGGTCCGCGCGGCGGATGGGCGAGGCGCGCCTCGACCTCCTGGCGGGCCTCCCCCGACAGCGCGTCGCGACGCAGCGAACGGCGGATACCGGTCAGGATCTGGGCCTTGGCCGCGGTGCTGTCGGATTGGGTCATGGTCGCCGTCGCTGCCACTGCGCGTGAAACGTGCCGCCCGCTTCGGGGGCCGGAAAGTCCCGGAAGCGCGTCCAGCCGCCGGCGAGGGGCAGCGTGCGGTAGCGACCTTCGACGCGACCGAACAAGCCGAGCAGCCGATTGGCGAGTGCCGTCACGCGGCGGTAGAGACGTGGACGCCGTGCCATGAAGCTCCACAAAGCGAGACCCTGGCGTACAGCTTTGGGCGTGAGATGGCGCTCGAACTCGCGTTCGCGCCAATGACGCATCAGGCCGGGCAGGGGGATGCGCACGGGACAGACGCTTTCGCAACGGCCGCAGAAGGTGGACGCGTTGGGCAGGTTGCTCGCCTCCTCGAGGCCGACGAGCTGCGGTGTCAGCACCGCGCCGATCGGCCCGGGATAGACCCAGCCGTAGGCGTGCCCGCCGATCGCGCCATAGACCGGGCAATGGTTCATGCAGGCGCCGCAGCGGATGCAGCGCAGCATGTCCTGCATGTCGGTGCCGAGCACCGCCGAGCGGCCATTGTCGAGGATCACGACATGATACTGCTCGGGCCCGTCGAGATCGCCCGGCCGCTTGGGCCCGGTGTTCAGCGTGGTGTAGGAGGAAGTTTCCTGGCCCGTCGCCGAGCGGGCCAGGACGCGCAGCAGGACGGCCGCGTCCTCCAATGTCGGGATCACCTTCTCGATGCCGGCCAGCACGATGTGCATCTTGGGCAAGGTGTTGGAGAGATCGGCATTGCCCTCGTTGGTGACCAGCATCGAGGAGCCGGTCTCGGCCACCAGGAAGTTGGCCCCGGTCAGCCCGACATCGGCGTCGAGGAATTTCTGGCGCAGGACGAAGCGCGCCTCGGCCACCATGTCGCTGCGCTCGGTCAATCGCCTGGTGAAGCCGAGCTTGCGATGATGCTCGAGGAACGTATCGGCGACCTGGTCCTTGGTGAGGTGCACCGCGGGCGCGATGATGTGGCTCGGCGGCTCGTGGCGGAGCTGGATGATGTACTCGCCGAGATCGGTCTCGATCGGCGCGATGCCCAGCGCCTCGAGATGCTCGTTGAGCGCAATCTCCTCGGCCACCATCGACTTCGACTTGGCGACGGTCCTGGCGCCGACGTTGCGGCAGAGCTCGCCGATGATGCGCCGGGCATCGTCGGCGGTGGGTGCCCAATGAACGTGACCGCCCAGCGCCGTCACCTTGCGCTCGAACTCCTCGAGATAGAAATCGAGATTGGCGAGGGCGTGGTTCTTGATGTCGCGCGCCCGGTCGCGCAGCGCCTCGAATTCGGGCAAGCGCTCGGCCGCCTGGCGCCGGCGCTCTGAGAACCCCACCTTCAGCTTGCCGAGCGAGTCCTGCAGGTTCGGGTCGGCGAGGGCCACGCCGACATTGTCCTTGAAGGCGTGCGCGGTCGACTGCATCAGCGCGACTCGCCGATCGGGGCGCCATCGGTCATGCCGGCCAGCACCTCGGCGACATGGCGCACCTGGATGGCGCTGCCCTCGCGCTGCAACTTGCCCGCCATGTTCATCAGGCAGCCGAGATCGCCGGCGAGCAAGGTATCGGCGCCGGAGGCCGCGATGTCGGCGGTCTTCTCGCCGACCATGGCGTTGGAGATCTCGGGATATTTCACGCAGAAGGTGCCGCCGAATCCGCAACAGACTTCGGGCGCCTTCATCTCGCGGAGGCTCAGCCCGGCTACCGAGGCGAGCAGGCGGCGCGGCTGGGTCTTCACGCCGAGCTCGCGCAGGCCCGAGCAGGAATCATGGTAAGTGGCGGCGCCATCGTAGCGCGCCGCGACCCGGGTGACGTCCAGCACATCGACCAGGAACGACAGCAACTCATGGGTGCGTCCCGCCAGTCGCTCGGCGCGCGCCTTCAGTGGCGGATCGTCGTCGAACAGGCCTGGATAATGATGGCTGAGCATGCCGCCGCACGAACCCGACGGTGCCACCACGGCGTCGTAGCCCTCGAACGCCTCGATGACCTGCCGGGCGATGGCCCGAGTCGTAGCCCGATCGCCCGAATTGTAGGCCGGCTGGCCACAGCAGACCTGAAGCGGCGGCACCTCGACCGAGCAGCCGGCGTCTTCGAGAAGCTTGATCGCGGCGAAACCGACGGAGGGGCGGAACAGATCGACGAGGCAGGTGACGAACAACGCGACGCGGCGCGGCTGTGGACCCGATTTGGAAGGTGGCTTGGACACGTCGGGCACATTGGCAGCGGCCCAAAACTCCCGCAATGGGGCCATTCTTTAGAATTTCTCTAAGGGACCAGGAGCGCGGAGTGATAGGCTGACGATCGGGCGGGCGCTTGACCTTCATCAAGGCGAGTGTTCGAACCACGCGGTATCGGGATTCAGCAACGCGTTTTGCGTGAACGGAAAGGCCTTCACGTGGTGGAAGCGATGAACCGACCCTTGGCGAAGCCGCCGGCCCGCGCCGCCATCGGCGTCGGGGATATGATGCCGCGCATCACGCTACCGTCGGCATCCGGCGGCGTGTTCGATTCCTGGGATCAGCTCACGTCCGGCATGGCGCGCGCCTACTGGCTCGGGACGCCGCCCGACGCGGCCATTGCCGTGCGACTGTCCGAAGAGCTGGCCGCGAGCGAGACCCTGCTGCATATCGTCCTGACCGCGCAACCCGCAGAACCGTGCGACTACCCATCGTGGGTGCTCGATCAGGCCGGCGAGCTCGGCCGGGCCTTCGCCGCGACCGGTCCGCTGGTCGTCCTGGTCGATCCCGCCGGGCGCGTGGCGGCGCTGCTGCCGGGCGCCTCGCCGGACGCGATTCTCGAGCAGGCAACCGGGCTCTATGCCGCGACCGCGCCGATCCTGGTGCAGGCCAAGGCGCCGGTGCTGTTCCTCGAGCGCGTCTTCGACCCCGCCTTCTGCAAGACGTTGTTGGAGCACTGGCAACGCAGCAGCAAGCTCGCCAACAAGGTGGCGTCGAATTCCGGCAACGTCATCAACGCGGAGATCAAGCGCCGCCAAGACGTCCAGGTGAGCGATCCGCTGCTGTTCGTGCAGGTGCGCGACACCATCATGCGCCGGGTCGTGCCGGTGATGGAGCAGGTTTACCACGCCCGCATCAATGTCCTCGAGGCACCTCTGATCGGCTGCTACGGGTCCGAGTCCGGCGGCTGGTTCCGGCGCCACAAGGACAACACCAGCAGCACAACCGCGCACCGCCAGTTCGCGCTCAGCATCAACCTGAACAGCACCGACGAATATGACGGCGGCCTGCTGCGGTTTCCCGAATTCGGCCGCGAGCTCTATGCCCCCGTTGCAGGCGGCGGGCTGGTGTTCTCCACTGCGATGGTGCACGAGGTCACGCCGGTCACGCGCGGTCGTCGATTCGGTGTCTTCACATTCCTGTCGGCAAGTGGGCCCGCGAGCTTGTCGACGAATGGACCCTCGATGACCCGCCAGTAGCTCTCGTTTCCCATGCAGATCCGGCGGGGTCGTGTCGCGACAATGGGCGGCGCGCAGCACGGGGAGCCTCAACCGCGCAGATGGTCCACGCCGAAGCGAGGCGGCTGGACGGCCTGCAGGCTTGTTCTCGCTGAGCTGGCTAGCTCTTGTTCGGAACGAGCACGATGGCGCGGCCCTCGCTTATCATGCGGCCGGCCCAATCCGCGGCCTGCGGTCCGCTGCCGAAGAACACGTCGCCTCGTGCCGGTCCGACGATCGCGGCGCCGGTGTCCTGGGCAATGGTCAGCCGGCGATAGGGCTCGGTGGTGCCCGGCTTGTTCGACACCGGCCGCGTCGTGTCGATCCAGATCGGCGTGCCGTATGGGGTGAGCGTGGTGTCGACGGCGAGGCTGCGCTGCGCCGTCAGCGGTACACCTTCGGCCCCGGTCGCGGTCGCGCTCTTGGTGTCCTTGAAGAAGATGTAGCGCTCGTTCTTGCGCATCACGTCGCGCGCCTGCTGCGGGTTGCGCTTCAGCCAGTCACGGATCGCCGGCCAGGTCGCCGTGCCCTTCTGCATCACGCCCTGCTCGATCAGCACAGTGCCGATCGCGGTGTAGGGCCGGTTGTTGGAGCCGTCGAATCCGAGGGTCAGCGTGCCGCCCTCGGCGAGCTGGACCTTGCCGCTGCCCTGCACCTGCACCTCGAACAAGGCGACCGGATCCTGCACCCAGGCGATCTCCAGCCCCTGGCCCTTCAGGGCGCCCTGCTCGATCTCGGCGCGGGTGAAATAGGGCTTGTCGGTGAGGTCGGGCGGCCGTCGATAAACCGGCACGGTGAACAGGCGCGACGGCGCGCGGCTGCCGCGCATGTCGGGCTCGAAATAGCCGGTGAATTTGCCTGGTGCCTGGACGATCAATGGCCGGAAATTCTCTTCGAAGAACAGCCGGGCGGCGCGGTCGTCACCGGCCTTCACCGCATTGGCGGAATCGCAGATCCGTGCCCACTCGGCCGGTGCAATCGTCTTGCTGCCGCCGTCGGTGGCGATCTTCGTCTCCGGTCCGCTGGTGAGCTTGGGGCAGGAGCGCTTGAATGTCGCCAGCGCCTCGCCGTGCTTGTCGGTCGCCCATCCGCTGATCTCGTTGAACGAGACCGGCGCCATGGGAACACGCCGCTCGCTCGATCCACCCGGGCCGCCGGCGCACGCAGCCAGAAGGCCGGCGACAGCGATCCAGGCTGCGCCGCCGGACAGGACGGTCCAGCGTATGGTCGGCAAAGCCTTCCCTTCAGCCTTCGCTTTCGGTCTTGATCAACACCCAATTGGGGTCGGTCGAGGTCGTATCGCGGCGGAACGTCCAGAGATCGACGACCTTCTGCACTTCGTTGGGATTGCCATCGACGATCTGGCCCTCGGCGTTGCGCACGACATTGATCTGTTCGCTGACGAAGCGGACGGTGACCATGGCGCTGCTGCCCTGCATCGACGCGGCCGAAATGTCGGAGGCCTCGAAGCCGATCAGCGTCGTCTCGGCCTTCTCCTGCCGTTCGGTGCGACCCCGGACGGCAGCCTCGAAGCTGGCGTAGGTCGGGGCGTCCAGCAACGGCCGCAGGGCGCCGATGTCGCCCTTGGCAAAGGACTCGACAATGGTCGTGAAGGCCGCCCGCGCGCCGGCGCAGAAGCCCATCGGCTCGAAGGTCGGGTCGGCGGCGCGGATCGCCGCGATGCCGGTCGAGGCCGTCGGCAGCACGGTGGCGCGAATCCCGCCCGGCCCGGTGCTGGCCGACGATGGCCGGGGTGCGCTGGCCGTCGGCAGGGACACGACATTGTCGCTGGCCGTCTGGCCGGAGGGCGGCGCGTCGCCGACCCGCGGCGACGGTGTCGGTGGCGTCGGCGGCGTGAACGGATCGCGCGCTGGCGGACGCTCATTGCCCGTTCGTTTGCCGAGCACCGAGCGCAGCCGCAGGATCAGAAAGACGGCGACCAGTCCAATCAGGATTATGTCGTAGTTGTTTCCCACGATGGCGCTCCGCCAACCCGTTCCCAACTCGCTGGAAATTGCAGCTGGAAAATACATAGGCCGCGAATGGGGAAAGGGCAAGGCGACCGGGTTGGCCGCACCTGCCACTTCTTCGCCATGTCAACCTGCCAGGACCACGATATCGACCGGTTCGGTGACACCCGCCACATTTCTGCCCTTCCGCCGCTCGCGGACCGCCGGTGCGGAGTAGCCCTGGCGCTCCGCCAGGTCGTAGGTTGCCACGCTGGTCAGGGCGCGGGTCTTCTCGTCCTTATTGTGCTTTTCCAGCTTGGCGGCGAAGTTCACCGCATCGCCGATCACCGTGAATTCCAGCCGCTCGCCGTCACCGACCGCACCGAACACCACCCGGCCCGACGCCACAGCGAGCCCGATCGACAGCGGCTCCAAGCCTTTCGCCTGACGTTCGGCCGCCCATCGGTTCGCCGCCTCGAGCACCGCGTCGGCCGCACGCAGCGCGTCGGCGGCGGCGGTCGCCGAGGGCGCCACGGCGCCGAACGAGGCCAGGATGCCGTCGCCCAGGAACTTGTCGATGCTGCCGCCATGACGCGCGATCAGGGGGCAGACCCGCCCCTGGTAGTCCTGCAGCACCTTCATGACGTCGCCCGGCGGCAATTCCGTCGACAGTCGGGTGAAGCCGCGCAGATCCACCGTCAGGATCGCCACGTCGCGCATCTCGCCTTCGCCGGCCTTGATCGACATCGCCGCGCTGCGGATGCGGTTGGCGACTCCGGGATCGAAGAAGCGCGACAGATCGCGCGCCGCCGCGCCTTCGGCGACCGATCGCACCAGGAGGTTGCGGGCGCGCGCGATGGCGATCGCCAGCACCGCCGTGGTCAGCAGGATGGCGAGGACCTTGTTGGCCTCGGCGTGGATCAGCAGCGCATTCGAGTTCATGTACTCGACGAAATCGTCGGTCATGTTGGGCGGGCCGCCGCGGCCGCTCAAGGCGTAGAGGACCAGCACGATCCAGCCCACGGCCGATGCAAGACCGGTGAAGACGACGAAGCGCGCCTCGAAGCGCAGCGCACGGAGCGCTATGAACAGGAAGATATAAAGAAGCGTCGGCACCTTGAGATAGAACACGGCCGGCTGAGCGTACTTGTAGTGAAAGGAGTAGATCAGCGCCATGAACAGGCCGACGTCGATCACCACCGACACGTAGAGCAGGAATTCGGGCAGCCGGCGAAGATATGCCAGGACGATGCGTGCCATGGCGAACAGGGCATAGAGCGCGAAGACCTCCGACTCGAACGAGTAGTCCTCCTGCACCACGCCCTCGGGCATGGTCGTGGTTTGATAGGCCGTCGCCAGCAGCGCGACCAGCACGAGCTCCGCCCAGCCGATCAGGATCTCGCTGCGATCCTGTTGGCGCCGGATCGTAAGGCGCACCCGCTCCGGCAGGGAGTCCTGGCCGCCGCCTTCGAACAGCCAGTTGTGCAGCCGGGCAAGGATCAGCATTTTTCAAGCCACAGGCTGGCGGAAATGGCGTCGGCCGGGCGCGGCAATCGGGCGACGACCGAGCTTGCCAATCGATCGCCGAGCCGGCGCTCCACCCAGGCGCTGGAGAACAACGGCCGATAGGCGCCGCTCGTCAGCAGTGGCGCGATGCCCTGCTGCTCGTTGTAGGCGCGCCAGCCCCAGATCGACGGATAATCGAAGGGCAGGAAGACGTCGTGGATGTGCACCAGCACGCCTGCCGGCAGCATCGGCAGGACGCGGTTCAGCAGAATGTCGACGTCGCTGCCCGGCATCAGGATGTGACTGGAATCGATGAACAGCGCGTCGCCGGCCTTGAGCTCGTCGAACAGGGCAAGCGGCGCGGCCTGCAGCGTCGACGGCACGATGCGAATGCCCGGCAGGTCGGCGATGTCGGCGCGCGGCGAGGGGTCGATGGCGACGATCTCGCCCATGCCGCCCAACGCGCGCGCGAGCACGCGCGTCGAATGGCCCGAGCCCACCTCGATGATGCGTCGGGGCTTGCGCTCCCTGATCAGGGTATAGGCAACGGCGCCATCGAGCGACGGGAACCACGACTGATCGAACAGGGCCTTCGTCGCCACCAGGGCCGCGGCGTGCGAATCGACGGTGTCGAGCATCGCGCGGAAGGCGGCGTCGCTGCGCTCGAAGAGCGCCTCGATCGCAGGATACGGCGGCTGCGAGCCGGGCGGCGGCAGCAGGGGCGCGTAGCGATGCGGGATGAACCAGCCGCGCGGCTTCATCCCGAGCACCGTCGGCAGGCCGAGCTTCAGCCTGCGCCAGCGACCACGCAGGCTCGACGAATCGGTCATGGTGAGAGACTCATTGGCAAGCCTATGGGCTGAGCGTCAGCCCTTCATGAGCAACGAGGACGCGCGGCAATCCGTTGGGCGCCGTGCCGGGACGGGCCAGCGCCGCCTCGCGCGCCACGCCGTCCATGAAGGCGTCGTCGTGGCTGGGATCGTGATGAAAAATGGCCAGAGTGCCGACCCCGGCAGCATCGGCGATCCGCGTGCCTTCCTGCCAGGTCGAATGGCCCCAGCCGCGATAGCGGTCATACTCGGCGTCCGTGTAGCTCGAATCGTAGATCATGACGTCGGCGGCGCGGCACAGCTCGACGATCGTCTTGTCCGGACCGTGACCGCGGTGCTCGGTGTCGGTGATGTAGCAGATCGACTTGCCGCCGAATTCGATGCGATAGCCGGTTGCACCGTTGGGATGATTGAGCGGAGCGGTGTACATGGCGACCTCGCCGCAGCTCAGCCGCTGCCCGGCCTGGAATTCCTTGAACTCCACACGCGCCTGGAACACGTCGAGCGACACCGGGTAGAGCGGTGCCTGCATCAGGTTGCTCACGACTTTCTTCAGCGTGTAGGGCGCCTCGAGGTGACCAGCCCACATACGCACCGAATTGCGCTTCTCGAACAAGGGCGCAAAGAAGGTGAGGCCGGAGATGTGGTCGAGATGGGTATGGGTGAAGTAGATGTCGAGATCGAGGGGGACCTGTCGAGCGAGCTCGAGCCCCAGGCTTCGAATGCCGGTTCCTGCATCGAAGATGAGACGCCGGCCGCCCGCGGTAACCTCCAGGCAAGAGGTATTGCCGCCATAGCGGACATATTCAGCTCCGGAACAGGAGATTGAACCCCGTACGCCCCAGAAGCGGACTCTCAGGCCACCCGACAAGAGTTCAGTCTCCCTTCCCCGTACAGAGTCCACAGGCCGATGGCTCGCGTCAACCGACGCCCGTCGTGTGATTATTGCAGTCCGGGCCGTCCGTCCTGCCCTGGCCACGATCTTGCTGGCGCTGTCACAGGGTTGCTTTCACGCAGTTGTTGACCGGCCCGCGCGAATTCAGCGGCCTCTGCGCGTTGCTTGGCGCCCCGTTCGGAGCAATACTTCTGCCATGGAATTCGACAAGCAGACTGCCCGGACGGCGATTGTCCCTCCGCCCATGCGCCGCGCGAAGTTCGCCATCGGCCAGGTGGTGAAGCATCGTGTCTATCCGTTCCGGGGCGTCATCTTCGATGTCGATCCGGTATTCTCGAACACCGAGGAATGGCTCGCCTCGATACCGGAGGCGGTGCGGCCGCGTCGCGACCAGCCCTTCTACCATCTGCTGGCCGAGAACGCGCAGAGCACCTATGTCGCCTACGTCTCGGAACAGAACCTGCTGCCCGACGAGACCGGCAAGCCGGTGGCCCATCCCCAGGTGCCGCATTTCTTCAAGGAACTGAAGCGCGGCCACTACGTGTCGCGCGATCGCGCCCTGCACTGAGCTGAGTTCCGACCTACTAGTCCTCCTCCCCAGCTTCGCTCAGGGAGGAATGAGGCTCAGTTCAGCGGGAACGGAAAGTATTTCTCGTTGATCTTCTTGTAGGTGCCGTCGGCGACCATGTCGCCGAACGCCTTGTTCAGGGCGTCGCGCAGCTTGACGTCCTCCTTGCGCAGCCCGGCCGAGACGCCGATTCCCAAGGTCTGGTTGTCCTTGATGTCCTGGCCGACCACCTCGCAGCATTTGCCCTCGGGCTTCTGGCTCCACAGCCAGAGTTGCGTCTTGTCGCCGAACACCGCGTCGACCTCGTCCTTGGCCAAGGCCTGCAATGCCTCGGCGACGGTGGTGTAGCGCTTGATCAGCGCCGACCGGCGAAAGCTCTTGTCGACCCAGTCGGCGTGCGTGGAATCCTTCTGGACGCCCAGCCGCTTGTTGCGCAGCAGCGAAGGCGGGCCGTCGAACGGTGCGCCCTTGGCGGCAATGAAGGCGCCGGGCGACAGGTAGTAGCGGCGCGACATGCCGAGCCGCTTGCGCCGCTCGCTGGTGACCTCGAGCGACGACATGATGATGTCGAACTTCTTCTCGAGCAGGCCCGGGATCAAATCGTCCCACTTGAAGGCGGCGAATTCGCACTCCGCCTTGATGCGCTGGCAGGCTTCCTGGGCCAGTTCCATCTCGAATCCGGCCGGCAGGCCCTTGCGGTCGAGGTAATTGAAGGGCGGGTAGGCAGCCTCGGTGGCGACCGTGATCTTGAAGGCTGGTGGCGGGAAGGCCGACTTGGCCCCTGGCCGAGGCGGGGCAGCCGGCGGCTTGGCTTGAGGCGGCTTCTGCTGTTGCTGCTGGGATTGCGGCTGCGGGGGCTGCTGTGCCGTCGCCGGCTCGGGCACGGCCAACAGCGCTGCGATCAGCCCCGCGACGATTGCCGCCTTCCCGCTCATGCGACCAGCCGCTCCAGCACGGCGTTGAGACGCTGGCGTCCGGCCGGCGTCGCGGTCAGATGCGTGGCGCTGACCTCGAGCAGGCCGGCCGACACCAGCGGCGCCAGGCGGGTCTCGCCGAGCGCGGCCACGGGATCCTCGCCGGTCACCGACGCGAACAGGGCCCGGTCGATTCCGTCGGCCAGCCTCAGCCCCATCATCAACGCCTCCTCGACCAGACCCCGGCCGGCGATCGACGACGTTTCCGCCGTGCCGTGCCCCGTGCTCTCGACAGCCTCGATCCAGGCCTCCGGACCGCTTGCCCGCCGTGTCGCCTGCTTGCGCGGCGGCCCGGCATCGTCCTCGGCGAAGCGGCCGTGCGCGCCCGGTCCGATGCCGACGTAATCCTGATACCGCCAATAGATCAAATTATGGCGGCAGGCAGCCCCTGGGCGGGCATGGTTGGAAATCTCGTAGGACGGCAGCCCGGCGGCGTCGAGCCGCGCCTGGGTATGCTCGAACATCACCGCGGCATCGTCCTCCTCGGGCAGAGTGAAGCCGCCGCGCGCGTGATCCGTGAAGAAGCGGGTGCCGCGCTCGATCGTGAGCTGATAGAGCGAGAGGTGCTCGCCTGCGAGCGCCAGCGCGCGCTCCAGCTCGGCGGCCCAGCTCTCCGGCGTCTGGCCCGGCCGAGCATAGATCAGGTCGAAGGAGTACCGGGCGAAGTGTCGGCGCACCAGGTCGAGGGCGGCGAGCGCTTCGTCGGCCGAATGCTCACGGCCGAGGAAACGCAGCGCCGCACCGTCGAGGGCCTGGACACCGAGCGACAGGCGATTGACCCCTGCCTCGGCCAGTGCTGCGAACCGCCCGGCCTCGACCGAGGTCGGGTTGGCTTCGAGCGTGATCTCGATATCCGGACTGCTGTCCCACAACTCCTTCGCGCGCGTGATCAGGGCGGCCACCGTGGCCGGCTCCATCAGCGACGGCGTGCCGCCGCCGAAGAACATGGTCTCGACCCGTCGGTCGGGGGCTTCGCGCGCGGCGTATTCGAGCTCGGCGAGCAGGGCGTTGCGCCAGCGCTCCTGGCGCACGCCGTCACGCACGTGGGAATTGAAATCGCAGTACGGGCACTTCGATTTGCAGAACGGCCAGTGGACATAGACACCGAGTGGCCGGGCTGCGGCGGCCGTCATCTGAAGCAGGCCTCGACCAGCAGGCGGAAGGCGCGACCACGATGGCTGATGGCGTTCTTCTCGGCATCGGTCATTTCGGCCGTGGTCCGCTGCTCGCCGGCGGGCTGGAAACAGGGATCGTAGCCATGACCACCGGTGCCGCGGGGCGGCCAGACGATGCGGCCGTCGAGCGTACCGTGCACCATCTCGACATGCTCGTCCGGCCACGCGAGGGCGAGCACGCAATGGAAGGTCGCGGCGCGCGCGGAATCCGTATCGGCGACGCCGCGCTGGGCGAGCTCGTCCTGGATACGCCGCATGCCGACCATGGCGTCGCGCGTCGGCCCCTCCCAGTCGGCCGTGTAGAGACCCGGCTGGCCGTCGAGCGCCCGTACGCTCAGGCCCGAATCGTCGGCGAGCGCCGGCAGGCCGCTGGCCCGCGTGGCAGCCAATGCCTTGAGGGTGGCGTTCTCCTCGAACGTCTTGCCGGTTTCCTCGGGTGCCGGCAGGCCGAGCTCGCCCGCCGAGACGATCTCGACGCCGTACGGCGACAGCATGCTGCGGATCTCGCCGGCCTTGCCCCGGTTGTGGGTGGCCACCACCAGTCGCGGCAGGGAGAAGCGGCGGGCCATCAGGCGGGCTTGGCGACGGCTGGGCCGATCGCCAGCCGCTGCAGGTGGATGAGCTCGCCGATGCCTTTCTTGGCGAGCGCCAGCAGGGCCAGGAACTCGGGCTCGCTGAACGGCTTGTCCTCGGCGGTGCCTTGCACCTCGACGATGCCGCCGCTGCCGGTCAGCACGAAATTGGCATCGGCCTGGGCCTTGGAGTCCTCTGGATAGTCGAGGTCGAGCACCGGGGTTCCTTCCCACAGGCCGCACGAGACCGCGGCGACCTGGCCGGTGATCGGGTTGGCGGCGATCTTGCCCTCCTTGACCAGGCGCTCGAAGGCGAAGTGCAGCGCCACCCATGACCCGGTGATGCTGGCGGTGCGCGTGCCGCCGTCGGCCTGCAGCACGTCGCAATCGATGTTGATCTGCCGCTCGCCCATGGCGGGAAGGTTGACGACCGCACGCAGAGAGCGGCCGATCAGGCGCTGGATCTCCTGGGTGCGGCCCGATTGACGGCCGCGCGCCGCCTCGCGGTCGGTGCGGGTATGGGTCGAGCGGGGCAGCATGCCGTACTCGGCAGTCACCCAGCCGCGGTTGGTGTTGCGCATCCAAGGCGGCACCCGCTCATCGACCGATGCTGTGCAGAGGACATGGGTGTCGCCGAACTTGACCAGGCAGGAGCCCTCGGCATACCGGGAAAATCCCGGTTCCAGGGACACGGCGCGAAGCTGATCGGGGGCGCGACCGGACGGGCGCATCGGTTTCTCCTGGGATTCTGCCATAAAGGGTGGGCGGTCGGTGTAGCGCCACGTCTCGGACGAATCCAGCCATCCCGCGACCTGCGTTGACCAGCCGGTTGGCGCTACCTACATTTTTTCCATGGTACTTCACCGGATTGGCGCCCCTGGCGGCCTCGCGGATGCCGCGACGGGCCAGCGGCAGGCGGCGTCGGTCTCCGAACTGAGCGAGCGCGCCCGCGAGGTGCTGCGTCTCGTGGTCGAGGGCTATGTCGAGACCGGCGAGCCGGTGGGCTCGCGCTCGCTGACCCGGCGACTCAGCGAAGCGCTGTCGCCGGCTACCATTCGCAATATCATGGCCGACCTGCAGGATCTCGGCCTGCTCTATGCGCCTCACACCTCGGCCGGGCGCCTGCCGACCGACGCCGGGCTGAAGCTGTTCGTCAACGGTCTGCTCGAAGTCGGCAACATCAGCGAAGAGGAGCGCGAGAGCATCGAGGCGCGCTGTGCCGCGGTCGGCCGCAGCGTCACCGAGGCGCTGGAGCAGGCGACCACGCTGCTGTCCGGCCTGTCGCGCTGCGCCAGCGTGGTGCTGGCGCCCAAGAGCGAGCAGCCGCTGAAGCACATCGAGTTCGTGAGCCTCGCGCCGGGCCGCGCGCTGGTGGTGACGGTGACCCAGTCGGGACACGTCGAGAACCGCCTGATCGACGTGCCGCTCGGCATGCCGGCTTCTGCCCTGGTCGAGGCGACCAACTACCTCAATTCGCGTCTCATCGGGCGTACCATCGACGATGCGCGCAAGCTGATCCTCGAGGACCTCAAGCTGAAGCGTGCCGAGCTGAACGATCTCACCGCGCGGGTGATCGAATCGGGCCTGGCGACCTGGGCCGGCGAGCCGGGCAGCGCCCTGATCGTACGTGGCCAGGCGCGGCTGCTCGAGGACATCACGGCGATCGCCGATCTCGAGCGCGTGCGCACCCTGTTCGATGCGCTCGAGCGCGGCGAGAGCTTCGTGCGCCTGCTCGAGCTCGCCAACGCCGGCGCCGGCGTGCAGATCTTCATCGGCTCCGACAACCCGCTGTTCGCCAACACCGGCTGCTCGATGGTAGTGGCGCCGTTCCGCGATTCGCGGGAACGCATCCTGGGCGCCATCGGCGTCATCGGCCCGACCCGGCTCAACTACGCCCGCATCATCCCGTTGGTCGACTACACGGCGCGCACGATTGGGCGGTTGGTTGGCTAGTAGCTTTCTTGCGCAATGTGCACGTCCCGGCGCGCCGCCGTGGTGCTTGGTAGTGTCCTGCGGGATACGATCGCCGCTCGACGCGGTGCGCGCGGCCATCGTGGCGGAGCGGAGGGCTATCTCCACATGAGCGCGTCTTCTGAGTGGCCGCCCCTCCCGACCAAAGGATTCATTTCTGGACGTCCGGCGCAGGTGCAAGATGTGAAAGATGGGAATGCGGTGTTCGTCGCAAAAGTCGGCGACGCCGTCATCGGCAAACCGCTTGCTATCGTTATCCCGCAATTCGCCTTTTGGACGGACAGCAATGGCAAGAAAGTGCCGGTTGTCATCATTCAAGCCGAGGAAGCAAATGGGATTCACATTTTCGGATTTCGCGACGCAGCCGGCGCTGACCACGCGGCCACAGGTCCGGAAATAGAGCTTCTAGGGGCGACGCCGCCAAATTAGGACACTACCTGGTGCTTCCCCTGTTTGCCGGTCACCCGCCTGCCCTCTACGATCCGCTATAGAAAGGCGGGGGAAAAGTTCCCGTGACCCGTGAGCAGCGCAGATTGGCGGCGATCGTCGCTGCCGACGTTGTCGGCTACTCTCGCCTCATGGGCCGGGACGAGAGCGGCACACACGCGCGCCTGCGGCAGAATCGGGTTGAGCGCCTCGATCCGGTCGTAGCGCGGTATGGCGGACGATTGGTCAAGCTAACCGGGGACGGTGCCCTGCTGGAATTCGCCAGCGCCGTCGATGCCCTTAGTGCCGCCATCGAGTTTCAACAAGCAATGGTCGAGGCGAACCGGGAACGGGCCGCAGACACCAATCTCGTGTACCGCCTGGGACTGCACTTGGGCGACCTGATCGTCGACGAAGATGACCTCTATGGCGATGGCGTCAACGTCGCGGCTCGACTCGAATCCGAAGCGCCAGCCGGCGGCATCGTGATTTCGCGGACCGTTCACGAAGCGGTGGCGGGCCGCTTGAAGGCTTCATTCGAGGACCTTGGCAGTCTCACGCTCAAGAACATCGAGCGGCCGGTTCAAGCATTCAGCGTGAATTGGCACGCGGAGGATTGGCAGCGGCGCGCGTCCCCGATCGCCTCCTCGCCGCCGCCACTCGCCCTGCCCGACAAGCCCTCGATCGCGGTGTTGCCATTCCAGAACATGAGCGGCGATCCGGAGCAGGAATATTTCGCCGACGGCGTGGTCGAAGACATCATCACCGCACTGTCCCGCTTCAAGTCGTTGTTCGTGATCGCCCGCAATTCGAGCTTTGCCTACAAGGGTCATTCGCCGGACATCCGCCAGGTCGGCCGCGACCTCGGTGTGCGCTACGTGCTGGAAGGCAGTGTGCGGAAAGCCGCCGGCAAGGTTCGCATCGCCAGCCAGCTCATCGACAGCGAGACCGGCGCACACATTTGGGCCGACCGCTTCGACGGGGCGCTGGAGAACATCTTCGATCTCCAGGACCGGGTAACGGCAGAGGTCGTCGGGGCGATCGCACCCAAGCTCAACCAAGCCGAGATCGAGCGGGCCAAACGCAAGCCTGTCCAGAACCTCGATGCCTATGACTGCTTCCTGCGCGGCCTGGCCCTCTCGTACGTTGTCACCAGGGAAGCACAGAGCGAGGCAGCCCGCCTGGCCTACCGCGCGATGGAGATCGATCCCGACTTCTCCACGCCCTATGGCCTCGCAGCAGCCCTGAACACCAACCGCAAGGCGCAAGGTTGGGTTATCGACAGCGCCGCCGACGAAGCGGAAATCACGCGCTTGGCCTCGCGCGTCAGCGTCGTCGGCCGGGACGACGCGCTGGCGCTTTCGTGGGCCGGCTTCGGGCTCACCTTCGTCTGCCGCGCGTTCGACACGGGCGCCGCCATGATCGACCAAGCCCTCTCGGTCAACGAGAACCTTGCGCCGGGATGGGCCAATCGTGCTCTCGCGAGCACGTTCATGGGCGAGCACGACGTTGCGATCGAGCAGGTTTCCCGTGTCTTTCGCCTGAGTCCGATCGATCCTGAGATCTATCGGCTGGAGGTCACCATGGCGTTCGCCCACGTGCTTCTGGCGCGCTATGCGGAAGCGGCAAGCTGGGCGGCCAAGGCCCTGGCGCGTCAGCCGAACTTTGTTCCGGCAATGCGGGCCGCGACGGTTGCCCATGCTTTCATCGGAAACCTCGGCGAAGCGCAGAGACTTCTCGGGCAGATGCGCCAGATGGATCCGAGCCTGACGCAATCGAGCTATCGAACCCGGCTGACTTTCTTCCGCCGTCCGCAGGACGTCGACCGGTTCGTCGAGGGTCTTCGTCTCGCCGGGTTGCCCGAATGAGTGGGTAGTGCAGTCTTGCTGCCACACTGCGTCCGTCCCCGACTCGCATCACCCCCGCTGGTCGACCACACCGCGTGCACGATTGGCCGACCGGGCGGATAGCTCATCCTCTTCCGGGCCGGAAGACTACCAGTCGCGTTCGTCGAAATCCTCGAACTGCTGCATGACCTCGTCGTCGTTGGGCGGTGTTGCCTGCTCATTGGCCGGCATCGCCAGTACCCGCAGCCGCGTTTCAGGGCCGATCAGGGTGACGAGTTCCAGGAGATCGTCGCGGGCGAAGGCCACGCAGCCGCGGGTCGGCGCATAATCCTCGCGGGCGAGATGGAGGAAGATGGCGCTACCCCATTCGCCCTCGGGCGGGTCGTCGTTGTAGCCGACGACGACCACGAGATCGTAGAGCGCATCCTCGCGCCACATCTTCTCGTGGCTCCATTCGTTGGGGATGCGGACCAGCCGGTTGTAGGAGGTCGCGCGCGGGTCGTCGCACCAGCCGTCATGCTCGTCGATCGGCCGCGCCGGCAGGCGGACCTCGGGCAGGACCAGCCGGTCGTTGCGGAAATAGATGCGGCGCAAGGCAAAGGTGCCGACCGGCGTTGCGGCATCGCCCTCGACCTTGTCTTCGCGCACGCCGCCTGCGCCAACCGTGCAACGCCAGCGGCGATCACCCAGCGTCGCCCAGCCGAGCGAGCTATCGCCGGAATCGATCTGAACCGTCAGGACGTCTGTCTCGGACATTGCCTAGAACTCCGGCGCTCTTCATAAAGGCTCGCTCGCGAGGGAGAAAGCGATGGCTTATGTCGTGACGCCGCCCGCCACGGTCGGCGTGCCGGTCAACGGGACCGGCGATCTGTTCCCGGTGCGGCGCATCTTCTGCGTCGGCCGCAACTATGCCGCTCATGCCCGCGAGATGGGCCATGATCCCGACCGCGAGCCGCCCTTCTTCTTCACCAAGCCGGCCGACGCCATCGTGATCTGTGCCGATCCGAATAACCCGACCAAGGTCCCCTATCCGTCGGCCACCAAGAACCTTCATCACGAGATGGAGCTGGTCGTGGCCATGAAGTCGGGCGGCACCGACATTCCGGTCGACAAGGCGCTCGATCACGTCTTCGGCTACGCCGTCGGCCTCGATATGACCCGGCGCGACCTGCAGAACCAAGCCAAGGACATGGGCCGCCCGTGGGACATGGGCAAGGGCTTCGACCAGTCCGCGCCGATCGGCGAGATCTTCCCCGCATCGCGCATCGGCCATCCGGCCAGGGGGACCATCCAGCTCGACGTCAACGGCAAGACCCGTCAGAAATCCGATCTCAACGCACTGATCTGGAGCGTGCCGGAGACGATCTCCTATCTGTCCGGCCTGGTGGCGCTCGCCGCCGGCGACCTGATCTACACCGGCACGCCCGACGGCGTCGCGGCCGTCGTCAAGGGCGACACCCTGGCGGGTTTCGTCGACGGCTGCGGCACGGTCACCTGCACGCTGGTCTAGCTCGCCAGCAGCTTCCCGACCTCGGCGTTGATGAAGGCGGTGTCCGCGTCATTGCCGCGCGGATTGCCGGCGCGATGGCCCCACACCGAGGGGATCTCGACCAGCCTGCCGTGCCTGAGATGCGGCAGCTCGGCTCGGTTGTCGTCGGCCTGGAAGTAGAGATCGGTGGCTGACGGCATCAGCAGGACCTGCGCCTTGATGCCTGCCAGCGCCATCTCGAGGTCGCCTCGGTAGAGATCGTTGGCCGAGATGTCGCTGTTCTGCCAGGTCCACAATTGGGCCAGCAGGTCCGACGCGTCGCGACGCAGGAAATTCGCTTCCCACGACCGCACCAGGAAATCTTCCAGGCTGGTGAAGCCAAGGTCACGCCACATCTCGCGGCGATAGAAGGTCTGGCTCAACGCCCAGCCGGCGTAGATGCGGCCCATGGCGCGCAGGCCGCGCTCGGGCTTGGCGACGTATTTCGCACCGTCCCAGTTGGGGTCGGCCTGCAGCGCGGTGCGCACGCCTTCGAGGAAGACGAAATTGTGCGGCGCCGTCCTGGCCGAGCCGCAATTGACCACGATGCGCTCGACCGATTCGCCGAACAACGCCGCCCAATGATAGGCCTGCTGCGCTCCCATCGACCAGCCATAGACCAGCTTCACGCGATCGACGCCGAACAGCTCGGCCATCATGCGGCGCTGCTGCATGACGTTGTCGTAGGTCGTGACCGACGGAAAATCCGGCGTGTTCGACGGCGACGACGACAGGCCGTTGGTGAACATGTTGGGAATGACGATGAAGTAGCGGCTCGGATCGAGGCAATGCTCGGGCGAGACCAGCCATTCGATGTCGGTGTGATGCGCCGAGTAGCTCGTCGGATAGACGATCACGTTGTCGCGCCTGGGCGAGAGCGTGCCGAAGGTCTTGTAGACGATCCGCGCGCCGCGCAGCGTGCCGCCGCGCTGCAACGTCAGATCACCACACTCGAAGACGCCTTCGCTGGTTCTCATGCCAGGCTCCGCACGATCTCGCGTTGGACCTGGATGTAGCCCTTGCCGACGAACTTCAAGTGCGGGCGCAACAGCCGATGCGCCTCGGGCAGATTATGGAAGGTGATGCCGGGGAACAGATGATGCTCGGCGTGGTAGGGCAGGTTCCACATCAGGAAGCGCACCAATGGAGTGCTGAGTGTGGTGCGCGTGTTGGCGAAGCCGTCATCGGAGTTGGGGCAGAGCGTGTGCTCGCACAGAAGATAGAGCCGCAGCAGCGGCAGGCCGATCAGCAGCGGGATGATCCATACCCAGAGCAGCACATCGGTCCGCAGCGCGATCGAGCCTGCGATCAGCAGGGCATAAAAGGCGAGCAGCCAGCGTCCCCAACGCTCCACTTCGGGCCAGGCCGATGCCTCGAGGTAACTCACGTTGCCGTGCCAGCCGAGCGGGAACAGGAAGATGTCGCGCGCCCGCAGCATCAGGAAGGGGATGGCACTGATGCGGAAGAGATACTGCTGCCAGGTGCGCGGCGTGCCCGATGTCACCAGCTCGGGATCACGCTCGGGGTCCTGGGTGTAGCGATGGTGGGCGTAGTGGAAGTGCCGGTAGAAGCCGGCATTGTTCAGGATCGCCGCGCCGGAAAGGAAGGCGAGCAGCTCCGCCATCCAGCGCGTCCTGAACGAGCCGTAGTGAACCGACTCGTGCATGGCGCCGAACAGCGCATTGACGAAGATGCCCTGCAGCAGCAGGGCTGGCGCCAGCCACCAGGTTCCCTTGGTCGCCAGCACCAGCGCACCGCCCGCGATCAGCAGGGCGAGGTGCGCCGCAGTCTGCATCAGGCCCCGAGCGTCCGACCTGGCGGACAGGCGCTTCAGCACGTCCGCCGGCAGCACTCGCATCTGGCGGGCACGCTGGCCGGTTATGACATAGGCGCCCACAACCCCTCCTCGTAGGCTCGATTGCTCGAACCGTAGCATGAATCGCGCCGCATCCCCGAGCGCGGCTCTAATCCATTGATTCAAAGGGGAAAGTCCGGACGCAACTGCTCGGCATCGCGACGCGTTTACTGCCTAGCGCTGCCAAAGAAAGGAGAAGAGAGCCATGAGCGACTACATCCCCAATCCTCCTGATCCGGAGCGCGATCCGCGCGCCTACGAGCGGTATTACAACAATGCCGGAGACGGCGGCCGAGGCCTTGGACTGGTCGTCGGCATCCTGGTGGCAATCGCGCTGGTCGCCGGACTGTTGTTCTTCGCCGCGCCGCGCGGTGAACGCACCGACGTTGCCCAGCAACCGGGCGTGGAACGGTCGACCAGCGCGCCGGAACAGCCTCGCTCACCAGCCTTGCCGCCGGCTCGCCCGGCGGCTCCGGGTACCCCAGCGACGCCGGGCACTCCGCCGCAGTGAGCGCAGGCGGCATCAGCCAGAACAAAAAAAGCCCGACCACGGCTCGTGGTCGGGCAAACAGGCGTTGTCGTACGAGTGACAGATAGCACGGCGGCGCCAGCGTAGCTGCACGCGGCGGATGCAAGGCTGCCTTGTCCATTTGAGTGACACAATGTGCCCTGTATAGTCGCCCCCCTCGAAACGAGGGGACTGACCATGGCGACCAACAGCAAGCATCCCGAGACGCTCGTCCTGCATGCGGGCTACCGCAGCGATCCGGCCACCAACGCGGTCGCCGTTCCGATCTACCAGACCACCAGCTATCAGTTCCGCGACACCCAGCACGCGTCGAACCTGTTCGGCCTGGCCGAGCTCGGCAACATCTACACCCGCATCATGAACCCGACCAACGACGTCCTGGAGCAGCGCATTGCGGCACTGGAGGGCGGTGTGGCTGCCTTGTGCCTCGGGTCGGGCCAGGCGGCGTCGCTGTTCGCGGTCCAGAACATCTGCCATGCCGGCGATAACTTCGTTGCCTCGACCGACCTCTACGGCGGCACCTGGAACCTGTTTGCCAATACGCTGAAGACGATGGGCATCGAATGCCGCTTCGTCGATCCGTCCGATCCCGAGAATTTCCGCCGGGCGACCGACGCCAGGACGCGCTGCTATTATGCCGAAACCCTGCCCAATCCCAAGCTGACCGTCTTCCCGATCGCCGAGGTTGCCCGCATCGGCCGCGAGCTCGGCATTCCGCTGATCATGGACAACACGGCGGCGCCGGTGATCTGCCGGCCGCTCGACCATGGCGCGGCCATCGTGATGCACTCGACCACCAAATATATCGGCGGCCACGGCACCTCGATCGGCGGCATCCTGGTCGACGGCGGCAACTTCGACTGGGAGAAGCATGCCGACCGCTTCCCGATGTTGAACACGCCCGACCCGAGCTATCACGGCGCGGTGTGGACCCAGGCGACCAAGCCGATGGGACCGGTTGCCTACATCATCAAGGCCCGCGTGACGCTGCTGCGCGACATCGGTGCGCCGATGGCCCCCATGAACGCCTTCCTGTTCATCCAGGGGCTGGAGACCCTGCCGTTGCGCATGCGCGTCCACTGCGACAACGCCAATGCGGTGGCCAAGCATCTCTCCAGCCACGCCAAGATATCGAAGGTGATCCATCCCTCGCTGATGTCGGGCGAGGCCAGGCGTCGCGCCGACGCCTACCTCTCGCGCGGACTCGGCGCCCTGGTGGGCTTCGAGCTGAAAGATGGCGTCGATGCCGGCCGCAAGTTCATCGACAACCTGAAGATGTTCTACCACGTCGCCAATATCGGCGACGCGCGCAGCCTCGCCATTCATCCGGCATCGACCACCCATTCCCAGCTCACGCCGCAGGAGCAGGCGCAGACCGGCGTCACGCCGGGCTATGTCCGCCTGTCGATCGGCATCGAGCACATCGAGGACATCGTCGCCGACCTCGATCAGGCGCTGGCGGCGGTGTAGCGCTGATGGGCTTTCCTCCCCCGATTACGGGGGAGGAACCTGAGTCTCAAATTTTGATGTCGGTCGTCTTGATGATCTCGCCGAACGACTTGGCCTCGCGCGCGATCGTTTCCTTGAAGGCGGCGGAAGCGAGATAGCTGGGGTAGTTGCCGCTGGTCACCAGCTTCTCGTTGATGTCGGGCATCTCCGCGGCCTGGCCGATCGCCTTGCTGAGCTTGTCGATGATCGGCTGCGGCGTGCCCTTGGGCGCCAGGATGCCGTACCACGCATCGCCGCCGATCTTGCCGTAACCCTGCTCGCGCAGGGTCGGGATGTCGGGTCGGCCCGGCCAGCGCTTCTCGCCCACGATGGCAAAGCATTTCAGGCGGCCGGCAGCGATATGAGGCAAGGTCGTCGGATCGAACTGCACCTGGATCTGCCCCGACAGCAAGTCGTTGGTCGCCGGCGCGCTGCCCTTGTAGGGCACGTGCACCATCTTCACGCCGGCCTCGATGTTGAATATCTCGCCATAGAGCTGGGTGATGGTGGCAAGTCCCGCCGACCCGAAGTTGATCTTGCCCGGGTTGGCCTTGGCGTAGGCGATGAACTCCTGGAGATTGTTTGCCGGCACCTGCGGGTTGATGCCCATGCCGATCCACGAGGTCGACGTGCGTGCGACCGGGATGAAGTCGGTTGCCGGGTCATAGGGCAAGGGCTGCAGATGCTGGGTGATGCAGACCATCGCCGTCGTCGTGGTGAGGAAGGTGTATCCGTCGGGCGCCTGGTTCTTGACGTGCTCGGCGCCGATCGCGCCGCTGGCGCCGGCCTTGTTGTCGAACAGCACGCTCTGCCCGAGCAGCGAAGCCGCGCGCTCCAGCACGACTCGCGTCGTGACGTCGGACGGACCGCCGGGCGGATAGGGAACGACGATGCGGATCTGGCGCGATGGCCAGTCGCCGCCTGTCGCTTGTGCCCGAACGATTGCCGGCGCGGCGACCAGGCCGACCGCCGACGCCGCGACGAGGCGGCGGCGACTTATTCCCACAGGCTTGATCATGATTGTTCGTTTCCTCCCAAGATTGTCTTGGGAGGGATCATACACGACCGCTACTTCTTGGCGGCAGCCAAGGCGATCGATGCGGCGACCTCGTTCGCCATCTTGATCTGGGCGTCGAGGCCGGTCAGGCCGTGCCGCTTGGCGATCCAGTTGAAATCAGACCAGGCGATCATGACCCGGCCGGGCGCCTCGAGATAGACCAGCATGCGCACCGGCCAATCGAGACCCGCCTGCTGATGGGCGCCGACGAACTGGGTGCCGAGTGGCGGATTGCCGAACATCAGAAGCACCGACGGCTCGACGCCGGGCACCCCGGACACGGCGGCAAGCGCGCCCTGATCGACCTCGCCGAAATACAGGATCCCCTTGGCGGCGATTTCCTTCTTCAGCCGCTCGACCGTCTCGACCATGCCGTAGGCGGAGGGGACGGCGATCACGCCGGCGGCGCTCGCGATGGGCTTGACGCCTTCGGCATGCGCCGAGGCGATCGGGCCGCCGACGGCCAGGGTGACGGCAAGCAGGGCGGCTGAGCAGAGCCGGGCAAGGCGGTTGAGCATGATGGATCTCCAGGATTGAATGCTGAAGCCAACCTGCCGGTTCGGTCGGGCGCGCTGAAATGCCGATGCCCCATCGAGTCGATGCCTCTCGTGCCAGGGCGGGGCCTGGCACGAGAGGCGATCGAGCCCGATTCAGCTCGGCATCTTGTCGATGAAGCCGACGACCGAGGCGAGCCTTCCGTCCGCCGCCAGGGCACAGAAATCGACGCCCTCGACGATCGACGGGCCGGCGGCCGGGCCGAGCGACCAGGAGAAGCGCGCCGCGCCGTTGTGATGATCGATCTTGGAGATGCGCTTCAGCACGAAGCCCGGGAACTTGCCCTGCACGCCGGCCAGCATGGCATCGACGCCGGCATGACCGTCGCTGGTCATCAGCGGATCGCGGTAGCTGCCCGCTTCCGCCCACGCCTGGGCGATGCCGGCGCGACGACGGGCCGGATCGGTCTCGTTCCAGGTGGCGACATAGGCGTCGATCACGGTGTCGACGCCGTTGGCTGTGGTGGTGGACATGGCTTTCTCCTTCGGCTGGGTTGTCCAGTGCCGAGGTAAGCCCTTCAAGTGCCGGCACGCGATTGCCTGGCAGGTAATGAGGCGCGATCGGGAAGAGCACGGCTACCGCGGCGGCGCTTCCGCCTCCTTGATCCTCTCCTCCAGCATGGCGCGGATCGGCGCGTCGGGAGGCAGCATGCCAAGCAGCGTCTTCCACCGTTCGGCGGCGGCCTTCTTGTCGCCCGCGGCGAAGTCGGCGGCGCCGAGATAGAACAGGGCGAGGCCGTTGCGCGGCTCGGCCTTCTCGAGGCGTTGCAGCACGGCGACGGCGGCGGGGGACGGCGTTGCTCCCGGCTTGAGTTGCCGGACATGGGCTTCGGCCCAGTCGGCGAGCAGGCGGGCATCGACCGGGGCCAGGGCATCGGCCTGGGCGTAGGCATCGACTGCGGAGGCGTTCTCGCCCAGCACCTTCCAGGCATTGGCCAGGCGCAGCCAGCCGGCCCGATCCTGCGGATTCTCCTTGAGGCGCGCGGCCAAGCCTTCGACCATGCCGCGGATCGCCTGCTGGCGCTGCTCGGGAGACAGCGCCGCCATCGCGTCCTGCTGGTCGCGCGAGGGCTGCGGCGTGGATGATTGCGCGGGCGGCGGGACGTCGATGTTGTTGGCCTTGGCCACACGGGCGATCTCGGCGCGCAACATCGAGAGGTACGGAGCGTTCGGCGGGCTTCTGGCCTCGAGCTCGCGCCAACGGGCGATGGCGGCGCGGCTGTCGCCGGCTTGCATCTCATGCAGGCCGAGATAGTAGAGTGCACGCGGGTCATCCGGCTTGAGCGCCAGAGCCTTCTTGAAGGCGGCGACGGCAGGATCCGTCACCGTGCCGTCGGCTTCGAGCGTCAGCGCCTCGCCCAGCGCCGATTGCGCGTCGGCATCGTCCGGCTGCGCCGCCACGCGGTCCTTCGCGAGGGCGACCAGACGCGCCACGTCCATCGGCTCGTCGGCCGGCGCAGGCCGCGCTGCGCCGGCGATGGTTGGCGCCGCGGGAACGCCCGGCCGACCGATCTGCAGGTAGAGACCGAGGGCCAGCAGCGGGATCAACAAGGCGAGCGCCGGCGACAGGATCTTGTGCAGGGTCGCATCCTGCTGATCGACTGGCCGTGCCGCCTGATCGCCGGCGGCCAGCGCGCGCCGTTCGATCTCGAGCCGGGCTGCTGCGGCTTCCGTCTCGGCAACCGTGCCGGCGGCGCGCTCGCGCTCGATCTCGGCGAGCTGGTCGCGATAGATCGCGAGCTCGCCCTCGAGGCGTCCGGCCGTCTGCCGGGCGGGGCGCAGCAGGGGGATCAGCAGGACGCCGACGGTCGCCGTCGCGAGCAGGGCGAGGACGAATTCCAGCATCAGGGTTTCAGCAGCGCATCGAGGCGCCGCCTTTCCTCGTCGCTGAGCGGCTGCGCCGTCACCGAGACGCCGCGCGCGCGGCGACGCGCGGCGATCAGCAGCGCGCCACCGCCCAGGATCAGCAGGAGCGGGCCGCCAAGCCACAGGACCAGCGTGCTGGCCTTGAACGGCGGCTTCAGCAGCACGTAGTCGCCGTAGCGCGCCACCATGTAGGCGAACGCCTGGTCGTCGCTGTCGCCCGCCGTCAGTCGCTCGCGCACGGCGCGGCGCATGTCGCGCGCCACCTCGGCCGACGAATCGTCGATCGACTGGTTCTGGCAGACGACGCAGCGCAGCGCCTGGCCGATGCCGCGGGCGCGCGCTTCCAGCGCCGGATCCTTCAGCATCTCGGACGGTTCGACGGCCAGGCAGACCGCCGATCCGAGCACCAGCCCGCACAACACCAGTGAGGTCAGGCGCCTCACCTGGCGCCCTTCAGGAACGGCAGGATCTGCTCGTTCAGATCGCGCTCGGTGACCGGGCCGCGGAAGTGCAGGCGCACGATGCCGGTGCCGTCGATGCCGTAGGTTTCGGGCACGCCGCTCAGGCCCCAGTCGAGGCCCGTCTTGCCCTCGAGATCGAGGCCGGCCGTCCTGAAGGGATCGCCGAGCCGCTTCAGCCAGGCGGCGGCCTCCTCGCGCTTGTTCTTCCAGGCGACTCCGATGATGGTGGCGCCCTCGCGCTCCCTGAGGCGCATGAACAGCGGATGCTCGGCCAGGCAGGGCGCACACCAGCTCGCGAAGAAGTTCACCAGCACCGGCTTGCCGGTCCGCAGCATCGTGTCGCTGAGCGGCGGCTCGCCCGGCGCGAGCGCCGGCAGGTCGAAGCGCGGCGCTGAACGGCCGACCATCACCGAGCCGATCGACGCGGGATCGCGGCCGGCCAGCAGGGACCAGGCGAAGAAGCCCGCCATCAGCGCCAAGGTGAGCAGCGGCAGCAGGAACAGGAGACGGCGCGTCATGAGCGCAGCACCGCCGCTCGCAGGCGCGACGGCGCGCCGACGCGCAGGCGGCGATCCGACAGCGAGACGAAGCCACCCAGCGCACACAGCGCCGCGCCCAGCCAGATCCACGGTGCCAGCGGATTGAGGTAGAGCCGGATCACCCAGCCTGTCTTCGCATCACCCTCGCCCAAGGTCGCGTAGAAGTCGCGCAGCAGGTTGGTCTGGATCGCGGTCTCGGCGACCTGACGGCGCTGCACCACGAAGAGCCGGCGCTCGGGGTGGAGGATCGTGTAGGGCTTGCCGTCCACTGTGACGGCGAGGGTTGCCCGCTCGGCGACGTAGTTCGGACCCTGCACGGACTCGATGCGCTGAAAGGCGACCTGATAGCTGGCGAAGTTCAGCGTCTCGCCGGGCTTCACCGTCTGGATCAGCTCGCTGTGCCAGGCGGCGGTCGCCACGGCGCCCAGCACGACGACCCCCAACGCAGTGTGGGAGATCGTCATGCCGAAGCTGGCGCGCGGCGTCGCCCTCAGCCGGCGCATGGACTCGTTGATGGGTGCGGTGCCGAGCTTGAGGCGCTGCGCGAACTCGATCAGGCTGCCCGCGATCAGCCAGACGCCGAAGCCGAAGGCGATCGCCGCCAGCGCAGATCGGCTGTCGACCACGATGGCAGCGATGATCGCGGCCATCACCGACACGACCAGGGCCAGCCGCAGATGCATCAGGGCGGGCCACAGCTCGGCGCGCTTCCAGCCCAGGTATGGCCCGACGCAGAGCGCGGCGAACAGCGGGGCGCAGATCGGAACGAAGGTGGCGTTGAAGAACGGCGGTCCGACCGAGACCTTGGCGCCGGTCAGCAGATCGAGGAACAGGGGATAGAGCGTGCCCAGCAGCACCGTGGCGGCGAGCGTGCACAACAGAAGATTGTTCAGGATCAGGGCGCCCTCGCGGCTCAGCGGCTGGAACAGGCCGCCGCCCTGCAGGCGCGGCGCCCGCCAGGCGTAAAGCGCCAGGCCGCCGCCGGTCACGGTGATCAGGAAGGCCAGGATGAACAGGCCGCGCGCCGGATCTTGCGCGAAGGCATGCACCGACGTGAGCACGCCCGATCGCACCAGGAACGTGCCGAGCAGCGACAGCGAGAAGGCGAGGATGGCGAGCAGGACGGTCCAGCTCTTCAGCGCGTCGCGCTTCTCGACGACGATGGCGGAGTGCAACAGCGCGGTGCCGGCGAGCCACGGCATCAGCGAGGCATTCTCCACCGGATCCCAGAACCAGAAGCCGCCCCAGCCGAGAATGTAGTAGGCCCACCAGCTCCCGAGCGCGATGCCGAGGGTGAGGAAGCACCAGGCCGCCAGGGTCCACGGCCGTACCCAGCGCGCCCATGCCGGATCGACCCGGCCTTCGAACAGCGCGGCGATGGCGAAGGCGTAGGTCACCGAGAAACCGACATAGCCGAGATAGAGCAGTGGCGGATGGAAGGCGAGGCCGGGATCCTGCAGCAACGGATTGAGGCCGTTGCCGTCCGCTGGCGCGGGCGACAGCCGCTCGAACGGATTTGACGTGAACAGCAGGAAGGCGAGGAAGCCGAGGCCGATCAGCCCCTGCACCGCCAGCACGCGGCTGCGCAGCGTGTCGGGCAGGTTGCCGCCGAAGATCGCGACGGCGGCGCCGAACAGCGCCAGGATCAGGGCCCACAGCAGCATGCTGCCTTCGTGGTTCCCCCACACGCCGGAGATCTTGTAGAGCAGCGGCTTGGCCGAATGGGAATTCGCGACGACGTTGGCCACCGAGAAATCGGATGTCACATAGGCCTGGGTAAGGGCACCGAAGGCCAGGATGACGAGAAACGCCTGGGTGAGCGCGGCGGTGCGGCCGAGCGCCATCAGGCGCTGGTCGCCTTGTGCGGCGCCAAGCAGCGGCAACGTGCCCTGCACCAGCGCGACGCACAGCGCCAGGATCAGGGCGAAATGGCCGACCTCGGGAATCACAGAAGCAGCTCCGCGCAACGCCTCACTTCTTGTCCTTCCATTGCCCGGCGTCCTTGATGGCCTTGGCGACCTCGGGCGGCATGTAGTTCTCGTCGTGCTTGGCCAGCACCTCGCGCGCGACGAAGACACCGTCGGCCCGCAGGGAGCCTTCGGCCACCACGCCCTGTCCCTCGCGGAACAGGTCGGGTAGCAGGCCGCGATAGACGACGGCCAGGGTCTTGTGCGTGTCGGTCACGACGAAGCGCACCTCCTCGCCGTTCTTCTGCACGCTGCCCGCCTCGACCAGGCCGCCGAGGCGAAAGCGGCGCTCCGGCGCGATCGCCTTCTCGGCGATCTGGGAGGGCGAATAGAAGAATACCAGGTTATCGTTCAATGCGGTCAGGACCAGGGCTGCGGCCGCGCCCAGCGTGACCAGCGATCCGGCGAGCAGCCAGAGGCGGCGGCGCTTGGGTGTCATTGGCCTGCCCGGGCGCGCTGGCGTTCGAGCCCGCGTCTTGCCAGCTCGCGGCGCACGCGACGGCGCGCGCTCAGCGAGGCGATGGTGAGCCCGCCCAGGATCACCAGCACCGCCAGGTAGGCCGACAGGATGAAGACGGCATAGCTGTTCATGCGTCCTGGTCCGCGATCTCGAGGCGCCGGCGGTCGATCTCGGTCTCGGTGCGCACCAGCACCAGGAGGATGAACAGCAGCGCGAAGGCAGCGGCCATCCAGAGCAACGGCATCAGGATGGTGGGATGGATGGTCGGGCCGCCGAGCTTGGCGACCGAGGCCGGCTGGTGCAGCGTGTTCCACCAATCGACGGAGAACTTGATGATCGGCAGGTTGATCACCCCGGCCAGGGCGAGGATGGCGGCGGCGCGATCGCCGCGTTCGCTGTCGTCGAAGGCGTGCGTCAGCGCGATGTGGCCGAGATAGAGGAAGAACAGGAGCAGCATCGAGGTGAGCCGCGCGTCCCACACCCAGTACGCGCCCCACATCGGCCGGCCCCACAGCGAGCCGGTGAGCAGGCAGGTGAGTGCGAAGCAGGCGCCGACCGGCGCGGCCGCGCGGGCCATCAGGGCGGCCAGCGGATGGCGCCAGACCAGCAGCGCCGCACCCAGCGCGGCGAGCAGCGCATAGCCCGCCATCGACAGCCAGGCCGAGGGCACGTGCACGAACATGATGCGCACGGTCTCGCCCTGCTGGTAGTCGGGCGGCGCCCCCAGCAGGGCGAGGTAGAGACCGACCCCCAGGGCGAGCACCGTGGCCAGGGTCAGGCCCGGCAGGACGCGCTGGCTGAAGCGTCTGAAACGCGCCGGATTGGCGAGGAAGTGGAGATCGGCCATCGAGGGGTTGTTTCCGTCCCGCGTGCGATTTTGTCTATTCGCCAGCCTGCCGCAAGGCGGCGGCCATCGCCCAGGGCGTGGTCGCGAGCGCAACCAGGGCAAAGGCGGCGAGCACCAGCAGGGGCGTCGTGAAGTCGTCGCCGGTGGCCAGCATCTCGACCGCGCTGGTGCCGAAGATCAGCGTCGGCACGCAAAGCGGGAGGGCAAGCAAGGCCAGCAAAGCGCCGCTGCGACGGGCCCCCAGCGTGAGCGAAGCCGCCAGGCCCCCGATCAGCGAAAGCGTCGGGGTGCCGACCAGCAGCGTGGTCGACAGGCCGAGCAGGCTGGTGCCGTCGTGCCCGAAAGCGATGCCCAGGATCGGCGCCAGGACGGCCAGGGGCAGTCCGGTCACAATCCAGTGAGACAGGCATTTGGCCAGCGCCGCGAGCTCGAGCGGCCAGGGTGCCAGCAGCAGGAGGTCGAGCGTGCCGTCCTCGTAGTCGGCGGCGAACAGCCGGTCGAGCGACAGCAGCGAGGCGAACAATGCCGCGCACCACAGGACGCCGGCGGCGATGCGGGACAGCAGGTTGGTCTCCGGCCCGATGCCCAAGGGGAACAAGGATGCCGCCACGACAAAAAAGGCGAGCACGACGGCGACGTCGCCCGGCCGTCGCCAGACCAGCCGCAAATCACGGGCGACGAGAGCCGTGAAGCCGTTCATGCGCTTTGTGCCCGGCTGGGAAGGGCCAATTCGAGCGTCCGTCCCTGCACCAGGCCGAGCGGGGCATGGGTGGCGACGATGGCGAGCCCGCCGGCACCGAGATGGGTCTGCAGGGCGGTGCGAAAAGCCTGCTGGGCCGGCTGGTCGAGGGCAGTCAATGGCTCGTCGAGCAGCCACAAGGGGGCCTGCGACAGCAACACGCGGGCAAGGGATGCCCGTCGCCGCTGGCCGGCCGACAGGCTGCGGACCGCCCGGGCCGCCAGAGCTGGCAGGTCGAACGCCACCAAGGCGGCGTCGACGCGGTCCTCGGCCGACGGGTTGCCGCGCAGCCGCTCGGCGACCAGCAGGTTCTCGCGCACGGAAAGATCGCCCTTGAGCCCGTCGAGGTGACCCAGCCAGGCGAGCTGGCCGCGCCAGGCGTCCGGCTCGGCCCGTACATCGGCTGCCTGCCAGCGGATGTTGCCGGCATGCGGTGGGGTCAGCAGGGCGAGCGCCCGCAACAGCGTGGTCTTTCCGCTGCCGTTGCGGCCCAGCAGAGTCAGCAGCTCGCCCCTGCCCATCGCGAAGGACAGGCGATCGAACACCATCCGGCCGCCGCGCCGGCAGGCGAGATTGGAGACGTTCAGGAGCGAGGGGCTGGGCTCGTCGGCCATGACGGGCTGTCGTAGCCGATCTTTCGCGACGGGGCATGCGGCAAAGAAAAAGGCCGTCCTCTCGGGGGAGAGTGAGAGGACGGCCCAAGCGCCTCCGAGGAGGCTAGAACGTGGCTTTGGGGGGACCACGTTCGGGGGAGATACAACCCGAAGATGGAAACCCCCGATGGCCCTCGCTAGACCCAATTGGGGCGGAAGTGTGATTTTTTAGTCACACCAGATGTAGGTTGCAGACGGTGCGACCGCATCGAGATGTGCTGCTTCGATCGCGCCTTCGCTCGGCGGCTGAGCGTTTGTGAGCAACTGCGAAGCGCCGGCGCAATGATCGAACAACGCTAAGGCTCTTCTCGCCGGATGGCCCCACTCGAAACGCGATGAAACGGCGAGTCTTGGAGCGTGATTGCTTCAGGAGGAGACCTCACCCCGAGGAGCCACGCTGCGCGTGAGGTCCTGAGAGTGAGGTCATACTTTGGTGCATCAACCCCGAAGATCATGCTGTAGTTCGTCGGGGTAGTTGCTGGCGCTGCGACGGAAGGAGGAAAGATCCCTCGCGGCGCTTCGGGATGACAAAGCGGCTGTCATCCGGAAGCGCCGCGAGGGACCCTTCTCTTTCAGGCCTCAGGCGTAGGGATCGGCTGCGTCGCGCATGCCGTCGCCGAGGAATTGATAGGCGAGGATGACCAGGATCACCGGCAGAACCGGGAACATCAGCCACCAGTTGACCGCCACCACATTGATGTCGGTCGCCTCGTTCAGCAGCACGCCCCACGAGGTGATCGGCGGGCGCAGGCCGAGGCCGAGGAAGGAGAGCGCCGTCTCGGCCAGGATCATCGACGGGATGGAGAGCGTGGCCGAGGCGATCAGATGGCTCATGAAACCGGGCAGCAGATGCCGGCCAATGATGCGGCCCGGCTTGGCGCCCATCATCTGGGCCGCCGCGGCATAGTCCTCCTCGCGCAGCGACAGGAGCTTCGAACGCACGGCGCGCCCCAGTCCCGGCCAGTCGAGCAAGGCGAGGATGATGGTGATGCCGAAATAGACCAGCAGCGGCGACCAGGTCACCGGCAGCGCTGCCGAGAGGGCGAGCCACAGCGGCAGATGGGGGAAGCTCTTGATGATCTCGGTGACGCGCTGGACGACGTTGTCGACCCAGCCGCCGTAGTAGCCGGCAAGGCCGCCCAGGACGAGCGCCAGGGCGAACGACAGGGTGATGCCGATCAGGCCGATGGTGAGCGAGATGCGCGCGGCGTAGACGATGCGGCTGAACATGTCGCGCCCCAGCCGATCCGTGCCGAGCAGGAAGAGTGGCCCGCCTTCGGGGGGGCAGAAGAAGTGGAAGCGGCCCTCGAACAGGTCCATGAACTCGTAGGACTCGCCCAGGCAGAAGAAGCGGATCTGTTGCGGCTTGGTCGGATCGGGCGTGTAGACGCGCTGCAGCGTGTCGGGGTCGCGTGTGGTCTTGAGGCCGTAGACGAACGGTCCGAGGAAGCTGCCTTCGTGGAACAGGTGGACCTGCTGGGGCGGCGCGAAGATGTAGGCCGAATGGCGGGTCTGCAGGTCGTAGGGGGCGATGAACTCGCTGATCAGCGTGGAGGCGTACATCAGCAGCAGGAAGATCAGCGACACGACAGCGGGCTTGTGGCGGCGGAAGCGCCACCACATCAGCTTCCACTGGCCCGCCATGTAGTAGCGTTCCTGCTCGGCGGTCAGGCGCTCGGAGACGTAGGGATCCCACGGCTCGCGATTGACGAAGTGCTCGGACTTGGGCCGCGGCGCGGCGGGAGGTGGCGGCGACATCTGGTCGTTCATGTCACTTCTCCGACGTCGCGCCGAACCGGATGCGCGGATCGAGCGCCGCCAGCGCCAGGTCGGAGATCAGCATGCCGATCACCGTCAGGGTCGCCACGAACAGCAGGAAGGTCGCGGCGAGGTTCACGTCCTGGGTCTTGAGCGCTCCCAGCAGCATCGGGCCGGTGGTCGGCAACGACAGCACGACCGAGACGATGACCGAGCCCGAGATGACATCGGGCAGCAGGCCGCCGATATCGGCGACGAACGGGTTGATGGCGTGGCGCAGCGGATACTTGATCAGCAGCCGCATCGGCGGCAGGCCCTTGGCGCGGCCGGTCACGACGTACTGCTTCTGCAGCTCGTCGAGCAGGTTGGCGCGAAGACGCCGGATCATGCCGGCGGTGCCCGACATGCCGATGACGATGACCGGGATGATCAGGTGCTGCATGACCGAGAGCACCTTGCCCCAGCTTATCGGCTGCTCGATGTACTCGGGGTCCATCAGGCCGCCGATCGACAGGCCGAAATAGACCTTGCCGACATAGAGCAGCACCAGCGCCAGCAGGAAGTTCGGCACGGACAGGCCGACGAAGCCGATGAACGAGGCGACATAGTCGCCCATCTTGTACTGATGGGTCGCGGCATAGACGCCGATGACGAAGGACGCGATCCAGATGAAGGCGATGGTCGACGTTTCCATCACGATGGTGAGTGCCAGCCGCTCGCCGATCAGGTCGGCCACCGGCACCGTGTCCTGGCACGACAGGCCGAAATCCCAACGGAAGATGCCCGAAACCCAGCGCAGGTAGCGCAGCCATAGCGGCTGGTCGAGGCCATAAAGCTGGCGCAGCTCATCGGCGTGCCGCATGGCGTCGGGATCGCCGCGGGCCAGGAGCTCGTCGATCTGCGAGGTGACGCAGTCACCGGGTGGCAGGTCGATGATGAAATAGACGAGCGCGCTGATCACGAACAGCGTCGGGATCATCAGCAGGATGCGACGGGCGACAAAGCGCAGCATGGTCAGGCCTCTTCGCGCGCAACGCGCACGTAGTGATTGGGCGACGCCTCGGTCCACAGAACGGTGTTCTTGCCGGTGTCGCGGAAAGGCTCGGGCCAAGCGCCGGGGTCGGAGGCCTTGCCTTCGAGCAGCGCGCCGAGATCGAGCCGGGCGTCGGGGTCGGGCATCGGCACGGCCGACAGCAGCGCCTTGGTGTAGGGATGCATGGGGTTGCGGAACAGCTCGCCTGCCGGCGCCAGCTCGACCAGCCGGCCGGCGCACATCACCGCGATGCGGTCGGCGATGTAGTCGACCACGGCGAGGTTGTGCGAGATGAACAGGTAGGTGAGGCCGAGCTGCTTCTGCAGGTCCTTCAGGAGATTGAGGATCTGGGCCTGGATCGACACGTCGAGGGCCGACACCGGCTCGTCGCAGATCACCATGTCGGGTCGCAGCGCCAGCGCCCGGGCGATGCCGATCCTCTGTCGCTGGCCACCCGAGAAGGAATGCGGGTAGCGGCTGAGATGGCGGCGATCGAGCCCCACCATCTCCATCAGCTCGCTCACCATCTCGCGACGATAGGCGTCATCGCCGATCTTATGGATGATCAGCGGCTCGACCAGGATGTCGTAGACCGTCATGCGCGGATTGAGCGAGCCGAACGGGTCCTGGAAGATGAACTGCAGCTTGGTGCGGAAGCGATCGAGCTCGCCGCCGGCGAGCGACAGCACGTCGACCTTGTTGCCCCAGTCATCGAACACGATACGGCCGGCGTCGTCGTTGGGATCGGCGGTGATACCGCGCATGAGAATCTTGCTGAGCGTGGTCTTGCCGCAACCCGATTCGCCGACCAGGCCGAGACACTCGCCGCGCACGACGTCGAAGCTCACGTCATTGACGGCGCGCACGGTGCGGGTCGTGCCGCCGCCCATCAGCGATTCGAGAAGAGTGTCGGCCTTGCGGATGCGGAAGGTCTTGGACAGGTGCCGAACCTTGAGCACCGGCGCCTCGGGATTGAAGGTCGCCGTCGGCTTGGCGACGGCCTTCTCCTTCAGGAGGTGACCGGTTGCGGCGGTGATCTCGCGGATCGGCACCAGCCGTTCGCCTGGCTGCATGTCGAAGCGCGGCACGGCGTGCAGCAGCGCCTTGAGGTAGGCGTGCTGCGGATCGCGGAAGATCGCGTGCAGGTCGCCCGATTCGACGACCTTGCCGCGATACATCACCACGACGTCGTCGGCGACGTTGGCCACCACGCCGAGATCGTGGGTGATCATCAGCAGGGCCATGCCGAGCTCGCTCTGCAGGTCCTTCATCAGGCGCAGGATCTGCGCCTGGATGGTGACGTCGAGCGCCGTCGTCGGCTCGTCGGCGATCAGCAGCGCCGGCCGGCAGACCAGCGCCATGGCGATCATGGCGCGCTGGCGCAGGCCGCCCGACAATTCGAACGGATAGGTGCGCAGAGCCCGCTTGGGATCGGGGAACCCGACCATGCGCAGCATGTCGGTGGTCATGGAGTCGATCTGCTGGCGGGTCAGCTTGCGGCCGGAGCCTTCCAGCGCATCGCCGATCTGGTCGCCCAACCGATGCATGGCGCTGAAATGGCCGCCATGCAGGGCGACCGCCTCGCCGATCTGGTCGCCCACCGTGTGCAGCGCCGACAGCGAGGTCATCGGCTCCTGGAAGATGATGGAGATCGAGCCGCCGCGGATGGTCCGCATCTCCGGCCCGGCGCGGTCGAGGCGGGCGATATCGACTGCCGCGTCCGGCGTGCGCGGATCGTCGAACAGGATCGACCCCGAGGCGATCGTCGCAGTGCGCGGCAGCAGGCCCATGATCGCCTGGCTGCATACCGACTTGCCCGAACCCGACTCGCCGACCAGGGCCAGCGTGCCGCCGGGCGGGATCGAGAACGAGACATTGTCGACGGCGCGCAGCGTGCCCTCGTGCACGCCGAAATCGACCGTCAGCTTCTCGACGCGCAGCAGATCTCTCATACCGTTGCTTCCTGACCCGCCACCGTGATGCCCATCGCCCTGAGATTTGCCCGTGTCGCCTCGTTCAGTGTCAAGCCCGTCTCCCCTGCCGCATGCGCTGCCCGCTCGACGACGTCATGAAAGCCATCGAGCGATGAATCGATCTTTACTGCCCGCCCGCCTGCCGAACCAACGCTGAGTTGCATCCAGCCGTCGGAGCGGTCGCGCTTGGTCGAAAAGTAGCTGAGCTTCAGGCGATCGAGCCGTCGCCATTCGACGATGCCGCCGGCCGGGCCATCGGCGCACAGCGTGTCGTCGCCCAGCAGGTAGCGCGTGTGATGGCGCAACGCCGTCCGCACGAGGAACAGGGCAAACAGCAGGAGCCCCGCCGCCAAGACCAGCGCCAGCCAGTGGTTGACCTCGATCAGGAGCAACGGCACGCCGCACAACAGCACGCCGGCCGAGGCGCGGACGTAGTCGGCCCACAGCGTCTGGCGTGGATAGCGCAGATCTGCAGTGCTCAACCCAGTGCCTCCCCTTTCACGAGCGAGCCGGCCGCCCCTGCCTCGGCCCTGAACAGCTCGCTCGCCGGGCGAATGCCGAGGCCCGGCAATTTTGTTGCTGTTTCCAGCAGCGACCTTAGGAAATCCCAGGCCTCGCCGTCCATCGCAAGATGATGACTGAGCACGCCGACAGGCTCAGCCGATGCGGTGCGGGCGCGGCCGAGCGCGTCGACCAGCATGCCGAGGGCGGCCGCCTCGCCGACGAAGCCGCGCGCCCCTTTCCAGTCGATCAGGTCGACATGCGTGTTGATCTCGGTCAGGCCACGCACCGGTCGTGGTCGCCGTCGCGGGCCGAAGGTCGACAAGCCCGTGAAGCCGATCTCCGGCAGGGTCGGAACCAAGGGCAACGCGATGCGATTCCACGGCGGCACCATGACCGCGAGCGCCTGCGCGCCGAACAGGCGCTCGAGCGCCAGCCAGCCGGTGCCGAGCTCGCCCAGCACCATCATCGTCGGCCGGTGAAGACCGAGCTCCATCTTTCTCGGCTCGCCCTCGGCGGCGTGATTGACGTGCGCATATCCATGCTGGAGCACGTCGACCGTCGGCAGGCCGCGCAGTCGATCGGCCAGCGCCGGCGTCGCGTGCGCCGGCACCACGGCGAGCGACAAGGGCGTTGCCGTCTCATGCTGAAGCGCGAGCAGGCGATCGAGCGCGGCGCTCGTGTCGGTGGCGTCGTCATCGCGCCACCATACGACACCGACGCGGCCCGCGTCGGCCCACCGCGCCGCTTCATCGGCCAGCGCCTGCCAGCTCGTCATGGAAGGCGTTCCGCCAACAGTCGCTTGAGCATGCGCACCGTCGCTGCACTGCCGCCGGCGTCGATCGGCGGGAAGGCGCGGATCGAGGGCCCGGCCAATGCGCTCGCGATGGCTACGGTCAGCGTCTCGGACGAAAGCGCCTGCGGTGACACCACCGCCACCATTCCGCGCTCGGCCAGGGCGCGGGCTCGATCGGCCTGCTCGGTCTCGCGCGCCGTGCCGAACGGCACGAGAACGGCGCGGTCGGCATGGCGGATGGTTTCGATCACCGTGTTGTATCCGGCCTGGCTGATCGACAGGGCCGCATTGTGCAGCAGGGTGCGGAAGTCGGTCCGCGCCGGCTCGACGATCAGTCCGTCGCCCCGCGCCGCTTCGATCTCGGCGCGTTCCGCATCGGGCATGTTGGGGCCGAGCAGCAGCCGCCACGTCCGGTCGGCGAGCGCGCTCATCGGGCGGGCGCCGATCGCCGCCTTCAGCAAGGGCGCGCCGATGGCGCCGCCTCCAGCCGAGACGACAACCTCGCCTTTCCCGACCGCGCTGGCGGGAACGCGCTCCCCATTCTCCTCCGTGACATACCCCGTATAGGCCGCTCGCCCTGCAATGCTTGCCCAGGCCGGAAAGGTCTCCTCGATCTTTACCAGCTCCGGGTCGGCATGGATCAGGAGCGCGTCGAATGTGGCAAAAGTATCGACCGATTCGGCGACCCGTTGCGGCGACGCCGATCGGCGCACGACATCGCGCAGCGACGACACGATCAGCGGCCGCGGCCTCTGCGCATGCGCGGCGGCGAGCAGCGGCAGCAGCTCGAAGCGCAGCTGGGTGCGGCCGAACGGGAACTGCTCGGTGATCAGGATGTCGGGGGCTTCGCGCCGGAAGAGGTCGAGCAGGCGAGCGGCACGACATGCCTTGAAGGCGGGATCGACCGGCGTGCCGTCGAGCAGGGCCAGCTCCTTCAACCCTTCGTTGGCGGCACGCAACGGCGGCAGCTGATGGAAGCGGACGCCCTCGAGGTCGAGCCCGTCGAGAGGCGCGCCGCCCGACACCAGCAGAACGTCGAAGCTGCCCGCCGCCAGCGCCCGTGCCAAGGTCGCCGCGCGCCGCAGATGGCCGATGCCCAGCAGGTGCTGGACATAAAGGAAGAGACGGGCGCTCACGGCGCATGTTCCAGCGGCACGTTGAGGCTGTCGACGGCCACCCGTCCATCGCTCTCGGCGACAAAGAAGTGCAGGCGGCGCCAGTCGAGCTTGTGCGGTGGCGGCCCGCTCATGTCCCAGCCGGTCGCGAGCGCAAGCAAGGCGCGGATCGCCGCCTTGTGCGAGACCGCGACGACGGGCTCGCCCTGCTCGGCAAGGCGCGCCGACCAGCGCGCCAGTCGGGTCATGGTGGCGCGCGGCGATTCTCCGCCGGGCGGTTGGAAGTCGAGCCCGCGGCGCTCGGCGTCGATGAAGGGCTGACCGACCTCGACGCGCAGTTGCGCAATCGTGGCGCCTTCCCAGCTGCCGAAGCTCATCTCGCGCAGGGCCGGATCGAGGGTGACGGCGGCGGCCGGTCGCAGCAGCTCGGCGGTGCGCCGCGCCCGTTGCAAAGGGCTGCTGACGCGGCGCCAGCCGTCGACCGGCGCGGGCAGCCGCCAGTGGCGCGCCTCGGCCTCGCCCTTGTCGTTCAGCGCGACGTCGGTCTGGCCCTGCAGGCGGTGCTGCTCGTTCCACGTCGTGGTGGCGTGGCGCAGGATGGCGAACCGCACACCGGTCATGACAGGAGCCGTAGCGCGGCCGCCAGCGCTTTGGTCGCGGCGCGCTCGTCGTGCAGTGTCGCGATGCGATGGCGGGCGGCGGCGGAAAAGCGCGCGCGTTCGTCCGGCGCATCGAGCAGGCGTGCCACCGCGGCGGCGAAGGCCGATGCATCGCCGATCGGCGTCAGCAGGCCGGTGGAGCCGTGTGCCACCACCGCCGGCACGCCGCCAGTTCGGCCGGCGACCACCGGCAACCCGGCCGCCTGGGCTTCGAGGAACGCCATGCCGTAGGCTTCGTTGATCGCCGGCCAGACGTAAAGGTTTGAAGCGGCGTAGATCCTGGGCAGGCCTTCGCGCGCCACGGCGCCGGCGAAGCTCACGCGTTCGCCAAGCGGCGCCATCGCCTTCTCGACCTCGGCCCGCGCGGGTCCGTCGCCGACCAGGACGGCCCGCCATGGCCGGTCCGTCAGCATGGCCAACGCCTGCGCCAGCACACGATATGAAGCGAGCTTGTCACGCTGGCGCATCATGCCGACGGCCAGCAGGACCGGCACGTCGTCGGCCGGGCGTGACAGGCCGGCGGCGGCAAACGGCGCGGGATCGATGAATGGCGGCAATTGCACTTGGTGTGCGCCGGACGGCAGACGCGCCTTCACGCCGGCCACGTCACGCGGATTGACCGTCAGCACCAGATCGACTGCGGCCAGGGCGCGCTCGACCGCGCGATGGCCGAGCCGTGTCGGGCCGTAGGCGCGCCGCGGCGCATGCGAGGCCTCGGCGATGACGTAGGGAATCCCCAGCGCCCGGCTGACGATCGGGCCCAGCCAGTCGGGCTTGCGGTAGTAGCAATGATAGGTGAACCACAGATCGAAGCGCTCGGGATGACGGGCCGGCAGGGTTCGCCATCGGGCGATCAGGCGCGCGGCCTGCCGCCGTGCTCGCCGCTCCAACGCGAGGTGGGCGCCGGCCGGCGGCACGCCGGCCTCGACACGGCTCGCCTCGGGCATGACCACGCGATGGCCGAGATGGCGGAGCAACCGGGCGAAGCCGCGTGCCATCTCGCGATCGCCCGATGGCGTGGGACTGTCCGGCGGCTTCAGCGGCGTGTGCAACAGCACGCGCATGTCGTCACTCCGCGGCGCGCACTTCAGCCGATGGTTCCTGACCGAGGGCGTGGGCGATCCAGTCGACGCCCGCCTCGAAGGAGAAATGCGTACGCACCGTCTCGCCGGCCCGCTGCGCCAGGCGCCGCCGCAGGTCGGGATCGCCGATCAGCCGGCCCAGCGCCCCGGCCAGCTCCTTCGGCGCGCCGGGCGCCGCCAGCAGGCCGTTGTCACCGTCGACGATGAACTCGCCGATCGCGGCGGCACGGGTCGCGACGATGGCAAGGCCCTGATGCGCCGCCTCCATCAGCACATTGGGCAGGCCGTCCTGGTCGCCGTCGGCCGCCTTCTTGCTGGCCAGCACGAACAGGTCGGCCCGCGCGAGGGCCGCGAACACCGCCTTTTGCGGCTGGGCGCCAAGCCAGGTGCAGCGCTCGGCAATGCCCAGACGCGTCGCCTGCGCCTTCAAGGCATCCGAGAGCTCGCCTGCCCCGACATGCTCGAAGCGCCAATGCAGATCAGCCGGCAGCGTGGCCAGCGCGTCGAGCAGATCGTCGTAGCCTTTCTTCTCGACCTTGCGGCCGACCGAGAGGATGACCACGGGATCGGCCGGGTCGGATCCGTCGCGCCGCGGTCGCCCCACGGGGGCCGCCGGCAGATGGGCAAGGTCGAGCCCGTGATAGACCAGCTTCAGCCGTTCCGGGTGCGGCGCCAGCTCGCGCAAGCGCCCCAGACCAAGCCCGGTGCAGGTCACCAGCCAGGCGCAATCGGCAAGCTTGTCGCTGATCTCCCAGGGCGCACTGGTCCAGATGTCCTTGGCGTGCGCCGATACGCTCCACGGCAGGCCGCGCATGGTAGCGGCGTAGCGCGTCACCGACGCCGGCGTGTGCAGGAAATGAGAGTAGAGATGCTCGACCGAGGCCGGCAGCTCGGCCGCCAGGACCAGGGCCTGGCCCCAGCGCCTCATCCGGTTGGCCGTAGGGTCGCGCCGCAGATCGGCCAGGAATTTGGCGCGTGCCTTGGCATAACCCGGCAGGCGGCGCGCCGCGATCCAGCCGCTGAGGACACGGCGCGGATCGTCCTTGAGATATTCGGGCAGGTAGACCGTACGGCCGGCGACCCGGTCGTGCACCGGATGGCGGGCCTTGTCGGTCGGCCGGCGCAGAGACCAGATCTCGAGCGCCACGCCGCGCGCCTCCAGCCCGGCGATTTCCTGGGCGATGAATGTCTCGGACAGCCGCGGCCAGCCCTTCAGGACGACGGCGACTCTCGCCTCCGATCTTACCGCCATCGAACGACCGATGATCAGGTCCTGGCCCGCGCCGGCGGCGCGGCCGCCGCGTGTCCAGCCTCGGGACCGCCATCGCCCGCGTCGAGCGGCGCCGGGCCGCGATGCGGATGGGCCAGTTGCTTGGCGACCAGACGCCAGACGTTGCCCAGGCCGTCGAGCAGCCCCGGCACGACGACGTCGCTCGGCAGGCCCTGCTGCGGCAGCTGGCGGAGCGCCGTGGCCATGGCGTGCGGATCGCGGCCGCCGTCGGCATCGAGCATCTCGATCAGGCCGACATTGCGGGCCGCCCGGGCGCGAATGAACTGCTCCAGCCGTGGCTTGGTGCGTGGCACGATGATCGCCTTCTTGTCGAAGGACAGGATCTCGCAGAACGTGTTGTAGCCGCCCATCGCCACCACGCCGGCGGCACGCTGCATCAAGACGCCGAGATTGTTGGTGAAGGTCAGGGTACGGATGTTGGGGAAGCGGGCGGCGCGCTCCTTGAAGGCCTCGCGCTCGGCGGCCGACATGAAGGGCCCGAACACGATCACCGCGCCGTACGGGATGTGAGGGTCGCTTTCGTAGGCCGCCAGCACCCAGTCGACGAGGGCGGCGCCATCGCCGCCGCCGCCCGGAGTTACCAGGATGAACGGCCCGCCGATCTCCTCGATCTCGTGCGGGATGTCGGCATGGAGGGGCAGGTCGCGTCGCAGGTAGCCGGTATAGACCATCTTGTGCCGCACCGAGGGCGGCACCTGGATGCCGGTCAGCGGCTTGTTGATCTGCGGCAGGCCGTAGATCCAGATCTCGTCATAAAGGTTGCGCAGCGCGGGCACGACGTTCTTGCGCTGCCATTCCTGGGCCAGCGCTGCCGGATCGTCCATGACGTCGCGCAGGCCGAGCACCAGCGGCGTGCCGCGCGCCTTCAGGAGCTCGAGCGCCGGGACGACCTCGCCGCGCAGGCCCGTCGGCTCCTTGTCGACGATGAACAGGTCGGGCCGGTAGATGTCGGCGGTGTCGCGGATGATGCGGGTGCGCATTTCCAGCGTATGCTCGACGCCGACCCTGAGGTTGGCGGAGTCGTACTCGCCGGTATCGATCTGCTTCACCACCCCCGGGATGCGCACGAAATCGATGCCCGAGCGAAATTCGTAGGAACCGATCACCGGCGATCCGGACAGAATCAGGACCGACAACGAATGGTCGGCTTCGACGATGTAGTTCGCGATCGTCCGGCAGCGGCTGACATGGCCGAGTCCGAACGAGTCGTGGCTATAGAGCAGCACACGCTTTGATCGGCTGCTGTTCGGCATGCAGTTCGTCTCCCCCGTTGCCGAAGCGCCTCCTGCCCCAGCCGGTGAACTTGGTGGCGACTATGCCATAACCTCCCGACTCGGCAAAAGCCCCACTCCCGTCACAAAAAATCTAATGTAATCAATGCACTGATCGAATATAGGTGAACTCGGGCAGGGCTCGGGCGACACGGATTCCGATGCAACGCAATCTGTTTACCTACATCTGGCGGCACAGCAGGCCCGAGCAGGTCGTCATCCTGGGCCTCGTCGTGCTGGCCCAGATTTTCTACTTCATGTCGCTCACCGTGCCGAAGTCGATCGTCAACAACGGCATCCAGGGCAACGCCTTCAAGGATCACAAGACGATCCCGTTCCTGGTCTGGGAGCTCGATCTGTCGGCCATCCTGCCCGGCAAGGTTGTCCGCCTGTTCGACGGCTTCCAGGTCGACCAGCTTCAGTACCTGGTGGTCATGAGCTTCGTCTTCCTGGCCGCCGTGATCGTCAACGGCCAGTTCAAGAAGGTCATCAATACCCAGAAGGGGCGCATGGGCGAGCGCATGCTGCGCCGCCTGCGCTACGAGCTGTACGATCGCATCCTGCGTTTTCCGGCTGCCCACTTCCGCAAGGTCAAGCAGGCCGAGCTCGCCACCATGATCAAGGACGAGGTCGAGCCGTTGGGCGGCTTCATCGGCGACGCCTTCGTGCAGCCGATGTTCCTGGGCGGCCAGGCGCTGACGGCGATCATCTTCATCGTGATGCAGAACTGGCTGCTCGGCATCGTCGTGGTGGTGCTGCTGGGCGTGCAGATGGTCATCATCCCGCGGCTGCGCAAACCGGTCCTGGTGCTCGGACGGCAGCGCCAGATCTCGGCCCGCCAGCTCGCCGGCCGCATTGCCGAGACCGCCGACGGCTACAACGAAATTCACGTCCACGGCGCGGCCAATTACGAGCGGGCCGACATCTCCGACCGGCTCGGCCGCATCTTCAAGATCCGCTTCGATCTCTATCAGAAGAAGTTCGTCGCCAAGTTCTGGAACAACATCCTGTCCCAGGCGACGCCCTTCGCGATCTACCTGATCGGTGGCTATTTCGCCTACACCGGGCAGATGGATGTCGGCGCCGTGGTCGGCGTGCTGCTGGCCTACAAGGACCTGCCGTCGCCGATCAAGGAGCTGATCGACTGGGACCAGCAGCGCCAGGACGTCCAGATCAAATACGAGCAGGTGATCGACCAGTTCCAGCCCGAGGGCATGATGCCGGAGGAGCTGCAGGCGATCCCGGACGGCCCGCCGCCGCCGCTCGGCAAGGAGATGGCGCTGGCCGGCGTCACCGTGTCGGAAGACGGGCGCGTGAAGCAGCTCGACAGCATTTCCCTCGTCCTGCCGACCGGCGCCCGGATGGCCGTGATCGGCGAGTCGAGCTCGGGCAAGGACGTGCTGGGCCAGGTGCTGGCCCGCGTCATGTTGCCCACCGCCGGCTCGATCAAGATCGACGGCAACGATTTCTTCCGCCTGCCCGAGTACGTGCTGGGCTCGCGCACCTCGTATATCGGGCAGGAGACCTACCTGTTCCCGCTGTCGGTGCGCGACAACCTGCTGTTCGGCCTGAAGAACCGGCCGGTGACGCCGGCCAAGTACGACGAGGCCACGCGGGTGCTGCGCGAGGCGTTCTGGAAGGAGTCGGTGCGCGCCGGCAACCCGGCGCTCGACCCCAACGCCGACTGGATCGACTACGAGCTGGCCGGCGCCACCGGGCCGGCCGACCTGCTGCCCTGCATGGTGGAAGCTTTGAAGCAGGTCGAGCTCGACGAGGATATCTATTCGTACGGTCTGCGCGGCACGGTCGACATCGCCCAGCGACCCGACTTGGCGGAAAAGATCCTCAAGGCCCGCCATGCCCTGCACGGTCGGTTGCAGAACGAGACCTATGCCGGGCTGGTCGAGACCTTCAATGCCGACCGGTACAACCGCAACCTGTCGGTGGCGGAGAACCTGCTGTTCGGCACCCCGGTCGGCAAGAATTTCGACGGCGATAACATCGCCGCCGACCCCTATGTCGAATCGGTGCTGCGCCGGCTCGGCCTGGAACAGGATTTGCAGCGGATGGGCCTCACCATCGCCGAGACGATGGTCGAGCTCTTCTCCGATCTCTCGCCCGACAACCCCTTGTTCGAGCAGTACAGTTTCATTTCCGCCGACGAGCTGCCCAATGTCCGCCTGCTGCTGCAACGGCTGGGCGGCAAGGGCATCGAGGCGGTGCCGGAAGCCGATGGGCGACGGCTGATGACCCTGCCCTTCCGCTACATCGAGGCGCGCCATCGTCTCGGCCTGATCGACGCTGCGATGGAGGACCGACTGCTGGCGGCGCGGCGCGCCTTCGCCGAGGGCCTGCCGGCCGACCTTCGCGGCGCCGTCGAGTTCTACGACTTCGAGCGCTACAACAGCGCCGCCACCCTGCAGGACAACATCCTGTTCGGCCGCCTGGTCTACGGCCAGGCCCAGGCGGAGCAGCGGATCGGCACCCTGATCGCCGAGGTCCTGGCCGAGCTCGGCCTGCGCGATTCGGTGATCGAGGTCGGCCTGGAATATAATGTCGGCGTCGGCGGCAAACGCTTGACGGCGTCACAACGCCAGAAGCTCGGCATTGCCCGGGCGCTCATCAAGCGGCCACAATTGCTGATCGTAAATGAGGCGGTTGCGTCATTCGATGGTCGTACCCAGGACCGCATCCGGGACAATATTCTGGCGTCGGCGACCAAGGGCGGCCGGGGCGTGGTGTGGATCGCCAACCGGCCGTCGCAGGCCGAACCGTTCGAGCAGATCGTCGTTATGCAAGGTGGTAGGATCGCCGCCCAGGGCGCGCCCGCCGACCTGGCGGAACGGGGTGGACTCTACGCCGAGCTGATGGCGTCGGCCTGATGGCGTCGGCTTTGAGGATGATCAGGAGAATACGATGAACCTCAACGAGGAAGTCGAGCTTCTAAAGCGTGTACCGATCCTGTCCAAGATCGAGCCGGCCAAGCTGAAGCTGCTGGCCTTCACCAGCGAGCGCGTGAACTACGCCGAGGGCCAGGAGCTCTGCCATCAGGGCGACCCCGGCGACGCCATGTACGTCATCCTGGGCGGCGTTGCCGATGTGCTGATCGATACCGACAAGGGGCAGATCCGCGTCGCCGAGATGAAGAAGAACGACTTCATTGGCGAGATCGCGATCCTGTGCGACGTGCCGCGCACCGCCACCCTCAAGGCGCGCGAGCCGCTCAGCACGCTGAAGATCTCCAAGGACACGTTCTATCGCCTGGTCGCGGAGGTCCCGCAGATGGCGATCGAGATCATGCGCGAGCTCGCCCATCGCGTCGAGGACACCAACAAGAAGCTGCGCGAAGCGACGGCCAAGCAGGCAGCCTGACGGACGTGGACTGAAGATACGTAATGAGCCGACTCGACAGCTTCATCGCGCGCATGCAGGCGCAGCGCGACTGCCTCAATTTCCTGAAGCCGGTGATCGATGCCGTGCCGGGACCGATCCTCGAGGTAGGCCTGGGCAATGGCCGCACCTACGATCATCTGCGCGATCTCTTTCCCGGCCGCGATATCTACGTCTTCGAGCGCAAGGTGGCGGCCCATCCCGACTGCATTCCCGCCGACAGACACCTATTCTTGGGCGACGCCCGCGAGTCGATTCCCCAGGCTGCCCGGCAGCTCGGCCCTCGCGCCGCCCTGATCCATACCGATCTCGGCACCGGCGATGGCGCAGCCAACACCGCGATGGGCAAATGGCTCGGCCCGGCGCTCGACACGCTCGCCGCATCGGGCGGCTACATCCTCGCCAATCAGCCGCTCGATGTGGCACGCTGGCAGCGGCTGCCCGAGCCGCCGGGCGTCCCGACCGATCGGTATTTCCTCTATCGGGTGGGCTAGCGCTGCTTTCGACTCATCGCCGGGACCATGCCGCTCCTGGGGCGCAATCTTCTCTTTCGTGAGCGCCCATAGCGCAACAGGAGTGGGCGCGGTCCCGGCCGAAGAGGTCCGATCGACTGTGAACGTCCTTAACCGCGCGAGAACAGGCGCAACAGGACGAGCAGCACGACCGCGCCGATGACGGAACCGATGAAGCCCGCCGCCTCACCCGGCTGGTAGAGGTGGAGCGCCTGGCCGCCATAGGTTGCGATCACCGCGCCGACGATGCCGATCACGATGGTGACGATGATGCCACGCGGATTGGGACCTGGTGTGATGAACCGGGCGAGCAGGCCCACGACCAGACCGATAATCAGGACGCCAAGAACCGTCGTCATGCCTGTCTCCTCATGCTTCGCCCCTCAACTTCATACCTCAAACGTTGCCAGCACCGGCACGTGGTCGGACGCCCTGTCCCAATCGCGCGCATTGACCTCGATGCGATGGCTGGAGAGCGCGCCTGCCAAGGCCGGTGACGCGAGAATGTGGTCGAGCCGGCGGCCGCGATTCGAGGCGCGCCAGTCGGTGTTGCGGTAGCTCCACCACGAATAGAGCTTCTGGTCCTCGGGCACGAAGCGGCGCGGCACGTCGATCCAGTCGAGCGAGGCCATCATGGCGCCGAACAGGTCGACCTCGACCGGCGTATGCGACACCACGGTGAGGAGCTGCTTGTGACTCCACACGTCATGCTCGAGCGGCGCCACGTTGAGGTCGCCGACGGCGACGCGGCGCAGCCCCTTGGCGGCGCCCGGCGCCGGCCTGCGGTCGGCGAACCAGCCCGCCATCTCGCGGTAGAAATCGAGCTTGTGGGCGAACTTCACGTTCTGGTCTGGGTCGGGCAGGTCGCCGCCCGCCGGGATGTAGAGGTTGTCGAGCAGGATCGGGTCGCCGCCGACGTCGAGCGCGACCTCGATGTGCCGGCAATCCTCCTTGCCGCAGCGATGATGGATGTCGGTCGCCGTGAAAGGGATCTTCGAGAGGATCGCCACGCCGTTGTAGGACTTCATGCCCTGGATCAGTCGGTGCTTGTAACCCAGCCTCTCGAACGCCATGTGCGGGAAATGTTCGTCCGGGCACTTGGTCTCCTGCAGGCAGAGGACATCCGGCCTGCGCAGCTTTAGATAGCGCCTGACGTTGTCAATCCTGAGACGGACCGAGTTGATGTTCCAGGTGGCGATGGAGAGAGTCATCGCCGGGCACTATAGACGATCTCGGCACGATCTCGATCTGGGAGAGCTGCGATGCAGATGGACGGCGAGGAAAGCAGCAACATCGAGGATCGCCGCGGCGAAGGCGGCTACGCCGGCGGAGGCATGGGCGGCGGCGGCTTCGGTGGAATGCCCCTGCCGATGGGCGGGGGCGGCGGATTGTTCAAGGGTGGCTTCGGCGTCATTGCCTTCATCGTCATCGCCCTGATCTTCGGTGCCGACCCGATGTCGCTGCTCCGGGACCTGGGCGGCGGCACCTCGAACTATGCGCCGCCGCAGCAATCGGCCAGCCGGCCGGCCCGCCCGCCGGGCCAAGCCTCCTCGGGTGATCCCGAGACACAGTTCGTCTCCCGCGTGCTGAAGAGCACCGAGGATGCCTGGACAGGGCTGTTCCGCGACATGGGGCGGCGCTACGTCGATCCCAAGCTGGTGCTCTACCGCGACGCCACGCAGACCGCGTGCGGCGCCGGCCAGGCGGCGATGGGGCCGTTCTATTGCCCGGCCGACCAGCGCGTCTATCTCGACCTCGCCTTCTTCGACGACCTGGCGCGCCGCTTCCATGCGCCGGGCCAGTTCCCGCAGGCCTACGTCATCGCCCACGAGGTCGGCCATCACGTGCAGAACCTGCTCGGCATCTCCGGCAAGGTCGAGCAGATGCGCCGCAACATGAGCAAGCGCGACGGCAACGCGCTGTCGGTGCGCACCGAGCTGCAGGCCGACTGTTTCGCCGGCGTATGGGCCAACCGCGCCGACCTGGCGCGCGGCGGCAAGATGATCGACGACCGCGACGTCGACCAGGCTTTGGCCGCGGCCTCGGCGATCGGCGACGATCGCCTGCAGCAGGAGGCGCGCGGCCGCATCGTGCCCGACAGCTTCACTCACGGCACGAGCGAGCAGCGCAAGCGCTGGTTCATGGTCGGCCTCGAGAGCGGCGACCCCAACAAGTGCGATACGTTCAGGGCGCAGCGGCTGTAGGTTCGGTGAATGAGTAAAGGCCCCGCGCTGCGCTCGGGACCTTTCCTTTGCCGTGCCCGGAGCGATATCGTCCCTCGCCGGAAAGCGAGAGGAGCCGCTCATGCCTGATGGTCTGCCCAATGACGGCCTGGTGATCGTCGCCAAGCACGACTGCCCGACCTGCGTGCTGGTCGAGCCGGTGATGCAGAGCCTGGACCGCGCTGGCGCGCTGGCGGTGGTGAGCCAGGACGACCCGGCCTTTCCTGCCGGCGTGCGCTCGGTGATCGACGACCGCGAGCTCGAGCGCTCTTTCCATCTCGATGTCGAAGCGGTGCCGACCCTGATCCGCTTCGCCGGGGGACGCGAGGTGGCGCGCACCGTGGGCTGGGATCGCGCCGAATGGGTACGCGTGGCCGGCGCCGCGGCGGCCGGCGACGGATTGCCGGCGTGGCAGCCGGGCTGTGGCTCGCGCAGCGTCGAGCCCGGCGTGCGCGAGACGCTCATCGCGCGCTACGGCGATCCCGGCCTCAAGTCGCGCACCATCCCGGTCGGCAACTGGGACGATCCGATGGAGGCCTGCTTCGAGCGCGGCTGGAGCGACGGGCTGCCCGTGGTGCCGCCGACCGACGAGCGCATCCTGCGCATGCTGGGCGGCACGGAGCGCAAGCCCGACGAGGTAGTGGGTCTGATCCCGCCCAACCTGGCGCCGTGCACGGTCGAGAAGGTGGCGATCAACGCCGTGATGGCGGGCTGCAAGCCGGAATACATGCCGGTCGTGCTGGGCGTGCTGGAGGCGGCGCTCGATCCGCTGTTCGTCCTGCACGGCCTGCTCTGCACCACGCATTTCTCCGGCCCGCTGGTCATCATCAACGGACCGATCGCCAAGGCGATCGGCATGAACAGCGGCACCAACGCGCTGGGCCAGGGCAACCGCGCCAACGCCACGATCGGCCGCGCCCTGCAGCTCATCGTGCGCAATGTCGGCGGCGGCCAGCCCGGCGCCATCGATCGCGCCACCTTAGGGAATCCCGGCAAGTACACGTTCTGCTTCGCCGAGGACGAGTCGGACCCGGCATGGGAGCCACTGTCGGTGCGCCGCGGCATTGCGCCGGGCAAGAACGCGGTCACGTTGTTCCATGGCGAGGGCGTGAACGGCTTCATCGACCAGAAGTCGCGTACGCCGGAAGAGCTGGTGCGCTCTCTGGCGATGGGCCTGTTCGGTGTCGGCCATCCCAAGTTGTGCGGCGCCGGCAACGCCGTGCTGGTTCTGGCGCCCGAGCACTACCTGATCTTCAAGGAGGCTGGCTGGGATCGGCGCCGCATCGAGGACGCCCTGTTCCAGGCGCTGAAGCGACCGGGCAGCGAGGTCATCCGCGGCGCACACGACGTGCCCGAGGGCATGCCGCCGTCGATGGCCGATAAGATCGTCGACAAGTTCCAGCCCGACGGTCTTTTGATCGTTCGCGCGGGCGGCGAAGCCGGGCTATTCTCGGCCATCATCGGCGGCTGGCCAGGGCAGTCGGTTCGCGACGAATGCCAGGCCGTGACGCACGAGATCCGCTAGGGCGATTCTCGATTCGAGGGAGGGTACCGGACATGGCATCGATTACACTGCGCGACCCGACGGCGGAGACCTCGCCGACGCGCCGTGCACGACTTGCCCCGCCGCCGTCGTTCGACGGCCGCAGCGTGGCGCTGATGGATATCGGCAAGTCGCGCGGCGTCGAGTTCATCGATCGCCTCGAAAGCCACTTCAAGAAGGCGGGCATCGCCACCCGGCGCTATCGCAAGCCGACCAACACCAAGGTGGCGCCGACCGACCTGCTGCGGAAGATCGCCGCCGAGAACCAGCTCGCGGTGATCGCGCTGAGCGATTGAGGATCCTGCACATCGTGCAGTCTGCACGACCTCAATAGCCTCGACGGACGCGGCCTGCCCGGCGTCAACATCGTCACCACCGGCTTCGTCGAAGGCGTCGAAGCGCAAAGCGACTCGCTGGGCTTCGAGCCGGCCGTCGTCTACGTCCCGCACCCGATCCAGAACCGCACCAAGGCCGAGATCGAAGCGATCGCCGACCAGGCGTTCGAGAAGGTCGTGGCGCTGCTGCGGAGTTCTTAGACTCCTCCCTGCGCGAAGCGCGGGGAGGTGGCCCGAAGGGCCGGAGGGGTCATGAGCCTCAGTCGAAGTAGCCGCGGATTATCAACGTGAGCATGACGCATATTCCACCCACCGTGTGTCGCTCTTGACCCCTCCGCCCCTTCGGGGCACCTCCCCAACGCAAGCGTTGGGGAGGAGATGAAGGTGTCAATCCCGCTCCGGCACCACCGCCGGATGCACCGTATGGTCGATCGTCGCCGGGTCGGGCGGTAGCGGCCTCGGCGTAATCGGCGCCAGGAACTGCGCCACCGCCGCGGCCGTCCCGACCGGATCCTCTTCCATCGGGTTGTGGCCGAGGGTGTCGAAGACCACCAGCTTGGAACCCTTGATGTCGCCCTGGAAGCGGTAGGCATCGGCCAGCGGCACCCAGCGATCCTTGCCGCCCCACAGCAGCAGCGTCGGCACCGTCATTCGCTTGAGCGGCGTCGGGTCGAGCGGTTCTTGGGTGCGGGCGCGCAGGACGGTGGCTTCGCGGTTGCCGGGAAAGCGCTGCAGCTCGGCGTAGCGCGTGACGCGCTCGGGCGTCACCATCGCCGGGTCGGCATAGACCTCGGTGAGGGAGCGCCGCACCAGGCGCTCGGGCTTGAAGTAGATGCCGATGTCGCCGATCACCGCCATGCGGGCGAGCCGAGTCGGCAGCGGCGCCTCGCCGGTGCGCGGGTAGCCGGCGGCGTCGACCAGGACGAGCTGACTCACCCGGTCGGGCCGTGTCGCCGCGAACGTCCAGGCGACGGCGCCACCCATCGAATGGCCGACCAGGACGAAGCGATCGAGATCGAGCGTGTCGACCAGCACCTCGATGAAATCGGCGTAGGCGTCGATCGTGTATTCCTCGCGTGGCCACGCGCCGGTGAGCCCGTGGCCCGGCAGGTCGACCGAGATCAGGCGGGCCTTCTGGCCGAGCTCGCGGACCCAGCCTTCCCACATGTGCAGCGAGCCCATCGAGCCGTGGATCAGCACGACGGGAATGCCGTCGCGCTTGCCCTGGTCGCGGACATGCGCGTTGACGCCCCCGACATCGATGAAGCGCGACTCTTGCGAAGCATAGCGCGCGATCAGGAGCTCGGGCGGCAGCGAGGGCGAGTAGGCCCACAGCGCTGCGCCCACGAGCAGCGCTGCCGCGAACAGCAGGTAGAAAGGCCAGCGCCGTCGTGGCACCCCGTCCCTAGGTCGGCGGTTGGGCATGGCCGTCCTCATGACCGCCGATCGTCGACTTCAGATAAGACTCGACGCCGCGCAGCCGGAATTCCGGCACCGGCGTCGGATCGATGATCTTGAGCTCGATCAGGCGCGCCAGGATTGTCTTGTTGAGATCGTTGCTGACCACCAGGCGATGCTCCAGCCGGGCGACGAACACGAACAGCTCGAAATCGAGACCCGTCGACCCGACCTGCACGAAACGCACGATCGGCGCCGGCACGCGGAGCACGTGCTGATGGCCGAGTGCCGCCTCGCGCAGCATCCCCTCCATCACGGCGACGTCGGTGTTGAGGCCGACGGTGAGCTTGATCTCGATCCGGCTGGACGTGTCGGCATAGGTCCTGTTCACCACCGGGTTCTGCAGGAACAGGCTGTTGGGCACGATCACGTGCGTGCGCTGGAAGGTCTCGATCTCGGTGGCGCGGATGTTGATGCGGCGCACGAAGCCTTCGTGACCGGACACCACCACCCAGTCGCCCGCCTTGATCGGCCGCTCGACCAGCAGGACCACGCCGGATATGACGTTGTTGGCGATGTTCTGCAGACCAAGGCCGATTCCGACCGACAGCGCGCCGAGCACGATGGCGAGATTGGTGAAGTCGATGCCGAGCGCGCCGACGCCGATCAGCAGCGCAATCGCCACGCCGAGATAGTTCAGCCCGGCATCGATCGACTGGCGCAGGGGCAGCGGTGCGTCGACGGTCGGCAGCACGCGGTCGCGCACCACGGCGCGCACCAGTCGGGCCAGGGCGATGCAGACGACGAAGGCGATGATGGCGATGCCGACATTGCCCAGCGAGATGGTGATGCCGCCGACCTTCACGCCGTAGAGCAGCCTGGTGATGCCGTCGCCGACCGCATCGGTGTCGACGCCCCATGCCGTCGGGATGCCGACGGCCAGCAGCATCACCAGGATCACGTCGAACAGCAGGATGAGGATATGCTGGCCGCGCAACGTGGCGTCGCTCGGCAGGCCGAAGCGATGACGCACCCATTGGCCGGGCCGCGTATCGGCAGCCGCCGCCGATTCCAGGAGAGCGCCGACCACGCGATGCAACACCACGGCGAGCGTGATCAGCAGGACGGTGGTGTAGACCGCGTTGTGCAGATGCGCCGCCAGCTTAACGTAGCCGAGCAGCGCCAGGATGATCGGCAGCAGCACGAGAATGCTGAGCGCCAGGCGGAAGACCGACCACCAGGTCCCGCCGATCATGCGCGGCAGCTCGGAGCCCTCCGGCCGCTCGGCATGCCAGGCGCGCGTCGACAGGGCCGGCAAGGTGAAGACCGCTACCAGCGTGGCCAGGACCAGCGCGCCCACCGACGTCAGGGCATCGGTGTTCTCGTTGCTGCGCGCCAGTGCGACGTAGAGGAAATCGGCGGTGAGGACGATCGCCATGAGCCGCCGCAGCGAATTCGACAGGATGTGCGCGCTGTCGTTGGTGAACGGCAGCACGCGCCAGGCCGGCCGTGCCGGCGAGAGCGATGCGGCGGTGAGGCCGATGACCAGCAGAAAGGCGATCACGTCGCCCGTGAACTGCTTCACCAGGAAATCGATCGGCGCCGGCGGCGATGTCGCAAGCAGCACCCGACCGATCAGCCAGACGGCCAGCATGGGCACGAGAACAAGGCCGACGCCGTCGATTGCCGCGACCACGGTGCGATCGCGCTCGCCGACATCCTGTGCCTCGCCCTTCCCATAGCGGCGACGCAGCATGCGGCCGAGCCACCACAGGGCCGCCATGAGGGCGGCCCACGCGCTCAAGGCGACGAGATCCCGATTGTCTATCCGCAGCCCGGTCGCGATCTGTCTCATCCAGGTCGAGAAGGCGCCCCCCAGCACCTCGAGAGCGCCGACGAATTGGGGTCCGAGCTTGCTCCAGGTCTGCGGCGAGAGCGGCGATGCATCGCGGCGCAAGAGGTTCTGCAGCATCACGTCGGCGCGTTGCTTGGTCAGGCGCTCGTGGAGCTGGTCGGCGCGGGCGATGATCACCTCGCACTGCTTGATCCGGCTTTCGCTGACCGCCGCCTGGTCGGTCAGGCGCTGACGGTCGGCCTTGACCGCGTCGGTCTCCGGCACGGCATCGGTCGCGGGCTTGGCCTCGAGCGGCGCCAGGAGCTTGCGGGTATCGGCGAGCTCGGTGCGCGCCAGGGCGGCGGCCGCGTTCGCCGCCGCGCGCACGTCGAGCACCTGCTCGCGCAATGCATCGATCTCGATCGGCAGGCTCGCCTGGTCGCCGCGCGCCGCGAGGCGGTCGAGCTGGCGGGTCCACAGCTCGATCAGCTGGCCGAACGGACGCTGCGGCTGCCCGGTGTCCTGGGCGAGCGCGACGCCGCCCGCGAGCAGCAGGACGAGGCAGGCCAGACGGAGAAGGTGGGTCATCTAAGAGACAACAAATACCATGTCGGCCCGTAACCGGGCCATCAGCCGGCCGATCTGGCCGGCCTTGGCGGCCAAAACGCGGCCGGATTCTGCGACCTTTTGCCTTCGGTTGACAGCACGCCGCCGACCGGGAACGTTGCGGCCCGACGGCGACATCGAGGGGAGAAGACGGCATGGCCGATGGCTTGAGTTCGGTGGGCGAAGTACGGGTGATGCCCGATCGGCTGCACGCTTTCACGATGGCGATCTGCCGGGCCGACGGCAGCTCGGACGAGGAGGCCCGGCTGGTCGCCGACCATCTGGTGCTGGCCAACCTGTACGGCCATGACAGCCACGGCGTCGGCATGATGCCGGCCTATATCCAGAACACCACGACCGGGAACTGCACCCGTAACCATCATGCAAAGATTTCGCGCGACAATGGCGCGGTGATCGTGATCGACGGCGGTGCCGGCTACGGCCAGGTCATTGCCAAGGAGGCGATGGATATCGGCATCGAGCGCGCCCGCACGCACGGCGTCTGTGTCCTCGGTCTCACCAATTCGCACCATATCGGCCGGATCGGCCATTGGGGCGAGCAATGCGCCCGCGCCGGCATGGTGAGCACGCACTGGGTGAACGTGCACGGCCACAAGTCGCTGGTGGCGCCGTTCGGCGGCGCCGAACCGCGCTTCACGACCAACCCCTACTGCACGGCCGTGCCGCGCAAAGGCAAGGAGCCGATCGTGCTGGATTTCGCCACCAGCCAGGTGGCGGCGGGCAAGGTGCGCGTCGCCAACAACAAGAAGGTCCAGATGGACCAGGGGCTGCTGATCGATGCCGCCGGCAACGCGACCACCGACCCTGGGGTTCTCTACAATCCGCCGTTCGGCGCCATCCTGCCGTTCGGCCTGCACAAGGGCGGCGGTCTCGCGGTGATCTGCGATCTGCTGGCCGGTGCCTTGACCGGCGGCCTCACCCACAGCCCACGCACCATCAAGAAGGACAGCACCCGCATCATCAACAACATGTTGTCGATCATCATCGATCCGGCGGCGATGGGCGGCGTCGAGGCCTTCGAGGACGAGGTCGAGACCTTCATCACCTGGGTGAAGTCGGCGCGGCCGCAGGCCGGCGTGGCCGAAGTCCTGGCGCCGGGCGAGCCCGAACGGGCCCGCCGCGCCGACCGCGAGAAGAACGGCGTGCCGATCGACGGGACGACCTGGCAGCAGCTCATCGACGTTGCCCGCAAGGTTCGGCTGAACGATACGGAAATTCCCGGCGTGGCGAGCGCCTGAAGGAACAAGGGGGGATCGACCATGGCCAAGATGACACTCTACTACTCGCCCGCCTCGCCCTATGCCCGCAAGGTGAGGGTGGTCGCGCTCGAGAGCGGCCTCGACAAGAAGATCGAGGCGGTCAACGTGGCCCTCACCCCGGTGATGCCCAACGCCGACGTCGACAAGCACAATCCGATCGGCAAGATCCCGGCGCTGTCGGTCAAGGGCATGGACCTCTTCGACTCGCCGGTGATCTGCGAGTACCTCGACAGCCAGCACAAGCGCCGCAAGCTCGTCCCGCGCAAAGGCCGCGACCGCTGGATGGCGCTGCGCCAGCAGGCCATGGGCGACGGCCTGCTCGATGCCGCGCTGCTGGCGCGCTACGAGAGCTTCCTGCGGCCCGAGGAGAAGCGCTGGCCCGACTGGAGCAAGGGCCAGATGAAGAAGATCGACGGCGTGCTCGACCAGCTCGAGGCCGAGGTCAAGTCGCTCCGCGGCAAGCCGACCATCGGCACCATCACCGTCGGCTGCGCGCTGGGCTATCTCGATTACCGCTTCGCCAGCCACGACTGGCGCACCAAGCGGCCAAAGCTCGCCAAGTGGTACGCGACGTTCGCCAAGCTGCCGTCGATGAAGGCGACGGTGCCGCCGCCGGGCTGATGACGGCCGACGAGCTGATCCTCAGGCTCGGTCTCGAGCCGCATCCGGAAGGCGGCCATTTCGTCGAGACCTTCCGCGCCCCTGATCCCGGGCGCGGCGCCGGCACCGCGATCTACTTCCTCCTCAAGGCCGGCGAGCGCTCGCACTGGCACAAGGTCGACGCCGACGAGATCTGGCACTTCCACGCCGGCGCCCCGCTCGAGCTGTCGATCAGCGACGACGGCCGCAGCGTGCGTCGTGTCAGGCTTGGCATCGATTTCGGCCTCGGCGAGCAGCCGCAGGCGGTGGTGCCGCGGCACGTCTGGCAGGCGGCACGCTCGCTCGGGGCGTGGACGCTGGTCGGTTGCACGGTTTCGCCGGGCTTCGAGTTCGCCGGCTTCGAGATGGCGCCTCCCGGCTGGTCGCCAGGAGGATAGCGCCTGCAAAAGGGTCTCCGCCCTCGCCAGGCGCCGGCGGCCACCGGCACGGTCTAGGGCATGAGGGCGCTGGTCGGCTGCGCGAGCCCGCGGGCGACGAGCAGCAACTTCATGGCAACCAGCGGGAAGGGCGGGATCGGATCGGCCGGCACCGACCGCTTCGCCTGCGCGCTCCACAGCACGATCGCCCAGGCCTGCCGCCATCGCCCGGCGCCGCTTGGGTTCGCCTGGGGTCACGGCGGGCCGCTTGGAGAGCGCCGGCGCTCCTGTCGAGCGGATGCGTGGGGGCTCGTTCGCGGTTACCATGCGCTGCAGCCATGTTCGTTCGGCCGACCAACCCGGTGAGTCATCGTTTGGCGCGCATGGCCTTCACCATCGCCTGCGTGGGCTCCCTCGTCGTCGCCTCGGCCGGCCCGCTGCACCGCTTTGTCGGACTCGATGTCGATCTCGCCATCGGCGTCATGCGCTACGGCTTCTACTTCGCCATTGCCGGCGTGGCGCTCGGGGTGGCCACCATCGTGCCGACGCGGCCGGGCGATCGGCGGCGCGGCTTTGTCGCGGCGCTGCTTGCCATCGCCATCGGCCTCGGCGCGGCCTACACCCCGCTCTCCTGGTTCCAGCGCGCCCAGCAGATGCCGGAGCTGAACGACATCTCGACGGATGTCTCCAACCCGCCACCCTTGGTCGTCACCCTGCAGCTCCGTCGCGGCGCTACCAACCCGCCGGCCTGGCCCGGGCCGAATGCAGCGGCGCTGCAACGTTCGGGCTATCCCGACATCGTCCCGGTGGTGCTGGCGATCCCGCCGGCCGAGGCCTTCAAGCGGGCCGACGAGGTGGCGATCGCGATGGGCTGGGACGTCGTTGCACGGGCGCCGACTGAAGGCCGGCTCGAGGCCGTGGCGACCAGCGAATGGTTCGGCTTTCGCGATGACATTGTCGTGCGTATCCGTGCCGATGGGGCCGGCAGCCGGGTCGACATCCGCTCCAAGAGCCGCTTCGGCGACTCCGACCTCGGGGTCAATGCCAAGCGCATCCGGGAATTCATTGCCCGGCTGAAAGCCGTCCCCTGACCGTCCAGGCTCATCGTCCGCCTGATCGTCCACTGGCGGCCGAAGCGCTATGCGCCGATCCCGCCTTGCCATACGATGCAGCGGAACCAGCCGAGACCCCATGGCCGACGATCGCACTGTAGTGACGGCGGGAGTCGATCGAACCACGAACCACTCGGCTCTGCCCATCGGAGCGCGAGTAGGTCGGTATCAGATCGTATCGGTTCTCGGACAAGGCGCGTTCGGGATCACCTATCGCGCGCGCGATACCCATCTCGAACGTGACGTGGCGATCAAGGAGTACCTGCCGGCCCTCCTGGCGGCGCGACCCGACGGCATCGGCGTGCTGCCGCGGTCGACGGAAGTATCGGAGGATTTCTTCCATGGGCGGCGGCAGTTCCTCGATGAGGCCAAGACGATCGCCAGGCTGGGCCACGTCCCCGCGGTTGTCCGGGTCCATGACTTCCTCGAAGCCAACGGCACCGGCTACGCCGTCATGCAGCTTCTCGAGGGCGAAAGCCTGTCGACCCTGCTGCGCCGCGTGCGTCGGCTGCCGCCGGCCGCGATCGATCGTCTGCTCCCCCCTCTTCTCGACGGCCTCGAGCAGATCCACGCCACGGGGTTTCTGCATCGCGACATCAAGCCGGAAAACATCATCGTCGCCCCGGACGGCACGCCGACCCTGATCGATTTCGGTGCCTCGCGTTATGCGATGGCCGATCGAACGCAGTTGTTCACTGCCATCTTCACCCCCGCCTACGCGGCGCTGGAGCAGTTCACGTCCGAGCGCCAGGGCCCGTTCACCGATATCTATGCCCTGGCGGCGACCCTCTATGCCTGCATCGCCGGGGAGGCGCCGCTCAGCGCGGCCAAGCGCATGATGGGCGGAGCAGCGATGGCGTCGGCGCAGACCATCGGCGCCGGCGGCTATGCGCCCAACCTCCTGTTCGCCATCGATGCCGGATTATGCCTCAAGGCCGAGGACCGCCCGCAGACCATTGCCGAATGGCGGCCGATCTTCGCGACCGGGACTTGGGAAGGCCGTGTCAACGAGGGTTCGACGATCGTTCTCGCTTCGAAGCGTGCTGCAGAACCCGCGGTCGCGGCCAAGGCCGGGCCGGCGCGCAAGGTCCGCAATGCCCTCCTCCTGTCGCTCGTCGCCGGCGTCGCCGTGGTCGGCGGGGGTGTCGGCTATTGGACGGTGCTGAGACCGTCCATCATCGAAGCGGAACGGCAGAAAGCCGAAACCGAAGCGCGGCAGAAGGCCGAGACCGAGGCCAAGCAGAAGGCGGAAGCCGAAACGCGCCAACGGGCCGAAGCGGAGGCCACGCGGAAGGCCGAGGCAGACGCCAAGCAGAAGGCGGAGGCGGAAGCCCGCCAGCGGGCCGAAGCGGAAGCCAGGCGCAAGACCGAGGCAGACGCCAGACAGAAGGCCGAAGCCGAGGCCCGCCAGCGGGCCGAAGCGGAAGCCAAGAGGAAGGCCGAGGCGGAAGCCAAGCAGAAAGCCGAAGCAGAGGCCCGGCAGCGGGCCGAGGCAGAGGCGAGGCACAAAGCCGAGGCGGC
>JAXMCP010000015.1:0-253464 GCA_046349295.1 Reyranellaceae bacterium
ATCCGTCGGGACCCGAAGCGCGCATCGGCGTCTCGATCATCGACTTGTCGACCGGCATGTGGACGGCGATCGGCGTGCTGGCCGCGATCGCACGGCGTGCCGCCACGGGCCGAGGCAGCCTGGTCAATACCTCTCTATTCGAGAGCGGCCTGATGTGGGCCTCCAACCACGTCGCCTCGTATTCGGTCACCGGCAAGATGGCGCCGCGCCAGGGCACCGGCCATCCGTCGCTGACGCCCTACCAGGCGTTCGAGTGCAGCGACGGACCGCTGATGATCTGTCCCGGCAATGACCGGCTGTGGCGCAAGTTTGCCGAGGCGCTGGGCCATCCCGAATGGCCGGACGAGGCGCGATTCAAGACCAACGTCGAGCGCATGCAGCATCGCGAGCTGCTGCTCGGCATGATCGCCGACATCATGAAGCGCGAGCCGCGCGCCCACTGGTCGGCGCGGCTCGACGCGCTGGGCGTGCCCAACGGCCCGCTCAATACCGTGCCACAGGTGCTCGACCTCGCGCAGGTGGCTGCACTCGGCATGTTCGCCCAGCCCTATGCCGGAAGCCCGGCGCTGTTCCACGGCCTGCCCATCAGCTTCGACGGCGAGCGCGCCGGCGGGTCTGAGATCGCGCCGAAGATCGGTCAGGACAACGGGAAGGCTTGAAGGTCATCGTCTTCCGGACCGCCGGCGTCTCGCCCGCTCATGATCATGAGCGGGCGGGCCGCTCCCGATCCCAGAAGATTCAGCCGGCGAAGCTCAGGCAGTATTCGCGGACGCGTTCCAGGGGAATGCGGGCGTGGCTCTGGACGATGATGAACTTGCCGCCCGGATCGCTGCCATTGGGCAGCTTGACCAGGCGCTCGAAATCGTCGGCCCCCCAGACGCAGGATTGCTCCGAGAACAGATGCACGTCGGCGGCGTAGCAGGTGTTCCATTCGACGTGATAGTCGAACAGGTTTCCCTTCAGCTCGGCGACGCTGGTGTAGAGCGAGTACTCGGTCCACGGCACGGCGGCCGGGCGCCGTACCTTCCACGACATCAGCGAGAGCTCGGTGCCCATGGACGCGTAGCGCACATGGTCGAGCGCCTGTGCCGCCAGGTCGGCGTGCAGCAGGTTGGGCGTCACCGAGAGGCCATGCCCTTTGGCGTCGTAGGTCGAGCCCACGACATCGGTCACATTCCGCCACCATTCATGATGGCGCTTGGGCTCCCAGCGCGAGAGGCCGCGTCCATCCTGGATGAAGGTCCTGGAATCGAAGTCGCCGACGCAACAGACATCCGAGTCGAGCGTCAGATAGCCCTTGAACCCCATCAGGATAGGCACCCTGAGCTTGACGATCTGCTGCCGATACCAGCCGGTCATCAGGTAGAAGCCGCTGAGGGGGGAGAAGAAGTCGCTTTCCGGCCGTACCGAGACGTCGATGTTGGGAAAACGCGGCAGGCTGGTCCGCAGCAGGTTGGCGTCCCACGCCGGCGACACGATCAAAAGCTCGAACGGCTTGCTGTCGCGCCAATGCTTCGCGAGCGACTCGATCAGGAGACCCGCGCGCTCCAGATCGCCCCGGCGCTTAATCTTGCGCAGAGCCAGGGGCAGGATTGCTTGGCGAACCTCTGAGAACATCGATCTGATCTGATGATTGAAAGTATACATGGCGAGGCAGGCCTGCCACATCAATTCCTGGCGGCAATCCACTGGCAGCCCTACCAGCGGCAGAACGTCCCAACTGCCGCGTGGTTTCCCTTGCAGCCGACCTGCCAAAAGCCATGTCGCTCGGCAACTCCTTGAAGAGTCGCCTGTCCCTGGGACAACGGGCCTCCTATCGGGCGAAGATCGACAACTTCCTCGACCGCAGCGTCCTCATGTGAAAAGCCGCCAAACGCGAGCCTCGTCTATGGTTGCGCGAAATGCGCTCCAAGGAGCGTGACGACCAGATCATTGTAATCATGATCGCCGCCATCGGCTCGATCCTCGAATGACACTGTCTGCGTTAGCAGGGCCGAGCTCGACGCACCGATATGCGCCACGCCGTCGAGGTTGCCAGCCGCGACGGACGTGAAAACGTTGCTTTGATTCACGATCAGAAATCCATAGGCCTTGCCAGGATCGAGGCCTATCTGGAAGTCCCTGGATTGCTTGTATCCCGGGTTCGCGATCAGCCCGTGCGCCATCGCGATCTGCAAGGCCCCCGCCGCGAAGGCGGAGTCCCCCGGCATCAGCGCATTCTCGCCACCAGACCCTGCAATAGCGAGGCTCTTGGTGTCGATCTCGAAATAGCCGAACGAAACGTCGTCGGTCCCGTTGTCGTTCAGGATGATCGTCACGGGCGCCGAGGACGCGGCCCTCATCACCATTGTCGTCGTGGCCTTGAGGTCTGAATCCTTCAGAACGTTCGGTTCCCCGTCGGGAGTCACGACGGCGCCGACATGTGCCTTGTAGTCCGAGATCTGTTTCAGGATCTCGAGCGTCGCCGTGCCATACGTATTCTTCACGTCGAACGACGCCCCGCTGGACGGTTGGACGCTCGGATCGCCGAGGGAGGTCCATTGGTTGCCGCTGTAGGAGATGGGCGCCGATGTGCTGCCGCCACCCCAGAGGATCGCGAACACCTTGTCCAGCAAGGGCCCGGTCGTTCCGTGGACTGGATCGATGACGCCGGTCGCCGGCTGCCATCCGGAGTCCGGTCCGGTCACGACCTCGCCATATGTCGTGCCCTTCGACAGGAAATAGGCGGCCGTCTCGTCCGTCGGGAGCATGGCGATGGCGCTCGCCAGTCCGTTGGTCGCCAACTTGGCATCGCCGAAGAAGAAGCTTTCCGTGAGCCCGAAATGAGGGGTGGCGCTGAAGGTGCCAGCACTTCCACCTCCCTGCGCCAGCATCGCGGCATCCGAGGGATCGTTGCTCGGCAGGCCAGCGGCGGGAATCTGCCAAAGCATGATCGCCTGCTTGTCGACGGGCATCAGGTGTGTCGTCAGCCCGTCGTAGAATTCCAGGGCCCTGGTCCAGGCGACGCGGGGGAAATCGTAAGTCTTTTGGCCCAGCACAAGGCCCGAGGTCTCGTCGCGCTCGAACTTGTCGAACGCGATGAAGTCCATATAGGGAACCGCCTTTTGCCAGCCCAACGTGTTCAAGGCGTCGACGCTGCTGGTCACGGCCTGATCGAGGTTGTACGCGTTGCCCTTGATCGTCGAGGCAACAGGGTCGTTGCCGGCCCACAGGTTGAATATCGTCGACAACGTGATCTTCGGCGCGAACTGCTTGATCATCCAGGCTTGGGCAGCGAGGTAGTCGCTGATATCGCCGGAGAAGGCGATCGCCGGGATGCCGTTGGACAAGGCGTCGGGGTTGGGCTTGTCCTCGGGAAAGTAGACCACGCTCGCGTAGGCTGGATCGTTGCGCAGGTTCCAGACGGCATCGACGGCCTTGCTGACGATCCGGGAAAAATCGATCGTGGTCTTGGTCACGGAATGCTGCCCCACCGTGCCGTCTTTCACATAGATGGCGCCATCCTCGCCTGCATTGATGTTGATGCTGACCCCGCTGGCGACGAAGTTCTTCGTCATCGCGCCGATTGCGTCCGGGTTGAAGAGTATCGACCCGCTTTCGCCATTGGCGATGTTCGCCTTCTGGAAAGCGCCGGCCTGAAGGGCGAGATTGGCGAACTGGTTGACCGGTATGGTGTAGTCCTGGACGGGCTGGCCGGTGGTCGGATCCGTCTTGGTGACGCCTCGCACGTCGATATTCGATACGGCACCCTCGCTACTCGAGAAGTCGTTCGAGTAGATGACCAGCGTCGGCGTCGCCATGCCGGCGGCCTTGGCCGCCGCGGTCAAGTCGGGGATCTTTCCGCTGCTCAGCTGTGTCGCGTCGAGCAGCTCGTCTCGGGTATCGGAGGCGTTGCCGCTGCCGAAATAGGTGAAGAAGCTGTCGAGGGCATTCCTGTAGGCACCGGCGGCGAAATTCGACAGCGTATCCTGAATGGCGGGCCTGTTTTCCCATACCTGGCCCATTGAGATCCGATCGAGGGCCCAGCCCGCCGGTGTATGGGGACTCATGAAGTCCATCTGCCTGTTGATTGTCGCGTCTGCAGGCAGGTTGTCACGAATCTGCCGCCGCTGCGACCAGAGCATAGGCACTGATCAAAAAAAGCCGGGCCCGAAGGCCCGGCAAAGTCAAACAGGGAGGCTTCACGTCTGGGAGCCGTAGCGCCATCTTACCGCCTGTTTCCAGGCTCTACGTCTCTCTTCCTGTTGAATGCCGAAAACACTGTGCTATGGTGTGCCCCACGAGGAATTCGAGGTAGCGTGTGGCACTGAGTGGCAGTAGTGGCCCGTGCCCCACGGATGCCCCACGAGAGGAGCGCAGGACCGTGGCGAAGCTAACCGACCAAGCCGTGAAGGCTGCCAAGCCCGAGGCACATGCCCGGGACATCACCGATGGCACAGTGCCGGGATTGTCGCTGCGGGTGACGCCAGCAGGGCACAAGTCGTGGACGCTGCGCATCAAGTGGCGCGGCGAGCGGCATCGGCTTGATTTAGGGGAGTATCCAGGCACCAGCCTCGCCGATGCCCGGCACCTTGCGCTAGAGGCGCGCCGTCTCGCGGGCCGAGGGCAGAACCCCGAGCACGCCGTGCGCCCTCCCGTGTCCGGGCTCACAGTGGCCGCCGCGATTGACCGATGGCTGGCCACTAAGCGCGGCAATCGCTCCCTTGGGCTTGAGCGTCGCCGCATGGAACTGCACGTAACGCCAATCATCGGCAATGACGATGTCCGCGCGGTCACTCGGGCACAACTGCATGCGCTGCTGCACGACATGGCGACAGCCAAGACGGGCGCGAAGCCTGTAGAGGCGAACCGCGTGTACACGTCGCTTCGCGGCCTGTTCCGCTGGTGCGCTGAAGCCGAACTGCGAAACGATGACCCTACGGCCCTCCTCCGCAAGCCGACCAAGGAAGAGCCGTCGGCCGTGCGCCGCCGCGAAGGATCGGAACCCCTGTTAGACATGGGCGAACTCGCTAAGCTCTGGAGCGCCGCGCCGTCGCTGCCGGGCGCCGTGCTGGGCGACCTGCTACGCTGTCTGCTGCTGGTGCCGCTGCGCCGAGAGGAGTGGACGGGGCTGCGCTGGAGCGAGCGCCGCACTAACTTCACGGCCGATGGCTGGCATGGCCCGGCCCTTCGACTTCCTGCCAAGCGGATGAAGGGCCGGCGTGAAGCCATAGTCCCCCTGCCCAGCGCGGCCGTCGAAATCCTGGAAGCCCGCCACAAGGCGACCGGCAGTGGTGAGTATGTATTCGCCGTGCCGGGGCGTGACAGCGCCTTTGCCGGGTGGCGGCGCGGAGCGGACACGTTGCGCGCCGCGCTGGGCCAAGGGCTCCCCGAGAAGGCCGTGCGAGGCGACTGGAGCCCGCACACGATCCGTGCATCCGTGGCGACAGCGATGGTTCGCGAGCTGGGCGCGGATGAGCTTCTGGTCGGCCGTATCCTCCAGCACTCGCCCCGGAGCGCCTTGGGCATCACAGACACTTACCAGCGGTCCCGCCGGCTCGGAGAGCAAGCCGCGCTTCTGGAGCGCTGGAGCGAGCATTTGCGCGCGGTCGCCGACGCGCTACCCAAGGATGGCGCTGCGCTGGCCGCCAACGTCCTCCCGATGCTGCGGGCGAACAGCGCCGCCGCGTAGGGGGTGCGGCATCCGCGCCACACTTGGATTTCCGGACACTACCTCCCATTTCCACGATGCACCCCGATTGGCAGCGGCTTCGACCTGAATGGTTGCCCGTTCTGCTAGTCGTGCCGGGCTTGGGCGACTGGAATTGAGCGCCACGACCCTTGATAGCCAGACGTTGCGGCGGCTGGTGAAACGGCTTTAGGGGAGGTCTTGGGACGGTACCGGCCGCCAGTCACGAATTGCCGTGGCGCAACAGGTCGGAAGTCACGCTCTCTCCCGTCAACTCGGCGGCGCTAATCGCGCTCGCCGCATGTGAGAGTGTGTGATGCCGAACATCAAGGCCAATGCCGCGCGCTGGCCCCGCAACCTGGACGACATGAGGGCCGAGCCCTCGCGTCTCGTGACGCTGCCCGACTTGGCAAGGCTGGGCATCGTGCGGACGTACGACGGCGCCAAGTGGTTGCCAGGCCCCTTGAAGCGGCCGGTAACCCCGAAGTGCTGGGAAGCCCGCACGATCCTTGCCGCCATGGGCCTGTCTGAAGCTGCGGTACAAGCCGCGTAGGACACACCAGACACGCCAGACAGCAAGAGGCCCGGCGTTGCGCGCGCCGGGCCTTTCGCATGTGTGGCGGTGTTGTTCGATCAGGCCACGTCGGTCACTTCGCAGTCGTCCACGGGCGTGCAGTCCACGTCGATCACTTCGGCGGCGGCAGGGGCCGGCAGCGGCAGCGCGCCAATCGTCGGAGGCTGGACGGCCGCAAGTTCGCCATCGCTGATCCGGCCGGCACGGTGAAGCTGGCGCATCGCGGCCAACGCCAGGGTCTGCTGCATGCCGCCGCCCTGCACGCCGATGGCCAAGTTGACGTTCGTCTGGCTGCCAGGCGCGGTCTTGGGGGCGACGCGCTTGATGATCTCGGCCGCCGCCTTCAGGCGGATACCTTCGTCCGGGCTCTCCAGTAGCTCCCCGATTACCTCGACGGCGCGAGGGGTGAGGCCGTCCAGCATCTTCAGGACAGACGATTGCCGCTTGGACAGGCCGCCAGGGTTGTTCTGCATGCCCTTGGCAAAGCGGCCGTTGGCACCTCTTCCGGCACTCATCGTGCGAATTTCCCACATGGTATGAATTAGTTAGTGAGTTACCAAGGTAGGCCAGATTGGGTGCAGTGTCTATAACCGCTTATCCGGTGAGAATTTTCGGCCCACGGTGGCCGGGGCGCGTGCGCGCTCCCCGAAGCCGGGGCGCCGGGGCATGCCCTCTGGCGGGCTCCGCAGGGCCGGCACAAGGCATTCCATCGGGCAGCGCGGCCCCGTCGTCCAGGACCTGGAGATCGTCCACGAGCTGGAGATCGCCGGCAACGACCTGGAGGTCGTCCACGAGCTGGAGATCGCCCCCCCCGCTTCCGCGAGCCTGATCTCGTCCACTGCGGTACGGGCCGCGGCCAGACACGGGAGCGCGCCCATCGGCCGGGGCTCAAGCCGGGCCAGACAGGAGAGCTTAGTTCTCTCTCCTGGCCGGACTGTGGGGTGGGCGCACGGGTGGCAAGCGCTGGAGCGAAGCGGAAGGCGCTTGGCGCACCCTTTGCGCCAACGCCCTATAGGGTGGGGGAAAGGGTGCATTCCCGTAACCCGCTGAAAACATTACGTAATTCGCCGGTGCACCCTTTCCCCTCGAAAAATCAAAGGGTGCAATTCAAAGGGGGAGCTAATTCGCGAATGATTTCAAGGGGTTGCACCCTTTCACCCTTTGCACCCTTTGGTGTTTTCGGGAAAGGGTGCAATTGAAAGGGTGCAGGTGGGTGCACCCGGTCGAGCACCCGGCCCGGTCTCGTGGTCGATCTCCAGCTCGTGGTCGAAGCGGACCGCTTGGCCCAGGGTCGCAGGCTCCACATCCCGGCCGATCCCAGACACGCCAGACACAGACACGGCGCCGATACCTAGTAACACTAGGCTCGCGAAACGCTACCATGGCGCCCACCTATGGGACACCCAACGCTCTTGCGAGCGTACCCTACGCTCTTTGAGATCTATTGACAAGTACCCGTCTCTTGAGCTAAAATAAATCTCAGTCGAGATTTCGGCAGCCGTCACCCGGCCCGCCTCATCTCGGCGAACCCCAACAACGCACGCAACTGTACGTGCTCTGATCGGACCGAGAAGTCGGCGGCAGGGTGCGGAAGGAGACCCATGTCCGACACGAACCCCTACCTGAAAGACCCCACCGCCGGTCTGGTCCTGTACCTCGACGGGTATCGGCTGATCCGGCTCCCCGAAGTCCGGAGGCTCACCGGCCTCTCGACGCCAACCCTCTATCGGCAGCTTGGGACCGGCACCTTCCCCGCCCCGGTGAAGATCGGCGCTCGCGCCGTGGCCTGGCGCCTGTCCGACGTGATCGACTTCATCGAAGAGCGCGAACCAACCCGCCCACCGGCCAAGCGCGCCCCCGCCGAGTAGCCGGCACCACCACCACCAGGAGAGACACGTGACCAACGTCTTCGGCACGAAGCGCCACTACGTCACCGCCACCGAGGCGGCCCGCAAGTGCGGCCCGCACCAGTACCAAGCCGGTATCCGGCGGACCCTCGGCCGGCTGCCTATGAACGCGCTCACCCGGATCGAGGCACGCCACGGCCTGCGCCGTCGCCTTGAGCAGACATACCTTGCTGACCGCGACATGCCGCAGGCCGACCTGCTGTCCATCTTCGAGCCGGGCGTGCTGTTCCTTCCCGCCATCCTTGAAGCGATGGGCGATGCGCCCGCGCAGCCCGGCGACCTGGAGGGCATGCAGTGACCTCTTCGGCCCCGCTCGGTCGGCTCTTCGCTACTTGCGCCGTCGCGCTCCTACTCGCGGCGCTCCCCCTCATCGTCTGATCCAATCCGCCATTCGCGGTCGGCCCTTTGCCCAGACCACGAGCGGCTTCCCCTTCCAGGCAAAGAAAAAGCCCGGCCAGCGTGCCACCGCTGAAACCGAGCTTTGAATACAATGCAGAAAGACTACCAATGCAGACAACCAAGGTAGGCCATCAGGCCGCAGATTTCAACCCCAACGACGAAGAGACCTTCGACGCGCCGAGCGGCACCGCCGGAAGCAACGTCATCCATCTGCCGACCACGGCACCCGAAAACGTCACCTGCGATATGTTCTTGCGGACCTTCACGCGAGGCGTGAGCGGCAAGAACGCCGTCGCGATGGCGGACGCCGGACGTGGCATGACGCGATACGAGTGGCGCGACGGCATGCAGCAGCCGGCCTCGCCGTACTTCTGCATAAGCACGGTCGCGCGCCCGCCCGTGCTCGGCGTTGACCTCGATCCCGAGGACGAAGACGGCAATCCGGTGCCGCCCCCGAAGCTGACTACCAGCCTTCTCGATTGCCGCGAGACGTTCGTCATCGGACTGGACGACATCGGCACGAAGGTTCCTGCCGGCAACATCCCGGTCGCGCCAACGTGCCGACTGGAGACGAGCCCGGGCAATTTCCAATGCTTCTACCTCCTGGAAGCGCCCGCCGATCCGACGGACGCGGCCGCGCTGATCGAAGCGTTGCGCTTGGCCACGAACCCGGACGGCTCACAGAAGTACAGCGACAAGAACGGCATTGCCGGCGTTAACCGTGTCTTGCGCGTTCCGGGTTCGGTCAACACCAAGCCACGCAACAACGGCTGGCGCGCCATCGTGCGCGAGTGGGAGCCGTCGCGCGCGTTCACGCTTGAAGGTCTGGCGACCGCTTTCGGTGTCACGCCGATGCCGGTCTCAGTGCCGCAACACGTCCAGGGCGCAGACACAGACATCGTCCTGGAGAGCCTGGATAAGCTGGGCATGGTGCTGGCCCCGCTCAACTCCCGAGGCTTCTGCGAGATCACGTGCCCGTGGGCTCATGAGCACGTGTCAGACCCTCGCACAGAGGCCGGCTACAAGCCGAGCAAGGACCGCGGCGTGTTCCACTGCCACCATTCGAGCTGTCACGGTCGCGGCTTCAGTGACCTGTGCGACTACCTGGAGCAGAACGACACAGATTTCGCCGGCAAGATGCTCGCCAAGCTCACGGCCGAGAAGGCCGAGCGCAACAAGTGCGTGAGGGACGGGTTCGCCAAGAGCCCTCTGCCCGAAGACGAGACGGACGACGCCGACGTGGGCCTGGCGCCGCAGGTCACACGTCGATACTCGCTTGGTCGCGATAATCCCGTCCAGCCGCGACCCTCGCGCCCGGCCGTCAACGCGCTGCTGGTTCGCAAGGAGGCATCCGTGCTTGTCGCTCCTGGCGGCGGCGGCAAAGGCGCCCTTCTGGTTGCGATGGTCATGGCCTTGCAGGCGCAGCGGCCAGACACGTTCGATCCGCTGACCGTCGAGAAGTTCGGCGGCCCCATTCATATCGTGTCCAACGAGGATAGCGACGACGATATCGTCAAGCGGCGCGATGGCTGGCTCAAGCACCACGGGCTGACCGCTGGCGCGTTCGTCGGACCGCAGGTGCACATTGTGGCCGGGCCCGGCTTCATCGCGTTCCACCAGGACGCCGATGGCGGCATGAGGGTTACCGATGCCATGCACAAAGTCATGCGCGACGCGCAGCAAGAGGGCGCGTGCGCCGTCGTGCTCGATACGCTGTCTAGCGTCATCGGCGGCGTGAAGGTCAACGAGAACGACAACACGCAGATGTCGAATGTTGGGAAGCGGATGACGGAGCTGGCCAAGCGGTACAACGTCTGCTTGCTCGCCCTTGCTCACACACCAAAAGGCGTTGACGGTGACAAGCTCGACGGCAACGCGGACGCGCTGCGCGGCGGCGGCGCGCTCAAAGATGCCGTCCGGAATGTCCGCACGCTGTCCAAGTACGATGGTGCAGTGAACGACCCGGCCGACAAGGGCCGCGTGTACCGCCTGACCGGCGCGAAAGAGAACCACGGCTCGCTGCGCACCCTCTACTTCAAGATGATGATCGTTGACGTGGAAACGGAAGACGATGACGGTACGATGCGCAAGCAGGGCGTCCCTGTCATGGTGCCGTACAAGCTCGCCCTCGGTTATCAGGCGGAAAGCGACAACGCCAAGGTCGCCGTCCTGACGGCTGTGGGCAACGCTGAGAGGCCCACGGATGATGCGCCGGAAGGAACCCCACTGCGCGTGACCGGCCAAGGCGGCGCGCTTCTCGCGGCCGACACCATCGCCAAGCAAGCCAACGCGACGGCTCCCGAAGTGGACAAGACATTGGAGGCGCTGGAGCGCGACGGCCTCTTGCACAAGGTGCCGGGTGTGAAGCAGCGGAACGGCAAGGCGCCCAAGGTCTACCGCCTTACGAACAAGGGCCGCGACTGGCTCGCAGCCAAACAGGCCAGTGTGCTGACGGCCGTTGATGATGACGGCCAGGAACTCGTGCCGAGCGTTGACCCGTCACCCGCCGATGAAAGCACGACGGCAGACACGCCCTGAGGTCGCGCCCCCTGCGAAGTCGGCGAAGGCAGGCACGCCTGATGGCGTCACCGGCCTTGCTGACTTCGACGAAGTGGAAGCGTTGGCGCGCGGGTACCTGGCCGACGCAGCCGACTAGCTCCGCCCGGACCCGTTCCACCCCATTGGGCGCCTCCACCATGAGCGCCGCATCCCCCTTTCAGAGAGATACCAGACAAATGATGACGTTCGATTTCGTCGCGCCCACGACGCGGCGCGGCACCGTGCGCCGGCCTGTGAAGACCGGCGGCGGCTGGCAACGACTTGGATATGGCAGCAAAGGAAAGGCATTGAGGAAGAAGAGCACGACGCAACCGGACACTCCGGCAGAGCGCCCCGAGTTCCTGGGGATGGCGGAACCGATGATCCGTGCGACGCGCACGGCCGGGGGCGACTACGCCGCGAAGCTCATCATGCCGTCAAAGACAACGGTGGTCGGCCTGTTCGCCGATTGCGGGGCGGCCCTGGCAGCGGCCCGCGTCGCACTCGGCGCAGCGCTCGACGCGGAGGCCGGGCTATGAGCGAGCACGATGACATGCACGTCTACGACAAGGCCGGTTTCGCCGCTGACGAAACGAAGGTTGTCGATCTGGCCGAGCGCAGGTCCCCGCGGGCCACGCGCGACGCTACGCCGGATGACGATGGCGAGGTTGGCGACAGCGACGCCGACTTGTTCTGGTCCGGCGATGCCAACGACCCAGCCAACGAGCTTTACAGGGCCAATAACCGGCGGGAGGCCGCGCTTTACCCCGGTGACCTGCTGCCACTCAAGAGAGCGTTGCAGCGTGCCGGATACGGTGTCTGGTGGGTTAAGCCAGGCAAGCGGATCAACGTCGGCGACCGCGTCATGTCTGTGGACGAGTTCCGAGACATGGCCCGGCGCGTGCGACGCGAGGCACGGCTCGCGGCGAAGGCGGCAGCGTGAGCCGCCAGCGCGAAAGGTAGCGGCATCGGCGGCAACTGCCTGCAAGTGGCGCTCGCGTCTTCGGGCGGGAGCCAGAATTTCCTCGCACAATGCACGCACTGCGGCCGCCCAGTGTAGATTTGCCACCGACAGGATGGCTCTGTTAAGCTTTTTCTAAATGTGCCGCAGAGGTTCGCATGGCGACCGTACGTGACCCTAAGTTGCAATCGACCCCAGTGACCGCGGCTGATCAAGCGGCTTACGAGGAGGCGGTTAAGGCATACACAGCGGCTGAAAGAAAGCAGCGAGACCAGGAGGACCAAAAGAAGGCTGACGAGATGGTTTCTTGGATCGGGGAGCTGGAGCGAAAAGAGCAAGAGAAGGTAGAGAGGGCGGCGGCTGAGAAGCAGTGGCTGGCAAAGGCGGAACAAGAACAGGCCGCGAGAGAGGCGGCCTTGAAGCAGCGGCAAGCGCGAGCGGAGCAGAAAGCGGCCGCCTTGGCGCAGCGTCGAGAGCGGGAGCAGCGCGAAAATCATCTCCGGCGGCTGTACGGCTTACGGCTTCAGCAAGCGAACACTGCATTCGCCAAGATGGCAGCAAGTACGCGCCTTCGGAGCAATCAATCGACTGCATTGAGTATTGTATTTTCCGGTTTAGGGCTGATTTTTTGGTGGAACGCCTATAATCCGCTAGGTGGCTTGATGTCGAAAGCGTTTGCCCAGACCGCGAGGGGGGCATCTGAGGACCCACTGCGCTATTGGATTACGGCGGGCTGCTTTGTCGCTATCTTTGTCCTCTTTGTCGTTTGTGTCTACATTTTCGTTGATCCGAAAGCGAAGCCTAGTCAGATCAAATTCGCCGATACAACACTAAAGGGGCTGGGGGTGTTTTTCCTCGGTCACCTATCATCATATCTTCGCTGAGGGTATGTCCCACGATGGGCGAGGGCTGAGGGACCTCGAATTGTCGCGCCAGCATGTCTCCTATGTGGCGCAATAGAGCACCAGGGCGTGACAGTCATTAGGTCACGAGTGACGGTCGATAAGACACGCTGCGTAGGCCACCCTCATTCTTCGTCCGAGAAGTAATCCTCATCGATCTGTTTGAACTCAACCGCGCAAGCGACACGAACGCCGACGTGTGCTCAATCATCAGGTCCGCCAGCCGATCCCCGTCTGGCCGCGCTTCGCGACAGCCTCTTGGCGCTCGACGGAAAGGACGCCACGTGACGGGTTGCTTTTCGTGAAGGCCTTGGCCTAGCTTGATGAGTACGAGGCGGATGTCTGGCCGCCTCACCGAGCGCAGGGCCCGGATGCGGCCCTATCCTGTCGCCTAACCGGGCCTGCGCTCCCCCTTCCCCCTGAGATTTCGAGATCGGCCCCATGGCCGAGAAAGCCCCGGCCATCGCCGGGCAATCGACGGGCGCAACACGGCGCGTCGATCAGCAGGACCCCGACAACCGCACAATCTCGCGGATCAGGGCAACCAACCACAGGACGAACCAACAAAGATGAATGGTATCAATCCGACCCCCACGCACGAGGCCGGCGAGGCCATCGCCGACATGCTGACGGACAACGGTCTCATCCCGGGCAGCCCGGAAGAAGAGGCAGCGGCCGCGGCCCTGGAGGCCGAAGAGGACGCCGGCGGCACGGATGACGGCGAGCCCCCGCACGCCGGCGACGAACCGGAGGAAGACGGAGAAGGCGATGATCGCCTGGCCCGGCAGGACGATGACGACGAGCCGGAGGACGACGATCAGGACGAAGACGCCGATCAGGACGACGAAGACGGCGAGCCCGCTAAAGGCGAGCGGTTCTTGGTCAAGGTGGATGGCGAGACTTTCCAAGTGGACCGGGATGAGTTGATCCGGGGCTATCAACGTCAGGCTGATTACTCGCGCAAGACGGCTGAGGTGGCAGAAGCCCGGCGGCAGGTTGAGGCGACCGGCCATGAAGCCCGTCAGATGCTCCATACCTTGCAGCAGGAGCTGAGCGCGTTTCAGGAACCCAACTGGCAGGAGCTGGCCAATGCCGGCGCGGACCCCGCCATGTTGCAGCAAGCCTACGCCGAGTGGCAGCAGCACGCCGCAAAACGGGATGCCGTTAATCAGGAAGTGGCTCGCGTGCAAGCTGCCGATCACGCGCAGCGTGTCCAGGCGGGCGCGGCCGCTCTTATGCAGGCCATCCCCGAGTGGCAAAACCCGAGCACGAGGTTGCAGGACCTGGAAGACATCGCGGGCTACGGGCGGGCGCTTGGCTTTTCTGACGCCGAGATCGCACAGACCAGCGACCCGAGAGCCTTTGCTATGGGCGTTGGACGCAGTGAAATACCGTCGTTTGATGGCTCAGAGCCAGGACGTTCGCCGGCACGCCGTCAAGAAGGGCGCGAGGGTGCTCAAGGCCGGCTCGGCCGATGGCGGCATCTCACGGACCCAACGCAGCGAGCGGCAAGCTCGCCAGCGTCTCGCCCGCAGCGGCAGCCTATCCGACGCCGCGGCCATTCTGTCTCAGATAGTGGAGTAGACGATGACGACCAACCACAACGACATGATCCGTCGCCTTCAGGCTTTCCGCAGCGCCATGGTCGATCTATCGGCCGAACTAGATCGCCACATGGGGCCGGGCAACCGCGCGAACATCGCCGATCACTTACGGCTCTGGTCCGGCGCCGTCATTGCGCTCTTGAACGCCACGCCCATCAACCCGCCGGCTGAGCCCAACACCGGCGTGACCACGTACAACGCGTGAGGTTGGAAACATGACACGTCGCAGCAAAGCCGGCCGGCTCACTCAGCACGGCGACCGCGATCCCTTCGCCGAGATACAGCCGGACTTCAACCCCGCCCAGACAACCAAGCCGAGCGGCGTCAAGCCCCGGCCTCTGACGGGGGCCGAACGCTACCGCCACGAGGACATGCTCATGTCGCGGCTCGCGCTCCATGCAGCCGAGCAACACCGGCGGCAGGCGGGGGCAGCCGACCCGCTCGCGGTGGCCTCGGGCGAGGCCGAGCGCCGGCAGCAGGTACGCAAGCTCGCGGAGGCTGCTGACAAGGAAACCACTCGGCCCGGGCGAGGAAGCGGCCTGGACCCCGACGCGGCCCGCTTCGCCCATCTCATGGACGACGGGCGAGACGGCGAGCCGTCGTCCCGGTCCGTATCGCACAAGGAACAGGTCGCGCGGTACGCCGCGAGCTTGGGGGCCGAAGAGGAGCTAACAGCGCGGCAGGCTTGGTACTACAGCCGCGGAAAGGATGACGTGGAATGAGCAGCGAGTTCGACCTTAGTGCACTCAAGCTGGCCGTACTGGAGCAGGCCGCCGAGCGCATCGTCCGGAAGGGGCGCGCCCGGGCGCTGGAGAATGCGAAGCGCGGCGCCTCGCTGGTTCACGACAGGCTGGCCGAAGATGACGATGCGCTAGAAGACAGGCTGTGGGACTTCGCCCGCTAAGCCCTCATAGACCCGAAAATGAAGGCGCCCGGCTTTTGGCCGGGTGCTTTTGTATCTACCACGACTACGAAGACCGGCTCTGTTGGCTGCGTGAGATTATCCGGAAAAGGCGTTGCGATCCGAGAAAGTGCGACCGTACCGACGAAGTCCTTAGACAGGGCCGCGCGCAAGATGTTGGCGCGTTCAAGCGAGTAGCCCATCTTCAGTCGGTCGTCGCTCACGGGTCTTTTTTCCGCGCAGGGTTGAGAAGGCGAGGAAGGGCCGGGCCGCTCGCGCTAGTCGGCGCTGGGGCCTTAAACCAATCCCAAGCCTGCTGCGTCAGCCAACCACCTTTGTTGTTTGGGTCGGCCTCTATCACTAAGCAACTCGCGTCCCCGATCATGGTTCGTAGAGCCTCAGAGAGGTAGAAGGCGGAAAAGTACGACCTAATGAGGAAAACACCGGGCAAAGGGTGCGACCAGTTGGTGATTGTTACGGCGTCTCTCAGATACATTAAGACTGCGTCATCCTTATAGGTCGGGTCGAGAACATCGATGGCGAATACGTAGAGAGTTTCCCGTGGAGGCGGTGGGGACGGAGTTGGGACAGTCGGCGCGGCCATTAGTGGCCTCCCGGGGGAGACGTGCGAGCGAGGCTCGCTGCCGCTTGGTCCTGCTCGGCCTGATTTGGCTCCGGTATAATGTTTGTCGCCGTTCCTTCGATAACCGTTGCTCCGCTTGCATCTCGATAGTGGTGGTGCAAGTAGGCCATTGTCTGACGGTGCTCCTCCGACTGTAGGCGGTCCGGGTGCCTGATGAATGCCGCCACGAAGACCAGCGGAAAGAGGGCGATTGCGCAAAGCAGTGCGACCGCGAATATGGCTCGAAGCTCTGCCGGCCCGAGAACCAGCAGTACAGTCAGTGCAGCGCATACGGTCGCGAGCCACCACTGGAGCGGGGACATGATGCTGTTAGTGGCTTTGACACTAGACTGCATCCGACCCAGCATGCCCCCGAGGGTGCTTGAAAGACCCCCGAACGGCCCCCCATCTTCTGATCCGGCCACGAATGAGCCCCCTGCGATTTGTAGCTGCATAATGACACGGATCGGGTGCAGGACGTCCAGGGGGAGATTGTGAACAGCGCTGCAAGCGTCGTCGGGGTTGAACCAGGAACCTGGCTTCGCACACACGGGACTGCGCGCCAAGGTCGCGCCCTACAGAACAGGACAGAGCAAGACAGTCGCGCACACGCCCGTCAAATCAGCGACTTAGCGGCCGCTACTGTTGGTTGAATATCATCGTTGCAACTACAGTAAATGTGTGAGTAATAGGCGGTCGGTCACGAACACAGGAGGACCGACATGTCAGACAACATCGTTGACTTGAACGAACGGCGAGAGGCAGCGCGCGCTTTCAAAGCGGCTGGCGACGAGGGCGCTTGGCCGCCGTTGGGCGTTGCCCCGGCAGTCGTCGCACTGGCGGACGCCGCGGAGCTGCTCAGCGAGCGCGATGACCTATCCGAGATCGAGCAAGACATCGTCCGCATGGCCGGGATGCGCTGCGCCGCTGCCCTCGGGCTTCGTCTGGCGCGGTAGCGCGCTTCGAGGGCGAGCATGGTCCAGGCCCGGCCGTGAGGGGTGCCCGTCACAAGACGCGCCCGCCAGCGCCGCGCATGGCGCGGCAGACCTTCGCGGCGATGATTTCGGGCATGTCATCGCCGGACGCTGGCTGCGAACCCGAACCGGCCGACGCGGACAGCGTCCATGAGAACATGCCCGGCTGCGTTTCCGCGTAGACCACAAGGAACCAGCGTGCGGCCGGGGTGGGACCGTTCGCGCTGCGCCCGGTCATGGTGAGATCGTCGCAATTGCGATTGGCCGCGAACTCCGCCGTGACGCGACGCGTGGCAGCCCGCAATGCGGGCGGGCAATCCATGTCTGGCGTGGCGCATGACCTGAAGTAGACCACGTTTTGGTCGCCCGCGAGCGGATCGGCCGCGTAGCTCCCGGGCGCGAAGGCGGTGATGCCGGTCACGAGGCCAGCAAGGGCGAGGATGTGGTTCATTGCTTCACCTTCCGGGCAACGCAGGCTGCGACGGCGAAGGGGACCCGCTCGGGGTGGACGCCATCCACCATCCGACGCTCGCCGAGATAGTTCATCCGCGCATGCTGGCAAGAGTACTCGTCGGCGAAGTCGATTGTGGTCGTGTGAACTGGCCCACCGTTGGGTACGAAGACGGTTAGGATCAGGACGAAGGGGAGGAAGTTCATTGTGTCCTCACTATGCCGCGCTCTAGCAAGCTCTTGTCTACCTAGAACACGCCGACTTCGTCGCAGACCGCAGTGAAGGTCAACCGCGACTGACATGGCCGCCCCGGCGCGAAGAACGAGGGGGCCGCGGAAGTACGAGCGGCGAAGGGCCCGGCAGAAACGCGAGGCCGGTTGCATATTTTTTAGAACCAGTGGCAATGGTGCGCGCTCCCATACGCAGACACCCGGGACACGGCGGGAAAGTCGCCTACAGGCGAACGCGGCGCCGGGGACGGCTTCCTGAAAACCGACTTCAGAATTTTTTCAATGGGCACAGAGCGGCGCGCGACAGCTATACGGAGAGGCCCCCCGGGGGGCCCCATGGGGTGGCCGGGGGGCTGAGCCCCGCTGGCCGCTCCCACGTCGGGCGTTGGCCCTGCCCTGCGTTGCGCGCTCGCCGTCCACGTTCACGGGATAGCTCGCCGTCGAGCCGCTGTGCGGGACCGGGGACTGCCCGCGCCATGGTCCGGGCCCGCCCTCGCCCGGCCGCTTCGGGCGGGCGCTCGCCAGCCCCGGCCCAGGGTAGAGCATCGCAACGATGCCCCACAGATGCCCCACGGCGCGCCCTGATTTATCTTCGCTGCGACCAACAGCAAGAGGCGGACGCACGCCAACCCGTTGAAATCATTGGCCCAAGAAAAAAGCCGGGCCCGAAGGCCCGGCAAAGTCAAACAGGGAGGCTTCACGTCTGGGAGACGTGGGATCATGAGGATCCCGAGTTTCGAACACGATCGGCAGAGCCATCCGCGTCGAAAACCTGTCCAAGATTTAGCCCTCCGCTGCGCTATTGGTAGGGGTCTATTTCTGAACACTGGCATGCGATGTCTGCATGCCTTTCATCAACTATGCAATCCCGCAAGTCTAAACGTCAAAAACGTGTTTCTGCGACCTTCCGCAGCAAGAAATCGCGGAACACGGCGATGCGCTTGGAATGGCGCAGCTCCTCCGGATAGGTGAAGTAGACGTCGGTGGTCCGCACGTTCAGATCGGGCAGCAGCATCTCGATCTTGGTCGACTCGCGGGCGAGATAATCCGGCAGCGAGGCGATGCCGAGGCCCGATTCGACGGCGCGGAAGATGCCGTAGACATTGTTCACACGCAGCACGACCACCCGCGTCGATTGGTCGACCTGCCCTTCCCTGAGCAGCCAGTTGACGTCCTGCACCGGCGCGCGCGCGTCCTCGCCGAAGATGATGAGGCGATGGCGGTCGAGCTCGTCGAGCGTCGTCGGCTTGCCGTACTTCTGGATATAGCCATGCGAGGCGTAGACATGGCTGCGCACAGTGAGCAGGTGACGCTGAACCAGGCCCGGCTGGCGAGGCATCATCATACGGATGGCGACATCGGCCTCGCGCATACCGAGATCGAGCTCGTTGTCCGACAGCACCAGGCTGACGTCGATCTCCGGATACATCGTGATGAATTCGTGCATCTGCGCGGTAAGCCAGGTCGAGCCGAAGCCGACCGTCGTCGTCACCTTGAGCCGTCCGGCCGGCTTGTCCTGATTGGCACGCAGGAGCGCCTCGGCGGTGTTGACCTTCGCCGCCATGTCGCGCGCCGTGCGGTACAAGAGCTCGCCCTGCTCGGTCAGGATAAGGCCGCGGGCATGGCGATGGAACAGCATGACGCCGAGCTGCTCCTCGAGAGCGCCGATCTGGCGCGAGATTGCCGACTGGCTGAGCTTCAGCGTCTCACCGGCATGCGTGAAGCTTCCGGCATCGGCCACGGCTTGGAAGATCCGCAGCTTGTCCCAATCCATGACGTCGGCTCCCGTCGGCACCTGCCAGCTCCCTGTTGTTGTTACTCCGCAGCCTGTGCAAGGCGCGCTTCCTGGCTCGCCAACCATTTCTCCGCTTCGAGGGCGGCCATGCACCCGGTCCCGGCTGCCGTCACCGCTTGGCGGAAGATCTTGTCCTGCACGTCGCCCGCAGCGTAGACGCCGTCGACGTCGGTCGCCGTCGAATCGGGCTTGGTGATCAGATAGCCCTCGCTGTCCATGGCGAGCTTGCCCTTGAACAGCTCGGTGTTGGGGGAATGGCCGATGGCGATGAATACGCCATCGACCTTCAGCTCCGTCTCGGCGCCGCTCTTGACGTTGCGGACCCGCACGCCCTGCACCAGCGGTGCGGGCTTCGCCTCGCCCACGATCTCCTGCAGCGTGGTGTCCCACAGCACGGTGACCTTCGGGTTCCGGAACAGCCGCTCCTGCAGGATCTTCTCGGCTCGGAACGAATCGCGGCGATGGATGAGCGTGACCTTCGAGGCATGGTGTGTGAGGTACAGCGCCTCCTCGACCGCGGTGTTGCCGCCACCGACCACGACCACCTCCTTGCCGCGAAAGAAGAAGCCGTCGCACGTCGCGCAGGCCGAAACGCCGCCGCCGCGGAACGCCTCCTCGCTCGGCAAGCCCAGCCATTTGGCGGTGGCACCGGTAGAGATGATCAATGCGTCGGCTTCATAGCGATCGCCGGAATCGCCCAGGCAAACAAACGGTCGCCGGCCGAGATCGACGTCGACGATGGTGTCGAAGAACAGCTCGGTGCCGACGTGCTCGGCCTGCTTCTGCATCTGCTCCATCAACCAGGGACCCTGGATGACGTCGGCGAAGCCGGGATAGTTCTCGACGTCGGTCGTGATGGTGAGTTGCCCGCCGGGCTGGATGCCCTGGACCAGCATGGGCTTCAGGCTCGCACGCGCTGCGTAGATGGCGGCAGTGTAGCCGGCCGGTCCCGATCCCAGAATGAGCACCTTGGCTCGATGAGTTGCTGCCATGTCTTACCCGCATCCCGCCAACCGCATATCTTTGACATATATGCAAACCTCGCCCGGCGTGCACGGGAGTTCTGAGGTCGCAGGCGCAATTGTTCACAGGCGGCTCCTCCCAATTCGCAACTTTATTGCGCAAATGGCATGGTTCTGGCATACGACCGCGGCCCAGGGAGGAAATCGAATGGCTCGCGCAAAGCTCGATCGCATCGACCGGCGCATTCTCAACGATCTGCAATCGAACGGCCGCATGACCAATGTCGAATTGGCAGAGCGCGCTGGCATATCAGCGCCGCCGTGCCTGCGCCGCGTCCGGGCCCTCGAACGGGCGTCGGTGATCAAGGGTTATCATGCGGAACTCAGCGCCGAAGCCCTGGGCTACAGCGTGTCGGTGTTCGCCCTGGTCGGCCTCAACAGCCAAGCCGAGACCGACCTCAAGGCGTTCGAGGAGCTGATGGCGACCTGGGACGAGGTCCGCGAATGCCACATGCTGGCGGGCGAAGCCGACTTCCTGCTGAAGATCGTCGCCGAGACCTGGGACGAGTATCAGAAGTTTCTGACCACGCGGCTGACGTCCGCACCCAACGTCAGCCATGTCAAATCGATGATGGTGTTCCGCACGGCCAAGCAAATGCCGGGCGTTCCAATCTCGATCGATTAGGTGACAGCAATGGACGGCAGCCCAGCCCCCGATGTGACCCCAGAACGTCTGCGCGAGATCGCCGACTCCTTCGCCCGCCGCGATGTCGAGGCGATCGTCGCCTGCTTCGCTGACGACGGCGAATTCCGCAACGCGCGCGGACCGAACTGCTGGGGCGAAAGCTTCAAGGGCAAGGCGGCGATCCGCAGCTACTTCGAGCCGCTGTTCGCGGCCAGCAACGACGTGAGCTGGCGCCACACCAGCGAGTTCATCTGTGGCAATCGTGCCGTCACCGAATGGCACCGCACAGCAACCCTCGCCTCCGGCGAGCGCCAAGAATGGCTGGGCTGCGATCTCTACACCTTCCGTCGCGGCCTCATCGTGATGAAGGACACGTTCATCAAGGTCGTGGTGAGGTGAGAATCATTCTTCCCCCGTGATCCGGGGGAAGAGGTTCGGCGTGAATCCTCTTGCGGGAAACACCGTGTATCGATAGATTGCCGATAGATACACGGTGTTACCGAAAAGATGAGGCGCCATGGCAAACCTGCTTCGATCGGCCCGGCTCCTGGTATCGGACCTCGCGTCGACCTTGCTGTTCCTCGCGGTCCTACTCGCGACCAAGGATCTGATTCTGGCGGTCGCGCTCGGTGTCGGTCTCGGTGTCCTGCAGATCGGCTGGCTGATGGCGCGCCGCCAGAAGATCGACACCATGCAGTGGCTGAGCATCGGCCTGGTGGTCGTCTCGGGTGCCGCCACCATGCTCACCAGCGACGCCCGCTTCGTCATGCTGAAGCCGAGCGTCATCTACTGCATCGTTGGCGCCTACATGCTGCGTCCTGGCTGGATGAACCGCTACCTGCCGCCGATCGCGGTCAAGACCGTCTCCGACCTCGCCTATGTCTTCGGCTTCATGTGGGCCGGCCTGATGTTCGGCTCGGCCGCGCTCAACATCGTGCTCGCCCTCACGCTCGATCCGGTGCCGTGGTCGGCCACGATGTCGATCTGGGGCATTGCCAGCAAGGTCGCGCTTTTCCTGATTCAGTACGCAACCATGACCACGATCGGACGCCGACGCGCCGCTGCCGCGACAGCGCGAGGCGCCAGCCCCGCGACGAACACGGTGCCAACCTGAGCCGGACTCCAGCTGAGCGGGGCGCATGCGCCATGGCAGGCACGCGACTTATTTGAACTGGACGCCCACGACCTCATAGGAGCGCGCGCCGCGCGGCGTCTGGACCTCGACCGTGTCGCCCACCGTCTTGCCGATCAGGGCCCGGCCGATCGGCGACGTCACCGAGATGCGGCCCTTCGCAAGGTCGGCTTCGTAGGGTCCCACGATCTGGTATTTCACCTTCTCGTCGGTGTCCTCGTCGGCGAGATTCACCGTTGCTCCGAATTTCACGGTCTTGCCCGACAGCTTGCTGAAGTCGATCACATCGGCCCGCGAGATGATGTCCTCGACCTCGGCGATTCGACCTTCGATGAAGCCCTGGCGTTCGCGCGCAGAGGTGTATTCGGCGTTCTCCGAAAGATCGCCGTGCTCGCGCGCCGCCGCGATCGCCTTGATGATCGACGGACGCTCGACGCTCTTGAGCTGCTTCAGTTCGTCCTCGAGACCTTTCAGCCCCTCGGCCGTCATCGGAACCCGTTCCATTGCACAATCGTCCTCAATGAATCGCGCGACGTCAACGGCCAACCCAGGCCGCTCTGCTCGCCGCTTTGGGGGATGGGAGCTAGAAGGCGGTCTTGAAGTAGGCTTGCAGGGGTGCCACGTCCAGGGCGCCCGCCTTCAGTGCCGCGATGCCCTCGACCGACGCCTTGGCGCCGGCGACCGTCGTATAATAGGCGATCTTGTGCATCAGGGCGGTCCGCCGCAGCAGGAAGCTGTCGGTCAGCGCCCCAGCCCCATCGACGGTATTGAACACCAGTTGCACACGGCCGTCCTTCATCTGGTCGACGATGTGCGGCCGACCCTCCAGCACCTTGTTGACCTTCTGCGCCTCGATGCCGTGGCGCCGAAGGTAGTCTGCCGTGCCGCCGGTTGCCACCACGCGGAACCCAAGCTCGATCAGCCGCTTGACCGGCCGCACCATGGCCGGCTTGTCGGCGTCCTTCACGGACACGAAGACCACGCCGTCGACCGGCACCTTGCTTCCGGCGCCGAGTTGGGACTTGGCGAAGGCCCGTCCAAAATTCGAATCGAGTCCCATCACCTCGCCGGTCGAACGCATCTCGGGGCCCAGGATGATGTCGACCCCGGGGAAGCGGGCGAACGGGAACACGGCTTCCTTGACCGCGATGTGCTTGCCGCGCGCCTTGCGGATGCCGAGCGACTTCAGCGCCTCGCCGGCCATCAGGCGAGCGGCGAACTTGGCGATCGGCTGGCCGGTCGCCTTGGCGACGAACGGAACGGTCCGACTGGCCCGCGGATTGACCTCGAGGATGTAGACGTGGCCGTCCTTCACCGCGTACTGCACGTTCATCAGGCCGACGACCCTGAGTGCCTTGGCGAGCGCGTCTGTCTGGCGTTCGATCTCGACCAGGATCTTGGCCGGCAGCGAATAGGGCGGCAGGGAGCACGCCGAGTCGCCCGAGTGGATGCCGGCTTCCTCGATGTGCTCCATGATGCCGGCGACGAACACGTTCTGCTCACCATCGGCCAGGGCGTCGACGTCGACCTCGATGGCGTCGCGCAGGTAGGAATCGATCAGCACCGGATTGGCGCCCGAGACCTTCACCGCGTCGCGCGTGTAGCGCTCCAGCCCTTCGCGATCGTAGACGATCTGCATCGCCCGGCCGCCCAGCACGTACGACGGGCGGATGACCACCGGGTAGCCGATCTTCTCGGCGACGGCGATCGCCTCTTCCTGCGACGTCGCCGTGCCGTTGTTGGGCTGGCTGAGCTTCAGCTCGTGGATGAGCTTCTGGAAGCGCTCGCGGTCCTCGGCCAGGTCGATGGCGTCGGGCGACGTGCCGAGAATCGGAATGCCGGCTGCTTCGAGCGACTTGGCGAGCTTGAGCGGCGTCTGGCCGCCGAACTGCACGATGAGGCCCAGCAGTTCGCCGCGCCGGCGCTCGACCTCGACCAGCTCGATCACGTCCTCGGCGGTCAGCGGCTCGAAATAGAGCCGGTCGGCGGTGTCGTAGTCGGTCGACACCGTCTCCGGGTTGCAGTTGACCATGATGGTCTCGTAGCCCGCCTCGCGTAGCGCATAGACGGCATGGACACAGCAATAGTCGAACTCGATGCCCTGGCCGATGCGGTTGGGGCCGCCGCCCAGGATGATCACCTTGCGCCGGTCGGTCGGCTCGGCCTCGCATTCCGCCGGATGCAGGCCATCGCCCTCGTAGCACGAGTAGAGATAGGGAGTGCGCGAGGCGAACTCGGCCGCGCAGGTGTCGATGCGCTTGAACACCGGCCGCACGCCGAGCGCGCGTCGGTTGGCCGCGACCTCGGCCGCCGACAAGCCCGCCAGCTCGGCCAGGCGTTCGTCGGAAAAGCCCTTCTTCTTGAGATCGATCAGGTTCTTGGCATCGTCCGGCAGGCCGTTGGCGCGGATGGCGGCCTCGAGGCGCACCAGCTCCTCGATCTGACGCAGGAACCACGGCTCGTATTTCGAGGCGTGCGCGATCTCCTCGACCGACAGGCCGAAGCGGAAGGCCTGGGCGATCACCAGCACACGGTCGGGCGTCGGCCGCGCCAGGGCGCCGACGATCGCCGACTTGTCGGGCGCGCCCTTGATCTCGATCTCGTTCAGGCCGGTCAGGCCCGTCTCCATCGAGCGCAGCGCCTTCTGCAGCGATTCCTGGAAGGTGCGGCCGATCGACATCGCCTCGCCCACGCTCTTCATCGAGGTGGTGAGCAAGGCCTCGGCGCCGGGGAACTTCTCGAAAGCGAAGCGCGGCATCTTGGTGACGACGTAATCGATCGTCGGCTCGAACGAAGCCGGCGTGGTGCCGGTGATGTCGTTCAAGAGCTCGTCGAGCGTGTAGCCGACAGCCAGACGCGCGGCGACCTTGGCGATCGGGAAGCCGGTCGCCTTCGAGGCCAGCGCCGAGGAGCGCGACACGCGCGGGTTCATCTCGATCACAACCATGCGGCCGGTCGCCGGATCGACGGCGAACTGCACGTTCGATCCGCCGGTATCGACGCCGATCTCGCGCAGGCATGCGATCGAGGCATCGCGCATGATCTGATATTCCTTGTCGGTGAGCGTCAACGCCGGCGCGACAGTGACCGAATCGCCGGTGTGGATGCCCATCGGATCGACGTTCTCGATCGAGCAGATGATGATGCAGTTGTCGTGGCGGTCGCGCACGACCTCCATCTCGAACTCTTTCCAGCCAAGCACGGATTCCTCGACCAGCACCTCGCCGACCGGCGAGGCGTCGAGACCGCCCTGGACGATCTCGAAGAACTCGTCGCGATTGTAGGCGATGCCGCCGCCGGTGCCGCCCAAGGTGAAGGACGGACGAATGATCGCCGGCAGGCCGACGTGATCGAGCGCACTCACCGCCTCCTCGCGATTGTGCGCGACCTCGCTCTTCGGGCATTCCAGCCCGATCTTGATCATCGCCTCGCGGAAGAGCAGGCGGTCCTCGGCCTTGTCGATCGCTTCGGCATTGGCGCCGATCAGCTCGACCCCCAGCTTCTGCAGCCGGCCGTCGCGATGCAGCGCCATCGCCGTGTTGAGCGCCGTCTGGCCGCCCATGGTCGGCAGAATGGCGTCCGGCTTCTCCTTCTCGATGATGCGCGCCACCATGTCGGGCGTGATCGGCTCGATATAGGTCGCATCGGCCAGGCCCGGATCGGTCATGATCGTGGCCGGGTTGGAGTTCACCAGGATGACGCGATAGCCCTCGTCCTTCAGCGCCTTGCAGGCCTGCACGCCGGAATAGTCGAACTCGCAGGCCTGGCCGATCACGATCGGGCCGGCGCCGATGACCATGATGTTCTTGATGTCTGTGCGCTTGGGCATGTCGACCCTACTTGCCCCGATTCTTGTCGATCATCTCGACGAAGCGGTCGAAGAGGTAATGGCTGTCGGTCGGACCAGGCGACGCCTCGGGATGGTACTGCACGGAAAAGGCCGGCTTGTCGGTGCAGCGCAGGCCTTCGTTGGTGCCGTCGAACAGTGAGACGTGCGTGACCTCGACATTGTCAGGCAACGATTCGGGCACGACGCAGAAGCCGTGGTTTTGCGAGGTGATCTCGACCTTGCCCGTGGTCAGGTCCTTGACCGGTTGGTTGGCGCCGCGATGGCCGCGTTCCATCTTTCGCGTCTTGCCGCCCAAGGTCAGCGCCAGGATCTGATGGCCGAGGCAGATGCCGAACAGCGGCACCCCCTTGTCGAGCACGCCCTGGATGGCGGGCACCGTGTAACCCATCGTCGCCGCCGGATCGCCCGGCCCGTTCGACAGGAACACGCCGTCGGGCTGATGGCGCAGGATGTCCTCGGCCGTCGCTGTCGCCGGAACGACCGTGACCCGGCAGCCGGCATTGGCAAGGCAGCGCAGAATGTTGCGCTTGGCGCCGTAGTCGACGGCGACGATGTGGTAGCGCGCCTTGTCGAGCTTGCCGTAGCCCTTGCCGAGCGCCCACTTGGTTTCGTCCCAGGCGTAGGTCTGCTTGGTCGTCACTTCGATGGCGAGGTCCATGCCGTCGAGGCCGGGCCAGTCCTCGGCGATGCGACGCATCTCCGGAATGTCGAACTTGCCGTCGGGTGCGTGCACGACCACGCCGTTGGGCGCGCCGCCGTCGCGGATGCGCCGGGTGATGGCACGCGTGTCGACGCCGCACACGCCCGGCAGGTCGTGGCTCTTCAACCAGTCGTCGAGCGGCTTCACCGCGCGCCAGTTGGCCGGGCTGGTGATGTCGCCGCGCAGCACGACGCCGCGCGCCGCCGGCGTGATGCTCTCGATATCCTCGAGGTTGGTTCCGACGTTGCCGATGTGGGGAAAGGTGAAAGTGATGATCTGGCCGGCATAGGAGGGATCGGTGATGATCTCCTGGTAGCCGGTCATCGACGTATTGAAACACACCTCGCCTACGGCGTGACGGCTGGCGCCGACACCTTTGCCCCAGAAGACCGCGCCATCGCCCAGCACAAGGGCGGCCGTCGCCCAGCGCGGCGCGGCGTCAGTCGCGCCGGCGGTAGAGGGGGAAGTCATGATGAGCTTGTCCGTTCGTGCGGCCCGACCCGGCAGCGCCCGGGCGGGCGATCGGCAGGCCGCGCGGGTTGTAACCAAGCGGTCGCACAGGGTCAAGGCATAGTGGAAAGCCAATTGACAAGCGTTTTCAATAGCTTATTTGGTCTGCCACCATCAGTCCCGACGCTGGGTTTCCGCCCGGCATTCCAGCGAGGTTAGAACCATGCTGCGCGACAAGCTGAACGATGCGTTGAAGGACGCGATGCGCGCCCGCGACATGGGGTCGGTCGGCGCGATCCGGCTGATCCTGGCCAAGCTCAAGGAAGTCGACATTGCCGCCCGTACCGAGACCAGCCGGGAGGGCGTCGCCGACGACCGGATCCTGTCGATGCTGCAGGGCATGATCAAGCAGCGCAACGAGTCGGTCGTGCTCTACGAGAAGGGCAACCGTCCGGAACTGGCCGACAAGGAAAAGGCCGAGATCGCTGTCATCGAGCGCTTCCTGCCCCAGCAGATGGACGAGGCAGCCGTCGAGACCGCGATCCGCGAGGCGGTAGCCGCGGCCGGCGCCACGACCATCAAGGACATGGGCGGCGTCATGGCCGCCCTGAAGGCCAAGTACGCCGGCCAGATGGATTTCGCCAAGGCCTCGGCGGCCGTGAAGAAGGTGCTGGCGGGGTGAGCTTCGCCTCCTCTCCAAGCTTCGCTGGGGAGGAGGCTTGGACACTGAGTTTCCCCCGCAATTCCTTGCCGTTTTCCGTGGCGGGACGACGGGTTGCGGACCATCCTTGAGAGATGGCGTTTCCCCCGGGCTTCCTCGACGAGTTGCGCTCGCGGCTCACCCTGTCCGAGATCGTCGGCCGCAAGGTCTCGCTGAGACGCAAGTCGGGTGCGGAGTATCTCGGTCTGTGCCCGTTTCACAACGAAAAGACCCCCTCCTTCACGGTCAACGACCGGAAGTCCTTCTTCCACTGCTTCGGCTGCGGCGAGCATGGCGACGCCGTGGGCTTCGTGATGAAGACCGAGAATCTGTCGTTCCCTGAGGCGGTCGAAAAGCTCGCCCGCGAGGTCGGACTGGCGGTACCGCGCGAGACGCCGGCCGAGCGCGAACGGGCCGAGCGTGCCGCCACGCTGCACGACGTGGTCGAGCAGGCGGCACGCTGGTTCCAGAAGCAGCTTCGACTGCCGGTCGGCCGCCAGGGGCTGGACTATCTGCGGGGCCGCGGCCTCAACGATGCGACCATCGACGATTTCCGCCTCGGCTTCGCTCCCGACTCCCGCGACGGGCTGATGGGCAACCTGCAGCGCGATGGCGTGCCGGTCGACAAGCTGATCGAGGCAGGCCTCGCCATCCGGCCAGAGGATGGCCGCCCGGCCTACGACCGCTTTCGCGGTCGCGTCATGTTCCCGATCGCCGATCGTCGTGGGCGGGTCATCGCCTTCGGGGGGCGGGTCATGGGGCCGGGCGAACCCAAATACCTCAACTCGCCGGAAACGCCCTTGTTCCACAAGGGCGCCAACCTCTATTGCCTCGACCGCGCCCGCCTCGCCAAGGACCAGCCGGTGATCGTGGCCGAGGGCTACATGGACGTGATCGCCCTGCACGGCGCCGGCTTCACGGGCGCGGTCGCCCCGTTGGGCACCGCTCTGACCGAGGGCCAGCTCGGCGAGCTGTGGAAGCTCGCCGACGAGCCCTGCCTCTGCTTCGACGGCGACAATGCCGGCCGGCGCGCCGCCGGACGGGCCGCCGAACGCGCCCTGCCGCTGCTGCGGGCCGGCAAGAGCCTGCGCTTCCTCGCTCTGCCGGCCGGGGAGGACCCGGACAGCCTGATCCGGGTGCGCGGCGCGGCGGCAATGCAGCGCGCCCTCGACCTGGCGCGGCCGCTGGCCGACGTGATCTGGGATATCGAGACCCAGGGCAAGCCGGCCGACACGCCGGAGCGACGGGCCAGCGTCCAGCGGGCCGTCGAGCGCCGGGTGGCCGAGATCGCCGATCCGGTCGTCCGCGACTATTACCGCGCCGACATGAAGGGCCGGTTCGCCCGCCTCTGGCGATCGGAGTCCCGCGCCGGACGGACCGGCGAATGGCGGCGGCGACGCCCGTCTGACCGCGAGCCCGCGCCCTTTGCAGCGGGCGCCGCAGCCCGCCAGGCCGGCGTCGATCTCGACGAGTCGCGCCAGCAGCGCATCCTGCTGGGAGCGCTCCTCGAGCGGCCGGCCCTGCTCCATATCCTGGCCGAGGAACTGGCGGAGTTACCGATCGGCAACAGCGAGCTGTCGCGCCTGCGCCAGGGCCTGCTCGATGCGCTTTCCCTCGCGCCTTCCGGGTTGGATCCGGCGGCCGCCGATGCGCTGGCCGACAGCGATCCCCTCCTTGAAGTCCGGCTCATCGAAGAGCATTTGGAGCGCACTGGCCTGGGGCGGATCGCGGCGACGGCGCGTGCCAAGGCACGGACCGTCTTCCGGGACGGCTCGTCCAGTCCCGATGACTGGGTTGGCCAATGGCGCCGGGCCGCCCTCCATCTCGGCCGGTTGGCCGGCGATCCGGTCGAGCTGAAGCAGGCGGAACAGGCTCTGGCTGAGGACCTCAATGAGGAGAATTTGCATCGACTCCGGTCCGTGCTCGACCGGATGCGCCGGATCCCGGGTGATTCCGACGCAGCCTAGCCGCACTGGAGATGATTTGATGATGGAACCTCTACCACCGCTTGAACTTTGTCCCCATATAGTAGATGGGTACATTTGCGGGGCCGCCCTCTCCGCCTCTCTCTTCTTGCAGCCAAATCCGCGGCCGGACCGGCCGCTTTAACTGTTTGCGCACCCAAGGATTACGAATGGCGACCAAGACAGCGACCGTTGTCCAGCCAGAAGCAACCGACACCCGCGAAGAGGGGCCCGACGCCCCCCTGCTCGACACCCTCGGAGCCGAGCTGAAGAAGCTCGTCCAGAAGGGCAAGGAGCGCGGTTACATCACCTACGACGAGCTGAACGCCGCCCTGCCGCCCGATGAAGTGTCCTCAGAGCAGATCGAGGACACGATGGCGATGCTGTCGGAAGCCGGCGTCAACGTGGTGGAGGCCGAGGAACAGGAAGACGGTGCCACCACCAATCCAGCCGAGCCGGCCAAGACGGCCGTGGTCGCCGCCGAGGCAACCGGCGAGGACGAGGAGCTCGGCCGCACCGACGACCCCGTGCGCATGTATTTGCGCGAGATGGGCAGCGTCGAGCTGTTGAGCCGCGAGGGCGAGATCGAGATCGCCAAGCGCATCGAGGCCGGCCAGGACAAGATGATCGGCGGCATCTGCGAGAGTCCGATGACGATCACGGCGCTGCTGACCTGGCGCGACGCGATCAACGAAGGCCGCATGCTGCTGCGCGACGTGATCGACCTGGAAGCGACCCAGGGCGGATTGCCCGGCGAGGGTAAGGGCGCCCCCATGCCGGCGGCGGCTCCTGCCGCCCCGCCGATGCCTCGGCCCGCTCCCATGCCCAAGCTGGTGCGCCCGATCGCTCCGCCGACCAACGGCGCCGGCGAGGCGGCCGAGGGCGGCGGCCCGGTCGAGGGTGGTGAGGACGACGACGAGAACGCTCTGTCGCTGTCGGCGCTCGAGGAGAAGCTCAAGCCCGAGGTGCTGCGCACGCTGACGCGCATCGCCAAGGTCTACGCCGAGATGTCGAAGGTGCAGAACCGGCGCCTGTCCACCTTGAGTCGCGGCCAGAAGCCCAGCGCCGAGTTCGAGAAGAGCTATGAGCGGCACCGCAAGAAGATCGTCGAGCTGGTGCGCACGGTTCACATCAATGCCAACCGCATCGAGCAGCTGAAGCTCGCGCTCTACGACCTGAACCGCAAGCTGATGATGCAGGAAGGCAAGCTGATGCGGCTCGCCGAGGCTTATCGCATTCCGCGCCAGGAGTTCCTCGACAACTACCTGACGTACGAGATCGATCCCAACTGGCTCGAGAAGGTCGGCAAGCTGCCGGGCCGCGGCTGGAAGGATTTCGCCAAGAAGCGGACGGCCGACATCGAGAAGATCCGCGCCGAGGTCAAGGTGATCTCCGACGCCGCCGGCGCGCCGATCTTCGAATACCGGCGCATGTGCAAGACCGTGCAGGACGGCGAGCGCGAGATGATGCGCGCCAAGAAGGAGATGATCGAGGCCAACCTGCGCCTCGTGATCTCGATCGCCAAGAAGTACACCAACCGCGGTCTGCAGTTCCTCGACCTGATCCAGGAAGGCAACATCGGCCTGATGAAGGCGGTCGACAAGTTCGAGTACCGCCGCGGCTACAAGTTCTCGACCTACGCCACGTGGTGGATCCGCCAAGCGATCACCCGCTCGATTGCCGATCAGGCGCGCACCATCCGCATCCCGGTGCACATGATCGAGACCATCAACAAGCTGGTCCGCACCAGCCGCCAGATGCTGCACGAGATCGGCCGCGAGCCGCAGCCCGAGGAGCTCGCCGAGAAGCTCGGCATGCCGCTCGAGAAGGTGCGCAAGGTGCTGAAGATCGCCAAGGAGCCGATCAGCCTCGAGACGCCGATCGGCGACGAGGAGGACAGTCATCTCGGCGACTTCATCGAGGACAAGAACGCGGTCATCCCGCTCGAGGCGGCCATCCAGGGCAATCTGCGCGAGAGCACGACCCGGGTGCTGGCGACGCTGACTCCGCGCGAGGAGCGCGTGCTGCGCATGCGCTTCGGCATCGGCATGAACACCGACCACACGCTCGAGGAGGTCGGCCAGCAATTCTCGGTGACCCGAGAGCGCATCCGCCAGATCGAGGCCAAGGCACTGCGCAAGCTGAAGCATCCCAGCCGCTCGCGCATGCTGCGCAGCTTCCTCGACCAGGGCTGAGGCGAACGCTCCTTTCTCAAGATCAAGAATCCCTCGCTACAGCGTAGCGAGGGATTTTTCTTTGCTCGAACCCCTCCCTGCGCGAAGCGCGGGGTGGTGCCCCGTCATACGGGGCGGAGGGGTCAAGAGCCTCAGTCGAGGCGCTCGTCCATATCCTTCCTACGCCAGGTTCCGCGCAGCGCCCGAGAAGATGCCGAATATGACGCGTATTCAAACCACGCGCCCGTTGCTCATGACCCCTCCGCCCCCTAGCGGGGGCACCTCCCCGCGCTTCGCGCAGGGAGGCAAACTGATGCTCAATTCATCAGCGTCGCCAAGTGGGAGTCCTGGCGGCGCAGGAAGGCCTCGAGCCGGGCCTCGTAGTCGGCGACGACGGCGCCGCGGACCGAGGGGCGCGCGGCCAGCGCGCGGCGCCAGGCCTGGACTTTCGGCAGGCCGGCGAATGTCCCCAGGTCCACGATCCGGTCGAACACGTCGAAATAGCGGAAGACCGGCGCGAACACGGCATCGACCAGGGTGAAGCGCCCGCCGGCGAACCACGGGCCGCGGCCCAGCTCGCCTTCCAGGCGAGCGAACTTCTCGTGCACGAGCCGGCGCCTCGCGTCGAACGCCGCCGCGTCCGCTGTCGTCTCGATCGTCCAGATGTCGGCCAGGATCGACGAGCCGAATTCCATCCACGCCCGGTGGCGCGCCCGCTCGAGCGGATCGGCGGGATGCAGCGGCGCGCTCCGGGTGTCCTCGAGGAACTCGACGATGACCGCGCTTTCGAACAACACCTCGCCGTCGACCTGCAGCAGCGGCACCTTGCCGAGCGGCGAGATCGCCTTGAACCAGTCCGGCTTGTCGGCCAGGTCGACATCGCGCCGCTCGTACGGGACGCCCTTCTCGGCCAGCGCGATCGCGGCGCGCTGCACGTAGGGACACAGATCGAATGATACCAGGGTGAGCACGGCGGTCTCCATGTAAATGCAATTGCATCTATATAGGCTGGACCGGGACCTGATCAAGGTTGATGCAAGTGCATTCATATCTATGATGGCGTCAATGCCCCGGAAGCCTTCCGACGCTGTGGTTCTCGCCTGGACGCGCCTCGAGCGTGCCCATCGCACCGCGCTGGGCGACGTGCAGGCGCGCCTCAAGCAGGCCGACCTGCCGCCGCTCGAATGGTACGACGTGCTGCTCGAGCTCGAACGGGCGGGCCCCGGCGGGCTGCGGCCCTTCGAGCTGCAGAAGGCGATTCTGTTCGCCCAGTACAATCTGTCGCGCCTGGTCGACCGCATGGTGACGGCCGGCCTGGTGGGACGCGAGGCGAGCGCGGCCGACGGTCGCGGCCAGGTCCTCCACATCACCCGGGCGGGTCGCGCCTTGCGCCGGCGGGCCTGGCCCATCTACGCTGCGGCAATCGAGCACGCCGTCGGCCGACATTTTTCCGAAAGCGAGGCCCGTACACTCGCAACGCTTCTTGGTCGCGTGCACGGAGCTGTGGACTGAGGCTGACGCGCCCCATTGCGGCCACAACTCGCCGTTACCCATTTTGGAGGCGGCCGGGCCACAGGATGATGATCAGGAGCCATTTGACACTCTGCGCCGGCGCCGGCCTGTTGCTTCTTTCTGGATGCGATATGGCGAGGACCATGCGCGATGATTTCTCACGGCTGACCTCGAGCAGGCCGGCTGCCGCCCAGCCGAAGAAAAGCACGGCCCCTGCGCCGGCGCCGCGCCCGAGCACCGAGCAGGCTGCCCGAACGCCTTCGCCTCCGACTGGCGCTCCGACGGCTGCGGCAACCCCGCCAACACCCGCACCAGCCGCCCCGCCGACGCTCGCCCTCGCCGGCAAGAGCGAGGCCCAGCTCAGAGCCGCGCTCGGGGCGCCGGCTGCCGAGGAGGAGCGGCCGCCCGGTAAGCGTTGGCGCTATCGCGACGGTCAGTGCACACTCGACATTCAGCTCTATCCGAATGTCGAGACCAAGCAGTTCACCACACTTGCGTACGATGTGAGGAGCAATGTCGACAGCGACGAAGGAAAGCGGGTCTGCATGGCCCAATTCCAATCCCGCCTCGGAAATGCACGATAGCGCCGCCGCCAGGATCCGAGTCGTCTTTGTCGAGGACGACGACGATTATCGCGAGGTTGTCAGCAACGAGCTCGCCGACCACGGCTTCGACGTCGACGGGTTCGGTGACGGCGAAAAGCTCCTGGCGGCGTTCGAGGACGGGGCCTCGGCCGACATCATCCTTCTCGACTGGAATCTGCCGAGCGTCTCGGGGATCGACCTGCTGCCGAGGCTGCGGCGCAACGGCGTGAACCTTCCCGTGGTGTTCCTCACCGGCCGCTCGCAGCCGGTGTACGAGAAGCTCGCCCTAGATCGCGGCGCGGTCGACTTCGTCGACAAGGGACGCGGCGTGCCCATCCTCGCCCAGCGCCTCAAGCTGATCCTGTCGTCGAAGAGCGGCACCGACACCACCCAGAGCGATGCGGACATCTTCCATTGCGGCCGCCTCATGCTGAAGCCGGGCACCAGCCGGGCATTCTGGGACGATGTCGACCTCCACCTCACGACGACCGAGTTCAAGATCGTGCATCTGCTCGCCGCCAATGTCGGCAGCTTCGTGACCTACCGGGCCGTCTACGATTGCATGCATTACGTCGGTTTCATTGCCGGGAGCGGCGAGAATGGCTACCGAACGAATGTCCGCTCCTGCATCAAGCGAATCCGCAACAAGTTCCGCGCCGTCGACCCCGAGTTCGCCGAGATCGACAACTATCAGGCCTTCGGCTACCGCTGGGGAAAGGCCTAGCCCGTTGGGCGCCGGCTGGGGGCGGGTGTTCCGCCGCCTGGTCGGCTCGCTGACGCTCAAGCTCACCATCCTGATCGGAATCTTCATCGCCCTTCCGGTCGTGCTGTATGGCCGGTTCGAAAGCGCAGACCGGCAGACCAGGGAACTGGTGACGCGCGCGATCCAGGATCGCAGCGCGCTGATCGCCGGCGCGCTCGGGCCCACCTTGCGAGAGCTCGATCTATCGAACGCAGCGTCGCTCAACGCCGATCTGGCGCGCTACGGCAGCGATGAAACGACCCTGAAGCTCCTGTTCCAGCCGGCCAAGGGCGAGCAGGCCGGCCAGTTCTACTACGTCGCCTCGGCGCCGCAGATCCAGGCGGAAGGAATATCGGCGGAGCTCGACGAGCTGCGCCACCGCGGCATCCTCGCGCGCCTGTCGAGCGCCTGCACCATCGGGCAGAGCGACCAGATCCGCTACCAGCAAGCCAGCGGTGCGGTCGAGCTTCTGACCTCGATCATCCCGATTCGCGGTGTCGCCGGATGCTGGGTGCTGACGACGACGCACAGCACCGCCGATTTCCTCAGGACCTCGATCGGGCGGCCCTACTGGCAGACCGAGGAGATTCGCGCCGCCGCCGCGATCTACATCGCCCTGGCACTGCTCGCGGTCCTGGTCGCGGTCAGCATCCGCCTCGGGCTGCGGCGCTTTCGCGACGTCGCCGCCGAGATCGGCGCTGGCCGCATCGGCGACGACGCCTTCGCGCAGCGCAACGTCGTGCCCGAGCTGTCGAGCGTCGCGCGCGACTTCGACCGGCTGGTGCTGGCGCTCAAGCAGGCGTCACGGCAGATCCGTCAATCGGCGGAGGACAAGGCGCACTCCTTCAAGACGCCGCTGGCCGCCATCCGTTCGGCGCTCGAGCCGGTGCGTCGCACCGTGGCGCCGGACGACCGCCGCGCGCGCCGCGCGCTGGAGATCATCGACTCCGCCCTCGGCCGCCTGTTCGACCTCGTGGTCGCCGCCCAACGCCAGGAGATCGGCACGGCCGATCTGATCGGCGCGCCGCGCGTGCCCGTCGACCTCACGCGCCTCGTCGAAGCGGTGACCGGCGATCTGGTCGAGATGGTGGACGAGCACGGAATCCATCTGGCGACCAAGCTCGATCAGCATGTCGTCGTCCGTGCCGGCCAGGGCATGCTCGAAGCCGTCGTCCACAGCGTGCTCGAGAACGCCGTCAGCTTCTCGCCACCCGGCAGCACCATCCTGGTCTCGCTTGCCGCCGGAGGCTCGACGGTCGAGCTCAGCATCGCCGACGAAGGGCCGGGCGTCGACGCCACGGTGATCGCCCACATCTTCGACCGCAGCTTCTCCTCGCGCCCGCGCGGCGCGCCTTCGCGATCGGGCGAGCACGCCGGCCTCGGCCTATGGATCGCCCGCAGCACGATCGAGGCGCTCGGCGGCCGTATCGACGCCGCCAACCGCCCACGCGGCGGACTGGTGGTCACGATCACCTTGCCGCTTTAGGCGTGCTCATTCTCCTCCCCAACGCTTGCGTTGGGGGGGGGACCATAATGGTCGCTCACGCGAACTTCGGCATCACCTTGGTGGCCATCAGCTCGAGCGAGGTCAGGATCTGGCTGCGATCGTGGATGCCCTGCGGGATCAGCAGGATGACCTCGTCCTGGTCGGGCAGGACCTGCTGCACCTGGTCGAGCCGGCGAGCGATCGTGTCGGGTGAGCCGACCAGCAGCTCGGGCACGCCCTGGCCGAAAGGCGTCGCCCAATTCTGCCAGAACCACATCATGTCCTTGGCCCATTCCTGAGCCTGCGCATCGGTCGGCGCACAGACGAAGATGCCGCCCCAGGCGGCCTGCTGGCCCGCCTTCACCGTGCGGCCATGACGGGCCGCCTCCTCGGTGTAGCCACGGCAGAGCTGGTCATAGAATTCGAGGTTGTCGGTCAGCACGATCGGCTTGCCGCCATACTTGGCCCAGAACAGCGCCGTGCGCATCGACGCGGCGAAGCCGCCATAGAGCGGCGGATGCGGCGTCTGCAGAGGCCTCGGCGCGATGCCGACCTGCTCGATCTTCATCGCCGGCGTCACGCCGCGGCCGTACTTCACGTAGACGGGATGCTCGTGCGGATTGACCATGCCGGCCGGCGGGAAGGTCCAGTACTTGCCGTGATGGCTGAACGTCTCGTTGGACAGCGCCTTGACCACGACGTCGACGAACTCGCCGAAATACTCGCGGTTGGCGACGTCGGCCGGCTGGTCCTTGTTCCATGGGCCGACCGCGTTCAGCTCGTCGCGGATCTTGAAGTTCTCGACCCAGCGCGCCTGGTAGCCGCGCACCAGGCCGACGCCGAAGCGACCGCCCAGCATATGGTCCATGGTGGCGATGTCCTCGGCCACGCGCAGCGGATTGTGCGTCGTCGACACGAATCCGCAGGTGATGACGCGCAGCTTTTTCGAATGCTGGCCCAGCCACATCGACATCAGGCGCGGATCGTTGGAGATCTCGAAGCCTTCGATCTGCAGATGATGCTCGGGATGGCCGAAGCCGAAATAACCCGCCTCGTCGGCGAAGCGGGCATACTCGGCGATCTCGTCCAGCATGCGCTGGTAGAGCTCGGGCCTGCGCCCTGCCATGCCTGCCTCGAGCTCGGCCCGCCGGCCGACCGTGCAGTACATGAAGAGACTGAAGCGCATGACGGACTACGCCGCCAGCTTGTAGAGCTCGGCCACGTTGTCGCGCAGGATGCGCTTGCGCAGCTCCGGCTCGAGATGGGCGGTCTGCTGGGCGATCACGTCCTGGCTCCACGGCCAGGTCGAATCGCTGTGCGGGAAGTCGCTGGCCCACATCAGCTGGTGCGGATCGAGCTGGTCGGCGAACTGGAAGGCCGTCCAGTCGTCCTGGAAGGTGAGTGCGATGTTCGCGCGGAAATACTCCGACGGCAGGCGGGCCAGCTCCTTGCCCTTCATCCAGTAGCGGTGCCGCTTGTAGGCGTGGTCCATGCGGTACATGAAATGCGGCGCCCAGCCGGCATCGGCCTCGACGCAGACGACGCGCAGCTTGGGATGCCGTTCGAACACCCCGGAGTAGACCAGCATGCCCATGATGTCCTGGCAGCCGCGGATGATCGACAGGAAGGAGTTGATCTTGGGGCCGCGCGGCCTGGTCATGGTGTTGTCGCCGCTCGTGGTCAGGATGTGGAACGAGAGCGGCAGCTCGAGCGCGACGGCGGCTTCCCAGAACGGATCGTAGATCGCGTCGTCGTAGTCCTTCTCCTTGGGATTGCCGGGCATCATCACGCCGCGCAGGCCCATCGCCTTGATGCGCTCGAGATCGGCGATGCCCTCCTCGACGCTGCGCATCGCCGTCTGGCCGCATCCGATCAGGCGGTCCGGCGCATGGGAGCAGTAGGCCTGGAGCCAGCGGTTATAGGCATCGAAGCAGGCCTTCTTGTAGTCGTAGTCGGCATGGTTGCAGAGCAGCATGCCGACCGTCGGATAGATGATCTCGGCGGCAACGCCGTCCTTGTCCTGGTCGGCCAGACGGCAGCTCGGATCCCAGCCACTGCGGTGCAGGTCCTCGAATTTGGCGCCGCCAATGCGAATATCCTGGGGCGCCACGCCGGCCGCCGCCACCAGCCCCATCGGCACCGGCGTCTTCATGCCGTCGACGACGTAGATGTCGCCCATGCCTTCCTTGTTGACGATCCGGGGTGCCTTGTCCCGCCAGGCCGGGTCGATGTGGTCGACGTAGCAGTTGGGCGGTTCGGTAATGTGCGAATCGGCCGAAATCGGGCGCCAGTCCATGCCGTTGCTCCTCGTCTTTGCCAAAGAGGGTAGGCAGCGCCACAGGGAGCGGCAAGCCGTCGCGTGCAGCGGATTTCGGCGAGCGGCAGCGGTTGAACCCCGCCTGACGCTGTGGCATACCCCCGGCCGCGCTGCCGTAGCTCAGTGGTAGAGCACTCCCTTGGTAAGGGAGAGGTCGACAGTTCAATCCTGTCCGGCAGCACCAGCGCACCACACCCGCCCTCGCAAGTAGCGAGACGTTCCTTTCGCCGTCTGACGTTGACAGCGCACCGGCCGCCGGGTTGCGATGACCGGCGTCGACAACGACGAACCGAGCGGGGTGATCGATGACTAGAATTGCTTTGGCAACCGCGTTCCTGGCGCTGCTTTCCTTCCAGGCCGACGCCAAGACCCTGACCGAGGCGGTGAGAGAAGGCTACGAGGCGAAGACGGCCTCGGGCACCTGGCTGATCCTGCAGAAGGGCAAGTCGATCGTGTTTTGCGACACGGCGGGCGGCGCCACAAACAAGCCGTGCACCGTCGTGGAGTGATCTGACGAAGCGAGACGGCTCCGGCGCCGAGGGCAATCGGTCCTCAGCGCTGGCCCGTCGTCGCCCGGTCTAGTTGCGGGTGAAGCCCTCGAGCTCGTTGGCCGCCCAGTCGAGGGTCTTTTCCATTGCCTCGCCGCGGAAGTGGCGGACCGCCATCTGGGTCATCAGGGCTTGCACATAAATCTGCTCGCCGATCTTGTGCGGCGCCGGAGCGCCGGCGACCGACAGCGTCTGGTGCTGGTGGGGATTGGGATAGTGGTAGAGCGTGCCCTTGGGCGGGCCCTCCTCGGCCCAGGTCTTGAAGGTGGTGAAGTTGGCGAAGGACGGCAGATCGTAGCCGCCGCTCGCCTCGACCATCCTCTCGGCCGACGATTGCTGGGAGAGGTGCACCAGCAGGCTCTTGGCCGCCGCCTGGTTCTTGCTGAAGTTCCATACCGACCAGAAGTAAGGCACGAACGGCGCGTAGCGCCCCTTCGGGCCGGCGGCGAAGCCGTGTGTCCAGAGCTGCTCGGCGACCTTCGGCGCGTCACGCTTGGCGACCGCCCAGGCGCTCGGCGGGTTCATGATCAGGGCGCCTTTGCCCGATACCAGCCATTTGTTGTTGGATGCGTCGTCCCACGACGGCACGTCGGTCGGCAGGAAAGCCATCAGGCGCTTGTAGAAGTCGAGCGCTTGGCGCACGGCATCGTTCTTCACGACGATGTTGCCCTTGGCATCGACCAGCACGGCGCCAAAGCCGTGGAAGATGGCACCTGCGGTATCGACGTTGTCGGCCGTCGTACCGAGGCCGATACCGAAGGCGTGACCGCCCTTGTGGCAGGCTTCGGCGGCCTTGAGGAACGCGTCGAAAGTCCAGCTGTCCGCCTTGGGCGGCGCGCCCGCCGGATACATCGCCTGCACATCGACGCCGGCGAGATCCTTCATCAGGTCGATGCGCGAGCACGGACCCTTGATCTGGCTGCCCACGGTCGCCGGTACGCCGAGCCATTTGCCCTCGACCTTGCCGAGATACTCGACGGTGGCATTGACCGCGCCGTTCTGCTTGATCAGCGGCTCCATGATGTCGTTCATCGCCACGAGCTGGCTCGAGTAGCGACCCGGTAGCCAGGCCGACAGCGCGAAGATGTCGTGCCCGGACTTGGCCTGCGATTCGGCGGCGCTGGTCAGCAGCAGCTTGTTGCCCTGCGAGGTGATGAAGTCGACCTGGACCTCGACCTTCTCGCGCGCCGCCCATTGGTCGATCAGCGCCTGGGTCGCCTTGTTGGCATCGGGCACCCAATGGTCCCACAGGGCAAGCGACAGCTTGCCGGCCGCATGGGCGCCGCGCACGAACGGTGCGGCGACCAAGGCTGTCGATGCAGCCGCCGTGGCAACGAGCTTACGACGCGCAATCTTCGATGACGCCATGACCATTTCCTCCCTGGGATCTCGCTTTGTGGCCCTCTTGCTGAGGTACCTTGGCGACAACGCTAGGTGGACCGGCTGGCTCCGGCAATGCATTTCCGACCGGTCGTGACACCGGTCTCGCTTTTCACGCGCTGCTTGCGAGGCGTGCCGAACTGGCTTCGGCCACTTCCGCCGATGCGATCGCCACGATATTGGCCGACAAGGTTCCCCCTTCGGTGAGGAGCTCGGCCTCTCCGGTGCGATAGGAGAAGACCCTGATCTCGTAGCCGAGCGACTGGAGCAGCGCGACCAGCTCGGTCGTGCTCGTCCCCTGCCCGCGCAAGGCCGACTCGTTGGCTTCGATGAGCAAGGTCGGCCGGCATCGCATCAACATGCGGCGCGCGCCTCGCAAGACCTTCACTTCAGCACCTTCCACGTCGATCTTCATGACATCGACGTGATCGATCGACAGACGCTGGGCCATCGCGTCGAAGGTTTCGACCGGCACCTGCTCGGCGCCGATCGCCGCAATGCCCTCGTGCGCGAAGCCGCCCAAGGTGTTGTGCCCGCCATGCAGCTTCGGCGCGACCTGCAGGCTGGCGAAGCCCGCCTCCGCCGCCAGAGCATGCGGAACGACCGTGACGTTCTCGAACCGATTGAGCTCGATGTTGCGCTTGAGCACGGCCCGCTCGCGCGAGCTCGGCTCGACGGACAGGACGCGTCCCGCGGCGCCGACGCGGTGCGCCGCAAAGACGGTGTACAACCCCTCGTTCGCACCGACGTCGACGAACGTCATGCCTGGCCTCAGCGCGACGTCGAGAAAGGCAAACTCGTTGGGCTCGAACGTGCCGGCAACGTAGAGGCAGAGGCTGTTGTCGTTGCCGAGCGTGACCTCGAGCGAGGTTCCGCCATACCAGGGCACGATCAGCGGCACGACCAGGCCCCGCTCCAGCGCGAATTCCCACAGCGCAGCCCGCCGCAGCGCCATCCAGCGCCGTTCGACGAAATACTCGCAGGCGAAGGTCCAACCGGGAAAGGCTGCCAGTCGCGGCTGACGACGGGTCAGGCATCCCGCGTAGACCTTGGCCAGAACAGGCGCACGAGTCAGCAACCAGCGGCCGAGCGCATCGAGCCGCATCCCCAGTCTCCAGCTGCGATCCGCCCACCATTTGCGGAGCCCGCTCGGAGCGATACTCGTCATGTCGCGAAGTGTTATCGGCTGCCCCTTGAGACGAGAAGGCGATGGCCGGCAACCCACACTCCCGCCCGGCGTATCGCTTCATCAATTCTGCATGTCATCCGGTTCATTGCAAGCTGGGTCGACCTCGCGGTCCCGGGATTGACGTCGGCTGCATGACTGCTGCTGTCGCGGCCCGAAGCAAGCAACCATCGCAAACAACAAGGGCGGCCCACGGGCCGCCCTTGTCATTCGAATTCATCATGCCTTACTGAATGACGATCTCGACGCGGCGATTCTGCGGCTCGCGCACGCCGTCGCCCGTCGGGACCAGCAGGCCCTGCTCGCCGCGGCCGATCACCGTGATCGCCGTTGCCGGCACGCCTTCACGCACCAACGCGTCCTTGACCGCGTTCGCACGGCGCAGCGACAGCGCCATGTTGTAAGCTTCCGGGCCCGACGTGTCGGTGTGGCCGGTCGCCGTGATGCGGGCGTTACCCTTGGCCTTGAAGGCGCCGGCGGCCTGCTTGATCGTGTTCAACGCCTGCGCCGACAGGTTCGAGCGGTCCCAATCGAAGAACACCATGTAGGACGGCGGAGCGACCGCTGCAGCCGGCGGGGGCGGCGGCGGCGGCGCGCTCGGGCCGAACTTCAACTGCAGGCCGAGCATGATGCTGAAGTTGTTGTTGGTCCAGCTGGTGCCGTTGATCGTCGGGTTCGACGTGCCGTAGTAGCGGCCGTCCAGGGCGACGCGGAAGTTGGTGTCGACGTTCCAGGCCAGGCCGATGATGCCCTGATAGGCGAACACCGTGCTGCCCAGCGACTGGTTGCTGTCGACGAAGCCCAGACCGGCGCCGGCGCCGATATACGGCGTGATCACCGAGGCGGGCATGAAGTCGTACAGCAGGTTCGCCATGATGCCGAGCTGGCCGACCTTGCTGTTGATCGCCGTGTTGGGCACGCCGATGTTGAGCCCGTTCTGGCGATAGATGCCTTCGAGCTCGACGCGCGGACCGACGAAGTCGTAGCCGATGACGCCACCGACCATCCAGCCGGTCTGCGGCGTGACGCTCACCGTCGCGAAGTTCGGGGCCAGGTTCGTGTTCGCGGTGAAGTTCAACAGCCAGTTCAGGCCACCCTCCGCGCCGATATAGACACCCGGTGCCGGCGACTGCGCCTGAGCTGAAACCGGCAGAGCCACCAGCGCAGCAACCGCCATCAAAGCCTTCTTCATCCGATGTCTCCCCTGGTCCGGCTTCTGAAAAAATTAGGTCTAAAACGCGGCAACATTTTATCCGCCTTGCCTACAGACTGCAACCGCAAGACAGCACTTGATAGGCACCAAGTGTCGCGGCACCATCCCTTGTGGCCCCACAGGTGGAACCCCCGAAACCCCGCCATGTCAAGCCAAGTCAGCCTCATTATGGTCCAATTCCTGAAGTGGGTGGCGGATCGGCCACGCACGCGCGCCGATGTCATGGACGCCTGGCGAAGCTCCTGCCCCCGCTTCCCGGTTTGGGAGGACGCCCTCGCCGAAGGCCTGATCCGCCAATGCGGAGGGGAAAAAGGCGAACGCCGGGTCGAGCTGACGGGGCTTGGCTGGTCGGCACTCCAGCCTTCCTCGCCGCCGTCCTAGACCAACCCCTCGTCGCCTGCCCGCCATGACCCTGCAACGCGCCGCCCTATGGGCCATCGTGGTGGCGGGGGCAATCTACCTCATCGTGGCCGGTCGCGGCCTGCTGTTGCCGTTCGTGATGGGCGTCGTGCTCTGGTACATGATCCATGCGCTGGCCGACGCCTTCGAGACGCCGCAGCTGCTCCGCCGGCGCCTGCCGCGGCCGCTTGCGGTGGCAGCCGCCGTCTGCGTCATGGGCGGGCTCGTCTGGGTGCTCGGACGCACGATCAGCCACAACCTGTCGGCCGTGGTCGAGGCCGCTCCCAACTACGAGCATCGCCTGCAGGGCCTGATCAACCAGGCGTCGCGACTGGTCGGCGTCGAACAGGCACCGACCATCGGCGAGCTGTTCGATCGGATCAGCCTGACGGATTCGCTGGGCAGGCTGGCCACCGCGACGGCTTCGATCGTGAGCGTCGCCGGCATCGTGCTCATCTATGCCGGGTTCCTGTTCGTCGAGCAGGTTCGCTTTCGCCGCAAGCTCGCGATCATCCTGGCGCCACTCGAACAGCAGGAGCGCGTGCTCGCCGTCCTCGAGCGGATCGATCGGGACATCCGGATCTACATCCGCATCAAGACCATGCTGGCGACCGTGACCGCAGGCGTTGCCTACGCCCTCATGTCCTCGATCGGCGTCGATTTCGCCGGCTTCTGGGCGGTCATGGTGTTCTTCTTCTACTACATACCGACGGTCGGCTCGTTCCTTGCCATCGTCGCGCCGTCGCTCCTCACCCTGGTGCAGTTCGACGACCTGACGCCGTTCCTGATCGTGCTGTTCGTGTTCGGCACCATCCAGGTCGTCACGGCCAATGTGATCGAGCCGGCAATGTTGGGCCGCTCGCTCAACCTTTCTCCGTTGGTCGTGATCGTCTCCCTGGTGGTATGGGGAACGGCCTGGGGCGTGGTCGGCATGTTCCTGTGCGTTCCCATCATGGTGGTGGCCCTCATCGTTTTGGCGCAATTCGACACTACTCGTCCGCTGGCGGTTTTGCTGTCGGCCGATGGCAACATCCCGGAGTCCGAGACCATGGTGCAACGATGAGACGAGCAAGCCTCCTGTCGTTGCTGGTTGTCATCGGGCCGGCCTGGGGACAGGTCGCAACCCAGGCGCCGCCGCCCGCACGCGACGTCGCCGCCGAGGCCCAACCGCCGGCCCCCGAGGTCATGTATGCCTGCCCGGGCGGCACGGATTTCTCTGCCGTTTTCTCCAAGGACGGCGAGCTGGCCACTCTTTCGGTACCGGGCCAGCCCGATATCGAGCTGTCGCGCCAGCGCGCCGGCTCGGGCTTCGCCTATGGCGATTCGTACTACGAGCTGCGCGGCCGCGGTCGCGAAGCGACGCTGACCGCGGCCGGGCGTTCGATGCGCTGCCACGCGGTCGGCCGGCCCGGCGACCCGCCGCGCACCTACGACGGCGGCAAGCTTACGATCACGCTGTTCCCGGACGGTGTCTTTCGCTTGCGCGAACGCCGCGATGCCGGGCAGCCGGTCGTCGATCTCGGCCAGTGGGCGCAGGAGGTGGATGGCGGGGTCCGCATGGTATTGCGCGGCGGCGTCGTGCCCCGCCGCGTTTTCCGCGAGGCCAACGGCGATCGCCTGATCGCGGCCGACGGCACGGAGCTCGCGCGCGCCGCCAAGCCAGACACGATCGACGACCGTTTCGATCTGTCCGGGCTCTACCGCGACACGCCGGCCGGCGGCCTGTTCGCCGAGTGCCTGACCGGCCGGACCTACACGGTTTCGCCGGGTGGCGCCGAACCGGAGCTCGAGAAGGCCTGGACGGAAACGACGCCGGCGCGCGAGACCAGCGTCTTCGTCAAGGTGCAGGGAAAGTTCCTGGGCAACGAGCTCGCCGCCGAGCGCTTTCTCGGCCTCGATGTCAACGGCGCCTGCCCGCCGCTCGCCCCCCGCGGCTCGGCGCTGCGCGACACCGAGTGGCGTGTCACGGAGATCGACGGCGATCGCCCGGCCTACGCCAGCCGGCGACAACAGCCGACGCTGCGCCTCGACGACCAAGGCAAGTATGCCGCCTCGACGGGATGCAACTCCGTCGCCGGCAGCTATCAGCTCGATCCGGAGGGGCTTCGCTTCGTCGCCGGAGCGACGACCCTGGCCGAATGCCAGGCCGCGCCGGCCGCTATCGAGCGCCGTTTCCTCGATGCGCTCGCCGCCGTCCGCCAGGCCCAGCTGTCCGGTACGACGCTCGACCTGATGGACCAGACTAACAAACGCCGCCTGCGCCTCGAGGCCCGCGGCCGGTAGTGTTCCTCCCCGCCATCGGGGCCTTCGCATATGGGGCGCAGGGGTCAAGAGCCCCAATCGAAGTGTCCGTTTCGGCGACGCTGTCGTGACCATGACGCATATTCAATCACATCTGTGTCGCCCATGAACCGCGCCTTGGGGGAGCACCTCCCCAACGCAAACGTCGGGGGGAATCAAGGGTCTCTCACGGCTCCGCCGTCTGGTCGGCTTTCAGGATCAGCACGTGGTCGTCGGGATCGCGAACGAGCCGCAGGAATGGCAGGGCGGGTCGGGTGGTGCCGTCGAACTCCCGGTCGATCTCGCCGAACAGCCGGACATAGAGCTTCCATTCGGTCACGCCCTTCTCGAACGGCATGCGCACCGCCTCGCGCCAATCGAGCGCCCGCACGCCGCTCTTGGTCACCTGCTCGACCGGCTTTTCTTCCAGCAAGGTCGCCTCGAAACGGCCGATCGTCGCCGTCCGCACCGTCTTGCTGACCGGGCGCGCGATCACCGCGACACAGATCTGGCCCGGCTGATCGGCCGGCACGAACTGGACGGAACCGCTGTTCAACGACGAATCGGTGACGTCGTCCTGCCAGGCCAGCCGCTCGACGACGACGACACGCCGCCGCTCGGCATCGAAGCGCCATCCCGCCGGCGGATCGAAGCAGCGACGCAGCGTGCGCGTCTCGCCGACCGCCGCCCGCACCACTATTTCCGGTGAGACCAGCGTCTTGGACTCGGGCGCCATCGTTGTCGCGCGCTGATCTAACGCGAACGCACCCGGTCGATCGGGCAGGACGGTGAACAGGAGCTGGAACGTCATGACCCGGGAGGGCCGGCGAACCAACAAGGTGCCGATGGCGAAGGTGGTCCGCGTCGCGTCCGTCGCGAACGCCGACCGCGGCACCGAGAAGCGCAGCCGTTCCGGCTCGACCACGGCAGCCCCCCGCCAGGCTCCCACTGCCAGGACGGGCGGTGGCCCGGCCGTGGCTGCGAGATGGGCGCCGGCGACACTCACCTCGACCGGCGGATCCTCCTCGTTCGCCGCGGCAAAGTCCGGGGCATAGCGTGGCACCGTCGGCGCTTGCGTTGGCGCGGATCCTGGCAGGTTGGGCGATGGGGCCGGCAAGACCTCGACCCGCAGCGCATCGGCCCGCGGTGCGGGGCTCGATGGCATGGGCGACAGGGTCAGCTCGCCGGCCCGGCGTGGCGGCACGAAGCGCGGCGTGTAGGACAGGACCAGGGGCGCCTCGTCGGCGCTGCCCAGCCTTTCGAGCTCGGCGGTCGCACGCTCGGCCTCCTTTCCGGCGGCCAGCACCGAGCCGTCACCGGGCCGGTCGAGAGCGTCGCGCAGTGCCCCGTTGACGCCATCGAGCACGTCGAACGAACGCCGGCGCTCCTGCACAAGATCGTCGAACGGACGATGCCCGTCGGATTCGGAACGCACCGCGAGAGCGTCGGTCAGCAGGCTTGCCATCCGATAGACCGGCAGCAGGAAGAGCCGCGCCTCGCCGCTGGCGCGGCCTTGCAGGGTCGCGCGCTCGGCGATCAGCAGGGCGATCCTCTCGCCAACGGTCGGCGCGAGGCCGGCGTCGTCGGCGCGCACCGGCGCCACGCGCACGGCGCCCAGCACACAGATGGCCACGAAGGTCGCGGCGACGACGCGGCGCACACGTCGCCAGCTATCGGCGTCGGTTGAACCAGCCGTCATGATCGAATTCTACCATGCCGCCGGGCGCAACACCGGCGACCGATTGTCAGTAAGAGAAGAGGACTGGCAACGGCGAATTCAAGATCAGGTGGCGGGTCATGCCGCCAAAAATCATCTGGCGCAGGCGGCTTTGCGTGTAGGCGCCCTTGAGAATAAGGTCGGCGCCGCCATTGAGCGCTGTCTCGACGATGGTCTGGCCGGCCGTCCGATTGCCGGATTTGACGTGCTGGCTGGTGACGTTGAGGCCGTGGGGGCGCAGCGACTCTGCAATCTCGGCGGCGGTCGGCCCGGGCACCATGCCGCTCGGACCATCGACGCTCATCACGTCGATCGAATCGGCCTTGCTGAGAAACGGCATCGCGAGCGAGATCGCCCGCGCGCTCTCGGTCGAGCCGTTCCAGGAAAACAGGATGCGCTTGCCGACCGTGCCCTTGAAGCCGGGCGGCACCACCAGCACGGGCCGGCCGGAGTCGAACAACGCGGTCTCGAACACGCTCTCCGGCATCTTGGGCAGCGCGCCGGGCTGCGGCATCACGATCAGGTCGTACGCCCGTCCGATCATGCCGATCGCGGTCGGCCCGCTATCGTCGGCCGAGCGCCATTCCGAACGAATGCCTTGCGCGCGCTGCTCGAAGGCCTGCTTGACGGCGGCGACACGCTGACGTTCCTCGGCATCCTCCGCCAGGCCACCGCCGATCGGCGCTCCCATGCCGGCATCGGCCCAAGCCATGCTCATGACGCCGTAGGACGGCGGTTCCAGCCCGATCAATCGGGCCTCGAAGGCCCGCGCCAGCTTTGCCGCCAGATCGAACGCCGCCGGATCTTCCGCTGTCCAGGCCATTGTCAGGATCGATTTCATGACACGCCCTCCCTGTTTGGGCGCATCCTAGCACGCAGTCGATCGAACTTCAGCCGATCAGCGAGGCCTCCGGAACGATCCACGCAAAGCGATCCGACAGCTCGGCAAGCGAGATGCGGTTGATGACATCGGCCGAGATCGTCGGCCCGCCGGTCGCATCCGGCAGGTCGCGCGTCGCCACGGTGTCGGCCGCTATGGTGCTCATGAATCCGTTGTCGGTCGCCGAACGCACGGTGGCCGAGACGCACATGTGAGTCATGAACCCGCCGACGATGAGATTCTTGCGGCCGCTCACGCCGAGTTGCTTGGCGAGATCGGTACCGGCAAAGGCGTTGGGCAGCCCCTTGTCGATGATCGTCTCGCCGGTGCGCGGCGCCAGAGGGGCCACGATCTCGAACCCAGTCGACGAAGGATTGAAGGCCTTGCCAGGCCCCTTGTGGCGCACATGCACGACAGGTGCACCGGCCGCGCGGGCCTTTTCGAGCAGGCCGGCCAGCGCCTCGATCGCCGGCTGAACGCCTGGCAGCGGCATCAGGCCGTCGGTATATTCGCGTTGAGCGTCGATGATCAGCAGGATGCCATTCGCCATCGTCGCCGGCGCTGGCGTCATCCCCGCCATCTGAAGCATGGTCATTGCCATGTGTGTCCTCGTTGCTTCTCGAAGGTTGCATTACTGATCGGCACATCAACGCCGACATCAGGCGGCTTGGCAAGCCCTTTCCACGCATATTACGCACAAAGCGCACGTTGCCAGCGTGAGCTGACGAAATGTTTACGTGCGAGCTGAGTCGAATATCCTCCACAAATCCGACGTAGAAATCGACGTCGGGAGGGTGCGCCGGACCAGCGGTCTGGCACGCGATTGATCGACCTGACAAGATGCTGCCAATCGAGGGAGAGGTATGAAGATGGTCACCCGCAAACGACGCGCGTCCGGAGCACAAAAAGCCACTGGTCTGCGTCAGGGTCTCGCCACCTACGGCGACGCGGGATTTTCACTGTTTCTGCGCAAGGCCTTCATCAAGGCCGGCGGCTATTCCGACGACGCGCTCGACCTGCCGATCGTCGGCATCACCAACACGTTCAGCGACTACAATCCCTGCCACGGCAACGTGCCCGACCTGATCGAGGCGGTGAAGCGCGGCGTCATGCTGGCAGGCGCGCTGCCCATGGTGTTCCCGACCATCTCGATCCACGAAAGCTTCTCGCATCCAACGAGCATGTTCCTCCGCAACCTCATGTCGATCGACACCGAGGAGATGATCCGCGCCCAGCCGATGGACTCGGTCGTGCTGATTGGCGGTTGCGACAAGACCCTGCCTGCTCAGCTCATGGCCGCCGCCAGCGCCGACCGTCCGGCAGTCGTGCTGCCGGTCGGGCCGATGCTGGTCGGTCATTTCAAAGGCGAGGTGCTGGGCGCCTGCACCGACTGCCGCCGCCTGTGGGGGCAGTACCGCGCCGGAACTTTCTCGGAAGGCGACATCGAGCAGGTGAGCGAACGGCTCGCACCGACCAAGGGCACCTGCATGGTGATGGGCACGGCCAGCACCATGGGCTGCATCGTCGAGACGCTCGGCATGGGCCTGCCGGGCAGCGGCTCGATCCCGGCCACCCATTCCGACCGGCTGCGCGTCGCCGAGGCGACCGGCCGGCTGGCCGCCGAGATGGCGAAGAAGCAGGGCCCCAAGCCGAGCGAGATCATGACCGCGGCGGCGTTCCGCAACGCCTTGACGGTGCTGCAGGCGATCGGCGGCTCGACCAATGCGCTGGTCCACCTCACCGCCGTGGCGCGCCGTCTCGGCGTCGAGATCGCGCTCGAGGAGTTCGACGAGATCGGACGCAACGTGCCGGTGCTGGTCGACCTGAAGCCGTCCGGCGATCACTACATGGAGCATTTCCATTGGGCCGGCGGCAATTCGCGCCTGATGCGCGAGATCCGCGGCCATCTCGACGAGAAATGCCGGACGGTGTCGGGCCGGACCGTGAAGCAGGTCATCGACGCCGCCGAGATGGTGCCGGGCCAGACCGTCATCCGCACGCCCGAGGACCCCATCAAGCCGCAAGGTGGCATGGCGGTGCTGCGCGGCAACCTCGCGCCGCGTGGCGCCGTCATCAAGCATGCCGCCGCGTCGCCTGCCCTGCTGACCCACACCGGCCGTGCCGTGGTCTTCGACTCGCTCGAGGACCTCGCCGCACGTGGCGACGATCCCGCACTCGACGTCACTCCCGACGACATCCTGGTGCTGCGCAACGCCGGCCCCAAGGGTGCGCCGGGCATGCCGGAGGCCGGCTCGTTCCCCATCCCGATGAAGCTCGCGCGGGCCGGCGTGAAGGACATGATCCGCATTTCCGACGCCCGCATGAGCGGCACCGCGTTCGGCACGATCGTGCTGCACGTGGCGCCGGAGGCGGCAGTAGGTGGTCCGCTCGCCCTGGTCCGGACCGGCGATCGCATAACGCTCGACGTGCCCAAACGTCGCCTCGAACTGCTGGTCAGCGCCAAGGAGCTCGCCGCCCGCCGCAAGACGTGGAAGGCGCCCGCACCGCATGCCGGCAGCGGTCGCGGCTATGCAGGCCTGTTCCAGAAGGAAGTGCTGCAGGCAGACCAGGGCGTCGATTTCGACTTCCTTGGCCCGGCCAAATCGTGAGCGAGACCAGCCTTCCGGACATCTCGGTCGTCGTCACCTGCTACAACTGCCGCGACTATATCGGCGATGCCATCCGCTCGGTGGCGAACCAGACCCTGCGCGGCTTCCATTGCGTGATCGTCGACGATGCGTCGACCGACGATTCGGCGGAGATCATCCAACGCACGCTCGACGAGCTTGCCGATCCCCGGTTCTCCCTGATCCGCCTGGACAAGAATGTCGGCCAGGCCGGGGCGACGCGACGCGGGCTGGCGGCGACCAGCGGCACCTTCGTGTGCTTTCTCGATTCGGACGATCTGTGGCACGCCGATTTCCTCGAGCGCCACCTCGCCGCGCATCTCAACGAGACCTATGCCGTGGGCTTCACCGCCTGCAATGCCCGGCTGATCGACGGACGCGGCAAGCTGATCGCGGGCTGCGTCTACTGGTTCGGCCGCGAACGCGCCAGGGCCGACCGCGATCGCGCCTTCGCGCCGATCGATCCGGCACGCGTGCCGAGGGTGGATGCGGTCGCCGGAACCGTGAGCTGGCAATCGCAAACCCCGTACCGGCTGTACACCGAGCGCGTCGTCCATTGGGTCTGGGTCAGCACCTCGTCGATGATGTTCCGGCGCTCGCTGATCGACCTGGTCTTCCCCGAGGACGACGAGACCTACCGGCTGCACATGGATTTCTATGTCGTCGTCATGGCGCAGATGGTGGCGGGCTCGCTGCTGATCGACGAGGCGCTCTATGCCTATCGCCTGCACGGCCGCAACGGCGCGGCAGACAACCCGGTGCTCGGCGGCCGGCTGCACCTGTCCAGTCGCAACTGGGGCAGCACCTACTCCGTGATGCTCGACCGCATGCTGTCGGCCATGCAGCACGAGCGGGAACGCTTCGTCGGCGCCCTGGGCGAGCGGCAGTACCGGCGCATGCTGCTGCGCATGATGGCGGCGCGGTCGGGCTGGCCGGCGTCCTGGCTGCTGGTGGCCCGCAGCTGGCTGGTATGAGTACCGCGCTGCGACCACCAAATCTTGCCTGGGAGAAACCGTCGCGTTATTGTTATTTTCAGGGGAGACAGGACGCAATTGGAGTTACTTTGGCGGCTAGTTGCTCTGGTTAGTGCGGCGGCGATCCTGGCCGTAGGCCAACCTGCGAACGCCCAAGCCCCGGCGGCTGCTTCCGAGCGCGGGCGCGACTACGACGTCGCCTTCCAGGACATGATGCAGCAGCCGGCCAACCTGGACGTCCTGTTCAGGTTCGCGACGGTGGCGGCGAAGGCCGGCGACTACGAAGGCGCGGTCTCGGCCCTGGAGCGCATGCTGCTCATCAGTCCCGACCTGCCGCGGGTCCGGCTCGAGCTCGGCGTGCTGTATTTCCGGATGGGCTCCTACGAGATCGCCAACACCTATCTGGAGACCGCCCTCGCCTCGCCATCCGTTCCGCCCGATGTGCGCTCGCGCGCCGAGCAGTTCATGGCGGAGATCCGCAAGCGGCAGAACCCGTCGCGCTTCTTCGGCGAGGTCTTCGGCGGCGTCCGCTACCAGTCCAACGCCAACCTCGGCCCGCCGACCTCGAGCGTGCGGCTGTTCGGCCAGACCGCCAACCTCAACCAGTCGTCGATCGGCGCCGCGGACTGGGGTGTCCTGACTTCGGGTTACATCCGACACGTCTACGATCTCGGCACGCAGGACCGCGCGGCCATGGAGACCCAGCTCACCGGCTACGTCAACCGGCAGTTCCAGATCTCGGCCGCCAACGTCTCGATCATCGACCTCACCTCCGGACCGCGGTTCCAGGTCCTGCAGGGGATCGCCGAGGATGTCAGCGTCAAGCCGTTCTTCACTGGCGGCTACGTGTGGGTGAACGACACGCCGTTCTACGGTGCCTTCGGCTCCGGCCTGGAAGTCGGCAGCCTGCTCACCGACCGGCTGCGCAACACCTCGAACTTCGTGTGGCGCCGGCAGCTTCATCCCAACACCTCGTACGTGCCGACCAACAGCCAGTTCACCGGCTGGGAATATTCGGGCAACACGACCTTCCAGTATCAGGTGAACGAGCTCCTCTCCGTGTTCACCAACGGCAACGTGCAACGCTTCCAGACCGACAATGCGCCATGGCAGAGCTACCAGCTCTACGGCGTCGGTGGCGGCATGAGCTTCCGCTTCGCCGATCCGCTGTTCAAGAGCGAGCTGGCGTGGAGCATCGGCCTGTCGGTCAACCTGCAGTGGTGGACGTACGATCAACCCGACATCGTCGTGGATCCAACGGTCAACCGCCTGCAAAACGACACAATCCTCAACATAACTTTAGCCATTCCATTTGACGAGCGAACGACCCTCACCGTGTCAGCCGGGCGCTTCGTGAGGTCGGCCAGCCTGCCCAACTACGAGTTCGTGAATAACAGCTTCCTGATGGGTGTGGGCTGGCGCTTCTAGACGGATCGAGGAGGTCCAATGGCGATGACGGCGACTGTCGGCTCCCGGGTGTTGCGGGGCGCTCTGCTCGGCATGACGGCCTTGGGATTGTCGCTCGGCCTCGGCGAAGCGTCGGCGAAGGTCGGTGTCACGTCCGCGACCGACGGCGACCCGCTCGGCAAGCCGCCCCAGGAAGCCGAGCGCGTCCTGCGCATCGGCATCGACGTGCAGGCCAACGAGCTGATCACCACCAAGGTCAATGACCGTGCCCACCTCGTCTTCCTCGACGGCACGTCGCTGACGGTCGGCCCCAACGCCCAGCTCACCATCGACAAGTTCGTCTACGATCCCGCGAACGGCACCGGCGAGCTCGCGGTCAACGCCACCAGAGGCGTGTTCCGTCTGGTCGGCGGCAAGATCAGCAAGACGCAGCCGATAACGGTCACCACGCCCTCGAGCACCATCGGCATCCGCGGGGGCATCTTGCTCGCGGAGGTGGATCGCTTGTCCACCAAGGCGACCTTCGTCTTCGGACTCAGGATGACGGTGACGGGAAACAACGGTCAGACCCAGATTGTCCACCGCCCGGGCTACCAGGTGACCACCCTCTTCGGCACGGGGCCAGGCTCGCCGACAAAGGCGAACACGGCGAGCTACAACTCCCAGCTTTCCCAGCTCGAAGGCAATGTCGGCCGAGGCGGTGGGCCGGGCGGTGGCCCCGGACCGGGTCTGGGCGGCCCTGGCAATCCCTATGGCGTCAACAATCCAGACCAGATTGTGCAGAGCTCGGGGTTCGGCAATCAGAATTCCGGAAAGGCCGGCACCACCTCCGGGCAACCTGCCGGCAACACCAACAATTTCGGGACCGGACCGGGACCGACCAACCGCAACCCCAACAACACCGTTTCGAACGCGCTGAGCAACGCCAACACCGACCAGCAGTTCAACCAAGGCGTGCAGCAGGCGGCGATCCTGACGCAGCAGTCGGGGGGCGGGACTCAGATCATTACGCCCACGCCGCCGACACCGCCGACGACGGTGATCGTGACGCGCGGCGGCTTCGGCGCGGATCCGCGCTTCACGGGCTTCGACCCCAACACGCTCGGCGTCACGCCGGTGGCGCAGAACAATGTCCAGCTGAAGCCGACGGGCACCCTGCAGAACGGCACGGCGACCATCAGCCTGACCGACAACCGTCAGTTGTCCGTGCCCTGGCAGCCCGGCACCAGGCCCTACGCCGTCAGCCTCACCCATCCTACCCTGGGCCTCCTTAACGGCACCGGCTTCGTCAGCCTGACGGGTGATTTCTTCGCCTTCACCTTCACCGATGCCGCCGGCGCGAAGCTGGGGTTTGTCGGCGGAACACCGACGACGCTCGCCCAATTCCCGACCTCGGGGTTTGCCACCCATGTGCTGTCGTCGCTCGACGGCAACGGCCGCCTGCCGTTCTCCAATGACCTGGTCGGCCGGAACCCGACGCTGCAGGCGGCCGCGTCGGTGTCGCCGCTCTACTCGGTCTATTCGCCGCAGACCGGCGGTGCGATCGGCCAGCCCGGGCCGACCGCCCAGCGCGCCGTGTCGATGCAGTCCACGGTGTCGATCGCGGGCCAGGGCGCCAACCAGACGTCTTACATGGGCGTGTTCATCGGCGATTACTTCCGCGACTACAACAGCAACACGACCTTCAACTCGGGCACCTACCAGAGCACCTATCGGCTGGGCGGCGACCAGCGGATCGGGCGCCAGGCCTCGAGCGAGTCGACCTTCGACACGGGAGGCGGCAACTCGATCTACGGCAACAACGCCGAGACGATGGTGTTCAACAACGACAGCGCCCGCTCCAACATCACGCTGAGCGGAGGCAACATCAACACGGCCAGCACGTCGCGTTCGCCACAGGCGTCCTTCGACCAGCCCTACAACAACCTGAATGGCACGCCGTACAATGTCGACACGGTCGCCACCAGGACGCCGACCCCGGGCACGCTCGGCCAGACCCGGACCGACCAGCAGCTCACCGGTTTCGTCGGCGGCGTCGCCGAAGGTCTCACCGCCAACGGCACCTTCTCCTCTCGCCAGTTCAACGGCGAGATCGCCCTGCAGACCAGCGCCACCAACAACCGCGCGGCGGCGACGATCACGATCAACCAGTGGGATGGCACCACGACATCCGCGACGTTCCAGCTCGGTGGAACGACCGGCCAGACGTTCGCGACCAGCGCCTTCATCGACGACAAGGTCTACGCCCTGCGCGATCGCTCGCCCGATCTGTTCGCCACCCAGACCACCAGCGTGACGTCACGCGGCGTGACGTCCACCGGCACCGATGTGCAGTCGCGCACGGCAATGGTCAGCTACAACGCCGCGCCCACCGCGGAGTTCTTTGCCGCCCAGGGCGTGACGCCGTGCACCTGTGATTTCATGACCTGGGGCTGGTGGAGTGGCGACATCAAGTACAACGCCAACAGCTCGTACAACCCCAACGGCCGTGACCGGCTCAACCTTGCGACCTACGTCGCCGGCAACGTGACTCCGGTGGCCCAGCTCAACCAGCTGACCGGCAGCGCGACCTATACCGGCCACCTGATCGGCAGCGTGCAGAACGGCGTCAATGGCTATCAGGCCGCCGGCACCTACAGCAACCAGTGGAACTTCGGAACGCGCAGCGGCGTCGCGACGGTGACGTTCGATGGCGCGAGCTTCGGCGGTGGCATTACGCCCAACACGATCGGCAGCATCTCGAGCTCCAACTTCCAGAGCATCGCTCCCATGGCGGCGACCAATGGCGGTGCGGTCGCCGGACGCAGCCTGACCTTGAACGGCGCGTTCACGTCCTCGGCCAGCACCGTTGCGGCAGGACAGATGGGCAACTTCAGCATCACCGGGCCCAACTACCAGGCCGGCGGCTCTTTCGTGGGCCAGAAGTAACTGAGCACAGCGCCTGTCCCGAGCGAAGTCGAAGGACTGCTTCAGGCGGAACACGGAGACGGAAGCGCATGGTCTCGTGGCCGGGAGCGCGCCGCTCCGTGGCGCTCTTCCTTGTCGATCACACATCCCCGGGCGCCACGGAGTGGCGCGCTCCCGGCGATATGGCTCGTCGTGCGTCAACTTGGGAAGCTACCGCTCTAAGCTAGCGGCCGGCGATGAAGTCGGCGATGGCCGCGATGTCGTCTCGCCGGAACCAGGGCAGGTGCGTCTCGGAGGGCGGCGTGTCCGCGGCAATCGCCACGATGGCGGGATCGAGGGCGGCCATCGGCTTGCCGTCGCCCGCGCGCACCTCGATCTTGAGATGCGGCTCGCGTTTGTAGCCTTCGATCAGCACGAGGTCGGCGGGCGACAGCCGCGCCAGCACCTGAGCGAGCGCAGGTTCGCCCTGCTCGCGCATGATGGCGTAGCGCAGGCCGCCGACCAGGGCGACCTCGGTCGCGCCGGCGGCGCGGTGGCGGTGGGAATCGGTGCCGGGCTGGTCGATGTCGACGTCGTGATGGGCGTGCTTCACCGTGTTCACGGTCCAGCCGCGCCGGACGAACTCCACGACCAGCCGTTCGACCAGCGTGGTCTTCCCGGAATTCTTCCAGCCAGTGACGCCGAAGACGCGCTGTCCCGTCATCCAGCCCTCAGGCTCGTCCGGTCATGGTGCGATCAGGCCGGCGTTGGCATAGGCGGTCAGCCGGCCGCTGCGCACGAAGGCGACCAGGGCGATGCCCGCCTGCTCGGCGGTCTCGATGGCGAGCGACGTCGGCGCCGACACCGCGGCGATCGCCGCCGCTCCGATCGCCGCCGCCTTGTGCACCATCTCGTAGGAGCAGCGGCTGGTCACCACCACGAAGCCGCCTGAGGCAACGCTGCCCGGGTTGGCGCTCTCCAGGCGGGCGAGCGCCCCGGCGAGCTTGTCGAGCGCGTTATGCCGGCCGACATCCTCGCGAGCGGCGATCAGGATGCCGTCCGACGTCGCCCACCCCGCGGCATGGGTCGCCCCGTTCGATCGGTTGATATGCTGCCACTCGGGCAGGGCCGCCATCGCCCGCTCGATGGCGCGGCGCTGCACCGTGCCGGGCGACGAGGCCTGCGTCACCGGGCGCAGCGCCGCCTCGAGACTGTCGACGCCGCACAGGCCACACCCCGTGCGTCCGGCGAGGGTGCGGCGCCGTTCCCGGAGTGTCGCCATGCGCTGGTTGGCAATCCGCAGATGGACCTCGATTCCACGACCGCAGCTCATGGCGGTGTCCTCGACCTCGACGTCATAGATCTCCGACGGCTTCTCGACGATCCGCTCGGTGAGGGAGAAGCCGCGCGCGAAATCGTCGAGATCGCACGGCGTCGCCATCATCACGGCGTGGCTGACGCCGTTGTAGACGAGCGCCACCGCGACCTCCTCGGCCACCACCTCGTCCAGCATCTCCTCGCCGGCCGCCGTGAGCCGGCGGGCGCTGCGGTGGATCGAGCCGATCTCGGTCATCCCGCGACCTCGTCGATGCGCATGTGGCGGCCCGCCCGGTCGAACAACAGGCCGCGGTTGAGGGCCAGGGGATCGGCCGCCACGTCGGCCTCTACCTCGCCGAGCTTGCGCGCCGCCACGCTGTCGGCGAGCGGCCCGCCGGCGGTGTCGAGGCCGACGAAGAAGGCCACCCCGTCCCATGGCGTGCCGGCGCTGTCGAGCAGTGTGCACATCTCGACCCAGCCTATGTCGTCGCCGATCAGATGAGCATAGCTCGACTTCACCGCAACGACCTCGTCGCCCTGGATGCGCACCAGCACGATGAACAGGGTGAATGGCCCGGTGTCGGCAAATTGCGCAGCGAGCCAGAGGTTGAAATCGCTGGTCACGGCGACCGACATCGTACCCGCTAGAACTCGACCAGCGGCGTCGGCGGCATGTAGCGCTCGAACACCTGAAGGAACGGCTGGCCGCGCTCGCGCTCGTACCAGGCTTCGAGATCCCGGAAAGCGGTCAGCGGATCGGCCGGCGGCGTCTCGCTCTTGTCCGCCTCGCTCGCAACCGGATGCGCCTCGGCATGAAGCGCCTCGGCAATCGGCCGCAGCCGGCCGAGCAGCGGCTGGGCGCTCGCGGCCAGCTCCTCCAGGCCGCTATCGATCCAGCCGATGTCGCGGAAGAGCCCGGTCAATTGCTGCTCGACCGCCCGCTCCCGATCGGGCTCGAGGGCGGCGATGCGCGCCATGTCCCCCAGCGCCGTGAGGCGACGCCAGGCGAAGGCGCGCGCCTGCTCGGCCCGCTTGACCTGCTCCTCGACGGCCGCGCGGACCGCCCGCTCATGGGCTTCAGCGGCCGTGCAATCGGCTTGCAGGCGGGCGATCAGGGTCTCGCTGGCGACGGACGGCATGGTACCTGAAATTGCCCCGCCCGCCGGCAAGCGGCAAGGCCGTTACTTCACGTAATTGAGCTCCACCTCGCCGATGCCGGCGGCGACGTTGAGGCCGACACTGCCCTCGACGGCGACCGGCTGCAGGGTGATCTGTTTGTTGGCGCCCACCAGCACGTGCGCCCCGGCGCCGACACCGACAGTGGCCGAGGCCGTACCGCCGCCGTAGGCGCCGGCGAGGGACCCTGGGGCGATGCTGCCCGGCGCGAACACCAGCCAGACGACCTGGGCCTCCTTGGTGAAGCCGATATCGATGCCGAATTTCTTGATCGTGCCCTTGTATCGCTCGGCGACGCCGTCGGTGCGGGTGAAAAGGCAGCTCAGATCCTTCGATGAGCCGAACACGAAGCCCACGCCACCGGCGACATTGCAGGTCAACATGCCGACATTGGCGCCGGTTCTGCCCGTGGCCTGGGGCGTCCCCGGCGCCGCGGGGGCCTGTGAAGACGCCGGCCCGGCACCGACCATCAGCAACGTTGCAGCGCTCGCCGCCGCCAGAACCGATCGCAGCATCGCATGCTCCTCTTGCCACTGTTGAAGGATGCAACGCCAGTTCAATTGCCGGGCTGCATTTTGAGGGGACGCCAACTGAACCGCATCTGGTACCGCCAGAGCCACACTGCGAGCCTGTGGGTTACTTTGTCGCCTTCGGTAAGGTGCCCGTAAGCCGAAGCGTCGAGAGTCACAAGGACGGAACCGGGCTTGCGAGAGGTTCCAACGAGACGTTCGGCCGCCCCTCCTCCCTGAAGCACACCTGAGGCGGTCGCAGTGGCGCGGGATTTCGATCCCGCGCCATTTGCGTTCCTGGCCGCTGTTAGCCCCCGGACTGGCCGCGTGCCTTGAGCACGTAACCCATGGCGCGAAACTCCGAGTCCTTGCGGATGGCGCTGGTCACCTTGGGATCACCGTCGCGGTTGGAGACTTCGACCAGCTTCTCGGTCTCGGCGCTGCAGGCCAGGGCGACGGCATTGGCGATGGTCTGCATGTCCGAATTGCTGATGTCGTTGGCCGCCGCAGCCTTGGCCAGGCATTTGTCGCGGGCTTCATACGATGTGTCGATCTTCGTCTGGAGCCGGCCGTCGCTCGAGGTGTGGTAAGCACCCGCGCAGGCGCCCAGCAGCAACGGCAGGAGGAAGGGAAGAAAGACGACTCGCATGACGGCCTCGAAGGGGACGATCGACTGGCGTTGGTACCGTGTATCGGCGGTTCAGTCAGCCTGCGTCTTGCCGCAAAAAAGACAACTGCAAGCTTGACGCTTCCGGGCAGGTGGTGGAGTTAGTGTCCGGCCGAGGCGGGCGGATCCGCCTCTGTGCCGCCGCTCGGGTTACCTCCAGGTCTGAATGCGCTTCCTTCTCGTCTGTCTCGTCCTGCTTTTGACCGGGTGCGAGCAAAGCTTTTTCATGGTTGGCGACAAAGGGCGCGAAGCCACCATCGACCGGTTGTCGGACAAGCGCAACGCCTGCCTTGCCAGGAACGCGGCCGCCGACGTCACCACCGACTCCGACGCCACCACCATCGCGCGTGCTGTGGCCCTGGCCTGCAGCCCCGAAACCGAGAAGCTCGTCGCCGCGGTCAACCGCGATGGCGACAGCAAGGTGTCGACGGCGATCCGGCAGGATGCCGAGTTTCGCGCCATGGGCTACGTGTTGCGCGCCCGCGGCCAGGCGATCTTCTGACGGCGTCATCGTGCGCCCTGCCCGGTCGCGAGACGGGCGCGCACCGGAACCATCACCTTCCGGGCCGGCAGCTCGCGCTCGTCGGCGGCCTGGCGCAGGGACATGCCGGGGGCCTGGGCTGGAAGATCAGGTGGTCGAGCTCGAGGCGGGGTTGCCAGGCGACGATCTTGTCGGCGATGGCGACCGGCGTGCCGGGCAGCCAGCGCTCCTGCATGAAGGCCCCGGACAGGTAAAGGGGGTTGTCTCCCGTCAGGGGGCGGTGGTGGCCGTCCGCCGGGTCGATCCAGGTCAACCCGACCCGCTCGGGTGCGTACTCGACGCGACAGACCGGAGCGACGAAGGGCTGATGCCGGCGGATCGCGTCTGAAGCCGGTTCGTCCAACGGGATCTCGCGCATCGTCGGCCTCGCGTGATGCTCGCTCACCCAGATCGGCTCGACGCCGAGACGACTGGCCTCGGCCGCCAGCTCGATCCCTCGCGGTAGGCCCTTGTTCCAGGCCTCGCCCGCGCCGCGCTGGAGCTGGAAGCTGAAGGAGATGCCGAACTTGGAGGCGCTGTCATGGCTGGCCGATGATCCTATGGGGCGATCGGCGGACGCTCAACCGGGACGCCACCAAGAAAGACGGCGAGGAACCGGAGTTCCCCGCCGTTCGACTTCCGCCGGATCCGCCGGCATCAGGAGAAATTCTGCGCCACCAGGGTGTTGACGCCGACATTCTGCAGCACGCCCACCAGGTCGATCTGGGCATCGGTCAGAGTATTGGCTGTGACGATCTTCACGATCATCACGTCCGCACTCGCGCCGTTGTAGACGGTCATCGTGTAGGTACCGGTGTCGACCATCTGGATCGCCGTATCGAGGGCGGTCTGGGCCGCCGCCTGGCTCCAGGCGCCGACGATCGTCGCCACCGAGGAAGCGACGGTGAAGGCCGTGCCGGCCGCCTTGCCGTTGATGTCGGTGTTGGCCGTCGCGATGTTGTAGAAGCCGGCGTTGGACACCGGAGTGCCGTTCTGCTTCACCGCCAGGGTGTCGAAGCCGGTGCCGCTGCCGCTGGTGAAGCCGACCACGTTGGTGGCGACGTCGGTCCCGGTCGGTGCCGCAGCGACATCGTTGAACGTCATGAAGTCGTGACCGCCTGCCGTAACGTCGAGACCGATGTTGTAGGCATCGCCGTGAACCTGCTCGTTGACCGTAAAGAAGTCGTTGCCGGCGTTCGACAGGACATAATCTTCAACCCGGTCGATATCGCCCCCATTAAATTTGGCGAAAGCGGCGGTACTCGCCGCGGTCGTGGTCAGCGTGACCGTCTGCTGTGAACCGAACCCGGCAAGTACATTCCCGCTGCCATCAGGCGCCACGAACTGATCCCATGTTGCGGCGGAAAACGACATTGAACCCGACTCGAAGAAGAGCCGGGAAGGGGTGCCTTCGATAATAACCGAGGCATCGCTTATATCCGCGGTATCATTCAAGACCATTTTTCCGCTGAATTTCAGCGTGCCCTCAACAACTCCCGTAATATCGAGTATCCCCGCTCCGCCGCCTCCGAGATCTACGAATATGCCGGTATGTCCGCCAGCGAGGAAGACGACATCCTCGTCCGTTCCCAGGAGGATCGAGTGATTCGTGCCACCACCCAAGTCGTTCACAAGGTAACGAGCACCCGAAATTGCCGTCAAAGTAACGTCGGTCAGTCCGGCGGCGATAGTCGCGGCATTGAAAGCCCCCGACGAATCATTGTCGGTTACCGTCTGATTGCTACCCGCGATGGTATAGGCGTGAGTGACAAGATTGCCGTTGAGGATGTAGTGCTCGACACCGGCGAAGGTCGAGGTCAGGATCGAATTAGCCGCGCCCTCGATGGTGATCGTGTTGATGCCCGGCGCCGCACCCAGCGTCGTGAACTGGTTGTACTGCGACCCGGTCATCGTGACCGAGGCGTTGTTGGCGAGAACAAGCGTCTCGAAATTCACCACCCCGACGGGCGCCGTGGAAAGGTTGTCGCCGTTTGCCAGGGAAAGCGTGTCGGTTCCCGCCCCGCCATCGTAAGCGCCGGTTAAGTTGCCGCCGACCAGCGACGTCACGATGTCGCTCTGGTCGCCTGTGCTGATTCTGTCGCTGGCCACATTGAACGTGACGACGTCGATGCCGCCGCTGGCGCCGACGCCGCCAACATACTTCTGGCTCGAACCGACGCCTCCCATGGTGAAGATGGCGCTGCCGGTGGCATTGACCACGATGTTGTTGCCATTGGCGCCGACCACGTTCGTGGTCGAGCCGGCGAGCAGGTTGTAGACCTCGATGTTGGCGGTCGTCGAGTTGAGGTTGAGGCCGCCCGCATCGGTGCTGATGTTCAGCTTGTCACCGGTCCCCGTATTGCCACCGCCATCGATCAGCACGGCAGCGCCGACCTGGGCCGCGGTGGCGTTGATGGTATCGCTGACGGCACTGCCCACGATCGTGCCGGTCTGGGCATCCGTCAGGGTGAAGGTGAAGGCCGTCGTCGTACTGACGAGGGCGTAGTTCTCGAACTGCGCCAGGCCGGTCAGCGTGCCGCCCGTGTTGTCGTTCACCGTGTAGGTGTTGTTCCCCGGAGCGTTGATCACGCCGGTGAAGCCGTTGTGCGCCGCCAGATCTGAGGTCAGCGTGCCGTTGGTCACGGTGAGCATCAGGTTCTCGAACTCACCGCTGCCCGCCGCCAGCGTCGTGTTGGCAGCTTGCAGAATCAGGGTATCGCCGGTGGCGGTATTGGCGCCGCCCTTCAGCACGCCCGAGAGGCCGCCGAACGGGTTGATCACCGTGTCGTTGTCGCCCAGGCCCGTCACGTTCTGGCCGATGATGCCGACCGTGAAGTTGTTGGTGTTCGTGCCGTCCGCGCCCAGGAAGTACTGCTCGATGCCGAGGTCACCGGTCGCGGTGCCGTCGGTCGAGAAGCGGATGGTCTGCGTGCCTCCACCGTTGCCGGTGTTGGTGAACGGGATGGTGAAGTCGTTGTGCTGGACGACCGTCATGGTGGCGTCGACCGCGGTGTTGCTGAAGCTGACCGCCTTCGGGCCCATCTTGGCACCGCCGTTGACACCCTTGACGTCGACCGTGCCGCCACCAATCCCGGTGAATTGCACGGTGTCGCCGGCACCACCGCCCACGAGGTTGCCCGTGAAGACGGAGTTCCCGCCGTCGTAGTTGAGGGTGTCGTTGCCGCCGGACGTGATGTCGACGTTCTGCTTGAAGGCGCCGTTGTCCTTGGCCACCGTGAAGGTGTCGTTGCCGGAGGCGAGGACGTAGTTCTCGATCCCGCCGTCACCGGTCGCGATGCCGGAGGTCGTCAGCACGATGGTCTGCACACCGGCTATGCCCGTGAATGCAGGCGTGAAGCCTTGGTGCTGCGCCGTCGTCATCGTCACCGAGATGGCGGCGTCGCTGAAGTCTGCGGTGTTTCCGCCGGTGACAGCTCCGCCGTTGACACCCTCGATGTCGGCGTCACCGAAGAACTGCACCGTATCGTTGTCGGCCACGAGCAGGCCGACCAGGTCGCCGGTGAACGTGCCCGTTCCGTAGCGGATGAAGTCCTGGGCCGGGCCGGCCGTGATAAGGACGTTCTGCTTGCCACCGACCAACTGGAGGTTGTCCTTCGCCACCGTGAAGTTGTGCGCATTGGCGATGCCGCCGTTCAGGACGTAGTTCTCGATCCCGACGTCGCCAGTGAGCGTGCCGTCCGTCGCGATCTGGATGGTTTGGGTGCTGGCCGCCGTGCCACCGAACGGCTGGGTGAAGCCGTTGTGCTGCACGGTCGTCATGACCACTTGCACGGCGGTGCCGTTGAAGTCCGCCTTGTCGGCGAACGACACGCCCAAGTTGATACTGACGATGTCGGCTACACCTCCGGTGAACTTCGCCGTGTCTCCCGCTCCGATGTTGGACATCGAGCCGTAGAACGTGCCGTTCCCGAACACCGCGATATCGGTGCCGGTGCCGAAGTCCACGTTCTGCGGCGGCGATGCCATCGCCTCGTTCGGGGCCACCGTGAAGGTGTCGTCGCCGTTGTCGAGGACGTACTGCTCGATGCCGGCGTCGCCGGTGGCGATGCCCGAGCCCTTCAGCGTGATCGTCTGCTTGCCCGTCGTGCCGGTGAAGGGCTGCGAGAAGTCGTTGTGCTGCGCCAGCGTCATCGTCACCGATTCGCCGGTGTTGTTGAAGTTGGCGAACTTGGCGTTGAGGACGCCGCCGAGGTTGACACCCTGGATGTTGGCCTTTCCGTAGAACTGCACGATGTCGCCATCGGCCTGGCTCAAGCCGGTGAGGCCGCCCGTGAAGGTCGTGCCGCCGCCGTACCGGATGGTGTCCTGCGCACCTGTCCCCGTGACGGTGACGTTCTGGCTGCCCAGACCGCTCGGCACAGTGAAGGTGTAGTCCGACGGACCCGCACCGGTCACCAGGACGTAGTTCTCGATGCCGGCGTCGCCCGTCGTCGTGCCGCCGTTGACCAGATTGATGGTCTGGGTGCCGCCGGTGTTGCCGAAGGGCTCGCCAACGCCGTGCTGCGTGACCGTCATGGTCACGTTGCGCGACGCGTTCTGGAAGTCCGAGCCCGGCGTGATGGCGCCACCGCCATTGACCCCGGAGACGTCGGCATTGCCCGTGAACCGCGTCGTGTCACCGGCGTTGCCGATGTTGGTCATGTTACCGCTGAACTTGCCGGTTCCGAACACGACCGTGTCGTTGCCGTTGCCGAAGTTCACGCTCTGCGAGCCGGTCGTCAGGTTGACGTTGTCCGGCGCCACGGTGAAGACATCGTCCTGCGCCGCCTTACCGTGTTCAGGTTGTACTCGATGCCGGCATCGCCCGTCGCCGTGCCGCCGTTCGTCAGGTTGATGGTCTGCGTGCCGGCCGTCCTCAGGAAACGGCTGTGCGTGCCGCCATGCTGCTCGAACGTCATTGCGACGGTGCGGTTGCCGTCGGTGAAGTCGGCTCCTGGCCGAACGTCGTCGATCCGCCGCCGTTGATGCCGGAGATGTTGACGTTGGCTGCGAAGCGCAGCGTGTCGTCGGCACTGCCCTCCTTGAACGTCCCGCTCGGCACTGGCCGCCGAGGTTCAGGATGGCCGTATCCTTCCTGCCGCCGGCGTTCACGCCGATGTTCTGGTCGTTGTCGCCCAACGCGAAGGTGTCATCGAGGACCGACTTGAAGATCCAGCCCCCGACATCGTCGTCGAGCACCGCACCGCCCGTCACCGTTGGTGAAGGTGATGGTGGTGTTGCCGAAGCTCAAGCCGTTCGACGTCTGGATGCCAAAGAAGAAGAACGGAGGGATGAACGAGGTGAAGGCCGAGGCCTTCGAACAGCGAGTACTGCTCGAAATCGTCATCGTCGTGTTCGACGTACCGCCGACGGCGATATCCAACCCGACATTGCCGCCGGTCGCCGCGATCTTGCCGACGCCGAGGTCGGTCGCCGCGTTGTAATCCGGATCAGGTTCGTGTTGAAGCCGGTTCCGCCCATCACGTCGACGGACCACGCCCTCGCCGTGTTCTCGGGATCGCGGATGATGTCCCGCAAGGCGCCGCCGACCACCTTGGTGAATCGCGCTGGCGTTGAAGCCGACATTGTTCGCCGCATCGAGCAGGTTCAGGGTCTCGACGTTCAGCACCACCGCGTTGGTCGTGCCGGCGTCGCCGATCTGACCGAAGAAGGTGCCGAACGTCACGTTGGCGTCGAGGTTCAGCGTGTCCGTGCTGCCCTTGCCGTCGATCGTGAAGCCGGCCTTCAGCTCCGTGTCATGGACGTTGAACGTGCTCGTCCTTGCCCGTGCCGATCAGCAGACCCCGCGCCCTGCTCCGGCAGCCCGCCGTTGAAGCCGGGGGTCGTCATCGTGATGCCGTAGCCGAGCCCCGAGAAGTCGTAGCCTTGACCCCCGGCGTGACCGTGGTCATCGAGTTGCCCTTCACGGGATCGATGCCGTCCAGGAAGAAGGCCGTGTTGGTGCCCTGGCCGGTGATCTGCGGGAAGAACGCGCTCCACTGGTTGATCGACAGCGTGCCGGTGGCGTTGAACGAGAAGTCGAGTCCAGGCCGACCAGGATGCCATTGGCCACATTGCCGTTGCTCAGGGCCAACGTGTCGCTGTTGCTCGACCGGTGGCGAACAGGAACTGACCGGGCAGCAGCGTGCCCGAGTAGACGACGTTGGCCGCCGGGTTGAGAACGCCTGGCGATGTAGTTGGCGACGTCGACGCCGGTGAACAGCCCCAGCTTGTCGCCGAAGGATCGAGCCCCTGAAAGCCCGGGTCTGCGAAGGTGATGAACACCTCGAGATCGAGCGCGTTCAGCAACCCGTTGTTGTCGAGGTCGACCCACATCGCGCCGACGTCGGCCTGGTACACCGCTCCGGGTTCGAGCGCGCCGCCGCCAGACAGGAGAGCCAGGGCTCCCGCCGTTCGCCGCCGTCCCGAGGAACGTCGGGATCTTGATCGCCGCGGCCTGGATCGCCGGGTTGACCAGCAGCGTATCGGTGTTGCTGTGGAAGTTCGTGATGAACACGTCGATCCTGGTCGCAGTTCGCTGCGGGCCGCCGGGCGATCTGTTCTGCGCGTTGATCAGGAACACGGTGCCGACAGTGTCGAACTGCCCGCCGGCCACGCCCGTCTCGGTGTTGGCGCCGCCGCCACCCCAGATGACGTTCGAGCCGGCCCCTGGCCCGTGCCCTTGGCCGTGATCCTGTCGGCCGCGAAGCCGCCGAGCAGCGTATCGGTCGCGCCGACGCTGCCGGTGATGGTCTCCGACAGCGTGCTGCCGTTGGCCCACACCTGCGTCGGACCCGCGACCGCGCTCAGGTCGACGGTCGTCACCCTGGTGCCCGTCGCCGGGTTGCTCGCCAGGAACACGATCTCGCCGACGCCGTTGCCGCCGAACACGCCCTTGACGGTCTGCATGTCGAACGTGCCGAACCCGCCCAGCGAGAACACGTTGGCGATGCCGCCATCGGCGATCAGGCCCAGCGTGTTGGCCGCGTTCGGGTTGCCGATCAGGGCCGACTTGTCGATCAGGCCCGTGCCCGGGTTGATCGCCGCCGTGAACAGGCCCGACTCAGCGCCGTGTTGTAGCCCGCCGTCGTGGCGTTCACCGTGATCGAGTTGGTGCCCGACGGGATCGCCGCCACGAAGATCCGGTCGAAGCCGGTGTCACCGTCGGCGATGTTGTAGGTCATCCTGCTGGTGAAGCCCGTGCCCTCGAAGAACGAGTTGCTCGAGCCGCCGCCCGTGGTGTTGATCGTGTCCAGCCCCGAGCCATTGGCGAAGAAGTTCATCAACAGGCTGTTGTTGAACTTGCCCACCGCCATGGTCAGGATCTCGACGTTCGTGATCTGGCCGAACAGCGAGTCGTTCTCGTTCAGCGCCCCGCCGAACAGCCGGAACGTATCGCGGCCCGTGCCGCCGTCGACCTTCTGCGCCGAGGTCAGCGCCGGGAAGATGCCGGACTGCATCCAGATGAACGCGTCGTTGCCGGCACCGCTGGCGATGTCGACGATACCGCCGGTGTTGCCGATGAGAAAGCTGTCCGCACCCCCGCCGGTCCGGACGACGTCCTTGTTGCCGAGATTGGGGAACAGGTTGACGGTGTTGTCACCGCTGTCGCCCGCCGTGCCGCCACCCGGTACCAGGCCGCTGGTGATCGTCCAGTTGCCGGCGTTGGCCTGGATGGTGTTGATGCCGTTGCCCAGCGTGATCGTGCCGCCGACCGCGCTCATGTAGCCGAACGACAGGTTGCTCAGGGCATAGTTGCCGTTGCCGCCGGTGATCGTGGTCAGCGTCCCGCCGCCCCCCAGCGCGTTGAAGAACAACAGGGTGCTCGTCCCGTTGTTGAAGGTGTTGGCCGTGCCGGCGAGGTTGAGCGCCGTCAGACGATTGAGGTTGTCGAGCGTGAACTGGTTCGTGGCCTCGGCGACGCCCGCCGTGCGGTTGGCCGTCAGGTTCAGCGTCGTGATCGGGTCCTGCTGGTTGGCCGCCGCCGAGCTGATCTCGAAGTCGCGCAGCACGAGAAGCGGCGCGCCGCCATTCTGGTTGATGTTGTTGACCGTCAGGCTGACGGTGTTGTTGGCCGTCGGCAGCGCGAAGTCGAAGGCCATCACCTGGCCCTGCATGCTGCCGCCGGCGCCCGCCGTCTTGCTGTTGTCGAGCACGAACACGTCGTTCGAGACGGCGTCCTTGAAGGTCTGGCCGGTGGCGCCACCGGTCAGCGGGCCATTGATGTCGATGGTCTGCGGGAACGCCGTCGCGATGCCGCTGAAGGTGCTGTTCTGGTTCAGCAGACCGAGGTCCAGCGTGTTGGTCGGCAGCACGCCGCCCGTCCCGCCCGGCGTGCCACCCCACGGCGTGCCCGCCGGCGACTGCAGCGTGATGATCTGCGCCCAAGTCGCCACGCCCTCGCCGTTGGGCGAGCTCAGGTTGTTGATCATCGGATCGAGGATCAGCGTGTTGATCGTGGTGCTGCTCACCGACCCGCCGATGAACTTGTCCGACGTGTTGCCGACCACCAGCGCCTTGTGGAACCCGGTCGTGCCGGCGCCCGAGAAGTCGAGCGTCACGGCGCTGCCGCCGGCGATCACGAAGGCCTGGCCCGTCCCGGTGCTGATCTTCTCGTTGATCTCCCCGTTCACCAGCGTCGTCGTGCCGATCGCCAGAAAGCCGTTGTTGGTGGTGATCGACCCGCTCAGGCCGCCGTTGAAGCCCTGATAGCTCTGCGCGCCCCCCGTCGTGGTCATGCTGCTGTTGAGCAGCCCGCCCGACGAGAAGCCGGGCACCGCGCCGAGGGCCGTGATGCTGCCCCCCACCGTCATCGCCTGGTTCTGGACGTTGCCGCCGCCGATGTTCAGCGCCAGGTTGCCGCCCACCGTGACCACGCCGCCTTGCTGCGTGCCGCCGGTGAAGCCGGAGGCCGGCGTGTAGGTGCCGTCGATCGCCACGCCCCCGTTGCCGGCGCCCGACTGGATCGTCAGGCCGCCGACGGCGGTGATGCCCGGGAACGGGCTCGTCGGATCACCGACGTCGAAGAACCGGCCGGTGAAGCTCTTCAGGTCGAGCACGTTGGTCGACGCGCTGGCGTTGGCACCGGTGAAGGCGAGCCCCGCCTGGCCCGAGCCGCCGGTGCCGAGCACGACGTTGGTGCCGCCCGTCATGGTGACCGTGGTCAGCGCGGTCGCGCCGAAGCCGTTGGTCGCGCCGTTGACCGTGATCAGGCCGTTGATCTGACCGGTCGCGTTGTTGCCGCCGGTCGAGGTGATCGTGACCTGCGGCACGTTCACCCAGAAGCGCGAGTTGGCCAGACCGGTGATCGGGCTCACCGTCGGATCCAGGGTCAGGGTCTGGGTCGTGGGCTTCGCTGCGTTGTTCTGGTACTGCACCGCCAGGTCGACCGTGCCGCCCAGCACGTCGCTCGGGTTGAGCAGCTGGACGTCGGTCCCCGCCGTCACGTTGAGCAAGGTCAGCTTGCCGCTGGCATTGCTGTCCTTCACCAGCGTCATGCCGAACACGCTCGACATGTCGATCGTCGTGCCCGTGCTGCCCTGGCCGGGGTTGATGTCGAAGATCTGGATGTTGTTGGTCGTGAAGGCGTTGATCAGCTGCCCCGCGGAGCCCGTCGTCTGCAGGAACAGCGTGTTCGGCCCGTCGGTCGTGCCCTTGCCGTCGAGATTGTCGTTCTGGCCGAGCGTGCTCGACGCCGTCAGCGGGTTCGAGTTCGCCACCGCGAAGAAGGTGTTCAGCCCGTTCGGGTTGCCGACGAAGGTGTCGGTGCCCGTCGTCAGGATGAACGAGATCGGTGCCGTCTCCGCGATCTGCGCCGTGCCCGTCGCCGTCGACACGTCGTCGATCGTGAGCGTCAGCCCCTTGGTGAGGCCGCTCGCGTCGGTCGACAGCGTGTTCACCACCACCGTCGCGGTGTTGTTGTTCAGCGTCACGAGCCCGCGGATCTGCGACGCCGGCACCACGCCGTCTAGCGCCGACCCCGACAGCGTGTAGGCGAACGTCGTGCTGTTCGGGATGTTCACCCGCTGATCGTGAAGCTGACCTGCTGCTCCTCACCACCGGCGCCGCCGGCGCCGCCGGCGGCGTCACCGTCAGCGTCGCTTCGTTGATCGTCACCGTCCGGGAAAGGTCGGGGAAGCTGCCGCTGTCCAGCCGGAAGCGGTCAGGCTCTTGCGTCAGCGGACCGTTGATGATCTTGAAGTCGGTGTTGACCGTGACAACCGCGCTGCCGCTGTCGAGCGTCACCGTGCCGCTCAGCACGCCGCCCGTCACCCCGTTGGTGCCGCTGCCGGTCAGCGTCCACGACTGCACCAGCCCGGCCACCGAGCTGCCCGCCACGCCTTGCGTGTTGACCGTGAAGGTCAGGCTCTGGCCCTGGTTGATGGTCGCGTTGGCCGGGCTCACTGACACGGTCTGGAAGGCCTCGTCGAGGATATCGATCGTGACCGCCGCGTTGTTTCCGACCTGGATGCCGATCGGCTTGAAGCCCAGCACGCCGAGATCGACCAGCGTGTGCACCGTCACCGAGAGCAGCCGTTGGCGTCGAGCGTCACCGTGCCGGTCCGCCCGCCGCCGGGACGGTGCCAGCCCCGGACTGCTGATCGTAGCTCTCGACCCGGCCCGCCACCGAGCCCGACGCCACGCCCGTCGTCGCCACCGAGAAGGTGAACGCCCCGCCCTCGACCACCGCGTTCGGCGCCGTCGTCGTCTGCGTGCCCTCGCTCACGTGGACCGTGCCGGTCGCCGTCGTCGTCGACCCGCTCTTCAGCGTGAACACCAGGTCCTGCGGCGACACGCCGTTCAGCACCGTCGCCAGCGTCTGCACCGACACCGTCGCGCTGCCGTTCGAATCGAGCGTCACCGTGCCGCTGAGCGGCCCGTCGATCTGCGCCGAGGCCGGCCCGCTCAGGGTCCAGGTCTCGACCTCGCCCGCAACCGCACTGCCCAGCACGCCCACCGTGTTGATGGTGAAGACGACAGGCGCGCCCTCGAGGATCGAGTCCGAGCTCGGCGTCACGGTCTGCGTCGCCGTCTCGTTGATCGTCACCGTCGAGGCGGCGTTGTTGCCGACCTGGATCGAGACCGACGTCGTGCCCGTGTTGCCGAGATCGGCCAGCGTGTGCACCGTCACCGTCGCGTTGCCGCTGGCATCCAGCGTCACCGTGCCCGAGCGCTCCGCAACCGGGATGTGCGACAGGCCGGGACCCGTGATGGTGTAGGCCTCGACGCGGCCCGCCACAGAGCCCGGTGCAACGTTCGTCGTCGCCACGCTGAAGCTGAACGCCGAGCCTTCGTTCACCGGGCCCGTGTTGGTCGTCGCCTGCGTGCCCTCGGTCACGTTGACCGTCGCCGTCGCCGTCGTCGTCGACCCGCTCTTCAGCGTGAACACCAGGTCCTGCGGCGACACGCCGTTCAGCACCGTCGCCAGGGTCGCGATCGACACCGTCGCGCTGCCGTTCGTGTCCAGCGTCACCGTGCCCGACAGCGGGCCGTCGACTGCCCGAGGCGCCGCCGCTCAGCGTCCAGGTCTCGACCGCCCGCAACCGCGCCGCCGGCTACGCCCGTGGTGTTGATCGTGAACACCACCGGCGCAGCGCCTTCGAGAATCGTCGCCGCACTCGGCGTCACCGACTGCGCCACCGTCTCGTTGATCGTCACCGTCGAGGCGGCGTTGTTGCCGACCTGGACCGATACCGACGTCGTGCCCGACCCGGCGAGGTCGGCCAGCGTGTGCACCGTCACCGTCGCGTTGCCGTTGGCATCCAGCGTCACCGTGCCCGAGCGCTCCGCCGCCGGGATGTGCGCCGTGCCCGGACCCGTGATCGTGTAGGCCTCGACACGGCCCTCGACCGAGCCGGTCGCCACGCCCGTCGTCGCCACCGAGAAGCTGAACGCCGAGCCCCGCTCACCGGCCCGCTGTTCGTCGTCGTCTGCGTGCCTTCAGAGATGTCGACCGAGCCGGTCGCCGTCGGAACTGCACCGCTCAGGATCGTGATCGCGAGATCTACAGCGCCGGACTGTTCAGCACGTTCGCCAGCGTCGACACCGTGATCGTCGCCGTGCCGTTCTGGTCGAGCACGATCGTGCCCGACAGCGGCCGTCGACCTGCGACGTGCCCGCTCCGCTCAGCACCCAGCTCGACCGCCCGCTACCGCAGAGCCCGCGACGCCCGGCCGTGGTGACCGTGAAGATCACCTGCGCGCCTTCCAGGATCGTCGCCGAGCCTCGGCGTCACCTGCTGCACCGCCGTCTCGTTGATGATCACGTTGACCGGCGCGGTCGTTGCCCACCGTCACCGTCACTGTCGTCGTGCTGCCGTCGGCCAGCGTCGCCAGCGTGTGAACCGAGATCGTCGCGTTGCTGTTCTGGTCGAGCACCACCGTGCCCGAACGCTCCGCCACCGGGACGTGGGCGATGCCCGGGCCGGTGATCGTGTAGCTCTGCGTCAGCCCGCTGGCCGCGCCGGCCGCGATGTTGCTCGTCGCCACCGAGACGTTGAACGCCCTGGCCCTCGTTCACCGGGCCGGTCTGGCTCACCGTCTGCGTGCCCTCGGTCAGCGTCGTCGTCGTGTTGATCGGCCCGACCGTGACCTTGATCGTCTCGTTCGGCGTGTCGAGGTTCGCCGCGTTGGTGATCGTGCCGATATGGATCGTCGCCTTGCTGTCGGTCCCGAGAACCACCGAGCCGGTCAGCTTGCCGCCCTGGATCTCCGAGGACTGGATGCCGCTGATCGTGTACTGGAACGTCTTGTTGGCCTGCGACGGGTCGGCCTGCAGCACGACGTCGACCGCGCCGCCCGACAGGATGGTCGTGGCGTTCGGCACGAGCGAGATGCCCCGCGGGTTGGTCTGCTCCTGCACGATGATCGCGTCGGTCCGGGCGATCGCCGCCACCACCGCCGGGTCGCTGGTCACCGGCTCCACCACCGTCGCGCCCCGGCCGTGTTGTCGATCGCGATCCAGGTAGAGGTCCACGACGGTCTCCAGCATGGCCGATCACGATGCGCCTTGTTCGATCGCCGCCAGGTTGCGCCTTGCGCGCCCGAGATCACGCAGTTCGATCATCGCCCGGCGTGGTCCTTGCCATCAGCTCGTCCGGTTGATCTTGTAGTCGAGACCCGCCGCGTCCGGATCGCGATTGAACAGGTCGTTGTAGATCGCCTTCACGAAGGCCGCCGGGTCACCGACCGCGGGCGCCGCCAGGTACGAGTACAGCGCCGTCGCCTCGGGCTGCACCGCGAACGAGTTGGCGATCGCCGTCAGCGACAGGCCGCCGTTGAGCTGCGTCACCCAGTAGTCGAGACCGACCGGATCGGCCGCACGGCCGAAATACGCGACGTAAAGCTGACCAATCTGCTCCTGCGCCGTCACGATCGGAAACGCCATGGCTACGCCACTCCTCAATCAACTACATTAGATTTTGGTAAATTGAGCCCGTCACACGCGGACAACGGACCGCCATGCGATCTCGCGTGTATCGGCTGTTCCCCAAAACCACCCCGACGACGCTCTTCGCACACGCGAGGCCCCGCCCATTTTCAACCCAGACTATCGATTGGCCATCTGGGATGCAAATTGTCACATGCGCTATGACTTCAGGAAGCAGCCGCAGCGAACTTCCCTTCTCTCGCGCTAAGTCCTTGAAGTGCACAGAAGCTCGCACCGCCAGGGGCGGCTTCGCGATTGGGTAAAACACATGGTCCAGCGGACATAGCTGCGCCCACGCGGCTTTCCCGGATTCTCAGCTTCCAACCATCAAGACCAACTCCGCCATTCCTCGACAGTCGGATCCTTTGACCTCGGCCTTCGGCACGACACAGTCAGACGCGATCAGCACCGAGGTGCGGTGCGGGTACGATAACCGTCGAAGTACTGGCTACCGCAGACGACCTGTTGCTGAACGATGTCGTCGCGATAGCCGTTCTGGCCGCGGTTCGTCACGGTCACCGTGGTATAGCGCCGGCCATCAGCCTGATTGTACCAGCCGTGAGTCCCCTGCTGATTGGCGTAATTGTAAGTCGGCGCCGGCTGTGCGTAGCCATAGCGTGGAGCTGGCGGGGGATTGTAGTAGCCGCTGTTGTAGGAGGGGTTGCTGTAGCCCGGCTGATAGTAGCCGCGCGGTTGGGCAAAGCCGTCGTCCTGGCACGCCGCCCCGATCATGCCGATACCCACGACGAGCATCAGTCTCGGAAAGAGCCTCAACATCTCCCGTTCCTCCAAGCCAAGATGTCTCAAAGACCCACTACTCGACCATTCTGTCTGAAAGAGGGACAACATCACTCCGAAAGGAAAAGAACGCTCTGGGATTGAGCGGTGCCAGGGGCTGTGGACCGAGGGGCAGACGCTGTGGACCAGCGCGCGCTACATGCTGTGGCGGTTCGGCAACGTGCTCGCTCCGGGAGAGGCCACGCAGCAGGGCGCCGAGCGACGAGCACTACCACCACATGGCTGCAATACCCGGCGTGCGGCAGGCCGAGGCAGCCCGCTTCCGCGCCGATGACATCGCGCGGGAAATCAGTCTCGCCTGACGCACGACGTCGGTCGGCGCGACACGAACTCGCCTGGAGCTTGCTCGACTTCTGTCGACGCCGTCATGAGAACTGGCGGAAGAGAGTGGGAGTCGAACCCACAAAGAACCGGCTAACGGCCCTCTCTGGCTTTGAAGGCCAGCCGCCCCACCGGGAGCGCTTCCCCTCCGTCATTGATAATTCCCGATAACGGGGCTGATGTCATCCTCCCGAAGCCGCGACCGATTCGGCCGGCTTGGGGAGCGGTCCATATTGCTCCAGCTTCTGCGGCACCGTGCGGCGCAGGTCGCCGCGGCGGATCGTGATGCCGTGCCGGTCGAAGAATTCCAGGATCAGGATCGCCACCTTGCGGCCGTTGTCGAGCTGGTCGCGGAACTCGGCCGCCGTGAAGTCGCGGCCGAAGCCATGCGCGATGGCGATCATCTCGGCCACCACCGGCCGCAGGAAATACTGGTCCGGCGCCACCTCGACGACCTGGCCGACCTTGGCCAGGCGCTGCAGCAACCGGCGCATATCGGCTTCCGGCACCGAGTAGGTTGCCGAGAAGTCGCGCACCCGGGGCGGCTTGAAGCGTTCACGCCGCAGGTCGTCCGCCATCTTCTTCCACAGCGCCTCGTCGCGCGCGCCGAGCTTCAGCGAATGGCCCGGCAGGCGCAGATACGGCCCATCCACGGTAACGGTCTTGGCCTTGATCTCCTGGTCGAGCAGGACCTTGAACACCGGAATCGGCCAGCGCCGCGCCATCGCCACGCGCAGGCGCTCGGGCTGAAGGCCGGGCGCGTCCGGCCTGTCGCGATGGTGGGCGGCAAGCGTGTCGACGACGTCGCGACGTGCCGCGGCAACCGTCTCGGCGAGAAAGCCGAAGCCCTCGAGCGCCGTGCCTCCGGCTTCCTGCAGCAGGCGGGCGACATCGGTCGGACGGAGGTTGCGCGCCTGGCCGAACCGACGGAGCTCGACGAACCCCGACTCCAGGCGCAGCAGCCTGGGCAGCACGGCAGCGTCGGCCTCACCCAGCGCCCGCAGCTCCTCCACGCGACGCACCGTGCGGCGATTGCGCGGCGGGCCGAACGGATCGATCACCGACGCCCCGGCAATCGTGCGGGTGGCCGAGGGATCGCGCAGGATGACCCGGTCGCCGGCCAGGGCGCCGATCTTCTCGTCGAGCACGAGCTGCGCCAGCCCGGCCTGGCCCGGTGCCAGCTTGTCGCCCTCGAGCAGCGCCACGCGGCCCATCACATGGGACGAGCCGAGATGGACGTGCACCGGCGACCAATGCTTGAGCGGCTGGCCCTCGGACGGCAGCAGGCCCAATCTCACATCCATGCGGTCGGTCGGCGCGTGGAGCTCCGGGCTGATCACCCAATCGCCGCGCCGGATCACATCCTTGGACAGGCGCGGCCCCGTGAGATTGAGCGCACAGCGCTCGCCCGCCCTGCCGATCTCGGCCGCCCGGTTCTGGGCATGCAGCGAGCGCACGCGGGCCTCCAGGCCCGAGGGGCTGAGCAGCAGCCGGTCGTCGACCTTGATCTCCCCGGCATGGATGGTGCCGGTCACCACGACCCCGGCGCCGGTCAGCACGAAGCTGCGATCGACCGCCAGCCGGGCAAAGCCGGTCGTGCCCTTGCCGCTTTCGCCGAGAGCCAGCAGCTGCGCCTTCAGCTCGTCGACGCCGCGGCCGGTTATGGCCGACACCGGCACGATCTCCGCGCCCTCGAGTGAAGTTGACGCCAGCAAGATTTCGACCTCGGCCATCCGCTCGAGGATCTGATCGTCGTCAACCAGGTCGGCCTTGGTGAGCGCGACGATCCCGCGGTCGAGACCGAGCAGATCGACGATCTGAAGATGCTCGATGGTCTGCGGCTTGATGCCCTCGACCGCCGACACGACCAGCAGCGCGGCATCGATTCCCGTCGCGCCGGCCAGCATGTTGTGGACGAACCGTTCGTGGCCCGGCACATCGACGAAGCCCAGTTGCCTGCCGTCGCCAAGATCGCTGTAGGCGTAGCCGAGATCGATGGTGATGCCGCGCGCCTTCTCTTCCTTGAGGCGATCGGCGTCCACGCCGGTCAGCGCCTTCACCAGAGCGGTCTTGCCGTGGTCGATATGGCCTGCAGTGCCGACGATCATGATGGCGTCTCCACGGCGCCGCATGGCAGCCTGTCCGCGGCGCGGCGCTCGGCTTCGCGGCGCTGCGATGGCTTGGTCCGCGCCCGGGCCTCGCACAGGAAGCCGGCCGCCAGCTCACTGGCGCCGCCCGCTTCGGCCCGCATCAGCCAGTGCAGCGCCTCGACCGGGTCGCCCGGTACGCCCTTGCCGGCCAGGAAGGCGGCGCCCAGCATGGCCTGCGCCTCGGCATGGCCCAGCGCGGCGGCACGCCGCCACCAAGCCGCCGCCCGTCCGGGATCGCGCTCGACGCCCAGCGCGTTGTGGAAGATGTCGCCGAGCCGCGCCATGGCGCCGGCGCGGCCGTGCCCGGCCGCCTTTTCCGCCCACATCAGCGCGCCGGCATAGTCCTGCGGACAGCCGCCGCCCACCAGCTTCATCCAGGAGAGCATGTCCTGGGCGTCGGGATCGTCCTGGTCGGCTGCCTTCTCGTACCAGCGCGCCGCCTCGGCATGGTCCTGCACCACGCCCCAACCTTCGTAATAGCAGAGGGCGAGGTTGCGCTGTCCGCCGGCATCGCCCTGCTCCGCCGCCAGCCGCAGCCATTGGACGGCCACCATCGGATCGCGCTCGACGCCGTGTCCTTCGAGGAAGGCCGCGCCCATGTTGCTCTGCGCCCGCGCCAGGCCGTCTCGCGCCAGCGGCGCCCAGAGGTCGAGCGCGGCGGCATGGTCGCCGGCGTTCCAGGCCGACAGGGCCTGGGCCAGCACCTGCTCCGGCGGAGCCGGCGGCGCCTGTCCGAAGAGTCTACTCAGCCACGCCATCGAGCAGGCTCAGTTGGGAAACGAACGCCGGCTCATCGTCCAAGGTCCGGAGATCGAACAGCAGGGCGCCACCGCCGATGCGGCCGATCACCGGGATGGGAAGCCGGCGAAAGGCCGTCGCCAGGCGATCGAGTCCCCTGCCCCGGACAGCGATCGCGAAGGAGGGCAGAAGGTCGACCGGCAATGCACCCGAGCCGATCTGGCCGCGCACCGGCTCGATGGCCACTTGCACACCGGCGCCGAGATGCCGGGCCAGCGTCGGCAGGAGCCGCTCGGCCATGGCTTGGATCTCGCCGGCCGGACGGGCAAGGGTACGGATCGTCGGCAGGCGCTCGGCCAGCCGATCGGGATCGGCGTAGAGCCGCAGCGTCGCCTCCAGGGCGGCGAGCCGCACCTTGTCGAGGCGCAGGGCCCGCTTCATCGGATGGCGGCCGATCCGGTCGACCAGGGCGCGGCGACCGACGATCAGGCCGGCCTGCGGCCCGCCCAGCAGCTTGTCGCCGGAGAAGGTCACGACATCGATGCCGGCCGCGATCGCCTCGCGCGCCGTCGGCTCGTGCGGCAGGCCCCAGGTCTCTAGATCGGCCAGGGTGCCGCTGCCCAGATCCTCGATCACCGGCAAGCCGCGCTCGCGGGCCAGCGGCACGAGCTCGGCCGCAGCCACCGATCTGGTGAAGCCGGTGACGGCATAGTTCGACGGATGGACCTTCATGACCGCCGCGGTGTCCGGTCCAATCGCCTCGGCATAGTCCCTGAGATGGGTGCGGTTGGTGGTGCCGACCTCGACCAGCCGGCAACCGGCGCGCGCCATGATATCGGGAATGCGGAAGGCGCCGCCGATCTCGATCAGCTCGCCGCGCGAGACAATCACTTCCTTGCCCGCCGCCACGGTTGCCAGCACCAGCAGCACGGCCGCGGCGTTGTTGTTCACCGCGACCGCCGATTCGGCGCCAGTCAGGCGCCGCAACCAGGGCGCCACATGCTCGTCGCGCTCGCCGCGGGCGCCATCCGTCAGGTCGTACTCCAGGCTGGTCGGCGAGCGCATGGCTTCGACCGCCGCCTGGATGGCCTCCTCGGCCATTACGGCGCGGCCGAGATTGGTATGGAGCACGGTCCCGGTGAGATTGAAGACGCGGCGCTGCGATGGCACCGCGAGGGCGGCCAGCCTCGCCTCGCACCAGCGCGTGCACGCAGCCTCGTCGGCGACATCGGGATGGCCCCGCCGGGCGTCGGCCCAGGCGCGCAGCGCCTCGACGACCAGCGGCCTCCCGACACGCCCGATCAAAGGCTCCAGGGCCGGCCAGCCCGCCATGCGGTCGATCGACGGGGGACGGGTCTCGAGGTCAGTTGCGCTGGCAGCGCGGTCGGCACGCGACACGGGGATGGCTTCCTGATGCTTGGCGGCCGGTCACCGGCCTTGCAATACAATGGCCCAGCCACGTGCCCTGATCAATCCGGTGCCGGAACTGGTCGCTCGTCTTGAACCAGTGGCCCAAGCGCAAGGCAGAGTCGCCGGTGATCGAGCGCCTGCGTTGGATCATCCGAGAGATTCGATTCGGCGGCACGGCGATCTGCCGCGACAATTGCGTGGATGGAACGCCGCGTTCGGCCAGTGCGTCGGCCAGGATCTCTCCGGGATGGATGGGCGGTCTGGTCATCGACCCTGTACGTCAAGAGTAAAGCGCCTTGCCTGATTCTACCGATCGCTCGCCAACACGAAGGGGTTGGCGACCCGGGAGAAGCCCTCCTCGCCCACCAGGACGTCGAGGCCCAGCGAGGCGAGATCGTCGGCCAGGGGCTCCAGCACCCGTGCGCTCTCCAGGTAGAACACCTTGGAATAGCCGTGGCAGGCCTCGCAGCATTCGGCGCGCACGAACGACGTGCCGGCGAGCTGGCGGAACGAGATCTTGTCGGTGCTGCCGCAATGCACGCAGCGCACGCGCACGAAGCGCCAAGCCGTGGCACACAGCGAGCAGTGGAGGTGCCGGTGGCCGAACTTGGTGCCGCCCGGCGCGATCACGCCGGCAATAGCGCTCGAATCGCAGACCGGGCAACGGCCGGACTCGGTTGGCGGCAAGTTGGAGACGTCCATCAGGGCCGCCATGCGCGTCCACGCGACCTGCAGGGCGGCAGCAACGAAGATCGTCTTCGCGGCGTCTTCCCTGGCCACCGCGCCGCCGAGGAAGCGGTCGGCGAGAGCTTCCTGTTCGGCCGGGCTCGCCGCCGCCAGGGCACTGCGCGCGGCCTGCCCGGCCGGCGGCAGCAGGTTGACATCGACGCCCGCAAGGATGCTCGACAAGGCGGCCTGCCAGCTCTCGTCACGCGGCCAGACGGCGGGATCGAGGGGCGCCTGGTCAGTCGATTGGGCGCCTCCGGGCAAGCGACCGACCGGCAGGCGGGCAAGGGCCGCATGCTGTGCCGACACCAGCGAAGCGACGAGCCGGAGGAACCCCTCGAGCTCATGCCCGGGCGCCAGTGCTTCCAGACGTGCCGCCCGGCGGGCGAAGATCGTCGCCAGGTCGGGCGGCCTGATGCGTTCACTCTCGGCGATGTCGCCGAGCGTGCTCTCGCCAAAGCCACCCGCAGGGGGAACCGGGGTGCTGCTCAGGGCTTGCCGACTTCCTGGCGGAACCACTTGCGATGGTGCTTCCAGCTCCAGCCGCGGGTGACCGAGCCGCGGGTCATGGCGCGCAACGTGCCCTTGACCCAGATGGCGGCGTAGACGTGCACGATCCAGATCAGGATGGCGCCGATCGCACACAGCGCATGGACCACGGCCGCCCAGCGCTTCTGGTCGATCGAGGTGTAGTGCTCGAAATAGACGTCCCACAGGACGAGGCCGCTGCAGAACAGCAGCAGGATCAGGATCGACTGGCCCCAGAACACGAGCTTCTGGCCGGCATTGTACTTGCCGAGCTCGGGCAGCCCCTCCTCGTCGTTGTTGATCACCTTGCCGAGGTTCTTCATCCACACCGTGTCGTCGCGCGTCCACAGATTGAGCGAGAAGAAGCGGAGGAACAGGCCAAGGAAGCTGATCGCCAGCACCACGCCAATCCAGGGATGGACGGCGCGCGTCATCTGCCCGCCGCCGAACAGGTTGGTGAGAAAGAACAGCGCGGGATGGAACAGCGCCATGCCGCTCAATGCCAGCAGAATGAGCGACGCCGCGGTGATCCAGTGATTGATGCGCGCCGCCGTCGTGTAGCGCGCGACGGCGTTCTTGCTTTCGCTCATTTGCCTTTGCCCTCGGCCAGGTCATCGGCCTTGCGCTGATCGTTGTCGGAGACCTCGTTTGGTCCCTTGGTGATGTAGTGCAGGAAGCCGAACACGCCGGCGAATGCGATGGCGGCGAGCGAGATCGGCTTCATCACGCCCTTCCAGAAGCCGATCAGCGGACTGATCCGCGGATCGTCGGGCAGGCCGGCATAGAGCGACGGCTTGTCGGCATGGTGCAACACGTACATCACGTGCGTGCCGCCGACCCCCGGCGGATTGTAGAGGCCGGCATTCTTGAAGCCGCGCGACTTGAGATCGGCCACCCGATGCTCGGCGTGGTCGATCATGTCCTCCTTGGAGCCAAAGTAGATCGCCTGGGTCGGGCACGCCTTGGCGCAGGCCGGCGCCTGGCCGACCGAGACGCGGTCCGAGCACAGCGAGCACTTGTAGGCCTTGCGATCGACCTGGGAGATGCGCGGGATGTTGAACGGACATCCCTTCACGCAATACCCGCAGCCGATGCAGTTCTCCGACACGAAGTCGACGATGCCGTTGGTGTACTGCACGATGGCGCCCGGCGCCGGGCAGGCCTTGAGGCAGCCCGGATCGTCGCAGTGCATGCAGCCGTCCTTGCGGATCAGCCATTCGAGGTCATCGCCTTGCTCGTGCTCCGTGAAGCGCATCACGGTCCACGAGGTCGGCGTCAGATCGGTCGGGTTGTTGTAGGTGCCGTCGGTGTAGCCGACCGGCTGCTTGAGATCGTTCCATTCCAGGCATGCGGCCTGGCACGCCTTGCAGCCGATGCACTTGGAGACATCGATCAGCTTGGCGACCTCGACCGGCGACTGGCGGACCTGCGGCGGCGCCTCCGTCGACGCGGAGCGGCGGCGGATGTCGAGCGATTGCAACGTTGCCATTGTCCTGCCCTCCCCGCCTATGCCACCGCCGGCTGAGCCGGTGGCGTGGTTTTCTTCACGTCGACCAGAAAGGCCTTGTACTCGGGCGTATTGGTGCTGGCGTCACCGACCGACGGCGTCAGGACATTCATCGGATGTGCCTTGCGGGCGAAGCCGACGAAGCCGTAGTGGATCGGCACCCCCACCACGTCGCACGGCTTGCCGTCGACCATGATCGGCCGGATGCGCTTGGTGACGCAGGCCTTGGCCTTGATGGCGCCGCGCTGGCTCGAGACCTCCACCCAGTCGCCATTCTGGATGCCCTTGGCCTTGGCCAGCCGCTCGCCCATCTCGACGAACAGCTCGGGCTGCAGCACGGCGTTGTCGTGGACGTTCTTGGTCCAATAGTGGAAGTGCTCGGCCAGCCGATAGCTGGTCGCCACGATCGGGAACTTGTCGGGCGTGCCGAACGACTTGGCGTCGCCCGCGAACACCCGCACCACCGGATTGCTGCTGACCTTGGGATGCAGCGGGTTGGCGATGTAGGCGTCCATCGGCTCGTAGTGCTCGGGGAACGGCCCGTCGGGCATGGCGCTACGCGCGAACAGCCGCGCGGTGCCCTCCTGGTTCATGATGAACGGACCGACCGCCTTGTCGGGCGCGACGGTCGGCGCGTAGTCCGGCACGTCGCCGCCGGTCCACCGGCTGCCGTTCCACCAGACGTATTTCTTGCGCTCGCTCCACGGCTTGCCGTCCGGCGCGGCCGAGGCGCGGTTGTAGAGCACCCGCCGGTTGGCCGGCCACGAGAAGCCCCAGTTCGGGTAGATGCCGAGTCCGGTCGGGTCGCTGGAGTCGCGGCGCATCGCCATGTTGCCGGCCTCGGTATAGACGCCGGTGTAGATCCAGATGCCGCCCGAGGTCTTGCCGTCGGCCCGCATCAACCCGAACGTCGGCAGCAACTGGCCGGCGCGCAGCAGCACGCGATTCGGGTCGGCCGGATCCGGCAGATCCTCGAGAGCGTAGCCGTTCATCTCCTTCAAGACTTCCTGCGGATCGGGATTGCTCGGCCGCGTGTAGTTCCAGGTGAGCTTCACGATCGGATCGGGGAACGCGCCGCCGTCCTTGGCATAGAGCGCCCGCAGCCGCAGGTGCAGCTCCGAGACGATCTCGATGTCGCTGCGCGACTCGCCCGGCCCCTCGGCGGCCTTCCAGTGCCACATGATGACACGGCTGGAGTTGGTGCAGCTGCCCTCCTCCTCGGCATAGGCCGAGGCGGGAAGCTGAATCACTTCCGTCTGGATCGACTTGGTATCGACGTTGTTGAACTCGCCGTGGTTCTCCCAGAAGCGGGCGGTCTCGGTCTCGAGCGGATCGATCACGACCATCCATTTGAGCTTGGCGAGGCCGGCCACGACCTTGGTCTTGTCGGGCGCCGCCATCATGATGTTGAGGCCCTGGCAGAACAGGCCGTTCATCTGGCCGGCCGCCATCATGTCGACCATCTTCAGCACGTCGTAGGTGGCGTCGAACTTGGGCAGATAGTCGTAGGCCCAGTCGTTGTCCTTGGTCGCCGCCGCGCCGAAGAAACTCTTCTGCTGGCTGACGAAGAACTTCTCGTAGTTCTGCCAGAAGCTGGTCTGGCCCGGCCGCAACGGCTTGAAGCCGCGCGACTTCATGTAGTCGGCGTAGGTCGTCTCGCGGTCGGTCGGCAGCACGAGATAGCCCGGCGTCGAGGTCGAGAGCAGGGCGAGGTCGGTGATGCCCTGCACGTTGGAATGGCCGCGCAGCGCGTTCACGCCGCCGCCCGGCATCCCCATGTTGCCCAGCAGCAGCTGGATCATGGCCATGGACCGGATGTTCTGCGCGCCCGTCGTATGCTGCGTCCAGCCCAGCGCGTACATCGACGTCATGGTTCGGTCGGGCGTCGACGTCGTGGCGATCATCTCGCAGATCTGCTGGAACTTCGCCTTGGGCGTGCCGCAGATGCGCTCGACCATCTCGGGCGTGTAGCGCTCGACATGCGCCTTCAGGAGATTGATGGCGCAGCGCGGATTCTGCAGGGTCTCGTCGACCCTGGCCATGCCTTGCTCGTCGAGCTCGTAGTCCCAGCTCGACCGGTCGGCATAGGTCTTGCGGCCGGCGTCGAAGCCGGTGAACAGGCCGTCGTTGAAGGCGAAGCCTTCCTTCACGATGTACGAGGCGTTGGTGTACGCCTTGACGTACTCCTGGTGGATCTTGTTGTTGCCCAGCAGGTAGCGCATCACGCCCGACAGGAACGCGATGTCGGTGCCCGGCCGGATCGGGGCGTAGACGTCGGCCACCGCGGCCGAGCGCGTGAAGCGCGGATCGACCACGATCAGCTTCGCACCGTTGTTGGCCTTGGCTTCGGTGACCCATTTGAAGCCGCAGGGATGTGCCTCGGCGGCGTTGCCGCCCATGATCAGAACGAGATCAGTGTTCTTGATGTCGTTCCACGAGTTCGTCATCGCGCCACGGCCGAAGGTGGGGCCAAGACTGGCCACCGTTGGTCCGTGTCATATTCGTGCCTGGTCTTCGAAGGCCAGTATCCCTGTCGCGCGCACGAACTTGTAGGTGAGGTATCCCGCCTCGTTGCTGAGCGAGGAGCCGCCGAAGAAGCCGGTGCTGAGCCAGCGATTGACCGTGACGCCATCGCGGTTCTTGGCAACGAAGTTCTTGTCGCGGTCCTCCTTCATCAGCTTGGCGATGCGGTCGAGCGCGAAGTCCCAGCTCACGCGCTCGAACTTGTCGGACCCGGGCTTGCGGTGCATCGGGTACTTCAGCCGGTTGGCGCTCTGCACGTAGCCCAACGAGGCCGCGCCGCGCGCGCACAGGGTCCCGCGATTGACCGGATGATCGGGATCGCCCTCGATATGGATGATCGAGGATTTGGCGTTCTTCGATTTGTCACCGAGCGAATAGATCAGGACGCCACACGCCACTGCGCAGTACGGGCAGGCGTTGCGCGTCTCGGTTGCGCGCTCGAGCTTGAAGGGCCGGACGCCTGCGGCAAGGGCATCGCCCGCCCCCGCGAACCCCAAGGCACCGACCGAAGACGCGGCGAGTCCAGCCGCGCTCACTTTCATGAATTGCCGACGAGTGACGGCCATCTCGTTGCTCCCATCCTTGCGACGCTTATGGGCCGCTGGTGCGCGCCCTTTCTTGGTTGTGCGTCTTGCGCAGTGAAACGCTACAGCGCTTCTGAATCAACAGAAAAGCCACGGGGAAAAGGCAAATTCCCGACTTTGTGAAAGGACAATTTGCGCGCAGCAGTAAAGTTTCCGAGGCGAGCCCGAGCTACTTGCGCTGCAGTCCCCAGGTCTCCGCGAGCAACTCGGCGATCCGCGCTGCCATCATCCGGTTGCCCGGGCTCTCGCCGGCGGCGTCCCGCCAATAGTGAATATGGTCAGCGTAGATGGTGCCCTTCTGGTTGGCGAAGATGTCGCCCAGGTCGTAGATCGCGAGGCCCTGCTGGCGAAGCGTCAGGATACCGGTGACGATCCGGCGATACAGATCGCCATAGGTCAGGTCGCCCACCACCCGCTGCTCTTCCTCGGTCAGGGTCTTGCCATAGGCCGGGACGGGCTGAAGAAAGTACGCAGTCTTGACCTTGTTGTCGGCCGCGACGACCTGCTCTGCTCGCATGTATTTCTGGTAGAGGCCGAGCTGGACGTCGAACAGCCGGTTGGGGTCGGCCTTGATATCCTGCGGCAAGGCGAACATGCCGCGGATCGATGTCTTCTTGTTCGACCTGAACGAGTCCTTTCCCTTGGCGGCCGATTCGATGCCGCGGATGATCAGGTAGGCGGCGTGGGAATGGCCAAGAACCGGATTGAGCGCCAGCGTGCCGGCAATCCGGCCCATCACCCAACCGATCGCCGCGTCACCGAAATTTTCGTCAGCGACGAAAGGATTCACATCCAGGAAGTTCGACGCCGGCGCCTCCAGCCGCTCCTGCGAATAGGAACGGAAGTCGTAGTGCTCGTTGAAGCCGCCGAGCGACACCATGGCATCGACCGAACCCGCATAGAGCGAAAACAGGATGAAGGGCTGGGGCTCCTTCCACGCCCCGTCACCGCCGTTCAGCACCTGCCACGGCTTGCCGTTTGGGCTGACGTATTTCTTGTTCAGCTCCTCCTCGAGATAGCGCGGCGCCGGCGGCGGCTGGTTCTGGGCGAGCTGGGAGGCGACCGAGCCACCGATCAGGATGACGGTATAGCGGTCGGGATTCTTGAGGACCGGATAATCCGGCCCGAACAGTCCGACATTGTTGACCCAGGGCATGCCACAGGGCGGATTGGCATGATGGACGAAGGCCACGTAGGGATGCGGATAAAGCGTGTCGACGTAGCGACAGGCCGTGCCCTTGGTGGCGTCGCGGACGTAGGTGTTCTGCGTGCGCTGGAAGAGCTCGGCCGCCGGCGTGTAGCGGCCCTCCTCAAGGTAAAGGAGCACGATGGCCGCAACTTCGACCATCGCCAAGGCCAGGACGACGCCGACGAGAACCGATATCCAGCCAAAGATACGCTGTTTCACTGCCATTGCCGTCCTTCGCGAACGCCCGACCTCGCCTGGCGAGGTCGGGCGGACTATAGCGGCGAAGCGGCTTCCGACAAGGCGGCGTAGTGGCTATTTCGCGGCCGCCGCACCCGCCATCGCCACCTCGGCGTCCTGGTTGCTCATGACGCCCGAAACGCCGATCGCGCCGACGATCTTGCCGTCCACGATGATCGGCACGCCGCCTTCGAGCGGCGTAATGCCGGGCTGGCCGAGAATGCGCAGATTGACGCCCCCCTGGGCGATGCCGTCCTGCAAGGCCTTGGTCGGACGCTTGAGGTTGTTCGCGGTCACCGCCTTGCCGATGGCGATATCGACGCTGGCGTGCTGTGTATTGTCCATCTTGGAGAACGCGACCAGCTTGGCCGAGCTGTCGACGATGGCAATGGCGACCGGCCAGTTGTTCTTCTTGGCCTCGGCTTCGGCGGCCGACAACGCCTTCTTGGCCGCATCCAGCCCGATGCCAACGCCGTACGGCGGCAGTGCCGCCGGCGCCTGGGCGAACGCACAGAGTGGTGACAGCAGAAGAGCGGCCACAGCCGCGACGATCAGCTTGTTCATGACATCATCTCCCGAAAAATCCCATCTCTCTGGATGGTCCGGGGACTATGACCATTGCCTCATCACGGTGCAGGATGGGGGGCGGTAACTTTCACGTCATTCGTTCCTGTTCTCCTCCCCGACTTCGTTGGCCCCCTATCGGGGGCACCTCCCCGCGCTTCGCGCGGGAGGACAATGATCGTCAGTGGCTCAAATTCATTTCCGGCAGGGTGACGATCCGGATACCGGCGGCTTCCAGCCCTTCGCGCACCGCCTTGGATACGGTCACGGCAGTGGGGCCGTCGCCGTGCACGCAGATCGAGTCGACCTGGCAGGGAATGCGCTTGCCCGATGTCGAATAGATCGCCTGCTCGTCGACCATGCGGCGGACATGGGCGACCGCCTGCGCGGCATCCTTGATCATCGAGTTGGGCTCCTTGCGCGGCGTCAGGAAGCCCGTGTCGGTATAGGTGCGATCGGCAAACACCTCCTCGGCCACGCGCAGGCCCGCCTTGCGCGCCGCCTTGCCCTGCTCGGTGTTGGCCTGGGCGAGGAAGATCATGTCGCGGTCGATCGCCCTGGTGGCGCGGCAGATCGCCTCGGACATCTCGGCGCTCTCGGCGGACATGTTGCCCATCATGCCGTGCGGCTTGATGTGCGTGACCTTGGCCCCGTGCAGCGCGGCGATCGCCTGCAGCGCGCCCACCTGGTAGGCGATGTTGGCCTCGAGCTCCTTGACCGAGAGGTTGATCACGCGGCGGCCGAAGCCCTGCAGATCGGCAAAACCCGGATGCGCGCCGATGCTGACTCCGTTCTTGGTGCACAGCGCCACCGTGTCGACCATCACGGTCGGATCGCTGGCATGGAAGCCGCACGCGACGTTGGCGGAGCGCACGATCTTCAGCACCTCGGCGTCGTTGCCCATCACCCACGGGCCGAAGCTCTCGCCCAGATCCGAGTTGATGTTGACCATGCCGGCGTTCGATGCGGCCATTGGAGACTCCCTTGGATGAAGCCGTTATCCTAACAGATGTGAGCGTCCGGTACCTATCCTGCGGCGATACTGCCTTTACCGTCGAATTCGGCAACGAAATCTCCCCCGAGATCAACGGTCGCGTGATGGCTTTGCACGCCGCCATCGGCCAGGCCACGCGCGCCGGCTCACTCGGCGGCGTGATCGAGACCGTGCCGACCATGCGCTCCCTGATGGTGACCTACGATCCGCTGGCGACGTCACGCGCCGAGCTCGAGCCGCAGATCCACACGCTGGTCGAGGGCGGCCTGGCGAGCGGCATGGCGGAACGACAGGTGACGCTGCCGTGCTGCTACGACGACCCCGATTTCGCGCCCGATCTCGCCGACGTGGCCAAGCGGACCGGCAAGACGACGGAGCAGGTGATCGCCGACCACCTCGCCTCGCCGTTCAAGGTCTACGTGCTGGGCTTCATGCCGGGGCTCGCCTACATCGCCGGTCTCACACCCTCGCTCTACCTGCCGCGGCGCGCCGATCCGCGCGTGCGCGTGCCGCGGTCGTCGGTCGCGATCGCGATGGACATGACGACGATCTATCCCTTCGAGAGTCCGGGGGGTTGGCATCTGATCGGCCGCACGCCGCTCTGGATGTTCGACAAGCGCCGCGACCAGCCGGTCTTCCTGGCGCCAGGCGATTCGCTCACGTTCCAGCGCATCGACCGCGCGACCTTCGATGACATCGCTCGCCGGGTCGAGGCAGGCACCTTCGAGTGGTCGCGCCTGATCCGCGCGCCGGGCGGCAACCCATGAGCGGCGCCCTCAAGATCATCCGGCCCGGCCTGTTCGATACGCTGCAGGATCTCGGCCGCATCGGCTTCATGGCGCTCGGCATGCCGACGGCGGGCGCGATGGATCGCATTGCGCTCCGCCTGGCCAATGCCCTGTGCGGCAATGCCGCCAGCACCGCCGGGCTCGAGATCGGCGTCATGGGGCCCGATCTCCTGGTCGAGACCGACAGCGTGCGCATCGCACTGGTCGGGCCGCTCGCCGCGTCGCTCATCGAAGCCGAGGGCGCGTCGCCCAAGCCGCTCGAATCCAATCGCTCGCACCTGCTGAAGCGCGGGCAGACCCTGAAGGTCGGCATGGTGGACGGCTCGAGCACGGCCTATCTCGCCGTCGCGGGCGGCTTCGCCCTGCCCCCCTTCATGGGCAGCCTCTCGACCTATGCCCGCGCCGGCGTCGGCGGCCTCGACGGCCGCAAGCTCGCCGAGGGCGATCTTCTGCCTCTGGCACTCACCCAAGCGCCGCCGGGCGAGGAGAAGAAGCTCGACCAGCCGTTCGACTACGGCTCGGGCCCGATCCGCATCGTATGGGGACCGCAGGACGATTACTTCAGCGAGGCCGGCCGTCAGACCTTCATAGAATCGGAATATCGGGTCTCCAAAGAGGCCGACCGCATGGGCATCCGCTTCGAGGGGCCGATCATCGAGCACGCCAAGGGTGCCGACATCATCTCCGACGGCATCGGCCCCGGCGCCATCCAGGTCCCGGGCGCGGGCTTGCCGATCGTCCTGCTGGCCGACCGCCAGACCGTGGGCGGCTATCCCAAGATCGCGACCGTGGCCTCGGCCGACCTGCCGCGGCTCGGCCGGCTGCTGCCTGGACAGGTCGTGCGCTTCCAACCCGTTTCGGTCGAGGAGGCCGAAGCGTTGCGCCGCGACCAGGAGGTACGGGTAGAGCGCGCGATTGCACGCTTCCAGACAGCCCGTCCGCCCGGCGGAATCGATATCGGGCGGCTGTACGAAGAGAACCTGATCGACGGCGTCGTCTTCCACGCGTCGTCTGACTGAAGGGCCGTTTCGTCCATCGGATGCGGGCGCTTTCCCTGTAGCCGCTGCCACCCTGCATTGCTACGACAAGCCATCGAGATCACAGCGGGGTTGCGATGAGCTGGCAGCCGGAGATGGACGAGCTGCGACGCCGGCAGGAGCTGACGCGGCGCATGGGCGGGGCGGACAAGGTCAAGCGGCAGCACGACGGCGGCCGGCTGACGGTGCGCGAGCGCATCGACCGGCTGGTCGATCCCGGCTCGTTCCGCGAGATCGGCAGCATCGCCGGCAAGGCCGAGTATGACGGCCGTAACGACCTGGTCGACCTGATGCCGGCCAATGCCGTGATGGGGCGCGCCCGCATCGACGGCCGGCCGGTTGCGGTGACGGGCGACGACTTCACCGTGCGCGGCGGCTCGGCCGACGCCACGATCAAGGAAAAGGACATCTTCATCGAGCGCTTCGCCAACCAGTATCGCGTGCCGTTGATCCGCATGATCGAGGGCTCGGGCGGCGGCGGCTCGGTCAAGACCATCGAGACGACGGGCCGCGCCAACGTGCCCGGGGTGCGCGGCTGGGAATGGGTGGTGCAGAACATGACCGCCGTGCCGACGGTCGGACTGGGCCTGGGCTCGGTCGCCGGCCTTGGCGCGGCGCGGCTGGCGGCGACGCACTACTCGGTCATGGTGAAGGAGATCTCGGCGATGTTCGTCGCTGGGCCGCCGGTCGTGAATCGGCTGAGCCCCAAGCAGTTCGACAAGCAGGAGCTGGGCGGCTGGGAGATCCAGCTCCGCGCCGGCGCGATCGACGAGGCAGTCGACAGTGAGGACGAGGCATTCGCACTCGCCCGCCGCTTCCTCTCCTACCTGCCCTCCTCGATCGATACGGCGGCCGAGCGCGGGCCGCAGACCGACGATCCCAACCGCCGCGAGGAGTCGCTGTTCGATGCCATCCCGCGCGACATCCGAAAGGTCTATCGCATCCGGCCGATCATCGAGAAGGTCGTCGACCAGGGCAGCTTCTTCGAGATGGGCAGGCTCTACGGCCGCTCCGTCGTCACCGGCTTCGCCCGCGTAGACGGCTGGCCGATGGCAGTCATGGCGAGCGATCCGATGTTCTATGGCGGCGGCTGGACGTCGGATGCCTGCCAGAAGGTGACGCGCTTCGTCGACCTTGCCGAGACGTTCCATCTGCCGGTCGTCTATTTCTGCGACTGCCCGGGCTTCCTGATCGGGCTGGAGGCCGAGAAGAGCGGCGTCATCCGCCAGGGCGTGCGCGCCATGTCGGCGATGTTCCAGACCACCGTGCCCTGGTGCAGCTTCATCATCCGCAACGCCTTCGGGGTCGCCGGCGCGGCACACCAGAACGGCGCGCGGCTCAACTGGCGCTACGCCTGGCCGTCCGGCCGCTGGGGCTCCCTGCCGCTCGAGGGCGGCATCGAGGCGGCCTACCGCGCCGACATCGCCGCCGCGGACGATCCCAAGGCCAAGATGGCCGAGATCGAGGAGCGGCTGAACAAGCTGCGCTCGCCGTTCCGCAGCGCCGAGACGTTCTGGATCGAGGAGATCATCGACCCGCGCGACACCCGCAAGATCCTCTGCGAGTTCGCCGAGATGGCTGCCCCGGTGCGCGGCAGCGGCCCCCGCCTGCACGGCATGCGGCCGTAGCTATGCGGCGTTGGGCCTTTCCTCGAAGGCGCGAGGTCGTAGACTTGTTCCAGTGACACCACGCGCCCGGAGGGGAGCACGGCGATGGCGAGGGCACCCGCAAGAAAGGCAGCACCGCAGTTCGACCGCATCGCTGCGACGTGCGCGGCGCTGGTCATCGTGGGCCTGGTCGTGTTCCTGCTGGTCCGCAACCAGGAGATCGCCGATCCGCGCCTGTTCTTTGCGCTGCGGCTCGTGCTGAGCTTCGGCGTCGCTGTCCTGGGCGCGACCATCCCAGGATTCCTGAACGTCGGCTGGACGGGCGGCGGGCTCACGGTTCGGGCTGGCGGCGCGCTCGCGCTCTTTGCCCTCACCTACCTCTACACGCCCGACCTCGCATCGCCTCGGACCCAGGGATCGACGACCATCAGCGCTTCCGGAGGCGTGGCCGCCGGTGAGATCAAGAACAGTCCGATCACGATAAACCCACCAACCAAGTGATGTTGCGCCTGCCGCCCATCGTCCTGCTGTGCCTGGTCGCGGCTGCGGCGCAGGCCCAGCTGCGGATGGAGGCACCGGGCGGAGTGGCGGCACACACCATCACCAACAGCCCGATCACCATCAACAATGGTCCGTCCGAGCGCGAGCTGACCAACCTTGCCGCGATCTTTTCCCGGCAAGCGTCGGTGAGCGACGAGGCTCGCCTCAAGGCCGAAGTCCGCGCGGCCGAGCTCGCCAAGGAACTCGGCTTCACCAAGGACGCCGTGATCGGCTTCTTCCGCATCCTGGGCGAGCAGGACATCCCGCCGGAACAGCTCCCGACGAAGCTGTTGGAGATCGCCGCGCGTCACCGGGTGTTGATGGAGCGATGGTCGGTTCTCGACGCGACGGATGATCCCCAGACCGCTGCGATGGCGAACGAGGCCAAGACAGCGATCGATCGCGGACAGTTCGATCAGGCGGACGATCTGCTGTCGCGGGCAGGCGACCGCGAGATTGCTGCGGCGCGCCAAGCTGAGCGGCTGGCGCACGACGCACAGCAGGCCGCAGAGAGACGATGGCTGCAGGCTGCCGATACAGCGGCCAAGCGCGGCGATCTCGCGATGCAGCGGCTGCGATACCTGGAGGCTGCGCGTTTGTTCGCGACAGCCGCGGAACGTGTGCCGTCTTCACGATTGGACAAACGACGCACCTACCTGGAGGCCGAAGCCACTGCGTTGATGGAACAAGGCCGCAATCGGGCGGATAATGCCTCTGCGGCCCTGGCGATCGAACGGTATCGGGCGTTGCTCAAGACCATCGAACGCAGAGCGTTGCCTCAGGACTGGGCGCGGATCCAGAACAACCTTGGAGCCGCCCTCATGGAGCTGGGGCAGCGTGAAGTTGGCACTGCCCATCTGCAGGAGGCCATCGCGACCCTACGGTTGGTGCTCGAGGAGTGGACGCGCGAGACCAGCCCTCTCAACTGGGCGGCCACACAGAACAATCTGGGGAGAGCCCTCTGGGACCTCGGGCAGCGCGAGCCGGGAACCGCGCGCCTGGAAGAGGCCGTCTCGAGCTTTCAGCGCGCGCTCGAGGTGCTCACGCCAGAGAAAGTCCCAGTGACTTGGATGCTGGCTCAAAACAACCTTGGCGCGGCCCTGTGGGCGTTGGGAATGCGCGAGGAGGGAACAACCCGTCTGGAGGAGGCCGTCTCGGCCCTGCAGCTGGCCCTGCAAAAGCAATCGCGGCAAACGGACCCGCTGAGCTGGGCGATGATGCAGAACAACCTCGGGACCACCCTTTGGGAGTTGGGAAAACGTGAGGCAGGGACGGCCCGTCTGGAGAAGGCCGTCTCCGCCTTTCGGTTGGCGCTCGAGGAGTTCACGCGTGAGAAAGCGCCCCTGAAGTGGGCGACGGCGCAGGGCAACCTCGGGCTCGCCCTGATCGACCTCGGCAGGCGCGAGACAGGCACCGCCCGGCTGGAAGAGGCTGTCTCCGCCATTCGGCAATCACTCCTGGAATGGACACGCGAAACGGTCCCACTCAATTGGGCGGCGGCCGAGAACAACCTTGGCGTCGCTCTCTCTGACTTGGCCCAGCGTGAGGCGGGTACAGCTCGTTTCGAGGACGCCATCTCTGCCTATCGATTGGCGCTCGAGGAGCGGACACGAGAGAGGTTCCCCATGGACTGGGCGACGACCCAGAACAACCTGGGAGCCACGCTCTTGGAGCTGGGAAAACGTGAAGCGAGCAGTGCCCGCCTGGAGCAGGCCGCCTCGGCTTTTCAGCTGCTGCTGGAGGTGTGGACGCGGGACAAGGCCCCCTTGAAGTGGGCGATGACGCAGAACAGCCTCGGGGGCGCCCTATGGAGGCTGGGAAACATTCTTGCCGACCGTGGCGAGCGAGAAGCCGGCACAGCGCGTTTGGAAGCAGCGGTCTCGGCCTACCAGCTGGCGCTCGAGGAGCGCCCCCGGGAGAAGTTCCCGTCGGACTGGGCAACGTCGCAAAACAACCTCGGAACAGCCCTCTGGGACCTGGGACACCGCGAGAGCGGCACCGCCCGTCTCGAAGGCGCCATTCTGGCCTATCGACGGGCTCTCGAGGTCCGGACTCGCGAGAGGGAACCGCTGACCTGGGCCGCGACACAGAACAACCTCGCACTCGCCCTCGCCCAACTGGGAGAGCGCGAGACAGGGACCGCCCGCCTCGAGGAAGCATTGTCGGCGTGGGACCAATGCCTTCTGGTCGCGGAGAGCGCTTGGTCCGATCAGCGGGTCAAGGAACTCAAGGCTCAGCGCGCCGCAGCCAAGGCTGAAATCGAACGCCGGACTCAAAAATAGTCAACGACTCCAACTGTAGCCGGCGAGCCGCGGCAGCGTCCCGCACGCCGGATCGAACGGCGGGTTGGAGAGGTAGTCCTTGTCGGCGATGACGTAGGCGCGGCCCGGCGTGCGGCTCACGATGGCACTCAGCGCCGGCAGGGTCCAATCCTGGGCGAACAGCTTGTCCGGCCAGTCGGCGAGCGGCAGCGTTCGCGTCGGGATGGCGCCGGTATCGCGATTCACCAGCCCGGCGATGCGGTCGAGATAGCCCTGCCACAGGCTGGTCAGCGCGAGATCGGGAACGATCGCGGCCAGAAACACCACCGACATCGCGGCGAGCAGGCGGCGGGCGACGATGGGCTCGCGCAGCACGGCCACCGCCTGCGGCGATTTCGGATGCCAGGCGACGTGCACCCACAGATAGCCGAGCAGGCCGGCCAGCAGCACGCCCGCCGCCTGCCGCGCCAGATAGTGTGACGGCGGATAGAGGATCGAATAGTCCAGCAGCAGCCGGAACCAGGGCGTCAGCACCAGCGCTACGGCGGTGATGGCGATGATCGCGATCGGCACTCGGCCGCGCAGCAGGTCTGGCCGGATGAGGCCGATCACTGCGAAGATCACCAGGCCGGCGAGCGGAACCGAGAATTGCAGATTCTGCCAGAATTCGAGGCTCATGGTCCGCACCTTCACGAAGTGCGGATGGTTCCAGTAGTCGATGATCGTGACGCCGGACACGATTGCGCCGGCAACGAAGGCAAGGGCGGCGACGGCGAGCAGCAGGCGCTTGGCGGGATCGCGCTGGTCGCGCAGCGACCACGCGATGCAGGCGGCCGGCAGCAGGCCGAGATAGACCATCGCTTCGTAGGAGCGCACGCTGAGGAAGCCGAGCGCGCAGAGCAGCACGGCGTCCCCCCTTCTCCGCTCGGTGAGCGTGACCGCCATGGCGGCGGCCACCGTCGCGAAGGCCACGTTGTATTCGCCGACGATGAAGAAGGAGGTCGGCAGGTAGACCGTTGCCAGCACGGTGATCATGATTGTCAGCATCGACACGTCGTGCCGCACGCGCGCCAGCGCGAGGTGATAGAGGCCGGTCGGCAGGGCGAACAGACCCAGCGAATACAGGACCGACAGCAGATGCAGGTCGCGCAGGCCCAGCATCGTGGCCAGCACGACCGGTGCCTGGGTCAACCAGTCGACATGCGCCCGCGCGGTGTAGAAATCGTGAAAGCCCCGCGAGTCGATCATGTTGACCAGGAACGAGGCGCCGTCCCAGAACAGGCCGCGACAGACCACCGCGTTGTAGACGGCGAGCGCCCACAACACGAGAACGACGCCTCGATAGGCCGCCGTCGTCACGTCAATCGCGCCAGATGTAGGGGCCGAGAGGATAGGGCTCCGATGGCGGGAACGGCTGCCAGGAGTTGAAATCCTTGGGCGGCGCGATGATGCCGTCACCGCGCTTGGCACGCAGGGCCAGGCTCTGGCTCGGCAGGATCCAGGCCTCCACCAGGAGATCGTAGGGATGCCGGGCGATCGGCGACTCCTCGTAGGCGATGACGCCGTCCTTGTCGCGCACCGTGGTTCGCACGACGTCGAGATACGATACCCAGTTCCGAGTCAGATAGATGTCCGACGGCAGGACCGCGAGCAGGATCACGACGGAAAATCCCAGGAACCGGCGCATCGCCTGCGGATCGCCGAGAACGACGAGGGCCGGAACCTTGTTGCGCAGCCGCGAGGCATAGACCCAGATGAACACGATGATGGCGGCAATGACCAGGCCGGCGGCGCTACGGGCGACGTATTGAGACTTGGCAAGGGGACGCACCAGCGTGTCGCTGAGCGACATCAGCGGGGACAGCGCCAGGATGACAAGTCCGACGGCAGCCCAGCGATAGGGCTGGCTGGTCAGCAGGTCGCGCGGCCGCACCAGGGCCCACACCACCACGATGAGGGCGGCGAGCAGCGCCAGGTCGAACTGCAAATTCTGCCAGAAGTTGGCGGCGGTCTGCAGCGTCTCGTCGAGATGCTCCTCCGAGTAGGGCTTCCTGAGCGAGCCGACAGCGACGACCATGCCGCCCAGGAAGCCCGTGGCCGCCACAAGGTGAAGAGTGGTCGGCAACCACGGCCGCGACGGCGCGCGGCGGATCGCCCACACGATCATCGCCGCGAGCAATGGGCCGAGATAAAGCATCGCTTCGTAGGTCCGTATCCCCAGGAGACCGATCACGGCCAGGAACAGGCCGTCGATCAGGGTCAGGCGCTCGGCCGTCACCAGCCGGACGGCGGCCACGACGACGATCGCATAGGCGGTGTTGTATTCGCCGACGATGAAGAAGGAGGTCGTCATGAACACCACGGCGACGGCGGCGATCACGGCGGCGAGGAGCACCGCATCGTCCTTCACCCGGACCAGGGCGAGGTGGTAGAGCGCGGTCGGCAGGGCGAACAGGCCGAGCGAGAGCAGGCGGGCCAGCAGGTGCAGATCGGTGACGCCGAGGAACAAGGCGGTGACGATCGGCACCTGGCTGACGACCATGGCGTAAAGCCGCGGCCCGTAGAAATCGAAGAACCATTCGCGACGAGCGATCTGGACCAGGAAGGCCGAGCCGTCGACGAACAGACCGCGGCTTTCCCAGCTGTGCCAGAGCGCCAGCCCCCAAATCAGGCAGACCGTGGTGCGGTAGGCAATCTTCGTGCTTGGCATGCGCGGGCTGTCGCGCTGTACAGGAGGCCCGCCACCGACGCAAGACGGCAAGTCGGCGCGGCGCACCTTGCCGGGGCTGAGAGGCGCTGTTAGCAAGGCGCCCGCAAGCGAGGACCGTCATGTTGAGCTGGGAGAAGATCGACGCCATTCCGGGCTGGTTCATGTTCCAGTCCTATTGCGTGTGGCGTGCTCTGCTCGACCAGCAGGCGAAACTCACCGGCGATCTGTTCGAGATCGGCGTATGGCGCGGCCGCTCGGCGTCGGTGCTGGCGTCGTACCGCAAGGACCAGGAGAAGCTGTACCTGTGCGACCTGCGGCTCGACCAGCCCGCGGTCGAGCGGGCCATCCGCTCGGTCGGCGCAGAGCCGGTGAACATCGTGGCCCTGTCCGGCCCGTCGGCCGACCTGCCGGCCAAGCTCGACCTCCAGGCGATGCACCAGACCGTGCGTTGGTTCCACATCGACGGAGAGCACACCGGCACCGCGGTCTATCGCGAGCTCGAGTTCGCCAACCGCATCGTCAACACCGACGGCATCGTGGTGATCGACGATTTCTTCTCGCCGCGCTACCCGGCCAACACCACCGAGGCGCTGCGCTACCTGGAGAAGAACCCCTTCCACTTCCGCCTGCTCATGGTCGGCTTCAACAAGGGCTATTTGTGCCGGCCCGAGGCGCTGCCGCGCTACATGGATTTCATGGCCGGCGGCATGAGCCGGACGCTGGCGGGCTACGGTGCGCGCACGACGATCTTCAAGACGACCGGCCCGTGGGACACCGACGCCGTCGGCATCACCGACTATGTCGACGATGCCGGCCCCATCGCCGGCCCCGACAACGAGCCGCAGCGCTGGCATATGATCCGCAGCCGCCACGTCTGGGGACCGGTGCGCCACCTCCAGAACGGCTGGCGCATGCTGAGGGGGCGGTGACTTTCCTACTCCTCCCCGAGCCAAGCTTGGGAGGAGACTTAAGCCGGTCGCGCGATCTTCATCTGCTCGTCGAGGTCGTCGGCGATGAAGTTGCGGACGACCTCGTCGAGGTCCTTGTCGACCTCGAAGCCGAGGCTGCGGGCGCGCCGGGAATCGATGCCCTGGGGCCAGCCGTCGCAGATTTTCTGGATCGACGGATCGTGCTGCCAGGTGACCTTGCCGACGCGCCGGTTGCCGGCATGGCGGGCGACCGCCTGCTCGAGCTCCTTGGCAGTGACGTTGATGCCGTTCAGCAGCAACGTGCGGCCGGGGCCGAACGCGTCGGGCGGCAGGTCGTGCAGGCGCAGGAAAGCCTGGACCGTCTTGCGCGGGCTCAGCACCACCATGATGGTCTCGGGCGTCACCGGGCAGACGACGTCGACGCCGGTCAGCGGCTCGCGCACCACCGAGCTCGCCCAGGTCGAAGCGGCCTTGTTGGGCAGGCCGGTGCGCACGCAGATCGTCGGCAGCCTCACCGCCGTGCCGCGTAAGAAGCCTTTGCGGGTGTAGTCGCGCACCAGGAATTCGCCGATCGATTTCTGCGCGCCGTAGGAGGTTTGTGGCGTCAGCGCCGTATCATCGGTGACGGCGGGCGGCAGATCACCGCCGAACGCCGCCAGCGAGCTGGTGAAGACGACGCGCGGATTGGTGCCCGACGCCCGGCACGCCTCCAGCACGTTGCGCGTGCCGTCGAGATTGACCTTGTAGCCGAGATCGAAGTCGGCCTCGGCACCGGCGCTGACGACGGCGGCGAAATGGAACACCGTGTCGGCGCCCCGCACGATGGTCTGCACCGTGGCGAAATTGGCAATGTCGCCGGCCAGCACCTTCACGCGCGGATCATCGAGGCCGGGCCCCTTCGCCTCGCCGACGTCGAACAGCATCAGCTCGCTCACCGGGCGCGGCTGGCCATTGGCGTCGGCCAGCGTGCCCTTCTGCAGGATGCGGCGCGCGAGCTTCTTGCCGAGGAAACCCGCCCCGCCGGTGATCACCACCCTCATGTCGTCTCCATCCCGATTACTGGCCCGTTCACTGGCCCGATTCATTGGCCGTGTCGACGGAAAGTGTGCACAGATCGGCAGCGCCAGTCTATGTTGGCCCGGTGAAGGTCATTAGCTGGAACTTGTTGCGTGTTACGGGAGCAGCCGTCGAGGACGTTGCAGCCCTGATCGGACGCGAAAAGCCCGACGTCATGCTGATGCAGGAGGCGACCCAGCATATCGAGGCCCTGCCCCACATGGTAGGCGGCCATTTCCATCGCCTGTCGTGGCTCGGCCGTATCCACGGCCTCGCGGTCTGGAGCCCGCATCGCTTCGCCACGCCGCGCGCCCTCTCGCTCCCGGCCTCGCGCCTGCCCGGTCGCCTGCCGCGGCGGCGCGCCCAGCTGGTGCAGATCGGCGACGTCATGTTCGCCAACGTCCATCTGTCGCACGGCCAGCTCCTCAACCGGCGGCAGCTTGCACGCTGCGCTGGCGCCCTGCGCGGCCGGCCATCGGCCATCATCGGCGATTACAATATGGTGGGACAGGTCGACCTGGCCGACTTCAGGGATGTCGGGCCGCGGGAGCCGACGCATTTCGCCAGCAACGTCGTGCCGTTCCGTCTCGACCGCTGCCTGGTGCATTATCTCGATTGCCGGTCGGCCTCGGCCCTGGATTTCGGTCCGTCGGATCATCGCCCGATCCGCCTCGAGCTGGCGATCGCCAACCACTGGAACGTCGACCCGACCGGTCTGCGCGCGCGGCCCGAGCACCGGCCGCAGCGACGGGATCGCCTCCACCGGCTCTACAGGTAGGGCTGCAGCAGGCGGGCGGCGCCGTTGCGCAAGCGCAGCGGCAGCGGCTCATTGTCGAGATCGGCGAGCCGCAGGCGTTGCCTGGCCTTGGTCGCCGCGACGATCTGCTGGGCGAACCCAGGATCGTGCAGCTCGACATTGAGCTCGAAATTGAGCCGGAAGCTTCGCGTATCCCAGTTGGCGCTGCCGATCAGCGACCACGATTCATCGATCACCATCAGCTTGGAATGATCGAACGGCGCGGGCCGGAGCCACACGTTGCAGCCCGACACGATCAGCGGGCGAAGCGGCACGCGGCGCGCCCAGTCGACGAGCGCGTGGTTGGAATGCTCCGGCAGCACGATGTCGACCTTGACGCCGCGCAGCGCGGCCAGCCCCAGCGCCATGGTCAGGGGATCGGGCGGCAGGAAATACGGCGTGACCACGCGGATCGATTTCTGCGCGCAGGAGATCGCGTGCAGGGCGACGAACTCGATCTGCTCCATGTCCTCGTCCGGCCCCGAGGTCACGACGCGCGCCTTGACCGAGCCGACCTTCTCGAGGTGCGGGAACCAGCGGTCGGTCAGCAGGCGTTCACCGGTCGTATAGAGCCAGTCGTCGGCGAAGGCGTCGGTGAGCTGCTCGACGATCGGGCCTTCGAGCCGGAAATGGGTGTCGAGCACGACATGGGGCGGATTGTCGGCGCCGATGTTTTCCGCGCCGATGTTGAGGCCGCCGGTGAAGGCGATGCGGCCGTCGATCACCAGCACCTTGCGATGGTTGCGCAGGTTCACGAACGGCATCCGCCACGGCAGGTAGGAATGCAGGAAGCGCGCGACCGGCACGCCGGCCTTCGACAGCACGTTGAACGTGCCCGACCAGAAATAGCCGCTGCCCACGCCGTCGATCAGCACCCGCACCTCTACGCCACGCTGCCGGGCGGCGATCAGCGCCTTGTGGAAGGCATGGCCCGCCTTGTCGTCGCGGAAGATGTAGCTTGCAAGGCCGACGCTGTGCTGAGCGCCCTCGATGGCGGCCAGCATCATCGGGTAGGCCTGATCGCCGCTGTGCAGCATCTCGATCTGGTTGCCATCCTCGCAGGGCAGGCCGGTCAGGCGGCCGATGGCGAATTCGAGCGGCGAGTACGGGTCGGTCGCGGCTGACCCGGCGATCTCCTGGGTCGCCGCCGAGTCGGTCGCCAGCACGCGCTGCCGGCGCAGGCGCTGGGCGCGCCGCTTGACGCGGTTGATGCCCATGGTGGCGTAGAGCAGAGGGCCCAGGAACGGCGACAGCCAGGCGATGCCGATCCACGCCACCGCAGAGCCGACATCGCGCTTGTAGAGCAGCACATGGAACGTGACGGCGAGGGCGATGACGACATGCGCCAGCGCCCCCAGTTCACCCAGCAGGATGGCGAATTCGGAATCCTGTGCGGTCACTCATCCCTTATACCAAGACTCCGCCGTCAGGCGACGGCTTTGATCGTCTTGGCCGTGATATCGATGATCTCGTCGATCTGCGCCTTCTCGATGACAAGCGGCGGCGACATGGCGATGGCGTCGCCCGACTGGCGCACCATCAGGCCGAGCTCGAAGGCCTTGGTGAAGGCTTCATAGCCGCGGGTGCCGGCCGCGCCCTTGGGCGCGAGATCGATGCCGGCGGCGAGGCCGAGATTGCGGATATCGACGACGTTGGGCAGGCCCTTCAGCGAATGGACGCCGTCCTCCCAGTAAGGCGACAGCTCGGCGGAGCGCTGGAACAGCGCCTCGTCGCGATAGATGTCGAGCACCGCCGAGGCGGCAGCGCAGGCCAGCGGATGGGCCGAGTAGGTGTAGCCGTGGAACAGGTCGATGGCGTTCTCCGGCCCGGTCATCAGCCCGTCGAACACATGCTTGCGCACGAACACGCCGCCCATCGGCACGGTGGCGTTGCTGATACCCTTGGCGACCGTCATCAGGTCGGGCAGCACGCCAAACTTCTCGGCGGCGAAGCCGGTGCCGAGACGGCCGAAGCCGGTGATGACCTCGTCGAAGATCAGCAGGATGCCGTGCTTGTCGCAAATCTCGCGTAGGCGCTTCAGGTAGCCTTTAGGCGGCGGCAGGTAGCCGGTCGAGCCGGCGCACGGCTCGACGATGACGGCGGCGATGTTGGAGGCGTCGTGCAGGCCGACGATGCGCTCCAGCTCGTCGGCGAGCGCGATGCCGCCATGCTCCGGCTCGCCCCTGGAAAAGGCGTTCTCCGGCAGATGGGTATGCGGCAAGTGATCGACGCCCGGCAGCATGGCGCCGAACCATTTGCGGTTGTTGACCATGCCGCCGACCGAGATGCCGCCGAAGCCGACGCCGTGATAGCCGCGCTCGCGCCCGACGAAACGGGTGCGCGTGCCCTGGCCGCGGGCGCGCTGGTAGGCGAGCGCGATCTTCAGCGCCGAGTCGACTGCCTCGGAGCCCGAGTTGCAGTAGAAGGCGTGGTTGAGGTCACCGGGCAGCAGGGCGGCGTGACGGGCGGCGAGCTCGAACGCCTTGGGATGGCCCATCTGGAAGGACGGCGCGTAGTCCATCTCCTCGAGCTGGGCGGCGATCGCCGCCTTGATCTCCTCGCGGCCGTGGCCGGCATTGACGCACCACAGGCCGGCCGTGCCGTCGATGATCTTGCGGCCTTCCGGCGTCCAGTAGTGCACACCCTTGGCCTTGGCGAGCAGCCGCGGGTTCTTCTTGAACTGCCGGTTCGCCGTGAACGGCATGAAGAAGGCGTCGAGATTGTTGGCAGACGGCGCGGGAGTGGACGACATGGCGAACCTGTGGCTGGAGCGGAATTGAGTGCTTCTACCTTAGCACCGCCGCCCCCGCGCCACCACGCGACGACTTCATCCTGTCTCGAGGAATATTCAGGTCCCATTCCTTCCCGGCGAAGCCGGGAAGGTGTCGCGCCAATCCGCGACGGAGGAGTCAAAAGCCCCACCGTGCCCATGACCGTCGCCGATTACGGCGACACCTCCCCACGCAACGCGTGGCCAGGAATCATTTATGCACATCCACCACGACGCGGCCGCGGATCTCGCCTTTCAGGATCTTCGGCGCGAGCACCATCAGGTCGGCGAGGCCGGCGTCGCTCACCGTGGCGTCGAGCTTGTCGAGCGGCAGGTCGGTGGCAAGCCGGCGCCACGCCTCTTCGCGCGGCGCCTTGGGCAGCATCACCGAGTCGATGCCGTACATGGCGACGCCGCGCAGGATGAAGGGCAGGATCGAGCCGGGGAACGCAGCCCCCCCGGCGAGGCCGCAGACCGCGGCGGCACCGCCGTACTTCACCTGGGCGAGCGCCTTGGCCAGCATGACGCCGGAAACCGTGTCGACGACCCCGCCGAAGCGTTCGGAGAGCAGCGGACGATCGGGTGCCTCGACCAGCTCCTTCCTCGCCATGATCGTGGCCGCGCCTAGCGATTTCAGATAGTCGCCCTCCTCCGGGCGGCCGGTCGCGGCGACGACCGAGTAGCCGAGCTTCGCCAGGATCGCGACGGCGACCGACCCGACGCCACCGGCCGCACCGGTCACCAGGATCTCGCCCGACGCTGGACGAATGCCATGCCTCTCCAGCGCCAGCACGCACAGCATGGCCGTGTAGCCCGCGGTGCCGATGGCCATCGCCCGCTTGGTCGAAATCGACGCAGGCAGCTTGACCAGCCAGTCGCCTTTCACCCGCGCCTTGGTGGCGTAGCCGCCCCAATGCAGTTCGCCGACACGCCAGCCGTTCAGCACCACCTTCTCACCCGGTGTGAACCCAGGGTTGTCCGACGCTTCGACCGTGCCCGCGAAGTCGATGCCGCCGACATGCGGCCAGGTTCGCACCAACCCGCCGCCGGTGGTCAGCACCAGTCCGTCCTTGTAGTTCAAGGTCGAATAGTCGACCGCGACGGTGACGTCGCCCGCCGGCAAGCGGTCCAACGGAAGAGTTTCGAGTGCGCCGCTGACCTTGCGGTCGGCGCCTTGATTCAGCACGAGTGCATGCAACGACATATCAATTCCCGTTCCTGTCAGGTGACAAGATTCACATTCCTGCCATGTGATCCCAATCACAGTCTTTTGCCGATTGATATGAGATCATTTTTCGGGGAGACAAACGACTGCCGCCGCGTATTTTGTCCAATGTTTGACCGTAGCTCGACGCCAATCCTGTCAACCGTTCCCCGCTCCGGGACCTGGTTCCTCCGTTATACGATCTCTTTCCTGAGCCATCTCGAACGTGGCGGCCGGATCGAGGATCGGCTGACGGGCCATGTCTACGGCTGCGAGTCCGGGCCGGCATTCGACTTCGAGCGCTTCCGCGGCGGCCCGCTGTTTCGTGTCCGCGGCGCCCTGCCGGTGGATAACTTGTTCATCGGCCACACCGTCTGCCCCGGCTTCGCCGGCCTCGGCCGCAACCTCGGCTGGTGGGCCGAAGGCACGTTCCACGTCCCCGGCTACGACTATTTTCACGAGGGCATGAATTACCGCTACACGCCGGTCGATCTGGCGCCGAACCGCTACACGCCGATCCGCGTTCCGGCGATGGAGCGCGAGGCCCGGCGCGGCCGCGGCGGGCGGATCGCTCTCGTCTATCGCAACCCCATCGACCAGGCCGCCTCCTACTATCGCTACTGCCAGGAGCACCGGGATATCGCCTACTGCATGGTGAACGGCCGGCCGCTGACCGTCGTGCCGTTCCGCGACTATCTGTTCAAGTACGGCCTGCCGTCCTATGCGCGTCAATTCATCTCCTTCCAGGAGATGGCAGCGCGTCATCCCGACCACGTGAAGCTGATGGCCTACGAACGCATGGTCGTGCATCCGGTCGCGGCCGTGGCCGCCCTGCTCGACCACTTCGCCGGCGCCAGGCGCGACTGGCAGTGGCTGACCGATGCCGTCTTCCTGGCCCGCCGCGACCACATGAAGACGATCGAGAAGCAGCTCGGCCGCTCGCTCGATGGCACGCGGCGCACCGGCGGCAGCCACATCAGGCGTGATCCGACCAAAGCCGAGGGCCGCGGCGATCTCAAGCTGCGGCGCGAGGCCCTGGACATGCTGGAAGACCTCGGCGTGCAGGTCGATCTGTTCGAATTCCCGGTCGCCGAAGTGCCCGCCGTCGCCAGCGCCGCCTGACGTGGCGACCGCGACTTCCTATCGCTGGCTCGACCGTCTCGAGGCCGAAAGCATCCACGTGTTGCGCGAGGCGGCGGCGAGCTTTCGCCGCCCCGTGCTGCTCTATTCGATCGGCAAGGACTCGTCAGTCCTGCTGCACTTGGCGCTGAAAGCGTTCTACCCGGCGCGCCCGCCCTTCGCGCTGCTCCATGTCGACACGACCTGGAAGTTCCGCGAGATGATCGCGTTCCGCGACAGGCGCGTGCAGGAGCTCGGCCTGACGCTTCATGTGCACATCAATCCCGACGGGCTCGCCCGCGGCATCAACCCGATCGCGCATGGCTCGGCAATCCATACCGACATCATGAAGACCGAAGCGCTGAAGCAGGCGCTGGAGCAGCACCGGTTCGATGCGGCGATCGGCGGCGCGCGGCGCGACGAGGAATTGTCGCGCGCCAAGGAGCGCATCTTTTCCCTGCGCAGCAGGCATCATCGCTGGGACCCGCGCCGCCAGCGGCCCGAGCTGTGGCGTCTCTACAATGGCCGGCTGCGGCCAGGCGAGACCATGCGGGTGTTTCCGCTGTCGAATTGGACCGAGCGCGACATCTGGGCCTATATCGCCCGCGAGGAAATCCCGGTGGTGCCGCTCTACTTCGCGGCCCGTCGCCCGGTGGTCGAGCGCAACGGCATGCTCGTCATGGTCGATGACGAGCGCCTGCCGTTGCTGCCGAAGGAACAGCCGGAGCTGCGCTGGGTGCGCTTCCGTACCCTCGGCTGCTACCCGCTGACCGGAGCCATCGAATCGCGCGCCGACAGCGTCGAGGCGATCCTCGACGAGCTCGCGATGGCGCGCACGTCGGAGCGCCAGGGCCGCGCGATCGACCATGGCAACGACTCGATGGAGCGCAAGAAGCTCGAAGGCTATTTCTGATGCTGCGCGCCGGCGGTGGCGGCGACCTGCTGCGATTCATCACCTGCGGCAGCGTCGATGACGGCAAGAGCACGCTGATCGGCCGCCTGCTGGTCGATGCCGATGCGGTCCCGGAAGATCATCTGCGTGCCAACGGCATAGACGGCGATCTGGCCCAGCTCGTCGACGGCCTGCAGGCCGAACGGGCGCAGGGCATCACCATCGATGTCGGATACCGCTACTTCACCACGCCGCGCCGGCGCTTCGTCATCGCCGACACGCCGGGCCACGAGCAGTACACGCGCAACATGGCGACCGGCGCCTCGACCGCCGACGTGGCGGTGATCCTGGTCGATGCCACCAAGGGCGTGCGGCGCCAGACCTATCGGCACAGCGCCATCGTGGCCTTGATGGGCATCCGCCAGGTGGTGCTGGCGATCAACAAGATGGATCTCGTGGGCTGGCGGCAGGAGGCGTTCGCGGCCATCGCAGCCACCTACCGCGCGCTCACCGCGCCCTTGGCGTTGCCGGCCGTCACGGCGATCCCGATGTCGGCGCGCTTCGGCGACAATGTCATCGACGTCGGCACGCACATGCCGTGGTACGACGGCCCGGCCCTGCTCGAGCACCTCGAGGCGCTCGATGTCGCCTCCTCGCCGCACGGCGGGCCGTTCCGCTTCGCCGTGCAGTGGGTCACGCGCGACCAGGCGACCGACTTCCGCGGATACGCCGGCACCGTGCTGGGCGGCGCCATCCGCGCCGGCGAGGAGATCATCGTCCTGCCATCGGGCAAGCAGAGTCGCATCGCCCGCATCGTGACCCACGACGGCGACCTCGACGAAGCGAGCGCCGGGCAGGCGGTGACGCTCACCCTCGCCGATGAGATCGATGTCTCCCGCGGCGATCTACTCGCCGCACCCAACGATCGGCCACCGCAGCTCGCCGACCAGCTCGCCGCCCATCTGCTGTGGCTCGACGAGGCGCCGATGCTGCCCGGCCGGCCCTACCTGATGCGGCTCGGCCCGGCCACGGTGACGGCGACCGTGAGCGAGCTCAAGCATCAGCTCGATATCGACGACGGCACGCACAAGGCGGCCAAGCAGCTCGGCCCCAACGAGATCGGCTTCGCCAACCTGGCGCTCGACCGGCCGATGCCGTTCGACGGCTACGACGACAACAGAGACACCGGCGGCTTCGTGCTGATCGATCGCCAGACCAACGCCACGGTCGGCGCGGGCATGATCCGCTTCCCGTTGCGCCGCGCCGCCAACCTCAAATGGCACGATTTTACCGTCGACCGCGCCCAGCGCTCGGCGATCAAGGGCCATCGTCCGGCGGTGCTGTGGTTCACCGGTCTGTCGGGCGCCGGCAAGTCGACCATCGCCGACGGGGTCGAGAAGCGCCTGCTCGAGCTCGGCCATCACACCTACACGCTGGACGGCGACAATGTGCGGCACGGGCTGAACCGCGACCTCGGCTTCACCGCCGCCGACCGCGTCGAGAACATCCGCCGCGTGATCGAGACGGCGCACCTGATGGCCGACGCCGGCCTGATCGTGCTGATCTCCTTCATCTCGCCGTTTCGCGCCGAGCGGGCGCGGGCGCGCGAACGACTTGGCGCCCACTTCTTCTTCGCCGAGATCTTCGTCGACACGCCGTTCGACGAATGCGAGCGGCGCGATCCCAAGGGCCTCTACCGCAAGGCGCGCGCCGGCAATCTGCAGAATTTCACCGGCCTCGATTCACCCTACGAGGCGCCGGAAGACCCCGACCTCCATCTGCGCACCGCCGAATCGAGCGTCGAAGCCGAGGTCGAGCTGGTGCTCGACACCCTGCGCACGCACGGCGTGCTCGATCGCCCATTCCCGCTGCGGTCCTGACCCTCCTCCCTGCGCGAAGCGCCGGGGAGGTCAGCGAGACCGTGTCAGCTTCGCGCGGCATCCGCCGCGATCGCGGCGGCGACCCGCACCAGCCGCGGCCCGAAGCGGGTCGCCGCCTCGTCCTCGCTCATCGCCGAATGCGGGAAGCGCATAGAGAGGCTGCCCAGCATGCGCCCCTCGCTGCGGATCGGCACGGCCATGCCGTGGATGCGCGAGCGGGTCCTCGCGGTGAAGGCCCAGCCGTCATCGCGGATGCGGGCCAGCATCTCGTCGAGCGCCGCCATCGCGCGGTTACCCAGGGCGCCGGCGGCCTCGATGTCACGCAGGATGGCGCGCCGCTCTTCCGGGCCGGAGAAGGCAAGCCACACGCGGCCGAGCGCGCTCACCAGCACCGAGCGCCGCGCGTTGATCGCGGCGGCTTCGAACGCCATCGGGCTTTCTGGCGCCGTCGAATGGCGGATTGTGATGGCGCCGCTGCTCAAGGTGGCGAGATAGAGCGGCCAGCCGTGATCCGCGGTGAAACGGCTCATGTGCGGCATAGCAGCGTCGACCAGATGGTCGATGAAGCGGATCGATCCGGACAAGCCCAGCACGCGATCGGTCAGCCGCCAGCCCTGGTCACGCGAGACGCGCTGGGCATAGCCGAGGGCCGCCAGCGTGTGCAGGAGGCGGACCACGGTGGGCCGCGGCAGCCTGGTTTCGGACGCAAGCAGCGTGAGCGTCGAGGTACGCCGGCGGCTCAGCGCCTCCAGCACCGCGAAACTTCTACGCACCGGCTCGATGACGGTCTCGGCCACTTCGCAAAGTTAGTCCGTAATACGGACTTTGTCGACTTTGCCCGCGCCCCGCACGACGACCCGCCTACAATGACGGCCAAGGAGGAAATGCCAATGGCTTATCAGACAATCGAGGTGCGCAAGCTCACCCCGACCATCGGCGCCGAGATCTTCGGTGTCGATCTCGCCCAGCCGCTCGGCAACCAGCAATTCCAGGAGGTGCACGATGCGCTGATGGACAATCTGGTGATCTTCTTCCGCGACCAGAAGATGTCGATCGACCAGCACAAGGATTTCGGCCGCCGCTTCGGGCCATTGCACACCCATCCCAACGCGCCGATCGCCTTTCCCGACCATCCCGAGATCCTGGTGATCAAGGCCGACGAGAAGTCCAAGCACGTCGCCGGCGAGGAGTGGCACTCCGACGTGAGCTGCGATCTCGAGCCGCCGATGGGCTCGATCCTCTATCTCACCGAGGTGCCGCCCGATGGCGGCGGTGACACGATGTTCGCCAACATGTATCGCGCCTACGAAGCGCTGTCCGAACCGATCAAGAAGCTGCTGACGGGGCTCACCGCCCTGCACGACAGCTCCAAGGCGCACTACTATCGGGTCAAGGCGACGGACCGCGACGACATCAAGTTCCCCAACGCCGAGCATCCCGTCGTGCGCACCCATCCGGTGACCGGCCGGCAGGCGCTGTTCGTCAATCGCGGCTTTACGCTCCGCATCCCGCAGCTCAAGCGATTCGAGAGCGATGCGCTCTTGGAGATGCTCTACCGCCACGTCGAGACGCCGGAATTCCATTGCCGCTTCAAGTGGCAGGCCAACTCGGTGGCGTTCTGGGACAACCGCGCCACCCAGCACCATGCGCTGTTCGACTATTTCCCGCACCGCCGCTACGGCCATCGCGTCACGGTGTGCGGCGACAAGCCGTTCTATCGCGCAGCCTGACGTGCTCCTGAGACGCAGCCTTCTGGGCGCGGCACTTGCCGCGCCCTTCGTCACTCGCGCACAGGCTTGGCCCAACAAGCCGATCCGCGTCATCCTGCCGGGACCGGTCGGCGGCCTGATCGACATTGCCGGCCGCGCCATCGGCGACGTCATGCAGCGCCAGCTCGGCCAGCCGTGGCTGATCGATCCGCGGCCTGGCGCCAACGGCATCGTCGCGGCGCAGATGTTCCTCGGCGCACCCGCCGACGGCTACACGCTTTACTTCACCGTGTCGGGACACGTCGCCCTTCCCTACCTGATGAAGGCGCCATTCGACGTCATGGCCGACTTCAAGCCGATCGCCATGGTCGGCGTCAGCACGGCGCTGCTCTGCGTGCCGCCGGCTTCGCCGGCCAATACCGTCGCCGAGTTCGTCGCCTACGCCAAAGCCAATCCTGGCAAGCTCAACTACCTCAACTCGGGTAACGGCACCGGCGCGCATCTGCTGCCCGAGCTGCTCAAGATCAAGTTCGGCATCGACGTGACGTCGATCTCCTACAAGGGCCTGCCGCCGGGCGTGCAGGACCTGCTCGCTGGCCGCCTCGACCTCGCGATGGTGAGCACCACCCTGGTCATGCAGCACGTCAAGGCCGGGCGCCTGAAGGCGATCGGCCTGGTCGGGCCCAAGCGCCTTGCCGAGCTGCCCGATGTCGCCACCATGGCCGAACAGGGCGCGGGCGACACCGAGATTCGCTCGATGCTGCCGATCTACGGCCAGGCTGGATTGGACGAGAGCATCGTCGGCAAGGTGAACGCGGCCGTGCGCGCCGCGCAGGCCGATGCCGATTGCAGGAACCGGCTGGCCGCCGCCTACATCGAGCCGATGCCGCTCGACCCCGCGCAGACGGGCGAGGCCCTCGCGGCCGAGCATGCGCGACTGGGCAAGCTGATCCAGCTCCTCGGCATCAAGGCCGACGGCGCGACCTGAGACGCGTCACGCCGGCCGACGCTGCGACCACCAGGTCCAGGCCGCGGCGACGATCAGCAGGCTGAAGGCGATCGGACCGTGCGGGCTGGCGTGCGCGGTCTGCAGCTCCCAGCCGAAGGCGATCAGAAGCACGACGGGGCCCCAGCCGACACGACTGGACAGCCGCAAGCTGACCGCGATCAGGAAAGCGGCGGCGAAGGCCGCCCACGAGGCGGCCTCGCTCACCAGCGACCCGATGCCGCCGACCATCGGATCGACCCACATCGTATCGAGCAGCAGCACGACACCCTCGAATTGCTGCGGCGTGAGCTTGCCCTCGGCGACCAGCCGCTCGACCACGAGGATGGTGCGGCCGAGACCGATGCCGCCGATCCCGTCGAGCACCGTGAAATAGACGGCGAACACGAAGATCGCGACCCGCGCCAGCCGTGCCGCGGCGATCGCCGCGGCGCCGTCGCTCGCACCGACATCGTCGACCATCAGCCACAGCCCGACGGCGACCAGCCCGACCGTCGGCGTCTGGACCATGTGCAGCACGAACCACCAGGTCGGACCGAAATAGCCCAGCGCGCTATGGCCCGATGCCTGGCTGTGCGAGAGGAATTGATACATTCCCGGGGTCGTCGTGAACCCGGCAGGATGAAACAGCTCGAGCCCGATCAGCACCAGCGGCGCGATCAGCAGACAGAGCCACCACAGGACCTGCTTCATAGCCTCCCCCTCTTTCCAAACTCCTCTCCCCCGCTAGGGGGAGAGGGGCGGCGCGGCTTACCGCGCCGGGGGTGAGGGGATTGAAGGTGATGTCCACGACCTTCGAAGCCCCCTCACCTAGCCTCTCTCCCTAGCGGGGGAGAGGAACATGAGTGTGACAGCAGACGTCACCGGCTTGCCAAGCGGGAAAACAGGACCCAAATCTTCGCCATGTCCGATTGCTTCTTCAGCATCCTTGCTCATCGTGGGGTCATTGCCGTTTCCGGCACCGACCGGGTCGGGTTCCTGCAGGGCCTGATCTCCAACGACACGACCAAGGTCGCACCAGACCAAGCGATATGGGCCGCGCTGCTGACGCCGCAGGGCCGGTTCCTCAACGACATGTTCGTCGCGACCGGCGACGGCGAGACCTTGCTGCTCGAGACCGAGCGCGACCGTGCGGCGGCTCTCGCGCGCAAGCTCTCGCTGTACAAGCTTCGCTCGCAGGTGAAGGTCGAGGATCGCAGCGCCACGATGGAAGTCGCCGTGGTGTTCGGATCGGGCTCCGATGCGGCGCCTCTCTCGCACGACGGCTTCGTGGCCTACGTCGATCCGCGCCTGCCCGGGCTCGGCGTGCGCGTGCTCGGCCCGGCCGGCCAGGTTGCGGCCACTCTCTCTTCTCTCGGATGCAGCGAGCGGCCCCTCGCCGACTACGACGCGCTGCGCCTCGGCCTGGGCGTGCCCGATGGCAGCCGCGATCTCGTCGTCGAGAAGGCGCTGCTGCTCGAGAACGGGTTCGACGAGTTGAACGGCGTCGATTGGCAGAAGGGTTGCTACATGGGTCAGGAGCTCACCGCGCGCACCAAGTACCGCGCGCTGATCCGCAAGCGGCTCTTCCCGGTCCGCGTCGAAGGCGCGCTGCCTGCGCCCGGCACCGCCGTGCTCGACGGACACGAAGAGGTCGGTGAAGTGCGCTCCGGTGTCGATGGCCGCGCGCTCGCCATGCTGCGGCTCGATGTCATCGGCGACGGCCACACGCTGACCGCCGGCGACGCACGCCTCGTGCCGGAAAAGCCCGCCTGGATGCGGCTCGCATCAGACGCTTCCAACCCCTAGCCTCTCCCGCCTCGCGGGCCTAAGGTCCCGCCTTTGCAGCGCCCCCAACAAGCGCAGGAGCAGAGGCCCGTGAGCCTGATCAATCCCAATCCCTTCACCACCCGGCCCGAGATCGTCGGCACGTTCGGCGTGGTCGCCTCGACCCATTGGATCGCCACCGCCGTCGGCATGGGCATTCTCGAACGCGGCGGCAACGCGTTCGACGCTGCGGTCGCCACCGCCTTCACCTTGCAGGTTGTCGAGCCGCATCTCTGCGGCCCGGGCGGCGATGCGCCGCTGATCCTGCACGACACGAGACGCGGCAAGACCGAGATCGTCTGCGGCCAGGGCCCGATGCCGGCCGGTGCCACCATCGCACATTATCGCGGCCTCGGCCTCGACCTGATTCCCGGCACCGGCCTGCTGCCGGCCTGCATCCCCGGCACGTTCGAAGCCTACATGCTGGTGCTGCGCGACTACGGCACGATGCGCCTGCGCGACGTGATCAGCCCGGCGATCGGCTACCTGCAGACCGGCTTCCCCCTGGTCGAGCGCGCCTCGGCGACGATCGCCACCGTGGCGCAGCAGTTCCGTACCCATTGGCCGACCTCGGCCGCCGTGTTCATGCCCGGCAATACCGTCCCGCAGGCGGGCGTCCTGTTCCGCAACCAGACCTTCGGCAACACCTATGCCCGCATCCTGGCCGAGGCCGAAGCAGGCGGTGGCAGTCGCGAGGCCGAGATCGAGCGCGCCCGCAAGAGCTGGAGCCAGGGTTTCGTCGCCGCCGCGATCGACCAGTTCTGCCGCACGCAGGAAGTCATGGACGTCTCGGGACAGCGCAATCGCGGCGTCCTCACCGGCGACGACATGGCGAAATGGCAGGCCACCGTCGAAGCGCCGCTCACCTACGACTACGGTCGGTACACGGTTTGCAAGGCCAACACCTGGACGCAGGGCCCGGTGGTCCTGCAGCAGCTCGCCCTGCTCAAGGGCTACGACCTCGACGGCATGGACCCGACCAGCGCCGACTTCATTCATCTGCAGATCGAGTGCCTGAAGCTCGCCTATGCCGACCGCGAGGCGTTCTACGGCGATCCGGCCCATGTCGACGTGCCGATGCGCACGCTGCTGTCCGACACCTACAATGCCGACCGCCGCAAGCTGGTCGATCCAGAGCGCGCCTCGCTGGAGCAGCGGCCGGGCAAGGTCGACGGCTATGGCGGCGTGGTGAAGCTGCGCCGCGCCGACGCCGCTCGGCTCGGCGTGGCGTCGAGCGGCGCCGGCGAGCCGACGGTCGGCCGTGTCGGCCAGACCACCGGCGACACGGTGCATTTCGACATCGTCGACCGCGACGGCAACATGATCTCGGCCACGCCGTCGGGCGGCTGGCTGCAGAGCTCGCCCGTCATCCCCGAGCTCGGCTTTCCGCTGGGCACGCGTGGCCAGATGTTCTGGCTCGAGGAGGGCCTGCCGGGCTCGCTGGCCCCGGGCAAGCGGCCGCGCAGCACGCTCACGCCGACCTTGGCCCATCGCGACGGCGAACCGTACATGGTCTGGGGCTCGCCCGGCGGCGACCAGCAGGACCAGTGGATCACCCAGATGTTCCTGCGACATGTCCATTGCGGCATGAACCTGCAGGAGGCGATCGATGCGCCGGCCTGGCACAGCGAGCACTTCCCCTCCTCGTTCTGGCCGCGTACCGCACGTCCCGGCGTGCTGGTGCTGGAGGGCCGCGTGCCGGCCGAGACGGTGGCCGAGCTGCGCCGGCGCGGCCATGAGGTCGAGGTCGGCGACGCGTGGTCGGAAGGCCGTCTCACCGCCGCCTCGCGCGAGGATCCGTGGCGCAAGGCGGCCGCCAATCCGCGCGGCATGCAGGGCTACGCCGCGGGACGATGATCGCCGGATGACCTGGTCGATCATCTTCCGCGAGCGCGACACCGGTCGCATCGCCATCGCGGTCGCCACCAAGTTCTTCGCCGTCGGCTCGCGCGTGCCCGCGATCGAGCCGACCAAGGGCGCGGTGTGCAGCCAGGCGCTGTTCAACCCGTTCTACGGCCCGCGCGGCCTTCGCCTGATCCGCGACGGCGTCGGCGCCGTCGACATCGTGCGTTTGCTCACTGCGCCCGATGCCGGGCGCGCCAATCGCCAGCTCCATGTGCTGGGCGCCGACGGCGCCTTCGCCGCCCACACCGGCGCGGACTGCGTGCCGTGGTGCGGCCACTGGATCGGCGAGGACATGTCGGTGGCCGGCAACATGCTGGCCGGCCCGCAGGTGATCTCCGAGACGGTGCGCACGATGCGCGAACGCGCCGATCTCCCGTTGCCGCGCCGGCTCATCGAGGCGCTGCGCGCCGGAGAACGAGCCGGCGGCGACAAGCGCGGCAAGCAATCGGCGGCACTCCTGATCTACGGCGACCAGGAGTATTCGGAGCTCGATCTGCGCGTCGATGACCACGTCGAGCCGCTGATCGAGCTGTCGCGCCTGGAGCGGGTGAGCCGCGAGCACTGGACGCATTTCCGCCGCTTCCTGGCGACGCGCGACAGTCCGGCCGGCACTTTCGTCCGCGCCGAGCTGGAGGCCGGCATCGAGAGGAGCCTGGCGGCGGAGCCTTCATGATCGGCGTGGCCGACGCGCCCCTGCTCGACCTCCGACGGCTGGGCGTCTCCTTCGCGACCGACGACGGCACGGTACGTGCCGTCGACGGCATCGATCTCGTGCTGGCGCGCGGCCGCACCCTGGGGCTGGTCGGCGAATCGGGCTGCGGCAAGAGCGTGACCTCGCTCGCCATCATGGGCCTGCTGCCGCCGGAGAATTCCGAAGTCCGCGGCGAGGTGCGCTTCCAGGGACGCGACCTGCTGACGCTCGATCGCGGCACGATGCGCGACCTGCGCGGCGCCAGCCTGGCGATGATCTTCCAGGAGCCGATGACGTCGCTCAACCCGGCCTACACGGTGGGCGACCAGATCATCGAGGCGATCCAGCGCCATCAAGGCCTGTCGGCGGCCGACGCAAGGGCGCGCGCCATCGAGATGCTGCGCACCGTGCGCATCCCCTCGCCGGAGAAGCGCGTCGACGAGTATCCGCACAAGCTGTCGGGCGGCATGCGCCAGCGCGCCATGATCGCCATGGCACTGGCCTGCGGACCCGAGCTTCTGATTGCCGACGAGCCGACGACGGCCCTAGACGTCACCATCCAGGCGCAGATCCTCGACCTGCTGCGCGGGCTGCGGCGCGATACCGGCACGGCGATCATCCTGATCACGCACGATCTCGGCGTGGTGGCGGAGATGGCCGACGATGTCGCCGTGATGTACGCCGGCCAGATTGTCGAACGTGCGCCGGTGCAGGCGCTGTTCGCGCGGCCCGAGCATCCCTACACGGTGGGCCTGCTGGGCTCGATCCCGCGACTCGACGAGAAGCGCGAGCACCTGCCCTCGATCGAGGGCCGCGTGCCCGACATGTCGAAACCCCTGGTCGGCTGCCGCTTTGCACCGCGCTGCCCGTTCGTGGAGCCCGCCTGCCGCGAGACCGCGCCGGCACTGGTCGAGGTCGCCCCCGGCCACCTCTCCCGCTGCCGCCGCGCGCCGTTGGATTCATGCTCCTCTCCCCCGCCAGGGGGAGAGGTTGGGTGAGGGGGTTGCAGGTGATCTCACAACCTTCGAAGCCCCCTCACCTAGCCTCTCCCCCTAATGTGCGGCTCGGCGAAGCCGAACGCGCTCATGAGGGCGGGGGAGAGGAACATGCGAGGAAAGCGGATACCCTGCTCGCCGTCCGCGATCTCACCAAGCACTTCCCGGTGCGCCGCGGCGCCTTCGGGCTCGTATCGGGCCATGTGCGCGCTGTCGACGGGGTCGACTTCGAGCTCGCGGCCGGCGAGACGCTCGCCATCGTGGGCGAGTCGGGGTGCGGCAAGTCGACGGTCGGCCGGCTCGTGCTGCGGCTGATCGAGCCCTCGGCGGGCACGGTGCGCTTCGAGGGCGAGAGTCTCCTGGCGTTGAGCGACGGCGACATGCGCGCCCGCCGCCAGCGCATGCAGGTGATCTTCCAGGACCCTTACGCCTCGCTCAATCCGCGCATGACGGTGGGCGCCATGCTGGGCGAACCATTGATGTTGCATGGCCTGGCCAAGGGCGAAGCAGCGCGCCGCGCCCGCGTCGCCGAGCTGCTCGACCTCGTCGGCCTGCGCCCCGACCACGCCCGCCGCTATCCGCACGAATTCTCCGGCGGCCAGCGCCAGCGCCTGGCGATCGCCCGCGCGCTCGCTGTCGAACCCAAGCTGATCGTCGCCGACGAGCCGGTATCGGCACTCGACGTCTCGATCCAGGCCCAGGTCATCAACCTGATGCGCTCCCTGCAGCAGCGCTTCGGGCTGGCCTACGTCTTCATCAGCCACGATCTCGCGGTTGTGAAGCACATCGCCGATCGCATCGCCGTAATGTACCTCGGCAAGATCGTGGAGACGGCGACGACCGAAGAATTGTTCCGGCAGCCTCGCCATCCCTACACCCGTGCCCTGCTCGCCGCCGTGCCGGTGCCCGATCCGACGGCACCGCGCGAACGCACGTTGCTCGAGGGCGATCTGCCGAGCGCCATGGCGCCGCCGCCGGGCTGCCGGTTCAACACGCGCTGCCGATTCGTGCGCGAGAGCTGCCGCAGCGACGTGCCGGCGCTCGCCAATGACGGCACGGGACATGCAACGGCCTGCCAGTGGTGGCAGGAATTTCCGCCGGTGTCGCCGATCGCGGCGGTGCGCGGCCCCGATCAAGACCGCGCACGGCTCGAGCGGCTGCAGGCGGCGTTCGTATCGGCTGAAAGGGAGGCAACATGAAAAAGACAATGGGATTGGCCACACTGGCGTTTGCGCTCGGCGTCGGCTTGGCCGGCGGCGCGCTGGCGCAATCGCATCTTCGCGTCGGCCTGGCCGAGGATCCCGACGTGCTCGACCCGACGCTGGCCCGCACCTATGTCGGGCGCATCGTCTTCTCGTCGATCTGCGACAAGCTGTTCGACATCGACGAAAAGCTCAACATCGTGCCGCAGCTCGCGCTCAGCCACGAGACCTCGGCCGACGGCAAGACGGTGACGATCAAGCTCCGCCCCAACGTCAAGTTCCACGACGGCGAGGCGCTTACCGCGGAGGCGGCCAAGTACAGTCTCGACCGCCATCTCAACATGAAGGGCTCGTTCCGCAAGCCCGAGATCGCCTCGGTCGAGAGCGTCGACGTGGTCGATCCATTGACCATCAAGCTCAATCTCAAGGCGCCATTCTCGCCGCTGCTCGCCCAGCTCACCGACCGCGCCGGCATGATGGTGTCGCCCAAGGCGGCCGAGGCGGCGGGCGACAAGTTCGGCCTGAAGCCGGTCTGCGCCGGCCCCTTCAAGTTCGTCGAGCGCGTCCAGCAGGACCGCATCGTCGTCGAGAAGTTCGCCGACTACTGGAACAAGGACAACGTCTTCATCGACAAGGTCACCTTCCTGCCGATCGTCGACAGCACGGTGCGGCTCGCCAACCTGCAGTCCGGCGGACTCGACATGATCGAGCGCGTGCTCGCCACCGACATCAAGACGGTGCGTGACAAGCCCAAGCTGAAGCTGATCAGCGCCGTCGAGCTGGGCTATCAGGGCATCACCATGAACCTGGCCAACGGCCCCAAGGCCAACACGCCGTTCGCCAAGGATGCCCGCATCCGCCGCGCCTTCGAGCTCAGCCTCGACCGCGACGCCATCAACCAGGTCGTGTTCAACGGTGAGTTCGTGCCGGGCAACCAGTGGATCAACCCGACGAATTTCTATTACCAGCAGGCGTTCCCGATTCCCAAGCGCGACCTCGCCAAGGCCAAGGCCCTGCTCAAGGAGGCCGGCGTCACCGGCCCGATCACCCTCGACTTCATGGTGCCCAACGGGCCGGAGAACCGCGCCGTCGCCGAGGTCGTGCAGTCGATGGCAGCAGAGGCAGGCTTCGATCTCAAGCTTCGCGTCACCGAGTTCGCCACCTCGCTGAAGCAGGCCGAGGACGGCGAGTTCCAGCTCTTCCTGATCGGCTGGAGCGGGCGCAGCGACCCCGATGGCAATTCCTACTCGTTCCAGGTCTGCAACCAGCCGCAGAACAACGGCAAGTTCTGCGACAAGGACGTCGACGCCGCGCACGCCAAGGCGCGTGCCACGAGCGATCCGGCCGAGCGCAAGAAGATCTACGAGACTGTGGCCGCTAAGTACCTGGCCGAAGGCTCGGTCATCTACATCTACCATCGCCGCGTGCTGGTCGCCTTGTCCGACAAGGTCGAGGGCTACAAGCAGATCCCCGACGGCCTGATCCGCGTCGTCGGCGTGAAGCTCAAATAGGCATGCTCGCGTTCCTCACCCAGCGGCTGCTGCAGATCATCCCGACGCTGATCCTGGTGTCGATGCTGATCTTCGGGCTGCAGCAGCTTCTGCCCGGCGATCCGGCGCTGATCATGGCGGGCGAGGAGCGCGACCCCAAGGTGCTGGAGGAGATCCGCGAGCAGTACCGGCTGAACGAACCGATCCCGATCCAATATTTCTACTGGATGAAAGGCGTGCTCTCCGGGAACCTGGGCGAATCGATGCGGCTCAAGAGCTCGGTGGCGTCCCTGGTTGCCGAGAAGCTGCCGGTGACCTTGCAGCTCGCCGGCATGGCGATCCTGGTGGCGTTGGGGATTGGTATCCCCGCGGGCATCATCTCGGCGGTGAAGAAAGACACGGCGTGGGACTACGGCGCCAACATCTTCGCGCTGTGGGGGATCAGCACGCCCAACTTCTGGCTCGGCATCCTGATGATCTTCCTGTTCTCGGTGACCTTGGGCTGGCTGCCGGCGTCGGGTTACGTCCGGCTCGGCGAGGACTGGCGCTCCAGCCTCGCCACCACGGTGATGCCGGCCTTCGTGCTGGGCAATGCCATCGCCGCCATCCTAATGCGCCACACGCGCAGCGCCATGCTGCAGGCGATGGGCGCCGATTACGTGCGCACCGCCCGCGCGAAGGGTCTCTACGAACGACGCGTCGTGCTGAAGCACGCGCTGCGCAACGCCATGACGCCGGTCATCACCCTGGGAGCGCTGGAGTTCGGCACGTTGCTCTCGGGCGCGGTGCTGACCGAGCAGATCTTCACCATCCCGGGCTTCGGAAAATTGATCGTCGACGCGGTGTTCAACCGCGACTATGCGGTGGTGCAGGGCGTCGTGCTGGTGACGGCGACGACCTACATCGTGCTCAACCTCCTGGCCGATATCGCCTATGTGCTGGTCAATCCGAGGCTGCGCGGATGACCGCCGCGACGTTTCCCGCCACGCTGCCGGCCCAGAGCCACGAGGAGAACCCGTGGGCGCGCGCCTGGCGCCGCCTGCGTCGCCGCAAGGGCGCCATGGTCGGCCTCGCGGTCGTGGTGCTGTTCGTGCTGCTCGCCGTCTTCGCCCCGCTGGTGGCGCCCTACGATCCAACGGCGACGAGCTGGAGCGCGGTGCGCAAGGCACCGAGCTGGGCCCACTGGATGGGCACCGACGAGGTCGGCCGCGACGTGCTGAGCCGCGTGCTGTTCGGCGCGCGCGCGTCGCTGAGTGCCGGGCTGGTGTCGGTCGGCATCGCGCTCGGCATCGGCGTGCCGCTGGGACTGCTGGCGGGCTATGCCGGCGGCTGGGTCGACGCGGTGCTGTCGCGCATCGTCGACGCCATGCTGGCGGTGCCGTTCCTCATCCTGGCAATCGCGCTCGCGGCTTTCCTCGGGCCCAGCCTGAGCAACGCCATGATCGCGATCGGCGTGACCGCGACGCCGATCTTCGTGCGCCTGACGCGCGGCCAGACTCTTGCCGCCAAGGTCGAGGATTACGTCGAGGCAGCGCGCGCCGTCGGCAATCCGCACTGGCGGATCGCGCTGCGCCACGTGCTGCCCAATATCGTGCCGCCGCTGCTCGTGCAGGCCTCGCTCGCCATCGCCGGCGCGATCATCGCCGAGGCAGCGCTGTCCTTCCTCGGTCTCGGCCAGCAACCGCCCGCGCCGTCATGGGGCAGCATGCTGAACTCCGCCCAGCGGTTCCTCGCCCAGGCGCCGTGGATGGCGTTCTGGCCGGGGTTCGCGATCTTCTTCGCCGTGCTGTCGTTCAACCTGCTGGGCGACGGCCTGCGCGACGCGCTCGATCCGCGGCACAAGTAGCTTCGATCATGTTGCCTCCCTGCGCGAAGCGCGGGGAGGTGCCCCCGCAAGGGGGCGGAGGGGTCGTGAGAGACACACGTGAGTCGTGGCTATGCGTCATGGTCACGCTAATCACCCACGGGTCAGTAGCTCGATCAGGCGGTGCGCGACGAGAATCGACGGACGTTTCGACTGGGGCTCTTGACCCCTCCGCCCCCTTGCGGGGGCACCTCCCCGCGCTTCGCGCAGGGAGGGCCACATGATGTGCGCTAGGCGCGCTGAGCGCTTGCCCGGGGCGGCGCTTCCTGGCGCAGCGTGACGATTTCCGGTGCTTCATCGACCACCGCTTCCTTTGCCGGATCGACCGGTCGGACCAAGGCGATCGTGCCGTTCATCGCCGGCTTGGCATCGGGGTCGAGGCGGCGCCAGCCCCGCTTCTCCCAGTAGGCCTGGTCCTGCGGCAGGACATGAACGTAGAGCGTGTTGCAGCCACGGCTCTCCGCCAGCTTGCGGCACCGCTCGAGCAGGAGCTGGCCGACATCATGGCCGCGGAAGCGCTGGATGACGCACAGCCGCTCGGGCATGGCGAAGGCCTGGAACCAACGCATGCGCACCGCGCCCACCGGCTCCTCGCCGAGATAGGCGACGATGTGGGTGGCGCCGAAATCGTGGCCGTCGAATTCCTCGGTGTAGGGGACGTCGAGCTCGCCGATGAAGCAGGCGGCGCGGACCGCGAAGGCCTGCAGCGAGTCCTCCATCTTCATGGCCGTCCGGGTGGTCACCGGCACGCCATCGATCGAAGCAGAGACCGTATCCATGATCATTCCTCTCAGTTGGCGTGCCGTTCGGGGCGCAGGGCATGGGGTGCGTGCGGATTGCTCGCACCGCGCTCCGCCGACAGCTCGAGGATGCCTTCCTCGTCGAGCCGATCCTCCGGCCGGTTGACGACCATCGGCGCCGAGTCGAGCGTGATGGCGTCCGGCGTCGGCGCCAGATCGCAGTAGATCGCGTAGTACTCGTGGTCGGAGAACTTGAACACCGTGTCGTCGACGCGGCGGAAGCCCTCCTTCTCCATCATCGGCATGTGCCGCTTCTGGAGATGGATGTAGGCCTTGGTGTAGCCTTTGCGACGGGCGAAGTCCTTGCACCAAGCATTGATCGAATGATGGATGCCGAGGCCGCGATAGCGGCGCAGCACGACGCAACGCTCGAATTTGCAGAACGACTGGAACCAGCGCAGACGCATCGATCCTGCCGGCTCGCCGTCGACATACATGATCACGTGCGTGGCCGTGTAGTCGTTGCCGTCGAACTCCTCGTCGTACGGGCATGCCTGCTCGCCCATGAACACAGCGGCACGCAGGGCATAGCACTGCAGCATCTCGTCCGAGGTCGATGCGATCTTGATGGTGACGACCGGCGTCAAAGCGGGCGGCGCCATAGTCGTAGTCGTAGTCATATCACTCCCCTTCGGTCAGCACACCGTTGTCATTCCGGAAGCGGCGGCCACCTGCCGTCACCTTCGGAAGATTCGCAGTCAATTGTCCAAGCACGTCGGTAACGACGTTGGACGTCATGCCTTTGACGCCACGACGGATCGCCGTCGCCGAGACCTTGTCGCGGCGCAGGATGCGCCACGGATAGATCCAGCCGCATTCGTCGTAGATGCCGCGCACCGTCATGCCGCCGGCATCGGTGCCATGCAGCCCATGCAGGCGCATGCCGGGATAGCGCCGCTTGATCTCGGCAATCACGCCCTGAAAGCCCTTGGTGTTGTAGATCTCGCGGTAGAACACGACCTCGACCTTGTCGCCGATGCCGGCCTCGGCGACGGCGAGCTCGATCAGGGTGCGACGGGTTTCCGGCGGCAGGAACTGCTTGCCCGCCGGGAAGTAGTCGACGTTGAGGTCGGCCTTGTCAGTCGCCTCGTAGATCTGGAAGCCGTCCTGCAGACGAGCGACGCGGATCTCGCCCTTGCGAAACGCGTCGACGTGGATCCGCGGAATGAGCGTCGGATGGATGATCACCTTGTCGAGGCCGCGCTCCTCGATCGCCTGTCGCACCATGGCGAGGTGGGTGTTGTGGAACGGGTTGAAGGTGCCGAAGAACAATCCGATCCCGCCCTTGGGCGCGACCTGCGAACGGATGTCGGACAACAGGCCGATGCCGAACACCAGTGCGCCGAAGCCTAGACCGACGACCAGGAAGGTCTCGCGCGCGATCGGAAGACCGGCTGTGCCCAGCGCGGCCAGCAGCATGGTCGCCGACAGGCCGATCATGACGTTGCGGTTGGCGTCGCCGATGCCGCGCTGGAAGAGGAAGAGGCCGATGTATTGGACGCCCTGGGATGCCAGCGAGACGAGCAACGCCGCAGCCGCGAAGCCGCCGACTGTCGCGATGCCATCTCGGTTAAGGGCACCCCCCCAGAACATGATCCCGAATACCGCCAGATTGAACGCATATTGTGGGGTGAACCGCCCAAGGCGCCCGGCCGTCACGAAGCCGAAGCGGTTGTTGGCCCACAGTTCGGCTTTGTTGCTGAGCTTGGCATAGCTCGGTAGGAATACCCCCGTGAAGACTGACACGCCTATCAGCGCAGGGTTAGTCCAACTGATGTGCGCGTACGCATAGCTCAAGTACGAAACGAGAGCGACGACGACCCCCAACCGCGTCGATGGACTACGCAGGTACTGGCGAATTCTGCTCATCATGACCGGCAGATTGGCCGATTTCCGTCCTGAATCTATGGCTGCCACCGGGTCACCTTCCATTGGAACGAGCTGCAGCGGCGTCACCGGCCGCCGCCTAAGTCATTGATATATAAAAATATTTATGGACCTTAAAGGTAGAGGCTCAAAATCGCGGCGTCGGTGAAGAAAGCCACAAAAGACAGAAAAACGAGGATGTAACCGACATTTCGCGGAATCTGATGTAGGATATTGCACTGACCTCGTCTCAGTACCTTTCATGCGGAACACTCTACTCCATTGATTGTCACGATGGTTACGACTCCCGACGGCAAGAGCAAGATTCCGAACATCCTGGGTGATTGGGATGACGTGCGGTTTTTTCTTGCGGTTGCAAAGACCGGCAGTTTCAGCGCCGCTGCGACGCAGCTCAACACCAAGCAGACGACGGTCGGGCGCCGCATCCAGGCTCTCGAGCGCCGTCTCGGCGCCAAGCTGTTCGATCGCCATCGTCACGGCATGGAGGTGACACCGGCTGCACGCGGTGTGCTGCAGCAAGCCGAATCGATGCAGTCGAACGCCTCGTCGATCGAACGCCATCTCGCCGGCCTCGATCGCGAGATGGCGGGTGTCGTCCGCGTTGCCGTCACCGAAGGTCTGGCGGCGCAATGGCTGGTGCCGCGCTTGACCGAGCTGCGCCGCCGGCACGCCGACATCCTGGTGCAAGTGATCGTCGGCGATCAGGTGCTCGATCTCGCGACGCGCCAGACCGACCTCGCCATCCGCTTCTTCCGGCCGACCTCGAGCCAGCTCGTGGCGGCGCGGGTCGGGCAGTTCAGGATGTCGATCTTCGCCGCCCCCGGCTACATCGAGCAGTTCGGCCTGCCCAAGCAGCTCGACGATCTGCACGAGCATCACATCGTCGACCACACCACCTTACACACGCTTCCGGCGATGAAGCCGTGGAGCGAGGTGGTCGAGCGCAGCACGCGCGTCGTGCTGCGGACCAACTCGTCGCACTCGGCGATGGAGGCGGTGAAGGCTTCGTGGGGCCTGTCGATCTTCCCGAGCTACAGCAGCAAGACGGCAAACATCGTCGAGGCGCCGATCGACCTCGACATCTCCCGCGACATCTGGCTGGTGTCGCACGAGGAGACCAACAAGGGCGCCCGCATCCGCGCCGTGATCGACTACATTCGCGACCAGTTCCGCCAGGACGAGCGCGAATGGTTCTCCCTCTCTCACCCGAGCGGCAGCAGCAGCGCGGTCGAAGCGGCCTAGTCTCGGTCTCGTATCGATCGCCCCGTTCTCAGGGTTGACGCTCGAGGAGCAATCGTTGCCGGGTACGCGTCACTACTGTGGAGCAGCTGCGCGCTCCATCGCGTCCATGCTCTCCTCCCCGACGAAGTTGGGGAGGTGCCGCGTCATACGAGACGGAGGGGTCATGAGCCGCAGTGGGGCTTTTGCCCCTCCATCGGCGACTACGCCGCCCCCTCCCCAGCTACGCTGGGGAGGGGCTGCAAGAGCGCAACGCCACTCTCGTCAGCCACCCAGTCGTCGACGCACCTCGGTCGGGATCGGCACCGATTTGAGGGTGCTGGCGTCGCCGTCCTTGCGCGCCCAGATGCGCGTCTCCGTGCCTTCCGCGGTGACCGCCCCGGCGGCGTCACGGAACACGTGCGTGATGGTGAAGGAGCTGCGGCCGAACCGCGAGATGCGGCTCTCGACGACGAGCCTCTCGCCGGGCGGCGAGGCTCGTCTGAACGAGCATTCCGCGGCGACCAGCGGGATGCCTTCGGTCCAGCGCCCGCCTGTCATGCCCTCGCGCGCCGCACCGGCATTGACGAACAGGCGGTGCGTCGCCTGGTCGATCCAGCGGAAATAGGTGGGATAGTAGACAATGCCGGCAGGATCGCAGTCGCCCCATTCGACGGTGACTTCGTGACGACTGACGAAGGGCGCGGCGATCACTTCGGCGGCTGACGGTTCGCTGTTCATCGTAGGGCAGTATAGGCGCTAACGGCGCGCGCGACGATCCCGTTTGGAATCGCGGATGCCGGCCTTGCGAGCGTTGGCGATCAGCTCGCGGAACGGCAGCAGCAGGCCTTCGCGCAGGGCGGCGTCGCCTTCCAGCACCGACAGAGCGAGAGCGACGGCTTCGAGGGTCGAGACCGCGCCCGGTCGCGCCTCTCGACGAAGGTCGCCGTAGAGCGACGGCCCGTCGGGCACGACAACGAAGCGCCGCAGCCTGGTCAACCAGGCATTGCGCCACCACAGCGCCTTGGCCTGCGCCCAGTTGCCGTCGAGCGCCACCAGGCCGTCGAGATCGGCGCGCGCCGTCACCTGATCGGAGAGAGGGGCGCCCTGCTGATCGACCGCGATCAACGGCCCATCGCTCCTGGCCATGTCGCGCACCTGCGACGAGCCGAGATAGAGCACGCCCCAGTTGCGCGGCTCCGCGGGAGCACCGAGTGCATGGCCGAGGTTGCGCCATGACAGCCCGACGACGACCCGCGCCTTGGCCAGGGTGCCGGCGATCAGCCGCGCTGTCCCCAGCACGCGGTCCTGTTCCTGCGGATGCTGCAGGATCAGGACGGCAAGCTTGTTGTCTACCCTTGGCGGCGCGTCAGGCATGGGCGAACATCTATACTCGGTTCCTTCCCAACCTGTCGCCATGAGCATCGCCACCGTCGTCGTTCCGACCGTCGTCAGATTGGCCCCCGAGGCCAACGGCGCCGTCGTGGTGGGTGGATCGCACGCTGCGGTCTATGCCGCCTATCTCTCGGCCAAGGCCGGTGCGCGTGCCGCGATCCACAACGATGCCGGCATCGGTCGCGACGACGCAGGGGTCAGTGGACTCGCCTGGGCCGACGCCCATGGCATGGCGATGGCGGCCGTGCTGAGCGGCAGTGCGCGCATCGGCGACGGCGAGGACATGCTGCAGCGTGGCATCATCAGTCGCGCCAATGCCCTGGCAGAGGCATGCGGCGTTGCTCCGGGCCAGTCGGCGAAGGAGGCGGTCGAGCTGCTGAAGTCCGCCCGCTGGCCTCACCCCGAGCCCGCCCTTCTGGAAGAAGGACGCTCCGTTGCCGGCCGCGTGGTCTGTGTCGATTCGATCTCGCTGGCGGACCGGCGCGATCGCGCGCGCGTCGTCGCGAGCGGCAGCCATGGCGGCGTGCCGGCGGGCGAAATGGCGCTGGCCTTCGGTCCCAAGCTCGTGCTGTTCAACGATGCCGGCTTCGGCATGGAGCACGCCGGCGTGGCCGGCCTCGCCCTCCTCGAACGCGCCGGCATCGCGGCGGCCGCCGTCTCCACCATGTCGGCACGCATCGGCGACGGCCGTTCGACCCTGGTCGACGGCTTCCTGTCCGAGGTCAACGAGACCGCATGCCGGCTCGGCGCGCGTATCGGCGGCTCTGCCCTTGCACTGGCTCTCGCCGTGGCCGAAAAGGGCTCGTTGATATCAGGATCAGAGGGATGAGCGGGGCATGGCCGTCGTCAATGTGAAATCGGAAATCGCCGGCAATGTCTGGAAGATCCAGATGAAGCCGGGCGAGCGGGTCGAGTTCGAGGGCGAGATCATGATCCTCGAATCGATGAAGATGGAAATTCCCGTGCTCGCCCCGAAAGCTGGGATCATCAAGGAGATCAAGGTCGCCGAAGGCGAGGCGATCGGAGAAGGACAGCTCGTCGCCATCCTGGACGCGTAGCGGCTCGGCTGCCTGGCGCTGCGCGCTCACTTCGATCGGCATCGTGCCGCCCGGCGGGAAGGCCGCGATCACCCAGGTCTCGTCGTTGCTGGTCATCGCCGCCTTGGGCGCGAAGACCTCGCTGCTGGCGCTGACCCGCATCGGCATGGCCCCGGTGCGGGGAGGAGATACTGAAATCACGCCCGTGCGGTCGGCCGCGACGTGACCGTCTTCCACCAGCGCGTCAGATTCTGGTGGTCTTCGGGAATGGCGAGCTTCAGCGCCCCGCGCGCCGTCAGCAAGGCCACCTGGGCGGTGATGTCGGCCATGTTGTAGCGATCGATGCCGATGAAGGTGCGGCCTTCGAGCTCGCCGTCGAGCCAGCGCATGCGATCGACCAGGAGCTGGCGCTGCAGGGCACCCCACTCCGGCATCTGTGTACGCCGTCCGACCCATAGCGGATGGGTGTGGACGAACACGTCGATCGTCGGCAGCAGGAGCTCGAGCTCCATCCGCCGGTTCCACATCTCGACCAGCGCGCGCTCGAGCGTCGAACGGCCGAGCAGCGGCGGCTCGGGCAGCATCTCCTCGAAGTAGCGGCAGATCGCGACCGACTCGGTCAGGATCGTGCCGTCGTCCAGCTCCAGGATCGGCAACGCTCCCAGGGGATTCTTCGCGAGGAAGGCCGGCGCCTTGTGCGTGCCCGCTTCCAGCTCGTACTCCTCGACCGGCACGACCATGCGCTTCTCGGCGAGAAAGATGCGCACGCGCCGCGGGTTGGGAGCACCCTTCAGGCTGTAGAGCTTCATGTCAGGTCCCCGGCTTGGTGCCGGTCGCCCGCACCACCTCGCCCCAGGTGTCGATTTCCTTCTTGATGAACTCGGCGAACTGGATTGGCGAGCCGGGCGCCGGCATGGCGGCCTTCTGCTCGATCTGGCGGATGATCTCCGGGTCGTTGAGCAGGGTCTGCAGGTCGCGGTTCACCTTGGCCACGATCTCGAGGGGCGTGCGCGCCGGCGCGGCCAGGCCAGACCAGCCGGCGGCGTCGAAACCGGGCAGTGTCCCGGCGATCGGCGGGATATTGTCGAGCGGCGGCGCAGCGCGGCGCGCCGTGGTCAGCGCCAAAGCCTTGATGCGCCCGTCGACGATCGCACCCAGCGCTGCGGCAGTGCTGTCCATCATCAGCTTGACGTGGCCGCCCAGCAGGTCGGCCATCGCAGGTCCGCTGCCCTTGTAGGGAATGTGCACGATGTCGAGCCCGGCCTTGAGCTTGAACAGCTCCATCGACAGATGCTGCGACGTGCCCGGTCCGGCCGAGGCGTAGGAATACTTGCCCGGGTCCTTGCGCGCGAGCTCGATCAGCTCGGCCAGCGTGTTGGCCGGGAAGCTGGGGTGCGCCACGATCACCAGCGGCACCAGGAAGATGTTGGAGATCGGCAGGAAATCGACCAGCGGCCGGTACGGCAGATCGGGGAACAGGCTCGGATTGACGCCGAACGTGCCGCTCGACACGACCATCAGGGTGTACCCGTCGGGCGGCGCGGTCTTTGCATATTCGGTAGCCGGAATACCGCTGCCACCGGCCCTGTTCTCGACGATGACCTGCTGCTTCCAGACCTCGGTCAGCTTCTCGGCCATCAGCCGGGCGAAGATGTCGGCCGCCTGGCCGGGCGGAAAGGGCACGACGAAGCGGACCGGCTTGGTAGGCCATGGTGCCTGCGCGGCGGCCGGTCGCATCACCAGGGGGGCCGCGAGGAGCGCGCCCGCGGCGGCCAGCGCCTGCCGCCGCTTGAGATCACCCGCCATCACTTGCCTCCCGTCGCCCCGGCGTGACACGTTATCGCTCCCCGCCAACAATCGAGCCGCATGAACACCTCCTCCAGCATCGCGATTGCGCCGCCTACCACACCGACCGACTTCGAAGCTATCAAGACGCTGATCATCGAGTATGCCGAATCGCTCGGGGTGACGCTCGCCCACGAGGGGCTCGAGGCAGAGCTCGCCGACCTGCCCGGCAAATACGCCTCGCCCGGCGGCGCGCTGCTGCTTGCCCGCGGCGACGACGGCACACCCGCCGGCGCCGTGGCCCTTCTCAAGATCTCGCCGGAGATCGGCGAGATGAAACGGCTCTACGTGCGGCCGGCGTTCCGCGGCAAGCGCACCACCGACGGAGTCTCGATCGGCCGCGCGCTGGCCGAGGGCATCGTCGACAAGGCACGCAGCCAAGGCTATCGGCGCGTCAGGCTGGACACCATCGCCGGCAAGATGGGCGTGGCGATGAGCCTCTACCGCTCGATGGGCTTCGTCGTCATTCCGCCCTACTACTCGAGCCCGGTGCCGGACACGGCGTACATGGAACTGGCCCTTTGAGCGATCGCTACTTCGAGGACTTCAAGGTCGGCGACCGCTTCGAGAGCGGCGGCATGACGATCACCGAGTCAGCCATCCTCGATTTCGCGCTGCAGTGGGACCCGCAGCCGTTTCACATCGACGTCGAGTTCGCCAAGACGTGGCAATTCGGGGGGCTCATCGCTTCGGGCCTGCACACCATGTCGGCCACGCTGCGGCTGTGGCTCGACCAGGGCGTCTTCAAGGCCTGTTGCATCGGGGCGGGTGGCCTCGGTCCGGTGACCTTTGCCAAGCCGGTCCGTCCCGGCGACACGCTGCACGTCACGACGGAAATTGTCGAGCTGCGTCCGTCGGCGTCGAAGCCCGATCGCGGCCTCGTCAAGATCCGGCAGGTGACGAGCAATCAGCGCGGCGAGCCTGTCATGGAGCAGGACACGACGGTCTTCCTCAAGCGTCGCTACCGCCAGGCGAAGACCGGCTGCTCGTAATGGTCGACGCGGGTGTCGCGGCCGGCCAGCGCGACCTCGCGGAACTGGAACAGCACCGCCGCCGTCGGCGCATTCACCGTCGAAACCGACAGAGGCAGACGGATGATCGGACGATCCGACTCCTCGATCGCCACGATCTCGGGCGAGCCCTCGCGGAACAGCTCGGCGCATTCGATGCGGTAGGCGGCGGCGACTTCGCCGGGATTGGGGCTCACCGTCACGCCCGGCGCCCACACCACCACCGGCGCGATCAAATAGCCGGAACGGGTCGGATAATCGTCCAGGGTGCCAAGGATGTCGTCGGTCGAGGCGAGCACGCCCAGCTCCTCGTGCAGCTCGCGCAAGGCGGTCTGCTCGATCGTCTCGCCAGGATCGACACGTCCGCCCGGCAGGGCCCACTGACCACCGTGGGCGCGCAGGCGCGGCGTCCGCTTGGTGAGCAGGAAGGCCGCCTGCCCTGGCTCGTCGGCCTCGACCACGACGACGGCCACTGCCGCACGCTTGAGACTCGCGGGATGCGGATTGCGCCGCAGCTCGAACCGCTGGAGGCGGTCGACCATGGCGGTGCGCAGCGCATCGTCGAAGGGAAAGGGAGTCACGCCGCCGCCGACCTCTTGAATGTCCACACCACGGCCGGCGGCACGTTTCGCCAGATGCGCTTGCCGTGCGTGCCGACCAGAAGAAGGCGCTCGCGCGCGGCACGCGGCACCGGCGGCGTCGGACCGTAGGTGAACTGCACCAGAGCGCCGCCCCGCGGCAGGGCTTCGAACACGCCGCCGACGATGCCGTTCACCACATCGGACGGCAGAGAGAGCAAGGGCAGGCTCGACACCACGGCGGCGACGGGCGCCACGTGATGGTCGCTCAGCAGCCGCGGCAGGCGCGCCGCATCGCCCTCGATGATGCGCAGAGCCGGGAAGTGCCGGCGCAGGAATGTCGCCAGCTCAGGATCGCGTTCGACCAGCGCCAGGCGATTGGCCGGGATGCCGGCCGCCAGCAAAGCCTTCGTCACCTCGCCCGTGCCGGCGCCCAGCTCGACGACATGGCCCGATCGGCCGATCAGCGCCTGCAAGGTCGCGCGCGCCATCTCCTCGGCCAGCAACCGACCGCTCGGCACCACCGCGCCCATCGCGAAGGGCCGGCGCAACCAGCGCTTCAGGAAAAGGGTCGTGCCGGCGTGCGCGAGCTGGGGCATGGACAAACGCTAACAGACGCGGTCGGCAAGTCGACTGGGAAAAAAGCTTGGCCCTACTGCGCCGGCTGCATCGCCGCCGGCGCGATGGCGGGTGCCGGCGCAGGCTCGAACAGGGTGCGGGCATGCCGCATCTGCTCCAGCGCGTTCACCATCGAGACGTAGACGGCGGCAGCGAACGGCAGCGACTGCACGACCATGAAGACCGACCACAGCCGCGCTTCGGGATCGAGCTGGCCGTTGGTGAGCCACAGCACGATCGCGCCGAGCCACAGCAGGACGGCGAGCACCGCCTCGCCACGCGCCATGCCGAGCGCCATGCCCAAGGTCGCCCGCTCGTCCATCTTGGGCGTGCGCATGAACGGCAACCGGCTGGTCGCCAGCCCATAGATCACCGCGCGGCCCACCGTGTAGGTGAGCGCCAGCCCGGCCAGCGACGCGCCGAGGCTCTGGCGGAAGGTGCAGCGCACGCGATCGAAATAGAGGCCGAACGAGTAGAGCAGCTTGAAGACGAAGATGCCGATGGTCGGCAGGATGAACTCCGCCGGCGGCAGGCCGACCGGCTTGATGCCGAACAGCGGCGGCACGATCACCGCAAGCAGCCAGGCCAGCCCCGCCCAGGTGAATATCAGGTTCAGCGCATCGGCGAACCACGGCATCCAGCCGGCGATGAAGTGATATTTCTGCCAGAAGGTGAGCTCGGTGCTGTTGCCCAGCATCTTGCCGGCATGCGCCTTCATGATCTGCATGGCGCCATAGGCCCAGCGGAAGCGTTGCTTCTTGTAGCCGGCGAAATGGTCAGGGGTCAGGCCATGGCCGAAGCGCTCGCGGCTGTACATGGCGCCGTAGCCCTTCTCCATCAGGCGCAGGCCGAGCTCGGTATCCTCGGTGATGCACCAGGTCGCCCAGCCGCCCATTTCCTCCATGCGATCGCGACGCACCAGGGTCATGGTGCCGTGCTGGATGATGGCGTCGTACTCGTTGCGCAGGCACATGCCGATATCGAAGAAGCCGGCATATTCCCAGTTCAGCATCTCCTTGAAGCGATCGCCCTTCCAGTCGCGATGGTCCTGCGGCCCCTGCACGTAGCTGATCTTGTCGTCGTCGAAATACGGGATCAGCGCCTTCAGCCAGTCGGGCCGCACCATGTAGTCGCTGTCGATCACGCCGATGACGCGCGCATCCGGCGCAGTCTGGCTCAGCACGTAGTTGAGCGCGCCGGCCTTGAAGCCCTTCATCACGTCGAAGTGGAAGAAGCGGAAGCGCTCGCCGAGCTGGGCGCAGTATTCCTGCACCGGGCGCCACACCGCGGGATCCTTGGTGTTGTTGTCGATGACGATGACTTCGAAGTTCGGATAGTCCAGGCCGGCCAGTGAATCGAGCGTCTGGATCACCATCGCCGGCGGCTCGTTGCAGATCGCCAGGTGCAGCGACACTTTCGGCCACACGCGATTGGCCGGCTGACGGGCGATCATCTCGGCCGCCGGAAGCGCCTCGCGCTGCCACCGCCCGCGCCAGATCGTCTCGGCCATCTCGAGCGCCTGGACCAGCGCCATGGCGAGGCTCAGGACCAGGAAGAACGCGAGCACCGCCCAGCCCACCATCTCGCCGACCAGCATGTAGGTGCCGGCGGCGACCGATGCGCCGTAGACGACGGCGCTCGCCGACAACGCCACCAGGCCGGCAAAGCCCACCTGCCCCGTCATGCCGATGCCGGGCCAGCGCCACAGGAACAACAGGATCACCGGCAGCGCCAACACCAGCGACCAGCCGGCGTACGTTCCCCATTGCGGGAAGCGATCGATCGGCCCGGTCCATTCGAATTTCGGCTGACGGTCGGCGTTCCACAGCCCCCAGTAACCACCGGCCTTGCCTTCGAGGTCGTACGACTTCCATGGCTGGTCGATCGCCTCGACGACGAAATGGTCGATGTGTTGCGTGCGCAGCCAGGCGACCGCATCCCGGATGTTCTTGGCCTGGTCGGCCGGCGTCGCATACTTCACCAGGCCGCTACCCGGGCTGCGCCGCGCCGCGCCGTTCGAGGGCCAGCCGATCTCGGTTACGATGATGTTCTTGTTGGGATAGGCCTGCTTCAGCATGCCGATCCGGCTCTTCAGATAGTCGAGCGGCGTCTCGTCCGACTTCTCGTCCCAGTAGGGCAGGATGTGCACGGCGAGGTAGTCGACCTCGCGGGCGAGCTCGGGATAGTGCAGCCAGACGTGCCACGGCTCGGCAGTGCTGACCGGCACCTTGACGTTGCGCTTGACGTTGCGGATCTCGCGGATGAGCTGGGCCGGGCTGGTGGCGTTCGGATCGCGGAGGTTCTTCTGGCCGTCCCAGCGCAGGATGTTCTCGTTGCCGACCAGCACCCGTTCAATGTTGGGGTTCTGGTTGGCCATTCGGATCAGCGCGCGCGTCTCCTCGGCATTGACCTCGCTGGCCTCGCGGCCGAACTGCTGCTTGGCCTCGCTGGGGCTGTAGATCCAGGCACCCGGCACCAGCTTCAACCCGTTCCTCGCGGCGATCTCCGGCATGATCTCGCCGCCGTCGGACGCGCGATAGGTTCGGACGTAGTTCGCCTTGCCGGCCAGCATGGCGAAGTCGCGCTCGATCTGCTCCTTGCGCGGCTTGACCGGCGGCGGCGGCGCCTCGCTGAAGGCGGTGCGCAGGAAGCTCACGACGCCGCTGGACTTGGCCTCGATCGGGTCCTGGTCCTTGGCCCATGGCGCGTAGGTGACGCCATGCAGGGGACCGTCGACGTTCGCCGCGTCGATGCGCGAATCGAGCAACCGCCAGCCAACCAGCGTGGCGGCTGCTACTGTCAAGAGAACCAAGGCCTGGCGGAACATGTACAGGCGATCGCTCCAACGATACCGCCGGTAGCACTCGCTCTCATTGGGATCGCGGTCGCATGTCTCCTGCGGACGCGTACGTCGACGCAAGGACCGTGCCGGGACCGACTCACCCTACGAGCCGAGAACCACGCCGTGCGGCTGACCTCTGCGAGGCATCCTTGCGCCCGTTTTACTCCCCTGCGACCCTTCGCAGGGGATGCGGCGACGGGCCGAGATATAGCCGCGCGTCTGCAAGCGGTAAAGGGAGCGCGCGCAACTTCGCCAAAATGCCCTAATCTCCGCTGGCATATCGCGTCAGCCTTCGCCAAAACGCCGCACTGGATGATTGTCGACGACCCGTCCGCGGCCCCCGCCGCCCGGCCAGCGAACCTGGCCGCAACCTACGTCGAGGCCGATCGGTACGCTTTCCTGGAACGCGCCGGTGTCCGCCTGCGCTTTGCCACCTGGACCCCGTCGGGCACGCCGCGTGGCACTGTGGTGCTGCAGGGCGGCCGCGGCGAGTTCGTCGAGAAGTACGCCATCGAGGTGGTGGGCGAGCTGCTCGCCCGTGGCTGGGTGGTGATGTCGATGGATTGGCGCGGTCAGGGCCTGTCCGACCGGCCGCTGGCCGATCGCGGCAAGGGCCATATCGACAACTTCGCGACCTACATGGCCGACCTGCGGGCTTTCCTCGACGAGGTGGTCATACCGGCTGCACCAAAGCCGGTGGTCACCCTGTGCCATTCGATGGGCGCGCATATCGTCATGCGCGAGCTTGCCGAGAACGGATCGGGGCCGCTCTCCGCCGGCATCTTCGTGTCGCCGATGACCGGACTCAGGCGCGAGGCGATGCTGCGCTCGGTCCTCATGCTGATGCCAGAGATGCCGGCGGTCGAGGAACGCTACCTGTTCGGCACCGGGCCGTTCATCCTGCTGGCGCGCGAGTTCCATTCCAATTTCGTGACGCACGACGAACGCCGCTACCGATTCACCGACGAGTGGTTCACCGCCGACCCGCGCCTGACCTTGGGCGGGCCGACCCTGGGCTGGGGCCGCCAAGCGGCACGGTCGATGACAGCGGCCCTGGCGCCGGGCTATCTCGAACGGCTCGACCTGCCGCTGCTCCTGATCACCGCCGGAGAGGACCGGCTGGTCGATCCCCGTTCGCACGGTCCGGTCGCGGCGCGGCTGCGCCACTGCGAGCACTTCACCATCGCCGGCGCGCGCCACGAGGTGATGATGGAGACCGACGATCTGCGCGGCCTGTTCTGGGAGTCGTTCGATCGGCTGACACGGGGCGTGCTGGGCTCATGACGCTCACCCAGATCGCAGTGATCGCCATGGCCTTCATCGTCGCCGGCATCGCCAAGGGCGCGATCGGCATGGGGCTGCCGCCGATCGCCCTCGGCATCATGAGCTTCGCCGTGCCCATGGAAAGCGCGCTCGCCCTGATGGTGGTGCCCACCATGGTGACCAACGTGTGGCAGGCGATCTATGGCCAAGGCTTCGGAGTCATGATGCGACGTTTCTGGACGATGGCCGTGGCCTCGATCGTCGGGCTGATGGTCGTCGCCCTGGGTTTCGGAAGCCTCGGTGCTCACGGCGCCATCGCCTGGGTCGGCGTGATCCTTGTGATCTATTCGTCACTGGCGCTCACCGCCTGGCGCCCACATGTTCCGCGCTCGGCCGAGCGCTGGGCCAACCCGCTGGTCGGGCTGACGAGCGGCGCGGTCGCTGGCGTGACCGGCGTGGCGGCTGTACCGTTCCTGCCCTACATGCAGTCGCTCGAGATGAACCGCCATGAGCTGGTTCAGGCCCTCGGCGTCATGTTCATCTTCATCATGGGCGCCCTCACCTTGGCGCTGGCGATCCAGGGGGCGTTCGATACCACCAACCTGATCGGCGCCATTGTCGTCATCGCCCCGACCATGCTGGGCGTTTGGATCGGCCAGAAGACCCGCGATGCGGTTTCGCCCGAAACCTTCCGGCGCATCTTCCTGCTCGGCATGTTCGCCATCGGCCTCCAAATGGCCTCAAGCCTGCTATAGAAGCCCCCTCCCATGCCTATCCCGAACCACAAGGTCACGATCTGCGGCATCCCCGAGCTGCCGCAGCACTGCGCCACCGGCGTCAGCCATATCCTCTCGATCATCGACACCTATGAGCCGCGGCCACCGGCGCTCGACGACTTCTTCGAGATCGACCACGAGCTGATCCGCTTCGACGACATCGTCGCCGAGTATCCGGGATTCGAAGCCTGCACACCCGCCCACATCGAGACGGTGCTGGCGTTCGGCGAGCGCGCCCATGCCAAGGCCGGCAGCCACGTGCTGGTGCATTGCCACGCCGGCGTGTCGCGCTCGACCGCGGCGGCCGCGATCCTGATGTGCCAGCACGCGCCGGGCCGCGAGGTCGAGGCGTTCCTGAAGCTCCTCGAGCTGCGCAAGCACGGCTGGCCGAACACCCGCATGGTCGAGTTCGCCGACCAGCTGCTGAAGCGCGACGGCGCCATGCTGGAGGGCCTGCTGGCCTACCGCCGCGCCTTGCTCCAGGCCAAGCCGCATCTCAGCGAGATCATCCGCAACATCGGCCGCGGTCACGAGCTGCCGGCCTGACTCCGTGCAAGCCGCTGGTGGAACTCGGCGACCAGCGGGCTCGCAATCGCCGGCGTGCCGGCGACGCGTTCGCCCTGCAGGCGCTCACAAGCGTACTTGATGGTGCCGGAGGTCTGCCGGTCGTCGGCAGCGCGGCCGAACACGTGGGTGAGCAGGCGGGTGCGCAGGAAGGTGTGCGGAACGATCTGCTCCATGATGGTCACTGGACCGGCACGCCGGATGGCGAGCAGCGGCCAAGTCCAGGTGAAGTCCTGTGACGGCGCGCGGTCGGCCAGCAGATGCTCGGCACAGACCTTCCAGTTGCAGGCGATCTCTACCATGACGGTGCCGCCGTAGGGCGGCGGCGGTGCCCCGAGGTCCGGCGCCTCCTCAGGTGCCGCCATGCTGAAGAAGACGATGCCCGACGCCACCGTTGTGGCGAGCGGCGCCAGATGCAGGTCGGACGATTGCGGATCCTTGGGAGCGACCGGCGGCGGCGCGCCGACGAAGCGGCCCTGCAGATCGTATGTCCAGCCGTGGAAGCGGCAGCGGAAGGTTTCGCAATGGCCTGACGGCGTGGCGATGACCTGCATGTTCTGATGCCGGCAGGCATTGCGCAGCACCCGCACGCCCCCGTCTCCGCCGCGCACCGCGAAGACGCTCCAGCCGCCCACCGTCAGCGCCACGAAGGCTCCCGGTTTGGCCAATTGGCCCTCTGCGCAGAGCGGGAGCCAACCGGCGGAGAAGACCGTCTGCTTCTCAGCCTGGAAGGCGTCACCTTCGTTGTAGTCGTTCGGCTTCATCATCTTTCGTATACGATATTGCACGTTTTGGTGGTCTGTTTGACATTTAGTAGGGCGATTGTATACGATCCCGCCATCCAAACCAAGGAGGCCCCGCCATGGCCAAAAGTGCGTTCCGTCAGGCTCTCGAGGAAGCGATCGAGCAGCGGCATTCGGCCGTCCATCCGTGGAGCGAGGCCTGGACCTCGGGCAAGCTCGACCGGCGCCTGCTCGGCGAATGGGTGAAGCAGCACTTCCACTATGTCAGCCACTTCTCCGAATGGCTGGGTGCGGTCTACGCCACCTGCCCGCATTGGGACGTCCAGCAGTTCCTGCTCGAGAACATCACCGAGGAGGAAGGCTTCGTCGGCTCGGGTGACTTCGCGCCGGTCCGTCATTCCGAGCTGCTGCTCGAGTTCGCCGCGACCTGCGGCATGAAGCGCGAGGAGGTCCTTAACGCCCAGGTGAACGGCGAGCTGCTGCCCGAGACGCTCGGCCTGCAGAGCTGGTGCGCCGTGCAGTCGACCAAGCCGTTCGTCGAGGCGCTGTCCGGCCTGCTGATCGGTCTCGAAAGCCAGGTGCCACGGATCTACAGCAAGACCACGCCGCCGCTGCTCGAGAAATACGGCTTCGCCGAGGACGAGGTCACCTTCTTCACCCTGCACATCGTGGCCGATGCCGAGCATGGCGAGAAGGGCTTCGAGATCGTCGAGAAGTACGCCACCACCGACGAGCAGCGCGCCGCCTGCGTGCGCCTGGTGCGCGAGGCGACGATGATGCGCCGGCTCTACCTCGACGGCGTCTATCGCAAGTTCATCGCCGAGCCGCAGGCCGTCGGGCCCGAGAAGCTCGCCGCCTGATCGGACCCGCGCGTGCATACCTACAAGACCCTGACGCTCGCCGAGGCGCATCTGATCCTCGACGCGGCGCAGAAGAAGGCGGAAGAGATCGGCGTGCCGGAGGTCCTCTGCGTGGCCGACAATGCCGGCTATCCGATCGCGCTGCGCCGCCTCGACGGCGGCAAGGTCACCAGCGTGCAGATCGCCATGAACAAGGCGTTCACCGCCGCCGGCCATCGCAAGCCGACGCACGTCTACAAGAACGCCCTGCCCGGCGAGGAGGCGTTCGGCATCTTCACCCAGCACGAGGGCCGCTTCACCGTGTTCGTCGGCGGCTTCCCGATCTTCGTCGACGGCCAGTGCGTCGGCTCGGTCGCCGCCTCGGGCGGCAACGGCGAGCAGGACATCGCCTGCTGCGAGGCCGGCATCGCCGCCTTCATGGCGACGCTCGGCAAGTAGACCATGACCACCGACCGCGCCTCCTTGAGCAAGGTCGTGAGCGACCGGATTCGCGGAAAGATCCTCGACGGCAAGCTGCGACCCGGCGAGCGGCTGGTCGAGGATCGCCTCTCGGCCGAGCTGGGCGTGTCGCGCGTGCCAGTGCGCGAGGCGCTGCTCGGCCTGTCGATCGAGGGCCTGGTGAAGCTGGAGCCGCGGCGCGGCGCCACCGTCACCGCCGTGACGCCGGAGCTGGTCGGCGAGCTGGTAGAGGTCCGCACGCTTCTCGAAGCGCTCAACGCCCGCCTGGCGGCGCGGCGCCACGATCCCGCAATCGTCGCCCTGCTGCAGGACACTCTCAGGCGCGGCAATGAAGCTGCCCAGTCGGGCAGCCCCGACCAGCTCGCCCGCCTCAACGGCGAGTTCCACGATCGGCTGGCCGAAGCGAGCCGCAACTCTGTCCTGTCCGACATGATGCGGTCGCTCCGCGAGCGCACAAGCCTCGCCTTCTCGGAGAACGGCCGCGACCGCGCCCGCGAGGACTGGAGGGAACATGCCGGCATCCTGGCCGCCGTGATCGATGGCGACGAAGAGCTGGCCGCGCTGTTCGCCCAGCGCCACGTCAAGAACGCCGCCGATGCCTTCGCCCGCACGGCGACCCGCGAGGCCGCCGACTAGCAGCCTGTCGGACTTGAGCGGAGGGCGAAAGTTGAATATTCTCGTAATAGTAGAATATTAGACAAGAAAGTATCGCTCTATGAGTAACTTTCGCGACTTTGACCGGCAAGCCGTGTTCCTTCTGCCGCCTTCGGTCGACGAATGGTTGCCGCAGCGGCACTTGGCGCGCTTCGTGGTGGAGGTCATCGAGGGATTGGATCTGAGCTCGATGGAGAAGGCCTATCGCGGCTCGGGTTCGGCGTCGTATCACCCGAGCGTGTTGCTCGGGCTGTTGGTCTACGGCTACGCCACAGGAGTGTTCTCGAGCCGCAAGCTGGAGCGGGCGAGCCATGATTGGTGGCGTTCCGCTTCATCGCAGCCAACAGCCATCCCGACCATGACACCATCGCCAACTTCCGGCGGCGGTTCCTGCCTCAGATCGAGGCGCTGTTCGTTCAGGTGCTGATGCTGGCTCGCGAGATGGGCATGCTGAAGCTCGGCACGGTGGCGCTCGATGGCACCAAGCTGCACGCCAACGCCAGTCGGCACAGCGCGCTGTCGTGGGACCATGCCAACAAGCTCGAGGAGCAGCTCAAGACCGAGGTTGCCGAGCTGATGGCGCTGGCCGAGGCGGCCGACCAGGCCGATGTGCCCGACGGCATGTCGGTGCCACAAGAGCTGGCGCGGCGCGAGAACGCCTGGCCCGCCTTGCCGCGGCCAAGGCGGCGATCGCGGCGCGAGCCGACGAGCGGCTGGCCCGCGAGCAGGCCGAACACGCCGCTAAGATGCAGGCCCGCGAGGAGAAGGAGAAAGCGACCGGTAGAAGCCGGGCGGCAGCCGCCGGCGCCGCCTCAGCCCGGCCCCCAGCCCAGCGATCAGATCAACCTGACCGATGCCTGCTCGCGCATCATGCCGGTGGCCGGCGGTGGCTTCGAGCAGGCCTACAACGCGCAGGCTGCCGTCGCCGCAGGCTCGATGCTGGTGGTCAGCCACGACGTCGTGCAGGCCGCCAACGACAAGAACCAGATCGTGCCGATGCTCGACAAGCTCGCAAAGCTGCCCGACGCGCTGGGCCTGCCCGACACTCTGTTGGCCGACAGCGGCTACTTCAGCGCCGCCAACGTCGAGGCCTGTGCCGCCGCCAACATCCAACCCATGATCGCCGTGGCGCGCGAGCACCATCACCCGTCCTGGCAACAGCGCTTCGCCCAGGACCCACCCGTGCCCGACCAGCCGACCCCGCTCGACGCCATGCGCCATCGCTTGGCGACACAAGAGGGCAAGAAGCTCTATGGACTGCGCAAGCAGACACGAACCAGTGTTCGGCATCATCAAATCGGTCATGGGCTTCAGGCAATTCTCAATGCGAGGTCTCCAGCAGGCCAAAGGCGAGTGGAGCCTCGTAACAATGGCATGGAATCTCAGCGGATGTTCACCCTCGCACACCCATGACAGAGGCAATACCGACATCTATACAACCACGGATTGAATTCACCGTTTCCAGGCGCTCTCCACTAACCTCAGTCCGACAGGCTGCTAGGAGATTCATTGCCGGGAGCACGCCACTCCGTGGCGCTCATGAATGCGCCACGGAGTGGCGTGCTCCCGGCAATGAGATTACCGCGGCTTCATCGGCAGCATGCCGAGATGCATGCCCGCGTCGACGATCAGGAACTCGCCGGTGATGTTGGAGGCGCTGGTCAGGAAGAACAGCGCTGCCTCCGCCATCTGCTCGGTCGTGCCGGCCTGGCGCAACGGCGCGCTCTGCTCCTGCGACTGCTTCAGCTTGTTGTAGTTCTCCTCGCCCATGCCGCCCAGCAGCCATCGGGTCTGAATGAAGCCCGGGCAGACGGTGTTCACGCGCGCCGCCGGCGCGAACCAACGCGCCAGGGCCAGGGTCAGCGTGTTCAGCGCGCCCTTGGAGCAGCCGTAGGGGATCGAGCTGCCGATACCCATCACGCCGGCGATCGAGGAGATATGAACGATCGAGCCGCGCTCCTGGCTGCCCTCCCATTGCTTCTTCATCGCCGGGTAGACGGCGCGGCTCATCATGTAGGGGCCAGTGACATTGACCCGGAAGATGTTGTCGAAATCCTCCGGCGTCACGCCTTCGAGATCGCCCTGCGCCTGGAACTTGGTGGTGCCGGCATTGTTGATCAATCCGTCGATGCGGCCCCACTTCTTCATGGTCTCCGCGGCCAGCCTGCGGCAGTCCGCATCCTCGCCCATGTTGGCCTGCACCAGGATCGCCTCGACGCCCTTGGCGGTCACCGCCGCATAGGTCTCGTCCGCTTCCTTCTTGCTCTTGGTGTAGTTGAGGGCGACGTTCCAGCCCTTGTCCGCCAGATCGATGGCGCAGGTCGCGCCCAATCCAGTGGCCGAACCGGTCACGATCGCGACCTTGCCTGATTTCGCCATCCCAACTCTCCCCGTCGTTGCGTCCAGCCCTTCTTAAGCCACCGGCGCGTCCAATCCTAGATTGGCAGCACCGCATCGCAAAAGGGTCGACGCCCGATGGGTGGCTGTAGACGGCTCAATGTCCAGCCGCGATGCTCGACGACCGAGGCAGGAGGCCGGCCGAATGGCAGTCGTCATCTACACGCTCACCGTCGAGCAAGATCACATCGTCAATGTCGGTGATGCCATCTTCAACGCGCCACTGGCCGGCAGCTCGGGGAGCCAGCATACGCTGACCGACGGCGACAGCTTGATGAACTCGGGCGGCATCGCGGCGTTGAACGCCACGTTCCTGACCGGCCATCCGTCGGCCAAGGACACGACGGTCAGCGGCCTCGACATTCAGGGCATCGACACCTGGTCCATCCGGAATCTCGGCAACGAGGGCACCGTCCTCCTCACGGGCCTGAACGAGTCCAGCCAGTTCATCGATCTGGCGACGCTGGACTACGACGGCACAGGCCATCAGGCATCGCTGGTCATCGGGGACGACGCCAAGCCGATCGTCGGCAAGGCGCACGATTTTCAGATCACCCTCCTCGATGCACTCGGCAACGGCGCGAATGGCCTCGCCACGATCTTCGCCGCCGATGCCTTCACGAGCTCCGATTCGGTCGACGTCGTGGCCCGCAATGCCGGCGGCTTGCCGGCCGGCGCCGCTGCGCCACCGGCCATGGCCGGCGGCGGCCCCAACTGGGGAGGCTTCGCCGGCCTCGCCTATGCCGTTGTTGCCGCCGGCTCGAAAGGCGCCGACGGCTTCGCGACCTGGCAGCTCGCATCCGCTGGTGCGACTGGCAAGGCCGTGGATTTCGCCAATTTCACGACCTTCTCCGGCCTCAACCTCGTTGCCCTGGGCGCGGCGGGCGTGGCGAGCGCCACGAAGATCTCGCTGCAGGACGACGGCTCCAGCACGATGCTCTGGGCTTCGCTGTTCGATGGAAGCACGGCCCACGATTGGTCCAAGGTCACGACCATCGATCTGAGCGGGACCAGGGGCTTCGTGATCGTCACGGGCGCGGAAGCAGGCGATGCCGGCCTGCTCGCGGACACGGCGACCGCTCTGCGCGATCTCACCATCAAGGGCGGCACGGGCAACAGCTTCTACGATCTTTCCGGCCTCGGTGACGCGGCCGGTGCGCCGGCCGTCGCGGGGACGGTCATCCAGGGTGGCTCGGGGAAAGGCAACAACGAGGTCGCCATCGCCGACTCGGTGGCGTTCGGCCAGGACACCATCCAGCTCGCGAACATCCAGGTGCTCGACGTCGCCGGCAACGCGCACGGGTCAGGCGCCGGCGGCGCATCGACGATGGACATGTCCAGCTTCCCCGGCCTCGTTCCGGTGACGAGCGGCACCGTCTACCGTTTGATATCGGAGTCGAATTCGCCGACCAACGACGTGTCGTCGCCCTTCGCGGTGCTGCAGTTCGTCAACCACGAAGGCGGCGTCGCCGCCGCGCAGGCCGGCGACCTGCTGATCAAGAACGGACTGCCGAGCTTCGCCGTCAACATGCAGGGAATGGCCAATGGCGGCGACGACCATCAGGCCAATTCGGGCAGCAACATCACGATCCAGCGGGGCTTCCCGATCAACGCCACCGACAGCCTGAAGCTCTGGCTGTCGTACGACGGCATTTCCCATCTGCCGACGGGCCTGGCATCGGCCTTGGATGTCCCGACCTTCTCCGTCACCGATTACGCCATCACCGACGTCTACCTGCGCTACGACAGCTCCGGCTCCGGCGCGCGTCACGCCGTCTTTCTCGGCTCGACGTTCGTCAACGACTTTCCGGCGACCACGGCGCCCAGCTCGCTGAACTTCTTCGACAATACCGACACTTATGCGCCGAATTCGCCGGCGACCGATCTCTATCTCGGCCGCGTCGACGGCCTTCAGTCGGTAGCGTTCCCGGTCGGCGATCCGACCGAGGCGATCGGCCACGATTCCGTGCTGGTGAGAGGCGCACCGGGAACCTCGACGATCACGGACTCCGGCCGCGGCATGTTCTTCATTGGCGCGGCGGACGCCAGCGATCTGAGCGCTGCGTCGACCGCCGGGCTGGTGATGGACGTGGCGGGAACAGCCACCGGAACGTCGCAGCATGTCGCCGGCATAAGGGCCGTCGGGTCGACGACCTACCAGAACCTTCTGCAAGGCACGTCTGGACAGATCGAGCTCGATAGCCACGGGCATGATCCGAGCACCAAGGTCTACACCCCGCTGGTCCAGATCGGCCCGCAGTCGAACGGCCTTTCCGGTGTCGGCTCCGACACGTTGACGGGTGGCACCGGACTCTCCCAGCAGGGCACGGCCGTCAAAGGCGGCGACAATTTCTTCGGCGCGGGCGGCCCCGATGCCATCACCCTGGAAAGCCACGGCAAGGGCTACCAGACGAGCACCATATGGATCGGCGTCTACGATGTCGGTCACGGGCCGCACAGCAGCCAGTTGGCCAGCGCCAGCATCGGCGCGACGTACGGTCAGGCCATCACCGATATCGTGTTCGATGCCAAGTCGAACCAGTTCGTCGAGAGCTACGTCAACGGCTACGGCGGCTACAGCCCGACGGGCTCGACCCCGTGGGTTACCACGGTCGCCAATTTCGCGCTGGGCGACGCGGGCGACCACCTCGGTCTCTACGCGCCCGATTGGGCCACCGGTCCACTGGGCGCGAAGTTCCCGCTGCCGGGGGCGCAGGCCAGAGGTCTGGTCGACGGCTCGGGTGAGCAGGTCGCCGCCGGCGCCACCACGATCGTCGACGCGATCTCAAAGGCGGGAGACACGGTCGCCGGCAACGCGAACGTAATCGTCGACCTCATCGGCAAGTACGCAAGCGCGGCCGACCTCGCCGACGGCCTGATGCATGCCGCCGGTCAGATGAAATTCGCCCAGACCGCCTTCTCGAGCGGCAGCACCGAGCATCTGATCGTGGCTTACGCCACGCCGGGCGGCAGCGCGAACATCGCCGACGTCGTGCTCAAGAACGTGTCGACGGCCACCTTGACCGCGTTCGGCACGGCCGACACCACGATCGCCGTCACTGCCTCGGACATGGCAAGTCTTTCCGGCATCGACAGCCTGGCGAGCTTTTCCCCGGCCAACATCCAGTTCGCCGCCCTGTCCGTTCCTTCTTCGTCGGCGCCTTACACCGAATTGCCGAATTCGACCTTTCTCGACTTCGGCAGCTATCGCAGCGGCGCCGTCGCCTTGACCGGCGGCAGCCCGGTTTCGTCCTTCACTCTCAACGTGGCGCTCGTGCTCGATCGGGCGAACGATCCGAGCGGGCTGCTGGGCGCCGACTGGGCCTCGCGCCAGGATCAGCTCGCAGCCCTGAACGCCAGCGGCAAGCTGTGGTCGACCTATGGTGCCGAGCGGGCCAAATACGATGCGGTGATCACCGACCTGGCCGCGCTCGGCATCAAGACGGTCGACGCGGACTCGCCGGTCAACGGCTATGTCTCGTCGCCCGAATCGCGCACGATCTGGGTCCAGGTCGACCAGGATACCTTCACCACGCTGTTCGGACCCACCGCGACCCTGCTCGAAGGCAAGGATCAATCCGGCAACCTGGTTCGCTACTGGGACGGCAACCTGTCGCTTCCGACCGGGCTCGCAACGACGTTGGGCGTGAGCGGCCTGTGGTTCGACTCGAGCTTCGCCTCGGTGTTGCCCAATCCCGGCAATGGCGTGCAGGCGCCGATGGCGCAGGGCTGGCAGAGCCCCGGCAACGCCGCCGGATCCGCACAGTCGGATCTGTTCGCCTACCAGATCGCCGACACCTACTACGACTTCCCGTTTGCGGGTCCGCTGTGGAATCCGTCGTCCGGCAGCGCGGTGGCGACCGGCGCGATCGGACTCGTCGAGCCGGGCGTCGGCACCTCGTTGCCGGGCGACAACCGGGGAGCAGGATTTCAATCGGCGATCGACACCTTTCGCCACACCGCCGGGATCGGCACCAGTGCTGTCGTCACGGACATCGCGCCCGGCGGCCAGAAGTACCCGAACGCCCAACCGCCGGCCTTCGATCCCGCCGGCGAGCGCTCGCTCGATGTCGGCGTGGTAACCGCCGCCAATCCGCAGAGTCCGCTGATTCTCTACGCGGGATCCGGCTACGCCGCCGGTGCGGAGGCCAACGCCTTCACGGCCTACCAATCGGCGTTCTGGGACACGACCAACAATCCCGCGGTCGTCAGCTCCTCGTTCGCCTACCAGGCGGAGTCGGCGCCCGCATCGCCCTTCTATGCCGCGGCACGGGAACTCTTCGTCGACGCCGCCCTGCGCAACATCTCGATCTTCAACTCGAATGGCGACGGCGGCTCGGGCGACAAGTACGGCAACGGCCTGACCAACGTCAGTTCCGGCCGCGCCAGCCCCTATGCCGTCATGGTTGGCGGCACATCGCTCAGCACCGTCGACTCGGCTCTGGCCGACAAGACCTTGGCGTCGCTCACGACTGCAGCGCTGGCAGGCGATCCGGCGACCCTGTGGCAACTGATCGCCGGCGGATTGACGACCATGCCCGATCCGTCCTCTGGGACGGCCTCCCTGATCGAGAGCGTGTGGAACAGGTACTACCTCGACGGCACGAAGATCGGCGTGCCGGGCGCCAAGAACCAGACTGGCTTCCTGCACAACAACACCGGCTCCGGGGGCGTCGACTCGACCCAGCCCGTGCCGTCCTACCAGAGCGAGTTCGGCCTCACGCCGACCACGTCGGATCCTTCGGCGCTGGTCGGTCGCGGGACGCCGGACGTCGCGGCCGATGCCGGCGGCAACATGCTCTACATCGTGCCGACGGCCGACATGACCGGCACATCGAATGACGACGGCACCAGCGCGGCGGCGCCGCTGTGGGCGTCGCTCGCCTCCCAGATCAATGCCGTGTTCGGCGATCAGGGCCTGCACCAACTCGGCTACTTCAACGACCTGCTCTATACCGCGGCGGTGATCGCACCGGCATCGTTCAACGACATCACGCTGGGCAGCAACACCTCGTCGTTCACCTTGGGCGGTCCGATCACGAGCGACGACACCGCCATAACGCCAACCGGGTTCGGATACTCCGCGGGGCCTGGCTACGACCTGACGACGGGCCTCGGCACACCCGACGGCCTGCTGCTGGCCCGCGCCCTCACGGCCATCGCCCATCAGCAGGTTTCGTTCGACTCGGTTCCCGGTCTCCTGACATCGACCGGTGCCGGTGGATGGACGGCGGCGGTGGCCGAAACCCTGCTGATCCAGACGACGTCGACCGCCGCCGCCACGATCGGCCTGCTCGTCGGCTCGGGGAGCATCACCGTCACCAGCCCGGCGACGGAATCGTTCGCCTCGACGAGCCGGCTGGCCCAGCAGTCGCTGCAGCCCGATTTCGACCCCGATCTCGTCCGCCTGTTCGACGGCCAGACACAGGGCGCCCTCGTGCAGGCGACGCCCCTCGCCGGCAATCAGGTTGCGGTGCTGATCGACGGCCTCGCCTCGCAGACGCCGCAGGCGACGCTCAGCAATCCGTTCGGCTTCGTCGATTTCACCTCGTCCACGGGCGGCGCGGCAGTCCATATCGCGCGCGCTGTCGCCGTGGCCGAGACGGCGGGCGGCGCCGACGACCAGCATGCCGTCGTTCGCATCCGCCAGAACGGCGAGGACAAACTGCAGCTCGAGCTCTATCGCGTCGACGATTTCAACGGCACCATCGGCGGTCTGCAGCCGGGCGCCCCCGGCTATGCCGCCGCCGCCGATGCGCGGGCCTACGCGACGACCTCGGGCGGCACGACGATCGCCGGTCCGGGCTACGGCAACTTCCTGCAAACCGAGCTGAAGGGCGTCGACGCGGGCGATCTGATCGCCATGACCTTGTCCAATGGAAGCCAGCGTTTCTGGGCCTTCGCCCAGGCCAATGAATCCGTGGCCGGCGCCCCTGTCGGCCACCTGTGGAACTACGGCCTGAACGTCTGGGGCTGGGAGGATATCGCGGGCGGCGGCGACCGCGACTACAACGACCTGATCGTAGGCCTCGACTTCACCAGCGCGTCCGGCCATGGATGGCTGGTCTAACGCGAAGGCGAACGGGACATGGCTGATCTGTTTTCGATGAAGAACCGCGTGGTGCTGCTGACCGGCGCCTCGCGTGGACTGGGGCGCGACATGGCGCTCACCCTCGCCGCCGCCGGCGCGACGGTATTGTGCGCCGGCCGCACGGTGAAGGAGCTCGAAGCGACGGCGCGGGCGATCACCCGCAAGGGCGGCAAAGCCCATGTCGTGCCGATCGACATCACCGACGAGGCTCAGGTGCGCGAGCAGGTCGAGAGCGTGGTGCGCCGCCATCGCCGCATCGACGTGCTGGTCAACAATGCCGGCATCATCTATCGCGAGGCGATCGTCGACACGACGACCGACACCTTTCGCAAGGCGGTCGAGACCGACCTGATCGGCCAGTTCGTCGTGGCGCGCGAGGTCGGCCGTCACATGCTGGCGCGCAAGTACGGCCGCATCGTCAACATCTCCTCGGTGATGGCGATCCTCGGCCGCGCCTCCGTGGCGGGCTACGTTGCCGCCAAGCACGGGCTGGTCGGCCTCACCAAGAACCTCGCCGCCGAGTTCGGCCCGCACGTCACCGCCAACGCCATCGCGCCGGGCTACATCCGCACCGAGCTCAACGTGCCGCTGCAGCAGAACGCCGCCTTCAACGCCATGCTCGAGCAGCGCACCGCCGCCCATCGCTGGGGCAAGCCCGAAGATCTGCGCGGCCCCCTTCTGCTGCTCGCCTCCGACGCCGGCGCCTACATGACCGGCCACACGCTGGTGGTCGATGGCGGCCTCACGACGATCCTGGCGTAGCATGGTCATCCTCTTCCGGACCGCGCGCGTCCCGCGCGCTCATGCTTCCGAGCGCGCTCGACGCGCGCGCTCCGGATGAGGATGAATTCATGTCCATGACCGGCATCCCGCGCTGGCTGATCCTGCTGATGGGGCTGGCGCTGGTGGGGTTCGGCGTCGCCTCGCACATGGGATGGCTGCGCGATCCGTCGCTGGCGCGCAGCGACTATATCGGCACCATCGACGTCTCGGCCGCCGACGCCGGGCTGTACCGCGCCGTGCCGTTCGAATGGCGGATCAACAGCCGGGCCGGTGCCTTCAAGGGCAACGACAAGGCCCATGTGCGCATCGATACGTCCGGCGAGCGGCCCCTGCTGTGCGGCTGGCTGCGCCTCGACGGCAGCGGCAACGCGATCCGCGCGGCGCGCTGGCTGAGCGAAGCGCGTCTCGTGGTCGGCAGTTTCAAGGTGACGGCGTTGTTCATTGCGCCGGTCGAAAAAGGTCCGGGCGACGGCCTGAACGCCGGCTGCCTGCGCCTCGACGGCGACGAGCGGCCCGCGCAAGATACGCCGCTCGCTCTCGAAGGATCGCCCGTCAGCGAATGAACGGTCGAATGAAGGGTGTACCAGCTCATGCCGACTTTCCGCCAAGCCCGCGACTTCCTGCTCGCCCATCGCACCGACTACGCCAAGGCGGTCGCCGACTTCCGCTGGCCCGAGCCGGTGCCATTCAACTGGGCGATCGACTGGTTCGACGCCGAGCTGGCCGGCAATCCCGCGAGCAGGGACCGCACCGGCCTGTGGATCGTCGACGTGGCGAGCGGCCGCGACACCAGGCTCACCTTCGCCGAGCTTTCGGCGCGCTCCAACCAGATGGCCAACTTCCTGCGCGGCCACGGCCTCGAGCGCGGCGATCATCTGCTGCTGGTGCTGAACAACGTGGCGCCGTTGTGGGAGATCATGCTGGCGGCAATGAAGCTCGGCGTCGTCGTGATCCCGGCGACAACGCTTCTCACCGGTGAAGAGCTGGCCGACCGCGTCGAGCGCGGCCGAGCCCGCATGATCGTGGCCGACGAGGACCAGGTCGCCAAATGCGCCGGCCTGCCGCGTGATGGCGTGGTGTTCGTCAACACCAGCACCAAGCCGATCGACGGCTGGCTGCCGCTCGCCGACGCCTACACCTGCCCGGCCGACCTCGTGCCCGACGGTCCGACCAACGCCGATGATCCGCTCCTGCTCTACTTCACCTCCGGCACCACGGCGAAGCCCAAGCTGGTGCGCCACAGCCATCGCAGCTACCCTGTGGGCGCGCTGTCGACCATGTACTGGCTCGGCCTCCAGCCCGGCGACGTGCACGTCAACATCTCCTCGCCGGGCTGGGCGAAGCATGCCTGGAGCACCTTCTTCGCGCCGTGGAATGCCGGCGCCACCGTGCTGATGGTCAACCAGGCGCCGTTCAACGCCAAGGCGCTGCTGGGCGTGCTCGAGCGCTGCGCCGTCACGACGTTCTGCGCGCCGCCCACCGTGTGGCGCCTGCTGATCCAGGAGGACCTCGCGGCCAGCAGGCTCGCCTTGCGCGAAGTCTGCGGCGCCGGCGAGCCGCTCAACCCCGAGATCATCAACAAGGTGCAGGAGGCGTGGGGCCTCACCATCCGCGACGGCTACGGCCAGACCGAGACGACGGCGCAGGTCGCCAACTCGCCCGGCCAGCCGGTGAAAGCCGGCGCCATGGGCCGCCCGATGCCGGGCTATCGCGTGCTGATCCTCGATGCCGACGGCAGCCCGCGCAACGAGGGCGAGATCTGCCTCGATCTCAGGGGCGAGCGCCCGGCCGGCCTGATGCAGGGCTATGCCGACGCCTCGGGCAAGCTCGCCGGCGCCGACGGCGACGTCTATCGCACCGGCGACGTCGCCAGCCTCGACGAGGACGGCTACCTCACCTTCGTCGGCCGCGCCGACGACGTCTTCAAATCGTCCGACTACCGCATCAGCCCGTTCGAGCTCGAGAGCGTGCTGATCGAGCACGAAGCCGTCGCCGAGGCGGCGATCGTGCCGACGCCGGACGACATCAGGCTCTCCGTGCCCAAGGCCTACATCCTGCTGGTTGCCTCGGCGGCTCCGTCGCGCGAGACCGCGCGTTCGATCCTCGACTACACCCACACGCGGCTGGCGCCGTTCAAGCGCATCCGGCGGCTGGAGTTCGTGACCGAGCTGCCCAAGACGATCTCCGGCAAGATCCGGCGCACCCAGCTCCGCCGCGTCGAGTACGAGGGCACGGCCGCCGACGTCGTGCGCGGTGTCGAGTTCCACGAAAAGGATGTGATGGGCTAGCTCATTTTCATAGGAGGAAAATGAGATGTACACTCCGCGTGCCGACGACCGGCCCCGGGAGAGATGAACGCCATGGCCGACACGCTGTTTCGCAACGTGCGGGTGATCGACGGATCGGGAGCCGCGCCCTACGCGGCCGAGGTGCTGGTGAGCGGCAACCGCATCAAGGCGCTGGCGCGCCGGCCGGCGACGCTCGCCGCCGCGCCCGATGCCGTCGTGGTCGATGGCGGCGGCGCCACCTTGATGCCGGGCCTCGTCGAATCGCATGCCCATCCGAGCTTCATCAACACGCCGTCCTCGCCAGCCCTGGGCGAGGTGCCGCCGGAGGAGCATACGCTGCTCACCGCCAAGTTCGCGCGCTTGCTGCTCGACCACGGCTTCACCGCCCTGCACAGCGCCGCGTCGGCCAAGCCGCGGCTCGACGTGGTGGTGCGCAACGCCATCAATGCCGGCGACATCGCCGGCCCGCGCATGCTGGCGGCCTCGCTCGAGATGACGGTGACCAGCGGCCTGGGCGATGTGCGCCTGAACCACCTGCATCGCGAGACCTTCGCGGTCGTGGCCGACGGTCCTGACGAGTTCCGCCGCTGGGCGCGCTTCTTCGTCCGCGAGGGCGTCGACGTCCTGAAGATCAATCCCTCGGGCGACGAAGGCACGCCGGGCTCGAAGGCGCACATGACGGTGATGACCGAGGCCGAGGTCGCCGCCGTCGCCGAGGTCGCGGTGGCGCACGAGAAGCGCATGGCGGCGCACGCGCGCAGCGCCGGCGCGGTGAAGCTCTGCCTGCGCCACGGCGTCGACGTGATCTATCACGCGACGCTGTGCGACGAGGAGGCGCTCGACATGCTGGAGGCGGCGAAGCATCGCGTCTTCGTTGCGCCCACGATCGGCATCACCTACGCCGCCTACAAGGAGGCCCCGGTGCGCGGTGTCACGCTGCCCGATCCGGTGAAGCGGCGCTTCGACAACGAGTTCATGCGCGGCATCGAGAACATGAAGGCGCTGCACAAGCGCGGCGTGCGCGTGCTTCCGGGCGGCGACTACGGCTTCGCCTTCAACCCGATGCCGCGCAACGCGCGCGACATGGAGCATTTCGTGACCCTGTTCGGATTGACGCCGATGGAGGCGATCGTCTCGGCGACCCGCATGGGCGGCGAGCTGATGGCGAGCGGCGCCGGCCCGGGCGAGACCGAGCGCGGCACCGTGGAGCTCGGCCAGGTGAAGGAGGGCTTCCTCGCCGACCTGCTGCTCGTCGACGGCGATCCGGCGATCGACGTCGCAATCCTGCAGGATCCGACGCGACTCATCGCCATCATGAAGGATGGCGCCTTCCACAAGGCGCCGACGCAACAGCGCGCGGCGCGTCCCATGGCCGCTGAGTAACGCACGAAACCAAGCACCACGTTCGCGCAATTGGCGAGAAACAGCGCCTCCGTATCTTGTCACCATCGACGGACGGCATCCCGCCGGCCAGCAGACAGAACGGAGAGAGTCATGAGCAACATCATCGAGCTGAACATCGCCGAGATCGACAGCGTGGTCGGTGGCGTCGCCGGCCTGCCGGCCATGCCGACCCCCACCATCCAGACCGGCACCCTGCAGACCGCCACGTTCCAGCAGTCGAGCGTCATCAACCGCGACCCGGCGTTGGTGCAGCCCAACAGGACCATGGCCGCGACCATGCGCTACTCCTGATCCACCCTTCGCCGCCGCGTGCGACCGGCGCGGCGCCGTCCCGGCAGGGACGGCGCCGCAACTTTTTCGCCGCACGCAATGACATTGCACGAGCCGTTCGGCCCGACGTAGTAGGAGACGCCGCAACCTGCGATCTCGGGATGAACGCCATGCAGCCAAGACCGGGCATCACGCCCAACCTCGCCCGCTTCATCGTCGACACCCGCTGGGAAGACATTCCGGAGCGCGCCCGCCACGAGGCCAAGCGCGCCCTCCTCAATTTCTTTGCCGTGGCGCTCGCCGGCTGCCGCACCGAGCCGGTCGAGCTGGCGTTGAAGACCCTCGCCGAATTCTCCGGCGGCAGGCAGGCCACGGTGATCGGCCGCAGCGAACGGATCGATGCACTGAGCGCCGCCTTCCTGAACGGCGCCGGCGCCAACGTCTTCGACTATTGCGACACCCACCTGCCTACCGTCGTGCATCCGACAGCGCCACTCGCGCCGGCGCTGCTCGCTCTCGCCGAGCTGCGCCGCGTCAGCGGTGCCGAGTTGCTCGCCGCCTTCGTGCTGGGCTTCGAGATCGAATGCCGGGTCGGCCTCGCCGTATCTCCCGGCCACTATCCCAGGGGCTGGCACATCACCTCGACCTGCGGCGTGTTCGGCGCGGCAGCCGGCGCCGCGCGCCTCCTCGGCCTCGGCGCCGATCGGACGGTGTGGGCGCTGGGCAGTGCGGCGACCCAGTCTGGCGGCCTGTGCGAATGTCTCGGCTGGCCGGCCAAGAGCGTCAGCGTGGGCAATGCCGCGCGCAACGGCCTGCTCGCCGCCCTGCTGGCGGACAAGGGCTTCTCCGGCCCGGCCGAACCGATCGCCGGGGCACAAGGCTTCCTGGCGGCGATGGGCGAGCCGCCGGTCTGGTCGGCCCTGTCCGACGGACTCGGCAAGACTTGGGAGGTCAATGGGAACTCGATCAAGCCCTACCCTGCCGGTTTCGTGATTCATCCGGTGCTCGATTGCGCCCTCGACTGGCGCCACCAGAATCCCAACGCCGTCGTCGAGCGCGTTGCCGTGCGCGGCAATCCCTTGCTGCTGCAGCGCACCGATCGACCTGATGTGGCCACGGGACGTGAAGCGCAGGTCAGCCTGCAGCACGCCGTCGCCGCCGCCCTGGTGCTGGGCAAGGCGGGCCTCGACCAGTTCACCGATGCCTGCGTCAACGATCCGGCTGTCCGGGCGATGCGGGGCAGGATCGAGGTGGCGCCCGATCCGGTGATCTCGACCATCGCCGCCGAGGTCGAGTTCTGGACCGCCGACGGCAGGAAGCAATCGGTGTCGACGAAGGCGGCGCGCGGCAGCACCGCCAATCCGCTGAAGGACTCCGACATCGAGCGCAAGCTGATCGACGAAGCGCGGAGCTGGCGCGCCGATCACGATGTACGCCCGCTGATCGATGCCGTGTGGGGTCTCGACAAGAGCGATGACGTGTCGGCCCTTGCAGCGATGACCGTGCCGAGGTGACCGGGCTGGTGACTTGACGACACTCTTCATTGTTCGTTTCCGAAGGACGGGAAAGGTCCCTCGCTACGCGTCGGGACGACACCATTGCCGGGCCCGCACGCACCCTGTCATCCCGAGCCGGGCGAAGGACCTTTCCTCCCGACGACGCAATGCATGGGATGCGCCATGAAGAGCAGCCCCTGTTCGTGCGCCTGGTTGCGCGCCCCACGCCACGTCGCTGTCTCGTCCGGCGTGAGGGACGACAGGAGGTGATCCTCGCGATAGCGCCAGATCGATCCGTCGGGGCGGTCGAGCGTCACCAGCGAGGGAAAGCACACGAGATCGACGAGGCCTGCGGCCTTGGCCCGACGATACAGGCTCGCGTCGGCGACACCCTTTGCGGCGACCGACTGCGGCGGCACCACCATCCTGCTCCGAATCGGCTCGGGCATGGCGACGCTCCACCATTGCGGCAGGTCGATCGAGCGCACGATGACGCCGACGCGACCACCCGGCCTGGCCACGCGCACCATCTCGGCAAGCGCGCGATCGGCATCGCACTCCTCGAGCACCGTCACCGAGAACAGGCAGTCGAACGAGGCGTCGGCGAACGGCAGCGCCTCGGCGCTGCCCGGCGTGAAATGGATGGCGGCAGCGACGCCGTCCGCCCTGGCGAGCGCCGCCGCCTCGCTCAACAGGAAGCCATTGACGTCGATCGCCGTGATCGGATTGGCCGATCCCAGCCGCCGCGCCAGCAGGCGATCGAGCGAGCCGGCGCCGCAACCGATATCGAGGAAGGTCTCGCCCGGCGCCGGCGCCATCAGGTCGATCAGGGTGCGGAACATCGCCTGGTAGGTCGGCGCCCGGGCGCGATCCTCGAGCGCCGCGACGCCACCGAGATGCCGCCCGCCCAGCGTGACCACGGTGAAATGCTGCGACAGCGTCGCCACTGCCGGCACCCATTGCGAGGGCGCGAGAAAGAACGGCAGCAGGAGCAGCGCCGGGCCTGCGCCCTCCAGGCGATAGGTGATGCCGGCATGCTCGCCCTCGCGGCGATCGCTCGCCGGTGTGTCGGCCTTCTGCGTCGCCAGCAGCGCCGCCATCTCGCGCACGATCTCGTCCGTCCGGTCGGCCATGACATCAGCCCAGCCCGGCGCGTCGTAACCGTCGAGCACGTGTCGCTTCGCGCCGGGCAGGCGAGACCGGGCGCGCGCCGTGACCTCGGCGGAGAGCCCGCCCTGCCCGCTCACCATCAACAGCCGCTCGCCGACCGCGGCGAAGGGACCGGGATCGAGCCGCGTCGGCACGCACAGCACGACGCCGCCCAGTCGTTCGGGAAAGCGAGTCGCCAAATCGGCGATGTCGCCCGGCATCTGCGTCGCGACATGGGCGACGCCGAGGCCGAGATGATCCCACAACGCGATCAGCCGCTCGGCCGGCGACAGGGAGTCGTCAGACACTGGTTCATCCTCTTGTTCGCAGGGGGCACTTCGCTCCGGTGACGTCAACTCCGGTGGAGATCAAGACAATGTCCTCGTCCTGAGCAGCCACGCACCGCGCGGCGTCTCGAAGGATGGGACTCCTCATGCTCTTCCGGACCGCGCGCGACTCGCGCTTTTGCTCATCAGCGCGCGGGACGCGCGTGGTCCGCAAGAGATGATCCCTGATCTACGCCATGCCGATCTGCGGCAGGGGCGCGACGGCGTCGTCGGGGCGGCTCTTGATCATGTCCTGCAGCTCGCGCTGCGCGGCCGCCATACCGGGATCGCCGAAGCGGTTGTCCATCTCCTGAGGATCGTTGACCAGGTCGTAGAGCTCGCCCGCGCCGGAGTTGGTCTCCAGGGTGAGCTTGTGGGTCTTCGTGCGCACGGTGCGCAGCCACAGATCGACACCGCAGCGCGAGGACCGCAGGTCCCATTCGCTGAAGGCGAAGTCGCGCGATCCATTCTTCTCGATCAGCGGCCGCAGGCTGTTGCTGTGACGCGCGTCGGCGAGCGGCACGCCGGCATAGTCGGCGAAGGTCGCCGGCAGGTCGATGGTCGACACCGCATCGCCCACCACCTTGCCGGCCGGCACGCCGGGTCCGCGCACCAGCAGGCCGACGCGCAGCAGCCCCTCGTAGGCCATCGGCCCCTTGAGAATCAGGCCGTGATCGCCCAGCCAGTCGCCGTGGTCGGTCGAGTAGACCACCAGGGTGTTGTCGGCGAGGCCGTGCTGGTCGAGCGCCGCCAGGATGCGGCCGACATTGTGATCGATCAGCGAGATCATGCCGTAGTAGTTGGCGATCAGGTCGCGCAGCTGGCGATCGTCCTGAACCGGCGTGCGCGAATGCTTTTCGCGGAAGTTGCGCAGCTCGGCGTCCGCCATCTTGGGAACGCCGTACAGGCTCTCCTTGTGCCACCACGGTCGGCGCTCGAGATCCATCGTGCGATGCTGCGGCAGGTCGACCTCGTCGGGATGGTGCAGGCGGCTCCACGGCTCGGGGCAGTCGAACGGATGGTGCGGGTCGGGGAACGACGCCCAGGCACAGAACGGCTTGTCCTTGTTGGCGCGCAGGAACTCGATGGTGCGATCGCCGATCCAGGTCGAGTTGTGCCACGCCACCGGCAGGCCCGAATGATAGGTCTGGGCCGCATCGGTCTGCGGCGCGAGCTGCTTCATCAGCAGGCGGTTCTTCTCCTCGCCGCGGCCGTCGGCGTAGTACCAGCGCTCGTAGTGCTGGCTGAAGGGCGGCTTGCGCGGCGGGCTCGTGTTGTGGCCCTCGACCATCAGCTCGACGTAGTCGAAGCCCATGTACGGCCCGTACCAGTCGTCCGGCTGCTCGGTCAGGCGGCATTCCGGCGTGCCGGTGGCCGAGAACGTGTTGCAGGTCTTGAAGTGCGCCTTGCCGATATAGCCGGTGCGATAGCCCGCCTTGGTGAAGCCGCCCGCGTAGCCCGCCTCGCCCACCGCATCGGGCAGATCGATGCCGTTGTCCGACACACCGTGGGTGCGCGGCAGCAGGCCGGTCAGGATCGAGGCGCGCGTCGGCTGGCACACCAGGTTGGGCGTGATGCAGGCCGAGAAGCGCGTGCCCTCGCGCGCCAGCATGTCGAGATGCGGCGTCTTCACCTTGCGGCCCTCGAAGCCGTAGCAATCGGCGCGCTGCTGATCGGACGTGATGAAAAGGATGTTCAACGATGTCTCCCTATGCCGGCTCACGATGGGCGCTCACTCGGGTTGGATCCCGGCAATCTTGAACAGCGGCGGCCAGCGATCGGTCTCGCGCTGAATGAACTGGGCGAAGGCCGCCGGCGAGGCGCTGGTCGAATTGTCCATGCCGATCGTGGCGAGCTTGTCGATCGTGGCCGGCAGGGCCATGACCTGCAGCGCCTCGCGATGCAGCAGTGCGATCACGTCGGCCGGTGTGCCGGGTGGCGCGCCGAGCCCCTGCCATTGCGCGAACTCGAATCCAGGGAAGCCCAGCTCGGCGACCGTCGGCACCTCGGGCAGGCTGGCGGAGCGCTGCAGTCCGCTGACCGCGAGCGCGCGCAGCCGGCCCGCCTTGATGTGCGGGATCGCCGGCGGCAGGCCGAGCACGCCCACCTTGACGTGGCCCGATACCAGGTCGGCCACCGCCTGCGCGCCGCCCTTGTACGCGACGTTCTCGGCGCGGAACTTGTTGAGGGCCTGCAACTGCTCGAACACCAGCCTCTGGCCGACGCCCGGCGTGCCGAACAGAATGGGCTGCGGGCTCTGCCGCGCCTGCTCGATCAGCTCGCCGAGCGTGTTGGCCGGGAATGACGGATGCACCACCACGATGAACATCCCGCGGCCGAGCAGCGTGATGTAGTCGAGGCTCTTCACCGGATCGGGCCGCCAGTCCTTGTACATGTTGGGACCCATCGGGTTGCCCTCGGTGACGAGCAGCAGGGTGTAGCCGTCGGATGGCGAGGTCGCGACGGTGTCGAGTGCGATCAGGCCCGAGCCGCCGGCGCGGTTCTCGACCACCACCGACTGGCCGAGCCGCTCGGCGAGCGGCTGGGCGACCGCCCGCGTCACGATGTCGGTGGCACCGCCCGGCACCGCCGGCACGACGATGCGCAGCGGCCGGGTCGGCCAGGATTGCGCCGTTGCGGCGCCGGGCGCCATGGCGATGCCAAACGCTGCCGTGAGCGCAGCACGTCGGCCGATCGATCGATTCATCGTTTCCACCCCGCCTCGATGGCGCGTTGACCGCGCCTTGTCCCGCCACGATAAGCCGGCGACCGGGCATGCGCCACAGCATGAACGAAGGACACGACGGCATTCCGGTCTGCCGCGGGCGAGAAAAGCTTATTGCTGCAAGGCTTTGACCGACGTCTTTCGGACGCAATCGGCCGCACAACAGGGAACTCGATCAGGGAATTTGTGGCAGGGATCAGGGATGTCGTGGCACGGATCAGGGATGTCGAAACACCGGAACAGGGATCGTCTCGTACGCGACTCATGGTCTTCACAGGAACGACAGCCCGCCGCTGAGCGCCACGGTCTGGCCGGTCATGTAAGCGTTGCCGACCAGCATCATGACGATCTGCGCGCACTCTTCCGGTGTGCCGAACCGGCCGAGCGGGATGCGCGCGGGGGACGCGGCGACGCCGCCCACCATGTCGGTCTGGATCAGGGAGGGCGCCACGGCGTTGACGGTGATGCCGTCCTTGACCAACCGTGCGGCGTAGCCGCGCGTCATCCCCTCCATGCCGGCCTTCGAGGCATTGTAGTGCGGCCCGACGCCACCGGCGCCGCGCGCCGCGCCCGACGAGATGTTGACGATGCGGCCCCACTGGCGCGCCCGCATGCCCGGCACGACGGCCTGCGTGCACAGGAAAACCGACTTGAGGTTGACCGCGATGGTGAGATCGAAGTCGGCCTCCGTGAGGTCGTCGAGGTTGCGCACCAGGCCGACGCCGGCATTGTTGACCAGCACGTCGACCGGGCCGAGCTCGCGCTCGATCGACGCCATCATCGCCGCGACATCCGAGGCCCGCGACACATCGGCCATCACCGCCATCGCCCGCCCGCCGGCGCCGCGGATCGCGTCGACGACGTTCCGCGCTTCGATCGCCCGCTCACGGTAATTTACAGCGACGCGCGCACCCGCTTCGGCCAGCGAAATCGCGATGGCCCGGCCGATGCCGCGCGACCCGCCTGTCACCAGTGCAACCCGGTTGCTCAATAACGCCATTGCTCGTGCTCCATATCCAATCGACCCCGCCGTTGCGCCATGTTACGCCCTTCCGACGCACAGGAGATTTTCATGCATCGTCTCGGCTTTGGCGCCTTCCTCGCGCCGCACCATCCGATCGGCGAGAACCCGACCCTGCAGTTCCGTCGCGACCTGAAGTTCGTCGAGCATCTCGACGAGCTCGGCTACGACGAGTTCTGGTGCGGCGAGCATCATTCGAGCGGCTGGGAGATGATCGCTTCGCCCGAGATGTTCCTGGCCGCCGCCGGGGAACGCACCAAGCGCATCAAGCTCGCCACCGGCGTGGTCTCGCTGCCCTACCATCATCCCTACAACGTCGCGCAACGCATGGTGCAGCTCGACCACATGACCGGCGGCCGCGCCATCTTCGGCTCGGGCCCGGGCGCGCTCCCGTCCGACGCCCACACGCTCGGCATCGATCCGATGGTCCAGCGCGACCGCCAGGACGACGCGATCGACGTCATCCGCCGCCTGATGCGCGGCGAGCGCATCACCAGGAAGACCGAGTGGTACACCCTGCAGGACGCGGCCCTGCAGCTGCTGCCGCTGCAGGAGGACATGCCGTTCGCCGTCGCCTCGCAGATCAGCCCGTCGGGGATGACGCTCGCCGGCAAGTACGGCATCGGCATCATCTCGCTGGGCTCGATGTCGGACCAGGGCCTGCTCGCCTTGCCGACGCAATGGGGCTTCGCCGAGGCCGCCGCGAAGAAGCACGGCACCACGGTCGATCGCAAGAACTGGCGCGTGCTGCTCAACTGGCACATCGCCGAGACCCGTGAGGAGGCCCGCCAGCAGGCCAAGCACGGCCTGATGAAGTGGCACAACGAGTACATCCACGGCACCTTGCAGCGGCCGGGCTCCGTGCCGTTCACCTCGCCGGACGAGGCGGTCGACAAGACGGCCTTCGCCGAAGGCGCCGCCTCGACCGTCGGCACGCCCGACGACCTCGTGAAGGTGATCAAGTCCGTCTACGACAAGAGCGGCGGCTTCGGCACGGTCGTGGGCTTCGTGCACGACTGGGCCAACCCGGAGAACACCTTCCGCAGCTGGGACCTGGTGGCGCGCTACGTCATCCCCGAGATCAACGGTTACGTCGCCAAGCTGCGCGAATCCCAGAAGTTCCTGATCGACAACCGCGGCGTGTTCGACCGCGCCGGCCAGGCCATCATGGCCAAGATCATGGAGAACAAGGACGCCGCCGAGGCCCTCAAGGTCACCGACTCGCCGCGCTTCGCCGCCGCCTCGGCCGCGGTGCCGAAGGGACTGGGCAAGCAGGCCGCCGAGTAACGACTCGCGCTCGGAGAAGATCGGCTGCGGGCTGCCCCGACGCGGTAGCCCGCAGGATGCGCGGCGGAGATTCGGCGTGAGAATTTGCGTCCGTTGCGTCACAGCGTCATTTGTCTTTGTTCTCAACCGCTTGGCCCTGCCGCAACGGCGATCGTCGATTCAGGTTTGCGTCGCCCCAGCGTCACTTCCTCCATGAAGGATTTGCACGCGCGAATGCACCCACACGGCGACGCGCCTCCGTTGGACTCGCCGCTGTCGTATTCACACATCTTGTGACCCTTCCTGCGCGAAGCGCGGGGAGGTGCCCCCGCAAGGGGGCGGAGGGGTCAATAGCCTCAGTCAAAGCATCCATCCTTGTTCTTCGTGAACACGATCGCGGATCGTCGGCGTGACGATGACGCATGTTCAATCACACGTGTGTCGCCCATGACCCCTCCGCCCCTACGGGGCACCTCCCCGTGCTTCGCGCAGGGAGGGTCATCGCTCTCTTTGCTCACGCCGTGGCTATCGGAAGCGCTCCTTGAGATGTTGTGAATTCGAAAGTGGACTCGCTGGAGCAGAGAAGCACTCGCTGCATTGTTCTCGCCCAATATTTGCAAACTCGCGGACCTAGGCAACCCCTCCCAGCAGCGAAAAGCCCTAATCCGGTCCAGGTCAGGATCGACGTGCACTTGATTGCACGCTCAACCTCTTCCGGACCGCGCGTCTCGGCGAAGCCGAAACCGCCCTCATCATGATCATGGGCGCGCACGACGCGGTAGACCGCGTCTCTGCCGCGCGCCGTCCGGAAGAGCTTGAATTGGCCGAACCGCCGTCATTTGCCTGTCATACAATTCGACTACTCGGCAATTATGGAAATGAGAATTGCCGTCGCCGGATTCTCGGCATTGGCCCAGGAAAGCCGGCTCGATCTCATGCGTCTGCTGGCCGCACGCGGAGCGTCGGGCATGGCGGCGGGCGAGATTGCGGCCGAGCTTGGCCAGCCACCGTCGACGCTGTCCTTCCACCTGGCAGCGCTCGAACAGGCGCAGCTCGTGCAGTCGACGCGACGCGGGCGGCACGTCATCTACGCCGTGCGCTTCTTCGGCCTGCGCTCGCTGCTCGCCTTCCTGACCGAAACCTGCTGCGGCGGCCGTCCCGAGCTGTGCGGTGATCTCCACCGCCTCCTCCCCGACGATCCGCCGGAGAGGCGGCCCGTGACGGCCGCCTTCAATGTCCTGTTCCTGTGCACCCACAATTCGGCGCGCTCGCAGATGGCCCAGGCCATTCTCGAGAAGATCGGTCGAGGCCGTTTCAACGCCTACTCCGCCGGGTCGCACCCGGCCCGCGCGCCTCTGCGGGAGATCGTCCGGAAGCTCGAAGCGCTGGGCCATGACGTTTCTGACCTGCGGTGCAAGTCGTGGAACGAGTTCGCCGGCCCTGAAGCGCCGCGCATGGACTTCGTCATCATGCTCTGCGACACGCGACACGCCCAGGATTGCCCCGATGTCGGGATCGACCCCATCACCGCAACCTGGCCTCTGCCCGACCCCGCCGGGTTCAAGGGCACGATGGCCGAGCGCGCCACCATGATCAACGAGCTCTACGGCATGATCCGGCGGCGCCTGGATATCTTCATCCGCCTGCCGCACGCCTCGCTCGACCGCATGGCGTTGAAGAAGCGCCTCGACGAGCTGGGCGATAGCGGCCGGGCGCCGGTCTAGCGGAGGTCATCATGCGGATAGGAATCAACGGCATGGGCCGCATGGGCCGATTGGCGCTGCGGGCGGCGATGGGCGGCCTGCGCCGCGCCGACGGCGATCCTCGCGCGGCCAACCGGCTCGAGGTCGTCCACCTGAACGAGATCAAGGGCGGCGCCGCGGCGACCGCGCACCTGCTCGAGTTCGACAGCATCCACGGCCGCTGGCACGCCGATTTCGGCGTCGAGGACGATACGGCGATCCGCATCGACAACAAGCCGCTGGGGTTCAGCGCCGTGGCGCAGCCCGGTGACGTGGCGTGGGGCGATCTGGGCTGCGACATGGTGCTGGAATGCACCGGAAAGTTCCTGAAGCCCGCCGACCTCGAGCCCTACTTCAAGCGCGGCGTGAAGCGCGTCATCGTCGCCGCTCCGGTCAAGGACGACGCGGCGCTGAACGTCGTCGTCGGCGTGAACGACCGGCTCTATGACCCGGCGCGCCATCGCCTGCTGACGGCGGCGTCCTGCACCACCAACTGCCTCGCGCCGGTCGTCAGGGTGGTGCACGAATCGATCGGCATCAGGCACGGGCAGATCACCACCATCCACGACCCGACCAACACAAACGTCGTGGTCGACGCACCGCACAAGGACCTGCGCCGCGCCCGCTCGGCGATGAGCTCGCTGGCGCCGACCACAACGGGCAGCGCCACGGCGATCGCGCTGATCTATCCCGAGCTCGAGGGCAAGCTGAACGGCCACGCCGTGCGCGCCCCGGTGCTCAACGCCAGCCTGACCGATTGCGTATTCGAGCTGAAGCGCGCCACCAGCGAGGCCGAGGTGAACGAGCTGTTCCAATCGGCCGCGCGCGGTGCGCTGGCCGGAATCCTGGGCTACGAGACGCGGCCCTTGGTCTCGGCCGACTACTGCAACGACTCCAGAAGCTCGATCGTCGATGGCCCGAGCACCATGGTGACCGACGGCACGCTGCTCAAGGTCTACGCCTGGTACGACAACGAGATCGGCTATGTCTGCCGCATGGTCGATCTCGCCAACCTCGTGATCGACGCGGAGGCGTGATGAGCGGAGCGGTTCGCGACTACCTGATCGTCACGGCGTCGTACTGGGGCTTCACCCTGGTCGACGGCGCCTTGCGCATGGTCGTGCTGCTGCACTTCTTCAAGCTCGGCTACTCGCCCTTCACCCTGGCCTTTCTGTTCCTGCTGTACGAGTGCGCTGGAATCGTCGCCAACCTGGCGGGCGGTTGGCTGGCTGTGCGCTACGGCATTCCGCGCATGCTGATGACCGGTCAGGCACTGCAGATCGGCGGGCTCGTCATGCTGTCGGCGCTCGATCCGGCGTGGAGCGCGGCAGCCTCGGTCGCGTGGGTGGTCGCCGCGCAGGGCATCGCCGGTCTCGCCAAGGACTTCACCAAGACGGCGTCGAAGTCGGCCATCAAGACGACGTCGGCACAGGGTGCGGGACAGCTCTTCCACTGGGTCGCGTGGTTCACCGGCTCGAAGAACGCCATGAAGGGGCTGGGGTTCTTCGCCGGCGGCCTGCTGCTCGACGTCGTCGGCTTCAAGCCGGCGCTGTGGCTGATGGCCGTCGTGATTGCCGTCATCCTGGTGGTGGGGCTGCTGACGCTGCCGCGCCAGCTCGGCAAGGCCAAGCCATCGAAGACGATGCGCGAGCTGTTCGCCAAGTCGCGCGGCGTCAACCTGCTGGCCGCGGCGCGCATCTTTCTGTTCGGCGCACGCGACGTGTGGTTCGTCGTCGGCCTGCCGGTGTTCCTCTACGCCGCGGGCTGGCGCTTCGTCGAGGTCGGCGGCTTCCTGGCCGCCTGGACCATCGCCTACGGCGGCATCCAGGCGATCGCGCCGCGCCTGGTGACTCGCAGCACGGACGGACTGAGCCGCGAGGCGCCCACCGCGCGGCTGTGGGCCGGCCTGCTGGTCGCCGTGCCGCTGGTGCTGGCCATCCTGCTGCAGCACGGGGACCTCTGGCGGCCCGATCTCGTCGTGGCGGCCGGGCTCACCCTTTTCGGCCTGCCGTTTGCCGTGAACTCCTCGCTGCACTCCTACCTTATCCTCGCCTACGCGGGCTCGGAGAAGGCCGCCGAGGATGTCGGTTTCTACTACGCCGCCAACGCGACCGGCCGGCTGGTCGGCATCCTGCTGTCCGGCGCGCTCTACCAGGCAGGCGACATGATCGGCTGCCTGGTCGGGTCGGCGGCGATGCTGATCGCCTGCTGGGCGATCACCTTCCTGCTGCCGACGCGCATCCAAGGGGCAGAGTCACCCGCTTGATAGCCGCTTGCGACCATGATCGCTCTAGCATCGACCGTCCTGTTCGGCCTGTCGACGCCGCTGGCGAAGCTGTTGCTGGGCGAGACCGATCCCTGGATGCTGGCCGGCCTGCTCTATGGCGGGGCGGGCGTCGGCTTGCTTGCCGTCCACCTCTTGAGCCGCGCACTCGGTGGCGCCGAGGCCGCCTGGCCCGCGGCGACCTGCCCTGGTTCGCGGGGGCGTGTGGCTGTCGGCGAGCGCCACGAGCATGAGCACGAGCTTGAAGAGTTGGCGCACGACCATCGCCACGTTCACGACGCGCACCACGGTCACGAGCATGCCGGGCCGGTCGATCCGCGGCGGCCGCACAACCCTTGGCACCGGCATGCACGCCTGCGACATGCACACCCGCAAAGTTCCGTCGCCTCGTCGTAGACGATGAACTCCGGATCCAGCGCATGCCCGACAGCCATCACCGACGTCAGCACCAGTGACCCGATCGGCCCGACGGGCGCTCGGCGCCCAGGGCTTGCCGGCGGCGGCGTCTCCTCGAACGGCTCGCCGAAATTCGTCATCGTCCTGCGATATGAAATGCGACACGATATGAATTGTCCTGGGCCGCAAGACCATGAGTGAAGACGTCGTCCCATCCGCCTCCGCAACCTCCGGCCCGATGCCGACCGGGCGCTGGACCGAAGTGCTCGCGGTGTTCCTGCGGCTGGGCTTGACGTCGTTCGGCGGACCGGTCGCCCATCTCGGATTCTTCCGCGAGGAATTCGTCAACCACCGTCGTTGGCTCGACGATCGCGCCTATGCCGACCTGGTGGCGCTCTGCCAGTTCCTGCCCGGCCCGGCCTCGAGCCAGGTCGGCATCGCCGTCGGCCTGTCGCGGGCGGGCTATGCCGGCGCATTCGCCGCATGGTTCGGCTTCACGTTTCCCTCGGCGGCGGCCATGGTAGCGTTCGCCTACGCCGTCGACCGGCTCGGCGGCGCCGCGGGCTCGGGCTGGCTGCACGGCCTGAAAGTGGCCGCTGTCGCTGTCGTGGCGCAGGCCGTGCTCGGCATGATGCGCTCCCTGGCGGCGGATCGCGACCGCGCCACCATCATGGTGGCGGTGGCCGCTTTCGTCCTCGCTGTGCCGTCGGCCTGGGCCCAGATCGGCGCCATCGTCCTGGGCGGCCTGGCCGGCCTCGGACTGACGCGCGATGCGCCGCCGGCCGATCACGCCCATCTGCCGTTGTCGGTCAGTCGCAAGACCGGTCTGTGGTGCCTCGCCGCGTTCTTCGTGCTGCTGGTCGGCCTGCCGGTGCTGGCGACGTCCGCTGGCTCGCATGCACTCGATCTCGTCGATGCGTTCTATCGCGCAGGATCGTTGGTGTTCGGCGGCGGCCACGTCGTCTTGCCGCTGCTGCAGGAAGCTGTCGTGCCGCGCGGCTGGATCTCGAACGATGCATTCCTTGCGGGCTACGGTGCCGCGCAAGCCGTGCCCGGACCGCTCTTCACCTTCGCCGCCTACCTCGGTGCGGCGATGCAGCCGGCGCCCGGCGGCATCGCCGGCGCCCTGATCTGCCTGGTCGCCGTGTTCGCACCGTCCTTCCTGCTCGTGATCGGCGCCTTGCCTTTCTGGGAGGCGCTGCGGCGACGGCCTTCGGTCCAGGCCGCACTGCGCGGCGTCAATGCCGCCGTGGTCGGGCTGCTGCTGGCAGCGCTCTACCATCCGGCATGGACGTCCGGAATCGCCAACAAAGGTGATTTCGCGCTCGCTGCTGCCGCCTTCCTGCTGCTGATGATGTGGCGAGCGCCACCGTGGGCGGTCGTCGTGCTGTGTGCCGTGGGCGGAGCCATGCTCGCCGCCGTTTGATCGATTGTCCGGAACAAGGAGTTGCCGATGCCAAGCTATCGCCAGACCATCGCATTCTGTCTCGCCGCTCTTGCCGCTGCGCTTGCCCCGCTTGCCGCCGGCAGCCAGACCCCTCCCCCGCCGTCGACGACCTACCGGCCGGGCCTCGGTGATCTGATGACGATGACGGTGCAGCCGCGTCATCTGAAAGTCGGTCTTGCCGGCCAGCAGCGCAACTGGACCTACGCGGCCTACGAGCTCCATGAGCTCGAGGAAGCACTGGAGCGCGTGGCGAGGATCTCGCCGAAATGGCGGGAGGTCGACATTGCAGGCCTGATCAAGGGATCGACCGAGGGCCCGATCGAAGCACTGGAGCAGGCCATCAAGGCGAAGGATGTAGCGCGTTTCGACGCGGCCTATGGCCAGCTCACCAGTGCGTGCAACGCCTGCCATCAGAGCGCCAACGTGGGCTTCATCGCGATCCAGATCCCCAGGAGCTCACCCTTCGCGAATCAGGATTTCCGGCCCGTCAATCCCTGATACCGCCGCGCCATGCACTCCTCGATGCTTGACGGTTCGCACAATATTCTATTATTCGCGAACTATCGAAGGATGGCTCCACCGCATCATGTCGCTGTTTGAACGATATCTCACTCTCTGGGTCGCCCTTTGCATCGTCGCCGGCATTGCATTAGGGCACGCCTTTCCCGGCCTGTTTCACGCCATCGGCGCGGCCGAGCTCGCGCACGTCAACCTGCCGGTCGCCGTCCTGATCTGGCTGATGATCATTCCCATGCTGGTGAAGGTCGACTTCGCCGCGATCGGCAAGGTACGTGAGCACTGGCGCGGCATCGGCGTGACCCTTTTCATCAACTGGGCGGTCAAGCCGTTCTCCATGGCCGCGCTGGGTTGGCTGTTCGTCGGCTGGCTCTTCCGGCCATGGCTGCCGGCCGACCAGATCGACAGCTACATCGCCGGCCTGATCCTGCTGGCCGCGGCGCCCTGCACCGCCATGGTGTTCGTGTGGAGCAACCTGTCCGACGGCGAGCCCGACTTCACGCTGACCCAGGTCGCCCTGAACGACACCATCATGGTGTTCGCCTTCGCGCCGATCGTCGGCCTGCTGCTCGGCCTCTCCGCCATCCGCGTGCCGTGGGAGACGCTGCTGCTGTCGGTCGGGCTCTATATCGTCGTACCCGTCGTGCTGGCCCAGATCGTGCGCGGCCGCGCGCTGTCGCAGGCCGGCGCGCAAGGCCTCGGTGCGCTGCTCGCCCGCCTGCAGCCGATCTCGCTGGTCGCCCTGCTCACGACCCTCGTGCTTCTGTTCGGCTTCCAGGGCGAGCAGATCATCCAGCAGCCGCTGGTCATCGCCCTGCTCGCCGTTCCGATCCTCATCCAGGTCTATTTCAACTCGGGCCTCGCCTACCTGCTGAACCGCGCCACTGGCGAGGCACATTGCGTCGCCGCGCCGTCCGCGCTGATCGGCGCCAGCAACTTCTTCGAGCTGGCCGTCGCCGCCGCCATCAGCCTGTTCGGCTTCTCGTCGGGCGCCGCGCTCGCGACCGTGGTCGGCGTCCTGATCGAGGTGCCGGTCATGCTGTCGGTGGTGAAGATCGTGAACGCGAGCAAGGGTTGGTATGACGAGGGTGCCGCCGTCGGCGCCCGCTCTCATGGTCCCCTCTCGGAGTCATGTTGCCTCCCTGCGCGAAGCGCGGGGAGGTGCCCCCGCAGGGGGGCGGAGGGGTCATGAGCCTCAGTCGAGGCGTCCGATGCACGGCCTCGTATGACGCATAATCAAGCTACACGTGTGTCGCTCATGACCCCTTCGCCCCCCTGCGGGGGCACCTCCCCAACGCAAGCGTTGGGGAGGGCTATTTCCAATATTCCGGAAATACCGTTGACTCCACCCACCGACGCCCTACATTCGTCCCATGAAGCTCGATGATGCCGCTGCTCGCCTGGAAGCCCTGGGCAATCCGACCCGCCTGAAGATCTACCGCATCCTGGTGCGGGCGGGCGAAGAAGGCATGCCGGTCGGCCGGCTGCAGGAGCGGCTCGACATCGCCGCATCGACACTGTCGCACCACCTCAAGGCGCTGGTCGCCGTGGGCCTCGTCACCCAGACCCGCGAGGGCACGACCTTGATCTGCCACACCAACTACGACCTGATGCGCAGCCTGATCGACTACATGGTCGAGGAATGCTGCGCCGAAGGCACTTGCCCGCCGCGCGTGCCGAAGCCTGCAAAGGTCGCCGCCTAAAAAAATTTCGCCTTATATTTCGATAATTCCAGGAGAACAGGAGCACGCCATGCCCGACTCGCTCGCCAAGACCAAGACGGTCGCCATCCTGGGCGCAGGCCCGGTCGGTCTCGCCGCCGCCGCCCACGTCCTCGAACGCGGCATGAAGCCGATCGTGCTCGAAGCCGGGCCCGAGGCGGGCCACACGGTGCGCCAGTGGAGCCACGTGCGCATGTTCTCGCCGTGGGAATACAACATCGACAAGGCGGCCGAGCGGCTGCTCGCCGCGGCCGGCTGGAACTCGCCGGCGCCCGATCACTATCCGACGGGCGGTGAGCTGGTGGCGCAGTATCTGGAGCCGCTGGCGACTCGCACGCCGCTCAAGGATCACATCCGGACCAGCAGCCTGGTCACCGCGGTGGGCCGATCCGGTTTCGACAAGATGAAGAGCAACGGCCGCGCCTTCGAGCCCTTCACCGTCCGCTACCAGAACGGCAAGGGACCGGAGTCGATCAAGGCCGACGCGGTGATCGATGCGACCGGCACCTGGTTGACGCCCAACCCGGCCGGCGCCGACGGCCTGTCGGCGATCGGCGAGCGCGAGGTGCAGGACCGCATCGCCTACGGCATGCCCGACGTGCTGGGGCGCGAGCGCAGCCGCTACGCCGGCAGGGTCGTCGCCGTGCTGGGCGCCGGCCATTCGGCGGTCGGCACACTGATCGACCTGGCACGACTCAAGGATGAGGTGCCGACCACCGAGGTGGTCTGGCTGATGCGCGGCGACAAGCCCGAGAAGTCGTTCGGCGGCGGCGCCGCCGACAAGCTGGCGGCGCGCGGCGCGCTCGGCGTCGCTTTCGCGGCTCTCGTGGCGAGCGGCAAGATCCATGTCGAGGCCGGCTTCCGTGTCTCGCACCTCGGCCGCGACGGCGACAAGCTGCGCATCGGCGCCGGCGGCGCGTGCTGCGGCCGCTATGCTGCGGTCGACGAGCTGGTCGTGGCGACAGGCTTCCGGCCCGACTTCGATTTCCTGCGCGAGGTGCGGCTCTCCCTCGATCCCGCGGTCGAATGCCCGCCGGCCTTGGCGCCGCTGATCGATCCCAACATCCACAGCTGCGGCACCGTGCGGCCGCATGGTGCACGCGAGCTCGCCCAGCCCGATCCCGGCTTCTACTTCGCCGGCATCAAGAGCTACGGCCGCGCGCCGACCTTCCTCATGCTGACCGGCTACGAGCAGGTGCGCTCGATCGTCGCCGACATCACCGGCGACCGCGAGGCGGCGGAGCGCGTCGAGCTGGTGCTGCCCGAGACCGGCGTCTGCTCGGGACCGGGCCCGATCGCCGATCTCCCCGAGGCCAACGCCGCCGCAGGTTGCTGCGGTGGCCCGGCGCCGGAGCCCGCGAGCGGCTGCTGCGTCGCCGACGTGAAAGCCAAGGTGGCAGGCAGGAAGGGCTGCGGCTGCTGATGATCCGGCTGAAGCCGCGAGTCGGTTGACGTGCCCGACTCGCGCCGCCTCGTCACCATCATCGTGCTCGGCTCGACGCAGACGCTCGCGTGGGCGTCGAGCTACTACCTGCCGGCCATCCTGGCCGATGACATCGCGCGCGACAGCGGCGTGTCGACGACCTGGCTGTTCGCCAGCTTCTCGATTTCGCTGATCATCTCGGCGCTCCTGGGGCCGCGCGCCGGCCGGCTGATCGATCGCGGCAGCGGCAATGCCGTGCTGGCCGTCTCCAATCTGCTGTTCGCCGGCGGCCTGGTACTGCTCTCCGTCGCCCAGTCTCTGCTCACCCTGCAGCTTGCCTGGGTCGTGCTGGGTGTCGGCATGGGGATCGGTCTCTACGACGCGGCCTTCGCCGTGCTGGGCCGGATCTATGGCACCGGCGCGCGTGGCGCGATCACCGGCATCACGCTGCTGGCTGGCTTCGCCAGCACCATCGGCTGGCCGCTCACGGCCTGGGGCGCCGCGACGATCGGCTGGCGCGACACCTGCCTCGCCTGGGCGGCGCTCCATCTGCTCGTCGCCTTGCCGCTCAACTACTGGTCCCTGCCGCGACCCACGCTGCTGACCGCCGCCGAGAAGCGCGTCGCCGACAAGCCGGTGCCGATCGACCGGCCCATGGTCGTGCTGGCCTTCGCCTTCGCCGCGGCGTGGGTCGTCACGGCGGGAATGGCCGCGCACTTCCCGCGCATCATGGAGGCGGCCGGCGCCTCGTCGACACAGGCCATCGCCGCGGGGGCACTGATCGGTCCGGCGCAGGTGGCCGCCCGACTGCTCGAAGCCGGACCGCTGGCGCGCTTCCATCCGCTGGTCTCCGCCCGCCTCGCCACCCTGACCCATCCGGTCGGCGTGATCGTCCTGATGGTCGCGGGCGGCAGCGTGGCGTCGAGCGCGTTCGCCATCCTGCACGGCTCGGGCAACGGCATCCTCACCATCGCGCGCGGCACCGTGCCGCTCGCCATCTTCGGACCGGAGAGCTACGGCTATCGCCTCGGCCTGATCGGCATGCCGTCGCGCTTCCTCTCGGCGCTTGCGCCGTTCGCTTTCGCCGTCCTGCTCGAGCACATCGGCACCGGTCTTCTGATCGTGACGGCGGGGCTAAGCCTCGCCGCCTGCCTGGCCCTGTGCGCGTTGCGCATTCCCCGACACCCCGCGGTCCACCATGCCGAGTGATCGCTCGACCGCCATGCGGCTGGTCGCCATCGTCTGCGCTGCACAGGTCTTCGTGCAGCTCGGCGCCGGCTACTGGCCGGTGCTGATGCCCGACCTGATGTCGCGCTGGTCGCTCACCAACAGCGAGGCGGGCTGGGTCACGTCGGCATTCTACGCCACCTACATGGTCTCGGTGCCGGTGCTGGTGACGGCGACCGACCGGATCGATCCCAAGCGCGTCTATCTGCTGGGCGTCGGCTTCACCACGATCGCTCACTTCGCCTTCGGGCTGCTGGCCGACGGATTCTGGTCGGCGCTGGCGCTGCGCGGGCTGGCCGGCTTCGGCTGGGCCGGCACCTACATGACCGGACTGAAGCTGCTGGCCGACCAGGTCGACGCCAAGATGATGTCGCGCGCCGTCACGGGTCATGCCGCGAGCATCGGCATCTCGGGCGCGGCGTCCTACCTGCTGGGCGACCTGCTCGCCGACGCCTTCGGCTGGCGGCTGGCCTTCGCCAGCGCCGGCGCCACCGCGGCGATCGCCTGGATCACGGTCGCCTCGCTGGTGCCCGGCCGCGCGCCGCCAGCGCGTCCCACCGGGCCGGCCGCGGCGATGTTCGATTTCCGCCCGGTGCTGCGCAATCGCTCGGCGTTCGCCTATTCGCTCGCCTACTGTGTCCATACGCTGGAGATGAATGCGTTGCGCGGCTGGGGCGTCGCCTTCCTGGTCTGGGTCGCCGCGAGCAGCGGCAAGACCGGCGAGCTGCTGTCGCCGGCCGTCGTGGTGACGGTGCTGGGCCTGCTCGGCACGCTGATGAGCGTGCTGGGCAACGAGGCCTCGATCCGCCTCGGCCGCCGCCGCCTGATCATCGCCGCGATGGTGCTCTCGATCATGACCGGCGCGGTGATCGGCTTTCTCGGCTCGCTCGGCTACTGGATCGCGGTCGCGCTGATCGTGCTCTACGGCATGATCATCTGGCTCGATTCGTCGTCGCTGACCGCCGGCGCGGCGGGCTCCGCCGATCCGGCGCGGCGCGGGGCGACGCTCGCCGTCCATTCGATGCTGGGCTACGGCGGCGGCTTCGTCGGCCCGCTCGCCGTCGGCTGGACGCTCGACCTGGCGGGTGGCATGTCGCCGCTCGGCTGGGGCCTCGCCTGGGCCGTCGTCGCGTTGCTGATGGCGCTGGCGCTGGTTGCGTTCATCCGCATCCGCCCGCGCGAGCTCGAAGGGGATCTGCTGGTACGCAAGGCGAGGTGATCAGCGCGTCTTCCCGAACGTCTGGAAGACCTGTGAGCGCAGCCAACGGTTGGCCGGGTCATCGTCGCTGTTGGCGTGCCAATAGGCGTAGGTGTCGAACGCCGCGACATCGAGCGGGAACGGCAGCAGCCGGTTGCCGAAATGGGGATTGATGATCCGGGCGTAACGTTCCGGCATGGTCAGCACGAGATCGGTGGCGCTGACCACGCGGCAGGCGCCGAAGTAGTTCTGGCAGCGCAGCCGCACGCGTCGCCGCAGATCCTGGCGTGACAGCTCGAAATCCTCGGCCGACAGGCCGCGGCGGCGCTGCGAGACCTGGATATGCTCGAGCGCCAGGTAGCCGGCGAGGGTCAACGCCTTGCCGAGCTTGGGATGACCGCGTCGCGCCACCACCGTCAGGCGTTCGGCGCCGAGGTGCAGGCGCCGGATGTCGTCAGGCAGGGGCAGCAGCACGTCGATCGCCAGGTCGATCGTGCCGGCGGCCAGCTCGCGTTCGAGCTCGCGCCGGTCGGGCCTCACCAGGCTGATGTCGACGCGCGGCGCCGCCTTGGCGATCGCCCGCATCAGGACCGGCGCGACGATCGGTTCGGCCACGCCCTGCACGCCGATCACGAATCGCTTGCCGACCGCGCCGGGATCGAAGCGGTCGGTCGATGCCAGCGACGCCTCGAAGCCCTGAAGGGCATCGCGCACCGGGGAGATCATCTGGCGTGCGCGTGGCGTCGGCGCCATGGCGTGACCGTTGCGCACGAACAATGGATCGTCGCAAAGGCCGCGCAGCCGGGCGAGCGCGTGGCTGATCGCAGGCTGCGACAGGTTGAGCCGCCGTCCGGCCCGCGTGATGCTGCCTTCGGAGAAGATCGCGTCGAACACCACGAACAGGTTGAGGTCGATGCGCGATAGATGCACTACATTCATATCGATCTATGCCATCAATTCATTTGATTGATGTTATGCACACGGCGATCCTCCTGCAACCGCAGTCGAGGAGGACGCGATGGATTTCGACTACACACCCAAGGTCAAGGAGCTGCAGGCCCGCGTGCAGGATTTCATGGACCGGCACGTCCATCCCGGCGAGCAGCGCTACCAGCAGGAGCTGCGCGCCAATGGCCAGTGGCACAACCCGCCGGTGCTCGAGGAGCTGAAGGCCAAAGCCAGGCTCGAAGGGCTGTGGAACCTGTTCCTGCCCGGCACGCACGGCGCCGGCCTGACCAACCTCGAGTACGCGCCGTTGTGCGAGATCATGGGGCGGATCGACTGGGCGCCCGAAGTGTTCAACTGCTCGGCGCCGGACACCGGCAACATGGAGACGCTCGAGCGCTACGGCAGCGCGGCGCAGAAGAAGCAGTGGCTCGAGCCGCTGCTCGCCGGCGAGATCCGCTCCTGCTTCGCCATGACCGAGCCGGCGGTCGCTTCGTCCGATGCGACCAATATCGAATGCCGCATCGAGCGGCGCGGCGATCGCTACGTGATCAACGGCCGCAAATGGTGGTCGTCGGGCGCGCTCAACCCGCGCTGCAAGATCTTCATCGTCATGGGCAAGACCGATCCGAAGACTCCGGACCGCTATCGCCAGCAATCGATGATCCTGGTGCCGAGCGACGCCAAGGGCATCACTGTCGTGCGTTCGCTACCGGTGTTCGGCTTCGACGACGCGCCGCACGGCCACGGCGAGGTGGTGTTCGACGATGTCGAGGTGCCCATCGACAACATCCTGCTGGGCGAGGGCCGCGGCTTCGAGATCGCCCAGGGTCGGCTCGGGCCGGGCCGCATTCATCATTGCATGCGCGCCATCGGTCAGGCCGAGGCGGCGCTCGAGAAGATGTGCCGGCGCGTGAAGTCGCGCAGCGCCTTCGGCCGCACGCTGGGTGAGCAGACGGTGACGCTGGAGCGCATCGCCGAGGCGCGCATCGCCATCGAGCAGGCCCGCCTGCTGGTGCTCAAGGCGGCCGACAAGATGGACAAGGTCGGCAACAAGGAGGCGCTGGCCGAGATCGCCATGATCAAGGTCGCCGCGCCGAACATGCTGTGTCGCGTGCTCGACTACGCCATCCAGGCGCACGGCGGTGCCGGCGTCACCGAGGATTTCGGCCTGGGCTCGGCCTTCGCCAGCGCCCGCGCCATGCGCATCTTCGACGGCCCCGACGAGGTCCATCGCAACCAGATCGGCCGCATCGAGCTGCGGCGGTACAATTGATCATCCCTCCTCCCCGGCTCCGCCGGGGAGGAGAATGAAACAGCACGCGCCATGGACCCGACCCCACCCGACGGCTTCCAGCCGTTGTTCCGCTCCAGCCCGTTCCTCGATCACAACGGGCCGTTCTTCTACCGGACCAGCGACGACGGCACGTTCGTCGTCGGGGTGCGCATCCAGCCCAAGCACGCCAATGGCCGCGGCGGCGCCCATGGCGGCTTGCTCATGACGATGTGCGACATCGCGCTGGGTTACCGCACAACGCGCAGCCAGACGCCGTCGCCGATGCTGACCACCGCCAGCGTCACGACCGACTTCGCCGGCGCGGCCAGGATCGGCGACTGGGTCGAGGCACATGTCGACGTGCACAAGGTCGGCGGCCGCCTCGCCTTCGCCAACTGCTACCTGGTGTGCAACGGCGAGCGCATCGTGCATTCCTCGGCGGTATTCGCCCGCAGCGGGGATCGGCAGGATGCACGGCCTTCCCCGGCCTCGGACTAGTCCTGCTGGGTCGACGCCTTGCTCGATTCCCAGCCACAGATGAACATGGGCCGACCTCAATCGCCGTCCCGGGCAACCTCGACGGCGTCGAGGCCCGAGTAGCGGTAGATCAGGATCGAGCCCACCCACGCAACGATGAACACGCCGACGATGATGAAGCCGAGCCCGTTGAAATTGTCGTTCAACGCCTCGATCATCTGCCAGAACGCACCGGACAGCTCGAAGCGATCGGCCAGCAGGCCGAGCACCTCGATGCCGCCGATCAGCACGGCGACCACGACGGACACGAAGGTGATGGTGAGGTTGTAGTAGAGCTTGCGCATCGGCTTCACGAACGCCCAGTCGTAGGCGCCCAGCATGAGCACGCCGTCGGTCGTGTCGACCAGCGCCATGCCGGCGGCGAACAGCGCGGGAAACACCAGGATCGCCCATACGGACACTCCCTTGGCGGCTTGCGTGGCCGAGAGGCCAAGCAGGGCGACCTCGGTCGCCGTGTCGAAGCCCAGCCCGAACAGGAAGCCCAGCGGATACATGTGCCAGCTCTTGGCGATCAGGCGAAACAGCGGGCGGAAGAAGCGGGACAGCAACCCGCGCTTGTTGAGCAGCAGGTCGAGATCCTCCTCGACGTACCGACCAGTGGCGCGCACTTCTCTGAAGGTCCGCCATACCGCCCGCAGGATGACGAGGTTGGCGGCGGCGATCGCGAACAGGAACAGGGCCGACACCAGCGTGGCGATGGTCCCGCCGATCGCCTTGAACGATTCGAATTGGCTGGAAAGCACGTTCGCCGTCGCGGCGATTCCTGCGACCGCCAGCGCCACCACCGTCGAATGGCCAAGGGCGAAGAAGAGTCCGGCGGCGAGCGGCCGCTGCCCCTCCTGCAGGAGCTTGCGCGTGACGTTGTCGATCGCCGCGATGTGGTCGGCGTCGACGGCGTGGCGCAGCCCGAATCCGTAGGCCAGCAGCGCCGTGCCGAGCAGCAGGGGCTGATCGTGAAACAGCGCCAGCGCCCACGCCCAGGCGCCGAGATTGGCGACGAGCAGCAGGCCATAGATGCCAATCAGGGAGCCACGCAGGCCAAGGCGACGCGATCCGAACACTCACTTCACTCCGAAAGTCCCTGCGCCCAGCGCGGTGGCCCCGTCTCGTGTCGCTCAGGCGTGAAAGTGGTCGTGCTCGAGCGGTCCTGCGCCGTGAGAATGGCGCCCCCGGTCATGCTCGGCGGGAACCAGGTGAAGCTGGCCGTGGCGCACACCACGCTGGCTGATCGTATCGCTGGCGAACTTGCGCACCGACCTGGCGGCGCCGCGCAACACCGACACGTCGAGGCTTGCATCGTGATCGAGGTAGACGTGCAGGGTCGCGACCTGAAGATCATGGTGGTCGTGGCGCGTCCGCGTCAGGCGACGGCCCAGATCGCGCGTCTCGTGATCATAGACGTAGGACAGTGTCGCGACGCAGTAGGCGTCGGGCGCCTCGTCGAGCTGCTGGCGCGCCTGGACGTCGCGCAGGATGTCGCGCAGCGCCTCGGAGCGGCTGGCATAGCGGTGCGCCGCCATGTGCCGGTCGAGCACCTGGGCGAGATCGTCGTCGATCGACAGCGTGATCCTTTGCATCTTCCCCTCCTGCACTTGCAGAACCCGACGGGAGTATGCACACTTTTGAAGAAGTGCATAACAGGTCCCTCCTCTGCATCGCCCTGCTGGCCGCCGCCGCCGGCGAGGCGAAGGCCCAGACCCAGCCGGACCCGTTCGGCCCGGGCACCGGCGCGTCGACCGCGCTGCCGGCGGTCACGATCGTGGCACCCCGTGCGCTCGAGGCCCAGCCCACCGATGCGGCGAGCGAGAAGCGCTTCTCGGGCGAGACGCTGAACACGCGGCCGGTGGAACGGCCGGGCGAGATCCTCGAGGCGACGCCCGGCCTGATCGTCACGCAGCACAGCGGCGAGGGCAAAGCCAACCAGTACTTCCTGCGCGGCATGAATCTCGATCACGGCACCGACCTCGCCATCTGGCTGGACGGCATGCCGGTCAACATGCGCACGCACGGCCACGGCCAGGGCTATGCCGACGTCAATTTCCTGATCCCCGAGCTGATCCAGCAGATGACGGTCAAGAAGGGACCGTACTGGGCCGAGGAGAGCGACTTCGCGTCGGCCGGCTCGCTCCGGCTCGCCTACCTCGACCGGCTGGAGACCAACGTGGCCCAGGTCACCGGCGGCAGCTTCGGCTACTGGCGCGCGCTTGCCGCTGGCACCCTGCAGATGGGCAGCGGCTGGCTGACGGGCGCCGTCGAATCGGTGTTCTACAACGGGCCGTGGGAAGTCCCCGACAAGCTGCGCAAGTTCAACGGCTTCCTGCGCTACAGCGAGGGCACGCCGGACAACGGCCTGTCGATCACGGCGCTCGCCTACACCAACTCCTGGCATTCGACCGACCAGAGCCCGGCGCGCGCCATCGCCGACGGCAGCCTCGGTCTGTATGGCGCCGTCGACCAGACTGACGGCGGCGATACCCAGCGCTACTCGCTGTCGATGAGCTGGCGGCAAAGCGACGAGAGGAGCGCGGCGATGGTACAGGCCTACGGCATCTACTCGACCCTCAACCTCTACAACAACTTCACCTACTTCCTCGACAATCCCGACCAGGGCGATCAGTTCCAGCAGAGCGACAAGCGCAAGATCCTGGGCCTCAATGCGAGCTACATGCGGCGCCACGACCTGCTTGGCTTCCTGTCCGAGACCACGTTCGGCACGCAGATGCGCTACGACGACATCGGCGTCGGATTGTTCAACACCTTCCAGCGCACCGCCTATTCGACGGTGCGCTACGACCAGGTGAGCGAATCGAGCATCGGACTCTATGCCAGCAACATGACGCGCTGGACCGACTGGCTGCGCGTCACATTGGGTGTGCGCGGCGATCTCTACATGGCCTCGGTCACCAGCGACAACCCGGCCAACTCCGGCTACACCTCGGCCTTTCTTGCCAGCCCCAAGCTCGGCATGGTGTTCGGGCCATTCGACAAGACGGAGTTCTACGTCAACGCAGGCTTCGGCTATCACAGCAACGACGCGCGCGGCGCCGTCATTGCCGTCAACCCGTCCGACCCGACACAGCCACTGGCGACGGTGCCTCTGCTGGTGCGCTCCAAGGGCGCCGAGGTCGGCGTGCGCACCCAGGCCTTCAAGGGCTTCGACATGTCGCTGGCACTGTTCGCCCTCGACTTCGATTCGGAGCTGCTGTTCGTGGGCGACGCCGGCACCACCGAAGCGAGCCGGCCGAGCCGCCGCATCGGCTTCGAATGGACCAACACCTACCGGCCGCGGCCCTGGGCGAGCTTCGACCTCGACTTCGCCTACACCCAGGCGCGCTTCAGCGACTATTCCAGCGAGGGCAACTTCATCCCCGGCGCACCGACCTACGTCCTCTCGACAGGCTTTGCGCTGGGCTCCGACACCGGCTGGTTCGGCGCCATGCGGGTGCGCGGCCTGGGGCCGCGGCCGCTGACCTCCGACGGCAGCGTCTTCTCCTCGCCGACCACGACCGTGAATGCGCGCGTCGGCTACGTCTTCGAGTCGGGCATCAAGCTCAACCTCGACGTCTTCAACCTGCTCAACAATTGGCAGGCGAGCCAGATCGACTATTTCTACACCTCCCGTCTCCAGGGAGAAGCCTCGGAAGGTGTCGCCGACCGTCACTTCCATCCGGTAGAGCCCCTCGCCCTACGACTCACGCTCGCGAAGGCGTTCTGAGTCTTGCCCTCCCTGCGCGAAGCGCGGGGAGGTGCCTCCGCCAGGGGGCGGAGGGGTCAAGAACCTCAGTCGAGGCGCCCGACGTGAATCATATCGGAAAGCAAGCGCGGACTGCCGGCATGAATCTGATTCCTATCAATCCACGCGTCTGTTGCTCATGACCCCTCCGCCCCTACGGGGCACCTCCCCAACGCTTGCGTTGGGGAGGAGATGACTTCCTACGCCACCTTCATCCACACCGCTGTGTCATGGAACGCGGCGCCACCGTTGGGCGGGACAGGGTCGGCGCCGATCAGGGTGTTGATGCCGACGCGGTCGGGGTAGGCGCTGCTCGGCCAGTTGCCTTCGACGATCACCACTCCGGGGCGGGCGGTGCGCGCGGCGCGGGCGGCGAGTCTCACCTCGCCGCGGGCGTTGCCGAGGCGGACCATCCCGGCCTCGCCGAGGCCCAGCCGCGCCGCATCGTCCTCGTGGATCAGCGCGCGGGGCTCGCCTTCGCGCGAGATCGAGCCCGGCGTCTCGGTGAAGGTGGTGTTGAGGAAGCCGCGCGCCGGCGGCACGACGAGGCGAAACGGGAACGTCTCGCTGGCGCGTTCGTAGGTCTCGAGATGGTCGGGCAGCGGGCGCAGGCCGGCATGGTACGGCCCGACCGCCTTCCAGTCGGGCTTGAAATGGAAGCGGCCATCGCTCGACGGAAAGCCGTCGAGGAAGTGCGTCGCCTGGAAGTCCTCGACGCAATCGACCCAGCCGCGTGCCGCGGCCTCCGCCCAGGTGCCCTTGCCCGAGGCCCGCAGGGTGGCGTCGAGCAGCTCGATGGCACTCATGCGGAAGCTCTTGTGCGGCGCACCGAGGCGCTGCGCCAGGGCGCAGATCAGCTCGTGGTTGGTGCGGCAGTCCTCGTAGCGATCGAGCAGGCGCGGTCCGACCGTCAGGTGGGTGTGGCCGAGGCCGTAGTAGATGTCGTCGTATTCCAGGAACATCGCGGCCGGCAGCAGGATGTCGGCGTACCTGGCCGTCGCCGTCATGAACTGCTCGTGCACGCAGACGAAGAGATCGTCTCGCGACAGGCCGCGCGCCACCGCGGCGCTGTCGGGTGCCACGTTGGCCGAGTTGGCGTTCTGCATCAGCATCGCCGTGACAGGCGGCCCGCCGGCCAGCGCCTCGGGCTCGCCGCACAGCACCGGGCCGATGCGCGACTGGTCCATGATGCGCACCTGGGGATCGATCATGTCGAGCCCGTGCGCCAGGGTGGTGTCGAGCCGCCAATTGTCCCAGTTGATGAAGAAGGCGCCGCCGCCGCGATGGCGCCACGCGCCGGTCAGCGCCGGCAGGCAGGTCACGGCGTGCATCGCCGCCGAGCCGTTGCGCGAGCGCGTGAAGCCGAAGCCGACGCGCAGGAAGCTGCGCTCGGTGCGGCCATAGAGCCGCGCGAAGGCCACGATCTCCTCGACCGGCAGACCGGTGATCGCCGACGCCCAGGACGGCGTCTTGTCGGCGAGGTGCGCCTCGATGTCGGGTCCGAAGTCGCTGTAGCGCGCAAGGTAGTCGCGATCGGCCAGCCCCTCCTTCAGGATCACGTGCATCATGGCGAGGGCCAGCGCGCCGTCGGTGCCGGGGCGCAGCACCAGGGCGATATCGGCCGCCTCGATTGTCGGCGTGCGGTAGACGTCGATCACCGCGAGCTTGGCGCCGCGCTGCTTGCGCGCCTTGGCGATGTGGGTCATCGCGTTGACCTGGGTCGACACCGGGTTGCCGCCCCACACCACGATCAGGTCCGATTCGGTCATCTCGCGCGGGTCGGGGCCCGTCACCTTGCCGATGCCGGCGCGCCAGCCCGATTCCGCGGGGGTGACGCAGATCGTCGTCTTCTGGCGCGAGTAGCCGAAGGCGTGGCGCAGGCGGTCGATGCCCCAGCGCTGGACGACGCCCATTGTGCCGCCGGAATGGTAGGGCCAGACGGCCTCCGGACCGTGCGCACGGGTCGCCCGGGTGAAGGCCTCCGCCACCTCGTCGAGCGCGGCCTCCCACGAGATCGGCCGGAACTCGCCCCGCCCCTTCTCGCCGCTGCGCTGCAGCGGCTGCTTCAGGCGGTCGGGATGGTGCGCCCGCTCGGCGTAGCGTGCGACCTTGGCGCACACGACGCCATCGGTGTAGCTGTTCGCCGCGGCGCCGCGGATGCGGCCGATGCGGGTCGAGGACAGCCGCTCGACCTCGAGGCAGCAGGCGCTCGGGCAATCGTGCGGACAGGCCGATTTCACGTACTCCTTGCCCATCTGGCGCCTCCGCCTCCTCCACCGTCGAACTGGCCTGCCCGAAAAAACCACACTGCCTTGTCAAATGACGTTTGGCGATACTACGAGAACCATCGCTAACGGACGCCTGCATTGACCGTGAACGACCGACGGCTATGCTAGCGAAAACAACACGATCCCTGTGTGGGAGGGAATGACATGTCACTTCGTCGTCGCCAAGTCCTGGCCGGATCGGCCGCTACGGCCACTGCCCTGGCCGCCTCGGGAAGCTTCCCGGCACCGGCGATCGCCCAGAACGAGCCGATCAAGATCGGCTATCTGCCGGCGCTGACCGGCCCCTCGTCGTCTACTGGTGTAGGCATCAATCGCGGCGTCCAGCTCGGGATCGACGAGATCAACAGCTCGGGCGGCATCAACGGTCGCAAGCTCGAGCTGATCGTACGCGATACGCAGAGCGAGCCGACCAAGGCGGTCAACGCCGTGGCCGAGCTGACCCAGCGCCAGAAGGTCGGGGTCATCTTCGGACCGGTGAACTCCGGCGAGGCGCTGGCGGCGACACCGCTGATCGCGCGCGACAAGGTGGCGATGCTGCACCCGTGCTGGGTCGACGAGCTGATCGACGTCAAGAAGTACCCGATGGCGTTCCGCATCGCGCCGACCAACACCCAGGTTGGCGGCGGCGCCAACTTCTACGTGGTCGATGTGCTGAAGCTGAAGAAGATCGCCGTGATCAGCGACACCACCGGATACGGCACGGCCTCGGTCAACACCTACGTGCCGATGCTCAAGGCGAAAGGCGTCGATGTCGTCTACACGGGCCATGTCGATGCGGCCAATCCCGATCTCAAGCCCGACATGCTGCGCATGCAGAGCGCCGGCGCCCAGGTCATCATGCCGTGGAGCGTCAATGCCGGCTTCCTGTCACGCATCCTGAACACCCGAGGCGCCATGGGATGGGATGTGCCGGTGGTCGGCCAGACGACTCTCGGGTCGGGCCAGACCAAGGCGCTGCTCGAGAAGCCCGAGAACTGGAACAAGGTCTATTCCAACAACTTCCGCAACTGCTGCTACGCCGGCGGCAAGCTGCCGGAACGGGCCCAGGAGTTCGTCGATCGCCTGAAGAAGTCCAAGATCGAGATGGGCGACACGCTGCTGTGGTGGATCGCGCTCGGCTGGGACGGCGCCAGGCTGATGGCCGAGACGTTCAAGGCTGCCGGCACCAAGTCGGACGACATCGTGGCGTACTGGAACAAGATCAAGGATTGGCCGGGCGTCTACGGCACCGTCACCTGGACGCCAGAGCAGCATAACGGCTTCCCCGACCGGGAGGTCGTGATGTGCGAGGTCAACTCGCTGAAGGACGGCGCGTTCAACCTGGCGCCGGGCTACAGCAGCTAGACCATGATCCAGTCGATCGTCTCCTACGGCCTTGCGGTAGGAGCGGTCTACGCACTGATCGGCATCACGTACAACGTGATGTTCTCGGCGTCGCGTGTGTTCAGCTTCACTGCTGGCATGCTGGGAATGCTGGGCGGTGTGCTGGGCGCGCTCTTCATCGCCGACTGGGGCCTGCCGGTCATCGTCGGCCTCGTGCTGGTCCTGGCGTGCGGTGCCGTGCTCGGCATCATCACCGAGATCGTCACCGTGCGCCCGGTGCTGAAGAGCATCGACCAGCACCTCTATGTGCTGTCGACGCTCGCCTTGGCGCTGATGGTCCAGCAGCTCACCGCCATCGAATGGGGCACCGACGCCCGCCCCTTCCCACGCCTGATCCCGATCGGGCCGGGCTGGCTCGACCAGCAATTCTGGCTGCCCATGCTGGCCTGCGCCGTCACCATCGTCGGCCTCGAGCTGCTCTACCGGAAGACGCTGATCGGCCGCGCCTTCCTGGCGATCGCCGAGGACAGCTATGCCGCCCGCGCCCTCGGGTTGCCCGAGACCGGGCTGCGGATGGCGAGCTATGCGCTCGCCGGCATGATCGGCGCGCTGGCCGGCTTCAGCGGCGCGGAAATCCTGCTCGCCTTCTTCGGCAACCAGGCGATCCTCAACTTCTACGGCTTCGTGCCGGTGGCGCTGGGCGGCATGGGATCGAATCGCGGGGCGGTGATCGGCGGGCTGGCGCTCGGCGTGTTCCAGCAGGCTGCCAACTTCCTGGTCGGCGGCATCTTCGCCGCGGTCGCCGTGTTCGCAGTCTTCATCGTCGTCCTGCTGCTGCGGCCCGAAGGTCTTGCCGGCGCGGCGACAGCCAGACGCGTATGAGGGCCCGCGCATGACGGACGCGACCGCGTCTTCCTCTGCCAGGCGCGGCCTCGGCCTCGCCAGGTTCGAAGGCGCCCTGCCGTGGATCGCCCTCGGTGCTGCCGGCCTCCTGCTGCCGCTGCTCGACGATTCCTACATCGGTGTCATCGCCCAGCGCGCCTACATCTACTGGGTCCTGTCGGCAGGCCTGAACCTGGTGGTGGGCTATGCCGGCCAGATCGCCATCGGCTGGGTGTCGATGCTGACCTTGGGCGCCTATACCACGGCGGCGCTGACCGCCGGCAACGTGACCGACCCGTGGCATCCGTATCTCGCCCTGGCGGCGGGCGGCGTGATCGGCGGGTTGGCCGGCGTGGTCGTCGGGCTGCCGGCATTGCGTCTGCGCACCTTCTACTTCGCCATGACGACCCTGGGCTTCGCCACCATCGTCACCCAGGTGGCACTCGCCTGGAAGAGCGTGACGGGCGGCGGCGTCGGCACGCCCGGCCCGGTGTTTCCCTGGCCGTTCGATCCCGGTTGGGGCTTCTACTACTTCTGCTTCATCCTGGCCGCGCTGGCGACGTGGATGACGGCCAACATCGCCGCCAGCCGCTTCGGGCGGGCGCTGGTCGCCATCCGCGATGCCGAGGTGGCGGCCGAAGCCTCGGGCATCGCCAAGCCCCGGCTGCTCGTCGCGGTGTTCGTCTTCGCCGGTGCGCTGGGCGGAGTGGCCGGCGGGCTGTTCTCCTCGCTGCAGTCGTACATCACGCCCGACGCCTTCACCTTCGAGATCTCGGTGCTGTTCTTCATCGCCATCCTGATCGGCGGTCGCGGCTCGATCCTCGGCCCGGCGCTTGGCACCATCATCCTGACCGCGCTGCCCGAGTTCGCGGCGCCCCTCGTGCAATGGTCGACGTTCCTCTACGCAGCTCTCCTGCTGGTGATCGTGCTCGTGATCCCGGGGGGCATCGCCGACCTGCTCGATTTCAAGAATCGCCGGCCGCTCGAGCAGCATCGCGAGATCGTGCCGCGGCCCGAGCTTCTGGCCCGCGTGCTCGACAAGAGTGCGCCGAGCTCGATCGCGCTCAAGGGCATTGCGCTGCATTTCGGCGGCGTGCGCGCGATCGACGGTCTCGATCTGGAGATCAAGTCGGGCGAGGTGCACGGGTTGATCGGTCCCAACGGCAGCGGCAAGACCACGACCTTGAACGTGATCTCGGGCTACTACCGGCCGAGCGCCGGCACCATGACCCTGGGCGGCGCCGAGCTGCCGTTCGAGCAGCCGTACCGGCGTGCCGCGCACCGCATCGCCCGCACCTTCCAGACGCCGCGCCTCGTCGGCGCAGCGTCGGTGCTGGACAACGTCATGATCGGCGGCACGGTGCACGGCCAGGCGAGCTTCAGCGAAGCGATGCTCGCCCTGCCGCGCCACCACCGCGACGAGAGGCATCTCGAGCAGGCCGCGATGCAGGCGCTGGCCACGGTCGGCCTCGAGACCTTGGCCGGGGTGCGCGCCGACCGCCTGCAGCACAGCGAGCTGCGCTTCATGGAGATCGCCCGTGCGCTGATGCTGCGGCCGGCCTTCCTGATGCTCGACGAGCCGGCGGCCGGCCTGTCGGCAGAGGAGATCCGCCGGCTGGGCGCGCTGATCAAGGCGATCAGCCGCGCCGGCACCGGCGTGCTGCTGGTCGAGCACCATGCCGACCTGATCTTCGACATCTGCGATCGCGTCACCGTGCTCAACCTCGGCAAGGAGCTGGCGGCCGGCACACCGGCCGAGATCCGCTCGCATCGGGAGGTGGTCAGTGCCTATCTCGGGGCGTGAGACGCTGCTCGAGGTCAAAGGCCTCGCCGCCGGCTACGGCAAGATCGGCGTGCTGAACGGCATCGACCTCAGGGTCGGCGCCGGCGAGATCGTGGCCCTGCTGGGCCCCAACGGCGCCGGCAAGAGCACGCTCCTGAAGGCGCTGTCCGGCCTGCTGCCGCGCACCGGCAAGGTGACCTTCGCCGGCCGGGACATGAGCACGACCGGCCCGCGCGAGGCGGTCGATGCCGGCCTGGTGCACGTGGTCGAAGGCCATCGCGTGTTCACCCAGCTCACCGTGCACGACAACGTCATGCTGGCGGGCTACGGCATGGCGCGCCGCGACCTCGAGGGCCAGGTCGAGGAGGCGCTGGCCTTCTTCCCCGAGATCGCCGCGAAGCGCAACGACCGCGCCGTCACCCTGTCGGGCGGCCAGCAGCAGATGCTGGCGGTGGCGCAGGGACTGGTGCGCAAGCCCAAGCTCCTGATGCTCGACGAGCCGTCGGCCGGCCTCTCGCCGGTGCTGGTCGACCGCGTGCTCGCCGCCGCCGCCCGCCTGCGCGACGCCGGCACCGCCGTGCTGCTGGTCGAGCAGCTGATCGAGAAGGCGCTCAACCTGGCCGACCGCGTCTACGCGCTGGCCCGTGGCACCATCGTGCTGGAGGCCAGCACCGACGAGGACGACCTGCCCAACCGGCTCGAGCAGGCCTACTTCGGCAAGGACGCCCACACCCCGCTGGCGTAGCTCCTTCTCCTCCCCAGCGTCATCGCCGGGGAGGTGTCGGCGCAATCGCCCACGGAGGGGTCATGGGTCGCAGTCCCGCTGCTCATAACCCTAGAAACGGGAGTTGCGCCTGCGTCGAGGACGGAGGCGCTGAGCACATTTTCCACCATTTCGTGTCATGCGGCCTGTAGGGCAGGAGGCGCACGGAGGAGCCGACCGTTGAGGAAATGGCGCATCGCCTCGCTGAGAATGCGGTAGAGCCGCTGCAGTGGGGTCAACTGCTCCGCAGTTGCCCGCAGGTCGGCGAAGAAGCGAGCGATGCGTCGATAGGCGCGCTTCACCTGGTCGTAGTCGCCGTGCGTGCTGGTGATGGTAAGCGTGGTGCGGCCGGCATGCTTGGTGCGTCGGGCGATGGCATGCATCATCAGCGGCCGGGCGGTGATCGCCTCGCGATGCCGATCGGGCTCGGCCAGACGGGCGAACAGGGTCCACCAATTGTAGGCGAGCGCCACGATGCGGGCCATCAGCTGGCAGCGCGCCAGATCCTGCGTCGTGAAGCCACCCCAACCCCACTGGTTCTTCATCTCGTCGTAGACGTTCTCGCAGTCGGCACGATCGCGGTAGAGCTGGCCGAAGCTCAGGATCTCCTCGCTCAGCGAGGTCACAAGGGCACCGTGCTCCCACACCGGCTCGTCGGCCTCGACATTGGCGAACCCCAGCGCCAGCTGTCCGCGCTCGTTGCGGGCCGCCAGCGACACCCCTCCCTTCAGCCGCCGGCGCAGCAGGATCACCCGCCGGGCCCGACCCCAGCCGTGCAGCTTGAGCCACGCCTCCTTGCCCTGCCAGCCTTGGCCCGCCTGCGTCCACCCCAGCTCCGACATCGCTCGATCCAGCGCCCGCTTGACGTTTGCCGTCAGCCGCAGCCGCAGCCGCAGCAGATACGCCAAGCCCTCCTCCTCGCAGCGCCGCATCACCAGATCGCTGCCCCAGTTGTTGTCGCCCCGCACCAGGCGCGGCCACATCGAGCGCGGGAGCGCCTTCAGAAGACGCCACAGCCCGACTTGCGAATGCCGTGAGGCATGCTGTGCTTGCCGCCCTGAACCTCTACATCCAGCACCAGACGCAAGTTGGCCATCACGTAGGTATGCAGGCTATGCGACGGACGGCCGGGCTTGTGCGGATTGTAACCGACCTCGGCCCCTTCCTGATGGCCGTACAGCGGCTTCACCGTCGTATCGACATCCAGGATCCACGGCTCGCCCAGCAACGGCCGAACGCAATGCAGCAGATGCTCGCACATCCACTTCTCGCCTGCCGACGTCGCGATCGACTTCAGGCCGCGACGCACCGCATCCTCGCTCAAAACACCGCGCATCCCCAGAAGCTGCGGATTAACAACATCGCCTCGCAGCGCCGTCAGATGCGCGTAACGCCAGCACCCCGCAAGCACACCGAGCAGCGCCGTGCCAAGCACATCGCGCTTGGCCGGCGCATTCGGGCTGGTGAACCGCAACGGGCTGTCCGCTACCCACGCGTCGAACAGACCTGCCTGCTTCAAAAACTCCACGAAGAACGGCAACTGACCCAGCGGCGTCACCGCCGCCGACTCATCCCATTCCACGTGAACTTGGCCGGCGAACGTCTCCGCGATCACCGCCTCTTGCGCAGCTACTTCAACCTTCCCGTGCAACACCCGCCGGGTCGCACGTTTCACTCTCATCGGATAGGACATTGTCCCACGATTCCAACGACTTCCTCGCCTCGCGCAACTCCTAACTTACGAATCTAGGATAACTCCTTCGTCGCCGTATGCGACACCTCCCCAACTTCGTCGGGGAGGAGAACGAGCGCTCCCTTATTTCGAGAACTCGACCACCGTCAGGTCGAGCGGCAGGACGGCCTTCATCGCCTGCGGCGGCGTCACCGGGGTCAGCGCCAGCGGCGAGCCGGTCGCCTCGGCCTTGTCGAAATCGGCCGTGCCGGCCTGGTCGATGGCAGTCAGGGTGAAGGAGTCGAAGACGTAGGGGATGCCGTTGGCCAGCAACGCCGACGGACCATCCATGACGTGCAAGTGAAGATGCGGCGCCTGGCTGTTGCCGGTGTTGCCGACCTTGCCCAGGAGATCGCCGCGCTTCACGCGCGCGCCCGCCGTCACCGTCACGCTGCCGGGTTGCATGTGGGCGTAGAGGACATGGGCGCCTCCGCCGATGTCGAGCACGACGAAGTTGCCGTCAGCCTGGTCGAGCGGCAGGTTCTTGGGCAACGCGCCGGGCACCTGCTCGGGCAGGTCGTTGCGCGACGCGACGACCGTGCCGTCGGCGACGGCCAGCACGTCCTTGCCGAAGATCGTGTAGTTGCCCGGCACCCTGGTGTCGCCCGTGACGAGCCGGTTCTGCGCATCGGCCTGCTCCCAGTCGATGGCGAAGCGCTGGGCCAAGGTGAAGCGGCCATCGAGCGGCAGCAGGGCTCGGACATGGCGAATGCTGTCGCAGCAGCCGTCGCCGGCGATATAGCCCTTGCCGACGAGCGGCGGCCCGAGGACGACGGTGGGCCCGTCGTTCACCGGCGTCTCGGCGATGGTCAGCGTGTGGTCGATGTTGCCCGGCACGAAGCGCAGGCTGATGCGATGGCGGAGCGCGCTCGGCAGCGCATCGTCCTTGCCGAGCGCCACGTGCACGAACAGGACCGCGAACTGACCGAACAGGAGATCAGGCGACTCCGCACCGCGCCTCCCGCCGATCGACAGACGACCGCCAACGGCGCCACGGTCCAGCCGGTGCACGACATTGCCGCCCTGGTCGACGATCTCGACAGCCTGCACCTCCATGGTGCCAGCCGTGACATTGTCGAGTTGCACCTCGTAGACGAGATGGCGCCGCTGGTCGGAGCCCGGCACTGGCCGGGGCGCCGCGAGCACCCGGCCGACCAACGGCGTCAGGACCGGGTCTGCCGCGGTAGCTGGCGGCGCTGCCAGACACAGAGCCAGGGCAGCGAGCAGCGCACCGACCGCCGGGCGCCAGATCATTCGTCGACCCCGAAGGCCTGCCGCATCGCCTTCACGCCTTCCTGATGCGGCGTCCACAGGCGGCCGCCGACGATGCCGCCGTCGACCACCAGGTCGTGGCCGTTGATGAAGGTCGAATCGTCCGACGCCAGGAAGACCGCGGCCTTGGCGATGTCGTCGGTCAGGCCGGCGCGCGGGATCGGCTGGTTCTTGGCGAAGCCGGCCTTCATCGCCTCGGCGTAGCTGTCGGCCTTGTCGGGCGGCAGGCCGAGCGCCTTGGCGAAGATGCCGGTGGCGATGCCGCCCGGCGAGATCGAGTTGCAACGCACGTTCTTCTCGCCGAGTTGCATGGCCGCGCACACGGTGAGATGATTCACGGCGGCCTTGGCGGCGCCGTAGATCATCGAGGTCGAGTAGCCGGCGCGGCGCGCCGCCACGCTGCCGTTGTTGATGATGCTGCCCGCCCCCTGGCTCATCATCACCGGGGCGGCGTGCTTCATGCCCAGCATGACCGAGCGCACCAGCGTCGCCATGGCGGCGTCGAAGCCGTCGACCGGGATGGTCTCGATGCCGCCGACCGGCGCCGGCCCGCCGGCATTGTTGAACAGGCAATCGATTCGGCCCCATCTGTCGAGGCAGGCCTGGATCATCGCCTCGACGTCGGCCTCCTGCGTGGCGTCGGCCTTGACGAACAGGCACTTGTCCTTGCCCAGCGCCGCCTCGAGCGAGCGGCCGTGCTCCTCGCGCCGGCCGGTCGCCACCACCTTGGCGCCCTCCGCCACGAAGATCTCGACCGTTCGGCGGCCGATGCCGCTGGTCGCGCCGGTGACGATGGTGATCTTGCCGTCGAGCTTGCCCATGATTTCTCCCCAGGATCGGATCGGGATGATACACCACGGCCAGCGAGGAGAAGCAGATGACCGTGCTGGGCGTCCTGGGTGGAAGTGGCGTGTACGAGATTGCCGGCCTCGAGCGGGCGACCTGGCGGCGGGTCGCCTCGCCGTTCGGCGAGACCTCGGACGAATTCCTGTTCGGCGTGCTGGACGGGCTCGACGTGGTGTTCGCGCCGCGCCACGGCCGCGGCCATTTCCATTCGCCGACGACCATCAACTATCGCGCCAACATCGATGCCCTCAAGCGCTCCGGCGTCACCGACATCCTGTCGGTCTCGGCCTGCGGCTCGCTGCGCGAGGATTTGCCGCCCGGCCATTTCATGGTCGTCGACCAGTTCATCGACCGGACGTTCGCGCGCGAGAAGAGCTTCTTCGGCGAAGGCCTGGTGGCGCACGTCTCGATGGCGCATCCGACCTGCAACCGCCTCGCCGAGGCGGTGCGCGACAGCGCTAAGGAGGCCGACATCCCGCTCCGGTTCGGCGGCACCTATCTCGCCATGGAGGGCCCGCAATTCTCCAGCCTCGCCGAATCGAACCTCTATCGCGCGTGGGGCTGCGACGTGATCGGCATGACCAACATGCCGGAGGCCAAGCTCGCCCGCGAGGCGGAGATCTGTTACGTCACCATCGCCATGGTCACCGATTTCGACTGCTGGCATCCGGACCACGACCATGTCCAGGTCGCCGACATCATCCGCGTGCTGACCGAGAACGCCGAGAAGGCCAAGTCCCTGATCAAGCTGGCCGCCCCGCGCCTCAAGAAGTCGCGGCCGGCGCCCTGTCCGTCTGGTTGTGACCGCGCGCTCGAACATGCCCTGATCACCGCGCCGCAGGCGCGCTCGCCCGAGATGGTGAAGAAGCTCGACGCCGTCGCCGGCCGCGTGCTGAAAGGCTGAACCAGGAGGCGCGATTGCCGGCGGTGACATGCGTCGGCATTTTTGCAACGGTCCGTGGCCGCCATCGCGGCGCCACAGCGCGTTCATCTTGCGGCCGCACGCGGCTCGCTAGAGTTGCCCGGTCAGGCAACGGCACCTACGATCAATGCTCATTCAATCCACTGAACGACGCTGGGGACTTTCACTGGCTCGAGAGCAGCGCCGCTTGGCGGGGATCCTCGCCCTCGACATGGTCGGCTACTCGCGACTCATGGGCCGCGACGAGAGCGGCACGGTCGCGCGCTGGCGCGACCTGCGCAACCGGCGCCTCGAGCCGGCTCTTGCCGGTCACGGCGGTCGGCTGGTCAAGCTGACCGGCGACGGCGCGCTGGTCGAGTTCGGAAGCGCTGTCGAGGCGCTGAGCGCCGCCGTCGAGTTCCAGCAGGCGATCGCCGACGACGAGGTCGGCGGGGATGCCATCGCCTTCCGCATCGGCTTGCATGTCGGCGACCTCATCGTCGATGGCGGCGATCTCTATGGCGATGGTGTCAACGTCGCGGTCCGGCTGGAGGCGGAGGCCGAGGCCGGCGGCATCGTCGTCTCGAGCAACGTGCTGGACGCCACGAGCGGCAGGGTCAAGGCCACGTTCGAGGACCTCGGCAACCTCGCGCTGAAGAACATCGAACGCCCGATCAAGGCCTTCCGGGTGACGTGGGAACCGGCGGACTGGCGCGGACTGGCGCGGGCCGCCGCGCCGGCCACCGCCCAGCCGCCGGACGAATCGCTGCTCGCCCTGCCCGACGAGCCGTCGATCGCCGTGCTGCCGTTCCAGAACATGAGCAGCGATCCGCAACACGACTGCTTCCTCGACGGTCTCTGCGAGGATGTCACGACCGAGCTGTCGCGTTTCTCCTCGCTGTTCGTGATCGCCCGCAACAGCGCCTTCACCTACAAGGGGCGCGCCGTCGACGTGCGCCAAGTGGCGCGCGAGCTCGGCGTGCGCTACGTGCTCGAGGGCAGCGGTCGGATGTCGGGCAACCGCGCCCGCATCAACGCGCAGCTCATCGATGCCCAGTCGGGCGGCCATCTGTGGGCCGAGCGCTACGACACGGTGGTCGACGACTTGTTCGAGGTGCAGGAGGACATCACCCGACGCATCGTCGCTTCGGTGGCGCCGCGCGTCGAGGCCGCGGAGGTGTCTTACCTGCGGCGCGCCCGGCCCTCACACATGGGCGCCTATCACCTGGCGTTACGCGCCTGGGGCGATGCGATGATGGCCTACCAGCGCGTCGACACGGCGCTGCGCGATCAGGCGATTGCCCATGCCGAGGCGGCGCTGGCGCTCGACGCGAGGTGCGGCAGGGCCTGGACGGCGCTCGCTTTCGCCTACTGGCAGCACACGAACTTCCGCACCGGCGCCGATCCGGCAGTCGCCCTTGCCCGCGCCCTCGAGGCTGCCGACCGCGCCCTCGAGATCGACGGCGAAGACTACATGGCGCGAGTGTACAAGGGCGCCGCACTGTTGATCGCGCAGCGTTTCGACGAAGGGATCGAGAACATGCGCGACGCCTGGCGCAGCAATCCCAACGACGTCATGGTCCTGATTGCGCTCGGCTGGGCGGAAGCTTCTTCGGGCGATACCGAGGCCGGCAAGAAGCGGCTGCGGGAAGCGCTGCGCCTCAGCCCGCGCGACCCTCAGCAGTACAACATCCACACCTGCCTGTGCGCGGCGAGCTTCGTCGAGGGCGACTATGCTGCCGGAGTCGAGTGGGGCCTGCTCGGCAAGCGGCTGCTGCCGACCTACGCGCCGATCCTGCACTATCTCGCCCTGAATTATGCGGGCCTGGGCGATCTCGCACGCGCCGGCGCCGAGATCGACGCCCTGCGCCGCATCGCCCCCGAATGGCTGGAGCAGCGCCTCGCCGGCTTCTCGGCCCTCGCCCGACCCGCCGACCGCGCGCGGTCGCTGGGGCTGCTGCGCCGCGCTGCCGGAATGGCGGCTTGAGCGCGCAGCCGGGCGCGGTCCCGACAATGACGACCGTCAAACCGCCGGCGCCAGGCGGTGGGCAACCAGAGAGGCGTAGCGCGCGGCGACGGGCAGGAAGGCACGGAAATCGAGGTGGCTGTCGGATCCGGCGAGGTCGCTCAGGCATCGCACGTTGACGAAGGGGATATCGGCGCCCCAGCGCCGGGCGATCTGGGCGACGGCACCACCCTCCATCTCGACCGCCTTGGCGGACGCAAAGCGCTCCCGCAGGTGCCGGCGCGTCGTGCCGGAGTTGACGAAGATGTCGCCGGTGAGGATCGGGCCGAAATGGATGGTGGGCACGCGCCGTCCAGCGCCGGTCGCCTCCGGCAGCGGCTCCAGCGCGACCCCGGAGAGGACGCCGCGCAGGCGCGCAACCAGCGCCTCGGACAGCGGAAAACCAGGAGTGAAATCGTCACCCAACGATGGCCGGCTGCCGGGCTGGATTGGCTGGAAACCGCCCTCCCGGTCGATCCCATAGTCGTGCTGCAGGTTGTTGGTGCCGATCACGATGTCGCCGACGCCGAGCGCCGGATCGAGGCCGCCAGCGACGCCGCACAGCATCAACGCCCGGCAACCGAAGCGGTCGAGCAGCAGGGCAGCCGCCACGCCGCCATTGACCTTGCCCGGCCCTGTTTCGACGAAGACCGCATCGCGGCCGGCGATCTGGCCGCGCCAGAACGGCAGCCCGCCGATCATGGTCTGCTCGCCCGACCGGTCGGACAGGTGGGCCAGCTCTTCCGGCAGGGCTGAAAGGACTCCCAGGAGACTGTTTGCCATCGCGCGATGGGCTATAAGGGCGCCCGTTCCAAAAGCAACCCTCCGTGACCCTGCCCCTCCCCTCTCCTGCGGACCTGCGCGCCGCCTGCACCGACCTCGCCCGCGATGCCGCCCGCGAGATCATGCGCATTTACGCCGGCGACCTCGGCGTGCGCGACAAGGCCGACAAGAGCCCCGTGACCGACGCCGACCACGCCGCCGAGGCGATCATCATCGCCGGCCTGCGTCAGCTCACTCCCGACACGCCGGTCGTCGCCGAGGAGGAGATGGCGGCGGGCCGCGTGCCGGTGATCGGCGACGGCCCCTTCTGGCTGGTCGACCCGCTGGACGGCACCAAGGAGTTCATCAAGAGGAACGGCGAGTTCACCGTGAACATCGCCCTGATCGAGGACGGCCGGCCGACGCTCGGCATCGTGCTGGCGCCGGCCAGCGACACGCTGTGGCGTGGCGCGGCGGGGCTCGGCGCCGACAAGAGCGAAGGGGGCGGCGCCTTCGAGCCGATCGTCGTGCGTACGCCGCCGACCGACGGGCTGACCTGCTGTGCGAGCCGCAGCCACTCGGTCTACAGCCAGCTCGACATCTGGTTCCGCAACGAGGGCCTCACCGTCATCGACCGCATCCAGACCGGCTCGTCGTTGAAATTCTGCCTGATCGCCGAGGGAAAGGCCGACATCTACCCGCGCTTCGGCCCGACCAGCGAATGGGACACCGCGGCCGGCCAGGGGGTGCTGGAAGCCGCCGGTGGCGAGGTCGTCACGATCGACGGCCGGCCGCTGGGCTACGGCAAGCCGCGTTTCTCCAACCCGCATTTCATCGCCCGCAGCAAGGCGTCCTGGTGACCATCGTCCCGCCGACGGCGGCCACCATCGTGGCTGCCGCCAAGCTGTTGCAGGAAGGCAGGCTGGTCGCTCTTCCGACCGAGACGGTCTACGGGCTGGGCGCCGACGCCACCAACGAGCGCGCCGTCGCGGCGATCTTCGAGGCCAAGGGACGGCCGCATTTCAACCCGCTGATCAGCCATGTGCTCGACGCCGCGGAGGCGCGACGCTTCGTGCTCTGGAACGGCACGGCCGAAAGGCTCGCGGCACGGTTCTGGCCGGGCGCGCTTACGCTGGTGTTGCCGCGCACAGATGGCTCGGCGATCGCGCTGCTGGCGACCGCCGGCCTCGACACGGTGGCGATCCGCGCGCCCTCCCATCCGGTGGCGCAGGCGCTGATCCGCGCCGCCGGCCGGCCGATCGCCGCGCCCTCGGCCAATCGCAGCGGTGCGATCAGCCCGACCCGCGCCGAGCATGTCGCCGAATCGCTGGGCGACCGCGTGCCGATGATCATCGATGGTGGGCCGTGCCTGGTCGGGGTCGAATCGACGGTGCTCGATCTGTCCGGCGACGCGCCGGTGCTGCTGCGCCCGGGCGGCGTGTCGCGCGAGGCCATCGAAGCCGTGATCGGCAGAATCGCGCTGAGCGACGCCCTGCCGACCGGCGATTCGGCGCGCAAGTCACCCGGCCAGCTCGCCAGCCACTACGCGCCGGCGCGGCCGGTCCGCCTCGACGCGACCACCGTCGGCGCAGATGAAGGGCTGCTGGCGTTCGGGCCGACGGTGCCGGCGGGTGCGATGCTGACGCTCAATCTCAGCCCGACCGGCGACCTCGCCGAGGCCGCCGCCAACCTGTTCGCCATGATGCGCGCGCTGGATCGGCCGGGCATCGGCGGCATCGCCGCGATGCCCATTCCGGAAGCGGGACTGGGCCTTGCGATCAACGACCGCCTGCGCCGCGCGGCCGCAGATGACGGCAAAGGCGGCCGGCGTTAGTGCACATTCCGTCCGGCTGGGTACAGCCGAACGGAACGTGCTTGCTGCCAACAACCATTCCAAATACGCACATATGCGATTTTTGCGGAACCGCGAGCGGTTCCACAAACTCGGAAATCGCCCTAGTCTCGTCCACCAGGAGGAAACATGCCCGATACCGTCGTCATTCCCAGCATCCCCACCGTGCCGGTCACGCAGGCGGTCATCGACCAGTTGCGCGCCATCGTGGGTGACAAGGGACTGATCGTGGACGCGCCGGGCAAGCAACCCTTCATCAGGAATTGGCAGGGCTCGCTCGAGGGCAGCGCCGCGGTGGTGGTACGTCCAGCCGGCACCGACGAGGTCTCCCAGGTCGTGAAGCTCTGCTACGACCACGGCATCGCCATCGTGCCGCAAGGCGGCAATACCGGGCTGATGGGCGGCGCCACGCCATGGCCGACGCACAACGGCATCCTGCTCTCGCTCGGCCGCATGAACCATGTGCTCGACGTCGACCCGGTCGGCTACTCCATGACGGTTGAAGCGGGCTGTGTGCTGCAGACCCTGCAGGAGACGGCGGCGAGCCACGACCGCTTCTTTCCGCTCAGCCTCGGTGCCCAGGGCTCGTGCATGATCGGTGGCAACCTCTCGACCAATGCCGGCGGCGTGCAGGTGCTGCGCTACGGCAATGCGCGCAACCTGGTGCTCGGCCTGGAAGTGGTGCTGCCGAACGGCGACGTGTGGAACGGCCTGCGCTCGCTCAAGAAGGACAATACCGGCTACGACCTCAAGCACCTGTTCATGGGCGCGGAAGGCACGCTGGGCGTCATCACCAAGGCGGTGCTGAAGCTCTGGCCGGCGCCCAAGGATGTCGCCACCGCCTGGCTCGCCATCCGCGATCCGCAGGCCGCCGTCGAGATCCTGTCGGCGGCGCACGCGGCGTCGGAGGACAATGTCGGCTCGTGCGAGCTGATGTGCCGCAACGTCACCGACATGGTGCTGCGCCACGTCCCGAACACGCAGGACCCGCTCAAGGCCGACACCGAATGGTACCTGTTGCTCGAATGGTCGTCGTCGCGGCCCAAGGCCGACGGCGCCGAGGGCATGTCCGACAAGCTCGAGCAGTTCCTGGCCGACGAGATCGAGACCGGCCGCGTGCTCGACGCGGTTATCGCCCAGAACGAGGCGCAGGCGCAGAACATGTGGCGGTTGCGCGAGAGCGTCGCCGAGGCCGCGCGTGCCGAAGGAGCGGCGTTGAGCTACGACGTGTCCGTCTCGATCTCCAGGATCCCGAGCTTCATCGACCAGGGGATCAAGGCGGCGCTCGAGATCCTGCCCAGCCTGCGCCCGCAGCCGATCGGCCATATCGGCGACGGCAACATCCATTTCTCGTTTGCGGCGCCCCGGGGCATGGACCGCCAGACGCTCGGCCAGTACGAGCCCGCGGTCACCCGCGTGGTCAACGACCTGGTGCGCGACATGGCGGGCTCGATCTCGGCCGAGCACGGCATCGGCCAGCTCAAGCTCGACGAGCTGGCGCACTATCGCAGCAGGATCGAGCTCGACACGATGCGCGCCCTGAAGCGCGCGATCGATCCCAAGAACATCATGAACCCGGGCAAGATCCTGCGGCTGTGAGCTTCTGCGTGCGTGCCTCATTCTCCTCCCCGGCCATGCTCGGGAGGGGTCGCCGTCTCACGGCGACGCGGGGGCCATGAGTCATGGGATGGTTCCTTCCGTTGACTCATGCCCCTCCTTCCGCGAAGACGCGGACACTTCCCCACGCATGACGTGGGGAAGATAGTGATTCGGCGCGCCCGGCGTATGAGGTGATCTTATGAGCGCATTCCTGGACAAGCTCGGCGCCATCGTCGGCGAGCGCGGCCTGGTCACCGACCCGCAGGCCAAGCACCCCTACCTCACGGACTGGCGCGACAACTATCTTGGCGCGGCGCTGGCCGTCGTACGCCCGGCCAGCACCGAGGAGGTGGCCGCCGTCGTGAAGCTCTGCGCCGCCGAGAGGGTCGCGATCGTGCCCCAGGGCGGCAACACCGGCATGGCGGGCGGCGGTACGCCCGACGAGAGCGGGCGCGAGATCGTGCTGTCGCTGAACCGCATGAACCGCATCCTCGAGGTCGACCCGATCGGCTACACCATGACGGTCGAGGCCGGGGTCGTGCTGGAGACCATCCAGGAGACGGCGGCCCAGCACGACCGGCTGTTTCCGCTGAGCCTCGCCGCGCAGGGAAGCTGCACCATCGGCGGCAACCTCTCGACCAATGCCGGCGGCGTGCATGTGCTGCACTACGGCAACGCCCGCCAGCTCGTGCTCGGCCTCGAGGTGGTAACGCCGGCGGGCGAAGTTTGGAACGGCCTGCGCGCACTCAAGAAGGACAACACTGGCTACGACCTGCGCGACCTTTATCTCGGCGCCGAGGGCACGCTGGGAATCATCACGCGCGCCGTGCTGAAGCTGTGGCCGCGCCCCAAGGACACGGCAACCGCGTGGATCGCCGTACCATCGCCCGAGGCCGCGGTCGCACTGCTGAGCGGCGCCCATGCCGCCAGCGAGGACAACGTCACCTCGTGCGAGTTGATGAGTCGTCAGGGCATCGATCTGGTGCTAAAGCATATCCCAGGCTCGACGGATCCCCTGGCCGAACGCCATGAGTGGTACGTGCTGATGGAATGGGCGTCGACGCGCCCGCGCCGCGCCGGCGACAACGCGACCGGGCTGGCCGAGAAGATGGAGGGCTATCTCGGCGAGGCGCTCGAGGCCGGCGAGGTGCTCGATGCCGCCATCGCCCAGAACGACGCGCAAGCCCGCGCCTTCTGGGCGATCCGCGAGAACCATGCCGAATCGCAGAAGCGCGAAGGTCCGGCGGTCAAGCACGACATCTCGGTGGCGGTGAGCAAGATCCCGACCTTCATGGCCAAGGGACTGGCGGCGATGAAGCAGGTCCTGCCCGAGTGCCGGCCGGTGCCGTTCGGCCATGTCGGCGACGGCAACCTGCATTTCAACTGCCAGTCGCCGCCGGGTTGGGACAAGGCACGATTCATGGCTTACGTGCCTGCGATCAGCGGCGCCGTCTATGACCTCGTTGTGAGCCACGGCGGCTCGATCTCGGCCGAGCACGGGATCGGTCAACTCAAGGTCGACGAGCTGGCCCATTACCGCAGCAAGATCGAACTGGACACGATGCGCACCATCAAGCGTGCGCTCGATCCCCAGAATCTGATGAATCCGGGCAAGATCATCCGGGTGTGAGGGCTGCGCGCAACCAGCTCGCTTTCAAGGAGTGTGTTCGATCCGAGCGGAAACTGGTCGAGCTTCGACACACGGATAACCTCATCCCGAGGAGCCACGCAGGCCGCGTCTCGAAGGATGGGCAACACACACCGTGCCCGATCCTCATCCTTCGAGGCGCGGCCTGCGGCCGCTCCTCAGGATGCGGCCCGTCGTCGAGCTGGCATGCTACGGCGCCCCACTCGAGCGCGATATCACGCGCTTCGTCACCATGCCCGTGCGGCGCTCGACCCAGACAAGATCATCCGGGCGCATAGCACCCTACTTGTCATCCCGAGCGCAGCGAGGGACCTTTCGGCGTCGCCAGAACCCGGAGGAGACCGCCATGCCCGACACCCACAGCACCCCGCATCTCGAACCGTGGCAATGGGCCGAGGAGCAATGGCGCAAGCTGGTCGGCCAGGTGCGCGCCGGCCAGCCCTACCGGCCGAAAGCGTGGAAGGACGGCGCGCGCTGCGCCGTTGCCCTGTCGTTCGACTCCGATCACGAGACCAACGAGCTGCGGGACGGCGGCAAGTCGATCGGCCGGATGTGCTGGGGCGAGTACGGTGCCCGTGTGGGCGTCCCGCGCATCCGCAAATTGCTCGACAAGCACGGCATCAAGGCGACGTTCTACGTGCCGGCGGTCGCCGCCCTGCTCCATCCCGAGGAGCAGCGCGGACTGATCGCCGAAGGCCACGAGATCGGCATCCATGGCTGGATCCACGAGCTCAACTCCGTGCTGCCCTACGAGGCCGAGCGCGACCTGATGCTGCGCTCGGCCGATACCCTGGAGAAGATCACCGGCCGGCGCGCCGTGGGCCTGCGCACGCCGTCGTGGGATTTCAGCCCCAACACGCTCTCGATCGAGAAGGAGATGGGGCTTTTGTACGATTCATCGCTGATGGCCGACGAGGATTGCTACGAGCTGCTGCTGCACGGCGAGCCCTCCGGCGTGCTCGAGCTGCCGGTCGAATGGGTGCGCGACGACGCGGTGTACTTCGCCATGCATCGCTTCTCCTCGCTGCGGCCCTACACGCCGCCGGCCGACGTGCTGGACATCTTTCGCCGCGAGCTCGATTCGGCGTGGGAGGATGGCGGCCTCTTCCAGCTCACCATGCATCCGCACATCATCGGCTACCGTTCGCGCCTCTGGATCGTCGAGGAGCTGATCCGCCATGCCAAGGCCAAGGGCAAGGTGTGGTTCGCCACCCACGAAGAGGTGGCGCGCTACGCCAAGGAGCACGCGATATGAGCGCCAAGGCCGCCATCGTCACCGGTGGCGCGCGCGGCATCGGCCGCGGCTGCGCCCTCGAGCTCGCCCGGCGCGGCTACGACATCGCCCTGGTCGACCTGCTCGAGCCGGAGATGAAGCGCACGGCGGGCGAGATCGAGGCGCTCGGCCGGCGTGCGCGGACCTACCAGGCCGACGTCGCCTCGTTCGCCCGCGCCCACGAGGTTGTGGCCGATGTCGCACGGCAATGGTCACGCGTCGATTTCCTGCTCAACGACGCCGGGGCGTCCAACGCCAAGGGCATCCTCGAGATCACCGAGGAAGAGTTCGACCGCACCATCGCGGTCAACCTCAAGAGCTGCTTCAACTTCATCCATGCCGTCGCGCCGGTCATGCTGGCGCAGGACACCGGTGGCCGCATCGCCAGCATGTCGTCGCTCAATGCGCTCTCCGGCGGCGTCACCAGCGCGGTCAGCAAGCATGCCTACGCGGCGGCCAAGGCCGGCATCCTGGGGCTCACGCGCTCGCTGGCCAAGGAGCTCGGCCCCAAGATCATGCTGAACGCGATCTGCCCCGGCGTGATCGAGACCGAGCTCGGCAACAGCCTGACGCAGTCGCGCGGAGCCGAGATGATGAAGGGAATCGTGCTCAACCGCCTCGGCACGCCGGCCGACGTGGCCCAACTGGTGGCCTTCCTCGCCACCTGCGAGCCCTGCTTCATCACCGGCCAGCACTTCGTGATCGACGGCTTCCAGTGGTCGTGTTGAGCTTGTCGACGCCTCTCCCCCCGTAATCGGGGGAGGTGCCCCCGACAGGGGGCGGAGGGGGAAAGCCTCATGCGAGGCTCATGAAGTTCCGACGTCGGAATCTCATCGATCGCGACTGGGGCCTTCCCCTTCCGCCCCGTATGACGGGGCACCTTCTCCGATTACGAGGGAGGAAGATAAGTCATGATCTCGGCCCGCCATCCCTGCGGTCGACGATCTCGTATTGGACATCGATCACCTTGCGCTCGGGATGGCTCGGCGGGCTGGCCGACGATCTTGGGGCGAACAGGCGGCGGATCCAGTCGCGGGCCTTGAAGCCGAGGATGGCGAGCAGCACGACCGCAGCGACGCCCGCGATGACGGCAAAGCCCAGCACCGCCAGGACGACGAAGCCGATCAGGCCCGCGATCGCCTGCAGCCAGACGCGCAGCGGCAGGCGCGCCAGCATCTCGAGGAACTGCTTGCCGTTCACGGGCCCTCTCTCACTGCGCCCAGCGCTTCTCGAAGTCCCAGACCTCGGGGAAGCCCATCAGCTCGTGCATGTTGCGATACTGCGGCACGTTCACGCCGGTGCTCGTCCCCTTGTCCTTGAGGTGCGCCCAGGCCATGCGCATCGCCTCGGCGGCGACGCTGAAGCCCAGGCCGGGATAGATCGCTAAGTCGAAGCCCCATTGCTTCAGCCGCGCCGCCTCGACACGCGGGGTCTTGCCGAACTCCACCATGTTGGCGAGCAGCGGCTTGTCCACTTCCTTGCCGATCCGTTCCAACTCCGCCTCGCTTTCGGGCGATTCGACGAAGATGACGTCGGCGCCCGCTTCCGCATAGAGATGGGCACGGCGCAGCGCCTCGTCGAGGCCATGCGCGGTGCGCGCGTCAGTCCGCGCGACAATCATGGTTTCGCCATGGCGGCGCGCCTCGACGGCGACCTTGATCTTGAGCGCCATCTCCTCGGCCGGGACGACGCGGCGGCCGGGCGTATGGCCGCACTTCTTGGGCATCTCCTGGTCCTCGATCTGGATGGCGGCAACGCCGGCGGTCTCGTAGCCGCGCACCGTACGCTGCACGTTCAGCAGGCCGCCATAGCCGGTGTCCGCATCGGCGATCAGCGGCGTCGCCACGACCGAGCAGATCATCTCCGCCCGCCCCACCATGTCGGAATACGTGGCAAGGCCGGCATCCGGCAGGCCCAGCATCGACGCCGTCGCGCCGTAGCCCGTCATGTAGAGCGCGGGAAAGCCCATGCCATCGGCGACGCGGGCCGAAATCCCGTCATAAATGCCGGGCGCCAGGATGAACTCGCCCTTCGCCAGCAAATCGCGCAGCGCCTGCGCCTTGGCATTACCCGCCATGTCCATGTTCCTCGCGCAATTTCAGCCCTCCCCATAATCCGATTACGGAGGGCAAACAAATGCTGGGTCCATTCCGTAGCCGTCATCAGGGAAAGCCCAAAGGGCCAAAAAGGGGAAAGCCCCAGGCGATATTCATGAAGTTCCGACGTCGGAATCTCAAGAATCTCGCCTGGGGCCTTCCCCCTCCGCCCCCTTTCGGGGGCTCCTCCCCCGTATGACGGGGGAGGAGCAAGGGCTGGTATCAGACCGAGACCGGCTTCAGCTCGCTCGAGCCTGCGGCCTTGCAGAAGGTCGTCGTCTCGGTGGTGGTCTGACCGTTCTTGGTCGCCGACATCTCGATCGGTCGGCAGGTGCTGCCGTCGGCGCGGTTGGTCGGCGCGGCCACTGCCTTGGCCGTCACCACGGTCGGCGTCGGCGGCGCCGACGTATTGGCGCGCTGAGCCGGATCGACGGTGTAGGTGGTCGGCACGTTGGTGTCCGACACGAAGGCGTTCTGGGTAGCCTGCGCCAGGCGCTGCCGCTCCTGGTTGTCGAGCGCGCGTCCGACCAGATTGCCGGCGATCGCGCCGACCAGGGCGCCGCCGATGACGCCGCCCGCCGAGCCGAAGGCGAGGCCGCCCACGGTGCCGCCGACTGCGGCGCCGAGAACGGTGCCCATTGTCTGGTTGGACGGGCCGCCATCACTGCCCGTCGTGCAGGCCGTCGCCAGCCCGAGCGCTGCGACCATGCCGACCATCGGCACCACGATCCTCCGCCACAACGCGCGCACAGGGGAGTCGGCTGCTAGTACAGTCATCTTGAGCACCTTTTCTTGTAGTCGGGAACAGTCACTCTACTCCAAAGCGATTGCTTGCGGCCACGCGCGTCGTCCTCGGCATCGGCGTAGGATCGCGGCGCATCGCACGACGCCAGCACCAGGCCCGCCCTCACCATGACCAGCGCCAAGTCGACACGATCGGCGTCGGCGACGTCGGCCAGAGGTTCCTTGGCGTTGAGCTGGGTGATCAGGCAGCGATAGAGTGGGGTGCCGTCGGTCAGCCGGTCGGTCTGCCGGCAGCGCAGATTGCGCGGTTGGGCGGCCAGGGCCTTGACGCCGAGCTGATGCACGTCCGGATCGGCGACGATGTCGACGCCCTGCAGACGGACCTCGTCGGCGCGATCCTTCAAGCCGATCTGCATCAGCGACTTGCCGAAATGATCGAAATTGCCGGCCACGAACTCGACCGCCTTGCGCGCCTCCTCGACCGCCTTGCGGCGCGCTTCGGATTCCTCTTCGGCCCTGCGCTTGGCCTCTTCCTCGGCGCGCTTCTGCGCTGCCATCTCGGCCTCGATCTTCTGGCGGGCCTCCGCCTCGAAGCGCTTGCGCTGCTCCTCTTCGGCGATGGCCCGTCGCTTCTCCTCGGCGGCATCCTGCTCGGCCTTGAGACGACGCTGCTCGGCCGCGTCCTGCTCCGCCTTGATTCGATCCTGCTCTGCCTTGGCGGCGGCTTTGAGGCGATCTTCCTCGGCCTTCGCTGCGGCCTTGAGGCGATCCTCCTCGGCCTTCTGGCGCGCCTCCTGCTCGGCCTTCGCGCGCCGGGCCGCCTCCTCCTGCTCGGCCTTCTGCCGCTTGGCCGCCTCCTCCGCCTCTTGCCTGGCCTTGACCTCGGCTGGATCCGGTCCGCGCGGCGCGAAGGCGAAATATCCACCCCCGCCCAGCAGGACCAGCACGACGGCGGCGATGGCGATCCACAACCCGGTGCGCCGCTGCGGCGCGGCCGCGCCGGCGGGCGGCGTCGACACGATCGGGACGTGCCGCGGCGCCGGTTTCGCCTCGGGCTTCGGCTCGGGTGTCTTGCCCAGCAGAACCGTCGAATCGCCTGATGGCGCGGCGGCCATCGCCAGGATCGGCCGCCAGCCCGCGATCGATTGCGGCCGCTCGCGCGCCGCCACCGCAAGGCCGGCATCGAGGCCCGCCAGCACGCCGGGCTTGAAGCCCGCCGGCTTGATGTGCGCCAGAGGCTCGCAATTGTCGTCGAGCATGCGGTCGAAGGCGCTGGGCGGCACCTTGCCGGCGATGGCGTGATAGAGCGTCGCCGACAGGCCGTAGATGTCGGTCCACGGTCCCTGCTTGGCCGACGTCATCTGCTCGGCGGCGGCATAGCCCGGCGTGAAGATCGCGGTCAGCGCGGTGCTGCGGCCGGCCATGGCGGCGCGCGAGGCGCCGAAATCGATCAGGGTCGGATTGCCCGCGGCATCGAGCAGGATGTTGGCCGGCTTGATGTCGCGATGCAGGAAGCCCGCGCCGTGGACCTGCTCCAGCCCGTCGAGCAACGGCCACAGGATGCGGTCGATCTCCTGCGCGCCGATCCGGCCATTGCGCGTGATGCTGTCTTCCAGCGTCTGGCCGTGCAGCAGCTCCATGACGATGTAGGCCGTGCCGTTGGCCTCGAGGAAGTCGAACACCTGCACGATTGCCGGCACGCGATGGAGGCTGGCCAGCGTGCGCCCCTCGGTGACGAAGCGCTCGCGTCCCCAGCCGAAATCCTCCGCCATCTTGGTGGTGCGCGGCAGCACGGTGACGTTGTCCTGGCGGATCGCCAGCGCCGACGGCAGGTATTCCTTGATTGCGACCTCGCGGCCGAGCTGCACGTCGCGCGCGCGATAGGTGATGCCGAAGCCGCCCTGCCCCAGCACCGAGACGATCTCGTATCGGCCGATCGTCTGGCCAGGCTTCAGCGCGATGTAGTCGACGTCGGGCAGCGGCGCTGCCGCCGCGCCGGCGACGATCGTCGGTCCCGCCTCGCCGGTCGATTGGTTGTCGGTCATTCCCTGGTTGCCTTAGAGCTGGCGCACGAGCAAGTCGACGTCGCCCAGTCGCAGCTTGACGCCGGCATGCAGCGACATCGGTTCGGTGGGCCGCAGCGCCTTGCCATCGATGGTCGTGCCGTTCGTCGAGCCGAGATCCTCGACCATCAGCGCATCGCCGGCGAGGCTCAACCGAGCGTGACGGCGCGACACGGTGGGATGCGCCACCACGAGATCGCACTGGTCCGAAGCGCGGCCGATCACCATGCCGTTGTTGCGGCTCATCAGCTTGTCGAGCGTGACCTCGAACGAGTGGCGCTGGTTGCTCGAATCGGCGCCTTCGAAGCGCAGCGTGACCTGCGGCACGATGCGCGTCGTCGTGTTGACCGTAGGCGACACCTTGGTCGGGCGGACGTGGAAGACCTGGATGGCCCGGCTCACGTTCTTGAGCTGGTGCTCGCCGCCATCGACGAAAGCGTAGTCGATCCTGAGCTCGGCAAGGTCGCGCACGGCACGCGACACGGCGATGCCGCCGGGCTCGGCCAACGCCTGGATACGGGCGGCGAGATTGACGCCGTCACCGAAGATGTTCTGGTCCTCCTCGTCGACGATCACTTCGCCGAGATGGACGCCGACGCGGAACATCATGCGCTGCTCCGCACTCAGCGCCTCGTTGAAGCGCGCCATGCGCTCCTGGATATCGATCGCCGCGCTGACCGCGGTGACCGCCGAGGCGAACTCCGCCAGCATGGCGTCGCCCGCCGTGCCGACCAGGCGCCCGTTGGCAGCGTCGATCGCCGGCCGCCAGACTTCGATCTGAGCCGACTTGAGATGGCGGAATGTCCGCGTCTCCGCACCTTCCATCATCCGGGTGAATCCGGCGAGGTCGGCGTGGACGATGGCGGCCAAACGGCGCTGCATGACGCCCTCAGTCTACCAGCCTCGTGGCGAATTTGCGTCTGCCGTCACGATTCAGCGCCCCTTGAAGGCGGGGGCCCGCCGCTCGCGCAAGGCACTCAGGCCCTCCCGCAGGTCCTCCGAGGTCTGACATTCGCGGATTCCGTCACGAATCCTGGGGATATCCGGCTCGGCCTGGGCGAACTGCTCGATCGCCCGCTTCATGTTGGACATCGACAACGGCGCCAGGCCGGCCAGCTTGGCGGCAGTCTCGTCGACCCGGTTGGCGAAGTCCGCCCGGTCGACCAGCCAGTCGAGGTAGCCGACCCGCAGCAGGTCCTCGTCGCTGAAATCCTCCGACAGCAGGAAGGCGCGCTTGGCAAAGCTCGGGCTCACCTTCTGGGTGTAGCGCCGCAGCCCGCTCGGGTAGTAGTGCAGGCCGAAGCGCGCCGCCGGCATGAAGAAGCGCATGCCCTTGACGCCCAGCCGGAAATCGCAGGCCAGCGCCATGTCGGTCGCCCCGCCATACACGCCGCCGTTCAGCGCACACAAGGTCGGCATGCGCATCGCTTCGAGCCGGTCCATGACCTTCTCGAAGCTGTTTTCTCCGTCGGCTGGCCGCGCGCCGTTGCCCGACGGGATCGAGCCGAGATCGTAGCCCGAGCAGAATGTCTTCTCGCCGGCGCCGGTCAGGACCGTGACGCGCACGGCAGGATCGGCGTCCGCCTTCTCGATTGCCTGCCGCAGCAGGCCGAGACCCGTCGGGTCGAGCCGATTGTGCTTGGCCGGGTCATTGAGCGTGATGGTGGCCCGTGGGCCGTCGATAGCGAGCAGAACGGGGTCGGTCATGACGGCGAAAATAGCCGAGCCGGTCGCCAAAAGCGACCGAGCGCGGCATATTGCGGCCCGGAGGAAAGTCATGACCTATACCGCCCCGCTGGCTGACATGCGTTTCGCGCTGCGCGAAGTGGCCGGTCTGCAGCATGTCGCCAACCTGCCGGGCTACGAGCATGCCACCGACGACACGGTCGATGCCGTGCTCGAGGAGGCGGCCAAGCTGGCCGGCAACGGGCTGGCGCCGCTCAACCGCGACGGAGACAAGGTCGGCGCCAAGCTGGAGAATGGCGTCGTGCGGACGGCGCCGGGCTTCGCCGGCATCTACAGGGAATTCGTCGACGGCGGCTGGAACTCGCTGCCGTTCGACCCCGAATTTGGTGGCCAGGGCATGCCGTGGCTGCTCGCCGCCACGGTGCAGGAGATGTGGCAGGCCGCCAACATGGGGTTCGGGCTGGTGCTGCTGCTGAATCAGGGCGCCATCGATGCCATCCACCATCACGGCTCGGCCGACCAGAAGGCCACCTACCTGCCCAAGATGATCTCGGGCGAGTGGACCGGCACGATGAACCTCACCGAGCCGCAGGCCGGCTCGGACCTGGCCCAGCTCAAGAGCCGCGCCTTGAAGAGCGGCGACCACTACCTGGTCAGCGGCCAAAAGATCTTCATCACCTATGGCGAGCACGACATGGCCGAGAACATCGTCCATCTCGTGCTGGCGCGGACGCCCGATGCACCGGCCGGGGTACGTGGCATCTCGCTGTTCATCGTGCCGAAGTTCCTGCCCGACGGCGACGGCAAGCCGGGCAAGCGCAACGATCTGCGCTGCGTCTCGCTCGAGCACAAGCTCGGCATCCACGCCAGCCCGACGTGCGTGATGTCGTTCGGCGACGATGGCGGCGCGGTCGGCTACCTGGTCGGCGAGGAAGGCCGCGGCCTGTCCTACATGTTCACCATGATGAACAATGCGCGCCTGTCGGTCGGCATCCAGGGCCTGGCGATCGCCGAGCGCGCCTACCAGCAGGCTTCCGCCTTCGCCAAGACGCGCGTGCAGTCCAAGGACGACGGCAGCGCCAAGCCCGAGCCGGTATCGATCATCCATCATGCCGACATCCGCCGCATGCTGATGACCATGCGCGCCCAGATCGAGGCCATGCGGGCGTTGGGCTACTACACCGCCGCCGGCATCGACGGCGCGCTGAAGCATCCCGACCGCGAGCAGGCGCGCCGCACGCAGGATCGCGTCGACCTCCTGATCCCGATCGTCAAGGCGTGGTTCACGGATCTCGGCAACGAGATCGCCTCGATCGGCGTGCAGGTCCATGGCGGCATGGGCTTCATCGAGGAGACCGGCGCCGCCCAGCACCTGCGCGACGCGCGCATCCTGCCGATCTACGAAGGGACCAACGGCATCCAGGCGCGCGACCTGGTCGGCCGCAAGATCGCCAAGGACGGCGGCGAGACGATGCTGGGCCTGGTGGCCGAGATGCGCGCGCTTGCAGCCGAGATGGCGAGTGCCCCGGGTGACGATCTTCAGGCGATCCGTGATGCCGTCACCACCGCGGCCGACGCGCTCGAGGACGCCACCAGGTGGGTCGCGCAATCGGTCAAGGGCGAGCTGGTCGCAGCGCTGGCGGGCTCGGTGCCGTTCCTGCGGCTGGCCGGCACGGCGCTCGGCGGCTGGCTGCTGGCCAAGAGCGCGCTCGCCGCCCAGGCGAAGCTCGCGGGACGCGAAGGCGATCCGGCCTTCCTCGAGGCCAAGCTTGTGACGGCGCGCTTCTATGCCGAGGTCGTCCTGCCGCCGGCACTGGCCCAGCTCGGCCCGCTCAAGGCGGCCGGCCGCACCGTGTTCGCGTTGTCGGAGGCGCAGCTCTGAATCGCGGGCTGATCGAGCTGCCGGCGGACGAGGCCCAGGCCTTCGCCGGCCGCTTCGATCTGGCGGCACTCGAGCACGCCTTCCTCGACGATCCCTTCCCCTACTGGCCGCCGCCTTCACGCCGAGCGCCTGGACACATCTTCATTTCATGCTCCTCTCCCCGCCAGGGCGAGAGGTTGGTTGAGGGGGTTGGAGGCGATTTACCAGCCTTCGAAGCCCCCTCACCCAGCCTCTCCCCCTTCTGTGCGGCTCGGCGAAGCCGAACGCGCTCATGAGGGCGGAGGAGAGGAACATGAGATGTGTTCTCTCCGAGCAATCCGGGAAGGGTCGGTGCTGAGGCCCGCGGTGGCAAACGCCAATTGCCGCGTCAAAGCGCTTTTGCCATTGTCACGAGACTGAAACATGTCTGGGAAGAAGCGCATGACGATCCGCAGCCGGCTGGGTACAGCCGCCGTCGCCCTCTTGTGTCTTGGCCTCGCGGCGCCGGCTTCGGCGCAAGGTGTTCTGAACGTGTACTGCTCCGTGCAGGTCGAGTGGTGCACGCTGATTGCAAACGAATTCCAGAAAGCGACCGGAACCAAGGTCTCGATCACGCAGAAGGGGTCCGGCGAGACGATCGCCCAGCTGAAGGCGGAAGCGCAGAACCCGAAAGGCGATGTCTGGTTCGGCGGCACCGGCGATCCGCACCTCCAGGCCGCAGAGGAAGGTCTTACGGAGGTCTACAAGTCGCCCCGTCTCGGCGACCTGCACCCCTGGGCGATCAAGCAGAACACTGATTCCGGCGGCAAGACGGTCGGAATCTATGCCGGCGCCCTGGGCTTCGGCTTCAACACCGAGCTGCTCGCCAAGAAGGGCGCCAAGGCGCCGGCCTGCTGGGCGGACCTGCTGAAGCCCGAGTTCAAGGGCGAGATCCAGATGGCCAATCCCAATTCGTCGGGCACCGCCTACGTCGCGATCGCCACGCTCGTGCAGTTGATGGGCGAGGAGAAGGCCTTCGACTACCTCAAGAAGATGCACGCCAACATCAATGCCTATACCCGCTCGGGCACCGCACCCATGAAGGCGGTGGCGCGCGGAGAAACGGCCGTGTCGATCAGCTTCGTGCATGACGGCGTCACCGAGGCGCTGGCCGGCTTCCCGGTCAAGACCGCGACGCCCTGCGAGGGCACCGGCTACGAGATCGGCTCGATGAGCATCGTCAAGGGCGCGCGCAACATGGCCAACGCCAAGAAGTTTTACGATTGGGCACTCACGCCCGAGGCGCAGAAGCTCGAGGCGCAGGCCAAGCAGTTCCAGGTGCCGTCGAACAAATCGACGCCGCTGCCGCCCGAGGCGCCGAAATTCTCCGACATGAAGCTGATCGACTACGATCAGGCGAAGTACGGCAAGTCGGCCGAGCGCAAACGGCTGATCGCCCGCTGGGACAGCGAGGTCGGAGCGCTACCCAAGCCCTGAAGATGCCGCGCGCGCCTCTCGCGTGGTCTGGCGCGGGCCTTCTGGCTGCGGTCCTGCTTCCTTGGTACGCGCTGCAGGAAGGCCTCGACTCCAGTGCTTGGGTGTCGGGCCTCTGGTCGTCGGAGGACTACGGCTCGGGCCTCGGCCAGGTCGCAACTCAAGGCAAGTGGTGGCTGGCGCCGGTGCTCGCCGCCCTGGCGGCCTGTGCCCTGCTCTCCTTGACGCCCTTGTCGCGCGAGCGGCGCGGCACGTATCTGCTGATTGCAAGCGCAAGCGGCATCATCCTGTTTGCCGCCGAATCCCTGGGGATCGGGCTGCGCGGCTGGACGGCAGAGTGGCTCGCCGGCCTGTTCGGCGAGCTCGACGCTCGGCAGGTCGGCGTTGGCGCCGGCGGTACCCTCGCCCTGATCGCGCTGCTGTCGCTGTTCTCGATCGCCCTGGCGCTGCGCGGCGGCTTCGGCGGCGATGCCTTCATCGCCGGCGCCGTCACCACGGTGGTGGCCTCGATCGTCCTGTTCACCGCCTGGCCGATCCTGCGCATCCTGGCCCAGGCCTTCCAGGATGGCGACGGCGTTTTCGCCCCTGCGCTGCTGATCGAGCGCCTCGCCGCCGAGAAGATCTGGAGCGTGCGCTGCCTGGTCGGTGGTGGTCGCTGCGGGGTCGCCTGGAACACCCTTTTCCTGGCGCTCGCCTGCGGCGCCGGGACGACGGTGCTGGGGCTGGGCTTCGCGCTGATCGTCACGCGGACCAGCTTCGCCTTCAAGCGAACGCTGCGCGTGCTGACGATCCTGCCCATCATCACGCCGCCGTTCGTGATCGGCCTCGCGCTGATCCTGGTGTTCGGCCGATCGGGACTGGTCAATCAGCTCCTCGAATGGTCGATGGGCGTGCCGCCGACACGCTGGATCTACGGTTTTCAGGGAGTCTTCCTGGCGCAGTTGTTCGCCTTCACGCCGGTCGCCTTCCTCGTCCTGATCGGCGTCGTCGAGGGCGTCAGCCCGACCCTGGAGGAGGCCTCGCAGACGCTGCGCGCCGATCGCTGGGCCACGTTTGCGACGGTGTCGTTGCCGTTGATGCGGCCGGGGCTCGCCAATGCGTTCCTCGTGGGCTTCATCGAGAGCATCGCCGATTTCGGCAATCCGATCGTCCTGGGCGGCGACTATGGCGTCCTGTCGACCGAGATCTATTTCGCCGTCGTCGGCGCCCAGCTCGACTATGGCCGGGCGGCTGCCCTCGGCCTGCTGCTCCTGGCCTTCGCGCTCGGCGCCTTCCTCGTCCAGCGCCGTATCGTCGGCACCCGCTCGTACGCCACGATCTCCGGCAAGGGCGATTCCGGCCTGCCGAGCCCGCTTCCCGACCGCGCGCGCCGGGCCGCGCAGTGGATCGCCCTCCCCTGGGCGGGCCTCACGCTGCTGCTCTATGGCTTCGCCTTCGTGGGCGGGCTGGTCAAGGTGTGGGGGCGCGACTACACCCCGACCCTCGACCACTACGCCAAGGCGTTCGCCATCGAGCGCACTCCCGACGGCTTGATCTGGTCTGGCGCGGCATGGAACTCCTTCTGGACCACGGTCAAGCTCGCCGCCATTGCCGCGCCGCTCACCGCGGCGCTCGGCCTGATCACCGCCTGGCTGCTGGTCCGCCAGCGCTTCGCCGGCCGGACGACGCTCGAGTTCGCGACCATGCTGTCCTTCGCGGTGCCGGGCACGGTGATCGGCGTCGCCTATGTCTTCGCTTTCAACGTGCCGCCCATCGAGATCACCGGAACGGCCCTGATCATCGTGCTGTGCTTCATCTTCCGGAACATGCCGGTCGGCGTGCGCGCCGGCATGGCGGCCATGAGCCAGATCGACCGCAGCCTCGACGAAGCCTCGCTCACGCTGCGTGGCCATTCCCTGGCGACCCTCGTCCATGTCGTGCTGCCGCTGCTGCGGCCGGCGATCGTCGGCGCACTGGTCTACGGCTTCGTGCGCGCCGTGACGACGGTGAGCGCGGTGGTCTTCCTGGTGACGGCGGAGTACGAGCTGGCCACCACCTACATCATCCTGCGGGTGATCAACGGCGATTACGGGCTCGCCATCGCCTACAGCTGCGCCCTGATCGTGCTGATGCTGTTGGTCATCCTGCTGATCCAGGCCGCCGTCGGCGACCGGCGCCTCGGTCGGCGCACCGCGCAGGTGGTACAGCGAGGGCGGGCATGAGCGTCGAGTTCCGCAACATCGTCAAGCGCTACGGGACGGTGACGGTCGTGGCCGATGTCAGCTTCGTCGTCGAGGCCGGCAGCTTGGTGACGCTGCTCGGCCCGTCGGGCTGCGGCAAGACCACGACGTTGCGCATGATCGCCGGGCTCGAGCTGCCGACGGCGGGCAAGGTCCTGATCGACGGGCACGACGTGACCAATCTCAGCGCCACCGAGCGCGACGTCAGCATGGTCTTCCAGTCCTATGCCCTGTTCCCGCACATGAGCGTGCTCGACAACGTGTGCTACGGGCTCCGGCGGTCCGGCGTCGGCAAGGCCGAGGCGAACGACCGGGCGCGCGATGGGCTGCGCCAGGTCGGGCTGGAAGAGCTCGGCCATCGCCAGCCCTCGGAACTGTCCGGCGGCCAGCAGCAGCGTGTCGCCGTGGCGCGCGCCCTGGTACTGAAGCCGTCCGTGCTGCTGTTCGACGAGCCGCTGAGCAACCTCGATGCCAGGCTGCGCCGCCAGATGCGCGAGGAGATCCGCGACCTGCAACGAACCCTGGGCCTCACGGTCGTCTATGTCACGCACGACCAGCAGGAAGCGATGGCGGTTTCGGACCGGATCATCGTCATGAATGCGGGCCGCATCGAGCAGCAGGGCAACCCGCGAGAGCTCTACGAGCGACCGGCGACGCCTTTCCTCGCCCGCTTCATGGGCGAATCGACGCCGGCTCGCGGCCGGGCGCGCCGCCTGGATGCCAAGAAGGTTCGACTGCAGCTCGGCGACGGCGAGATCGACATCGCCGATGCCGACGCCGCCGACGGCGACGTCGTCGTTGCAATCCGCCCGGAAGCCATCACGGTCGAGCGCTCTCCGGGTACCGCCGGCTCGATCGGCGGCTCGATCGCCAAGGCAAGCTATCTCGGGACGCACATGGAGTATTCGATCGACACCGCGGCAGGTCAGCTCTTCGTCACCTGTCCGCGAGTCGAGCGACCGCTGGCGGCGGGCGAAAAGGTGGCCCTGTCCTTCGCTCCGCGCGGGGTCATCATCGTCGGATCACCCTGAAGCGAATACCCAGGCACGAGGGTCATAGTCTCGTGGCCCGGGGGCGCGCCGCTCCGCGGCGCTCCTCCTGGTCGATCACGCCCATGAGCGCCACAGAGTGGCGCGCTCCCGGCGACGACTACGAGGCCGATGATGGGCACCACGCCAAGGAAGATCAGAGGTTGTGCAGTGCCTGGCCGCCTCCGGTGGGGCCAGTTCGAGCGCCGCGCGAAAATCTGCCAGCGCCGCCTCTTGTTCATCAAGGAGCACGTCGGCGGCGCTCGCGGTCCTGAAGAGGCCAAGCAAAAACGCCCGGTCCAAGGACCGGGCGTTTCGTATTGATGAGGCGCGGGTAGCGCTAGGCCGCCTGCTGCTGCTCGGCCTGCTCGGCCGAGGGGCCCGAATCCTGGCCCTTGGCTTCGGTGTCGCGCTCGACGAACTCGATAACCGCCATCGGCGCGGCGTCGCCGTAACGGAAGCCGGCCTTGAGGACGCGCAGGTAACCACCGTGGCGCTGGGCGTAGCGCGGGCCCAGGGTGGTGAACAGCTTGTCGGCGACATACGGGTCGCGCAGGAAGCCGATCGCCTGGCGGCGCGCATGCAGGCCGCCGCGCTTGCCCAAGGTGACCAGCTTCTCGACGATCGGACGCAGATCCTTCGCCTTGTGCAGCGTGGTCGTGATCTGCTCGTGCTTGATGAGAGCACCGGCCAGATTGGAGAACATCGCCTTGCGATGCTCCGCCGTGCGGTGGAACTTCCGACCGCGATTACCGTGACGCATGACCTATATCCCCTTGCCGGCCTAGTAGGGCTCTTCCAGCCGCTTGGCCATTTCCTCGATGTTGTCCGGCGGCCAGCCCGGGATTTCCATGCCCAGGTGGAGGCCCATGCCGGCCAGCACTTCCTTGATCTCGTTCAGCGACTTGCGGCCGAAGTTCGGCGTGCGCAGCATCTCCGCCTCGGTCTTCTGCACCAGATCGCCGATGTAGATGATGTTGTCGTTCTTCAGGCAGTTGGCCGAACGCACCGAGAGCTCGAGCTCGTCGACCTTGCGCAGGAGGTTGCGGTTGAACGGGAAGTCGTCCTGCTGCTCTTCCTTGCGGACCTCGCGCGGCTCCTCGAAGTTGATGAAGAGCTGGAGCTGATCCTGCAGGATGCGGGCGGCGAGCGCCACGGCATCGTCCGGACGGGTCGTGCCGTTGGTCTCGACCGTCATCGACAGCTTGTCGTAGTCGGTGACCTGGCCGACGCGGCTGTTCTCGATCTTGTACGAGACGCGCTTGACCGGGCTGAACACCGAATCGACCGGAATCAGGCCGATCGGCGCGTCCTCGGCGCGGTTGGCCGAGGCCGGCACGTAGCCCTTGCCGGTGGCGACCATCAGCTCCATCGAGATCGAGGCACCGTCGTCGAGCGTGCAGATCAGATGCTTCGCGTCCATGATCTGGACGTCGCCCGGCAGCTCGATCATGCCGGCGGTGACCTCGCCCGGGCCGACAGCACGCAGGTAGAGACGCTGCTCGCGATCGCCCTGCATCTTGACGGCCATCGCCTTGATGTTGAGGACGATGTCGACCACGTCCTCGCGGACGCCGGGGATCGACGAGAATTCGTGCAGAACGTTGTCGATCTTGATCGACGTCACGGCGGCACCCTGGAGCGACGACAGCAGGACGCGGCGCAGCGCATTGCCGAGCGTGAGACCGAAGCCGCGCTCGAGCGGCTCGGCGACGATGGTCGCGGTGCGACCGGAATCGACGCCGGCTTCGGTGACAAGCTTCTCCGGCTTGATCAGGTCCTGCCAGTTCTTCTGAAGCACGTGGGCTACCTCTCTAGACCGGTTGGTTCAGGGAATCCCGCGCCACGGCACGACGGGGACCCGTGAGTACATCGAATGAAGCGGGCGACGCGTACCCGGCGTCGCCCCGCTGAAAATCAGACGCGACGACGCTTGGGCGGACGGCAGCCGTTATGCGGGATCGGCGTGACGTCGCGGATGGCGGTGACGGCGAGGCCGACCGCCTGCAGGGCGCGCAGTGCCGATTCGCGGCCGGAGCCCGGTCCGCGCACCTCGATCTCGAGGGTGCGCATGCCGTGCTCCATGGCCTTGCGACCGGCATTCTCGGCCGCCATCTGGGCGGCGAACGGCGTCGACTTGCGCGAGCCCTTGAAGCCCTGCTGGCCGGACGACGACCACGAGATGGTGTTGCCCTGGGCGTCGGTGATGGTGACGATCGTGTTGTTGAACGATGCGTTCACATGCGCCACGCCGGCGATGATGTTCTTGCGTTCCTTGCGGCGCGGACGAGCGCCTGATGCGGCGCCGCTCGCGGCGGCGGCTGGCTTTGCCATAGTGAGATTTCCCTCGGGCTTACTTCGTGACTTTCTTCTTGCCGGCGATCGGCTTGGCCGGACCCTTGCGGGTGCGCGCATTGGTGTGCGTGCGCTGGCCGCGGACCGGCAGGCCCCGGCGATGCCGGAGGCCGCGGTAGCAGGCGAGGTCCATCAGTCGCTTGATGTTCATCGCGACTTCGCGCCGCAGGTCACCCTCGACCGAGTAGTCGCGGTCGATGGTCTCGCGGATGCGGATCACCTCGTCATCGGTCAGCGTGTTGACGCGCCGCGACTCGTCGATCCCCACTTTCCCCAGGATTTCCTTGGCCTTCGCCTGGCCAATCCCGTGGATATACTGCAACCCGACCACGACACGCTTGGCGGTCGGAATGTTCACGCCGGCAATACGAGCCAATGTTCCAACTCCTTCAAAGACTTATGGCGCGCCAGTGCGCGCCCGCAACTTGTTCGCTGGTCCCGGAAAAGCGCGCGATTATAGGTAGAAGCGCCCCCGAGTCAACGGAACTTCGACTTGTCAAGCCCCTGTTAAAACCCCAGTGATTTGACGGTAAACCTCGTCCATGGCGGCCATCCCGTCGACCTTCCGGAGCACCCCCCGCCGCGCGTAGTAGGGCAGCAGGGGCTCGGTCTGGGCACGGTAGGCCACCATCCGCGTCTTCATGGTCTCGGCATTGTCGTCCTTGCGGCGCACGAACTCGTGGCTGCCGCAGACGTCGCATACCCCGTCGACCTTGGGACGCTTGAACTTGTCGTGATAGCCGGTCCCGCATTTGGCGCAGGTGAAACGACCGACGATGCGCTCGGTCAGCGCTTTCTCGTCGACCTCCATCTCGACCACGCGATCGAGCTTCTTGGCCGAGTTGGCCAGCATCTCGTCGAGCGCCCTGGCCTGGGCCTCGGTGCGCGGGAAGCCGTCCAGGATGAAGCCCTTGGCGGCATCTGGCTGCGCGATGCGGTCCTTGATCAGGCCGACCATCAGCTCGTCGGGCACCAGCTCGCCCTTCTCCATGATGCCCTTGGCCTTCTTGCCCAGCTCGCTGCCCGACGCCACGGCGGCGCGCAGCATGTCGCCCGTCGAGAGCTGGATCATGCCGAGGTCGCTCTGCAGGCGCTGGGCCTGGGTGCCTTTGCCGGCCCCCGGCGGCCCGAGAAGGATGATGTTCATCGGCGTCCCCTCAACCGGGCCTTCTTGATGAGGCCCTCGTACTGGTGGGCGAGCAGGTGAGCCTGGATCTGGGTCACGGTATCGAGGGTCACCGAAACCACGATCAGCAGGCTGGTGCCGCCGAAATAGAACGGCACGCCGCCGCGGGCGATCAGCAGCTCGGGCAGGATGCAGACCGCCGACAGGTAGAGCGCACCGATCACGGTCAGGCGGTTCAGGATGTATTCGAGGTATTCCGCCGTGTTCTTGCCCGGCCGGATGCCGGGCACGAAGCCGCCGTTCTTCTTCAGATTGTCGGCCGTGTCGGTCGGGTTGAAGACCACGGTCGTATAGAAGAAGCAGAAAAAGACGATCAGCCCGACATAGGCCAGCAGGTAAAGCGGCTGGCCGTGGCCCAGCCAGGCCGAGATCCATTGCACCCAGCCCGGCTCGCCGGCATTGCCCTGGAAAGAGGCGATGGTGGCGGGGAAAAGAAGGAGCGAGGAGGCAAAGATCGGCGGAATGACGCCGGAGGTATTGATCTTGAGCGGCAGGTGCGAGGCCTCGCCGCCATACATCTTGTTACCGACCTGGCGCTTGGGATACTGCACCACGATGCGCCGCTGCGCCGTCTCGACAAACACAACCACGGCCACCACGCCGATGATGCCGATCGCCAGCGCAATGATGAACAGGGCCGAAAGGGCGCCAGTGCGCCCGAGTTCCAGGGTCTGGATCAAGGCGTTGGGAAGCGCCGCCACAATGCCGGCGAAGATGATCAGGGAGACCCCATTGCCGACGCCTCGGGCGGTAATCTGCTCACCGAGCCACATCAGGAACAGGGTGCCGCCGACCAGCGTCACCACGGTCACGAAGCGGAAGAACAAGCCGGGATCGAGCACCACCGGCCCGGCCGCGGCAGTCTGGCTCTCCAGCCCGACCGCGATGCCGTAGGCCTGGAAAGCCGCCAGGATCACCGTGCCGTAGCGCGTATACTGGTTGATCTTCTTGCGGCCGGCCTCGCCCTCCTTCTTCAGCGCCTCGAGCGACGGCACCACCGTCGTCAGGATCTGCATGATGATGGAGGCCGAGATGTACGGCATGATGCTGAGCGCGAGCACCGACATGCGGCCGATCGAGCCACCGGAGAACACGTCCAGCAGGCCGGCGATGCCGCCGGCGTTCTGGGCGAAGATTTCAGCCAACGCGTGCGGGTCGACGCCAGGCACCGGGATGTAGGCGCCGACTCGGAACACGACCAGGGCGGCCACCGTGAACCACAGGCGCTTCTTCAGCTCGGTTGCCTTGCCGATCGAGCCCCAGTTCAGGTTGGATGCAAGTTGTTCGGCGGCGGATGCCATGGACCCTCTCGCGTGGACGACAGCGACACCATCGGGGCCAGGGGCCCCTCCTTCGCCGTCGGGTTCAGGCCGCCTCGGCTACGGGCTTGGGCGGCAGCTCGACCGTGCCGCCGGCCTTCTCGACCGCGGCGATCGCCGACGCCGAGGCGCCCGCGACCTTCACTTCGATCTTGGTCTTGATCTCGCCCTTGCCAAGGAGCCGCACGCCGTCCAACGCATTCTTGAACAGGCCGGCGGCCTGCATGGCGGCCGCGTCGATCGGCTTGCCGGCATCGAGCCGGCCGCCATCGATCGCCTTCTGCAGGGCGTCGAGATTGACGACCTGCCACTGCTTCTGGTGCGGCGGCCGGAAGCCGCGCTTGGGAATGCGGCGGTAGAGCGGCATCTGGCCGCCTTCGAAGCCCTTGATGGCGACGCCGGTCCGCGACTTCTGGCCCTTCACGCCGCGCCCCGAGGTCTTGCCCTTGCCCGAGCCGATGCCGCGGCCGACGCGCATGCGCCGCTTGCGGGCGCCCGGATTGTCGGCGATCTCGTTCAGTCTCATCGTCCTGTCCCCTGAGCGCGAGCCGGCGCGAAGCCGCTCACTTCGCCTCTTCGTCGATGCGCACCAGGTGGCGCACCTTGTTGATCATGCCGCGCACCTCGGGCGTATCGACGAGCTCGCGGCTGCGATGGCGCTTGTTCAGACCGAGGCCGACCAGCGTCGCGCGCTGATCGTCCGTGCGGCCGATCGGGCTGCCGGTCTGGGTGATCTTGATCTTCTTGTCGCTGGCCATGGTCCCTGATCCTTAGATCCGCCCTCAGGCGGCTGCCTCGACCACGGTGTCGTCGCGCCGGCCGAGCAGGTCACCCACCTTCTTGCCGCGGCGCGTGGCGACCATGCGCGGCGAGTTGAGGAGCTGCAGGGCGGCGAACGTCGCCTTGATCATGTTGTGCGGATTGGACGTGCCGACCGACTTGGCGACGATGTCCTTGACGCCCAGCGTCTCGAACACGGCGCGCATCGGGCCGCCGGCGATGATGCCGGTGCCCGCCGGAGCCGCGCGCAACGTCACCTTGCCGGCGCCGAAGCGCCCCTTGACGTCGTGATGCAGCGTGCGGCCATCGCGCAGCGGCACCCGGATCAGGCCGCGCTTGGCCGCCTCGGTCGCCTTGCGGATCGCCTCGGGCACCTCGCGCGCCTTGCCGGCGCCGTGGCCGACCCGGCCGCGCTGGTCGCCGATCACGACGATCGCCGCGAAGGCGAACCGCCGGCCGCCCTTCACGACCTTGGCCACGCGATTGATCGTGACCAGCTTGTCCTTCAGTTCATTCTCTTCGTCGCGGTCGCGATCGCGGCCACGATCACGATCGCGCGGGCCACGGCCGGAACCACCGGGTGAACGAGCCATGTGCTAACTCCTCAGAACGACAGGCCGCCCTCACGGGCGGCATTGGCGAGCGCCGCGACGCGGCCGTGGAACATGTAGCCGCCGCGGTCGAAGATCACTTCCTTGACGCCGGCGGCGATAGCGCGCTCGGCGATCAGCTTGCCGACCTCGGCCGCCGCATTCTTGTCGGCGCCGGTCTTGATCCGGCCCTTGACGCCCTCGTCGAGCGACGAGGCGGAGGCCAGCGTCGCCCCCTTCCGGTCGTCGATGACCTGGGCGTAGATGTGCTTGCCTGAGCGGAACACGCTGAGGCGCGGGCGGCCGCCGGCGGCCTGGCGCAGCGCGTGGCGCGTGCGCCGCTGACGGCGGGCGAAAAGGGCGTTGCGGTCGGACATGGTGTTCTCGCCTTACTTCTTCTTGCCTTCCTTGCGCCGGATCGTCTCGGTCGAGTACTTGATGCCCTTGCCCTTGTAGGGCTCGGGCGGACGCAGGCTGCGGATCTCCGCCGCGAGCTGACCGACCTTCTGACGATCCGACCCGGTGATCTCGACCTCGGTCGGCCTCAGCGCCTTGATCTGGATACCGGCAGGAATGGCGACCTCGACGTCGTGACTGTAGCCGAGCTGCAGCTTCAGCATCTTGGCGTCGGCCTGGGCGCGATAGCCGACGCCGCTGATCTCGAGATTGATGGTGAAGCCGTCCGACACGCCCTTGACCAGGTTGCTGGCCAGGTTGCGCGCGGTGCCCCACTGGGTGCGCGCGCGCCTTGTGTCGGTGCGCGGCTTGAAGACGAGTTTGTCGCCGTCGCGCGCGACCGTGACGTCGTCGTGCACCGTGAACTCCAGCTCACCGCGCTTTCCCTTGGCCTTCAGATGCTGGCCCTTGAGGTCGACGGTGACGCCGGCCGGAATGACAACCGGATGCTTGCCAACGCGTGACATGGTCAGAACACCTTGCAGATGACTTCGCCGCCGACATTGGCGGCACGCGCCTCGGCGTCGGACATGACACCGCGCGGGGTCGACAGGATCGAGATGCCGAGCCCGTTGAAGTGCCGCGGCAGCTCGCGGATCTTCGAGTAGACGCGGCGGCCCGGGGTCGACACGCGCTTGATCTCGCGAATCACCGGGCGCCCATTGTCGTACTTCAGCTCGACGCGGAGCTCCTTGATGCCCGGCCGCAGCTCTTCCTCGAACCAGCCGCGGATATAGCCCTCGCGCTGGAGCACATCGAGAACGTTCGACCGCAGCCGCGAGGCCGGCACCGTCACGCTGTCGAGGCGCGCCGACTGGCCGTTGCGGATGCGCGTCAGCAAATCGCCGACGGGATCTGTCATCGCCATGATCTACGGTCCCCCGTTACCAGCTCGACTTCACGACGCCGGGCAAAGCGCCCAGCGACGCGAGCTGACGCAGCGCCAGGCGCGACAGCTTGAACTTGCGATAGACGGCCCGCGGACGGCCCGTGATCTCGCATCGATTGCGAATGCGCGTCGGCGAGGAGTTGCGCGGCAGCTCGGCGAGCTTGAGCCGCGCGCCGAACCGCTCCTCCGGCGACAGCGTGTTGTCCACCGCCATCGCCTTCAGCTCGGCGCGCTTGGCGGCGAACTGCTTCGCCATCTTGGCGCGCCGGTTGTTCTTTTCGACGGAACTCGTCTTGGCCATTTTGTTCTCCGGCCTCAGTTCACGAACGGGAAGTCGAAGCCGCGGAGAAGCGCTTTCGCTTCCGCGTCGCTCTTCGCCGTCGTGCAGATGATGATGTCCATGCCGCGCACCATGTCGACCTTGTCGTAGTCGATCTCGGGGAACACGATCTGCTCCTTCAACCCCATGGCGTAGTTGCCATTGCCGTCGAACGACTTGCCGTTCAGGCCGCGGAAATCGCGGACGCGCGGCAGGGCGATGTTCACCAGACGATCGACGAACTCGTACATGCGATCGCGGCGCAGGGTGACCTTGGCGCCGATCGCCATGCCCTCGCGCAGCTTGAAGGTGGCGATCGACTTGCGCGACTTGGTGATCACCGGCTTCTGGCCGGTGATCGCCGTCAGGTCGGCAACCGCACCGTCGACGGCCTTGCGGTCGTTGACCGCCTCGCCGACGCCCATGTTGATGACGACCTTGTCGAGCTTCGGCACCTGGAAGGCGTTCCCGTAGGAGAACTCCTTGGTCAGCGCTTCGCGGATGGTGTTGATGTAGCGTTCTTGCAGTCGCGCGGGCATGGCCCGTTCTCCTAGCGGTCGATTGTTTCGCCGGAGGCGCGGGCAAAGCGCACCTTCCGACCGTCTTCGAGGAACTTGAAGCCGATCTTCGTCGGCTTGTCCGATTTGGGATCCAGCAGGGCCACGTTCGACACGTGGATCGCGGCCTCGCGCTCGATGATGCCGCCGGCGTCGGTCCGGCTCGGCTTGGTGTGGCGCTTGATGACGTTCACGCCGGAGACGACCACGCGCTGCTCGGTCGGCAGCACGCGCAGCACGTCGCCCACCTTGCCCTTGCTGCGGCCGGCGATGACCTTCACCCGGTCGCCCTTCCTGATCTTGAGCTTGACGGTCATGGCGGCTCCTAGAGGACTTCCGGCGCGAGCGAGATGATCTTCATGAACTTCTTGGCGCGCAGCTCGCGCGTCACCGGTCCGAAGATACGCGTGCCGATCGGCTCGTCCTGCTTGCTGATCAGGACCGCGGCGTTGCGGTCGAAGCGGATCGCGCTGCCGTCGACGCGGCGCAGCGGGAACGAGGTGCGCACGACGACGGCGCGATGGACCTCGCCCTTCTTCACGCGGCCGCGCGGGATCGCCTCCTTGATGGAGACGACGATGACATCGCCGACGCTGGCGTACTTGCGGCGTGAGCCGCCCAGCACCTTGATGCACTGGACCCGACGGGCGCCCGAATTGTCGGCGACCTCGAGGTTGGTTCGCATCTGGATCATGATTGTCGCTCCGTCGCGCTAGGCCTGCGTGCCTTCGACCAGAACTTCCCAGTTCTTGGTACGGGACAGCGGGCGGCACTCGCGGATGCGCACGTTCTGGCCGACCTTGCCCTTGAAGGCGTTGGTCTCGTCGTGCGCATGGTACTTCTTCGACCTACGGATGAACTTCTTGTAGATCGGATGCTGGACGCGGCGCTCGACCTTGACGACGATGGTCTTCTCCATCTTGTCGCTGACGATGACGCCTTCGAGAATTCGCTTCGGCATTTACGGCTCCTTAACCCGCGGCCTTCTCGCCCAGCACCGTCTTGATGCGGGCGATGTCGCGCCGGACCTGGCGCGCGCGGGCGGTCTTCTGCAATTGGCCGCTGGCCTTCTGGAATCGCAGGTTGAATGCTTCCTTGCGCAGGTTGCCCAGCTCTTCCTTGAGCTGGTCGTCGGTGCGGGGACGCAGATCGCTGGCCTTCATGGCTCTCTCCTTTCCCCTAGGCGCCGACGCGCGCGATGAAGCGCGTCTTGATCGGCAGCTTGGCGGCGGCGAGCTCGAGCGCCTCGCGCGCCACCGTCACCGGCACGCCGTCGAGCTCGAACAGGACACGCCCGGGCTTCACGCGGGCGGCCCAGAATTCCGGGGCGCCCTTGCCCGAGCCCATGCGGACCTCGGCCGGCTTCTTGGAGATCGGCACGTCCGGGAACACGCGGATCCAGACGCGGCCGGCACGCTTCATGTGACGCGTGATGGCGCGGCGGGCGGCCTCGATCTGGCGCGCGGTCAGGCGGTCGGGCTCCATCGCCTTCAGACCGAACGATCCGAAGTCGAGGTTGGAGCCACCCTTGGCGGCGCCATGGATGCGGCCCTTGAAGGCCTTGCGGTATTTGGTGCGTTTCGGTTGCAGCATGGCGAATTACGCGTCCCTCTGCTCGCGCTCGACGCGCGACGGCGTGCGCTGCGGCGCCGCTTCCTCGGCGCGCTTGTCGTGCGCCATCGGGTCGTGCGCCATGATCTCACCCTTGAACACCCAGACCTTGACGCCGCAGGTGCCGAAGGTGGTGAAGGCGGTGGCGGTGCCGTAGTCGATGTCGGCACGCAGCGTGTGCAGCGGCACGCGACCCTCGCGGTACCATTCCATACGGGCGATCTCGGCGCCGCCCAGGCGGCCCGAGCAGTTGATGCGGATGCCCTGCGCGCCGAGCCGCATCGCCGACTGAACGGCGCGCTTCATGGCGCGCCGGAAGGCGACGCGGCGCTCGAGCTGCTGGGCGATGTTCTCGGCAATCAGCGTGGCATCGATCTCGGGCTTGCGGATCTCGACGATGTTCAGCGCCACCTCGCCCTTGGTCATCTTGGCGAGGTCGGAGCGCAGCTTCTCGATGTCGGCGCCCTTCTTGCCGATCACCACGCCCGGGCGGGCGGTGTGGATGGTCACGCGGGCGCGCTTGGCCGGACGCTCGATGACGATCTTCGCCACGCCGGCCTGGGCCAGCCGCTCGCGCAGCATCTTGCGGATGTGGATGTCCTCATGGAGCATCTTGGAGTATTCGCCGCCCTCGGCGTACCACCGCGAGTCCCACGTCCGGTTGATGCCGAGCCGCAGGCCGATGGGATTGACCTTCTGACCCATTACTTGTCCTCCGCCTCGGCGCGCTCGCGCACCACGATCGTGAGATGGCTGAACGGCTTGACGATGCCCGCCGCACGGCCGCGACCACGGGTCTGGAAGCGCTTCATGACCAGGCCCTTGCCGACCGACGCCTCGGCGACGATCAGGCGGTCGACGTCGAGATTGTGGTTGTTCTCGGCGTTGGCGATGGCCGAGTTCAGCGCCTTCTTGACGTCCTGGGCGATGCGCTTCTTCGAGAAGGTGAGCTCGTTGACGGCCGACGCCGCCTTCTTGCCGCGGATGGTGGCGGCGACGAGGTCGAGCTTGCGCGGGCTGACGCGGATGGTGCGCAGCACGGCCTTGGCCTCGTTGTCCGCCTCGCGGCGGGGAGCAGGTTGCTTGCTCATCGCGCGTTACTCCTTCGACACCTTCTTGTCACCCGCGTGCGAGTGAAAGGTGCGGGTCGGCGAGAACTCGCCGAGCTTGTGACCGACCATTTCCTCGGTGACGTTCACCGGGATGAACTTCTTGCCGTTGTAGACGCCGAACGTGAGCCCGACGAACTGCGGCAGGATCGTCGACCGGCGCGACCAGGTCTTGATGACCTCGCTGCGCATCGACTGACGCCCTTTCTCCGCCTTCTTGATCAGGCTGCCCTCGACGAAGGGACCCTTCCAAACGGAACGTGCCACTGTCTTGTCTCCTCAATCCGTCAGCGCGTCGCGTGACGACGGCGGATGATGTACTTGTCGGTCGCCTTGTTCTTGCGGGTCTTCTTGCCCTTGGTCGGCTTGCCCCACGGGGTGACCGGATGGCGACCGCCGGAGGTGCGGCCTTCGCCGCCGCCGTGCGGGTGATCGACCGGGTTCATGGCGACGCCGCGAACGACCGGGCGGCGGCCGAGCCAGCGCTGGCGACCCGCCTTGCCGATCACGGTGTTCTGGTTGTCCGGGTTCGACACCGCGCCGACGGTCGCCAGGCATTCGCCCGACACCAGGCGCAGCTCGCCGGAGCTCAGCTTGATCTGGGCATAGCCCGCGTCCTTGCCGACGAGCTGGGCGTAGTTGCCGGCCGAGCGCGCGAGCTTGCCGCCGGCGCCCTTCTTCAGCTCGACATTGTGCACGATCGTGCCGACCGGCATGTTGCCGAGCGGCATGGCGTTGCCCGGCTTGATGTCGACGCGCTCGCCGGCCACCACCTCGTCGCCCGCCTTCACGCGCTGCGGCGCCAGGATGTAGGCCAGCTCGCCGTCGGCATACTTGATGAGGGCGATGAAGGCCGACCGGTTGGGGTCGTACTCCAGCCGCTCGACGGTCGCCGCGACGTCGAACTTGCGGCGCTTGAAATCGATCGTGCGCAGCCGGCGCTTGTGACCACCGCCCATGTGATGGCTGGTGATGTGGCCGTGGTTGTTGCGCCCGCCGGTGTTCTTCTTGCCGCGGGTCAGCGCCTTGACCGGCTTGCCCTTCCACAGGCCTTCGCGATCGACGATGACGAGCTGTCGCAGCGACGGCGTGATCGGTTTGTAACTCTTGAGAGCCATATCTCTTTCCCCCGTCCTACAGGCCCGTGGTCACGTCGATCTTGTGACCATCGACCAGCGAGACGATCGCCTTCTTCCAGTCGCTCCGCACACCCGGACGGCCGCGGAAAACCTTGCTCTTGCCCTTCACGGTGACCGTGTTGACCGCCTTGACCTTGACCTTGAACAGACCTTCGACAGCCTGCTTGATCTCGGGCTTGGTGGCGTCACGGGCGACGCGAAACGTCACCTGGCCATGCTCCGAGCCGTTGGTGGTCTTCTCGGTGATCAGCGGCGAGCGGATCACTTCGTACATGCGCGCGCGCGACACGACGGCAGGCTTGGCGGTCATTGCAGGCGCTCCTCGAGATGCTTGACCGCGTCCTTCGTCAGCACGAGCGTGTCGCGACGCAGGATGTCGTAGACGTTGGCGCCCTGCTGCGGCAGCACGTCGACATGGGCGATGTTGGCAGCGGCGCGGGCGAAGTTGGCGTCGACCTCGGCGCCGGCGATGACCAGCGCATTGGCGATGCCGAGGGTGCCGAAATGGGCGACCAGGTTCGACGTCTTGGGCTCGCTGAGCGCCGCCGCCTCGACCACGACCAGCTTGCCCTCGGCCGCCTTGGCCGAGAGCGCCGTGCGCAGCGCGAGCTTGCGCACCTTCTTCGGCAGGTCGGACGCGTGGCTGCGCACGACCGGGCCGAACGCCTTGCCGCCGCCGCGGAACTGTGGCGCCGCCTCGTTGCCGTGACGGGCCCGGCCGGTGCCTTTCTGAGCGTACATCTTCTTGGCCGTCGCCGTCACCTCGGCGCGCCCCTTGGTCTTGTGCGTGCCCTGCTGGCGGCGCGAGAGCTGCCACACCACGCAGCGCTGCAGGATGTCCTTGCGGACGGGTACGGCGAACACGGCGTCGGCGAGATCGATCTCGCCGGCGCTGCCGCCCTCGATGGTCTTGACCGCGATCTTCATCTGTCTATCCCCGCGCTACGTGCTCGCTCAGGCTGCTGGACCGGCATCCGCCGGGGCAGCCGCTTCAGCGGCCTTACGCAGGCCAGCCGGGTACGGCACATCCTTCGGCCGGGCGCGCTTGGAGGCATCCTTGACGATGACGTAGCCGCCGCGCGGGCCGGGCACCGCGCCCGACACCAGAAGCAGGCCGTTCTCGTCGTCGGCCGCAACCACCTTGAGGTTCTGCGTCGTCACCCGCTCGTGGCCGTAATGGCCGGCCATCTTCTTGCCGGGGAACGTGCGGCCGGGATCCTGGCGATTGCCGGTCGAGCCATGGCTGCGATGCGACACCGACACGCCGTGGCTGGCTTCAAGGCCGTGGAAGTTCCAGCGCACCATCGAGCCCGTGAAGCCGCGGCCTATCGTGGTGCCGACGACGTCGACGAACTGGCCGACGTTGAAGTGGCTCGGCACCAGCTCGGCGCCGACCTCGAGCACCGCGTCCTTGGCGACCCGGAACTCGACGAGCTTCTTCTTGGGCTCGACCTTGGCCTTGGCGAAGTGGCCGCGCATCGGCTGGGTGACGTTCTTCACCTTGGCCTTGCCGTAGCCGAGCTGAACGGCGGTGTAGCGATCCTTCTCTTCGGAACGCACCGCAACCACCTGCAGATTGTCCACCTTCAGAACGGTGACGGGCACGTGCTCTCCCGCGTCGTTGAAGACGCGGGTCATGCCGACCTTCTGGGCGACGAGACCGCAACGCATGGTCGTGTTCCTTCTTCCCTTGTTCTTTCCGCTCGTCGACCGATCAGGCGCCGAGCTTGATTTCGACGTCGACGCCCGAGGCGAGGTCGAGCTTCATCAGCGCGTCCACGGTCTGCGGTGTCGGGTCGACGATGTCGAGCACCCGCTTGTGGGTGCGGATCTCGAACTGCTCGCGCGACTTCTTGTCGATGTGCGGCGAGCGGTTGACCGTGAACTTCTCGATCTCGGTCGGCAGCGGGATCGGACCGCGCACCTGGGCGCCGGTACGCTTGGCCGTGCTGACGATCTCGCTGGTCGACGAATCGAGCACGCGATGATCGAACGCCTTCAGCCGGATCCGGATATTGGTGTTGTCCATGGTCTGGTGCCCGCGCCGTTCGCTCGATTACTTTACGATTTTGGTGACGACGCCGGCGCCGACCGTGCGGCCGCCCTCGCGGATCGCGAAGCGCAGGCCCTCGTCCATCGCGATCGGCTGGATCAGCTCGACCACCATCCGTGCATTGTCGCCCGGCATCACCATCTCCGTCCCTTCCGGCAGCGTCACCACACCGGTCACGTCCGTCGTCCGGAAGTAGAACTGCGGACGATAGTTGGTGAAGAACGGCGTGTGACGACCACCCTCCTCCTTGGTCAGGATGTACGCCTCGGCCTCGAAGTTGGTATGCGGCGTGATCGACCCCGGCTTGGCCAGCACCTGGCCGCGCTCCACGTCCTCGCGGCCCACGCCGCGCAGCAGCGCGCCGATGTTGTCGCCCGCCTCGCCCTGATCCAGCAGCTTGCGGAACATCTCCACACCCGTCACGACCGTCTTCGCCGTCGCCTTCAGCCCGACGATCTCGATCTCCTCGCCGACCTTCACGACACCGCGCTCCACCCGGCCCGTCACCACCGTGCCGCGGCCCGAGATCGAGAACACGTCCTCGATCGGCATCAGGAACGGCTTGTCCTTGTCCCGCGTCGGCTGCGGGATGTAGCGGTCGACCTCCGCCATCAGCGCCAGCACCGCCTGCTCGCCGATCTCAGGCTGCTTGTCCTCCAGCGCGCACAGCGCCGACCCGCGGATCACCGGGATGTCGTCGCCCGGGAACTGGTAGCTCTTCAGCAGCTCGCGAACCTCCAGCTCGACAAGGTCCAGCAGCTCCGGATCGTCCACCATGTCCGTCTTGTTCATGAACACGACCAGCGCCGGAACGCCGACCTGGCGCGCCAGCAGGATGTGCTCCCGAGTCTGCGGCATCGGACCGTCGGCCGCGCTCACCACCAGGATCGCCCCGTCCATCTGCGCCGCACCCGTGATCATGTTCTTCACGTAGTCGGCGTGGCCAGGGCAGTCGACGTGCGCATAGTGCCGATTCTGCGTCTCGTACTCCACGTGCGCCGTCGAGATCGTGATGCCCCGCTCCCGCTCCTCCGGCGCCTTGTCGATCTGGTCGTACGCCGTGTACGTCGCCCCGCCAGTCTTCGCCAGGATCTTCGTGATCGCCGCCGTCAACGACGTCTTCCCATGGTCGACGTGGCCGATCGTGCCGATGTTGCAGTGCGGCTTGTTCCGCTCGAATTTCGCCTTGCCCATTGTCTTGATCCCTAATCAGTAGGTCCTGGTTCGATCGGCGGTGCGTCAGCCCGCCAGCTTGGCGACAACTTCGTCCGCCACCGCCTGCGGCACAGGCGCGTAGTGATCGAAGGTCATGGTGTAGGCCGCGCGGCCCTGGGTCATCGACCTCAGCGTGTTCACGTAGCCGAACATGTTGGCGAGCGGCACCATGGCATTGATGACCTGCGCGTTGCCGCGCGCCTCCATGCCCTGGATCTGCCCGCGGCGGCTGTTGAGGTCGCCGATGCAGTCGCCCATGTAGTCTTCCGGCGTCACCACCTCGACCTTCATGATCGGCTCGAGCAGCTTGCACTGCGCCTTGGCGAGGCCCTCGCGGAACGCCGCGCGGGCGGCGATCTCGAACGCCAGCACGCTCGAATCGACGTCGTGATAGGCGCCGTCGACCAGGGTGACCTTGAAGTCGATCACCGGGAACTGCGCCAGCACGCCGGTCTCGCGCGAGGCTTCGAGGCCCTTCTCGACGCCGGGGATGTATTCCTTCGGCACCGAGCCGCCGACGATCTTGCTTTCGAAGCTGTAGCCCGAGCCCGGCTCGCCCGGTTCGAATATCAGCTTGATGCGGGCGAACTGGCCCGAGCCGCCACTCTGCTTCTTGTGGGTGTAGTCGATCTCGGAGCGGCGTCCCAGCGTCTCGCGGTAGGCGACCTGCGGCGCGCCCACATTGGCGTCGACCTTGTAGGTGCGGCGCAGGATGTCGACCTTGATCTCGAGATGGAGCTCGCCCATGCCCTTGATGACGGTCTGGCCCGTCTCCTGGTCGGTCGAGACGCGGAAGGTCGGGTCCTCCTGCACGAGACGGCCGAGCGCCTGCCCCATCTTCTCCTGGTCGGCCTTCGACTTGGGCTCGATGGCGAGCTCGATGACCGGATCGGGAAAGTCCATCCTTTCCAGGATCACCGGATGATCGGGGCTGCACAGCGTGTCGCCGGTGGTGACGCTCTTGAGGCCGGCCAGGGCGATGATGTCGCCGGCGCGCGCTTCCTTGACGTCCTCACGATTGTTGGCGTGCATCAGCAGCATGCGGCCGATGCGCTCCTTGCGGTCCTTGGTGCTGTTGAGCACGCCGGTGGCCGACTCCAGGACGCCCGAGTAGACGCGCGCGAAGGTCAGCGAACCGACGAACGGATCCGTCATGATCTTGAAGGCGAGCGCCGACAGCGGAGCGTCGTCACTCGACGGCAGCGTGATCGCCTCGTCGCTGCCCATCTTGACGCCCTTGACGTCGGCCACATCGGTCGGAGCCGGCAGGTAGTTCACGACGGCGTCGAGCATGGGCTGCACGCCCTTGTTCTTGAAGGCCGAGCCGCACAGCACCGGCACGAAAGCGTAGGAGATCGTGCCTTTGCGGATGCACTTGATCAGCGTGTCGTAGTCGGGCTCCTCGCCGCCGAGATACTTCTCGAGTGCCGTATCGTCCTGCTCGACCGCCATCTCGAGCATCTTGTGGCGCCATTCGGCAGCCTGCTCCTTGAGATCGGCCGGAATCTCGACGACCTCGAACTTGGCGCCCAAAGTCTCTTCCAGCCAGATGATCGCCTTGTTGGCGACCAGGTCGATCAGGCCCTTGTAATCCGACTCGGTGCCGATGGGGATCTGCGTGACCAGCGGATTGCTGCCCAGCCGATCCTTGATCATGTCGACGGTGCGCCAAAAATTGGCGCCGGTGCGGTCCATCTTGTTGACGAAGCAGATGCGCGGCACGCCGTATTTGTCGGCCTGGCGCCACACCGTCTCCGACTGCGGCTCGACGCCGGCGACGCTGTCGAACACGCAGACCGCGCCGTCGAGGACGCGCAGGCTGCGCTCGACCTCGATGGTGAAGTCGACGTGGCCCGGCGTGTCGATGATGTTGATGCGATAGCTGGCGCCGGCAAAGGGGCCCGTCTCGGCCTTCCAGAAGCAGGTCGTGGCGGCCGACGTGATCGTGATGCCGCGCTCCTGTTCCTGCTCCATCCAGTCCATGGTCGCGGCGCCGTCGTGGACTTCGCCGATCTTATGCGACTTGCCGGTGTAGTAGAGGATGCGCTCGGTCGTCGTCGTCTTGCCGGCGTCGATATGCGCCATGATACCGATGTTGCGGTAATGCGCGATGGGGGTGGTGCGAGCCATGGAGGGGGCTTTCTCGAACGGGCTTCTTGGAGAGCGTTACCAGCGATAGTGGGCGAACGCCTTGTTGGCGTCGGCCATCTTGTGGGTGTCCTCGCGCTTCTTGACCGCATTGCCGCGCCGGTTGAAGGCGTCGAGCAGCTCGGCCGAGAGCTTCTCCTTCATGCTGTGGCCCGAGCGATCGCGGGCCGCCTGGATGATCCAGCGGATGGCCAGGGCCTGGCGGCGCTCGGGGCGCACCTCGACGGGCACCTGGTAGGTGGCGCCGCCGACGCGGCGCGAGCGGACCTCGACGGCCGGCTTCACGTTCTCCAGCGCCTCGTGGAAGGCCGGCACCGGGTCCTGCTTGAGCTTGGACTCGATCTCGTCGAGGGCGCCGTAGACGACACGCTCGGCGACCGACTTCTTGCCACGCTCCATCAGCGTGTTCATGAACTTCGAGAGAACGACATCGCCGAACTTGGCGTCCGGCAGGACTTCGCGTTTCTCGGCTGCGCGACGACGGGACATTTGTGCTTCTCCGCGCCTTACTTGGGACGCTTGGCGCCGTACTTCGAACGGCGCTGCTTGCGGTCCTTGACGCCCTGGGTGTCCAGGGTGCCGCGAATGATGTGGTAGCGCACGCCGGGCAGGTCCTTGACGCGACCGCCGCGGATCATGACCACCGAATGCTCCTGCAGATTGTGACCCTCGCCCGGGATGTAGCTCACCACCTCGTAGCCGTTGGTGAGGCGCACCTTGGCGACCTTGCGCAGCGCCGAGTTCGGCTTCTTCGGCGTCGTCGTGTAGACGCGCGTGCACACGCCGCGCTTCTGCGGGCACGCTTGCAGCGCCGGCACCTTGTTGCGCGCGGTGAGGCCGTGGCGTTGCTTGCGGATCAACTGGTTAATGGTCGGCATTCGACTTCCGGTTTCCTAATCGCCGTCTCGGGTCCACCCAAAGTCGAGGCAACGGTGCAAAGCGAAAGCGCGGGCATGGCGGCAAAGGCGCAGCCCCGCGCAAACTAAAGACTCTGCGGCCGAACGGCCTCACTTGTAGCGGTCCTCGACGTCAGGCTGCGTTTAGGCTTTTGGCCTACCACCAGCCCCTCGGCGAGGTGGCGCGCTTATATGGCCGCGGCTTCTCAGCGTCAAGCACGCCGCGTCGCATTTCTCATTGATTTTACTCGCTATTCTCCGCCTGCCTCGAACGACTCGTTCCTGACTCGGCCGTCATCACATGCGCAAGATTATATCAACCAGATGTTGGGGCTGCGGTCGGGCAAAACACAAGAATGCCACGATCGAGGGCGGCGAAAGCGTAAGGGCCCCGCGCTCTCATGTTCCTTCCTCGTCCTGAGAGGAAGGCAAGTGAACGTCGCCGCCCGGTCGCGTTGCGCGGAGGCCACAGCCTTCAGCGGAATGCCGGTGCCCCCGTCACGGCTTGTTTACTTCACGCCGCGTGTAGGTTATCGAGCAATCATGTTGCGCATCGATCCGCGTCGGGTCTCGGCTACCAAAGGTACCTTTGGGGCGGGGCTTGGCGTGCGCGGGATCGACTTCTGACCTAGCAGCGACACGAGCCCTGACCCCGCCGGGAGTGTGGGGTCGCGCACAACGGTCCCGCCTCCGGAACATGGAAGCGAGACATGCCCCCCCATCAGAAGATGCCGCCGACACCGGTGCTCGAGACCGAGCGCCTGACGTTGCGACCGCTCAGTCCGAAGGATGTGCCGGCGATCCAGCGTCGTTTCCCGCACTGGGAGATCGTGCGCTACCTCGATGCCAAGGTTCCGTGGCCCTACCCGGCCGATGGCGCGCAGCGCTACGTCGCGGCCTGCCTCAGCAGCATGGCGCGAGGCGACCGGTCGCATTGGGCGATCGTCCCCCGGCGCGGCCCGCTCGAAGCAGTCGGCCTGATCGGGCTGAAGCCCGATGACGGTGTCTGCTGCAGCCAGTGCGGCTTCTGGATCGACCCCGAGTACCAGGGCAAGGGCCTGATGATGGAGGCCCTGGAGCGCGTCACCGACTACGCCTTCCATGATCTCGACTGGCCGCATCTGTGGTCGACCAACGCCCAGGAGAACCATCCGTCGCGCCGCATCAAGGAGCGGCAGGGAGCGCGGCTGGTCGACCTGGTGATCGGCCGCCATGTCGGCGGCGAGACCACGCACATGGTCTGGCTGCTCGCGCGCGAGGATTGGCAGGCCCGGCCGTGTGCAAAGAAGAAGGCCGTCACCTCGCGGTGACGGCCTGGAATGCTTCCTCCCCCGATGGCGGGGGAGGCAAGAAGGGCTAGTCCGCCGCCTGTTCCTCCTCGAGGATCGGCGGCAGCGCGTGGCTTTCGGTGTCGCCGCCGGAGGCCAGGATGGCGCGGTCGCGCTGAGCAGCAATGGCCTTCATGCGATTGACCACCCCGCCGGTACCGGCCGGGATCAGTCGGCCGACGATGACGTTCTCCTTGAGGCCCTGCAGCGTGTCGACGCGGCCCGACACCGCCGCCTCGGTGAGCACGCGCGTGGTCTCCTGGAACGACGCCGCCGAGATGAACGACTTGGTCTGCAAGGACGCCTTGGTGATTCCCAGCAGCACCGGGTCGGCCTTGGCGGGCTTCAGCTTCTCGAGCTGGAGCTTGGCGTTCTCGTGCTCGTACTCCTGCTTGTCGACCTGCTCGCCGATCAGGAAGGTCGAATCGCCGGCGTCGGTGATCTCGACCTTCTGCAGCATCTGACGCGCGATCGTCTCGATGTGCTTGTCGTTGATCTTCACGCCCTGCAGGCGATAGACCTCCTGGATCTCGTTGACTAGGTACTCGGCCAGCTTCTCGATGCCGAGCACGCGCAGGATGTCGTGCGGCACCGGGTTGCCGTCGATCAGCAGATCGCCGCGCTCGACGTAGTCGCCTTCCTGCACGGCGATGCGCTTGCCCTTGGGGATCAGGTACTCGACCGGCTCCAGTTCCTTGCCGTCCGGACCGGTGCCTTCCGGCACGATCAGGATACGGCGCTTGCTCTTGTAGTCCTTGCCGAACTCGATGCGGCCGGCGATGTCGCAGATGATCGCGAAATCCTTCGGCTTGCGCGCCTCGAACAGCTCGGCGACGCGCGGCAGACCGCCGGTGATGTCGCGGTTCTTGCCGCCCTCGCGCGGGATACGCGCCAGGATGTCGCCAGCGTGGACCTCCTGCCCGTTCTCGACCGACAGAACCGAATCGAGCGACAGCAGGTAGCGGGCCTCCTGGCCGTTCGCCAGCATGATCGGGTTGCCCTCGGCATCGTGGATGGCGATGCGCGGACGCAGATCGCCGCCGCGCGGCTGGCCCTTCCAGTCGACGACGACGCGATTCGAGATTCCGGTCGAATCGTCGATCACCTCGCGCATCGACACGCCTTCGACCAGATCGACATAAACCGCCTTGCCCGCCTTCTCGGTGATGATCGGCAGGGTGTAGGGATCCCATTCGGCGAGCTTCTGGCCCTTGGTTACCGGTGACTCGCTGTCGACCAGCAGGCGTGCGCCGTATGGTACACGATGCTTGGCACGCTCGCGCTGGGCGCCGTCGATCAGCACCAACTCGGTGTTGCGGCCCATCACCACCGGAATGCCGGCGCTGTTGACCACGACGTTGCGGTTGCGCACCTGGATGAAGCCGTCGTGGCTCGCCTCGATGTTCGACTGCTCGGCGCCGCGCTGCGCCGCACCGCCGATGTGGAAGGTGCGCATGGTGAGCTGGGTGCCCGGCTCGCCGATCGACTGGGCGGCGATCACGCCGACCGCCTCGCCGATATTGACCGGAGTGCCACGGGCCAGGTCGCGGCCGTAGCACTTGCCGCAGACGCCGATCTTGGTGTCGCAGGTCAGCACCGAGCGGATGCGCATCTCCTCGATGCCCGCCTTCTCGATCAGCTCGACCTTGACCTCGTCGATCAGCTCTCCCGACTTGCAGATCAGCGTGCCGGCCACCGGATCGATGATGTCGTCGAGCGCCGTGCGACCGAGCACGCGCTCGCTCAACGGCTCGATGATGTCGCCGCCGTCGACGACGGCGCGCATGGTGAGGCCGCGCTCGGTCCCGCAATCCTCCTCGAAGATGATGCAGTCCTGGGCGACGTCGACCAGTCGACGCGTCAGGTAACCCGAGTTGGCCGTCTTGAGCGCGGTATCGGCCAGGCCCTTGCGGGCGCCGTGGGTGGAGTTGAAGTACTCCAGCACCGACAGGCCTTCCTTGAAGTTGGAGATGATCGGCGTCTCGATGATCTCGCCCGAGGGCTTGGTCATAAGGCCGCGCATGCCGGCGAGCTGCTTCATCTGCGTCGCCGAGCCGCGCGCGCCGGAATGGGCCATCATCCACACCGCGTTGACCGGACGGCCGGGCTTGGGCGTCGAAATGCCCTTCATCATCTCCTCGGCCACGCGGTCGGAGCAGCGCGACCAGGCATCGACCACCTTGTTGTACTTCTCGCCCGAGGTGATCAGGCCATCCTGGTACTGCTGCTCGTACTCCTTGACCTCTTTCTGGGTCTGCCCGACCAGCTTCTCCTTGGTCACCGGGATGACGAGGTCGTCCTTGCCGAAGGAGATGCCGGCGCGGCAGGCATGATAGAAGCCCAGCCCCATCAGGCGGTCGGCGAAGATCACCGTCTCCTTCTGGCCGCAGTGACGGTAGACCGAGTCGATGACGTTCTGCAGGTCCTTCTTGGTCAGCAGGCGGTTGATCAGCGAGTACGGCAGGTTGGGATGCCGCGGCAGGATCTGCGCCAGCAGGATGCGGCCCGGCGTGGTCTCGACCACGCGGCTGGCCAGGACGCCCTTGTCGTCATAGGCCTCCAGGCGCGCCTTGATCTTGGCGTGCATGCTGAGCGTGCGCGAGTGCAGCGCGTGCTCGAGCTCGCCGATGTCGGTGAACAGCGAATTCTCACCCGGCTCGCCGTCGCGCTCGAGGGTGATGTAGTAGATGCCGAGCACGATGTCCTGCGACGGCACGATGATCGGCTTGCCCGATGCCGGCGACAGGATGTTGTTGGTCGACATCATGAGCACGCGCGCCTCGAGCTGGGCTTCCAGCGACAGCGGCACATGGACCGCCATCTGGTCGCCGTCGAAGTCGGCGTTGAAGGCGGTGCAGACCAGCGGATGGAGCTGGATCGCCTTGCCCTCGATCAGCACCGGCTCGAAGGCCTGGATGCCGAGGCGGTGCAGGGTCGGCGCGCGGTTGAGCAGCACCGGATGCTCGCGGATCACCTCCTCGAGGATGTCCCACACCTCCGGCCGCTCCTTCTCGACCATCCGCTTGGCGGCCTTGATGGTGTTGGCCATGCCGTAGGCTTGCAGGCGCGAGTAGATGAACGGCTTGAACAGCTCGAGCGCCATCTTCTTCGGCAGGCCGCACTGGTGCAGCTTGAGCTCCGGACCGACCACGATGACCGAACGGCCCGAGTAGTCGACGCGCTTGCCGAGCAGGTTCTGGCGGAAGCGGCCCTGCTTGCCCTTGAGCATGTCGGACAGCGACTTCAGCGGGCGCTTGTTGGCGCCGGTGATGACGCGGCCGCGCCGGCCGTTGTCGAACAGCGCGTCGACCGACTCCTGCAGCATGCGCTTCTCGTTGCGCACGATGATGTCGGGCGCGCGCAGCTCGATCAGCCGCTTGAGGCGGTTGTTGCGGTTGATCACGCGCCGGTAGAGGTCGTTCAAGTCCGAGGTGGCGAAACGGCCGCCGTCGAGCGGCACCAGCGGACGCAGCTCGGGCGGGATCACCGGCACCAGCTCGAGGATCATCCACTCGGGACGGGCGCCCGATTCGAGGAAGTTCTCGCAGAGCTTCAGGCGCTTGACGAGCTTCTTGCGCTTGGCCTCGGACGTCGTCTCGCGCAACTCCTCGCGCAGGCGCGGCCGCTCCTCCTCGAGGTCGATGGCCTGCAGCATGCCGCGGATCGCCTCGGCGCCGATCTCGGCTTCGAAGGAGCCCTCGCCGTATTCGTCGAGCGCCGTGAGGTACTGCTCCTCGTTCAGGAGCTCGCGGTACCTGAGCGGCGTCAGGCCGGGGCTGGTGACGACGTAGTTCTCGAAATAGAGGATCTTCTCGAGATCGCGCAGCGTCATGTCGAGCAGCAGGCCGATACGGCTCGGCAGCGACTTCAGGAACCAGATGTGCGCCACCGGCGAGGCGAGCTCGATGTGGCCCATGCGCTCGCGGCGCACCTTGGTCAGTGTCACCTCGACGCCGCACTTCTCGCAGGTGATGCCGCGGAACTTCATGCGCTTGTACTTGCCGCACAGGCACTCGTAGTCCTTGATCGGCCCGAAGATGCGGGCGCAGAACAGGCCGTCCCGCTCCGGCTTGAAGGTCCGGTAGTTGATGGTCTCCGGCTTCTTGATCTCGCCGTGGCTCCAGGCGCGGATGCGCTCGGGGCTGGCGATCGAGATACGGATCTCGTCGAAGGTCGGAGTGCCCTGCGGCTGGCCCAATACGTTGATGAGGTCGGTCATCTTTTGAGTCCTGGGGGTTCGGTGGACTTGATTCGCGAAAGCTCTCGACGGTCGGCCACGATCACGTGGCCGACCGATCCGCCACTCACGTGGCGGACTGGTTCAGCTCGACATTGAGGCCCAAGGAGCGCAGCTCCTTGACCAGAACGTTGAAGGATTCGGGGATGCCCGCCTCGAACGTGTCGTCGCCGCGCACGATGGCCTCGTAGACCTTGGTGCGGCCGGCCACGTCGTCCGACTTGACGGTGAGAATTTCCTGCAGCGTGTAGGCGGCGCCATAGGCCTCGAGCGCCCACACCTCCATCTCGCCGAAGCGCTGGCCGCCGAACTGCGCCTTGCCGCCCAGCGGCTGCTGGGTGACCAGGCTGTAGGGGCCGATCGAACGGGCGTGGATCTTGTCGTCCACCAGATGGTGCAGCTTCAGCATGTAGATGTAGCCAACCGTCACCTTGCGATCGAAGGGCTCGCCGGTGCGGCCGTCGACCAGGGTGACCTGGCCCGACTTGTCGAGGCCGGCCATCTCCAGCATGCCGACGATGTCGGCTTCGTGTGCGCCGTCGAACACCGGCGAAGCGAAAGGCACGCCGCGCGAGAGATTGCGGGCGAGCTCGATCGTGCGCTCGTCGTCGAGGTCGGCGATCTCGGCCTTGTAGGCCTTCTCGCCGTAGATATCGCGCAGGTGCTTGCGGACCTGCACGACCGAGGCGTCGCGCGCGCCGTTGACCATGTCGCCGATCTTCTTGCCGAGACCGGCGGCGGCCCAGCCGAGATGGGTCTCGAGGATCTGGCCGACATTCATGCGCGAGGGCACGCCCAGCGGATTGAGCACGATGTCGACCGAGGTGCCGTCCTCGAGGTACGGCATGTCCTCGAGCGGCATGATGCGCGAGATCACGCCCTTGTTGCCGTGGCGGCCGGCCATCTTGTCGCCCGGCTGCAGCTTGCGCTTGGTGGCGACGAAGACCTTGACCATCTTCATCACGCCCGGCGGCAGCTCGTCGCCGCGCTGCAGCTTGTCGACCTTGCTGTCGAAGCGATCCTGCAGGCGCTTCATCGATTCGTCGAACTGCTTGTTCAGCGCCTCGATCTCGGCCTGCTTCTTGTCGGCCTTGACGGCGATCTGGCGCCACTGGCCCGGCGTGAACTCGCCCAGCACCTTGTCGATGATGCGGGTCCCCGCCTTGAGGCCCTTCAACCCGCCGGCCACCGTCTGGTTCATCAGCATGTCCTGGAGCTGGCCGTAGAAGCTGCGCTCCAGGATGGCCTTTTCGTCGTCGCGGTCCTTGGCCAGGCGCTCGATCTCGTCGCGCTCGATGGCGAGCGCGCGCTCGTCCTTGTCGACGCCGCGGCGGTTGAACACGCGGACCTCGACGACCGTGCCCTCGACGCCCGGCGGCACCTTGAGCGAGGTGTCGCGCACGTCGGCCGCCTTCTCGCCGAAGATGGCGCGCAGCAGCTTCTCTTCCGGCGTCATCGGGCTCTCGCCCTTCGGCGTCACCTTGCCGACCAGGATGTCGCCCGCCTTCACCTCGGCACCGATATAGACGATGCCCGCCTCGTCGAGGTTCTTGAGCGCTTCCTCGCCGACGTTCGGGATGTCGCGGCTGATCTCCTCCTGGCCGAGCTTGGTGTCGCGCGCCATGACCTCGAACTCCTCGATGTGGATCGAGGTGAAGACGTCGTCGCGCACGATGCGCTCGGAGAGCAGGATCGAGTCCTCGAAGTTATAGCCATTCCACGGCATGAAGGCGACCAGCACGTTGCGGCCGAGCGCCAGCTCACCGTCGCGGGTCGACGGGCCGTCGGCCACGATGTCGCCCTTCTTCACCTGGTCGCCGACCTTCACCAGCGGCTTCTGGGTGATGCAGGTGCTCTGGTTGGAGCGCTGGAACTTCAGGAGGTTGTAGATGTCGACCGCCGGCCGATTGGGGCCGACGTCCTCGGTGGCGCGCACGACGATGCGCATGGCGTCGACCTGGTCGACCACGCCGGTGCGGCGCGCGGCGATCGCCACGCCCGAATCGCGCGCCACGATCTCCTCCATGCCGGTGCCGACCAGCGGCGCCTCGGCCTGGATCAGCGGCACCGCCTGGCGCTGCATGTTCGAGCCCATCAGCGCGCGGTTGGCGTCGTCGTTCTCGAGGAACGGGATCAGCGCCGCGGCGACCGAGACGATCTGCTTGGGCGACACGTCGACGAAGTCGATCGAGTCGGGACGGCCGAGAATGTACTCGCCGCCCTTGCGGCACTGCACCAGCTCGGACACGAACTTGCCGCGCGCGTCGATCTCGGCGTTGGCCTGGGCGACCGTATAGCGGCCCTCCTCCATCGCCGACAGGTAGACGACCTCGTCGGTGACGCGGCCGGCCGCGACCTTGCGGTACGGGCTCTCGATGAAGCCGTACTGGTTGACGCGGGCGTAAGTCGCCAGCGAGTTGATCAGGCCGATGTTGGGGCCTTCCGGCGTCTCGATCGGGCAGATGCGGCCGTAATGCGTCGGATGCACGTCGCGCACCTCGAAGCCGGCGCGCTCGCGCGTCAGGCCGCCCGGTCCGAGCGCCGACAGGCGGCGCTTGTGGGTGACCTCGGACAGCGGGTTGGTCTGGTCCATGAACTGGCTGAGCTGGCTCGAGCCGAAGAATTCGCGCACCGCCGCCGCCGCCGGCTTGGCGTTGATCAGGTCGTGCGGCATCACGGTGTCGATGTCGATCGAGCTCATGCGCTCGCGGATCGCCCGCTCCATGCGCAGGAGGCCGACGCGGTACTGGTTCTCCATCAGCTCGCCGACCGAGCGGACGCGGCGGTTGCCGAGATGGTCGATGTCGTCGATCTCGCCGCGGCCGTCCTTGAGGTCGTGCAGGACCTTGACGACGGCGAGGATGTCCTCGCGGCGCAGCGTACGCTGCGAATCGGGCACGCCTTCGAAGCCCAGGCGCATGTTCATCTTGACGCGGCCGACCGGGGAGAGATCGTAGCGCTCGATGTCGAACAGCAGGCCCTGGAACAGGGTCTCGGCCTGCTCCAGCGTCGGCGGCTCGCCCGGACGCATGACGCGGTAGATGTCGAGCAGCGCCTCTTCACGGTTCGAGTTCTTGTCGGCCGCCAGCGTGTTGCGGATGTAGGGGCCGACATTGACGTGATCGATGGCGAGCGTCGGCAGGGTGTCGATGCCATTCTCGGCGAACAGCTCGAGCACCGCCTCGGTGATCTCCTGGCCGGCCTCGACGTAGATCTCGCCGGTCTTCTCGTTGATGACGTCGAGCGCGGCGTAGCGGCCGCTCAGCTCCTCGGACGAGACCTGGACATCCTTGAGGCCCTGCTCCTTCAGCTTGTTGAGCACGCGCGGCGTGAGCTTGATGCCCTTCTCGGCCATCACCTTGCCGGTCTTGCCGTTGACCAGGTCGTGCGTCAGCTTCACGCCCTTCATCGAATCGGCGTCGAAGGCGGTGTTCCAGCCGTCGCGGTCGCGCTTGTAGATGACCTGGCCGTAGAAAGCCGACAGGATGTCCTCGGGCGACAGGCCCTGCGCCTCGGCAGGGTCGAGCACCTGGCCCTTGGCCGCCGCCGCCGTGCGCTTCTTCCAGGTCGCGTCGTTGTCGAGCGCGAGCAGCAGCGTCGTCACCGGGATCTTGCGGCGGCGGTCGATGCGGACATGGACCAGGTCCTTGGCGTCGAACTCGAAGTCGAGCCAGGAGCCGCGATAGGGGATGATGCGGGCGGCGAACAGGTACTTGCCCGAGCTGTGCGTCTTGCCCTTGTCGTGATCGAAGAACACGCCGGGCGAGCGGTGCATCTGGCTGACGATGACACGCTCGGTGCCGTTCACGATGAAGGTGCCGTTGTCGGTCATGAGCGGCATGTCGCCCATGTAGACATCCTGCTCCTTGATATCGCGGATCGAGCGCGAACCGGCTTCCTCGTCGATGTCCCACACGACGAGCTGCAGGGTCACCTTGAGCGGGGCGGCAAAGGTGATGCCGCGCTGCTGGCATTCCTCGACGTCGTACTTCGGCTCCTCGAACTCGTACTTGACGAACTCGAGGCTGGCACGCTCGGCGAAATCCTTGATCGGGAACACCGAGCGGAAGACTTCCTGCAGGCCGGACTGGGTGCGCTTGGCGGCAGAGATCGTGCGCTGCAGGAAGGTCTCGTAGGAGCTCTTCTGCACCTCGATGAGGTTGGGCATCGGCGCCACCGACTCGATGTGGCCGAAGAAACGACGAATCCGTTTGCGCGTGTTGAAGGCCGTGGCCATCCTGCGTCCTCGAAGGTTCAAGGGCGGAGAGAAAACCCGCTGCTTTCTCGGAGCTCCCGGCCCGCCAGCCGTTCGCCCCATCCGTTGCAGAGGGCCACTTGTCGGAGCGGATCCCGAAGGTCGGATCCGCTCGGATAAGGGGCCGTTCCCTACTCTCTTCATGCTCCTCTCCCCCGCTAGGGGGAGAGGCTGGGTGAGAGGGCTACGCACCCTCCTCACCCCCTCACCTAACCTCTCCCCCTCATGTGCGGCTCGGCGAAGCCGAACGCGCTCATGAGGGCGGGGGAGAGGAACATGACATGAGGTGAAGCGAACTACTTGAGCTCGACCTTGGCGCCCTCGGCCTCGAGCTTGGCCTTGAGCTTCTCGGCGTCGGCCTTCGGCACACCTTCCTTGACCGGCTTGGGCGCCGCTTCGACCAGGTCCTTGGCCTCCTTGAGGCCGAGGCCGGTGATCTCGCGAACCGCCTTGATGACGTTGATCTTCTTGTCGCCGGCGGCGGCCAGGATGACGTTGAACTCGTCCTTGACCTCGGCCGGAGCAGCGGCGGCCGGGCCACCGACCGCGGCAACCGCGACCGGAGCGGCGGCGCTGACGCCCCACTTCTCTTCCAGCATCTTGCTGAGCTGAGCAGCCTCGAGGACCGTCAGGGTCGAGAGCTCCTCGACCAGCTTCTCCAGATTAGCCATCGTATTTCTCCTGATATCCCGAACTTCGATAATTCAGACCTGTGCGACTGCGTGCCTCTATGCCGCCTTCGCCTCGTCCTTGGATCCGTATGCGCTGAGGACACGAGCGACCTGACCGGCCGGTGCCGCCAGAACGCCGGCGATCTTGGTCGCCGGGGCCTGGATGAGACCGATGATCATGCCGCGCAGAGCATCGAGCGACGGCAGGGTGGCGAGAGCCTGGACGCCTGCGACGTCCAGCGTTTCCGCGCCCAACCCACCACCGACGATGGTCAGCTTCTCGTTGTCCTTGGCGAAGGCTGAAATGACCTTCGCCGCCGCGACCGGGTCCTTGGAGTAGGCAATGGCCGTCGGCCCCTTGAACAGGGGACCGAGGCCCTTGAAAGGCGTGCCCTCGAGGGCGCGCAGCGTGAGCCTGTTCTTCGCGACCTTGTAGGTAGCGCCGGCTGCCCTGACCTTGCGGCGCAGGTCCGTCACTTCCTGGACCGTGAGGCCGGACTGGCGGGTCACCACCATCAGGCTCGCGTCCATGAAGATCTGGTTCAGCTCGGCGATCGCTTCGGCCTTTTCCGAACGATTCACGGCTTTCTCCAACTATGGCCCGACCCGGACATCGGGTCGGACCGGCTGCGTTTCAGACCTTGCGGTCCGCTTCGCCTGCCCCGGAAGCTCGGGCCCGTGCGCGCACGATGGTCGTGCTCGTCGATTCCCTCATCCCCCGTCTGCGCTGGCGGGTTGCCCCTTTAGGCCTGCCCTCCGAAGAGGACCGGCACCGGCGGTCTCGGACAGGTGGGGCTTTGGGACCTCACGGTCCCGCTGCCCCTTCCCAAGCCGGCCAAAGCCAGCGCGGGAAACTCAAAAACTCTCTTTGCCGCCGCTCAGGCGAGCGCGGTGGCCGGGTCGAGCTTGACGCCCGGACCCATCGTCGAGCTCAGCGACACCTTCTTGATGAAGGTGCCCTTGGCGCCGCTCGGCTTGGCGCGGTTGATCGCGCCGACCAGGGCCTTGACGTTGGCCGTGATCGCCTCCTCGCTGAACGAGGCCTTGCCGACGCCGGCATGCACGATCCCTGCCTTTTCGGCGCGGAACTCGATCGAGCCGGCCTTGGCCGCCTTGACCGCCGCCGTGACGTCTTGGGTCACCGTGCCGAGGCGCGGGTTGGGCATCAGGCCGCGCGGGCCCAGCACCTTACCGAGACGGCCGACCACGCCCATCATGTCGGGGGTGGCGATGCACCGGTCGAAATTGATCTCGCCGGCATTGATCTTCTCGGCGAGGTCCTCGGCGCCGACCACGTCGGCGCCGGCCGCCTTGGCCTCGTCGGCCTTGGCGGCGCGGGCGAACACCGCCACGCGCACCGTCTTGCCGGTGCCGCTGGGCAACTCGACCATGCCGCGCACCGCCTGGTCGGCGTGGCGCGGGTCAATGCCCAGGTTCATGGCGATCTCGATCGTCTCGTCGAACTTGGCCTTGGCGTTGGCCTTGACCAGCTTGACCGCCTCTTCGAGGGAGTAGGTCTTCTCGCGATCGACGGTGGCCGAGACGGCCTTGTAGCGCTTGCCCATTGCCATGGCGTTACTCCACCACCTGGAGGCCCATCGAGCGGGCCGAGCCCACCACCTGGGCCATTGCCGATTCGACCGTATCGCAGTTCAGATCGGGCATCTTCTGCTTGGCGATCTCCTCGACCTGGGCCTTGGTCACCCGGCCGACGATCTGCGTGCCGACGGTCTTGGCGCCCGATTCGATGCCCGCCGCCTTCTTCAGGAAGTACGACACCGGCGGCGTCTTGGTGACGAAGATGAAGCTCCTGTCCTGGAACACGGTGATGACCACCGGGATCGGCATCCCGACTTCCATCTTCTGCGTGCGCGCATTGAACTGCTTGCAGAATTCCATGATGTTGACGCCCTGCTGACCGAGCGCCGGACCGATTGGCGGCGACGGGTTGGCCTTGCCAGCCGGCACCTGAAGCTTGACGTATGCCTGGATTTTCTTGGCCATGCATGCCCCTCCATTGGGCGGCGCGGTACGGCGATGGCCTGCCTCCCGCACCCGAAATAGCGCCAAGTCCTTGATCCATATGGATTCCGGTACTTAGACGCAACCACGAGAAAAGGCCGGCCTCCAGGCCAGCCCCCTAAGGGCGCGCGATCTAGCAAATTCGACCGAACGCCACAACCCTGATTTCGTTCCCCAATATGGGGACAGATTCAGATCTTTTCCACCTGGGCGTAATCGAGCTCGACCGGAGTCGACCGGCCGAAGATCGAGACGGCCACCTTCAGGCGTGCCCGCTCTTCGTCCACATCCTCGACGGTGCCGTTGAAAGAGGCGAACGGGCCGTCAGCCACCTTGACCTGCTCGCCGATCTCGAAGCTGACGGCGGGCTTGGGCCGTTCGACGCCTTCCTGGACCTGACGCAGGATGCGACCGGCCTCGGCATCGGAGATGGGGACCGGCTTGCCGTGGCCGCCACCGCCCAGGAAACCGGTGACCTTGGCGGTGTTCTTGATCAGATGCCAAGTGTCGTCGTTCAGCTCCATCTTCACCAGCACGTAGCCAGGAAAGAACTTGCGCTCGGTCTGAACCTTCGAGCCGCGGCGCACCTCGACGACCTCTTCAGTCGGCACCATGACCTGCGACAGATCCTCGCTCAGGCCCTTCTTCTCGGCCTGCTCGCGGATCGACTGGGCGACCTTGTTCTCGAAGCCCGAATAGGCATGCACGACGTACCAGCGATGGGCCATGTCAGGAAACTCCGAGCAGCAGCTTGACGATGAAGCCGATCAGCTTGTCGGCCACCAGGAAGAACAGCGCCGCGATGACGACGAAGATGAAGACCATGCTGGTGGTGATCATGGTCTCGCGCCGGGTCGGCCAGGTGACCTTGGCCACCTCGGCGCGGACCTCGCGAACGAATTCAATCGGATTAATCGCCATCTATTCTGTTCTTCTGGAAATGGCAGGAGTGGAGGGACTCGAACCCCCGGCCCTCGGTTTTGGAGACCGATGCTCTACCAACTGAGCTACACTCCTACGGGCCGCTGCCGGCAGTCGTCCGGCAGCGGTGTCCCTCTTATAGCATTACTTTACGATTTTGGTGACGACGCCGGCGCCGACCGTGCGGCCGCCCTCGCGGATCGCGAAGCGCAGGCCCTCGTCCATCGCGATCGGCTGGATCAGCTCGACCACCATCCGCGCATTGTCGCCCGGCATCACCATCTCCGTCCCTTCCGGCAGCGTCACCACACCGGTCACGTCCGTCGTCCGGAAGTAGAACTGCGGACGATAGTTGGTGAAGAACGGCGTGTGACGCCCACCCTCCTCCTTGGTCAGGATGTACGCCTCGGCCTCGAAGTTGGTATGCGGCGTGATCGACCCCGGCTTGGCCAGCACCTGGCCGCGCTCCACGTCCTCGCGGCCCACGCCGCGCAGCAGCGCGCCGATGTTGTCGCCCGCCTCGCCCTGATCCAGCAGCTTGCGGAACATCTCCACACCCGTCACGACCGTCTTCGCCGTCGCCTTCAGCCCGACGATCTCGATCTCCTCGCCGACCTTCACGACACCGCGCTCCACCCGGCCCGTCACCACCGTGCCGCGGCCCGAGATCGAGAACACGTCCTCGATCGGCATCAGGAACGGCTTGTCCTTGTCCCGCGTCGGCTGCGGGATGTAGCGGTCGACCTCCGCCATCAGCGCCAGCACCGCCTGCTCGCCGATCTCAGGCTGCTTGTCCTCCAGCGCGCACAGCGCCGACCCGCGGATCACCGGGATGTCGTCGCCCGGGAACTGGTAGCTCTTCAGCAGCTCGCGAACCTCCAGCTCGACAAGGTCCAGCAGCTCCGGATCGTCCACCATGTCCGTCTTGTTCATGAACACGACCAGCGCCGGAACGCCGACCTGGCGCGCCAGCAGGATGTGCTCCCGAGTCTGCGGCATCGGACCGTCGGCCGCGCTCACCACCAGGATCGCCCCGTCCATCTGCGCCGCACCCGTGATCATGTTCTTCACGTAGTCGGCGTGGCCAGGGCAGTCGACGTGCGCATAGTGCCGATTCTGCGTCTCGTACTCCACGTGCGCCGTCGAGATCGTGATGCCCCGCTCCCGCTCCTCCGGCGCCTTGTCGATCTGGTCGTACGCCGTGTACGTCGCCCCGCCAGTCTTCGCCAGGATCTTCGTGATCGCCGCCGTCAACGACGTCTTCCCATGGTCGACGTGGCCGATCGTGCCGATGTTGCAGTGCGGCTTGTTCCGCTCGAATTTCGCCTTGCCCATAGTTTCACGATCCTCGTGATTACTTCAGCCTTCGACAAACACGGGTCCACCGGACCTCGCCAGAACTGGAGCGGGTGACGGGAATCGAACCCGCATAGCCAGCTTGGAAGGCTGGAGCTCTACCATTGAGCTACACCCGCGTCTCATGAACAAAGACTCTCTCGCTGCCGAAGCCGCTGGTGGAGGGGGAAGGATTCGAACCTTCGTAGACGCGAAGTCGGCAGATTTACAGTCTGCTGCCATTGACCGCTCGGCCACCCCTCCGAACCGGCGTCAACGCGGCGCGAGATAAGCCTTGTTCAGCCCGTCGTTCGGGCGGGCGTTGCTCGCAAATCCAATGGGTTGCGTCAAGACCGAAATCCTCCGGCGCGCCGGATTTGCCGCTTCGCGCGGCGCACCATACAAGTCTCGGCCATGCCTTCCCGATCCCACAGGCCCCCGCCAAAGGCGCGTGGCGGCCATCAAGCCGTGTGGCTCTACGGCCGTCACGCCGTGCTGGCGGCGCTGGCCAATCCGGAGCGTCGGGTCGAACGCCTGCTGGCGACGCGCGAGGCGGCCGAGCGGCTGGCGACCGAGCTGGCCCCCCTTGCCGGCCGGACCGAGATCCTGGCGCGCGAGGCGCTGGCGCAGCGCCTGCCGGCCGGCGCCGTCCACCAGGGCCTCGCCGCCCTGGCCGCGCCGCTCGAGGAGCCGCAGCTCGAGGACCTCCTGGCGCGCTGCGGCGAGCACGCCCTGGTGCTGGCACTCGACCAGGTGACCGACCCGCACAATGTCGGGGCGATCCTGCGCTCGGCCGCGGCCTTCGGCGTCGCCGGCGTCATCGTCACCGAACGCCACGCGCCGGCCGACACGGGCGTGCTGGCCAAGGCAGCGTCGGGTGCGCTCGAGGTGGTGCCGCTGGTCCGCGCGGTCAACCTGGCGCGCACGCTGGATCAATTGAAAAACGCCGGCTTCTGGCTGTACGGCCTGGACGAGCGCGGCGATGTCGGAATCACGACCCTCGACCTCGCCGGCCGGGCCTGCATCGTGCTGGGTGCCGAGGGCGAGGGACTGCGCCGGCTCACCGCCGAGAAGTGCGACCGGCTGGTCACCATTCCGACCGATGCGCGCCTCGCCGCCCTCAACGTCTCCAACGCCGCTGCCGTCGCCGCCTATGAATGGGCGAGGCGCCGTTCGGCGGCCTGAGGCCGGGTTTCCCGGAAGCTCAGCACGACGACAAGCGAAACGGCGGCGGCCGCCATCACCAGGAAGGCCGGGCTGAGGTCCATGCCGGTGCGATGCACCAGCCAGGTCGCCGCGAGGGGCGCCAAGCCGCCCATCAGCCCGTTCGCCGCGTTGAAGCCGAGCGCGATCACGGTGCAGCGCACGGCCGGCGGTGTCGTCTCGACCATCACCGCCGGCTGCACGCCCATGGCCATCGCGGTCGCCAGCACGAAGCCCAGCTGGCCCAGCAGGATCAGCGCAGGGGCTGGATGATGCATCAACCACAGGAAGGGCACCGCCCCGACGAGGCCGATAACCACCCCTGCCAGCAGCACGGGCTTGCGTCCGATCAGATCGCTCAGCGTCCCCGCCAGCAGGATGGCGAAGATCATGACCACCATGCTGATCGTATTGATGCCAAGGGCCTGGGCCGGCGGCACGCCGTCTATCAGCTGGAGCCAGGACACGATGTACAGGAACATGAGATAGAAGCTGACTGCCCCGAAGGCGCAGAGCCCGGCCAGCCGCGCGATCAGCCATTTGTGATGCCGAAGCACCTCGGCCAACGCCGACTGTGCGCGGTGGCCTGCAGGAGCAGCCGGCTCACGCAAGTGACGCCTCAAGAGAAAGCCGATCACCCCGAGAACAAGGCCCGAGAGAAAGGGCAAGCGCCAGCCCCAATCGTGCAACTGATCGACCGGCAGCACGCCGGCCAGCAAGGCACCGACGCCCGATCCCATCAACATCCCGACATGGTTGCTCGAGATGGCGACCGCCGCGACCAGCCCGCGTCGCCGACTGGACGCGCTCTCGATCATGAAGGTGAAGGCCGTGGGGCCTTCGCCGCCAACCGACAGCCCCTGGATCGCGCGCAGCAGGGTGAGAAGGATCGGGGCGAAGATGCCTATCGTCGCGTATCCCGGCAGGATGCCGACCAGGAACGTCGGCACGGCCATCCCCACCACGGAGAAGGTCATCGCCACGCGCCGCCCGTAGCGATCGCCGATATGGCCTGCGACGGCACCGCCCAGAGGTCGCACGATGTAGCCGACCGCGAATACGCCGAAGGCCGCCAGCACCTGGGCAAGCGGGTCGGCCTGGGGAAAGAAGGTGAGGCCGATCGAAACGGCGAAGTAGCCGTAGATGGCGAAATCGTACCATTCCAGCACGTTGCCGATCGTGCCGGCAGCGATCAGCCTGACCGGGTTGCGAACGGCGACATCGTCCGCCGCGACCGCGTCAGGTGTCACGGACCGGCGGCCCCTGCGCTCCGCTGCATCGGTGACTACTTGGGCGGCGTGCCAGCATCCTGGCTCTGATGGAGCAGCCCTTTGGCGTGACCGCTGCGGTACGGCATGTGCCCCGTGATCTCATAGTAGGCGGCCAGGAACACCATGCCGATGAGCCCGCTGATCAGATGATAGCGAAACCGCCGTTGATACATTGTCCCGCACCGCCTCCTCTCGCCTTCCCACGCAACTATAGCGATCGGTCAACGATCGCGCAGCTTGGGATCGAGGGCATCGCGCAGGGCGTCGCCGAACAGGCTGATGCCGAGCACGGTGAGCACGATGGCGAGGCCCGGGAAGACGGCGATCCACGGCGCGGTCGTGGCGTATTCCTCTGCGCCGCCCTGCAGCATCAGGCCCCACGCCGGCACCGGCTCCTGCACGCCGAGGCCGAGATAGGACAGCGACGCCTCGGCCAGGATCGCCTGGCCGACGAAGGCCGACAGCAGGATCAGAAAGGGCGCCACGACGTTGGGCAGCATATGGCGCAGCACGATGCGGGCATGGCCGAAGCCCAGCGCGCGGGCGGCATCGACATAGGGGATTTCGCGGATGGCGAGCGCGCTCGCCCGCACGATACGACCACAGCGCGGCACCAGCGGAATGGTGATGGCGACGATGACGTTGAACACGCCGGTGCCGAACACCGACACGACCGCGAGCGCCAGGATGATCAGCGGAAATGCCATCAGCACGTCGAGCACGCGCTGGAAGACGAGGTCGAACCAGCCGCCGAAATAGGCGCTGGCGACGCCCAGCACCAGGCCGGCCAGGCCGCCCACGATGGCGGCGCTGAAGCCCACAATCAGCGCCGTGCGCGCGCCGAACACCAGGCGCGAGAAGATATCACGGCCGACCTGGTCGGTGCCCAGGAGATGAACCCAGCTCGGCGCCTCCATCATGGCGTTGAAGTCGTTCTCCTCCGGATCGAACGGCGCGATCCAGCCGGCACACAGGCCGGCCGCCAGCATGACCAGCACGATGACGAGGCCGCAGGTGCCGAGCGGCTGGCGGTGCACGAAGTTCATCACCGCGTGCATCGGCGAGCGATTGTGGCCGCGTGCCTCTTCGGCGAGGCCGTTGGCGATGTCGCGGTTGGGGGCGACGACGGTCATGCCCGATGATCCCTCACGAGAAGCGGATACGCGGATCGAGCCAGGCATAGAGCAGGTCGACCACGAGATTGGTGACGACGAAGATGGCCACGACCAGCATGACCAGCGCCTGGGTCAGGACGTTGTCGTGGTTCTGCACCGCCTGGACGAACAGCCGGCCGATGCCGTTCAGGTTGAACACCTGCTCGGTCACGACCAGGCCGCCGATCAGGAAGGCGAACTCGATGCCGATCAGGGTGACGACCGGCAGCAGCGCGTTCTTGAGCGCGTGCCGGTTGATGATGAGCTTTTCCAGGAGGCCCTTGGCGCGCGCGGTGCGGATGTAATCCTCGCGCAGCACCTCGAGCATGGCCGACCGGGTCATGCGCATGGTCACCGCCGAGTAGCGGTAGCCCACCGTGATGGCCGGCAGCAGCACGACCGAGAGGTTGTGGATCGGATCCTTCCAGAAAGGCACGTAGTCGATCGGCGGCATCCACGCCTTGCCGTTGGCGAGGAAGGTGATGTCGAGCACCAGGACCAACGACATGATGCCGAGCCAGAAGGACGGCGTGGCGATCCCCGTGATCGCCACGACGCGCACGAAGTGATCGAGCCAGGTGTTCTCCTTGAGCGCCGAGAGCGTGCCGAGCGGGATGGCGATGGCCACTGCGATGGCCGTCGCCATCACCGCGATCTCGAGCGACACCGGCAGGCGCACGGTGATCTCGCGCGCCACCGGGTTGCCCGACCACATCGACGTGCCGAAGTTGAACGTCGCGTAGTCGCCGAGGAAGGTCAGGAGCTGCACGATCCAGGAGTCGTTCAGCCCGAGCTGCTGACGGCACGCTTCGAGCGCCGTCCCGCTGACCGCGCCGCCGGAACCGAGCCGGATCGTGCAGACGTCGCCCGGCACCAGACGCATCAGCACGAACACCAGCACGGCGGCCCCGACCAACGTCGGGATCGCCAGCAGGAGCCGCGTCACGATGTAACGGTACATGGGCTGCTCCGAAGCTTCATCGGTTCAAGCCCTCCTCCCCAGCGAACGCTGGAGAGGAGAATGAAAAGCGTCAAGACACGCCCCGCCTACTTGTCGAGCCAGACGTTGGCGAGGTCCTGGTTCAGGTAGTGACTCGGGCTGATCTTCCAGCCTTTGACATAGGCGCGCTCGGGAATGATGCGGTACCAGTAGGGCATCACGATCGAGTGCGCCATGGTGTCGAGCGTGTGGGTCTCGTAGGCCCGCATCTCGGCACGCTGCGCCTTGGGATCGGTCTCGTACTGCATCTTGTTGTAGAGCTCGATCGCCTTGGGATCTTCGAACTGGCCGAAGTTCTCAGGATAGACGGTCGACGGCAGATATTTGCCGGTGTCGAGCACCGGATTGACCACGCTCTGGCAGTTGGCCTCGACGACGACGTCGAAGGTGCCGCTGCGCATCGCCTGGAACCACGGCCCGGTCGGCACCACCTTCTGCTCGACGTTGACGCCGATCTTCTTCCACTCGCCGATCACCCAGATGCCGATGAACTTGTAGGGCTGGTCGACGTTGCGATTGACCAGCTCGAACTTCAGGTTTTCGGCGCCGGCCTCCTTCAGGAGACGCTTCGCCTCGGCGCGCGATTTCTCGATGTCGGGCCAGTAGCCGGCGATCTTCTGCAGCTCCTCCTTGGTGGCGGCAAGCGGCGAGCCCGGGAAGACGATGCCGCCGACGCTGCGCACGACGGCGATCTTGGAGAGCGCCGGCGCGCCCTTCCATTGGTCGATGGCGAGCGCCAGCGCCCGGCGCACGCGGACGTCGTCGAACGGCTTCTTCTTGTGGTTGAAGGTGATGATGTTGCCGCAGTTCCAATCGCTTTCCTGGAGCACGATCGAGTTGCCGGCCTCCTTCATCAGCTCGTCGCGCGCCGACGGCGGCAGGCCGCGGAACTCCATGGCGGCACGGTCGGCCCGGATGGCGTCGACGCGCACCGACTGCTTGTCGGCGAAGATCGCCTCGAAGCCGTCGAGATAGGGCTGGCCCTTGTGATAGTAGTCCGGGTTGCGCACGCCCTTGATCGACTGGCCGACCTCGTAGCCCGCGAACTTGAACGGGCCCGAGCCCATGATGTTCTTCTCGTACCAGTGCGGATCCTTCTCCAGGATCTCCTTCTTGAAGATGTAGGTGAAAGGATCGGCGAGCGCCGGCAGGAAGGCGGTGGTGGCGTATTTCAGCTTGAACACCACCGTGCTGTCGTCCGGCACCTCGATCTTGTCGATCATGGCGTAATAGCTGACGCGTGCGCTCACGGTGCCCTGCGGCGGGAACACGATCCGACGCCAGCTGTCGCCGACATCCTGCGCGGTGAGCGGCGAACCATCGTGGAACTTGACCCCCTGGCGGATCTTGAAGGTGTAGGTCCTGCCGCCATCCGTCGGCTTGGGCATCTCGGTGCAGAGATCGCATACGAACTCGGTCGTCGAGGCCGGGTTATCGGGTGGCACGCGGATCAGCACGCTGTAGAACGGTGCCGTGGCGTGCACCGTGGCGAAGGTCGTCTCGCGATGGCCGTCGAAGCTCGGCGGCGCATCGGCCGGAATCATGTAGGTGAGGGTGCCTCCACGCTTGGGCCCCTCCGCACCCGCAGGGACCGCCGCCAACGTGGCAGCCAACGCAACGCATACGCTCCAAACTCCTGCTCGAGCACGCATTGTTTCCTCCCTGATGTACTCGCCTTCTCCCTGAGCTCCTTCTTGTTTCAGTGCGCCTCGCTGCATGCCACCCAGTGGCGGGGGCGCAGTTCGCGCAAAGCGGGTCTTGCCTGGCTGCAGCCCGGCACGGCCATCGGACAGCGCGGATGGAACACGCAGCCCGACGGCGGATTGATAGGGCTCGGCACCTCGCCCTTGGTCACGCGGAAGGCGCGCGCCGCCTCGATGCGCGGATCGGGGATCGGCACGGCCGACAGCAACGCCTGGGTGTATGGATGCAGCGGGTTGTCGAACAGCTCGTCGGAGTCGGCCAACTCGACGATGCGACCGAGATACATCACGGCGACACGCTGGCAGAGGTGGCGGACGACCGACAGATCGTGGGCGATGAACAGGTAGGTGAGTCTGAAGCGTTCGCGCAGATCCTCGAGCAGGTTGACCACCTGCGCCTGGATCGACACGTCGAGCGCCGACACCGCCTCGTCGCAGACGATGAACTCCGGATCGAGCGCCAGCGCGCGGGCGATGCCGACCCTCTGGCGCTGGCCGCCCGACATCTCGTGCGGATAGCGGTCGGCGAATTTCGGATCGAGGCCGCACACCGCCAGCAGGTCGCGCACCTTGGTGCGCCGGCGCCGTGCATCCGGCTCGACGCCGTGCACCTTGATCGGCTCGCTGATGATGTCGCCCACCTTCATGCGCGGGTTGAGCGAGCTGTAGGGGTCCTGGAAGATCACCTGCATGCGCCGGCGCAGGGCGGTGAGCTCGCCGCGCTCCATCCGGCTGACGTCGCGGCCGTCGAACAGGATCCGGCCGGCGGTCGGCTTCTCGAGCCGCAGGATGCAACGCCCCGTCGTCGTCTTGCCGCAGCCGCTCTCGCCCACCAGGCCTAGCGTCTCGCCCCGCGCGATCGAGAAATCGACCCCGTCGACCGCCTTCACGTCGCCGACCTTGCGCGCCAGCACGATGCCTTCGGAGATCGGGAAATGCATGGCGAGGCCACGCACCTCCAGCAGCGGAGCCTCGCTCGGGCCCGCGTTCACGCCGCGACGCCCCTGAG
>JAXMCP010000016.1:0-225685 GCA_046349295.1 Reyranellaceae bacterium
CAGTTGGACCTTCGCTTCTTGCCGGGCTGTCTCTGGCGTCCACACGCCATGCAGGCCGATGGTGTAGCGTCGCGTGCGTCCAGCAGCGCGATATTGAATGAGGTAGCTGCGTTTGCCGGAAGCGAACACGCGGAGGCCGAAGCCGGGCAGTTCGTCGTCCCAGATGAAATAGTCCTTCTCGCGGACATCGGCAGCATCCACGATCCGCTTGGTCAGCTTTGCCATGAGGCGTTCCCCTCGCTAGTGCGGGGTTGCTTCCGCGGAAGCACCACGGAAGCAACCGGATGGATATCGGAGCGAATTTCTGGATAGACAGTTCGGCGCGGAAATCCGAATTGTCTAGCGACTTCAGTAACATATCGCATTGTAGCGTGCCCTATCGTGCATTTAGGATAGGCAGGCTAAATTGCTCCGAAGGCAGAGGTCGTGAGTTCGAATCTCGCCGGGTCCGCCAATGATTTCAATATGTTAGGCGAAATGGAATCCGTGCTAATTGCCTCCGGGGAAGCAGGCAACCGGCTTTCGCGGTGATTTGCAGGAAGAGTGCATGGCTAAGCAGGATGGCATGCAGGCCCACAGATCTGAGGTTTCCCAAGTTGCGACTCTTGCGATAGCTGCGACACATCGGTGGTAGCAGGCAAGAAAGTGGGTTCGTCCCGCAGTTTGCGTGCGACGGACGGGCCGAGGCGCTGCGTCCGCGGGTGGCGGGGTTCCTCGCAGCGCCGATGAAGGCCGGCACGCTGACGGGCAGCTTCTCGATCGCGATGCCGCTGACAAGGTCCTCACTTGCATGCTTCCCGCGCTATGATCGCCCCGGACCATCCACTCGAATTCCCTGAAGACCCCTTAACTGAGAATGCACAAGCGCCGAGCCCAGGCCTCGCGGCGATAGTTCCAGAGCTGGCCGAAGGTCTCCTTGAGCAGATGGACGGTGTTGAACCGCTTGTTGGCGGCGAGCAGCAGGGCGAGCAAGCGCCTGCCGTCGAGGCTGAGGTCCAGCTTGAACAGGCGCCGCCGTTGGCATCCAGCCTGTTGCCAATGTCCAGCACGATGCGCTGCGGTGCAGTGGCGAAGCTGTCGAGGAACAGTTCCAGCATAGCTCCCATCAGGCGCGCCACCGCCGCCCGCGACGGCGCATTCTCCAGCCGCGACATGGTCGGCTGCGAGCACAGTGGCTGGCCGCTCTGCGGTGCGCGGCCGACCACCATCTTCATGATCGGGGCGTGGCGCAGCGTGTCGCAATCGTCGGCATCTTCGTCGCCCACGGCGATGCCAGCTTCCGCATGCGCAGCATCTGCGCCTGCGTTGCTAAACCCGCCACCTGCAGCAACGCCGTATTGTGAGTGATGCGCGATAGCAACCGGCGCTTTCTGAATCCACCTTCCTTTTGCACGGCATACAGCGGTTGGACGTGCCAATGACCACTATCGGCACAAGCAGAAGACGAGCCGAATACTGCAATAACGATAAATTTACCCGCACCCAGCGTTGCTCGGCGGATTTTGCTGCGACGCACAACGTCATTTTCGTTCAAGTTGTGGTAGCCTGCGGCCCTCTTCTCGACGAGGAAGCAGATGCGGCGACGCGAGTTCACCACACTGGTCGCCGGCGCGATCATGGCATGGCCGGGCATGCTCTACGCCCAGCAAATGCCGATAGTTGGGTTCCTCAACAGTGCGTCCGCTGAGGGCTACACCCCGATGGCAAATGCTTTCAAGCGCGGCTTGGAAGAAGCCGGATATGTCGAAGGGAAGAATGTCGCCATCGAATATCGTTGGGCAGACGATCGCTATGATCGTTTGCCCGCCCTGGCGACCGAGCTGGTTGCACGTCAAGTCTCCGTGATATTTGTGAACAGTCCCGCAATCGCCGCGGCACAGGCGGCAACCAAGACAATTCCCATCAGCTTTGTCAGCGGCGGTGATCCTGTGCAGCTCGGGTTTGTCGGGAGCCTCAACAGGCCTGGTGGAAATACTACGGGCATCGCCATTCTCTCGGGAGAGTTGGCCTCCAAGCGTCTTGCACTGCTGTCCGAGCTGGTCCCAAACTCGAAAACCATCGCCTGCCTGGTCAATGCCGATTTCGGTCCATCGGGGGGGTTCCGCTCAAAGGTAGAAGCGGCTGCTAGCGTGCTCGGACTGTCGATGCGCTTTTTGGCAGCGAGCAGCGATCGTGAGATCGAAGTTGCATTCGACATCTTGAATCGAGAGCGTCCCGACGCGGTTTTGATCGGCCCTGGCCCGTTTTTGGACAGCCGGCGCTCGCTGCTGACCAACTTGGCGAGTCGAACTGCTATTCCAGCAGCATACGAGACCCGCGCGAGTGCGGTCGCCGGTGGGTTGATGAGTTATGGAGCGGACGTTGGCGATGGATATCGCCAAGCGGGTTACTATACAGGCCGTATCCTGAAGGGCGAGAAACCCGCCGCCCTGCCGGTGATTCAGGCGACCAAACTCGACATGGTGATCAACCTCAAGACGGCCAAAGCTCTCGGCATCAACATTTCGACGAAGATGCTCGTGCTCGCCGACGACGTGATCGAGTAGCACCATTCCGGTAAGTTGTCTGTTGCATCTGCATGGAAGGCAAAGTCCGCGTGCTGCTGGCATGGGCGCGCGCGAACCGGCCGGAGTGGTTCTCGGCGATCGAGCCGAAGGGCACCATGGCGACCGAGTCGACGACAGCGCGGCAACCGGCTCGACGGGCCCAATCGATTGAGCCGCTGCCGCCGTTGTGGTGTCCGCGATTCTGATGGCGCTACGCTCGTTGGCGCGCGCCGTGCACTGCCCGCCACGGACAGCGGCGCGGCCTCTGATGAGCCGCCTTGGTGGAATGCAGCCCGGTGGCGTGATCCGGCGTTTCGGCCCGAACGGCGGATTCGTCCTCTCCCGTAGCCGTGGAAACGGCGCCGCTCCCGGCAGGGAGGGCGCCGCTGGCGAGGCTGGGGCCGCAGGCGGCTCAGATCAGCTTGGGGGCGGAGAGCAGCGGCGAGGAAAGCGTCGTGCTGATCGGCCTGACGTAAACCGGCGCGGTGTACGTGCCGGTGTTGGCGCTGGCGCTGGTGCTCGTGGACGACAGCGTTGCCGCGTAGGTGGCGCCACCGGCCACCGCCTCGATCTCGTTCAGGTCCAGCTCGACGATCGCATTGCGGATGATGTTGCTCTTCATGACACTCTCCCCTTGGGTGTGACGGTGGCGGGATGCCGTCCGTCGATGCAGGGAGAGTAGGCCTGTCCCATTGCCCGGAAATTGCGCGGCGCCGCTATTGCGTTACGTCTGTTTCAGCGGGCTGCGAACTCACTCGCTCAATCGGTGATTCGTGGCATTCCCGATGTTCGTGGAGCCGGGTACGTGGACCCGCTACCCACCGTTTGTGGCCATTGGCGATGCAGGCCCGCACGAACCGTGACCTCAGTGACCTCAGCGACGAGGAAATCGCTCGCGGATTTCTCAGCCGGGGAACCTCGGCGGGAAGCGGCGGACCTGCTGGTCATCGGCTGTGGTGTGTGGCGTCCACTTGGATATTGTCGCCGTAGCTACACGCAGGATGTCCCGCGTTGCCTCATCGCGAACGTCCATGGACGCGACGTAGCCTCTCGGCGCTGCGAACAGCGGTTGCCTCGAAGTGATCTCCAAGATGTTCAGCCGGGCCGAGATGTGGGGGCTGCGCCCGGACGGGTCGAACCCGCGCAAGCCCATAAAGAAGCACGCGCAAGAAAAGCGGGAGCGGCTCCTGAGCCCGGCCGAACTCGAGCGGGTCGGGAGAGCCCGCGAGATGGAGAACGAGAGAATCGAGCTACCGTCAGCCATCGCTGCCGCCTGATTGCCGATCCTGACCGGCTGCCGGCTCGGCGAGATCATGACGCTCCAGTGAGAACATGTCGATCTGGCCGGCCGCGCTTTGCGCCTGCCGGATTCCCAAACTGGCGCCAAGATCGTCCATCTCGGTCAACCACCGGTCCACGTCCTGACGGCCATCAAGAAGGTCGACACCCCCTGGGTCGGCACGCTCCCCAGCGCTCGCCTCACCGACCTTCAGCCCCCGGCTGGCCTCAAGGACGTCCGGATCCACGACCTTCGGCACACTTGCGCCTCGACCGCCGTCGCATCCGGCCAGGGGCTGCCGATGATCGGCAAGCAGCTCGGCCACACCCAGTTCCAGACGACCGCCCGGTACGTCCATCTCGCAGCCGATCCGGTCAAAGGTGCCGCTGACAGGGTGTCCAGCGCGCTACAGCGGATTATGAGCTGACGTCGAGCGTCACATCGAATTTCGTTCTCCCCGGCAAGCTTATTTGCCAGACTGTTACATTATCTCGACAGCGATCGAGGAGTAGTAATTGTCAAGAACCCTTGGCCGGAGATCCCTCGTCTCTGTTCTCAGCATCGCGTTGACCGGCAGCGCCGCAGGCCATGCGCAACAATCTATGCGGCGCGTTGGCATCCTCACGAATCTCGATCAGGACGATCCGGAAACCCGCAGGCGGCTGGGCGCGTTCGAGCAAGGTCTGCGCGAGCAGGGCTGGGTCATCGATCGCAACATGCGATTCGAATATCGTTGGGGCGTCGGTGACGCCGAAAGTCATCGGCGCAACGCCGCAGACATGGCGGCCTCGCGGCCAGATGTCATCTTGGCACACGGCAGCACCATCATGGGTCCTCTCCAGCGGGCAACTCGAACCATTCCCATTGTCTTTGTATCTGTCGCCGACCCGATCGCTGGAGGATTCGCATCGAGCTTGGCACGGCCAGGCGGAAATGCGACCGGATTCATGTCCTTTGATTACGGCCAAAGCGGTAAATGGATGGAACTGCTAAGGGACCTCGTGCCAGGGCTATCCCGCGTCGCAGTCATACGTGACCCCGAACAGGTCTCAGGAGGCGGCCAGCTAGGCGCCTTGCAGGCCGTGGCGTCGGTCTTGCGCATCCAGTTCGTGCCGATCGGCGTGCGCGACATGAATGAGATTGAACGGATCCTCACGGACTTCGCGGCTCGACCGAACGGCGGACTGATTGTCACGACAGCAGCATGGGCGCAGATCCACCGGCACGAGCTCGTGGCCCTAGCCACTCGTCTTCGAATCCCCGCCGTCTACCCCTATCGGCTCTTCGTGGCGATTGGCGGCCTTTGCTGCTTCGCTCCAAACATCGTCGAGCAGTATCGTCAGGCAGCGAGCTATGTCGATCGTATCCTACGCGGCGCGAACCCCGCCGATCTGCCAATCCAGGCGCCGGCCAAATACGAAGTCGTGGTGAATCTCAAAGCGGCTGCAGCGCTTGGGATTGCGATGTCCCCTAACCTGCTCATGCGCATAGATGAGACGATCGAGTAGGCTGTGACCAACCTCGCTGAAGAGGGTCGGCGACGTGTTGCGCGAGATGGTGCACGAGAGGATCGAACTCCCCTCAGCCATCGTAGCGGCGCGGATGCTGTGGCCACGACGCCCGTCGACAAGGTGCGGCCCTCGTCGCGCAGCCCGCGGCCGGCCACCAGCCCCCTGTCGAGCAGGAACAGACAGAGGAACGGGAGAACGAGAAAGCCAAGTCATCCGAGGCCACCGGCGCGCCGTACCAAGGTGGCGACGGATATCGTCCCGAAAAGGCAACATGTCCGTCAGAGACCGCCCAATTCAGGGGCCGCCGTCACCGTGCGGCCTGTGCCGAGGACCTGCAATGAACATGATGGTCAAGAAGAGTGCCCTCGCCGCCGGCAACGATCGCGAACGTCCATCGCGCGACGCGGCGGAACAGGCCGTGCGCACCTTGATCCGCTGGGCGGGCGACGATCCCGACCGCGAAGGCCTCGTCGGCACACCAGATCGCGTGGTGCGGTCCTACGGGGAGTTCTTCGCGGGCTACGATGAGGACCCGCGGGAAATCTTGCGGCGAACCTTCGAGGAAATCGAGGGGTACGACGAGATGGTCGTCCTGCGCGATATCCGGCTAGAGTCGCATTGCGAGCATCACATGGTGCCGATCATCGGTCGGGCGCACGTGGCTTATCTTCCTGACAGGCGCGTCGTCGGCATCAGCAAGCTGGCGCGAGTGGTCGAGATATATGCTCGGCGGCTGCAGATCCAGGAGAAGATGACGGCGCAGATTGCCAACACGATCGAGGAGGTCCTGCGGCCCCGAGGCGTGGCCGTGGTGGTCGAAGCTGCGCATCAATGCATGACGACGCGCGGCGTGCATAAGGCCGATGTCACGATGGTGACGAGCCGCATGATTGGTGCTTTCCGCGACGGCGGCGAGACGCGGCGCGAATTCCTCAGCATGATCGGCCGGCCGTCCCCCTGAGACGTCACGACAGCGGTATTGCCTGCTCACCGTCGCCTTCCGGGACGGCCTGCCGGCCTCGGCTGTAGGAGCCGACGACGCGCCGCCGAGCGCACCCATTGGCATGGTGGGCGTCCGCCGTAGCGGCCTGTCGATGACCGGGGAACACGGGACCCGAGCTACCGTGATCCGGCCGCATGCTATCTCACGAAGTCCAATGGCGACCTTGCCTGCTGCGCAGAGTCCACCCGCGCGCAATAGCGAAGAGGATGGTCAATACAGAACACGATAAGACGGTGGTGGCTACGGCCAGCGTCAAGGGGAAGACGACATCGTCCATAAGAATCACCTGCATTCGACGGCTCGATCCTAAACGAATGCGAAGGGGGAGCCGCGGCTGCGGCTTCCCCCAACGCTCCCAGCGTCAGAAACCCGCCCCGGCTGCACCACCCGGCGCTGTCTCCGCCGGTTTCGGTGCGTCGGCGACGAGCGCCTCCGTCGTGATGAGAAGAGATGCCACTGAAGCCGCATCCTGGAGCGCCGTCCGAACGACCTTGGCAGGGTCGATCACGCCGGCGCCCACGAGGTCCTGATATTCGCCAGTTGCGGCGTTGAAACCCCAGCCGTACTCCTCCCTTTCCAACAGACGGCCGACAATCACAGACCCATCCTCGCCGGCGTTGGCCGCGATCTGTCGCGCAGGCATTTGCACGGCACGACGCACGATCTCCACGCCAGCCTTCTGGTCGTCGTTGTCGGTCTTGACCTTGGACAGGACCTTCGCGGCCCGCAGCAACGCGACGCCGCCACCCGGCAGGATCCCCTCCTCGATGGCCGCGCGCGTGGCGTGCAGGGCGTCATCGACACGATCCTTCTTTTCCTTGACCTCGATCTCGGTGGCGCCTCCGACACGAATCACCGCGACGCCGCCGGCCAGCTTGGCCAGGCGTTCCTGCAGCTTTTCCCGGTCGTAGTCGGAAGTGGTTTCCTCGATCTGGGCCTTGATCTGAGCGATACGGCTCTTGATGGCATCCTTGGAACCAGTGCCTTCGACGATCGTGGTATTGTCCTTGTCGATCATCACCTTCTTGGCCTGGCCCAACATCTGCAGCGTCACATTCTCGAGCTTGATGCCAAGGTCCTCGGAGATGTGCGTGCCACCGGTCAGGATGGCGATGTCCTCCAGCATGGCCTTGCGACGATCGCCGAAGCCCGGTGCCTTGACAGCCGCGACCTTGAGGCCACCGCGCAGCTTGTTGACCACCAGGGCGGCCAATGCCTCTCCTTCGATCTCCTCGGCCACGATCAGTAGCGGCTTGCCGGTCTGCACGACAGCCTCGAGAACCGGCAGCATCGCCTGCAGACCCGAGAGCTTCTTCTCGTGGATGAGGATGTACGGGTCTTCGAGCTCGGTCCGCATCCTCTCCGGATTGGTGACAAAGTAAGGCGACACGAACCCACGGTCGAACTGCATGCCTTCGACAACCTCGAGCTCGGTTTCCAGGCTCTTGGCCTCCTCGACCGTGATCACCCCGTCGTTGCCGACCTTGACCATGGCTTCGGCGAGTTGACGTCCGATCTCCGTATCCCCGTTGGCCGAGATGGTGCCGACCTGGGCGATCTCGTCGTTCTTCGTCACCTTGCGGGCATGTTTCCTGAGCTCTTCGACCACCGCCTCGACTGCGAGATCGATGCCGCGCTTCAGGTCCATCGGGTTCATGCCGGCCGCCACCGAGCGTGCGCCTTCGCGTACGATCGCCTGGGCGAGAACCGTTGCGGTGGTGGTGCCGTCGCCGGCCATGTCGTTGGTCTTGCTCGCAACCTCGCGCACCATCTGCGCGCCCATGTTCTCGAACTTGTCGGAAAGCTCGATCTCCTTGGCGACGGTGACGCCGTCCTTGGTGATGCGCGGCGCGCCGAAGCTCTTTTCGATCACGACGTTGCGACCCTTGGGGCCGAGCGTGACCTTGACTGCGTTGGCAAGAATGTCGACGCCACGCAGCATCTTCTCGCGCGCCTCTGTCGAGAACTTCACTTCCTTGGCGGACATGGACCTCAAAACCTCCTTCCTTGGGTGCGTTGAACAGTCGAGGATCAGGCGGCGCGGCGCAGGCCCGACTTCTGATCGAGCACGCCCATCACGTCGCTTTCCTTCATGATCAGCAGATCTTCGCCGTCGATCTTGACCTCGGTGCCCGACCATTTGCCGAACAGGATGCGGTCGCCGGCTTCGAGGTCCATCGGCACCAGCTGGCCATGCTCGTTGCGTCCACCCGGCCCGACGGCGACGATCTCGCCTTCCATCGGCTTTTCCTTGGCGGTGTCGGGAATGATGACGCCCCCGGCCGTCTTCTCGTCGGCCTCGATGCGGCGCACGACGACACGGTCGTGCAGCGGGCGGAGATGCATGCAAGTCCTCCTGGTGCAGAACAATGGTCATGTGAATCCGGTGGCTCGGCGCCTCCGGACGAAGGCGGATTTAGAGGTTCGGAACTTGGGTTCAAGGTCCTGCCACAATTTTTTTGGCACTCTGCGTCAGCGACTGCCAAAAATCTCCTATCCAATTGAACTTGAATGTTTTTTTGGAGGTTCGTCTTGGTCAACGACACTCGTGCCGTCGACTTTCCACAGCCTTGACGGGATACGCATCGTTCCTAAATCGCCGTTTTGACGAGGTCAGATCGACCCAGTCGGACCGTCGGCCGCCCTTCGGGGGGCCGACTCGCAACCATCGCTCATAGGAGGATGCACCATGCGTACGGATTTTGATTTCTCCCCCTATTACCGTGCCACCGTCGGCTTCGATCGGGTTTTCGACCTGCTCGATTCGGTGGCCAGCCAGACCGGTGCCGCGGGCTACCCGCCTTACAACATCGAGAAGGCGGGGGACGATGCCTACCGAATCGTCATGGCTGTCGCGGGCTTCAGCCAAGCCGAGCTCAACGTAACCCAGAAGGAGAACGAGTTGCTGATCAGCGGCAAGGCCCAGCCGTCCGCCGAGGAGAAGGAGTATCTCTATCGCGGCATCGCCGGCCGCGACTTCGAGCGCCGCTTCCAGCTGGCCGACCATGTCAAGGTCACGGGCGCGGCTTTGGTCAACGGCCTGCTGACGATCGAGCTCAGGCGCGAGGTCCCAGAGGAAAAGAAGGCGCGCGCCATTCACATCGAGGCGAGCGCAGTGCCGCGGACCATCACCCAGCAGTGAGAGTTGCCGCCGTGAAGGGCGTCTGCGGGCGCCCTTCCTACGGCCGAGCCCATCATCCATTGCAGCAAAGGAGGTATGGTATGACGATCGGGTCAGCTGCTTTCCGAGCCGGCACGCTGCCGCAGGCGCCGCTTTCCCCTTTCCACTCTTTCCGGCAGAACCGGCATCCGCCCGCAATGCCGCGGATCATGGGCGCTGCGGCACCACCTTCGCGTTTGCCGGTGGCAGGACTGGCGGACGACCCGCCGCGCGGCCGCATTCTGGTCGTCGAGGATGATGCCTCGCTGGTGCTCGATCTCCAGCGCCTTTTGCGTGAAGGCGGCTATCGTGCCGTTGGCCCCGCCTCCTCGCTCGAGGAGGCCGAGCGCCTTATTGCGCAGCGTCCCATCGACGCGACGGTCTTGGACCTGCAGCTTCGAGGGTGTGAAACCGTAGCCGACAGCTTGGCATATCGCGGCGTCCCATTCTTGTGGTTGACCAACAGCTTGCGTGATGAGCTGCCGAAGGCCCACGCCCGTGTCCCAGCCGTCGCCAAGCCCTCTGTCCGCGAAAAGCTCATCGGCATGCTGGAGCAGCTGGTCTCACATGCATCCGTGCCGTCTTGCCGGCTCGAATCGACCCACTCGATATGCGCCGCGCAAATCAGGTCGCGCGCGCGCGGGCGCGCCTCTCCATTATCCGCCAGACGAGAGGGGTCAGGATGAGCTGCATCGCCAGGTCCATCTTTCCGCCCGGACAGACGATCGTGTTGGCGCGCGACATGAAAGAGCCGTCGAGCATCGCGAGCAGATAAGGGAAGTCGACGCCGCGGGGGTTGGCGAATCGGATGATCAGCAGGCTCTCGTCGAGCGTCGGGACGTGCCGGGCGATGAAGGGATTGGAGGTGTCGACCACCGCGACACGCTGGAAGTTTATGTGCGTGCGGGAGAATTGCGGCACGATGTAGTGCACGTAGTCGTGCATGCGCCGCAGGATCGTCTGGGTCACGCCTTCCGCGCTGTAGCCGCGCTCCCTGTCGCGATGGAGCTTTTGGATCCATTCGAGGTTGATCACCGGAACCACGCCGATGAGCAGGTCGGCATGGCGCCCGACGTCTATCTCGCCGTCGACCACGGCACCGTGCAGCCCCTCGTAGAACAGCAGGTCGGTGTCTTCCGGCAACGCCGTCCACGGCGTGAAGGTGCCGGGCGCCTGCCCGTGCGCCCGCGCCTCGGCAGCGTCGTGCAGGTAGGCGCGGACCAAGCCGCGACCGCTCTCGCCGTAGCTGCGGAAGAGATTCTCGAGCTCGTCGAACAGGTTGGCTTCCGGCCCGAAATGACTGAAGTGGTGATTGCCGCGCCTCGTCGCCTCGGTCAGGCGATCGGCCATCTCGGCTCGATCATAGCGATGGTAGCTGTCACCCTCGACGAACCCCGCCTTGACGCCCTCGCGGCGGAAGATCTGCGCAAAGGTGCGCATCACCGAGGTCGTGCCAGCGCCCGACGAGCCGGTGATCGAGATGATGGGATGGCGCGCCGACACAGCTGCCGACTCACCCCTCCATCAGCTTCTGAAGGGTCTGGAGGCCGACCCCCTCGAGCGACGGCAGGACGAGCTGCGCCGCCGAGAGGTCCTGGTCGATCGTCCATTGGCTGGGCGTCGCCACGACGCTGACGCCCGCGGCGCGCGCCGCCGCAACGCCGTTCGGCGAATCCTCGAAGGCGATGCAGGCCTCAGGGGATACCCGCAGCATCCGCACCAGCAGCTGGTACATGTCGGGGGCGGGCTTGCGATGCGCCACCATCTCGCCGCCGACGCGGGCGGCGATGGAGATGGCGGGCGCCCTCCGGAGCACCTTGGTCATGAGCGTGCCGACATTGTCCCAGTCGGAGCTGGAGACGCAGCCGATCGACAGCCCCGCCATCGTCGCCTCCTCCATCAGGCGGAGGACGCCGGGCCGGATGTGGATCTGGCCTTCCTCGAGACGCCGCGCGTACTCCTCCGTCTTGGTCTTGTGGATGAACGGGATGAGCGCGCGCAGCCGATTGTGCTCTGCCGGTTCCGGGACAGCGCGCCTCAGATAGGCGTGCAGACGGTCCTGGCCGCCGGACACGCGCAGCAACTCCGCGTAGAGCGCCCGATCCCAATGCCAGTCGATGCCGGAGCGCAGGAAAGCCTGATTGTAGCAGAGGCGATGCAGTTCCTCGGTATCGGCGATCGTCCCGTCGACATCGAACAACAGCGCGCGCAACGTGGCCATGCCTGAACTCCTCGCACACCCGTCTCTTGGCCCGCCGCCGGCTCGCAGCGGCCAAAGGATGATTCTCTCGCCATGGCGCGGATCAAACCCCGCCGCCTACTGGCCATGGACGCCGGCTTGCGGCGCCCTCTCGCGCCGTCAGGCCGCCTGCCGCAGGCCGAGCGTCGCCCAGATCTCCGACAGCGACGACACCAGGTAGGCGATGTCGGCTTCACTGTGCATCGGCGAGGGCGTGATGCGCAGTCGTTCGGTGCCGCGCGCGACCGTGGGATAATTGATCGGCTGGACGTAGATTCCGAACTCCTCGAGCAGGCGGTCGCTGATCTGCTTGCACAGCACGGGGTCGCACACCATGACGGGCACGATATGGCTGTCGTTGCGCAGATGCGGCAAGCCGGCCGCGTCGAGCCGCCGGCGAAGGCTGGCCACGCGCTGCTGCTGCAGCGCGCGTTCCGCGGCGCTCGCCTTGAGATGCCGGATGCTGGCCAGGGCGCCGGCGGCGTTGGCCGGGGGCAGTGCCGTCGTGAAGATGAATCCCGAGGCGAAGCTGCGCACGAAATCGCACAGCGCCGTAGAGGCGGCGATGTAGCCGCCGACCACACCGAATGCCTTGGCCAGCGTGCCCTCTATCACGGTCAGGCGGTGGCTCTGACCGTCGCGCTCGGCAATGCCGCCGCCGCGCGGGCCATACAGGCCGACGGCGTGGACCTCGTCGAGATAGGTCATGGCGCCGTAGGCCTCGGCGACGTCGCAGATCTCGGCGATCGGCGCGGTGTCGCCGTCCATCGAGTAGACCGATTCGAAGGCCACGAGCTTGGGTCGGGCCGGATCGATCCGGGCGAGCGTGCGCGCCAGATCCTCGGGGTCGTTGTGGGCGAACACCCGCGTCTCGGCTCGGCTGTGGCGGATGCCCTCGATCATCGACGCATGATTCTGTGCGTCCGACAGCACCACGCAATCCTTGAGCCTTCCGGCCAGGGTCGACAGCGTGGCCCAGTTCGACACGTAGCCCGAGGTAAAGAGCAGCGCGGCTTCCTTGCCGTGCAGGTCGGCGAGCTCGCGCTCGAGCAGCACATGGTAGTGGTTGGTGCCCGAGATGTTGCGCGTGCCGCCGGCGCCGGCACCACAGCGATCGAGCGCCTCGTGCATGGCCTCGAGCACGACCGGATGCTGTCCCATGCCGAGGTAATCGTTCGAGCACCAGACCGTCACCGGATAGCGGCCGCACTCACCATGGTGGGTGGCGCGCGGAAACGAGCCGGCCTGACGCTCGAGATCGGCGAAGACGCGGTATCGGCCCTCGGCATGCAGGCCGTCGAGCTGCCCGCGGAAGAAGGCTTCGTAATTCATGTTACCCTCCGGTCGATTGTCGGTGCTGGAAAGATCAAGGCTTTGTCGGCGCCGCGGGCCTTGAAGCCCGACCACAGCGCTGCCACGGGCAGCGGCAGCACCATGAACCAGTGCTCGAGCACGGCGAGGGCGAGCAGCGCGGCGACGAGCAGGCGAGCGGTCGCCTCGAAGGGCGTAAGCTCGGGCAGCAGCGCGGCCTGGACCAGCGCGAAGATGACGAGGACGGGCGCGCTCACCGAGAGCGGGAACAGCCAGTTGAGCGGCCGCACGCGGAAGTAGCTCGCGAGGTAGCGCAGGTCGGCGGGCAGCCAGTCGGCGTGCAGGAACGGCACGCCCAGGAAAAGGTTGAGCTTGGCGCTGAGCCGCATCGTCCACAGCACGAGGTAGGTCCACAGGCCGACCGGGTTGACACCGCCGGCGGTCGCCAGCAGCACCGCCGCGCCCAGCGCAACCAGCTGCAGCTCGTGGAACAGGATGGCCTGTGCCGCGGCGGCAAAACGCCGCCAACCGGCCAGGCCGTCGGGGCAATGGCCGGTGCGCGGACCAAGGGCAACGCCGGTCAGGAAGCAGACTTCCTGCCAGCCCCAGGCGACGATCACCCAGACGAAGGCGAGGTAGGCACCCGCTTCGCTTGCATCGTTCGCGCTGTTGGCCAGCCCCCAAAGCGCCAAGCCGAGGGCGACCGTGGCGCCGAGCTGAATCCAGCGATGGCTGCGACGCGGCAGGCCGACCAGGTACATGACCACGCCGGTGCTGAACCACCACGCCACGATGGCGGCGAAGGCGGATATGACGATCTGCAGCATCCCCTCGCCTACCAGGCCGGGTGCAGCCGGATCTGCGGCGACAGCGCGTTGCGCTTGGGTCGCAGCAGGTAGAGACGGGCGAAGGTGGCGGCGGCGGCAATCGACAGGCCGACCCGCCGCAACGCCGCCAGCGCGCCGCCGCGCGTGCGCGTGGCCGCGATCGCCTCGGACAGCCGCCACAGCCGGTCGAGGCCTGCGCGGAAGGCAGGGTGGTCGATGTCCAGCACCACCGGGAAGACCTGACGCGAGATCTCCGAGGTGATGCGGAAGACGGTGAAGTCGTAGTCGGTCGGGTCCATGCCCAGCGCCTCGTGGAAGCGCGGCCGCGAATGGTCGCGCACGTACATCGTCGCGAACACCGCCAGCACGAAGAAGCGAACCCACAGCTTGTTGACGCCCGAGAGCAGCGACGGGTTGGCGCGCATCAACAGGGCGAACGCCTCGCCATGGCGGAACTCGTCGTTGCACCACTTCTCGAACCACTTGAAGATCGGATGGAAGCGGCGCTCGGGATGGCGCTCGAACTGGCGATAGATCGTTATGTAGCGCGCATAGCCGATCTTCTCGGAGAGATAGGTCGCGTAGAAGATGAACTTGGGCTTGAAGTAAGTGTATTTCTTGGCCCTCGCCAGGAAGCCGAGATCGATGCCGATGCCGAAATCCTTGAGCGACTCGTTGATGAAGCCCGCGTGTCGCGCCTCGTCTCGGCTCATCAGGCCGAACAGCTCGCGAATGTCGGGATTGCCCGAGCGCTTCTTGACCTCGGCATAGAGCACGCATCCCGAGAACTCGGCGGTCACCGAGCTCACCAGGAAGTGGATGAACTCCTCACGCAAGTCCTCGGGCAGACGCGCGAGGTCGAGGTCGAACTCGCCGTTACGCTGGAAGTGCGTCCTGTTGGGATCGCTGCGCATCTCCTCGATCAGCTCGTTCCACTCGCGGCGCACCAGGGAGACGTCGCTGCGGTCGAGTGCCTCGAAGTCGGTGGTGTAGAAGCGCGGGCTGAGGATGGTGTCGCGCCGCGCCTGCTCGGTCGTCTCGCTGGAAATGACGGTACGCTTGTCAGTCATCGATCCCTCCCGACGGAGAATCCGATCTCGAGCAGCCCGGTCAGGCCGAAATAGCCGCTCGTCTTCACCATGACGCGCTCGAGCCAGGCCGAGCGCAGGATGGTGGCGCGGCGACGCGCCACCAGGGTCTCGCCATGCGCCAGCGCGGTCGGCGCCCCATGCACCAGCACGCGATCGCCCGGGCCGATCTCGGGGGCGCCGTCGAGCTCGACATGAGCGTGCAGGCTGTCGGCGGTGTTGGCGAGATCGATCGTGCAGCCGACCTCAATGGCGCGATGCGAATGACGCCCGCTCATGGCTGGCCTCTGCGCGCCGCCAGGAGCCCGGCAAAAACGCCGGCGTTGCTGGCGCCGAAGGCACCCAGATCGATGATGCGGCGCGTCGCCGGGTCGATCAGCATCAGGCGGCCCTCGGCCGAACGGACCAGCCGGAACGGCGGGCCCTCTCCGATACCCTGCTGGCGACGCTCGCGCGCGAGACCGCGTAGCGTGCCGCGCAGGAAGCCATTCGTGCCGGATGCCACCTCGGCAACCACCCGGCCGGTCGTCGCGTCGTGCACCACGATCGAGCCGTCGGCCTGGTCGGCGAAGCGCAGGTCGCGGCTGTCGACCGCAGCCGGCTCGGCGACATGGGCCGCACCGAAGCCGGTCAGGCGTGCCGTGCCCGCCAGCGCGACGGTCACGCCGATCAGCGCGGCGGCGCCCAGCAGCACGCCGCGCGGAACCGGGCTGGCGCTGTGCGAATGGCTCATGGCCTGCCCTTCGTCATGCCGCCACCGCCGGCAGGGACGCGGGAACCGGAAGCCTCCCGCGCGCCGGCACGGCGGCCTCGTCCCGGGGCACGACCCGCGGCGCGGCGGCCGAAATCGCCTCGGCCAGCAGACGACCCACTCGTTCCGGTTCGGCGATGCACCGCAGCATCGGCTGCGGGCTGCGCACGAACCATGGCCGGGCATGCGGCCACAGCACCAGGAAGGCCAGCCGATAGCCCTTCGACAGCGTCGCCGGAAGATCGCCCGTGCCGTCACGGTGCCGGCGCATCCCGACCGCCTCGACGGCGCGGAACGGCACGTTGATGATGATGGGCAGCGCGATGCCGATGCGAAGCACGATGCGCCGGCTGGTGATGGTGTAGACGGTGGTGCGGGCCGACAGCCAGGCGAGCAGGCCGATCAGAACGAGCGCCGCCGCCGCCATCACCGGCACCCAGCCCGCCGATGCGAGCGACGTCGCCCAGCCGGCCCCATTCGACCAAGCCGTCGCCACCGCCCACACGGCGAGCAGGCCGAAATAAAGCGCCACGTGGCCGACATGGAAGGCGCGCAGCGCCAGCGCCCGCCATTCGGGGTGGCCTTGCCAGAGCAGCGTCTCGCCCTCCGGCAACGGCGCCGGCAACCCGCGCACGGGCTCGATGTCGAACTCGCTCAAAGCAGGGGCTCCTGGCGAGCCGGCGTGGCGTACAGCGTGCCGCCGGCGAAGTAAGCAGCGATGCGATCCTCCTCGAGCTTGGTCACCTGGTCGGGATCGCGCAGCACGGGCGCCTCGGCGAACTGCGACGCCAGGATCGCGCGCACGTACACCCGGCGGCCGCCCCGGAGCTCGACCATGGTCATCGGCACCAGCACGCGGCGGGCGCCTGCCACCTCCACCTCGAGATAGCGGATTTGCGGCTCGGTGCGGTCGACCCAGAGGTCGCGCACGGTGCCCGCCAGATTGCGGTCGGCGCCGAACACCTCCATGCCGCGCGGGTCGTTCGGCAGATCCTCGTCGGCCACCACGTGGTCGGTCGCGACGCGCAGCGGCACGATGCTGGGATGGCCGTCGACCGTGAGCTCGGGCGCATCGGCGCGGTTGGCGTAGGCGGCGGGCCCGACGCCGTCGACCAGTGGGTTGCCGGTCGGCACCAGCGGCGAGCCGAGGGCTGCCGCGTACGGCTCGGCACGGACAGGCCGGTCGTCGGCGCGTCCGCTCGGCGCCGTGACCGTGCCGCCGTGCGCCAGCCGGAAAGTCTTCGGTTCGGGAACCCACGGGAAGCCCTGGACGCGGATGTGCGCGGAGCGCTCGGACTCGAGCGGGTAGCCCTCGCGCTTGTCCTCGCGGCGCAGGTAGAAGATCAGGCCGGCCGCGAAGACCCAGAAGGCGTACAGGACGACCTGGGCGACATCGATCGAGCTGGTGATGGTGCCTTGCATGGCGGGAAACCTCTCGACGTGGGTTGGAGCTAACCAGGAAGCTCGGCGAGGCCGAACCTGGACGAGACGGGGCGGCGCGGTCGGGACGCGCGACGCACGAGCGGCCCGATGGCGACGAGGGTGACGAACAGCAAGCCGATCTCGAGATGGTAGACGAAGCTGTAGCCGGTCGACGGATCGCCCAGCGCCTGGCCGAGCGCGCCGCGGGCGGCCAGTCCCGAGACGACGTCACGGAGGACGCCACCCAGGGCGATGCCCAACCCGGCGGCTGAGGCCTGCACGGCGCCCCAGGTGCCCAGGATCAGGCCGCCATGCGCGCCGTCTGCGAGCTCCATGACGGCGGTCAGCGTGCCGACCGCGAACAGGCCGCCGCCGAAGCCGATTGCCGTCGTGCCGGCAAAGAACAGCGGGAGCGCGCCGAGCGGCGCGGCGAAGATCACGCAGGAGAACGCACCGATGCCGACCAGCGCGCCATAGGCCGCGAGCAGATAGGCGTCGACGCCACGGCCTAGCCAGCGCGCCGCCAGACCCAGGCCGACCAGCGTGCCGCCTGCCATGAAGGCGGTAAGGGTCGTGGTCTGGCCGACCGACAGGGCGAGGATCTCGCCGCCATAGGGCTCGAGCAGGATGTCCTGCATGCTGAAGCCTGCCGTGCCCAGGCCCACCGCGAGGAGGGCCCTGGTCGTCAAGCCAGCGCCGGCCAGCGCCTTCAGGGACTGTCGGAAGCTGGGGCGATGACGGTCGGACGCGGTCAGGCCGGGCTGCCGCGGTTCCTGCTTCCACAGCGCAACCACGTTCAGCGCGAAGGTCACCAGGGCAGCGCCTTGGATGACCTGGATGAGGCGGATCTGGGCGAAGTCGGCGAGCAGCGCGCCGAAGGCGAGCGCACTGCCGACCATGCCGAGCAGCGACATCACGTAAAGGAACGCCACCACGCGCGGCCGCGACTCCGCCGGCGCGAGGTCGGTGGCGAGTGCCAGTCCCGCAGTCTGTGTCGTGTGCAGGCCGGCACCGACCAGCAGGAAGGCGAGCGCCGCCCCCGCCTCGCCGATCCACGCCGGCCCGTGCGTATCGCCAGACAGCACCAGGAGGGCGAAGGGCATGATGGCAAAGCCGCCGAACTGCAGAAGGGTACCCGCCCAGATGTAGGGCACGCGCCGCCACCCCAGAACGGAGCGGTGGGTGTCGGAACGGAAGCCGATGAGGGCGCGGAACGGCGCGAAGACGAGCGGCAGCGAAACCATCAGGCCGACCAGCCACGCCGGCACCTGCAGCTCGAGGATCATCACCCGGTTCAGCGTGCCGTTCAGCAGCACGACGGCCATGCCGACCGAAACCTGGAACAGCGACAGGCGCATCAGCCGCCCGAGCGGCAGCTCGGCGGTGGCCGCGTCGGCGAATGGCAGCCAGCGCGGGCCGAGCGCCGTCCAGAAATGAGCCAGCGTGCGTCGCTTCGTGCTCATGGCGGCAGCACCTCGAGGAGCTGCGAGACATAAAAGCCGCTGACGACTCGCTCGGTGCGAGCGGGTCGGCAGCGGTGCGACAACGACGCCGATGTGAGCCTGCCCCGAATGTCGCGGAAGGCAACAGGCTCGATGGCTGGGGCACGGTCGGCACCGGGGATACAGCGGCCAACGGCGTGCATCAGCGCCAGCATCGGCGTGCGCGGCGCGAAGGTGAAGAGCAGCGATCCCCCGGTCCGCCGCGCCAGTCCCGACACGGCGCCTGCCATGTCGGAGACGCGATAATGGATCAGCGAGTCCATGGCGACGACGTGATCGAAACGGCCGAGCGCGGGATCGAGCATGTCGCCCACACGGAACTCGACGGATCCCGGCAGGCCGGCCGCGGCGCTGCGGTCGCGCGCCAGCCCGGTCAGGGTGGGCGAGAGGTCGATCGCCACGACCTCGGCGCCGCGGCGCGCCAGCTCGACGGCCAGAGTCCCGGTGCCGCAACCGGCGTCGAGCACGCGCCGGCCGCGCAGGTCGCGCGGCAGCCAGCGCAGGATATTCTCGCGCATGCGGTCACGGCCGGCACGCACGGTGGCTCGCACGCGTCCGACCGGGGCGTCCGAGGTCAGCCGCTTCCAGGCCTCGGCGGCGGTGCGATCGAAATAGGCCTCGATCTTGCCGCGCCGCTCGATGTAGGTCGCCGTGTCCATCAGTCGAACCCCAGCAGGTCGAAAATCTCGCGATCCTTGAGCGGCGCCACGTCCAGCGGCTCGGTGCCGGCCCACAGCGTCGCCGCCAGGCGCAGGTATTCCTGTTGCACCGCCACGACCTCGGGCGAATCCTCCATCTCGAACAGCGTCGCCTTCTTCAGGCGGCTGCGGCGAAAGACGTCGAGATCGGGAAAATGGGCCACGGTCTTCATGCCGACCCGGTCGTTGAATTTCTGGATCTGGTCGGCGGCGGCGCTGCGGTTGACGATGACGCCACCGACCCGCACCTGGTAGTTCCTCGCCTTGGCCTGGATGGCCGCCACGATGCGGTTCATGGCGAAGATCGAATCGAAGTCGTTGGCGGCCACGATCAGCGCGCGGTCGGCGTGCTGCAGAGGCGAGGCGAAGCCGCCGCACACCACGTCGCCCAGCACATCGAACAGCACGACATCGGTGTCGTCGAGCAGGTGATGCTCCTTCAGGAGCTTCACCGTCTGGCCGACGACGTAGCCGCCGCATCCGGTGCCGGCCGGTGGGCCGCCCGCTTCGACGCACATCACGCCGTTGAAGCCCTCGTAGACGAAATCCTCGACGCGCAGCTCCTCGGTGTGGAAGTCGACCTGCTCCAGCACGTCGATCACCGTCGGCACCAGCCGCTTGGTGAGCGTGAAGGTGGAATCGTGCTTGGGGTCGCAACCGATCTGCAGCACGCGCTTGCCGAGCTTCGAGAACGCCGCCGACAGGTTCGACGAGGTCGTGCTCTTGCCGATCCCGCCCTTGCCGTAGACGGAGAAGACCTTGGCGCTGCCGATGGTCATGTTGGGATCGAGGTGAACCTGCAGGCTGCCCTCGCCGTCCAGTCGTCGCTTCAGAGCGATATTCATGCCGCCGCCTCCTCGAATACGCCTTCAAGACGGTCTTCCAGCTCGGCGCCGGCGCGGCGCAGGGCGGCGAGAACTTTCTCGTCGGGGGTCCAGTAGTTGCGCTCGCTCGCCTCCAGCAGCCGGTTGGCGACGCGCGCGGAGGCTGTCGGATTGAGGCGGGCCAGCCGCTCGCGCATGGCCGTATCGAGCATGAAGGTCTGGGTGAGCTGCTGAAACACCCAGGGCGCCACCTGGCCGGTGGTCGCCGACCAGCCCATCGTGTTGGTGACGTGCGCCTCGATGTGGTGAACGCCCTCGTAGCCGTGCTCGAGAATCGCCTCGTACCATTTCGGATTGAGCATGCGCGTGCGGGTCTCGATCGCAACCTGCTCGGACAGCGAGCGCACGGTGCCCTCGCCGCGCGTCTGGTCGCCGATATAGACCGGCGCCGCCTCGCCACCCCGCGCCCGCCGCACGGCGCGGCTGATGCCGCCCAGCGTGTCGAAGTAATGGTCGATCGAGGTCACGCCGAGCTCGACCGACTCGAGATTCTGGTAGGCCAGCGCCACGTCGCCCAGCATGCTCTGCAGCAGCGCGGACTGCTTGGCCGACTGGCCGGAACGCCCGTAGGCGAATCCCTTGCGACTGGCATACACGTCGGCGAGCTCGTCTTCGGTCTCCCAGCGGCCACTCTCGATCAGCTGGTTGACGTGTGCGCCGTAGGCGCCCTCGGCATTGCCGAAGACGCGCAGCGCCGCCGTCTCGAGGTCGCAGCGGTGGCGGATCTGGTAGTCGAGCGTGTGCTTGCGCACGAAATTGAGCTCGAGCGGCTCGTCGGCCGACGCGGCGAGGAAGGCGGCCTCGGCCAGCAGCTTGGTCTGCAGCGGCAGCAGGTCGCGGAAGATTCCCGACAACGTGACGACGACGTCGATGCGCGGCCGTCCCAGCTCGCCAAGCGGCCGCAGCATCGCTCCGCACAGGCGACCGAAGCTGTCGAAACGAGGCCGCGCCCCCAGCAGTGCCAGCGCTTGGCCTATCTGGGCGCCCTCGCTCTTGAGGTTGTCGGTGGCCCACAGGACCATCGCGACCGACTCGGGGAACGGCAGCCCGTCGGCGGCATGGCGTTCGAGCAACCGCGTCGCCTGGCGCGCGCCGTCCTCGACGGCGAACACCGACGGCAGCCGGAAGGGGTCGAAGCCGTGCACATTGCGGCCGGTCGGCAGGATCCCCGGCGTGCGCAGCAGATCGCCGCCCGGCGTCGGCCGGAGATAGGCGCCGTCGAGGGCCCGCACGATGGCCGGCGTCTCGTGATCCTGGCAGAGCTGGGCATGGACCGCTGCCAGGGCGCGCAACACGGCGCGCTCGCGCTCGCCTGTGCGCTCGGGCGCCACCTGCTCGGGCGATGCGCCTGCGACCATCGCCTCGACGGCGGCGCGGTCGGGCCGCAGGCCGTGCGAGGCCTCGGCGATCGACAGCAGCGTGTCGACCCGCTCCTCCGCCGTGCCGGGCTCGCCCACCACGTGAAGGCCCTGCGGGATCAGCGTCGCTTCCAGCTCGACGAGGCGTTCGGCCAGCCCGCCGAGGTGGCCCGCAGCGTCGCCGTCCCAGGCTGGCTCGGCGGCGGCGAGGTCGAGGGCCGCCGCCTGGCTCTGGATCAGGCGCTGCAGGCCGGCGCGCTCGGTGTCGCAGTCCGGCGCCAGGCTGCGCCACCGGTCGATCGAGGCCTTGAGGTCGATGAGCCCGGTGTACAGCCCGGCTTGCGCGACCGGAGGCGTCAGGTAGCTGATCAGCGTGGCGGCCGAGCGGCGCTTGGCGATCGTGCCTTCCGACGGGTTGCTGGCGGCGTAGAGATAGAAGTTCGGCAGGTCCCCGATCAGGCGGTCGGGCCAGCACGCCGCCGACAGGCCGACCTGCTTGCCGGGCATGAACTCGAGGGCGCCGTGCGTACCGAAATGCAGGACGGCGTGGGCGCCGAAATCCTCGCGGATCCAGCGGTAGAAGGCCGAGAAGGCATGCGTCGGCGCGAAGCTCCCCTCGAACAGGAGCCGCATCGGGTCGCCTTCGTAGCCGAACGCCGGCTGGATGCCCACGAAGACGTTGCCGAAGCGCTGGCCGAGCACGAACAGTGCGGCACCGTCGCTCTGCTGGCGGCCGGGGGCTGGCCCCCACTGCTGCTCGATCTCCCGCAGCCAGCGTTCGCGCCGAACATGGTCGCCGGCGGGAATTCGGGCATGGACGTTGGCGATGGTGCCGTAGCGCGGCGCATTGCCCTCGAGGATCGCCCGTCGCAAGGCGTCGACATCGGCCGGCAGGTCGACCGTGTAACCCGACCGCTGCAGCGCCGCCAGCGTGCGATGCAGCGATTCGAAGACCGCCAGATGCTGCGCCGAGCCGACATTGCCGGCGTTGGGTGGGAAGCTGAACAAGGTGATGGCGACCTTGCGCTCGCGCCGCGCGGCGCGGCGCAGCGCGATCAGCCGCGCGACGCGGGCCGCCAGCATGTCGGCGCGTTCGGGATGCACGCGCATCTCGTGGCCCGATTCGCCCGGCCGGCTCGCCATGCGTCCACCGAACACCAGCGGGCCGGTGGCTCCGTCGAGCTCCGGGATGGCGACCATGATAGTGGCTTCCACCGGAGTCAGCCCGCGCGACGACGCCTCCCACTGCTCGACCGTCTGGAATTCCAGCGGCTGGGCCGCGACGTAGGGCACGTCGAGGCCGGCCAGCATCTCCTCGGCGCCCTTGGCGTCGTTGTAGGCAGGGCCGCCGACCAGCGAGAAGCCGGTGAGCGACACCACTGCATCGATCGTCGGCCGGCCGCCCGCCATGAAGTAGCGCTGGACGGCGGGCCGCACGTCGAGGCCGCTGGCGAAGGCCGCCACGACGCGCAACCCGCGCGCCTCGAGGGCCGCGATGACGCCGTCGTAGTGGCCGGTATTGCCGGCCAGCAGATAGGAGCGCATCAGCAGGAGGCCGACCGTCCCGCGGCTGCCGGCCCGGGCCGGCGGCAGATCCTCGAGCCGCGCAGCGATGCGATTCTTGGCCGCCGGATGGTAGACGCCGATGTCGGGGTAGGCGGCGGGCGCGCCGGCCTTGACGCGGGTCCGGAGGGCGCGGCGCGGCCCGTCGGCATAGCGCTCGACCAGCAGCCGCACCATGTTCGCGACGTTGGCATCGGAGCCGGCGAGCCAGTACTGCAATGTCAGGAAGTAGGCTCGCAGGTCCTGTGCCTTGCCCGGCAGGAAGCGCAACAGCCGCGGCAGCTGGCGCAGCATCTTCATCTGGCCCTGCCCGCTCGACCCCGTCCCGTTGCGGTTGCCGCGCAGGCGCTTCAGCCAGGAGATGGCGCTCATCGCCTCGCCCGACATGCTGAACTTGCCGATCCGAGTCAGGCGCACGACCTCGCCGGCCGACATGCAGCACACCATGGCGTCGCAGCTCTCGCGACGCGCCACGAGCGCCGGCAGCACCGCGCGAATGTGATCGTCGAGAAAGAGCATGGTGGCGATCACGATGTCGCCGAGCGCGATATCGGCCAGGCAGCGATCGAGGGCAGCGCGGTCGGCGCCCCATTCGTCGGCCGCATGGATCGCGAGATCCAGGCCCGGCAACTCGGCCTCGAGCGATCGACGGGCACGTGCGACGACGCCGGACAGATGGCTGTCCATCGTCACCACGACGACGCGGATGGGCGTCGCGTCAGCGGCCGAAATGCGCTTTGGCATCGTACAGGGTCTCGAGGGTGATGGTGGCGAGGCCACGCTCGCCGGCGAATCGCTCGGTGTTGCGGCGGGCCTTGCCGCGCACGAAGAATGGAACCTTGCCGAGTTCCTTCTCGGCCTCGGCCGACCACGCGACGGAAAGCGACCGGACTGCCGCCGGCGGCGGCGCGGTGACGGAAGCGGCGCGGTGCCCGGGGCCGAGGTGGGACGGCGCGGCGCTGTCGTGAAACTCGAAATCCTCCCGGAACATCCCGAGCAGATGCTCCTCCAGCCCCATCATCAGCGGATGGACCCAGGTGTCGAAGACGACGTTGGCACCCTCGAATCCCATCTGCGGCGAATGGCGCGCCGGAAAATCCTGCACATGCACGGGCGCCGAGATCACGGCGCAGGGAATGCCCAGGCGCTTGGCGATGTGGCGCTCCATCTGCGTGCCCAGCACCAGCTCGGGCTGCAGCTCGCCGATGCGCGCCTCGACCTCGAGGTAGTCGTCACTGATCAGCGCTTCGACACCCAGCTCGCTCGCGGCCAGCCGCACCTCGCGAGCGAATTCGCGGCTGTAGGTGCCGAGGCCCACGACCTTGAAGCCGAGCTCGCCGGCGGCGACACGCGCGGCGGCGACGGCATGCGTGGCGTCGCCAAAAACGAAGACGCGCTTGCCGGTGAGATAGGTCGAATCGACCGAGCGGGCGTACCAGGGCGCGCGCGACTGCGTGGACAAGCCGGCCGGAACCGCGTCGATTCCGACGAGAGCCGCGACCTCCTCCATGAATCGGCGGGTGGCGCGATCGCCGATCGGCGTCGTGGACACGGACGGCTGACCGAGCGTGCGCTCGAGCCAGCGCGCGGCCTGGCCGCCGACTTCCGGATACATCACGACGTTGAAGTCTGCCTCGCCCAGGCGCGCGATGTCGGCCGGCGCTGCGCCGAGCGGCGCGACGACATTGACGCTCACCCCCATGCCGTCGAGAAGCGCCGTCAGCTCCCGCACATCGTCGCGATGGCGGAACCCGAGCGCCGTCGGCCCGAGCAGGTTGCAGCGCCTGCGGCCGCCGGAGGAACGCTCGCGCCCCGCAGCGGTCGGCAGCGGCGGCACCAGCGCGCGGACGATCCGGTAGAACGTCTCGGCGGCGCCCCAGTTCTCCTTCTTCTGGTAGGATGGAAGCTCAAGGGCAATGACCGGAATGGGCAGGCCGACGGCACGGGCGAGCCCGCCCGGATCGTCCTGCAGGAGCTCGGCGGTGCACGACGCCCCGACCAGCATCAGCTTCGGCTGGAAGCGCTCGTAGGCGTCGCGCAGCGCCTGCTTGAACAGAGTCGCCGTATCCGCGCCCAGGTCACGCGCTTGGAAGGTGGTGTAGCTGACCGGGGGCCGCCGGTCGGCCCGCTCGATCATGGTGAAGAGGAGGTCCGCATAGGTGTCGCCCTGCGGCGCGTGCAGGACATAGTGGACATCGGCCATCGCGGTGGCGATGCGCATGGCGCCGACATGAGGCGGTCCCTCGTAGGTCCAGACCGTGAGCTGCATGGCTCAGGTCTCCAGCAGGCCGCGCCGCACCAGCGGGCGCGCGAACAGCTCGGCCAGATCAGGTGCCTGCTCGTACCCTTGCACCGGGGTGAACAGCAGCTCGATCGACCATTTCGTGGTCATGCCTTCCGCCTCGAGCGGATTGGCCAGGCCGAGTCCGCAGAGGACGAGGTCGGGACGTGCAGCCCGGCAACGGTCGAGCTGGGCGTCGACGTGCTGTCCCTCGGTGATGACGGTGCCTTCGGGCAGCAGCGCCAGCTCGCCGGCGAGCAGTCGGTTGTTGAGATAGGGCGTGCCCACCTCGACGAGGCGCATGCCGAGCTCGCGCGACACGAAGCGGGCGAGCGGCACCTCGAGCAGGGAGTCGGGAAAAAGGAAGAGGCGCTTGCCATCCAGCCGCTCGCGATGACGCGCCAGCGCCTGCAGCGCTCGTGCCCGCGGGATTGCGACGACGGCGTCGACGCGCGCCCGGTCGACGTGCCACACCGCGGCTGCCGCTTCCAGCCATGCCGTGGTGCCCTCCACGCCAAGGGGAAACGGGGCCTCGATGCGGCGGGCGCCACGCCGCTCGAGCGCCCGCGCAGTATCCGCCAGGAAAGGCTGGGCGAGCAGGAAGCGCGTCCCCGGGCCGACCGGCGGCTGCTCGGCCGCCCGCCGCCCGGGCAGGAATCGGACTTGAACGATCCCCATCTGTGCGAACAGCCGGCGAAACTGGTCCTCGACAACGTTGGCGAGCGCCCCGACGACGAGCAGCGACGGCGCGGCGTCTCCAGGCTCGCCCGGCAGGCTGGCGGCCAGCGCGGCGAGACAGGCGTCCTCGCCCTGTGTGAAGGTCGTCTCGATGCCGCTACCCGAGTAGCTGAGGACCTGCACGCGACCCGACAGGGCATGCGACAGCCTGGACGCCGCCCGCGCGAGATCCAGCTTGATCACCTCGGACGGGCACGAGCCGACCAGGAACAGCAGGCGGATGTCCGGCCGCCGTTCGAGCAGGCGGGTCACCACCCGGTCGAGCTCGGCATTCATGTCGGCCATTCCCGCGAGGTCGCGCTCCTCGATGATCGCGGTCGCGAAACGCGGCTCGGCGAAGATCATGACGCCCGCTGCCGACTGCATGAGGTGGGCGCAGGTCCGCGATCCGACGACAAGGAAAAAGGCGTCCTGGATGGTGCGGTGCAGCCAGACGATCCCGGTGAGCCCGCAAAAGACCTCGCGCTGGCCGCGCTCGTGGCGGACAGTCCATGGCTGCAGGGACGGCTCTGCCGCCACGGCGGCACAGGCGGCGGCCTGGGTCATCGGGCGACCTGCCGCGCGACGGGCGCGGGGCGCTCCAGCCGGGCGGCGCGAAGCTTGAGCAGGTACTGCCCCGCGTTGAACAGGTACGACACATAGGCCGCCAGGGCGACGGTCATCTGCAGTTCCACGGTGCCGCCTACCAGCAGGATGCAGAGATAGGCGGTATGAAGCGCCAGCACCCCGATGCTGACGACGTCCTCCCAGAAGAACGGACGGGCGAACAGGTATCGGCCGAACACCTCGTGCTCCCAGATCGAGCCCGTCACCATGATCGCGTAGAGCACGAAGGTCTTGGCGACGATCGAGCAGGTGGCGGCTGCCAATCCCTCGCCCGACCGCAGGTACGAGAGGACCAGCCCGAGGCTCACCACGAAGACCACGAACTGGATCGGCGCCAGGACGCCCTGGACGGTTGTCCATGGCGAGGCGTCCCGCCGGCGCCGTTCCTCGGCAGTGTAAAGAAACATTGACGTGCCTCGCGCCGAGACAGAAGGGCGATCCTTCAGCGCGCTGACACCCGCGATGGTGGACCACGGCGTGTAGTCGAATTTATCCACAAATCGGTCGATGAACCGGCCGGGCATGTATGAATGTCTTGACACTGCGCCCTCCGCATTCTCCGATATCAAGATCGGTTGACACAGCATCGGGAGACCGCGAGACCGCCCGGAAGGTCAGGATTTGCAAGTTCTTTTCGACCTTTGGGCACTGCGCCTCTCCCGTTGCGCCAGTCGATGTCAAGGAAAGCGTATGGTCAGGCCAGAGCATTGTCAATCTAACTTCACGTCAATTTCTGTTGACGCTTGGAGGCGACTGTAAGAAGCTCAAAAAAAGGGGGAACGGTCATGGTGGAGCAGTCGAGACGCCACGGCGAAGTTCGGAGTTTCATGCTGGGGCCAGCAGGCTATCCCCGCGGCGGGGGTGTGCTGATGCTTCCCGGAAGCCGCCTTCCAACCGCTGGCGGCAAGAAGGTTCGATCCGCCGGCACCGGCAAGGCCCTCGCCAGCACCATCGAGGCCGAGATCATTCCCCGGCTGCTGCTGGCGTTCCGGGGCGCCAGCGAGGCCGTCAACGGCGGCACCACCGAGTCCGACGAGAGCGACGCGCCCGAGGTCGTCGAGTTTGCCCGCATCGTTCTCTCGGGCAGCATCGAGGAGGCCTTCGACTTCGTCGAAAGCCTGCGCGAGCGCGCGCAGACGCTCGAGACGATTTATGTCGATCTGGTCGAGCCGACCGGCCGCCGGCTGGGCGAGCTGTGGCGCCTCGACGCGGTCGACTTCGTCAAGGTGACGGTGGCCGTGCTGCGACTGCAGCAGGTTCTCCACCATTTCGGCCTGGCCTTTCGCCGCGAGGTCGAGCCGCGCGAGCACGGCCATCGCGCTCTGCTCGTTCCCGCTCCCGGCGAGAAGGGGTCGTTCGGGCACCTCATGTTCGGCACTTTCGAGCTCGCCCTCGCCGCCGAATTCCTGAGACGCGACGGCTGGGACGCCTGCGTCGATTCATCGGCGTCGAGCAGCGATGCCGTCAGCATCGTGCGGCGCGAATGGTTCGACGTCATCGAGCTGTCGCTCAGCAGCGAAAGCCGTCTCGACGAGCTGACATCCGGCATCTGCCATATTCGCAAGGCCTCGCGCAACGACGCTCTCGGCGTGATGGTCGGCGGGCCGGTCTTCAAGGACCATCCCGAAATGGTCACCCGGGTGGGCGCGGATGTGGTGGCCACCAACGGGAGACAGGCCGCGCTGCAAGCCGACAACCTGATGGACCAGCTGAGATCCAGATAGACCGTGCGGGCCACGCGCAGAAAGACCGTCTCGGCCCACGACGTGAAGGGAAGGGAGTCGGGCCAGCGCCAACTCTGGAAGGAGGGAAGCACTCGCGTCGTGAAGCCCTTCGAAGCCCCCCGCAAGTTTCTCGCCAAGTTGGACGCCGATGCCGTGGCGACCATGGTCGCGGCCGCAGCCGACATCGCCCTGATCGTCGACCAGGCGGGCGTGATCCGCGACTGCGCCTTCAACAACGTCGATCTCGCCCGCGACCTCGACAGCGACGGCAGGTGGCGCGGTCGCCCCTGGGCGGACACCGTCACGGCGGACAGCCGCAACAAGGTGGAGATGATCCTGCGCGAGGCCGCCTCCGGCGCCCCTCCGCGCTGGCGTCACGTGAATTATCCCGTCACGCCCGGCGCACCGCCGGCGCCCGTCCTCTACTGCGCGGTACCGGTGGACGATCATGGGCGATACGTCGCGTTCGGCCGAGACCTCAGACCGGTCTCCGCCTTGCAGCAGCAGCTGATCGATGCCCAGCAGTCGATGGAACGGGACTACTCACGGCTTCGCCACATCGAGACGCGCTACCGGCTGCTTTTTCAAATGTCGTCCGAGCCGGTGCTCATCGTCGATGCCGGCAGCTCCAAGATAATGGACTCGAACCCGGCGGCAGACCGCCTGGTGGGCGAGACCGGCGGGCGCCTCGTGGGACGTCCGTTCGTGGAAATGTTCGACCGCGAGAGCGCGCGGGCTGTCCACAACCTCCTGACCGGCGTCAAGGTCGCCGGCCGGCCGGACTGGACCGGCGTCCGCCTCGCGGCTCGCAAAGGTGACGTCAGGATCGCCGCGTCGCTGTTTCGCCAAGACGAGTCGGCCATGTTTCTCGTCCGCCTGACGCCGGCCCAGGCCGAAGTCGCGAGCCATCAGCCATCGAGCGTCGCGGGACCGGTGCTGAAGCTGATCGAAAGCGTGCCCAACGGTTTCGTCATGACCGATGCGGACGGCCAGATCCTGATGGCCAACGAAGCCTTCCTGGAGATGGCGCAGCTCGCCAGCGAGGAGCAGGCGCGCGGCGAGTCCATAGAGCGGTGGCTTGGCCGGTCCGGCGTCGACCTCAGCATCCTGATCGCCAACCTCAAGCAGCGCGGCTCGGTCCGACTGTTCTCCACGACGCTGCGGGGCGAGCACGGCGCGACGGCCGATGTCGAGATCTCGGCGGTAGCGGTCGCTGTCGCCGACACGCCCTACCTCGGGTTTCTCGTGCACCGTGTCAGCCGCCATCCCAAGTCCGGTGCCTCGCCGTCCATCGACATGCCACGTTCGGTCGAGCAGCTCACCGACCTCGTCGGGCGGGTGTCGTTGAAGCAGCTCGTCCGCGAGACGACCGACCTGATCGAGAAACTGTCGATCCAGGCAGCGCTGCGACTGACCGACGACAACCGCGCGTCGGCGGCCGAGATCCTCGGCCTCAGCCGCCAGAGCCTGTACGTCAAGCTGCGGCGCTACGGGCTCGCCGATGGCCCGCCGCAACCGGAGGACCAAGAACAATGATGGTCCGGACCAACCTCCCCCAGCCGACCGCGGTGCTCGAGCTCCTGAAGCCCGTTACGTGGTTTCCGCCCATGTGGGCGTTCGGCTGCGGCGTCGTCTGCGCCGGCCCGGTTGCGGCCGGCAGATGGCCGGCGATCGCTCTCGGGGTGGTGCTGGCCGGACCGCTGGTTTGCGCGGCCAGCCAAGCGGTGAACGACTGGTTCGATCGCCACGTCGATGCCATCAACGAGCCGCATCGGCCGATCCCCTCGGGTCGCATGCCGGGGCTGTGGGGCCTGCACGTCGCGGTGGCCTGGACGGCCCTGTCGCTGCTCGCGGCGGCGATGCTCGAGAGCCTGGTCCTCGCCGCCGCCGCGGTCGGGCTCGCCCTGGCGTGGGCTTACAGCGCGCCGCCGTTTCGGCTGAAGCAGAACGGCTGGTGGGGCAATGCTGCCTGCGGCATCTGCTACGAAGGCCTGGCCTGGCTCACCGGCACGATGGTCGCGAGCGGCGGCGCCGCGCCGGCTTCATCGGTGATCTGGCTCGCCATGCTCTACAGTGCCGGCGCCCACGGCATCATGACCCTCAACGACTTCAAGTCGATCGAAGGCGACCGGCGCATGGGCATCGGGTCGCTGCCGGTTCGACTGGGCCCCGTCGCGGCCGGCCGCGTCGCCTGCCTGTTCATGACGGCACCGCAGGCCGCCGTCGTGGCCCTGCTGATCGTCTGGAACGCGCCGCTTCATGCCGCCGCCGTCGCCGGCTTGCTCGTCGTGCAGATCGCGCTGATGAGGCGCTTGCTCGCCAGTCCGCGCGAGCGCGCACCCTGGTACAATGCGACCGGGGTGTCGCTGTTCGTGCTGGGCATGCTGGTCAGCGCGTTCGCAGTCCGGTCGGGAGCGTGAGCGGCATGACGGGCGGAAAGCTCACATGGCTCGGAATTGCGCGCCTCGGCCTCGTACAGACCGCGCTCGGGGCGGTCGTCGTGCTGACGACATCGACGCTCAACCGCGTGATGGTCGTCGAGCTCGCTTTGCCGGGCCTGCTTCCCGGTGCGCTGGTCGGCCTGCACTACGCGCTTCAGGTGTTCCGGCCGCGCCTCGGCCACGGCTCCGACATCGGCGGCCGGCGCACGCCCTGGATCGTCGGCGGCATGGCGGTGCTTTGCAGTGGCGGCCTGGTGGCGGCGATCGCGACCGCCTGGATGGCCTCCAACCTCGCCGCCGGCATTGCCCTGGCGATCGCGGGCTTCGTCATGATCGGCATCGGGGTCGGGGCAGCCGGCACGTCCCTCCTGGTGCTGCTGGCGCAGCAGACCGACGAGCGCCGCCGCGGCGCCGCCGCCACCATCGTCTGGGTGATGATGATCGGCGGCTTCATCGTGACGGCGATCATCGCCGGCCGCCTGCTGGACCCTTTCTCGCCGGGCCGCCTGGTCGAGGTGGCAGCCATGCTGTCCGTCACCGCCTTCCTGCTCGCCCTGTTCGCGGTCTGGGGGATGGAGGGCGCTCCGCCTGCCCCCCGCCCGGCTCGCGCGGCTGCGCGAGCCGAAGGCCACGGTTCCTTCCGCGCCGCCCTGTCAGAGGTATGGCACGAACCGCACACCCGACGCTTCGGCATCTTCGTCTTCCTGTCGATGATCGCCTACAGCGCGCAGGATCTGATCCTGGAGCCCTTTGCCGGGACGGTGTTCGGGCTGTCGCCCGGGCAGACGACGCAGCTCTCGGGGCTGCAGAACGGCGGCGTCCTCGCCGGCATGATGCTCGTCGCCCTGTTCAGCAGCGGTGTCGGCGTGCCCCGCGTGGGCTCGCTGAAGGCTTGGACGATCGCCGGTTGCCTCGCCTCGGCACTGGCCCTGGTGGGCCTTGCGCTCGCCGGGGTGATCGGTCCGCCATGGCCCATCCACGCCTCGGTGTTCGCCCTCGGCCTGGCCAACGGCGTCTATGCCATAGCCGCCATCGGCTCGATGATGGCGCTGGTCGGCCGCGGCCGCTCACATCGCGAAGGCGTGCGCATGGGGCTCTGGGGTGCCGCCCAGGCTATCGCGTTCGGCGCGGGAGGGCTGCTCGGAACACTCGCCAGCGACCTGACGCGGCTGCTGCTCGGCAGCGCCGCCGCAGCCTACGGCACCGTATTTTGTGTCGAGGCCGTCCTGTTCGTGGTGGCGGCCCTGCTTGCGGTGCGCGCCGCGGCGGCGCTCGGCGGGCAGGTCGAGAAAGAGGAACACCTCGAAACGCCGGCGACCCTCGCCGTCGCTCGACCTTTCGAAGGGAGTGTCATGCGATGAGCATCGACAGGTTCGACGTGGTGGTCGTGGGCGGTGGGCCGGCCGGTGCGACGGCAGCCTGCGATCTCGCCCGCCTCGGTCGCAAGGTGCTGCTTCTGGACAAGGCTGGACGCATCAAGCCGTGCGGCGGCGCGGTGCCGCCCCGCCTGATTCGCGATTTCGACGTTCCCGATCATCTGGTGGTGGCAAAGGTGCGCGGCGCCCGCATCGTGTCGCCCACCGACCGGCGCATCGACATGCCGATCGAGGACGGCTTCGTTGGCATGGTGGACCGTGAACCGTTCGACGAATGGCTGCGCCAGCGCGCCGCCAGCCTCGGAGCGGAACGACGGGCCGGGCTGTTCGAACGCCTGAGCCGCGACAGCGACGGCGGGGTCACGCTCACCTACCGCCCGCGCCAGTCCGGCTCTTCCCCGGAGCCGGCGGCACCGGTCGCGGTTCGCGCCCGAGCGGTGATCGGCGCCGACGGCGCGCGGTCGGAAGTCGGGCGGCAGAGCGTCCCCGACGCAGACCGCGTGCCCTACGTCTTCGCCTATCACGAGATCGTCCGATCGCCCGAAGAAGAGGACAGCAGGTTCGAGCCCAGCCGCTGCGACGTCTACTATCGTGGCTCCCTGTCGCCGGATTTCTATGGCTGGGTGTTTCCGCACGGCCGCACCATCAGCATCGGCACGGGCAGCGCGCACAAGGGATTTGCACTGCGCCCGGCCGTCGCGGCGTTGCGCCACTGCGCCGGCCTGGACCGCCTCGAGACGGTACGCCGCGAGGGGGCGCCAATCCCGATGCGCGCCCTGAAGCACTGGGATGACGGTCGCAACGTGGTGCTCGCCGGCGACGCCGCAGGGGTGGTCGCCCCGGCTTCGGGCGAAGGCATCTACTACGCCATGGTCGGCGGCAGGCTCGCCGCAGAGGCGGTCGACGGCTTCCTGCGGACGGGCGACGCGCGCGCCCTCGCCGAGGCCCGCCGACGCTTCATGAAGCAGCATGCCCGCGTCTTCTGGGTGCTCGGGATCATGCAGCGCTTCTGGTACAAGAACGATCGTCGGCGCGAGCGTTTCGTCACCATGTGCGGCGACACCGACGTGCAGAGGCTGACCTGGCAGGCCTACATGAACAAGGAGCTGGTGCGCGCGCGGCCCGGCGCCCATCTGCGCATCTTCTTCAAGGACCTCGCGCACCTTTTCGGCATGGTTGCCCCCCATCGATGACCCCGGCCATCCACGCGAGCTTCCGAGGCCGAGGCCTCAGCCTGGCATCGCCGCTGACAGGAGAATGGACAGCGGGGTCGAGGCTACTTGGAGAATGTCTTGAGGAAAGCGATCACGTCCTTGCGCTCCTCGACGCTCGGCAGGTTGAAAACCATCTTGGTGGAGCCCACCGCAAGGTCGGCCTTGCCCTTCTCGGTCAGGAACTTCTTCAGGAAGTTGTTGGGATTGACCAGATACTCGAAGATCATCTGCTCGCTCCACACGAGACCGTTCTCGCCGGCATTGTGATTGAGCGTGGAATACTGGAAGCCGGGCGCCGTCCCGGCCTTGCGGCCGACCACGCCGGTCAAGACGGGGCCAACCATGTTCTTGGCATCCTCGCCGATGCGGTGACAGGTCATGCACTTGTTGAAGACCTTCTTCCCCTTCTCGGCGTCGCCACCGGCCCAGTCCTGAGCAGAGGCGGCATGAAACGAGAGCCCCAAAGCCGCAGCTGCAAGTGCCACCGAAACCATGCCCTTCATTCGCACGACCCCTTTCCTGTCGGACCGATCACCACCCCGACACCGACGACCGAGTGTGACGTGGATTCTCGCTTTCACATGTCCAGTCTACACGACGCTCCCGGAGCGACAAGCTGCATTGACATTTTCAGTTATCCGCCGCCAAAAGGCCGGAATCGCGTGTTTATATTTGATGTTGTCCACCACATGACCCTAGTTTCCAGGCGGGCTTTGGTCGCATGGCCATGCCTGTGGTTCCTGACGTAGAAGATCTTGGGGCTGCGTCGGGACGTTACACGAAGGGGTAGTAGAATGATCGAGACGCGGGCGCTGGCTGTAAGGCGAACTTAACGCGAACTGGAAGGGTGATGAGTTCAATTTCCGTAGCTCAACCCGACGTCACCCTGCTCTTGGACATGGAGGGGGTGATCCGAAGCGCGACCTTGGCTGGAGCTGTGTCCAGCGAGGGCGTCAACGGCTGGCTGGGCAGGCGGTGGCGCGAGACGGTTACCGACCGGGGCGGCGACAAGGTCGGCCGCATGCTCGAGGACGCCAAGGCGGGGGGCGTGTCGGCTTTTCGGCAGGTCACCCAGCGTTTCCCGAGCGGCCTCGAGCTGCCCATGGAATATACGACGATCATGCTCGGCGGACGGGCCGGGCTGATCGCGATCGGCAAGAGCCTCCACGCAGTCGCCGAGCTGCAATCCCGCCTGATCGCCGCCCAGCAGGCCATGGAACGCGAGCACTGGAAGATGCGCGAGATCGAGACGCGCTACCGGCTGCTGTTCGAAGCCTCGAGCGAGGCCGTGGTGCTGCTGCGCGCCTCGACCAACCGGATCATCGAGGCCAATCCGGCAGCCCTCGCGGCACTCGGCCCGCCGCCCCGCCACAACCAGGGGCTCGACGACCGCGACATTCTGCAGGAGATCGCCGAACAGGAGCGTCAACCCTTCCGGGCGATGCTGGCGCGGGCACGCGAGCAGGGCAAGGCACCCGGCATGCTCGTGCATCTCGGCAAGACTGGCACGCCGTTGATGGTGCGTGCCGTTCCCACCATGGCCGAGGGTGCCCCGGTGCTGCTGCTGCAGTTGGCGCCGATGGAGGGCGGTCGGGCGGTGCCCAATGCCCAGGCCGGCGCGGTCACCGCCGATACGGTGCTGGACAGCGTCCCCGACGGCCTCGTCATGCTCGACGAGGAAGGGATCGTCCGCCGCGCCAACAAGGCCTTCCTCGACCTGATAGAGGTCACGTCGCCCGATGCCGTGCTCGGCCAAAGCGCGTCACGCTGGCTGTGGCGGCCGGGGGCGGACCTCGCCGCCTTGCTGGCGAACTACAGGCGCCACGGCATGGTGCGGCTGTTCTCAACCACGATCCATGGCGAGCTGGGGATGGAAACCGACGTCGAGATCTCGCTGGCCGGCACCCGGGACGGCGTCGCCGGTCCGCTCTGCATGGTGGTGCGCGACGTCGGCCGGCGGCTGCAGCCGCCGATCGACGACCGCCGCCTGCTCTCCGCGTTCCCCCCGGCCAGCGACCAGCTCGGCAAGGTGCCGCTGCGCACCGTGGTCGACGAGACGGTGGGAATGGTCGAGCGACATCACATCAAGTCGGCCATCGAAGCCGCGATGGGAAACCGGACCGTAGCCGCAGAAATTCTCGGACTGAGTCGGCAAAGCCTTTATGCCAAGCTGAGGCGGTATGGCCTGGACCAGCGACTACCGTCGGAACCCGAAGACGAAGCCTGACCTGAGGCTGGCCGGGCGCGCCGCCAACGATGCGGTGGGTCTGACGCCTGCCTTCGGCGAGGCCGACCTGTCCAACTGCGAGCGCGAACAAATTCAGTTCGCCGCCTCGATCCAACCGCACGGCGCCCTGCTGGTGGTGAGCGAGCCGGAGCGCGTGATCGTGCAGGCGAGCGAGAACGCGGCCGCTTTCCTCCACCTTTCGGCCGACCCGGTCGGTCTGCCGCTCGGCGATGTGCCCGGCGACCTCGGCCGCTCGATCAGACCGCACCTCGACGATCCGCTGCACAAGATCCCGCGCGCTGTACGCTGCCGTATCGGCCGGCCGGCAGCCAACTTCGATTGCCTGATCCATCGTCCGTCGGCTGGCGGTCTGGTGGTCGAGCTCGAGCGCGCCGGTCCTTCAGTCGACCTGTCGCGCAACGTCGAACGATCCGTTCAGACCATCGTCGCCTCCTCGTCCATGCGCGCGTTGTGCGACGAGACCGCAGCCATCTTCAAGCGGCTGACCGGCTACGACCGCGTGATGGTCTATCGCTTCGATGCCCACGGCCACGGCGAGGTCATCGCCGAGCGACGGGAGGTCCACCTCGAGGCCTTTCTCGGCAATCACTACCCGGCCTCCGACATTCCGCAGATCGCCCGCCAGCTCTACGAACGCAACCGCGTGCGGGTGCTGGTCGATGTCGACGCCAGGCCGGCGGCGGTCAGGCCCCGCCTGTCGCCTGCTACGGGCGCCGACCTCGACATGTCGATGTGCTTCCTGCGCGCCATGTCGCCGATCCACATCCAATACCTCAAGAACATGGGCGTCGGCGCGACGCTGGTGGTGTCGCTCATGGTGGGCGGCACGCTGTGGGGCCTGATCGCCTGCCATCACTATGTTCCCCGCTTCGTCCACTTCGAGGTCCGGGCGGTCTGCGAGCTGCTGGCCGAGGCCATCGGCACCCGCATCGCCGCGCTCGAGAGCTTTGCCCAGGCGCAGGTCGAGCTCTCGGTGCGGCGTATCGAGCAGCGGCTGGTGCAGGCGATCGCGCGCGAGGGCGACTGGAAGCAGGCCCTGTTCGACGGCTCGCAGACCTTGATGCAGCCGGTCGGCGCCAGCGGCGCGGCACTGCTTTTCGAGGGCCAGGTCTATGGGGTCGGCGACGTGCCGGGAACCCAGGAGCTGCGCGAGCTGGGCGCCTGGCTCGACCACCAGGCGCAGGCCTCCGACCTGGAGCCCGCGAGCGTGTTCTCGACGGATCAGCTCAGCGTCGACCAGCCCGCCTTCGCGCCCATCAGGCCGGTGGCGAGCGGCCTGCTCGCCGCACGGGTCTCGACCTCGCCGAGCGAATACCTGATGTGGTTCCGACCCGAGCGGATCCGCACCGTCACCTGGGGAGGCGATCCGCACAAGCCGTTCGTGGTCGGCAACAACCCGGCGGACCTCTCGCCGCGCCGCTCGTTCGCGCAATGGCACCAGCTGGTCGAGAAGACGGCGCAGCCCTGGAGCCAAGCCGACCTCGTGGCCGCACGCTTGATCGGCGAGACCGTGGGCGATGTCGTGCTGCAGTTCCGCTCGGTGCGCATGCTGATCGCCCAGCACCAGCTCGAGCAGGTCAGCCACGAGGTCGAGCGCGCCGGCCAACCCGTCATCATCTCGGACCCGCGCGGGCGCATCCTGCTCGCCAACGAGGCCTTCAGCAGGCTGCTTTCCGGCGACCGTCCGCCCCTGCAATGGCTCGACGACCTGCCCGCCATCTTCGCCGACAGCACAGGCGTGCAGCGTCGGCTGCGCGACCTGATCGCGCGGCACGGTCCGTGGCGCGGCGAGGCCACGATGGAACTGCCGGGCGGCGGCACCAAGCCGTTGCTGGTTCGTGCCGACCCGGTGCAGGCGGCCCCCGGCAAGGTGCTGGGCCACGTAATACTTTTTCTCGACCTCACGGAGCGCAAGCTCGCCGATTCGGTACGGCGCGATATCCAGGAAGCCCTGATCGAGCGCCGCCGTCTTACCAACGTGCGCCTCGACAGCAAGGGCGACCTGACCTTTCAGAACATGCTCTCACCGATCGTCGAGAACGCCCAACTCGCGGCGCTCGAGATCACCGACCGTATAGACGTGACACGCATGCCCGAGCTGCTGCAGAGCGTGCGGGCCTCGGTGTCGCGCTCTGCCGAAGTGCTGGAGCAGCTGGTCTGGCACTCGACCCGTACTTCGAAGCACGAGCCCTGAGGCCCTGCCGGGAAATGGACCCGAAGGAATCAGGATCGACGCTGCACCGCCTCCGACAGGGCGATGTTTAGCTCGAAGGCGGCCACCGCCTCGTCGAGCACGGCCGCGCTGTCGACCAGCGCGGTTGCCGCGTCGAGCGCGCGGCGGAACCCCTGCCTGAAGGCGTCGGGATCCTCGATCGCAGGAAAGCGATGGAATGCCAGCGTCTCGATATCAGGTCCCAGCGACTCGCCGATGATCCGGCCGATGATCTGACCGCCGCTCAGGTCGCCGAGATAGCGCGTGTAGGCATGAGCCAGCAGCCTCTCGCCGCGGCCTTCGCCGGCGGCCACCACCCTCTGCGCATAGCGCTCCCCTTCGGGAAGCAGTGCGATGCGATCCGGCCAGTCCGCCCCAGCGAGCGCGTCGAGGTCGCGCGCCAGCGGACCGGCACGGAACAGGGCTGGCCAGGCGACGCCGGCAAAGATCGGCGCATGTCGATGGCGGTCGAGCCCGGACTCCAGCGCGACATAGGCGGGTAGCAGGTTGCGCAGCAGCAGCACGTACCCCTGGCGCGCACCTCGCCCCCGCAGGAGATCGGCGACGAAGCCGGTGCGCTCGGCCCGACGGTGCTGCTCGCGCGTGCCCTCGCGCAGCAGCGCCGCCAAGCCTTTCGGGTCTCGCCTGCTCTCCATGGCGAGCCCTATAGCACTTTCCCTTGGCTGATTGCGGCCGAGAAGGCTGCGGCGCGGCCTCGGCCGGCACGCCTGACGTCCGGCATGGAAATCTTCAATCCATGACGATCTCGACAGCCCTGGTGATACGTCGCCAGCGTTCGCCTTCCTGCTCCACGAAGCGACCGAACTCAGCGCGGCTTTCGGGCTCGACCCGCGCGCCCTGCTCTGCCCACGCCTGCTTCACCTCGTCCGAAGCCAGCGCCGCCTGCACGACCGAATGCATGCGGTCGAGGATCGATGCCGGCGTCTGGACCGGAGCGAAGAGCCCGACCCAAAGGACAACCCGGAAGTCGGCCAGGCCCGCCTCTTGAAAAGTCGGCACTTCCGGAAGCACCGGCTCGCGGCGGCGGCCCGCAATGGCCAGCACGCGCAGCTTGCCGTTGCGCAGGTAACTCATGAGATTTGCGACAGGGTTGAAGATCGCCGCCACGTTGCCGCTGAGCAGATCCTGGATCGCCGGTGCGCTGCCGCGATACGGCACGTGATTGAGCTGGATGCCCGCACGGCTTTCCAGCAGCTCTATGCCGAGATGGTTGACGGTGCCAATTCCCGACGAGCCCACGTCGATGGTGTTGGGTCTTGCACGCGCTGCATCGATGAACTGTTGCAGGCTGGAGACGTCGAGCACCGCGGAGTTGACGATCAGCGCCTGCGGGACCCGCGCCAGAGCGCTGATGGGCGCGAAATCGCGCATCAGGTCGAAGCCGGAGCTGGGATAGATCAAGGGGGCGTAGGTGTGGGCCGGGTTGCCGATCAGCATGGTGTAGCCATCGGCCGGTGCCCGCGCGACGAGGGCGGCGCCCACCGTGCCGCCGGCGCCGCTTCGATTGTCGACGATGACCGGCTTTCCGAGCGCCTTCGACACGTGCGCCGCGACAGGACGCGCAAACGCATCGTTTATGCCGCCCGCTGCGAGCGGGACGATCCAGGCGATTGGCTCTGCTGGCCAGGCATCCGCCATTGCGCGCTTGCCGAATGCCGACGCCGCCGCGCCGGCGAGCATAAACCGTCGTCCCACACCACCCAAGGCTTCCCCCATTCCCATGACCCTTGATCATAGGCGCCTCCTGTCGCGACGGACAGGGTGCGACGGCATCGAGAAAGCGAAAAGCGTGGGCCGGCGGACCCGCCCGTCGACGCTGGTTGCCATAGCGGCCACCAGCGTCGACGAAGGTGTGGACCCTGGCCCGGGTCGACTTCCCCGACGGCGCCGATCAGCGCGACGGCGCCGGACCCGCCAGCTCCGGGTTGTCCTTCAGCATGTTGGCTCCGAGCAGCGGCTTGCTGGCGCCCTGGTGGCAGACCGAGCAGCTCACCTTGGGCCCGTCGCCCAGCGGGCCGAGCCGATCGGCCGGCCACACGCTCTGCAGCGGCATCAGGTAATGAATGTTGAGATTCCGCACCATCTGCAGGCCGTGATAGGCGACCGTGCGCTGCGGCGTGCTCTGGTCCCACGCGCTGAAGGAGCGGCTGTTGTGGCAGAACGTGCAGTTCACCCCCAGCGCGTCCGACATGTTCATCATCAGGCCGTAAGTGAGCTCGGTCTGCTTGATTCCGTTGGGATCGGTGCCCGGGTAGGGCGAGCTGGCGACGATGCGCGTTGAGCCGATGGACGTCAGGTACGCCAGCATCGGGTCGACCGGCAGCGCCGTGTAACCGACCGCGGCGACCGGCTCGTTCTGTCCCATCGGGTTGCCCGCGTTGGCGGCATGAGGCCGGCTCGACGCGTACCACACGCCTTCCGGTGGGATCGGCTGGCCACGGTGGCAGGTGAAGCAGGTCACGCCAGTGGCAGCGACGTGGTTCTGCCACGACGCGTTGACCTCGCGCGTCATCTGCAGCATCCGGCGCGCCACCACCTTGGTGAAGAGCTTATCGGACGACAGGTCCTCGCCCTCGGCATGGCAGTAGCCGCAGCCCTGGTCGGGCGCGACCCACTCGGTGATCGACAGCATCAGGCGGTTGAACTGATCGACCGTCAGGTTGGTCAGCACCTTGACGTTCTTGTACTCCGTCGTGGCCAGCGGCCCGCCGGCCGGCGCGGGGTCCTGCGCCGGCGGGATGACGACGCTGGCCTTCTGCCGCTCGACGGAGCGCGCGGTGCGGATCTCGTCGAGGCCGAGGCCGCGATAGCCGGTCTGCTGGGTGACGACCGGCGGCGACTGGAGGGTGAGCGCCATCGCCACCGCGAAGGCAATGGCGAGCGCAAGCGCGTATTGAAGGCGGAAGTTCATCGCGTTCCTCCCGAGCCGAGAGCGGGGTCAGCGACCGGCGGCGTCACGAGCGGATACTCCGGCGCGACACCGTGCTGAACGGCCCACAGGTACCAATTGTCGACCGCAGTCCCGGTCAGCAGGATGCCGATGCCGCCGGTCAGCGGGCACAGCACCGCGAACCACCAGGCCCAGCGATGGACCGATTCCATCGTCGCGTTGAAGCCCATCGTCCAGCGCCAGAAGAGCGCGGCGCGCTCCGACGCCGTGCCGCGATCGACCACCTGCTCGATCTCGCGCTCGCCGCCGAAGCGGCTGACCGCCAGGATGGTCGCGCCGTGCATTGCGAAGAGCAGCGTCGATCCGTAGAGGAACGCGATCGAGAGCATGTGGAAAGGATTGTAGAACAGGTTGCCGTAGCGGATGGAGAACGCGGCGGTCCAGTCGAGGTGAGGGAAGATGCCGAACGGCACCGCCTCGCTCCACGTGCCCATCAGCAGCGGCCGGATGAAGCCCAGCGACAGATAGAGGAAGATCGCCGAGGCGAAGGCCCATGCCACGTGCGTGCCCATGCCGAGCGCGCGCGCGCGCCGGTACATGCGCACCCACCACAGCAGGATCGACGTGGTCAGGAAGAACCCGGCGATCAGCCACCAACCGCCCTCGTTGAGCGGCGGCAGGACCTTGAGTCCCCATTCCGGGTTGGGCGGCTCGAGCGCCAGCCACGGCAGCTTGCGGACGAACTGGATGGGATCCCAGTTCACCGAGGCCCACATGTTGAGGCCGATGATCTCGATGGCGATGAATCCGCACAGCAGCGAGGCGATTCCGGTCCAGCCGAGATAAATCGGCCCGACCTGGGCGTCGCCGAGGCGGCCGAACAGGTGGACGAAGGACGACTTGCCGCGCACCCACGTGCCGCGTGGCAGCGGGACGCCTTCATAGGCGGGGCCGCGTATCTGAACGCGCGTGAAAATGTTCTGGTATTCGGGCATGTTGCAATCCTCGCCTTATCGCCAGATCGGCAGATCGAGCCACCAGGTCCACCATTCGGGCCAGCCGCGCGTCCAGAAAGGGCCGCTGATGATGATGCACACGGCGCTCCAGAAGCCCGCCGACAGGGCGAGGAACAAGCCGAGGCGGTGAATGCCGAGCGTGCCGATCGAGTAGCCGATCGAATCTCGGAAGAACGTGTTCTCGTGCTCGGCGGACTTGACCGTCTCGCCGGGCGCCGGATTGACCGCCGAGAGAACCAGCGAGCCGTGCAGCGCCAGTGCCAGCGTCGTGGTGAAGAAGAACGTCACCGCGATCATGTGCGCCGGGTTGTAGTGGAAGTGGAGGTACTGGTAGCCGGTATTCGACACCCAATCGAGATGGCTGATGATGCCGTACGGGAAGCCGAAGCCCCACGCGCCCAGCAGGACCGGCCGGATCACCACCAGGGAGAAGTAGGCGAATATCGCCACGCTGAAGGCGAACGGCACGTGCAGGCCGATGCCGAGCTTGCGGCAAATCTCGACCTCTCGCAGCGCCCACGAGACGAACGCGCCGAGCGCGCACACCGTGATCAGCTGCCACAGCCCGCCTTCGCGCAACGGCGCGAGCGCAAGGCCGTAGGCGATGTCGGGCGGCGCGATGTTGATCTTCCAGGGATTCCAGGTCGGCCCGATCGCCGCGCCCCACAGGATCAAGGCCGTCCCCAGGAAGGCGAAGAAGATCGTCGTGACGCCGAAGAACCCGACATAGAAGGGGCCGACCCAGAAATCGAACAGGTCGCCACCGATCAGGGTGCCGCCGCGGACCCGATATTTCCGTTCAAAGCTGAGCATCGCCATGGTCGGTTCCTCCTCGAGCGATTGCGTTGGTTGGTGGACGAGGCCTGGCCGAAGCCGGGCCTCGCCCACGTGTGTCTTGCAGCTTCGCTACTTGCTCGCGGGCGCGGTCATCGTCTTCACCGTGCGCGGGCCTTCCAACCAGTTGAACCGGTCGGTGCTCAGCAGGATGAAGTGGATCACCAGCGCCAGGGCGAACAGGAAGGTGAAGAGCGCGATCAGCGTGCGACGCGGATCGAACAGCAGCCACATACGCCACATTTTTCCCTCCGTCTAAACGAGGAACGAAACGAGCGACGCGACGGCGGTGTTGGCGCCATCGATCACCTGGGCGCTGTAGCCCTTTGCCGGCGGCAACCATGGACGCCACATCCACGCGAGGATGTGGGCGACCACCGCGATCGCCGTGAAAGCGAGGAAGCTCGTCATGAAAATTCCATGGAACTCCCTCGCCTCGTTCTCGGTCAGTCCCGAAAGGGACCCCGCTCTCCTATCCATATCTGCCATCTAGTCTTCTCCTAGCCTTAGGCCTTGCGGCCGTTACCGCGACCACCCGCGCGGCGGGGATCACGCCGCCCGTCCTTCCGCCAGCCCGAACCGGGCGGCGGCGACGCACGATACTGTGACCCTGTCCTTCCCTGCGCGGCGGGCCTCCCGCTCGGCCACGTCACGCATGCGCTTGGCCGCCGAGATCCGCACCAGCACGGGCTGCTGCTCCAGAATTTGCTCGAGCTGTCGCTGCGCATCGTCGTCCCACGGCAGCTCGCGATGCAGCCGCGCCGGCGTCGCCTCGACCTTGTCGAGCGCACCGGCCAGCGGAAGGATGTTGAACAGCGCGTCGAACAGCGCATTGCAGACTTCCTGGACGATGTAGGTCGCGCCGGCGTAGCCCATGAAGGGCGTGCCGGTGTGCCGGCGCACGATGGCGCCCGGGAAGGAGGCCGGGATGAACATCGATCGGCCGCCCGCCTCGGCGACGTACATGCGCTCGTTGTAGCTGCCGAACAGGATGAGCGGCGGCCGCTCGCTCAGGCTCTGCCGGACCGCCTCGTTGTCGGTCTTCACGCCGGGGCGCCGCGCCAGCGCCAGCGTGCAGGGCAGTCCCATCTCGTCCTCGAGGAAGTGCCGCACCCCGCGCGTGTAGGTCTCATTGGCGACGATGGCGAAGCTCGCGGTGGCGAAGAAGTCCTGCGTCACCGAGCGCCAAAGGTCCCACACCGCCTTGATCGTCGTATGCTTCTCGCGCTCGATGAAGGGCTCGGGATCGAGGCCCAGGATCGCGCCCAGAGAGCGCAGGAACCGCGTCGTCGAATGCAGCCCGATCGGCGCCTGCAGGTACGGCCGCTCCAGGGCCTCGCACAGCATGCGCCCGAACTCGCGATACAGGCAGATATTGGCGTCGGCCTGGCCGAGCTTCTCGACGTCGGCGAGATGGCTGCCCAGCGGGAACACCAGGTTCACCTCTGCCCCGATGCCCTCGACCAGCCGGCGGATCTCCGCCAGGTCGGAGTACATGTTGAAGTGACCGTAGATCGGTCCGACGATGTTGACCTTGGGCTTCTCGCCTGCCGCGCGCGGTCGCGGCTGCCGCGGCCCCTTCTTCGGCCCGTACTCCTTCCACAGCCAGTACAGCGCGCGGTCGGCGCTTTGCCATTGGTCCTCGTCGATCGTGCGCGGCAGGAAGCGCTGGATCGAGGTTCCTTCCGGCGTGACGCCGCCGCCGATCATCTCTGCGATCGATCCGGTGACGACCACGCTCGGCCGCGCCGGATCGAGCGTTCCGTGCGCCCGCCGCATCGCCCGCTCCGTCCCGTGCTGGCCGAGCTCCTCCTCGGACAGGCCGGTCACCACGATCGGCAACTCGTGCGGCGGCAGCGCGTCCGTGTAGTGCAGGACCGCCGTGACGGGCAGGTTCTCGCAGCCCACCGGGCCGTCGATGATGACTTGCAGACCCTTGATCGCGGCGAAGACGTAGACGGAGCCCCAGTAGCCGCCGGCGCGGTCATGATCGAGGACCAGCATCAGACCGGCTCCTCGACCCTCTTCCGCTCCGCCGCCAGCCGGCGTTGGAAGCGGCTCGCGGCCTCAGGTCGGCTGCGCGGCATGTCTTCCCAGACGCCTGCGTTGTCGCCCGCACCGACTCCGGCGAAGAAAGCGTTCATCTCGTCCATCCGTGCCTTGCCGGCCACGGCGGCGTTCACGACCTGCGCCAGCGAGCCGGCACCTGCCGGCCCCATGAGCGGGCGCGCCGAGATGAGGTTGGTGAAGTAGAGCGCGGGCGTCGCCGTTTCCTTCGCCTTCTGGACGACCGGGGTGGTGCCGATCGCGAGGTCGGGCTGGAATTCCTTCAGCGCCGCCAGGTCCTGCTCGAGCGACGCGCGATACTGGACATGGACCCCATGGCCCGCGAGCCAGGCGCCATCGTCCGCGGACCAGGCCGTGCGCGGACAGGCGGTCCCCACGTAGCGCACGTCGGCACCGCTTTCGACCAGCAAGCGCGCGACGATCAGCTCGGAGCCTTCGTAGCCCGACAGGGTGATCCGCGCCCTGACCGGCTTCGCCGCCAGCGCGCCGCGGATTGCCGGCAGCACGGCATCCCGGGCCGCGTCGATGCGAGACCGCGCCACGCCGCAGGCAGCGCCGATGCCCTCGAGCCAATCGGCGGTGCCATGGTAGCCGACTGGCGCCGACCCGACGATCGGCCGCCCCGCTGCCGCGAACTCGCGGCACGACGCTGCGTAGTGCGGATGGAGCGCGGCGACCGCGACGCCGTCGAGCGCGGCGTAGAGCTCGCGCCATTCGCGCGTCGGCACGACCGGTCCGGCGGCGAGGCCCATCGGCTCCAGCATGCGGCCGATGCCGATCGGATCGGCCGGGAACATCTCGCCCAGCAGCGTGACCGTCGGCAGCTCGCTGCGTCCGCTGCGCGGCGCCGCCACAGGCCCCTGCTCGGCCTCGGACCGCGCGTAGCGCAGCATCGCCCCGGCGAGCACATCCTTGGCCTCCGCATGGGTCGGCACACCGAACCCCGGCACGTCGATGCCGATGATGCGTACGCCGTTGATCTCCTTGGGCAGGAGCTGGAGCGGCACGCCGGAGGCCGTCGGCACGCACAGGTTGGTCACGATGACGGTGTCGTACAGGGCGGGATCGGCGAGCTTGAACACCGCCTCGCGAAGGTCCTCGAAGAGCTTGCCGGTGACCAGAGTCTCGGAATTGAAGGGCACGTAGCCGACACTGCGCCGTGCGCCGTAGAAGTGCGACGTGAAGGTGAGCCCGTAGACGCAGCACGCCGAGCCCGACAGCACCGTCGCGGTGCGGCGCATGCGCAGGCCGACGCGCAGCGAGCCGAAGGCCGGGCACATGCTCTGCGGCTGGTCGTGCGGCCCCGTCGGGTAGTCGGCGGCAAGGCGCGCCAGGGTCTCGCCCTTGCCCGCCGCGGCCGCGGCGCGGCGCAGCTCGGCCTTGCCGTCGCTGCAGCTCGCGCCGTCGGCAACGGCGGCAGCGGGATTGGAGGCGGCGTTCATCCCGATTCCCTCAGACCGTGTCGTAGACCACTTCGAGCGACGGCTTCTCGACCACCACGCCGCCCCGCATGTCCTCCTGCGTCGCCGGCTCGAGCCGCACGTCGCGACCGACCGTCTCGCCCTTGAACAGGCCGAGCAGCCCGTCCTGGGTGAGCGGGGTGGGCCGCATCGGCGGCGCCTCGGCGACGTTTGTCGCGAGACTCTCGAACAGCGCCGCCCATTGCGTGCCCGGCCGGCCGATGATCTGGTAGTTGGCGCTCTTGCGGCGGATGTCGTCGTCCGCCGGCACCGAGGCCAGCACCGGAATGCCGGCCTGCTGAGCGAAGGCTGCCGCCTCTCCGGTGCCGTCGTCCTTGTTGATCACCATGCCGGCGACGCCGACATTGCCGCCGAGCTTGCGGAAATACTCGACCGCCGAGCAGACGTTGTTGGCGACGTACAGGGACTGCAGGTCGTTGGAGCCGACGACGATGACCTTCTGGCACATGTCGCGGGCGATCGGCAGGCCGAAGCCGCCGCACACCACGTCGCCCAGGAAGTCGAGCAGCACGTAGTCGAAGCCCCAGTCGTGGAAGCCGAGCTTCTCGAGCAGCTCGAAGCCGTGGATGATGCCGCGGCCGCCGCAGCCGCGCCCGACCTCCGGACCGCCCAGCTCCATGGCGAACACGCCGTCGCGCTTGAAGCAGACGTCGCCGATCTTGACGTCCTCGCCGGCGCTTTTCTTGCGCGCCGAGGTCTCGATGATGGTGGGACAGGCGCGACCGCCGAACAGCAGCGAGGTCGTGTCGCTCTTGGGGTCGCAACCGATCAGCAGGACCCGCTTGCCCTGCTGCGCCATCATGTAGGAGAGGTTGGCGAGCGTGAAGCTCTTGCCGATGCCGCCCTTGCCATAGATGGCGATGACCTGCGTCTCGCGCTTGGGCGGCGCGGTCGGCACGGGATCGGGCTCGATCGACGCCTCGGCGCGCAACTGCGCGTGGAGGGAGAGCTTGGTCTGTGCGTTCATGGACACTCTCTCCAGTCGAGAACCATCTTGAGGCAGGCGGGATCGTCGAAGGCGGTGCGGTAGGCCTGCTCGGCCCGGCGCGCGGATTGGCGATGGCTGATCAGGCCGTCGAGCGACAGCCGGCCGTCCTCGATCAGGGCCTTGACCGCGCGCAGGTCGCCGTCGCGCCATTCGGCGGCGATCCGGATGCGGGCCTCGCGCAGGAAGGCGGCGGGAAAATCGAAGCTCAGGCGATCACCGTAGAACCCGGCCAGCACCACCTCGCCGCCCGGCGCCAGCCGGCCGATCAGCGTGTCGAGAATCCGGACGTCGCCGCTCACGTCGCACACGGTGCGATAGTCGCGCCGCGGGTCATCGGCCGGATCGATCGCGTTGTAACCCGCGGTGCCGCCGCGCCGTGCGGGATTGCTTTCCCAGACCACCGGCGCGGGTGCGCCCGACGCCAGGGTCAGGCGTGCCAGGAGGCGCCCAAGCACGCCGTGCCCGACGATCAGCTCGGGAGGCTGCGCGCCGGCCCGGGAGGTCACGTGCCACGCGGTGGCTGCAAGGGCCAGCAGGATGCCCTGCTCGCCCAAGCGCTCGTCGATCGACAACGCACGGTCGGCCTGCACCACCAGCCGTTCCGCGGCGCCGCCGAACAGGCCGCGCACCTCGCCGAAGCAGCGCGCGCCGGGCACGAACACGCGCTCGCCGATTCGGGCCTGCGAGCGCTCCCCGGCCGCGCTGACACGTCCGACCGACTCGTAGCCCGGGACCAGCGGGTAGCCCATGCCGGGGAACGGCGGCATGCGCCCGCTCCACAGCAGACGCTCGGTGCCGGTGGAGATTCCGCTCCATTCCACATCGACCACGACCTCGTCCTGCCGGGGCGGCGACAGCGGCAGATGCCGAAGCGTCAGGTGCTCGGGCCTCTCGACGACGACAGCAAGCGTGTCCATTAGGCAGCCCACTCATTGTGGAAGCGTCATAATAAATTGACACAAGGAAGTGTCAACCTAACTTAACGATTATCTAAGACTTTTCCCCACACCAGTCGTGTCAACATTGGTTGACGGGTAGGGAGCTCCGCGGTGCCGGAGAAACCGGCGGCGGCCAGCATCTCCCTGATCTCCGAGGGGCGGCGCGGTCGACCGCTCCCCATCGCCAGCAGATAGAGACCGAAATAGGCATCGCCCACCGGATCGCGCCGACGCTCGTCGACCATCGGCTCGGCGATCATCAGCACGCCGCCGGGCGGCAGCGCAGCCCGGACGGCCCGCAGCAGGACCATCGCCTGCTCGTCGTCGTGATCGTGCAGGACCCGGACGAGGGATACGATGTCTGCGCCGACCGGCAGCGGGTCGCGGCGGAAATCGCCGCCGAACGTGGCGGCACGGTCGGCCAGCCCGATCCGCGCCAGATGCCGCTCGGCGACCGCGATGACGGGAGCGAGGTCGAAGAGCATCAGCTGCAGATGCGGCAAGCGCGCCGCTGCGGCGGCGAGAAACGAGCCATCGCCCCCGCCGACATCCAGCAGGCAGCGATGCCGTGCCACCGGGTAGGCTGCCAGCACGTCGTCGGCCAGCATCGCCTGGGAAACCGCCATGAGCCGGCTGTAGGCCGCGGCGATGCCGGGCGGCACGTTGCCCTCCGTCTTGGCGTAGGGCCAGAACAGGCTTGTCGCGGTGGCCCTGGCCTGCCCGCGCAGCAGTGCCATGGGGTCCTGCAGGTCGGCATAGAGCAGGGCGTGATGCTGTACCATTGCGGCAACGCCCGGATTGCCGGCCACGGCCGCCCCCAGCGGTCCAAGACCGTACAGCGTCGAGCCGCACGGCTCGACCAAGCGGAGCGAGGACGCGGCGGCCAGCAGGCGCTGCGTCGCGTCGACCCTCATCGACAGGCGCGCCGCCAGGGCCCCGGCCGAGATGGGCCCTTCCCGCAGGATGTCGAAAAGGCGGCACTGCACGCAGGCAAACAGGACTTGCGAGTAGACGAACCCGGCGCAGATATCGAACAGGTCGCGGGCGCGTCGCTGCGCAATCGGGCGGGTCAGCGGAAACGCCGCCGCCCAACGCTGGAACCGCGGATCGGAGAGCAGGCGATCGCGCCATGACCTGAATCCCGTGCGCCAGCCCGCAGCAAATCCTGCCGCGCCGCTCACCGCCACGGTCGACGTGCCGGCCGCGCCGCCCGGTTCAGGCGGCACGCCGCGCCAGCTTGGCCGGCAGGAGTCGCTTGGCCTCGTGCCGGATCAGCGCCCGCAGCTCGGCGGCGCCGGGACAAGGCGGAATCGCCGCCACCGCCTCGCCGACCAGGCGGTCGAGCCGGCCTATCGCACCGTCCAGGCCGAGCGTGCGCACCGCGCTTGGCCGGTCGAGCGCGGCGTCGCGCCCCGCCGGCTTGCCCATCTCTTCGGCGCTCGCGGTGGCGTCGCGGATGTCGTCGGCGACCTGGAAGGCCTCGCCGATACCCTCCCCGAGAGCCCGCCACGGGCCGGGATCGACGCCTGCCGCCGCGGCGCCCGCCATCGTGGCGGCGGCGAACAGGGCACCCGTCTTGAGACGATGGTAGGTCGCCAGATCGGCCACCGGCTCGCATTCCCACGCTTGACCGGCCACGATTCCCGCCGGCGTGCCGACGCCGGCACCGACGCTCGACAGCACGCTGCCGAGCCGCGCCGTCGGCGGCATCCGCGCCAGCGTCTGGAAGGCCAGCACGATCAGCGCGTCACCGGCGAGGACGGCGAGCGGCTCGCCGAAGGCGCGATGGACCGAGGGGCGGCCGCGCCGCGTGTCGGCGTCGTCGAAGCAGGGCAGGTCGTCGTGCACCAGGGAAGCGCAATGCAGCAGCTCGATGGCGACCGCGGCCGCCATGGGGATGCGCAGGTCGGCTTCGCCGCACGACAGCGCGACCGCGAGCGACAGCCGAGGCCGCAAGCGAGCCCCGGCAGGGAACACGGCATGGCGCATGGCTGCAATCAGTCGAGGCGGACAGCCGGGCTGCTCGGCATGCCCGATCGCAACGGCCAAACCCTTCTCGATCCGAGTGGAGCTGTCCATGAGCGCCTCCAGTGGGCCCTGCCGAGCCCTTATGTAAACTTATCTTGTCATTTATAGATGTCTAGAATTATAGACACAAGGAAGAGGAACTCAATCGCGAGAGGAATCCCTCCCTGCGCACCGACCGCGTCCTCGTCGTCGGCGCCGGCCTCGCCGGCCTGGTGAGCGCGCTGCTGCTGGCCCGCGCCGGCTTGGCCGTCACGGTCGTCGATCGTGCCGCCCGTCCCGGCGGCAAGCTGCGACAGGTCACCCTGGGAGCGGTGCGTGTCGATTCCGGTCCCACCGTCCTGACGCTGCCGGGCATCTTCGAGGCGCTCTTCGAGGCCGTCGGCAGCCGCCTTTCCGACCATCTCACTCTGCATCGCCTCGACGTGCTGGCGCGCCATGCCTGGCCCGACGGCTCGACGCTCGACCTCTACGCCGACATCGAGCGCTCGGCCGACGCCATAGCGCGCTTCGCCGGCCCGCCGGAGGCGCGTCGCTACCGCGCCTTCTGTGCCCGCGCGCAGCGCAGCTACGAGGCGCTGGACGCCGCCTTCCTGCGCGCACCGCGGCCGCAGCTGGGCGGCCTCCTGCGCAGCGTCGGGCTGCGCGGGCTGCCGGCGCTGTGGGGTGCCGCGCCGATGTCGACGCTGTGGCGCGCGCTCGGCGATCACTTCCAAGACCCACGGCTGCGTCAGCTGTTCGGGCGCTATGCCACGTACAGTGGCGCCTCGCCGTTCGCCGCGCCGGCGACGCTGATGGTGATCGCGCATGTCGAGCAGCAGGGCGTCTGGCGGGTCGAGGGCGGCATGCAGCGCATCGCCGACAGCCTCGAGCGGCTGGCCATCGCGCAAGGCGCCATCTTCCGCTACGGCGCGGAGGTGCGCGAGCTCCTGTGCGTGGGCGGGCGCGCCGCCGGCGGGCAGCTGGCGGACGGCGAGCGGCTGGCGGCCGATGCCGTCGTCGTCAATGCCGACGTCGCCGCCCTGGCGAGCGGCCTGATGGGGCCCGGCGCCGCAGGCGCCGTGCCGCGCCAGCCGCGCACCAAGCGCTCGCTGTCGGCGCTGACATGGTCGATGCTGGCCCGCACCGAGGGCTTTCCCCTGCTCCACCATTCGGTGTTCTTCTCGCACGACTATCGCGCCGAGTTCGACGACCTGTTCGCCCGCTCCTGCCTGCCGGCCGAGCCCACGGTCTATGTCTGCGCCCAGGACCGCACCGACGATCCGGCGCAGGCGCCCTGCGGCCCGGAGAGGCTGCTCTGCCTGGTCAACGCGCCGCCGCGCGGCGATTCCCACACGCTCACACCTTCGGAGATTCAGGCATGCGAGGAGCGGATGTTCGCGGTGCTGAAACGGGCGGGCCTGACCGTCCACCGGCGCGACGCGGTGGCGGTGCGCACGACACCGGCAGAGTTCGAGCGGCTGTTCCCGGCGACGGGCGGGGCGCTGTACGGAGCGGCGCAGCACGGCTGGCGGGCGTCGTTCCGGCGGCCGGGGGCGCGGACGCGCCTGCCCGGCCTCTACTTGGCGGGAGGCAGCACGCATCCCGGCCCGGGACTGCCGATGGTGGTGCTGTCGGGACGCCAGGCGGCGGCTTCGCTGCTGGCGGACCGCGCTTCGACCGGCCGGTCGCTCCCGGCGGCTACGGCTGGTGGTACGTCGACGCGCTGAGCGACGACGGCCTGACCGGTCTGGTGGTGATTGCCTTCATCGGCAGCGTCTTCTCGCCCTACTACGCCGCCGCCCGGCGGCGCGGCGTTGCCGACCCGCTGGATCACTGCGCGCTCAACGTAGTCCTCTACCAGCGCGCCGCCGCCCGCTGGGCGATGACGGAACGACGGCGCGCTTCCGTCGGGCGCACCGCCGACAGCCTCGCCATCGGCCCCAGCAGCGTGGCGTGGGACGGCAACGATCTGCACATCGAGATCCGCGAGACTGCGGTGCCGCTGCCGCGGCCGCTGCACGGCCGGGTGCGCGTGCGGCCGGCGGCGCTGGCGGATCGCACCTTCGCGCTCGACGCCGCCGGGCGCCACCTGTGGCAGCCGATCGCGCCGCAGGCCCGCGTCGAGGTTGCCTTCCACCGCCCGGCCCTCGCCTGGTCCGGGTCGGGCTACGTCGACAGCAACTTCGGCAGCCGGCCGCTCGCGCACGACTTCGCGAAGTGGAGCTGGGCGCGCGCCGAGACCGGCGAAGGCTCGGCGGTGACCTACGACGTCGACCGGCGCGACGGCACGGCCTGCGCCCTCGCCCTCACCTTCGATCGCCACGCCACGGCTCATCCCTTCCCGGCACCCGGCATGGTGCAGCTGCGGCCGACAGCGTGGGGCATCGAGCGGCCGGTGCGCGCCGATCCGCATCATTCGCCGACGCTGATCCGCACGCTCGAGGACGCGCCGTTCTACGCGCGGTCGGCGATCTCGACGCGGTGGGCTGGCCGGCCGCTCATCGCCCTCCACGAGAGCCTGTCGCTCGGCCGCTTCGAGCGGCGCTGGGTGCAGTCGCTGCTGCCGTTCCGCATGCCACGCGCCCTGCGCTGACCGCCTCAAGGCTCGTTCGATGGCGGCGGCACGGGCGGCCGCAACGCCGCCGCGCGCTCGGCGTCGGCGGCGCGGCGCTTGTCGAGGCGCAGCGTGTAGAGCTCGACAACACCCCAGCCCAGCGCGAAGGCCAGCACCACGAACAGCTCGAACAGGCCGAACCATTCCGACTCCATGGCCCGGCGCCGGATCCTACGGGGCCGTCAGGCCGGGCCGCGCCAGCTCGCGGCGCTCCAGGCGGTCGAAGAGGGCGAGCAGCCAGACGATGCGCCCGTCTCCCGGCACGGCCGGCGTCGGCACCGCCGCCACCGCCGCGTCGATGAGGTGGCGCGCCTCGGGCAGCGTGCCGGGCTCGAAAAGGCCGATCGCCGGCGGCGGCGCCAGCAGCGTGCGGCCGATCAGCGCGAGCTTGGCCATGGCCGGCACGACGGCACGCCCCGACACCGAATCGTGGCCACGCCGGGCGATCTCGTCGCCGATCGCGGCATAGAGCGTGCGCGCTGCCCGGATGCCGGGCCGGCAGCCCGCCGGCAGGACGGCGATGCCGCGCTCGGCGCGCCCGTAGAGAGCGTCGGCCGCGGCCAGCAGACGCGCCACCACGGCGCCGATCGGCGGCGTGAAAACCGGGCGCGCCAGCCACGCCTCGGAATCGATTCCGGCCTCGCGCAGCCATTGCCTCGGCAGATAGAGCCGACCGGCGCGCGCATCCTCGCCGACGTCGCGCGCCACGTTGGTGAGCTGCATGGCCATGCCGAGCTCGGCGGCGCGCGCCAGCACGGGCGCGGCCCGCCGCTCCATCAGCAGCGCCATCATCACGCCGACCGAGCCGGCGACCCGGCTGGCATAGGCCAGCAGGTCGGACTCGGTCTCATAGCACCGCCCCGTCGCGTCCCAGGCGAAGCCCTCGATCAGCGCCTCAGGCAGCGCCCGCGAGATCGCATAGCGCTCGGCGACGCGCGCGAAGGCGCGGTCGACCGGCGAGTCCTCGGGCCGGCCGGCATAGAGCCGCTCGAGCCGCTGCAGCAGGCGGTCGTGGGCGCGCCGCGGGTCGCGGCCGAGATCAATCGCATCGTCGGCGTCGCGGCAGAAGGCATAGAGCGCGCAGGCTGCGTCGCGAACCGCGGCCGGCAGCAGCCACGAGGCCGTCAGGAAGGTGCGCGAGCCATGGCGCAGGGCGGTGCGGCAGGCGGCGAGGTCGCGCCGCGCCAGCGGCAGGTCAGGCGAAGGCGCTTGCATCGGGCACCACCGAATCGAGCACGCGGGCCGACGACAGCACTCCCGGCAGGCCAGCGCCGGGGTGGGTCCCGGCGCCCACCAGGTAGAGGTTCTCGACCTCCTCGCTGCGGTTGTGCGGCCGGAACCAGGCGCTCTGCGTCAGCACCGGCTCGAGGCCGAAGGCGGCGCCGCGGAACGAGAGCAGGCGGTCCTGGAAATCCTGCGGAGTCATCAGCCGCGAGGTGACGATCTCGTCTTCGAGCCCGGGCAGCACCGTCTGCGACAGCCGGCGGGCGATGGCGCGGCGATAACCCTCGGCGGCGCCGCGCCAGTCGATGCCGCTGCCGAGATGCGGCACCGGCGAGAGCACGTAGAAGGCATCGCAGCCGGGCGGCGCCAGGGACTCGTCGCTCGCCGTCGGGCGGTGCAGGTAGAGGCTGAAATCGTCGGCTAGCACCTTGCGCCGGAAGATGTCGTCGAGCAGGGCGCGGTAGCGCGGCCCGAGCAGGATGGTGTGGTGCGGCACCTCGGCGTAGCGCCGCCGGGTGCCGAAATACCAGACGAACAGGCTCATCGAGTAGCGCGCCCGCTCGATTCGCCGGTCGGTCCATCGTCGTCGCGCGTGCGCCGGAAGCAAGTAGCGGTAGGTCCACGCCGAGCAGGCGTTCGACACCACGATGTCGGCGTCGGTCGTCTCGCCCGAGACCAGGCGCACACCGGTGGCGCGGCCGTCCTGCACGGTGATCGCCGCGACCTCGGCGCCGTAGCGCACCGTGCCGCCCTGCCCGTGGATCAGGCCGACCAGCCCGTCGACCAGCCGGCCCATGCCGCCCACCGCGTAGTGCACCCCCCAGCGCCGCTCGAGGAAGGCGATCAGGGCATAGATCGCGCTGGCGGCGAAGGGATTGCCGCCGATCAGCAACGGATGGAAGCTCAGCACGACGCGCAGCCGCGGGTCGGCGACGAAGCGCGAGACCAGCCCGTAGACCGAGCGATAGCCGCGAAGGCGCACCATGTCGGGCACGATCCGCGCCATCGTCCGCCACGAACCGAAATCGACATGGCCGAGCTGCTCGAAGCCGACCCGGAAGATCGCCTCGCTGGCCGCCATGAAGCGCTCGTAGCCCGCCACGTCGGCCGGGGAGAAGCGCGCGACCTGGGCGCGCATCGCGGCGGCATCGCCGCTGTAGTCGAACAGCGCGCCGTTGTCGAAGCGCACGCGGTAGAATGGCGAGACGGCGCGCAGCTCGACGTCGTCGGCGAGACGGCGCCCACACAGCCGCCACAGCTCCTCGAACAGGAACGGCGCGGTGACGATGGTCGGGCCGGCATCGAAGGTGAATCCGTCCTGGCGGAACACGGCGGCGCGGCCGCCGGCCTGGTCGAGCCTCTCCAGCACCGTGACGCGATAGCCGCGCGCGCCCAGCCGGATGGCGGCGGCGAGACCGCCGAAGCCGCTGCCGATGACGATCGCGTGGCGACGCATGGTTAACGTCACTCCCTGATGACAGAGCGACATGTAAACAAAACTGGACAGTCACGACAAGTCTTATCCGACGGGGGTATCCGCCGCCTTGAGAACGATCTCGGCCGCCAAGTCGGGTCGTTCCTCGTGCATGAGGTGGCCGAGATGGCGCAAGAAGATCACCTCGGCATCCGGCACGGCGTCGCGTACCGCGAAAGCATCGGTTGCCGGCACCGCGCCGTCGTCACTGCAGGCGACCATCACCAGGCGGGTCGCCAGACGCGGAAGGGCGCGCTCGAGGGCTGGCAAGTCCCAGCCCGCCATCATGCCGAGCGCACCCGCGACATGGGCCGGATTGGCCAGCAGGCGGGCGTAGAGGTCGAGGCCGCGCGCGTCGATCGTCGAGCCGGTCTGGCGGATCAGGCGCTCGACCCGCGACCGGCTGGCCGCGCTTTGCGCGAACAGCCGCGGCACCAGGGGATTGAGCACGAGCAGCCGGGCGAGCGGCCCGTAGAGCGGTGCGGCAATGCCGCGAAACGCCCGCAGCGCGCCGTTGAAGCTCACCAGCGCCCGCGGCGCCATGCGGCCGTCGATGCACAGGCGCGCCAGCAGCGCCGCGCCGGCCGAATGCCCGACCACCAGGGACGGCACGACCTGCAGCGTGTCGAGCAGGTCGGCCAGCGCCTCGGCCATGCCGGGCAGCGAAAGGCGGCGCGCCGGCAGAGCCTGCGTGAAGCCGTGACCCGGCAGGTCGGGGATCACGAGGTCGAGATGGGGTGCCAGCAGGGGTGCCACGTCTCGCCAGCTGTGGCTGGCGCCGCCGGTGCCGTGCAGCAGCAGGCAGGCCGGCCCGGCACCCAGGCGCTGCACGTGCCATGACAGTCCCGACGCCTCGACGAACCGGCTGGCCTCGCGCAGCGGCCAGTCGGCGCCGTCGCGCGCGAAGCTCGGCCGGTCGCTCACCGCGCCGCCGGGCCGGCGAGAAAGGAGTCGTAGGCGGCGAGGAAGGCCGCGGTTTGCTCGAAGTGCGGCAGCGCGCCCCCGTCGAGCACCGTGATCCGCCAGTTCGGGCGGCCCTGCATCGCCGCCGCCCTGCTGTAGTCGACGAAGTCGCCGCGCGTGCCGTGGACCAGCCACACCGGCAGGGCGAGCCGCTGGTAGACGGCGAAAATTTCGGGGCTGAACAGGAAGCCGCTGACGAAATGGTACGGCGCATAGCGCGCGCCGGGCTGGCGCGCGGTGCGGTAGTCGTAGTCGACCATGCCCTCGTCGATGGTCGGGCTGCCCCAGGTGCAGCGCAGGAAATAGCGGATGCTGGCGCGCGTCGTGAGCAGGCGGAACAGCGCGCGGTCCCATAGGGGGAAGCGCACGACGGCCAGCACGCGCGGGCTGCCGCCGGGCGGCGTACGGCGGCTGAAGCCGGTCGGGCTCACCAGCGCCAGGCTGCGCAGGCCCTGCGGCCGCTCGGTGGCGGCGCGCGCGGCGAACTCGCACGACAGCGACAGCGCCAGCACGTCGGGCGCGGCGTCGTGGCGGCGCGCGATCTCGTCGAGAATCGCCAGCACCGCGTCGCTCATCAGGCGCGGCATATACGGCGCGTCGCGCCGGTCGGAGAAACCGAAGCCCGGCAGCTCGAGGGCATAGACCGGACGGTGCGCGCGATAATGCTCGTAGAGCGGCTTCACCTCGTAGGCCGAGCCGGCGGCGTTGACGCTGTGGATCAGCAGCAGCGGCCGGCCTGCCGGACCGTCGGCATAGAAGCTCACGGTCCGTCCGTCGACCATGAGAGTCTGGCGGGTGCCGGGCACCGCCGCGGGCAGGACGACCGCCATCACTCGCGCCGCGTCGCCGCCTGGATGGCCCCGGACAGCGCCTGCGATCCGGCGTAGGGCAGTGCCAGGTACCGCGCGCCCATGTCGGCGGCCAGCCGCTCCGACTGCGGGCGCGGCCGCGGCGAGGTGTCGATCACCAGCCCGGTCGTGCCGCCGGCCCGGAAGTGCCTCGCCGCGGCTGCCGCCTCGTGCTCGGCATCGGCGGCGCCCGGCCGGCCGGCGCGCGTCATGTTGGCCTTGCCGTCGGTCAGGAACACCACCACCGCCGACCGGCCCTTGCGCGCGACCGCATGCGCCGTCGCACCCGCCAGATCGATGGCGGCGGCGAGCGGCGTGGCGCCGCCGCCCGGCAGGCCGGCGAGGCACCGCTTGGCCCGCACGAGCGAGCGCGTCGGCGGCACGACGATCTCGGCCGACTGGCCGCGGAAGGCAATCAGCGCGACCTCGTCGCGCCGCACGTAGCAATCCGCCAGCAGCAGCTCGACGGCGCCCTTGGCCTCGGCCAACCGGCTGAGCGCGGCCGAGCCCGACGCGTCGAGCACGAAGATGGTCGTGCTGGCATTGCGCTGCTTGACACGCGTCAACCGGAAATCATCGGCGCGAATCTCGAGCCGTTCCGACGCGCGGCGCAGGCGCTGCCACGGCGCGGCGGCGCGGAGGGTCTCGACGACGTCGAGCCTCGCCCGTCCGCCCGGCCGGCCGGCCCGCGTCCCCACCGGACGGCCGCGTCCCGCTCCGCTCTTGAGTGCGCCGGCGCGCCCCGCCGTCGAGGCCCGCGCCCCCGCTTGCAGCGGCCCGCGCAGGCTGGCAAGCAGGTGCGGCGGGATCGCCGCCCGGGCTGCCGCCAGGATCAGGTCGATGAGCGGCGGCGGCTCGGCAGCCGCCTGAGGCGGGGAGTCAGGCGGCGGCAGGTCTTCGGCCGGCGGGTCGGGCGGCGTCGGCGCGGTCTCGGACGGCAGGCGGGTGGCGCGTGGCGCGAGCACCAGCCTCGCCGCCACCGCCGCATCGCCGTCGTCGATCCGCGACGCGCCGCGCAGTGCCGCATGCGCACGCGCCGCCGCGAGCGCCAGCAGCGGCGCGCGGATCGAGGCGATGCCGAGCGCGTCGGCGACCGCGCACAGCGCCGTCTCGATCGCCTCGTCAGCCGTCACCGCGACGAGCATGCGGCGCGCGGCGGCGACCGCGTCGCGTGTCCAGACCATGCCCTCGTCTGCCAGCGCGTCGGCCGGCGCCACCGCGAACGCCAGCCGGTCGGCGAGCGCAGCCGCCAGCCGCTCGTCCTCTCCCACGCTCTCGTCGAACGCCACCACGCCCAGGCGCGCGGTGTGACGAGCGGCGACGCCGTCGCGCTCGACGGCGACGGATGCCTGGTCGAGCACCGCCGCGAGCCGCGCCACCGTACCCGGCGCCAGCCGCTCGGCCATCGGCACCAGGACGATGCCGCCGTCGGCCTCGGCCAGCAGCCCGCGTTCGACGATCGGCCGCCGGGCCTGCAGCGTCGCCGCGAGATCGAGACCGCCCAGCAGCCGGTCGTCGCCGATGCCCGGCGGCAGGCGCCGCATCGGCGTGTCGGCGGGCAGCAGCGCCGCCAGCGCCGCCAGCCAGTCCTCGCGCGCCGGGCCCCACGGCCCACGCAGGGCGACGCCGACGGTCCCGGCCGGATCGACGGCCAACAGCGCGGCGGCGAGCAGGGCGTCGCTCACGGCCCCAGCACCTCGGCCACGGCGCGCTCGATGCGCGCGTCGGAGCCCGCCTCGTCGAGCGGATCGCGGCGCAGGCGATGGCGCAACGCGGGCGACGCCATGCGGCGCAGGTGGCCGGGATCGATCGCGTCGGCGCCATCGAGGGCCGCCACAGCGCGCGCCGCCCGCATCAGCGTGAGCTCGCCACGCAAGCCGTCGACGCCGAGCTGCAGGCAGAGGCGCGACGCCGCCTCGAGCACGCCGTCGGGGCAGTCCACGTCGGCCAGCCGGCGCCGAGCCACCTCGATGCGGCCGCGCAGCGCCGTCGTCTCGCCGCTCCACTGCCGCTCGAAGGCGCCGGGATCACGCTCGAAGGCATCGCGCCGGCGCACCACCAGCACGCGCGTCGCGAGATCGTCGGGCGAGCGCACGTCGACCGAGAGGCCGAAGCGGTCGAGCAGCTGCGGCCGCAGCTCGCCCTCCTCCGGGTTTCCCGAGCCGACCAGCACGAAGCGCGCGGGATGGCGCAGGCTCAGGCCCTCGCGCTCGACCACGTTCTCGCCCGACGCCGCCACGTCGAGCAGCAGATCGACGAGATGGTCTTCCAACAGATTGACCTCGTCGATGTAGAGGAAGCCTCGATGGGCGCGCGCCAGCAATCCTGGCTCGAACGCCTTGATGCCCTGGGTCAGCGCCTTCTCGAGATCGAGGGCGCCGACCACGCGGTCCTCGGTCACGCCCAGCGGCAGGTCGACCACGGGCACGGGCACCGACTGGACCTTGCGCTTGCGCGACGCCGGGCGGGCGCGGCACTCTGGACAGAAGGCGGCGGGCGCCTCGGGGTCGCAATTGTAGCGGCAGCCCGCGACCACCGTCATCGCCGGCAGCAAGGCGGCAAGCGCACGCACCGCCGTCGACTTGCCGGTTCCGCGATCGCCGAACACCAGCACGCCGCCGATCGTCGGGTCGACCGAGGCGGCGAGCAGCGCCAGCTTCATCTCGTCCTGGCCTACGATGGCCGCAAAGGGAAACGGTGTGCGCAACTCAGATCCTCGTCGACGTGATCATCTTGGCACGATTCGCGTCGCGCACGCGAGACTTCAGCGTGACCAGCGCGCGGCGAGGTCGGCGAGATGCGCGAGCAGGCCCAGCACGAGGAACGCCGCGACCCAGGGCCACGCCGCACCGGTCAGCGCAGCGCGCAGCGCGAGCAGCAGGAAGCCGCCGGCCAGCAGCACGCCGGCGAGCGCGCGCAGCGCGACGCCGCGGCCGGTGCGGCGATAAAGCAGGCCGAGCACCACCGCCTCCGCGATCATCAGGACCAGGATCAGGTCGACCACCCGTCCGCTGGCGAACAACTCCTGCACGATGCAATTCCTCCACTGCGCTGATCCACCGATGGCTCCGCCGCGTACCTCACCACAGGGCAGGGCATCCGCAAAGGGGCGCGCCGTTCAGTCTCCTCCCCACCCACTTGGGGGCGGAGAATCGCTGACGCGCGAACGGCCTGCGCCCCAGGGGGAGGCGCCGCACGGCGCAGCGCAGAAGCATGCAGGACATCGCCGCCTATCTCGCCATCCTGACAGTTTACGTGAGCTTGAACCTCACTTGGGTCAGCCTTGTCGCGCTCGATCTCTATCGCCGCGAGCTCGCCACCCTGCTGCTCGAGAAGCCGCGCGCGCCGCCGGCCGGCCTGTTCTACCTGCTGCATGCCGCGGGCGTGCTGGTCCTCGCCGTGCAGCCGGCGCTGGCGCGTGGCGATTGGCGCACCGCGACGCTGCATGGTGCGTTGTTCGGTCTGTGCACCTACGGCACCTACGACCTCACCAACGCCGCCACGCTGCGCCGCTGGCCGGGCACGCTGATGATTCTCGACCTGGCATGCGGCGTGTTGCTGACCGCGCTCGCCGCCGCCGCCGGCTTCTTCGCCGCCCGCACGATGGGGGCGGGCGCGCCGTGACAAGGCCAGCCGATCATCCCGACCGCCACGTCCTCAACGACGAGGTCCATGCCCGGCCGCCCGAGCCGCTGCGCGCGCCCGCCCGACTGTCCTACCTCGCTCTGCTGTCACCGCAGGCGGCGCGCGATGACGAGCGCGCCCGGGTCGGCGCGCTCTGCGAACGCTTCGGCGCACCGCTCCCCGCTCCCGCCGCCAACCATCACAGCGCCGATCTCGGCGCCTTCCGCCTGGTGTGGGAGCGCCATTCGGAGTTCGCCCGCTACACGTTCATCGCGCCCGCCGCCGCCGGCGCGGCGCCGTGGACGGACCCGCCGGCGCTGTCGCTGGTGCCGGCAGACTGGCTGGCGGCGCTGCCCGGGCGCATGATCGTGGCTACCCACGCCCTTCTCACGTGCGATCTCGGCGAGCGCTCGCCGGAGGACCTGGCGACGACGATGTTCGCGGGCAACCTGCTGGTCGGCAGCGACGTCGCCGGCGGCGCGGCATTCGCCTGCACCGACTTCCGCATCCATTCCGACGGCTTCGGCCGCCTGCTGGTCGCCGACCGCGGCCTGACCGCGCGCCAGGCCGGGCGCACACTGCAGCGCCTGCTCGAGATCGACACCTATCGCATGATGGCGCTGCTCGCCCTGCCGGTGGCGCGGGCGACCGCGCCGTTCCTCGCAGAATGCGAGGCCGAGCTGAAGGCGATCGCCACCGCGCTGGTCAGCGCCGCCGCCGACGACGAGGCGGCGCTGCTCGAGCGCCTGACGCGGCTGGAGGCCGCTATCGCCGGGCGCAGCGGCGACAACGACTACCGCTTCGGTGCCGCTGCCGCCTACGAGGCGCTGGTCCACCGCCGCATCGCGGAGTTACGCGAGCAGCGCGTGCCCGGCCTGCAGACCTTCGGCGAGTTCATCGAGCGACGGCTGGCGCCGGCCATGGGCACCTGCCACTCGATCGCAGCGCGCCAGGACCGCGTCTCGCTGCGCGCCCAGCGCACGACACAGCTGCTGTCGACCCGCGTCGACCTGACGCGCGAGCACCAGAATCTGGCAATCCTGCGCGCCATGAACCGGCGCGCCGACATCCAGCTGCGTCTGCAGGCGACGGTCGAGAGCCTGTCGGTGGCGGCCGTCACCTACTACGTCGTCGGCCTGGTCGCCTACGCCGCCAAGTCGGCCGCCGCCTGGGGCGTGCCGATCAACGGCGAGCTGGCGATCGGCATCAGCATCCCCGTCGTCGCCGGCATCGCCGCCTTGGGCCTGCGCCGCGTCCATCGCCTCGTAGCCCATCGCGACCGCTGACGGGTGGGACGCCGCCGCCGGCGGCCATCCTCGGCCGCACTGGCTCGTTGCTGCGACGGCCCGTCCTCCCTGACACCTTCTCGATCCGGGTCTCGACGGCCCGCTACCCGATGGGCATGCCCGAAGAGCTCGAGCCGGTGTGCTCGAAGCAGGGAGACGGATGCAAAGCGGGTGGCTTCGATGTTGATACCCAGGGGCGGCGACCGCGACTACAAGGATCTCACCGTCGTCCCGCGCAGCTCGTCGTAGTAATACTTTCGGAACTGAAGCGTGGCCCGGTCGGTGGCGACCGACTTCTCGCTCGCCGCCGGCGGCACCTCGTCGGTGCCACCCGACTCGACGACCGACTTGTCTTCATTCACGATGCGGCCGTTCATCAAGGTGAAAAGCGGATCGAGCACGCTCAGACGTGCGAAGTCCCGCGATTGGCAGATGATGACGCGCGTGCGGCCCGGCCGTTCTGGAATGACCATGGCGTGGATCCGCAGGTGCTTTCCCGGCACAGGGATGCGCAGCGCCATGACATTGGGCTTGTAGAAATCGAGGATGGCTCCGTTGTCCTCGCCGTCCACGCGCGCCACGGTGCGGCTACCCCACGGCATTTGTTCCCAGTCGATCTCCATGCGCGAGGAGCGCTGCATCCTCTTGCTGAGCGACCGACCGATCGTCTGGCGATGGACGAAGGGCAGATGCGGGCTGTCCAGCATGTTCTCCATCGCCCGCGTCCAGTGGCATCGCCACGTCCTCTGCACGTAGATGCGGGACAATCCCCGGTCGGAAAGCCCGTCAGGCACGATCGGCTCTGTCGGCGACTGCCCGCCAGGTGCGGTGAAGACCCACACGAGCTCCCCGATGACGCGGACCGGCAGCGCTCGGGCCGACAGCTGGGCCAGCTTGGCGTCCGGATTGAACGGCACGTGGCAATTGCGGCCGGTGCAGTCGAACTGCCAACCGTGAAAGGGACATTCGATCCACCCCTCCGGTGTCACCTGGCCGAGCGACAGCGCAGCGCCGCGGTGCGGACAACGGTCCGGCAACACACCGATCTCGCCGCCCGCCCCGCGGAACGCAACCAGCGATTCTCCAGCCAGAACGACCAGCAATGGCCGACGGCCGATCTGACGGACCGGCAGCAGGGGCGTCCAGACGCCGGCAAATCCCTCGAACATGCACGCACCAGAATTTGCAGTCGCCCCGCCGAGCCCACGGCGACGCCGGCCCGATCAGGCCGAGCGCTGGCGCAGGACGGGTTCCCCCGCCCGACTCGGATACCCCATTTGCCCACCAACGCGCGATTCAGAAGATCACCGTCCGACTGCAGGGCAAGCACTTCGGTGAAGTCCGCGGTCGAGCCTCCGAGGACGGAAAGTGAACATGCCCCGTTGCACGAACGAGCCACCGCGGATCATCCGGGCGAGGCCGACCCTCGTACAAGGGTCATGCTGCGTATTGCTTTCCTTGCCCTGGCCTGGCTCATGGCCTGCACGACATCGGCCCGTATGGCGACGGCGGCATCGGGCGAGTTCCCCTATGGCATGTCGATCGAGTTCGCGGCCTTCCGCAATGGACAGAAAATCGGCACGCATCGCGTCGATTTCGAGAGATCGGGAGACCGCCTGGTCGCCATCACCTCGATCAATCTCACCGTCAAGGTGTTGGGCCTGACGGCCTATCGCTACTCGCACCGCGGCCAGGAAACATGGGCGGGAAATCGGCCGATTTCCTTCGACTCCTCTACCGAGGACGACGGAAAGACATACGCCGTCCGCGCCCGGTGGGATGGTCCGACGCTCCGCGTCACGCGCGAGGGACCAGGGCGCGACGGGACCGGCACCGGCGCCTTTTCATCTGCGCTCCTGCCCTCGACGCACTGGAACGACACCCAGGTCGGCCAGCGGCTGCTGCTGAACGCTCAGAAGGGCGTGCCGGAGGAGATCGTCGTCACTGCGATGGGACGCGAGCTTGTCGAGACGCGCTCAGGCAAGATTGCCGCCACGCGCTACCGCTACGACGGCGGCGTGCGCATGGAACAATGGTTCGACGAGCGTGGCCGCTGGGTGAAGATGCGCTTCGTCGTCTCAGACGGATCGACCGTTGACTACGTGCTGCAAGACTAGCAGCGCCGCCTCGTTGCTGCGCTTGCCGCGCGGTCTGTGCATCCGTCGGATTGCGGCGCGACAATGCTTTCACCGGTCGCCTACGCAGTTCGCCGCTTGCCCCATTCGCCCAAGGTCACGTTGTCGCGCGGATCGAGGTCGCTGAGCGCTCCGGATTCGCCGACAAGTTCCTTTCGCGCTTGCAGAACCGTGGCGATGGCGGCACGACTGCGTCGGTCAGACAACGCTTGGTCGAACCGGCGAGCATCCCAATACACCAGATCACCGCTCACCGTACGGGCGTAGATGTCTCCGGTGTCCTGATTTGCAAAATTGACGCAGGGAATTCGGCGGACGCATTCCTTCACGAAACTCGCCTGGAAGTCCTCGTCCTTGCTGGGCAACTGGGCATAGATCTCGCTCGGCCGCTTCGCATTCACGTTGATCTTCTGATAGCGATCGACATCGAGAAGGCAACTCAGATCGAGGATGTTCATGACGCCGTTCGCTCCAAATGCGACGGTTCTCGGCCGGTGCCCCTCTGGGACGCTGTTGTCGAGAAACTCGAAATGCACGCGTTTGTCGTCGCGAAGCGCCCAGGTGAAGAAGAGGCCTGGAATGCCGGAGTAGGCTTCCACATTGTGCGCCAAGAGATCGTCCACGGCTTTGTAGCGTCCGACCTGCAGGCCGCGCGTCCATGCCCTCTCGATCGTCTCCTCGGGCGGCGTGATCATGAAGAACATGTAGACGTCGGTTCCAAAGCGTGTGAGCAGTCGGCTGCCATCCTCTTCGTCCGGTTCGTTGGAAAAGCTGTCGAATCGGAACCTGTCGATGAGCAGATGCGTCAGATTCCCTACTTTCGCTTTGTGGGCCATGTACCGATCGAGCTTCCGGTCGATGATCGCCAGTTCCATGCCGGTCAGTGTGCCGGCGTATCTGTGCGCCGGGCCGAGCGAGTCGTAATCGAGCAGATACTTCCGCCAGATGTCGGGGCTGATGAGCGCGAAATCCTCCCAATTGACGCCGAGCTTTCGGGCCAATTGCTTTTCCAGCGGACGCATGGTGCTCTTTCCCGACGCCGACGCACCCTTCACGTTCATCACCAGCGGGTGCGTCTGGGGCGGTAGCCACCGATAGTTCCCACACTCGACCGCCGCTGGCAGCACCTCGTCAATCACGGTTCCGACGACGCTGCTGCCATGATCATTGCACACGAGTCGCAAGGCCACCGCGACGATCAGGTCGGATCCGCTGATGAGCCGGCCCTGTGTGGCGAAGATGGCGTCCATTGCGGCAACCAGGGCCCGGTAGCAGGCGGCCTCGAACGGATCGGAGACCGACTGCGATCGGAGTCGCATGGCCGCGATGCGGGCGGCATCCTCCTCTGCCGCTGTCGGCACGGATGCGCGCGGCTGGGACCGCAGCGAGCGTCTCGACCCGAGGAGACGCGAGAAGCTCCATCGCCCCGATCCGGTCACCGCCGGTGTCCTCGGAACGAGCCGCGGTTCCAGTGCTTCCTTCAAGAAGCGGCAAGCCGCTTCCCTGAATGCACAGAAGGCGAGATCTATCGCCGGCAGTCGAGGGGCGACGTGATCTTCCATGATCCGCGCCGTCATATGGCGAAAGTTGACGCCAAGGTCCTCGTATTTTTCCCCGTCGGGGACCGAAAGATCTGCCATGACCCTGATCAGCACCTCATGCAGCGCGAGCCGCTCGGGCTTGAACATCGAAAGCGCTTCGAGGGGCAAGCCGCAGAAGTCGTGCAGCTCTTCGAGCTGCGCGATGCTGTCGAAGACGTTGGCCGTATGGAAAACGGTGGCGAGCGGCAGAAACGCGAGCGGCAGCTCAGACTCGATGCCAGGGTTCCACGGCCCGTACTCGGCCGAGCATTTCATAGGGGAGCCTGCCGAGAGCGCATGGCGATCCCGCATTGTGGCCCCTCGCAAGCGGGATCTGGCTCACACGCCGACATGGCGGTCCAAGTTGCCGAACGGCAGATGGCTCCCGCCGAGACGGACTAAACGGCGAGACCGCGACGTTTTCGCGGGCTGCACCTGGCAACGAACAAGCGCGCGGCGCTTCGAAGCCAGCTTCCGGAGCGCCGCCAGTTCGAAGTGAATGCGATGCGCAAGGATGGGCTTTTGCATTTCGCCTCCTGTGGTCGCTTTTCAGCTTACACGCAACGACCGTGCAAGTTGCTCGCACATCGGATCCGCGAGGGCACTGCCGCTGCGACCAACAGCCGCCGCGGCAGCCTCAGGCCGGCACTGCAGCCCGTGCCCAGGTCGGGCTGATCCAACTAAGCCCGCCGGGTGAATCGAGGGCGCCAAACGCCAAGCACCACGTTCGCTGTCGCCACTGCGAGCATAACCCAAAGGGAGCCCTGCTCCGCTGCCAGCGACGCGCCGAGCAGGACGTCGGCCCTGTTGGCCAAGGCACGCGCGCTCAGCTCGGCTTCCTCCTGGACCGGGCCTATAATGGCCACAAAGCTCCATTCGAATACAAGGAGGCCCGTGGCAAGCTTGGCCCAGGCCCAGCCGGCATTGTGAAAGGCGGGGTTCGCGGCAATCGCCAACAGCCCAGCCACCAACGTCAGCGCGAGCGACGGAAAGAGTATCCAAGTGGCGATGCCGCCCATTGCAGCGCGCAGCCGCGCATACTCCGTGAGCGCCGCCGGCGCGGGCATAAACCCGTGCAGAACCAGAAGGCAGGCTATTCCGCCCATGAGCCCGATTGCCCCCACCGAGTGGAGGAACTTCAGCGAGTGACGCATGGTACCCGGATTTCCAGCGCGCGAGTTACGACACCCCTGTCCCGGAAACGGGCCAGGTGCCTCAGTGAAACGAACACGTCGGGAAGGACGAGGTAGGCAGCGTGAGCTTCAGGGACTGCCAGTCTGCCCTCTCGCCTCGAGGAACGTTCGCTTTCAAGCAATACGACCGCGCGACCCTGGTGGATCACGAGAGAAATGGCACGGCGACCCTCGGAGATGCCCGGCTTTCGGGGGCCAATGACTTTGGCAAAGACCCGAACGCCCGCTCGAAGGCCTGCCCGGTAGGGCGAGTGCAGCGGCCGCCCAAATCACGGCCATTGGAGTCGGGACACCTCGAGCGCCCCGTCCCTGCTCGGCTCGTTGCCTCCACGCGTTGCCAGAACGGCCCAGGCTCCCTGCGATCCCCGACAAGATTGGGGGAAGTGCCTTGGGGCGCGAGCATCGCAGACCGGCAGCGATTGTCGCGTCGGAGGTGCTCGGCTATGCGCGACCAAGGGGCCGCGATGAGGCCGGTACAGTTGCGCGGCTGCGCCGGGTGCGACCGGCAGTCTGGTCGTGGTGCAGTTCCAGAGTCAGGTCGACTTTATGACGTCACCCGGAGGCTGATTGCCGGTCAACTCGGCCGGAGCTTCGGGCGTCACTTCGACCGGCTGCGCGGCAGCCACTTCGACCGGCTTCTCTGGTTGTGACTCGACAGGCTGCTGCGGGGCTACTGCTCCCGCTTCAGCAGCCTTGCCGTCCAACTCGGCGGCATAGCGGTGCAGGTTCGCGCGATCTACCGAATTGAGATTGTCGCCCACACGGCGCGCCCGCTCCGCTTCAGCGCGGAACTTCTTAGCGGCATCCGATACGTCGGGAACCTTGGCCATGACGATGGAAGCTACACCCGGCGAGGCCTCCACGTCACCCTCCTGGTCTTCCACTTCGCGACCCGGGCTAAGGCTCGAGCGATGCGGCACTGGATCGACCGGTCCGGCATTGCGCGCCGGCCGATGCCGAAGCTCGGGTCGACCGCCGAAGAGAGAGCCGAGAGATCCAACGCGAGGCATTGGGCTGGGGACTGAGCAACGGCTTGGTGGAGCCGATCGTCCGCGCCTTCGCCCAGCGGCGAGCTCGCGGCGACGAGGAGCTGACAGAATTCAATGCAGCGTGCGAGGTGGCCAAGATGCTGGGTCGACGGGGCGACCTGATGGAAGGCACGGTCCGTGTGCTGCTCGCATGGGCCCGTGAGAACCGATCGGAATGGTTCGTGGCGATCGAGCCGAAGAGCACCACGACGACCGAGCCAACGACAGTTCCACAGCCGGCCAGGCCACGCCCCGACCACTTGAGCCGCTACCGCCGCACTGGCGCCCGAGGTTCTGATAACGTCGCTGCCGGAAGGGCCCAACTCATACCTTTAATGTCGCCATGCAATTCTCCTCATCGGCGATACGAATGTTGTAATTCAGCGAATCGAGCACCGTAACGATTCGGGCAAAGCTCTTGCCGATATGGAACACTCCGTCGCTGTGCTTGAATTCGAACAGAATCCGGTGAGGCCGAAGCAACTCGAACGGAAATCCCGACAGTAGCTTGGCATCATAGCCTTCTGTGTCCGTCATCAACAGATCGATGGCGGATATCCCATGTCTCTTGATCAGCGACGCAAACGTCATTGTCCGAACTCTTTCGACCGCGATTTTCCCGATGAATCTCGGATCATGCTCTTGCGCGTGGGTTGGATTGAAGGATCCGAGTTGATCACCCCAGGGAGCAACCTCGTTGGCGGATTGCAAAGGAGCATAGAAATCCGCCTCGCCATCGCGGGTGGATATGGCGCAGTTGCACAACTGAATATTCGCGAGGTTCCTGAACCTGTCCTGCAGCCGATCGAACAGCCACCTGACGGGCTCGATCAGGAGAACGTGTCCACGTTCGCACGCGCATCGGACAGCCTGCTCGGATTTCGAGCCGTCATGGGCACCAACCAGTATCAAGGAAAAATGCATCGGAGCTTCCCCGGTCCAACGAGTCTATCTCGCCTCTGCTGCCCGGGCGAACAGCGATATCCAGTCATCGACCACATACGACCAATCCAGGACTCGCGCAGCTTGCTGTATGCGACCGCAAGCACGGACGTAGTCATCCGGATGACGGCTGAAATGCGTTAGCCGCTCGATACAAAATTCCTTGAATGCATCGGGCTCGACCGGCGCCAGCAGCCCGGCACCCATCGACGCCTGCCGTGGGAACCCGCCGACGGGGGTGCTGATGACAAGGCGGCCGGCGGCTGCGGCCTCCATCGCCGGCAAGCCAAATCCTTCTCTCGACGAGGTCACGAGGACAGCGTCCACCTGCCCATAGTAGTGTGGCATCGCAAGATAATGAAAGTTGCCGGCCGGCTTGAATGTGAGGTTCGCCGCCTTTGCCGCTTCTTCGGCGAGCACGCCTCGCTTCCAGTCTATGCCGAGGTGATCGGGGCGGTGCATGCTGCCGCCATACCCGACGATCTTCAGCTCAGGCGAGATCGTCCTGAAGAACCTTCCATAATTGATACCGTAGCGGACGACTTTCGGTATGCGCTCTATCCCGAGCTCGATGGACAGGTCGCGGAGGAACTCGCTTATGACTGCGTAGTCGGCGAATTTTCCGATTTCATCCGCAGGTCGAGAGTTTATGGCATGGTGGAGATCGTACTCGCCGTGGGCGACGGCCACAATCTTGTTGTGCGGTATGCCGTAGGTGTCGGTAAGCGGCCACGTCTCCCCGACTACTGAATAGATGCAGTCGTAATATCGATTCATCATCGAAAGGTCTTGAATAGTGTATCCTTTGCTCCAATCGAGGACATCACTGACGATCCCTCGGGAATGGAGGAATCTTACCAGCTCGGAATGCACGGACCCAAAAGCCCAGCTGGATCCAATAAACTGTAGAACCCGTAGCGTCACGAAACCTCCAAAGTGCAAGCAAGCAGCGCCGGCGCTCAAGGCCGAAACCGCGAGGTGTGGCGAAGATTCTACCACACGGAGTTTCGCTAGCTATCAAGCGAATCCCATTTGCCATCGCTCTCCATCTTGCGCGGCTTCGACTCGCCTTACCCCTCACGAAGGAGTGGCCGGGATCGCGCTCGGCGTCGTGGGTCTTGCCTGCATCCTTCGAGCGGTCGAGCACGCTCCAGCGCCCGCACCGAGCCATCGCAACGGAGGTACGCCGGCTCGACCTGCGCGGGTAGGCCCTAGCTCGCGGCGGACGACTTGGCGAGCACGGCACGACGGACGAGATCGATGTGCTCACGCAGCGTGTACAGCTCGCTCGCGAAGCTCGCCGGGATCGCGATGCGCTCGACACCTCGCTCGATGCGGTCGAGGTCGGACAGCCACCGCGTGACGGGCAGCTTCCCCTCGCGCGCCTGTACGTCATGCTCGAGCACGATCAGCTGGCCGTACCACCGATAGATGAGGCGACGCACGCGCCAGCTCGCGATCTGGGGTAGGAAACGGAGCAGCGGCAGGAGCACGGCGAGCAGCGGCACGGCGATGATGATGAACCGCTCGAGCACGGTTGCCACCCAGAATGGCATGTAGCGATAGAGCAGGCTCGGCCCGAATCGATGGTGGCGCACGGCGTCGGGCGACACGCGAATGTCCACCAGGTCGGTATTCGGGAACTCGTTCGGCGTCTCGAAGTAGCCCCGGTCGTTGTGAACGTCGCGGATCACTTCCAGAAGCAGGTTGACGATCGCCGGGTGGACCTTGTCGCGCGCGGCAAGCATCGCCTTGGTCGCGAGCAATGCCGTGTCGCGCGGCGGTGTCAACGGAACGAATTCGACGGCGCCCGCATGCAGCGTCCGCCGCGTGATGAAGGTCAAGCGCTGCGGGTACGCATCGGCTTGCGCGAGGCTGACGAGTTCGAGCTCGGGATCGGTCAGCGCAGCATGCAACCCCGTGCCGCGCGGGCCGGTGACTATCATTCCGACATCGATCTCGCGCGCCTTGAGCGCCGACACCGAGCGACTGGTCGGAATGGCGAGCAGCGTCGAGTTTTCCGCGGTCACCTTGCTCATGCGCAGCAGCTCGGTGGCGAGCATGTTGGTGCCGCTGCCGGGGCTCCCGAGGGAGATCCGCTTGCCGGCGAATGAGGAGAGCGCGTCGGCTGCCTCGCCGCGCCGCGTGAAGATCCACAACGGCTCGTAGTAGAGGCTCGCGATCATCACCAGCGCATCGGCTTCGGGAAACGCCGCCACGCCCCCTTGCAGGAATGCAAAGTCGACGCCGGACCTGGGATCGAGGAGCAACCGATAATTCTCCCCTGCGCCATCTGTCATTCGCTCCTCGAGGATGACCCCCTCGGCCGCCAGCGCCTTCTTGTAGCGCTCGGCAAAATGGTGATAGAGCCCGGACGCCGGCCCTGAGGCGACCACGATTCTGTGCGGAGGAATCGGATCGAGGAATCGAAGCGACACCCACACGCACAGCGCGGTTAGCAGTGCGGTGAGGAAGCCGGTCCGGATGAGGGCGCGCCGGGAATAGAGGAAGGGTTTCTTCAAGGGTCGCGGCGAGTCGCCCGGTGAGGGTGGAAGGGGGCCAGCGTCGTTTTCGCGTGACATTGCAGCGGCTGCCGATCGGCGATTCTGGCGCCGACCCCACTCTTGCGCAGCCGGCGCCAATGTTGCCGCAACGCCAGCGCGGGTCGCACGATCCAGAGTGTCCGGCGATGAGAGAAGCGGCCGTGGGTCAAGGTCAAAGGCTCCGATCTCGCACAAGGCAACGGTTGCAATACGGAGAAGGCTTTGCCGCGGCAGGAGGAGGAGGAGTCAATGCCAGCCCTTTGGCCAACGTTGCCACAACCAGCACTGCCACTGCAAGTATACCATGTCCCATTTTTGGCCGCTCCGCTGTCGCTGAACGCCAGCACCCACCGCTGCGACCTGCCCGCAGCACGTGAAACGGCACCATGGGTCCGCTTCCGTACCCGCCTCTCGCCGTTGGCAGTCGGCACTGTGAGGGCGCCAGGGGCATTCTCTTGTCGACGGCGGAGAGCGTTGCGCTCGGGATGCCCTGCTGCAAGCCCAATCGCAGACGCCGCTCGCGCCGTCGGGGCCGCAGCGCGTCCACCCTTCGCGCAGCCCAAATTCCGTGTCGCTGCCCAGAGCAAGGCGCCGGCACGCCGCACAGTTAATAAGTTACTGTACATTCGAGCAATCACGCGGTAAATGGACATCTCGGCGGCGGGGCCCTTTTTCCAAAGGCGTCTTAGACGGCGTGATCGAGCTCTCTTGTTCCTGGCCGAACATGAGAGAGCGAACAGCCCCAACGTCGATGCGGCAAGGCACATCTCCGCGTGCCAACCGCTCGTGCGAATTCTTCTTGGTCTGGAGACACGCTGTTAGTCAAAGAGTTACTGTACGATTCCTGGGCGATTCAGTCAGCGCCAATCCGGCACAGCCGTTAGCTGGGTCCCAACGCCACAAGTGCCGGCAAGCCTCACCAAGTCATGCGCAGACCGGCAGTGAGTGCGTGCGTGCTGTCCTGGCCCGCGATGTTGCCCTCATAGCGGAGATACAGTGACGAGGCATTGGCGATCGCAGTCGTCAGCGACAGGCCTACCACCGCGCCGTCGCGCTGGGGCGAGGAACCGTAGGTCGTGAACAGGAAGCCCGGCGCGCCGGCCAGCGACGCCGTCACCGGGCGCGACACGTCGGCATATTCGTGGCTCCAACCCAGCCGGAACTGCGCATACAGCCGGTCGCGCCAGCCCAGGTCCATCGACCCTCCGAGCTGCGCCCCGATCACTGAACGCAGCGAGTTGGTGGTCTGCGACGCCACCGTGAGGCTGAGCGACTGCGCGCCAGTCTCGGTAAATGCGTTCTGCGTGCCGGTGTAGCCCTGCAGGCGGGCGAACGGCGTGATGAACGCCATCGCCGTGCCGCCGAGGTCGACCCGATAGCCGCCCTCGATCTGGCCGAAGAACTGATTGGCCCCCGTCAGGCCCTGCGCCGTGCGCTGCTGCAGGTTGGGGATGGCAATTTTCCGCCACATCTGGTTTGTGCTGTAGGCGTAGCTCGCCATGCCGTCGAGGTAGACCGGACCCCGGAAAAAGCCGCCATAAACGCCGGCCTGCACGGTGTTGGTGGCGCTCTGGCCCGAGAACCCCGACACCCACTGCGTGCCGGTCGTGTAGCCCACCGTGACGCCGGCCAGGAAGTTCGGCGTAAACAGCCGATCGAGGCCGCCGGCGAAGCCGCCGACGTTATAGGTCGTCGAGCCGACGGTGGTCCCGGCGCCGACCGTGCCGGTACCGCCCAGCGCGCCGCCCCAGGCGCCCCATAGGGCCGGCGAGGTGGTCTGGCAGGTGACGTCGCAAGCCTCGGCCAGCGCCACGCGGCCGCCGCCCGGACCGACGACGCTGCCGCCGCCCGCCTGGAGGGCGAAGTTATTCATGAAGAGCTGGGCGCCCTGCACCATCGAGTTGGAGAAGGCCGAGTAGTTCTGGCCGCTGATCGAGGTCAGGAACGGCATGACCGTCGAGCTGTTGAGACCTGCAATGGTGCCGAGAATGTTGGCGAAGTCGTCGCTGGCCCCAGGCGCATTGGCATCGAGCACGGCACCGACCGCATACTGGGTCGGAGTCTGGGCCGCCGCGGCGAAGCCGCCAATGGCCATCGTCAGGTAGACGTTGTTGGCATCGTAGGCGAGCGTGGGTTGCAGGAACTGGCTGCTCGAGGTCACGGCCGCGTAGGTTCCGCTAACACCGCCGGCCGAGGTCAGGATGGCATAGGTGGTGCGCGGCGCGTAGACTCCGGACTGCGGCAGGGCGGCGACCGCGCCGCCCTGGATCGTTGTCTTGCCGCTCACCACGATCTTGTCGCTCTGACCGTTGCTCGCGACCTCGGCGTTGTAGGTGCCCGTGGCCGTCTGAGCGAAATTGCTCCCCACCGTGACCGTGCCGATCGAGTTGCCGGGCGCCACAGTACCCGCGTTGGCCAGATTGCCGCCAATGGAGCCGGTGCCGCTGACGACACCGCCGTCCCCGACGAAGACGTTCCCGCCGAGCCTGCCATTGACCGCCAGGTTGGAATTGCTCACGGCGGTCGAGCCGGTGAATGAGCTGTTGTTGCCCGTGAGATTGATCGAGCCGCCACCCTGAACGATCAGGTTGCCGGTGCCCGTGATCGACGAAGCGAGCGTGTTGGCAGTCGTCGTGTTCAGCACCAGCATGCCGCCGCCCATCGCCAAAGTCCCACCGCTACCATCGAGCGAACCCAGCACCTGCGTGTTGCCGTTGAGATTGAAAGTGCCTCCGGCGATTACCAGCGCGCCACCGAACGGCAAGGTGGCGCCGGGTCCGAGCGTCAGGCTGCCCCCCCTCACCGTCGTGCTGCCGCCATATGTGTTGTTCGAACCCATCAGCCAGTAGTTGCCGCTGTTGACTGCGAGCGCGCCCGGGCCGGACAAGTTGCTGGAGAAGATCCCGGGGCTGCCGGTGGAGGAGCCGGAAAGCGTCGTGGTTCCCGGCATCAGCAGGACCGGGAAGTCGGTCATGAAGCCGCTGTCGAAGGCGACATGGCCCTGCAGCGCCAGCAAGGGCGCGACGTTCACACCGGCGCCGGGCAACCTATTCCAACGATAGCCGGTGTAGCCGCCCGCCGCGTCGTAGAGATAGTCGATCGCCCCGTAGAATCCAACGCCGGCATTGACCGTCTGATCGGAGTTCCTGAAATACTCTACGGCCGCCGGCTGGTTGGGATTGCCGCTGCCGCCCACGGTGAACTGGTACGAGATGCCGGGCAGCGAGACCTTGACCACGGCCCCGTTGGCCAGGCAGGAACCGCTGCCTCCGACGACCGCGGGGCAGGAAGCGGCTTTGGGCAGGCTGTCGGCAACTGGCGTCTGCACGATCATGTAAACGATGCCGCTGTCGGGCAGGATCGCGCCGTTGGTGACGACGTTCTGGTTGTTCACCGCCACCGAGGCGATGGCGGATCCCGAGTTGTAGACGCATTCGGGGACGGGCGCCTTGCAGCCGGGTGTACTCGTGCCGTTGGCAGGCAGCTTGACGAACGAGGTGAAGTCCGACGTGTTCGAGCCGGTCAGCCCCAGCGTGACACCAGGCACCCCATTTGGGCTGTCGCTGTTGGTAATGATGTAGCCCGCCCGCATCTTCGTCGGATCGACGCCCGGAACATTGCTGCTTATGAGGCTGAGGAAGGGGTTTTTGTTGGTGGTGTCGGGCGCGCCGCCGCGATCGAAGCCGATGCCCATATAGGTGACGAAGCTCGGCTTGCCGCAGTCGGGGTTGCTCGTCGGGCATTCGGTCAGCGCGTTCAGGATCGGCACCCGCGCGGTGATGGTATTGCCGCCCGAACCGTTGATGACGACGTCGGTCAGCCAAGTATTACCCAACTCGATCAGGTTGCTGCTGGTATACGTTATAGAACCGGGTCCGATGAAGGTGTCCCTGCTGGGATTCGGCTTGAAAGAGGTGACTCCCGCCGCGATCCCGGTGGAGCCGGTATCCATCACGAACGGCGTCGTTTTGGTGGTGTCGCCGAAGCTCAGCGTCAAATTGACGAACCGTTTCGTGTCTGCCGGATCGGACCCGCCGACAAAGGGAACGAAGAAGCTGCTCGTGTAGTTCTGATAAACGTTCCACGATTCTGCGTAGGCGGGCACGCCCAGCAGCAGGAGCAGCGCAGCACCAAGCAGGTGTCTCACGCGCCGAGCCGAGAACGTCACGACATGTCCGGGCTCGACCAGGCAGCGAGCCCGACCCTCTCCCGATGTACCCTCGTCCTCGCTCCGTGACGTTCGGCTGGCTGACGAAGCCGTTGCGGCAATTCCAGCCTGCCGGCTGGGCCTGCGTCTGCGTGACACCCAGGCCGATCGCAGCCAACGACAGCCGCGCTCATCCGAGCAAGAGGCGCTGCGCATCACGGCTCTCCCCAATTCCCACAGCCGCTTTTCTTACGGCCCCCCAAACGCAGTCGTCTTGATTGTGCCGCACGCAAAGATACCTGGCCATTTGATTCGTGACGACCAGCGGGTCGGCGCCCTGCTTCCCAAGCATGCCAACGTCAGTCGGCAATCATCGGCTGCACGATATAATGCATCGGAAGTGGGTATATGGCGGGTGCGTCGGCGAAGGGCCGCGGGCGAGCTGTTCCACTAAGCCGGGGAGAGATCGATTCTGGGGAAGCACAACTTCGTCAAGGGGTTCCTGGCTGTCGCCGGAACAGTGCCTGTCAACACGGCTTTCGGCCGCGACGATAGCAACACGGGCGCTGTGCTACATGCCGATCGCCGACCTGATCGTCGCGTTCAAAGCAGCCAGACTCTCGCCGATCGATCTGCTCCAGGCGCAGATCAAGCGCATCGGGGAATACAACCCCCTGGTCAATGCGATCACCTACAAGCACTACGAACAGGCGAGGGCGGACGCCAAGGCTTCCGAGGAGCGCTACCGGAACGGCACAGAGCGGCCACTCGATGGGATCACCGTCGCCCTGAAGGACGAGAACGAGCGCAAGGGTTGGCGGGTCACCCAGGGATCGCTGATCTACAAGGACGCGCCGCCGGCGGCGGAGAACTCGGCGATCGTCGACGCGCTCGAAGCGGCAGGTGCTGTCATGCACATCCAGACGACGGTGCCCGAATTCTATCTCGCGGTTGCTGCGTCGACCTACGCCTGGGGAACGACGCGCGATCCGTGGAACCTCGACTATTCGCCCGGGGGATCCTCGAGCGGTTCGGGTGCCGCCCTCGCCGCGGGCTTCGCTACGCTGGCGACCGGTTCCGACATGGGCGGCTCGATCCGGCTACCGGCGTCACAGTGCGGGCTCTACGGATTCAAGCCGCCGTTCGGACGGGTCGCGACGTCCGACATCGCTTATGAAAGCGCGGGCCCCTTGGCCCGGCGATTCGACGACATGGCGCGCTTCCAGAACGCAATCGTCGGCCCATCGCCCAAGGTCCTCTCCTCGCTTCGCCCACGGCTCGATTACCCGTTGCGATACGAGTCGATCGCGGGTTGGCGCATAGCCTTCGACTGGGGAGCCGGGATCGATGAGCCGCTTCCCAGCATGCGCGGCAAGATGCTCGCGGCGTTGGGTCGTCTGCGCGAGCTCGGCTGCACCGTAGAGGAGGTGGATTGCGGCTTCGCCGCCGACCAAGTCGGGACATTCCAGGCCGGCATGATGTCGAGCGGCCTGGGACAGATGCTGATCACGGCGGAGAAGAACAAGGAACGACTTACTCCTTATGTCAGGCAGCAACTCGAGGGCAACTACGCGACGCTCGGGCCCAGCCAGGCGGCGCTGCTCGACGAGCTGGGGACGAAGCTCCATCGACAGGTCCAGGAACGGGTCTTCCTCGAGGGCTTCCAGGTCCTGCTGATGCCAACGGCGTCGACGCCATTCGTCAAGGCAGACACGCTGGCCAGCAAAGAGGAAGTCTTGGTGGCGACAGGTATGAAGTTTCCGATGACCTGGCCGTGGAACCTGCTGGGCCGTTATCCGGTGGTCGACGTGCGGCTGGGTCTCATCGAGAAAAACATGCCGGTCGGCATGCAGGTGATCGGCAACAGTTTCGACGACCTCGCGGCGTTCCGCTTCGCCTACGAATGGGACAAGCTGTCACCGCGCCTTTTCGAAGAGGAGCGCTTGCCGAGCTTCCGCTCGGAACCCGGAACACGAGAGCCCAGGCGGGGCGTCCGACGCTGACAGATCTCGCCGACATGGAACACAGCACGGCGGGCCTGGCGCGGCAGACCCCGGTCATGCAGGACGACGCCGTTCAGCCGGCCCTTGGACCCCGTCTTTCCTCCACGCTGAGAGCCTTCCGGTCTGCTCCGGGTCATCCCGGTGAGGGTGGCCTCTCGGCACTTCCCTACTGGGGAATTCGCCAAGCCTGACCTGCGTCAACGCGCCGGCCGTCAGGCCTGCGACGTTGCCGCGCGGCCACGAACCAAGAACAGCAGTTCGGCGCCTCAACCTTTTACGTACTCCAGGCGGAAGCCCTCGCCCCAGCGCTTGATGTGGCCGACCGAGGGCGACGGGAAGTGCATCGTGCAGCACAGCGTGTCGGTGTCGCAGTAGCGCTCGAGGAAATTCCGGCGCGTCCGGACAGCCTGGTCGCGGTCGGTGTCGACGCGCATGACCAGTTCGGGATAGCGGGCCTGGATCGGCGAATGGATCAGATCGCCGGTGAACACCGCAGCGTCACCACCCTTGCCGGCGCAGACCGCGAAATGGTCGGGCGTGTGGCCCGGGGTCGGACTCAATCGGATGTGGTCGTTGAGCGCATGATCGCTGCTGACCAGCTCGGCCCGGTTGGCCTCGATGATCGGCAGCACGCTGTCGGTGATCTGGTCGAGCGGCGTCTTTCGATGGATCTCGCTCCAGTAGGTGTATTCCTTTTTCGAGAACAGGTAGCGCGCCTTGGGAAAGGTCGGGACCCAGCGGCCGTTCTCCAGCCGCGTGTTCCAGCCGACGTGATCGCCGTGCAGGTGCGTGCACATCACGAAATCGATGTCCTCGACCCCGAGGCCGGCAGCCTTCAGCGCAGCCATCCAGTTGGGGTCGGTCTTCTTGTTCCAGGCCGGCCGCAGCGGGAAGTTCTTGTCGTTGCCGATGCAGCTGTCGACCAGGATGTTATGGTGCGGCGTCTTTACGACGTACGACTGGAAGCACAGCACGACGTTCCCGCTCGCGCTGTCGTAGCCACCGGGCGCCAGCCAGGCGAGATTCTCGCCGAGGGTTTCCTTTGACAGTGTCGGCAGGAAGTCGAGCATCGGCGTGAAGCCGCTCTCCTGCTCGACGATCCGGTGGATGGTCATGTCGTTGACGGAAAAGCTGGTGCGCATCGCTCGCGTCTCCTCACCCATGGGCTTATTCGAACTTGCCTGACCATCGTAGCCCAGCCCCGACGAAGATGTCGCCTTGGAATCCCCGCGTGGATTTCCTGCCGGGGTCGGGTACCTATGGATGGCGCGAAATTGCATCGTCCGCCCAGCGAGGATTCCTGATGACCCGTATCCGTTTCGGCACATTCCTGGCGCCGCATCACCCGGTTGGCGAACATCCCGCTCTTCAGTTCCAGCGCGATCTCGGACTGGCCGAGCATCTCGACCGGCTGGGCTTCGACGAATTCTGGTGCGGCGAGCATCATTCCTCGGGCTGGGAGATGATCGCTTCTCCCGAGCTGTTCCTTGGCGTCGCGGCCGAGCGCACCAAGCGCATCAGGCTGGGCACCGGTGTCGTCTCGCTGCCCTACCACCACCCCTTCAACGTCGCCCAGCGCATCGTGCAGCTCGACCACATGACCCTCGGGCGGGTGATCTTCGGCACCGGCCCGGGCGCCCTGCCCTCCGACGCCCGGACCTTCGGCATCGACTACATGCTGCTGCGCGACCGCCAGGACGAAGCGGTCGGCATCCTGAAGCGGCTCTTCGCAGGCGAGCGCATCACCTACAAGGGCGACTGGTTCCAGCTCAACGACGCGCAGCTCCAGATTCTGCCCTATCAAGAGGATCTGCCGATGGCGGCCGCTTCCTCGATCAGCCCCTCCGGCATGCAGCTGGCCGGCAAGTACGGCATGGGCGTCCTGTCTATCGCCTCGACCTCCGTGGAAGGCCTGCAAGCACTGCCGACCCAGTGGTCGTTCGCCGAAGAGGCGGCCAGGAAGCATGATCAAAGAGTCGACCGGAAGAACTGGCGCGTGGTGATGTGCTGGCACCTTGCCGAGTCGAAGAAGCAGGCCGAGCAGGAGGCGGTGGATGGCCTTCAGCACTGGCACAACGAGTACAATGTCCGCGTTCTCGGCCGGCCCGGCTCGATCCATGTGGCGGACAAGTGGGAGCTTCTGGCGCGAGCGACCGGCGGCGGCAACGCGGTGGGCACGGCGGTCATCGGCACACCCGACGAGATGGTCAAGACGATTCGCGATCTTCAGGAGGTCACCGGCGGGTTCGGCGTCGTGCTGGGTTTCGCCCACGACTGGGCCAATCATGACGCGACACTGCGCTCATGGGACCTGTTTGCCCGCTACGTCATTCCCGAGATCAACGGACATACCCGCAACCTCAAGGCTTCGGCCGAGTATCTGGCGGCAAACAAGGTCGAGCTGATGGCCGGACTGAATGCCGCCATCATGGCCAAGGTCCAGGGCAACAAGGTAGCCGAGGCTGCCATGGCGGTGACCCGGCAGCGGATGGCGGACCAGGCCCAGGTCGGCGGGCGACCGGGGCCCGGCGTCCCGGCGACCAAGGTAGACGAGGCCGGGGAATAGTCTGTCCCCCGGATTGCCGTTGGACGGACGATGAAAGCGAGCGGATCGCTACTTGCTCGAAGGGGGCTGTCGCGAGCCTGGCGAAGGCTGATCGCTCGGCGGCGGATCGGCGACGCCGGCGGCAGACGACATGTACAGCCACTTGTCCGCGCCGGCGGCACGACCTTCCTTGAATACGGCAACCGCGCGCGCACGATCGCCGACCTTCCAGAACGCTTCGGAGACGTCGCGATAGACCATCGCGGTCGCACTCGCCTTCGTATCCGGATCCGTCAAGCGCAACGCCTCCTTGGCACCGCGAAAGCTCCCTTCCCCGGCGATGCTGTCACCGTCGAGTATCTGGTACCCGGCCAGAGTGCCGTAAGCCAGCGCCAGCGTCCCGCAATTGAGACGCGTGGTACGCGAGCATTGGTCGGCGCCGGAATATCGCGCGACCTCCTTCTTGCTGAGGCGTATCGCCGTTTTCTGGTCGCCGCTTTCGGAAGCTTGCATTGCCGCCATCTGGTAGGAATCGCTGGCGCACGCTACCAATGACATACAAACCGCGACCGTGACGACATGCTTGAGCGCATGAATCCTGCCGCAACAACGGTCCACGGATGAGCCGGCCATGTCCAATCCTTCACGCAAATGGCCAGTTCGGCCCCCCTGACGGTCAGCTTGTCAGAAGCACGTCGCGATGGCGAACGCAAATCCGCTCGGCGCGTCAGAGGTCGCGAGCGCCGGCATCACTCAACCGCCCGGGGAAATGACAGGCGACGTGCAGACCTGGTGCTGCTTCCAGCAACGGCGGCTCCTCCAGGGCGCAACGCTGTTCGGCGATCGGGCAGCGCGTGCGGAATCGGCAGCCACTCGGCGGGTCGAGCGCGCTCGGCGGCTCGCCCTTCATCGGCACGTGCCGACGCGCGCGCTCCACGCGCGGATCGGGCACCGGCGCGGCGGAGATCAGGGTGCGGGTATAGGGGTGCAGGGGACGCGAGAACAATGCCGCGGCCGGACCCACCTCCATGATCTTGCCGAGATAGAGCACCGCGATGCGGTCGCAGACATGGCGCACCACCGCGAGATCGTGGGCGATGAACAGATAGGTCAGTCCCAGCCGTTCCTGCAGGTCGACCATCAGGTTGATGATCTGCGCCTGGATGTTGACGTCCAGCGCCGAGATCGGCTCATCGGCAACCACGAAATCCGGGCCTACCGCCAAGGCGCGGGCGATGGAGATGCGCTGCCGCTGGCCGCCGGAGAATTCATGCGGGAAACGTTGCACCGACTGGCCCGGCAGGCCGACGAGGTCGAGCAGCTCGGCGACCCGCGTGCGGGCCGCTGCCGCGTTCTCGGCGATGCCGTGGAGGATCAGCGGACCGGCGAGGATCTCGCCGATCGTCATGCGTGGATTGAGTGAGGCGTACGGATCCTGGAAGATCATCTGCATGCGCCGCCGCAACGGGCGGATCGTCGCTTGGCTGGCATGCGTGATGTCGGTGCCGGCAAAGACGATCCTGCCGTCCGTCGGTTCGTGCAGCCGCGTGACCAGCCGCGCCAGGGTCGACTTGCCGCAACCCGATTCGCCCACCAATCCGACGGTTTCACCGGCCATGACCTGCAGGTCGACGCCATCGACGGCGCGCAGCACGCGCTGGCGTGCGAAGTAGGTCTCCTTCGCCAGTGGAAAATGCTTGCGCAGGCCCGAGACCTCGAGGATCGGCACCGCCGGGGCCGGCTCGACGGGCGTGGCAACCCCCGCTCGGACTCGTTCGGGAGTGTGCAGCGCGCCGCCCTCCTGTGTCACCCAGCACCGCGCAGCACGCCCGGCAGCCACCGGCAACAGCTCGGGATGATCCGCGCATCTCTCGACGGCAAAGGGGCAGCGCGCGCGAAAGCGGCAACCCGAGGGCCAGGCGCGCGGATCCGGCGGCTGGCCCTCGATGGTGATCAGCCGGCGATCCTCGGTCTCGGCATCGATACGCGGCGCGGCGTGCAACAACGCCCAGGTGTATGGATGGCGCGGATCGGTCAGCAGATCCTCGGGCGCGCCTTCCTCCACGACCTCGCCGGCGTACATCACCAGCACGCGCGAGCAGATATTGCTGATCACGCCGAGATCGTGGCTGATCAGGATGACGGCGGTGCCGAGGTCGCGGTTCAGCCCGCGCAGCAGGTCCAGGATCTGCGCCTGGATCGTCACGTCGAGCGCCGTGGTCGGCTCGTCCGCGATCAACAGGGAGGGCTCGTTGGAGAAGCCCATGGCCAGCATCACGCGCTGGCGCATGCCGCCGGAGAATTGATGGGGAAACGAATTCACCGTGCGGTCGGCCGACGCCACGCCCATGCGGCGTAGCAGGTCGATGGCGCGGCTGCGCGCCGCCGCCACGGTGAAGCGGCCGTGCGCCGTCATCGCCTCGACGAGCTGGCGCGCAATACGCAGGACCGGATTGAGCGACGTCATGGGGTCCTGGAACACCATGGCGATCTCGGCCCCGCGAACGCTGCGAATTCCTTCGTCGTCCAGATGCGCGAGGTCGCGGCCCTTGAACAGGATCGAGCCGCCGACGATCCGCGCCGGCTCGTCGAGCAGGCGTATGATCGACTTGGCGCAGACGCTCTTGCCGGAGCCGGATTCGCCAACCACGCCCAGCGTCTCGCCGGCATGCACGTCGAAGCTGACGCCGTCCACGGCGCGGACAGGCCCGGAATCCGTCAGGAACCAGGTGCGCAGATCGCGCACTTGCAGCAAGGGCTCAGCGGGCAACGACGGCTCAGCGGCGGTTGGCATGCGGATCGAGCCAATCGCGGAAACCGTCGCCCATGAAGTTGAAGCCCATCACCACGCTCAGGATGGCCAGGCCGGGGAAGGTGGCCACCCACCATTGCTGCACCAGCTCACGCCCTTCGCCGACCATCGAGCCCCATTCCGCCGTCGGTGGCACGGTGCCGAGGCCAAGAAAGGACAGCCCGGCAAACACCAGGATGGCGTTGCCCAGGTCGAGCGTGACCAGCACGACCAGCGGCCCGACGGCGTTGGGGATGATCTGGCGCAACAGGATGTGGGCCGGGCCGAAGCCGATGGATTGTGCCGCCTCGACATATTCCCGGGAGCGCTGCGAGATCACCAGGCTGCGGGAAAGCCGGGCGAATTTCGGCCACCACACGACCAGCATCGCAATGGCGGTGTTCACCGTGCCGATTCCCAGCGCGGCAGCGATCGCCATCGCCAGGATGATGGGCGGGAAGCAGAAGACCAGATCGGTCAGCCGCATCAGGCCCTCTTCCGCCCAGCCCCGCGCGTAGGCCGCGGCAGCGCCAAGCAGCGTGCCGAACAGCGCGCCCACCAGCACGACCACCATGCCGACGGCGAGCGACACGCGGGCGCCATAGATGACACGCGTCGCCACGTCTCGCCCCAGCGCGTCGGTGCCCAGCCAGTGGCCGGCCGACGGCGGCTGCAGGCGTATCGCCACATCGACGAAATTCGGATCATACCGGGTGATCCAAGGCGCGAAGATCGCCGCGAGCGCCCAGGCCAGGATGACCGCCGCGCCAAACGCCGCCAGCCCGTAGCGGCGCAGCCAGCGGATGCGCGGAGAGGCGATCGCTGGGAGAGCGATGTCGCTCATTTCTTCACCACGCGTGGATCGAGCAGGGCGTACGACATGTCGACCAGGAAGTTCACCAGAACGAAGATCGCCGCGACAATGGCGGTGACCGCCATGATGGCCGGGAAGTCGACCGTCACCGCGCTGCGGAAGGTGTAGCGGCCCAGGCCGGGCCAGGAGAACACGGTCTCGGTCATCACCGCGCCGGCCAGCAGGTTGGCGTAGGCGAGACCGCCCAGCGTCACGACCGGCAGCATGGCGTTGGGCAAGGCATGGCCGCGGACAATCAGCCCTCCCCGCAGACCCTTGGCCTTCGCCACCCGCACATAGTCCTGCGACAGGGCCTCCAGCATGGCGGCTCTGGTGGTGCGGGTTATCAGACCAAGGGTGGCCGCGGCGAGCACGATGGACGGCAGCACCAGATGCGCCGCGGCGTCACGGAACGTCTCCCAATCGCCCTGCAGGGCGGTGTCGATCAGCAGCAGTCCGGTGACGCGGTCAGGCGGAAACGAGACCGGATCGAGCCGCCCGGGACCCGGCGCCCAGTTCAGCGCGCCGTAGAAGACCGCGAGCGCGATGAAGGCCAGCCAGAAGGTCGGTGCCGAGACTCCGATGAGCGAGACCGCGCGAGCGACATGATCGACGACGGTGTCCCGCCGCACGGCTGCCAGCACACCGAGCGGCAAGCCCACCACGATGGAAAGGATGAAGGCGACCGTCGCGAGCTCGAGGGTGGCGGGGGCATAGTCGATGATGTCCTGAAGCACCGGCCGGCGCGAGGAGATCGACACGCCGAGATCGCCATGCGCCAGTCGCTCGAGGAACAGCCAGTATTGCTGCCACAGCGGCAGGTCGAGGCCCCACCTCCGACGGAAGTCCGCCACCTGAACCGGGTCGGAGGCTGCCATGTCGCCGAGCGCCGTCAGCACCGGATCGCCCGGCACGGTGTTGGCGATCAGGAAGATGACGAGGGTGGCGAGCAGCACCATCGCCACCGAGACGACCAGGCGCGAGACGACATAACGGATCATGCGCCGTCACCGCACATCATGCTCCTCCCCGCGTGAAGCCCGGGGAGGTGGCCCGAAGGGCCGGAGGGGTCATGCGCGACACGCGCAGAGCTTGGATACAAGTCGTGTCTGAAGAATGTGGACGAACGCTTCGCCAGAAGCCCATGACCCCTCCGCCCCCTGCGGGGGCACCTTCCCAACGCGAGCGTTGGGGAGGAAACAGGAAAGCGCATCAAGCGGGCTTGGCTCCGCCCAGCTCGGCCATCCAGCCTGCCGCCGTCAATTGCAGGCCGGACACGTTCTTGCGAACCGCTACCTGATACACCGGCTGGATCAGCACGAAGTGATGGGCCGCATCGACCATCGCCTGCTGGTACTGCTTGTACAGCGCCGCGCCTTTCACCAGATCGCGTTCTGCGCCGGCGTCGGCCACCAGCTTGCGGACGTCCTCGGGCACCTTCCAATGAACGCGGCCGGCCACGCGATTGATCGTGGCGCTGCTCCACAGCCAGTTCTCCGGCGCGGGCGGATTCCAGAAGGTCAGCGCCGCCTCGAGCTTGCCTCCGAGATAGTTGGTTCGCATGTTGACTTGATCCATCGGCGCCAGCTCGGCCTGGATGCCGACGCGCGCCAGGTCGGACTGCAGCTTCTGCGCCAGGTTCTGGTAGCCGACGCCGGCGATCGCGGCGTTGCCATAGGAAAGCTTGAACTTGAAGCCCTCCGGCATGCCGGCCTGCGCCAGCAACTGCTTCGACTTGGCGAGGTCCTCGCGGAAGCCGATCTCCTTGGTGAGGGCCTCCGTCGAGCCGTTGACGCCGACGGGCAGGAAGCTCACGGGGCGGACGGCGTTCCCGCCGATCAGGTTCTTGATGATGCCGTCGTAGTCGATCGCATAGCCGATGGCCTGCCGAGCCAGCTTGTTCTGGAGTGCAGGGTTCGTCGGCGCTTCGACCACGGCCATGTAGATGAAGTCGAGGCTGGTCATGCCCACGACGCTGATGTTGGGATCCCCCTTCAGCGTGGCGATCTGCTCTGGAATCAGATTGAACGCCACGTCGACGTCGCCGCGCTGGATCGCGAGGAGCTGCGCCGCACTCTCGCTCATGTGGCGGATCAGAACGCGGTCGTAACCGGGAGTCCCTTTCCAATAGTTCGGGTTCTTCACCATCTGGATCTGCTGGTTGCGCTGCCAGCCGGTCAGACGGTACGGACCCGTGCCGGCGGAATTCTCATTCAGCCAGTCGGTGGCTTTGTCCTTGTCCTTGGCGTCCGGCGCATCGGTGCCGCCATGGGCGATCACCACGTCCTTCTCCAGCACGCCGAAGGCGGGGGTGGCGATGATGGTCATCAACGGCAGCGAGGGGTCCTTCAGCACGATGTCGACCGTGTGGGGGTCGACGACCTTCACCGCCTCGATGTGCGAGATGTACTGCCAGGGCTGGTCCTTGATGTTGAGCTGCCGGGTGAAGGAGAAGCGGACATCCTCGGCAGTCATCGGCTTGCCGGAGGCGAACTTCACGTCGGTGCGCAGCTTCAGCCGCACCGTCTTCCCGTCGGGCTGGTAGGCCCACTCGGTCGCCAACGCCGGCTTCAGGTTGACCGAATCCCCCGGGTCGAAGGTGACCATCCCGTCATAGGCGGCATGCGTCGGCAGCGGGTTGGAATACTGATAGACACGCACCGGATCGAGGCCGGTGGCATCGCTGATGTCCAGTGCGATGACCAGGGTCCCGCGCCGCTGGGCACTCTGTGCCGCGGCCGGGCGGGCACCCTGCAGCACGGCGGCCAGCAGGCCACCTGCGCCCAGGGCCATGAATCCGCGGCGATCGAAGGTAGATTCTGCCGTCGCGGCGTCGTCGAAACGGCCGCTGGTGGCATCTGCGTCTTTGGCGGTCATTGAGATTCCTCCTGTCAGGCCTTATCGCCCAGCTTCCGCGCGATGGCCAGTGGCCTCGGCCATCGAGCATCGTTCGGGAGTCGCCCACCACGGCGGTGATCGATGGTCACTGGGACTTTGGCTTCCACGTCAATGCAAAGGCGATGGCCCTGACGATCGAAAAGGCGAAGATGGCGAACGTCGCGGCCTGCACCCCGTCCCCGTCAAGGCCATGTCGGACGGCTCGGCGCCACGGATCGAGGCGCCCACGATCGAAGCCGCTCGGCCAACCCCGCTCGAAGATCTGGTTGGGCGGCTCGAGAAATACATTGGCCTGGATCAGCTAGTCCCCACCCAGCCCCGCGCAAACGACGGCGTTGATGTCCCGACCGTTGCGGATGTCGAACAGGCCGTGGCGCTGGCCTCTCGTTGAGCTGCCCGGCAAGCGAACTTTTTTCGGGAGCTTCCGACATGTCCACCATGGTCGTCGTCATCTCCGACCTGCATTTCGAGGAAGAGCAGACCGACGCGATCCCCACCGCCGGTCCGCAGCGCTGGTTCTCCGCGCGATCTGGTCACGGCGGCAGTGGTCGATGGCGTGGCTTGATCTCGCTCAAGGGCGCCCCCGCCGATTCGTACGACGCTATGTTCAGGAGGGTAAGATGAGCTTCCAGAAAGTGCTGATCGCCATCGACGAAGATCCGATCGCCGCTCACGCCGCCGAAGTGGGCATAGAGCTGGCGCGCTCCCTTCATGCCGATGTCGCCCTGGTCTATGCCATCGATCCGGCGTTGGTTCTCGCGCCCGAAGCGGGCATCGCCGCCGACGAGCTTGCCGCCGCAGCCAGGCGCGATGCAGAACGATTGATGGCGGATTTCCGTGCCCGCCTGCAACCCGATGCTCACGCCCTCTCTTTCATTCGTCGAGGATCGCCCGGCCCGGAGATCGCCAAGGCCGCCAAGGAATGGAGAGCCGACCTTATCGTGATCGGCAGCCACGGCCGCCGTGGCCTCACGAGGGCCGTGGTCGGCAGCGTTGCCGAAACCGTCATGCGTCAAGCTCCCTGCCCGGTCCTCGTCGTCCGCGCCCGGGAGTGACGGCGAAGCTGGCGCTTCGATCCGTCGGGCGGCCAGATCCAGGAGTGACACGGTCCTTGCCGCGCACGTGGAGGGCAGACGATGGACACACCGGTTGCTCCGACCGGACAGCCTGAAACGCCGGGGGAAGGGGTCGCAGAGCGTGCGCTGGTCACGCTCGCGCGCGATCTTGCGCACGAGCTTTGGCCGGGCCGGCGGTCCGTGGACCGGGCGGGTCTCGACGGCTCGCTTGATCGGGACTGGGGCTTCGATAGCCTGTCGCGGGCGGAGCTGCTGTTGCGCGTCGAACGGGCGTTCGGAACGCATCTGCCAGAGCGGCTGCTCGGCGAGGCCGAGACGCTGCGCGACCTCGTGCGCGCCCTCGCCGAAGCAAAGGCCCGCATCGCCGTGGCGCCCAGGCTCGCCGCCCGCGCCCCTGCCCCCGAGCCGGCAGAGCGGGCCCCTGAGACGACGACGACGATGACCGACGTGCTCGACTGGCACGCCAGCCGACATGGCGAACGCAGCCACATCGTCCTGCTGGAAGGCGACGGAGGTGAAACGTCGATCACCTACCGGCAGCTCAGGGAGCGGGCGCGGGCCGTCGCGCGCGGCCTGCTCGTTCGCGGGCTGGATCCGGGCGAACGGGTTGCCATCATGCTGCCGACGAGCGCGGCCTTCTTCGTTGCCTTCTTCGCCGTTCTCTATGCCGGCGGCGTGCCGACACCGATCTACCCGCCTGCACGGCCATCTCGCATCGAGGAGCATCTGCGTCGTCAGGCCACCATCCTGCGCAACGCGCGGGCAGCAATGCTGATCGCAGCACCGGAAGCCTCCGCCATCGCCCGGCTCCTGCGCCTCCAGCTGGAGACCCTGCGGTGCACCGCCTCCGTCGACGAGCTCGCCGCCGCAGGCGCAGACGATTCGCCGTTGCCGACATCGCGACGAGCAACCGGCACAGCGCTGATTCAGTACACGTCGGGCAGCACCGGCGACCCCAAGGGCGTGGTGCTGAGCCATGCCAACCTGCTGGCCAACATTCGAGCCATGGGAGAGGCGATGGCGGCAAGCCCGTCCGATGTCTTCGTGAGCTGGCTTTCACTCTATCACGACATGGGGCTGATCGGCGCCTGGCTGGGCAGCCTCTACTTCGCGGCTCGGCTCGTGGTCATGTCGCCGCTCTTGTTCCTCGTGCGCCCCGAGACCTGGCTGTGGGCAATCCACCGCCATGGAGGAACCCTGTCGGCGGCGCCGAACTTCGCCTTCGAGCTCTGCCTGCGCCGCATCGACGAAGCGATGATCGCCGGTCTCGACCTCCGCTCCCTGCGCATGGTCACCAACGGCTCGGAAGCTGTAAGCCCTCACACCATACGCCGCTTCGCGGAGCGCTTCGCCGCGTACGGCTTCGACAGTCGGGCCATGGCACCCGTCTATGGCCTCGCCGAGAACGCCGTCGGCCTCGCCTTCCCTCCCCTCGGCCGGCCGCCGATCATCGATCGGATCGATCGCCGGGCACTCACCCGACTGGGAGTGGCGGCGCAAGCCGCGCCGGAGGCGACCGATGCCTTAGAATTCGTCGCCTGCGGCCGGCCGCTGCCGGGACACCAGATCCGCATCGTCGACGTAACCGGCGAGGTCGGTGAGCGCCAGCAGGGTCGACTGCAATTCCGCGGCCCATCGGCATCGTCGGGATACCTCGAAAATCCGGCCAGGACGGCGGAGCTGTTCGACGGCCCGTGGCTCAATAGCGGCGACCTCGCCTATGTGGCCAGCGGCGACGTCTTCATCACCGGTCGGTCCAAGGACATCGTCATCCGCGCCGGCCGCCACATCTATCCCGACGAGCTGGAAGCGGCCGTCGGCGACCTTGCCGGCGTGCGCAAGGGTTGCGTCGTCGTCTTCGGCACGGCCGACCCCGGTGCCGGCACCGAACGACTGGTCGTCATCGCCGAGACTCGCCCGACGGAGTCGGCTGAATGCGCGTCCTTGCAACGACGTATCGAGGAAGCCGCCACGCGGCTGCTCGACGCGCCGCCCGAGGAGATCGTGCTGGTGCCGCCGGGCAGCGTGCCCAAGACCTCGAGCGGCAAGCTGCGGCGTGCAGCAACGCGCGACCTCTTCCTGAAGCATCGCCTGACCGGGCGGCCCGAATCGACGTCGCGGCAGCTCGCCCGTCTGATGCTGTCAGGCCTGACGATTCGGCTACGCCATGGCTGCAGGCTGCTTGCAGGGCTTGGCTACGCAGCCTGGTGGTGGACGGTGCTTGTCGCGACGTCGGCCGTCCTGTGGTCGCTGGTCATTCTTGTTCCCGGAAGGTCGCGCCGCTGGGCGATCGTGCGTGCCGTGGCCCGGCTGCTGCTGCGGTTGATGGGCGTGCGCGTCGAGCTGACAGGAGCATGGCCGAGAGCGGCCGGAACGCTGCTCGCCGTCAACCATAGCAGCTACTTCGACAGTCTCGTGATGGCAGCCGTCGTCCCCGGCGAACCCGCCTTCGTGGCGAAACGCGAGCTCGACGCGCAGTACGCGGCAGGCCCTTTCCTGCGCGCTCTCGGCGCCCTGTTCGTGGAACGCACAGATCCCGAAGGCGGGGTCGCCGACACGCAGGCGGCGCTCGCGGCGGCGCAAGCGGGTCGGATGCTCGCATTCTTTCCCGAAGGCACATTCACGCGCGCCTATGGTCTGCGGCCGTTCCACCTTGGCGCCTTCGTGATCGCCGTCCAACAAGGATTAGGGATCGTGCCGGTCACGCTGTGCGGCACCCGGTCCATCCTGCGCGACGGCAATTGGCTGCCCCGCCGGGGCGACGTATCGGTTCACGTCGGCGACCTGATACGGCCGGACGGTACAGACTTCGCCGCCGTCATACGCCTTCGGGATCGGGTGCGGGCAGCAATTCTCGCGCATACGAACGAGCCCGACCTGGGCATCGATGCTCGAGTGCCCAACACCGACGTTGATCGCTGCGCGTTGTCCGCCGCCGTTACGACAAGTCGCGCAGCCTGCCGAGCCAACGCACAAGACTGATCGTCATCCCGATGATGAACGCCAGAACCAGGGTCGGGAGCACGAAGCCCAGGACCTTGCCGACCCAACCCGGCGTCCAGTCGAACATCTCCGGCGTGATGCCGAGCTCGGGCGGCGGTTGCTGGTACACTGCATGATAGGCGGTCACGATCGTTCCAGAGATCGCAAGTGCAACAATTCCAAGGAGTCGCATCTTTCCCTCCGTGCACCTGCAACTCAAATCGGCCGACAACTTCAGGCCGACCTTGACCTGGATCAAAGGCCCGGCGGATCGACTGGCAGCTTCGGGCAATTGAGCCAAGTCAAAGTCAGGCTGCCCGGCCGGATGAATGCTCCCGTTGCGATGTTCCAGGTCATCGAGAAATCAAGCGGCGACTGGCCGGTGACTCCCAATCTTCGGGATTACGACGCGACTTGCCGGTCTTTCGACTGGTCGTCGGAGCGCCGCGCACTTGCCGGCCTGCCGGACGGCGGGCTCAACATCGCCCATGAAGCGGTCACGCGTCACGTCGCCGGAGGCCACGGCACGCGGATCGCATTGCGTCACATCGGCCGCGATGGCGCTGTTTCGGACACGAGCTTTGCCATGCTCGACGAGGCGGCGAGCCGCTTCGCGAATGTCCTGGAGTCGCTGGACGTGCGCCGGGGCGAGGCGGTGTTCTCGCTCAGCGGGCGAGTCCCTGCTCTCTATTCGGCAGTCCTCGGCACCCTGAAACGGGGCGCCGTCTTCTGTCCGCTCTTCTCCGCTTTTGGGCCCGAACCGATCCGCGCCCGACTGGCGATCGGCAGAGGTGCCTGTCTGCTCACCACGCGCACTCTCTTTCAGCGAAAGGTGTCGCCGATCCTCGACGATCTGCCGATGGTGCGCACGGTGCTGCTGATCGATGGCACTCCCGAGGACGAGCGAAACCGGGTGCGGTCCCTGCCTCGCCTCATGGAACAAGCCTCTGCGCACCATCGCACGGCGGCCACGTCGCCCGAGGATGTCGCGCTCATGCATTTCACAAGCGGCACGACCGGCCGGCCAAAGGGCGCCGTGCTCGTGCACGACGCGGTGGTGGCCCAGGCAGCGACCGCGCGTTATGCCCTCGACCTTCACCAGGACGACATCTTCTGGTGCACCGCCGATCCGGGCTGGGTGACCGGCATGTCCTATGGCGTGATCGCTCCGCTGGTCAGTGGCGTCACCAGCATCGTCGACGAGATGGAGTTCGATGCCGACCGCTGGTACTCCATCATCGAGCGGCAGAAGGTCACCGTCTGGTACACTGCCCCGACCGCCATCCGCATGCTGATGAAGGTCGGAAGGGAGGTCGCGCGCAAGTACGACCTCGGCTCGCTGCGTTTCCTGGCCAGCGTCGGCGAGCCGCTCAATCCGGAAGCCGTCGTCTGGAGCAAGCAGGTCTTCGGCCATCCATTCCACGACAACTGGTGGCAGACCGAGACCGGCGGCATCATGATCGCCAACTTCGCTGCCCTGCCCGTCAAGCCGGGTTCCATGGGCAAGCCTCTCCCGGGCGTCGAGGCGGCCATCGTCGAGCGCACGCCGCAGGGCATCCGCGTCATCGGCGATCCGGAAATCGAGGGCGAGCTCGCGCTCAAGGCGGGCTGGCCCTCCATGTTCCGCGGCTATCTCGGCGAGGACGAGCGCTATCGCAAATGCTTCGCCGATGGCTGGTACCTGACCGGCGATCTCGCGCGCCGTGACCGCGACGGTTACTACTGGTTCATCGGCCGCTCGGACGACGTGATCAAGACCGCCGGCCATCTGGTCGGCCCGTTCGAGGTCGAGAGCGCGCTCATGGAGCATCCCGCGGTCGCCGAAGCGGCGGTCATCGGCAAGCCTGACGAGGTGGCCGGCAACGTCATCAAGGCGTTCGTGGCGCTGAAGGCGGGGCAAGAGCCCAGCGCCGAGCTCGAGCGCGACCTGATGGCCCATGCCCGCCGGCGGCTGGGGCCCGCCGTGGCTCCGCGGGAGATCGCCTTTCGCGATAACCTGCCCAAGACCCGCAGCGGCAAGATCATGCGCCGCCTGCTGCGTGCGCGGGAGCTCGGGCTGCCCGAAGGCGACCTCTCGACCTTGGAAAGCGACGAGAAGAGATGACAGTCAAGCCGCATCTCAACCGCCACCATGCCCATCACCTGCTGGGGCAAATGCTGCGGATCCGCCGATTCGAGGAGAAGTGTGCGGAACTCTACACCCAGCAGAAGATCCGTGGATTTCTGCACCTCTATATCGGCGAGGAGGCGAACGCTGTCGGCGTCGTCGGAGCCCTGTCTCCCGAGGATAGCGTCGTCGCCACCTACCGGGAGCATGGCCACGCCCTGGCTCGTGGTATCGGCATGGGTCCGTTGATGGCGGAGATGTACGGCAAGTCGAACGGCACAAGTCGTGGTCGTGGCGGCTCCATGCACATCTTCGATCGATCGGCCCGCTTCTACGGCGGCAATGCCATCGTCGGCGGTGGCCTCCCGCTCGCCGTCGGTCTGGGCCTCGCCGAGAAGATGCGCAAGGGGCCCGGCGTGGCCGCCTGCCTGTTCGGCGAAGGGGCCGTTGCCGAAGGCGAGTTCCACGAATCCCTCAACCTTGCGACTGTGTGGAAGCTGCCGGTGCTGTTCGTGTGCGAGAACAACCTATACGCCATGGGCAGCGCGATCGAGCGCACCGAGTCCGAGATCGACATCCATCGCAAGGCCGCCGCTTATCGCATCGACTCGCATCGTGTGGACGGCATGGACGTCGTAGCGGTCGAGGCGGCGACACGTGGGGCACTCGACCGCATCCGCAGCGGGGGCGGCCCCCAGTTCCTCGAATGCATGACCTACCGATTCCGCGCCCATTCGATGTTCGATGCCCAGCTATATCGAGACAAGGCCGAGGTCGAACGCTGGAGGGAACGCGACCCCATAAAGCGCTTCGGCGAGTGGGCCGTCGCCAGCGGACTTCTCCACAGCGAGGATATCGCGTCGCTCGAGAACAAGGCATCGGCCGAGGTCGAGGCGGCCGTCGCCTTTGCCGAAGCCGGTGACTGGGAACCGGTTTCCGACCTCTGCCGCTACACCCTCATGGAGGGGGTACCGACATGAACACGGCTCGCGCCCTCCAGAAGACGACGTATCGCGAGGCGATCAAGCAGGCCATCCGTGAGGCACTGAAGCGTGACCCGCGCGTGTTCCTGATGGGCGAGGATGTCGGCCGGTACGGCGGCTGCTACGCGGTGACAAAGGGATTGCTCGATGAATTCGGCGAGGAGCGCATCCGCGATACGCCGCTGTCGGAAGCGGCGTTCGTCGGCGCCGGCATCGGCGCAGCCATGGCCGGCATGCGGCCGATCGTCGAGATCATGACCGTCAATTTCAGCCTGCTGGCGCTGGACCAGATCGTCAACAACGCGGCGACGATCCCGCACATGTCCGGCGGGCAGTTTGCCATCCCGTTGGTGATTCGCATGGCGACCGGCGCGGGCCGTCAGCTCGCCGCCCAGCACTCGCACAGCCTCGAAGGCTGGTACGCGCACATCCCAGGCCTCAAGGTCGTCGCGCCGGCGACGCTCGAGGATGCGCGCGGCATGCTTTGGAGTGCGCTGCAGGATCCCAATCCTGTGCTGATCTTCGAGCACGTGAACCTCTACAATATGGAAGGGGAGCTTGCAGCCGATGCAGGTCCGGTGCCGCTGTTCGGCGCAGCGGTGCGCCGGCCGGGCCGGGATCTCAGCGTCATCACCTATGGGGCCAGCCTGCACAAATCACTCGCCGCCGCCGAACGGCTCGTGGCCGAGGGCATCGAGGCCGAAGTGATCGACCTTCGCTCCCTGCGTCCGCTGGACGACCAGACGATCATGGAATCGTTGGCACGCACGCGACGGGTCTTGATCGTCGACGAAGGTTGGCGCTCGGGCGGCATTTCGGCCGAGATCTGCGCCCGTGTCGCCGAGCAGGCCTTCTACGACCTCGACGCACCGCCGGTACGGTTGTGCGGCGCAGAGGTGCCCATCCCCTATCCAAAGCATCTGGAGGATGCCGCCATACCTCAGGTCGACACCATCCAGGCAGCCGCCCTCGAGCTGGTGAGGCCGCAAGGGAGGAAGGCTTGAGCGACTTCCTCATGCCATCGCTGGGTGCCGACATGGAAAAGGGCACGGTCGTGGAATGGCTGAAGAAGGCTGGCGACCGGATCGAGCGCGGTGACGTCGTGGCCGTCGTCGAGACTCAGAAGGGCGCCTTCGAAATCGAGGTCTTCGAGCAGGGGGTGCTGAGGGAAATTCTCGTGCCTGTCGGGACGGAAGCGCCGGTCGGTGCCGTTCTGGCCCGCATCGATGGAGGGACTGCCGCGCCCAGGCCGGCCGCGGTGTCCCCCGCAGTCGAGCGACCGCCGGCCCAACCAGTCACGCCACGACACGAGACGCCCGCACCAGCCACCCGACCTCGTATCTCTCCGGCGGCAGCGCGCCTGGCGGCCGAGCTCGAGGTCGATGTGCACGGCCTCCGTGGCAGCGGCCCACGAGGCGCCATCGCCGTCGCCGACATCGAAGCCGCTGCGGCAAGTATGCCGACGCAACCGGCGCCGCGGCGCGGTTTCGATCCGGCCGCCATGCGCCAGGCGATCGCCGCGGCCATGGCGCGCTCCAAGCGCGAAATCCCCCACTACTACCTGTCGCTGCCAATCGACCTTGGCCGCGCGACCGAATGGCTGGCCGCGGAGAACGATCGGCGCGACGTCGAGCGCCGCTTGTTGCCGGCGGCGCTGCTGTTGAAGGCTGTCGCGCTGGGCCTTCGCGAAGTGCCGGAGCTCAACGGATTCTGGGTGGACGGCGTGCCAAGGCTCGCTCAGGCAATTCATGTCGGCTGGGCAATCTCGCTACGAGGTGGTGGCCTGATGGCGCCGGCAATCCGTGACGCGGACCGTCTCACGCTGGATCAGGCAATGGCCGCCCTGCGCGATCTGGTCACGCGTGCGCGCACCGCGCGCATCCGCGGCTCGGAGATGATGGATCCGACCGTTACGGTGACCAGCCTGGGCGAACGAGGCGCCGACAGCGTGCTCGGCGTCATCTACCCACCACAACTGGCGATCGTGGGCTTCGGCGCTCCGCGCATGACGGCATCGATCGTCGACGGCGAGGTCAGGCCGCGGCCCGTCATGCAGGCGACTCTTGGCGCCGATCACCGCGCCAGCGACGGCGCCGTCGGCAGCCGGCTTCTGGCGGCCATCGATCGACACCTGCAGAAACCGGAAGCTCTATGAACGACTCCGAGATCATCGCGAAGCTGCGTGCGATCCTGGGCGACATCGCGCCCGACCTCGACGTATCGACCATCGCGCCGGACGACGATCTGCGCAACGACATCGGTCTCGATTCGATGGATTTCCTGAACTTCGTCATCGCGGCGCACAAGCATCTCGGCGTGACCGTCCCCGAGGCCGACTACGGAAAAGTCGCCTCGCTCCTCGCGTTCGCCCGCTATGTCGCGGCCTCATCACGCTGATCTCGACTGGATCGTGGCGGCCGACACGGTCGGCCCTTTCGGTTGATCTCGATCAAGGTGGTCTCGGGCAGCGGGTGGTTGGCTGAATCGCTTTTGGCGGAATGAGGGCGATCCCGATGCCACGTCATGTCGATGCTGCCAACGCAGCGGTCCCATCCCCCGGCTTGACCATCTCACCCGAGAGGTCTGCTTCATCATGGTCAAGGCGCGAGAGTTCGACGCCAAGGATGTGACGACCGAATCGGATCCCGACGTTTGAGCAGCCTGAGGAGGTGAACGATGTTCCAGCACATTCTTGTCGCTACCGACGGGTCACCACTGTCGGAGGCGGCTGTCGACCACGCCATGAGCTTCGCCCGAGAAGCTGGTGCACGGGTCACCGTGCTAACGGCGACCGAACCGTTCCACGTCATCGCAGTGGATTCCAAGCAGCTTTCCGACACCAAGGAAATCTACGAGAAGCATGTCAAGGCCGAGGCGGCCCGCTATCTCGAAAGCGCCGAGCGCAAGGCGAAGGCTCAGGGCGTGCACTGCCACGTCGTTCAGGTCGAGGCCGAGCATCCCTACAAGGCGATCATCGATACCGCCAAGAAGTCCGGCTGCGATCTCATTACGATGGCGTCGCATGGCCGGCGAGGCGTTTCGGCACTGGTCGTCGGCAGCGTGACGAACAAGGTTCTGACTCACAGTTCGATACCGGTCCTGGTCTATCGCTGATGGGACAAAGCTCGGCGCGAGAGCCCATTGCCACGCCGGGTTGGACAGTCGAAGGGCGCCGATCGAGGTCAATCGCCGCCTGCCACTCGTCGAGCTGAGGCCGACGCTCGAGCCGCACGAGGCGCCGGTCTGGACGACCGTCGTTCACGCCACGTGCAAGAGGCGAGCCCCGACCATTCGCCGGCTGCAACAATCCACCATTACGGGATCCGTCTTCTCTGCAGGTGAGAGACATGCGCGACGCTGCGAACATCGACGCCGAGGCAATGCCGCAAGCGCTGCCTGCCGACAAGCTGTTCAGGCCGGCCGATCTTTCGGGCCTGGCTTTCACGACGACCCGGGATCTGGCGCCGCCGCCGGTGCTCGCCGGCCAGCGGCGAGCCGAAGAGGCAATCAGGCTGGGAGGCGCGCTGGCGGCTCGCGGTTTCAACATATTCGCCACTGGCCGGACCAAGGGACGAATCTCGTCGGAGCTGCGCCAGATGCTGGAAACGGTGCGACCACCGGGCAAGCCGCCGCAGGATTGGGTCTACGTCAACAATTTCGCCGTTCCCCATCGCCCGACGGCCATCGGCCTTCCTGCCGGCCGCGCCGTGCCGCTGCAACAGGCGTTGAGAAAGCTGATCGAGGACCTGCGCGTAACGCTGCCGGCGCTGTTCGAGAGCGAGGACTATCAGCGCCGCCGAACGGCAATCGACGAGGCACTGCGTACCAATACCCAGAAGGTCTTCCAGACCCTGGGAGAAAAGGCAACGGCGCGGGGGTTGGCGATCATACGCACGCCCATGGGCTTCACGGTCGCCGCCGTGGACAAGGGCGAAGTCGTCGACGCCGAGGCATTCGCCAAATGGCCGGAGGAACGGAGGAAGGCGACGCAGGATGCAATCGCGCAGATCGAGCGAGAGATGGAACAGGCGCTGCGGTCCATCCCGAAACTCGAAAAGGAACGACGCGACACCGTCCACGCGCTCGACCAGGAAACGGCACAATTCGCGATCAACCAGGAGATCGGCGAGCTCCGCAGCAGATTCGCGGAGTTGCCGCAAGTCGTCGACCACCTGGAAGCGGTGCGCAACGACGTGCTGCTGCATGTGCAGCTCTTTCTTGGCCAGCCCGAAGGCGTCTCCGCCGCGGGCCTCGATGCGATGCTGCCCGGACACCCCTTCGAACGCTATGACGTGAACGTCCTCGTCAGCAACGCTGCCAACGATCATCTACCCGTGGTCGAGGAGCTCAATCCGACACTCGGCAACCTGCTCGGCCGCGTCGAGCACATGTCGTATCAGGGGGCATTGGTCACGAACTTCCGCATGATCAAGGCGGGTTCGCTGCATCGTGCCAATGGCGGCACGATCATCATCGATGCACGCAGCCTGTTCAGCGAACCCTACGCGTGGTCGGCCCTCAAACGGGTGCTGGTCCGTGGCGAGATCGTGATCGAGGATCTCGCGCACATCGTCGGCCTGATGTCGACGGCGACATTGGAGCCCAGCCCCATCCCGCTGAACGTCAAGGTTATCCTGTTCGGGGAACGGCTCATCTACTATCTGCTGGCGTCGCTCGATCCGGAATTCCAGCAGCACTTCAAGATTCTCGCCGACTTCGAGGACGAGGTCGAGCGGTCGCCCGAGGGCGAGGCGTTGCTGGCGCGCCTGATCGGCGGCGTGGCGGCCGAAGCCGGACTGCGTGCTCTCGATCGCAGCGGCGTTGAAGCGGCCATCGAGCGTGCTGCGCGATTGTCCCAAGACGCTTCGAAGCTGTCGCTCCTCGTGGAGGATCTCCATGATCTCGTCACCGAATCCGATCACCGGGCCGGGGTGGCTGGACGCACTGTCATCACCCGGGCCGATGTCGAGAGCACCCTGCGCGCGCAGCGGCAGCGGGCCTCGCGCCTGGAGGAGCGAACCCGTGAAATGATCCTCCGTGACGTCTCCCTCATTGCCACCGAGGGCAGCCAGGTCGGCCAGATCAACGGCCTGTCGGTCATCGATCTTGCGGGCCACGCCTTCGGCCAACCGACCCGCATCACGGCCCGCGTCGCTCCGGGAAGTGGCAAGATCGTCGATATCGAGCGCGAGGTCGAGCTGGGAGGCCCGATTCATTCCAAGGGAGTGCTCATCCTTTCCGGTTTCATCACCGGACGGTATGCCTACGGCGCACCGATGTCGCTGCAAGCCAGTCTGGTGTTCGAGCAGTCCTATGGCGGCGTCGAGGGCGACAGCGCCTCGGTTGCCGAGCTTTGCGCCCTGCTCTCCGCCCTCGCCGGCCTGGCGCTGCGCCAGGATCTCGCGGTTACCGGCTCGGTGAACCAGCACGGCCATGTGCAGGCCATTGGCGGGGTCAACGAGAAGATCGAGGGCTTCTTCGACATCTGTACGTCGCGTGGATTGACCGGCCGACAGGGCGTTCTGATCCCTGCCTCGAACGTTCAACACCTCATGCTGAGGCCCGACGTCGTGCAAGCTTGTGCGGACGCGAAATTCGCCATCTATGCCGTTCGCACCGTCGATGAGGCGATCGCCCTCCTGACCGGCTGCACCGCTGGACATCGCAAACCGGACGGCCGATACGCCGACGGTACGGTGAATGCTGCCGTCGAAGCGTGCCTCGCTCGATTTGCCGCTGCACGCAAAGCCATGATCGACGATCAGAATGCACGGAAGCACTGATGGTGAAAGAGTCCTCTCCCTATCGGCGCGCCGTGCTTGGCATGCCAACCGGTGGTGTAGACCGGCACCTGCTTCGGGCGGCGGCCGAGTTCGCGCGGCTGCTCGAACTGGAATTGCTGGGCGTGTTCATGGAGGACCCGGCACTGTTCAGTCTGGCAACCCTGCCCTTCGCCCGCGAGCTGCGCCTTCCGGGCCACGACTGGCAAGCATTGGACCTGCAACGCATGGGAGAGGAATTGCGCGCCGCAGCGGATCGGGAACGTCGGCTTTTCGAGAAGGAATTGATGGCGTACGGGGTGGCCTGCCGCTTCGAGGTGCATCGCGGCGACTCCGCGACGCTGGCGAGGCACGTCGCGCGGGCATCCGATATCCTCATCGTCGAGGAGCCTATGGAGATCGACACGCTCGCGGCGGGTGGCGATCCGGCGAGACTCTCCCTTCTGTCGGCGGCAACTATCCTGCTGGTGCCCCGAACGGGGATGCCGCAAGGTGGTCCGGTCGCGGCAGTGGTGGCCGATCCGTCGGATCCGTGCTTGCGGATTGCCTCCCGTATCGCCGCCGCGACAGGCGAGAAAGCCCTGGCCGTACCGTCTGTCGACCAACCTTCAACGGCAGCGCTGCTGGGATCGCTGCGCCTTGCGCTCGGTCCACGGCGCGAGCGTCTGCTCGTCTTGCCCCGTCAGGGCATCACGAGCGACGGGATGTTGCTCGAGATCGCCAGCCAGCGGAGGGTGCCGATCCTGGTTGTGGGAACCGCGGCGCATCCGGTCGAGGGCAATGCATGAACGCGCGACGATCGCGGCCGGCTGTCCTAGACCAGGCGGCATCGTTCCGGAAGACCGGCGCAATGGACTTCATCGAGAAGATCTTCAGAGACCAAACCAAGCTGCAAGACCCGACGCGCTTGCGTTGGATCAAGGCATGCCCGGCCCACGGCAGCGATCCTTGAGCAATGTTGCCTGTGTTGGGTACTGTTCTCCTGGTCGACGACGATGCCGCTGTTCGGGCGGCCTTGAAGTTCGCACTGGAAGTGGAAGGGTTTCAGGTCCAGCTTTACAATGGATCTCGGGCCCTGCTCGCCGACACCGACCTGCCGGGCCGAGCCTGTCTGGTCGTTGACTACGACATGCCTGAACTCGACGGCCTCGAGCTGGTCAGCGCACTCCGCCATCGCAACATCATGCTACCGGTTATCCTGATCAGCGCCAGACTCAACAAGGGCGTGCGGGCGCTCGCGAAGCAGGGAGGCATCTCACAAGTGCTCGAGAAGCCGCTGTCGGACGCGGCCCTGGTCGACGGTATCCATGGGGCGCTATCCGCTATTGCTTGACAGGCACCCGGGGAGGTGGCCCCACTGCGTAGAATCCCTTAGTTCGATACCTGAATGGTCGAGCTGGGGCGCGAGAGGTAATCAACCGCCATCGCACCCCCCGGGAGAGACCGTCATGCAGATCCGCAGTGCCACCCGCGCCAGTGCATTCCCGACCGCCGCCTTCGCCGTGCGGCCGGCCATGGGCGCCAAGGCGCCGACCGGCATCCAGATGATTCTCGGCGAGGGTGAGGAACTGTTCGGTGAAGGCGACGAAGCCGAGTTCTTCTACCAAGTCGTGTCGGGTGCCGTCCGATCCTGCAAGCTGTTGAGCGATGGCCGGAGGCAGATCGACGCCTTCCATTTGCCCGGCGACATCTTCGCGATCGAAGCCGGCGCCGAACATCGCTTCTCCGCAGAAGCCGTCGACCGCGTCACCGTGATCGCCTATCGCCGCAACCGCCTCGCCGCCCTCATCCAGGACGACCCGACCTTCCGCGACAAGATCATGGGGGCGACGCTGCGCAGCCTCGAACGCGCCCATGACCATATGCTGTTGCTCGGCCGCAAGAGCGCTCAGGAGAAGGTGGCGACCTTCCTGCTGGATATGGCGCAGCGCCTCTCCAAGGATGACGAGAATTTCGATCTGCCGATGACACGCGCCGACATTGCCGACCATCTCGGTCTCACCATCGAGACGGTGTCGCGCACCCTCACCCAGTTCGCACGCAGCGGCTTGATCCGGCTGCTGCCGGCCGGCCGCTCGATCGGCCTCTGCAACAAGATGGCGTTGCGTGGTCTCGATGCCTAGCTGACGAGGCCCTGGAGGGTGTGATGGGGACGCAGCGGCAATGGGCGATTCAGCCGGTGACCGACTCCATGCCGGAGGTCGGCAGGCTCATGCGTAACGCCGGATGCCCGGGAATCGGCCGGAATGGCCGGTCGAACGCGCAAGCCATGCACCGCGGCCATGCCACGATCGGGACAGCCATCTGATGGACGGGACGAGCCAAGGCGTCTGCTGGTTCGGTGAAATCCGCGCGGGCGACCTCGCTGCGGTGGGCGGGAAGAATGCCTCGCTGGGAGAGATGTACTCCATGCTCTCGGGCCAGGGGGTGCGGGTGCCCAATGGCTTCGCCTTGACCACCGACGTCTACCGGTCGGCGCTGACCGCCGCCGGCGCTTGGCCGCGACTGGCCGCCGTGCTGCAAGGCGCGGGCGCCGACGATGTCGCCGGTCTGGCCGTCGCCGCTGCCGAGGCCAGATCCATCGTCTATCAAGCGACGGGGACAGACGCGGTGCGTTCGCTCATCGTCGACAACTATCGCACGCTGGAAGCCGAATACGGTACAAGCGTTGCGGTTGCCGTTCGCAGCTCGGCCACTGCGGAGGACCTGCCGACCGCAAGCTTCGCCGGCCAGCACGAAAGCTTCCTCAACGTCCGCGGACCCGACGAGCTGGTCGAGGCCTGCCGTCGCTGCTTCGCATCCGTCTTCACCGACCGCGCGATCGTCTATCGCAATGTCAACGGTTTCGATCATCTCAAGATCGGCCTCTCGGTCGGCGTCATGAAGATGGTTCGGTCGGACCTCGCTTCCAGCGGCGTCGCTTTCACCCTCGATACGGAGACCGGCTTTCGCGATGTCGTTTTCGTGACTGCCGTTTGGGGGCTCGGCGAAAGCATCGTGCAGGGTCTGGTCGACCCGGACGAGTTCCATGTTCACAAGCCGACCTTTCGCGCCGGCAGCCGGTGCGTGCTGCGCCGCGCATTGGGCGGCAAGCAGCGGCAGCTCGTGTATGGCGACGGCGGCGCGTCCAGGTCGACGATCTATGTCGATACGCCGCCTGGCCGACGCGAAGAGCTCTGCCTGAGCGATGCCGAAGTTCTGACCGTGGCTGAATGCGCGATGCGCATCGAGGAACACTATTCCCAACTCGCCGGCGAACCGCGGCCAATGGACATAGAATGGGCCAAGGATGGGCCGGAGGGTGAACTCTACATCCTCCAGGCACGGCCCGAGACCGTGGCTTCGCGGCGCCCGGCGGAGGCCATCGAAACCTACAAGCTTTCGGCCACCGGGCCCGCCATCGTCGAAGGGCGGGCGGTGGGCGAGAAGGCCGCGAGTGGCACGGTCCGCCTGATCTCGGGCCTCGCCGACCTCGCGGGTTTCCGACAAGGCGAGGTCCTGGTAGCCGCAGTCACCAGCCCCGACTGGGAACCGGTGATGAAGAAAGCCGCGGCCATCGTCACCGATCGTGGCGGACGGACATGCCATGCCGCCATCGTGGCACGCGAGCACGGCATTCCAGCCATCGTCGGCGCCGCGCAAGCGACATGCATCCTGAAGGACGGCTCGCCGGTTACGGTGTCGTGCGCCGAGGGGGAAACCGGGCGCGTCTACAACGGCCTCCTGCCTATCGAGGTCAGCAGGACCGATGCCGCCAGCCTGGCCCGACCACGCACGCCCATCATGGTCAATCTCGGCAACCCCGATCTTGCTTTCAAGACTGCGATGCGACCCAATGACGGAGTCGGCTTGGCTCGCATGGAATTCATCATAAGCAATCACATCGGGGTGCACCCGATGGCGCTGGCATGTCCCGACAGGGTATCCTCCGCCTCCGAGCGTAGTCAGATTGCCCGCTTGACGCGACGCCATGCAAGCCCGCGACAGTTCTTCATCGAACGTCTGTCGGAGGGAATCGGGACCATTGCGGCCGCCTTCCATCCTAAACCCGTGATCGTCCGGCTATCCGATTTCAAGACCAACGAGTATGCAAAGCTGATCGGCGGTGCCGACTTCGAACCCAAAGAAGAGAATCCAATGCTGGGCTTCCGTGGTGCCGCGCGCTACGCGCATCCGGCATACGCGCAAGGTTTCGCCCTGGAGTGCGCCGCGTTGCGGCGTGTCCGCGAGGACATGGGCCTTTCCAATGTCCGCATCATGGTGCCGTTCTGCCGGCGCGTCGAGGAAGCATCGCGCGTGATCGAGGCACTTGCCGCGAACGGACTTCGGCGCGGCGTGAACGGCCTCGAAGTGTACGTCATGTGCGAGATTCCAAATAATGTCATCCAGATCGACGCCTTCGCCAAGCTGTTCGATGGCTTTTCGATAGGGTCCAACGATCTCACGCAGCTCGTGCTCGGTGTCGATCGGGACTCGGAGCTGGTGGCATTCGATTTCGATGAACGCGATCCGGGCGTCTTGGAAATGCTCCGGCTTGCCGTGGCTGGCGCTCATCGCAATGGCAGGCATGTCGGTATATGCGGCGAGGCCCCGGCCACCTATCCTGCTGTCGCGTCATTCCTGACGCAGCTAGGTATCGATTCGATCAGCGTCAGTCCTGAGAACGTCGCGCGAACGAGGACGGTCGTCGATGAGGCAGAACGGAACGTCACAGCGCCGACGGTCATTTGATCGGCGGCGAACACCACCGGTCGATCGCAGCTGCCGACACCCACCGAAGGACGCAATGCCCTACCTGTCCAATGCCGACCTGCCGATGTCCATTCGGAAGCACCTGCCACCATCGGCACAGAACATAGCGGTCGGCCTCAGTTCTTTTCGAGGCCGTCGCGGATCAGGCCCCAGCGCAGGGTCGTGCGCGTTTCGATGGGGCGCAGCAGCAGGCGGTCCATGATTAGCCAGACGATCCCGATCGCCAGCATGCCGACCACGATGCGGGCCGACTGGAAATATTGCTGGGCGTTGAAGATCGCGTAGCCAAGGCCGTCGGTGCTGGCGATCATCTCGCCGCCGACCAGGGAGCGGAAGCCGAAGGCGATGCCGAGCCGGATGCCGGTCATCAGGTTGGGCAGCGTGGCCGGGAAGATGACATGCCGGATCACCGCGACGCGGCCGGCGCCCAGGGTCTGCACCGCCTCGATCAGCACCGGCTGGACCATGCGGATGCCGGTCAGCAGATTGTGCAGGACCGGAAAGAACACCGACATCACGATGATGAAGACCACGGCGCCGTCGCCCAACCCGAACCACAGGATGGCGAAGGGAATCCAGGCGAGGCCGGGAATCGCCTGCAGCAGATTGACCAGCGGGTCGAAGAAATTGCGGCTGACCCGGTGCAGGCCCATCAGGTAACCGAGCGGGATCGCCACGACGCAGCCCGCGAGGAAGCCCAGCAGGAGGCTCTTGAGACTGACCGCGAGATTGACCAGCAGCGCGCCCGAGAGCGTGTCGGCCGCGAAGGTCTGCGCCACTTCCCAAGGCGACGGAAAGAGCACGCGCGGCCAGATATCGGCTGACGAGAGCGCCTGCCAGACGGCAATGGCGACGGCGAAGGGCAGCAGCTCGGTCAGCAGGGCACGCGGCTGCCACGAATTGGTCCGGCGTGGCGCGGGCTCCGCGACGCTCATGCGTGGCCGCCGTGGATGCTCTGGGTGAGACGGTCGCGATAGTCGGCGAAGCGGGCGTCGTTCGTCACAGCGTCCCAGCGGCGCGGGCGCGGCAGGTCGATGCGGATGTCCGCCACGATACGGCCGGGCCGTCCCGAGAGGGCCACGACGCGATCCGACAGGAACACCGCCTCGTCGATGGCATGCGTCACGAACAGCACCGTCGTGCGCTCGGTCGCGGTGATGGTGGTCAGCTCCTCCTGGAGGCGCTGGCGCGTCATGGCATCGACCGCGGCGAACGGCTCGTCCATCAGCAGCATCGCGGGGTTGTTGGCGAGCACGCGCGCCACCGCGGCGCGCTGGCGCATGCCGCCGGAAAGCTGGTGCGGGTACTTCTTCTCGAAGCCGCTCAGCCCCACCAGGTCGACGAAGCGCTGCGTCGTGGCACGGCGCTCCTCGGCTGGCACTTTCTTGAGGCGCAGGCCGAACTCGATGTTGCCTTCCGTCGTCTTCCACGGCAGCAGGGCGTATTCCTGGAACACCATGCCGCGATCGGCGCCGGGCCCGGTGACCTTGCGGCCCGACACGGCGATCTCGCCCGCGGTCGGCCGTTCGAGGCCGGCGACGATGCGCAGGAACGTCGACTTGCCGCAGCCCGATGGCCCGATCAGCGAGACGAATTCGCGCGCAGCGACGCTGAGGGAGACGCCGTTCAACGCCAGCACGTCGTTTCCCTCGCGAGGGTCGAAGTAGGTCTTCGACACGCCGTTCGCGGTCAGGATGTCGGGCATTCCGTCGGCGCCTACTGGAGAAGCTGCGGCGACTTGGCCTTGAGCTGTTGCGTCACCTTGTCGAGCTCGGCCAGGTGCGGCTCGAGCTTGATCGGTGCTGCGATCAGCTTCTCCTCGGCGAGATAGTCGGCCGTCGTCTGCAGAGACTTGGCGGTGAAATCGTCGATCAGCGGATCGTAGCTCAGCACCTTGAACGAGACCTCGACGATGCGCGGCTCGACCTTGAGGAACTCGGCTTCGATGGCCGCCGCCTCCTTCGGGTTCCTGCGAACCCACTGCTGCGCCTCCCACAGGGCTGCGACGGCATCGACGATCTTCGTCGGGTTGGCGGCCGCCCATTTGTCACTGATCAGGAACAGGCCGCCGCCCTGCACGTACTTGCCGAGCCGCAGAAGGATCGCGGACTTGCCTTCCATCTTCTCCTCGGTGAGCGTCAGGAAGGGCTCGAGGCCGGCCATGGCATCGACCGCGCCAGAGATCAGCATCTGGCCCATGTTGCCGTAGTTGGCGTTGACCCGCATGACGGCGTTGCTGGGCAGGCCCGCCTCCTTCAGCACCTGGTTGAGGCCCTGCGCCGGCGCCGTGCCCTGCGGGACGGCGATCTTCTTGCCCTTGAGATCCTTGGGCGAGGCGATGCCCGCCTCCTTGCGCACCAGGATGGCGTACGAATCGCCGCCCTTGGCGTACATCGAATAGGCCTTGAACGGCAGCCCGGTCGCCCAGGCGACGACGGTCGATTCGACGCCGCCGCCCGACCAGTCGGCCTGGCCCGCGGCCAGCGCCTGGTTGGCCTGCACGCCCGTGGCGAGCGGCAGCACCTCGACGTCGAAGCCGTACTTGGCGAAGATGCCCTTCTTGGCGCCGACATAGAATGCCGCCTGCGAGGCGGTGGTCAGAACGCCGAACTTCACCTTCACCTTGTCTTGGGCGCCGGCGGCACGGTCAAGCAGTGTCGCGCCGGCACCCGCCAGGATGATCCGGCGGCCAATCCTCTTGGTCATTGTTTCAGTCCTCCCTTGTCGCTCGCGGCGCTCGGTCTCACGGACGCACGCCGTATTTTGCTTTTGGTCCCACGGTCGTGCGCAGCTTGCCCTGGGCTGCATCGATAAAGCGGCATAGATAGGGCCGTGTTTCCCGTGGATCGATGATTTCTTCGACGCCGAAGGCCTCGGCGGTCCGGAACGGCGACGCGAGCGCACGCAGTTCCTCCTCGAGCTCGCGCTCGCGCTGCTTGGCGTCGGCGGCCGCGGCGATCTCGCGCCGGAAGGCCGCCGCGACCCCGCCCTCGATCGGCAGCGAGCCCCATTCCGCCGATGGCCAGGCGATCTTGAGCTCCAGCCCGTTCTTCTCGGTCGTGCCCATGCCGGCCATGCCGTAGCACTTGCGGATTACCACGGTGTAGGTCGGAACGGTGGCCTGCAGGCCGACATAGACCGCGCGCATGCCATCGCGCAGGGTCGCCGCCGCTTCGGCATCCTTGCCGACCATGAAGCCCGGCACGTCGACCAGGAAGACGAGCGGGATGTGGAAGCAGTCGCACATTTCCACGAAGTGAATCTGCTTGCGCGCTGCCCTGACGTCCATCGCGCCGCCATAGACCATCGGGTTGTTGGCGACGACGCCCACGACCTTGCCATTCATGCGCGCCAGCATGGTGATCAGCGCCTTGCCGTAGGTCGGCTGGATCTCGAAGATCGATCCGCGATCGACGATGTGCTCGATCAGCTTGCGCATGTTGTACGGCTTGCGCCGGTCGCGCGGCACGATGCGCAGCAGCTCCTCGTCGCAACGGTCGGCCGGATCGCTGGCGGCGAGCGCCGACGGCAGCTCCCACACATTGGACGGCATGTAGGAGAGGAAGCGCCGGATCTGCGCAAAGCAGGCATCCTCGCTGTCGGCGCGATTGTCGATCGTGCCGGCATGATCGACCGCGATGGGCGGACCGCCGAGGTCCTCCTTGCTGATCTTCTGGCCGAGCGAGCGCTCGACCACCGGCGGGCCGGCGGCGAAGACATGGCTGGTGCCGTCGACCATCACCGACCAGTGCGACAGGATCGCCCGGCCGGCCGGGCCGCCGGCCGCGGTGCCGAGCACGGCCGAGACCACCGGCACCTTGCCGAGCAATTCGACCGAGCGCTCGAAGCCGTGCACGCCCGGGAAGATCGAATGGCCGCGCTTGTTGATCGAGGTGACGCTGCCGCCCGAGCCGTCGATCAGATTGACCAGCGGGATGCGGTAGCTCGCGGCCATGTCCTCGATGAAGCCGCCCTGCCCGCCCTTCTTGCGATCACCCGACCAGCTCGAGCCGCCGCGGATGGTGAAATCCTCGCCGCCGACGGCGACCGGCCGGCCGTCGATGCTGGCGAGCCCCATCACGTAAGGCGCAGGCGTGACGCTCTTCAGCGTCGGGCCGTCATACTTGCCCTGACCGGTGAGGGTGCCGACTTCACGGAAGGAGCCTTTGTCGACCAGATGCTCGACGCGCTCGCGGATGGTGAGCCGGCCGCGCTCGTGATGCTTCGCCACCGCCTCGGCCCCGCCCAGACCGTGGGCTTCGCGCCGGCGCAGCCGCAGCTCCTCGACCTCGGGCGACCATCCGTCAGAGGCGGCCCCCACAGGAGCAGGCCCCTTTGGAGCGTTCTTGTCGCTCATTTCGACAGGACGGCCACGGCCTGCCCCTCGTTCACAGCGGCCGCTTCATCGACCAGGAAGCGCTGCACCGTGCCGCCCTGCTCGACGATCACCGGGATCTCCATCTTCATGGATTCGATGATCATCAAGGTGTCGCCCTCTTCGACCTTCTGGCCGACCTCGGTGACGATCTTCCAGACCGCCCCAGACACCTCCGCCTTCACTTGGTAATTCGCCATCTTTCTTCCCTCAGAAGCTGGTGGGCCAGGCCTGCATCAGGTGCTCGCCGACGCCATTGGTCAGGCGCTGCCGGTGCACGTCGAGCATGCGGATCAGGTAGTCGCGCGTTTCGTGCGGCTGGATGATCGACTGGACGGCGAACATCGCGGCGATGTCCCACGGCTCGCTGTCCTTGTTCATCTGCGCGAAGGCCGTGTCGAAGCCGGCCTCGCCGGGCGACAGGCCATGCACGATCTTCACCGCATAGGTCGGGTCCATGAAGCTCACCTCGGCGCTGGGCCAGGCCGCGACCTCGTCGGAGTTCCGGCCGCCGCCCATGTTGAGATAGGCTTGGCCGTAGGTCTTGCGCAGGATCACCGAGATCTTCGGCACGGTGCAGAGCTGCAGCGCCTGCATGAAGTTCATGATCTTGCCCGGCGCGCGCCTGCGCTCGGCGTCGATGCCGATCAGGAAGCCCGGCGTGTCGACCAGCAGGACGAGCGGGATGTTGAAGCTGTCGCACAGCACCAGGAAGCTCGCGGCCTTCTCGCAGGCATCGGTGTCCATTGCGCCGCCACGGAACTGCGGGTTGTTGGCAAGGAAGCCGACGGTGCGGCCGCCGAGCCGCGCCAGGCCGGTGCTGATCACCTTGCCGAAGCGGGCCTTGAGCTCGAAGAAGCTGTCGGCGTCGACGATCGTGCGAATGATCTTGCGGACGTCGTAGACCTGGGTGCGCTTCTCCGGCAGGAGGCGCGCGATGTCGGCCATGCCCGACCCCGAGCCCGCGGGCACGGCACGCTCCGGCGGCGCCGCGCGGTGATGCGACGGCAGGTAGGACAGGAAGGTCCGGATCAGGTCGAGGGCTTCCTCGTCGGTCTCGGCGACAGCATCGGCGAATCCCGTCACCTCGGCATGGACCTGCCAGCCGCCCATCTCCTCCGGGTCGACCTTCTCCTTGATGGCGAGCGAGGCGAGCTGAGCGCTCGACACCGCGAGCACGGCGCCTTTGCGGATGACGTTGAAATCCGACAGCACCGAATACCAGGAGGACGAGCCGTAGGACAGACCCAGGGTGGCGGATGCCCACGGCACCTCGCGCCGGCGCACATACTGCGTCGGATCGTTGCCCAGCAGCGCGCCCATGCCGCGCGAGCCCATATGGTCGGGCATGCGCGCGCCAGATGATTCGCCCAGGAACACGATGGGCATGCCACGGCTCGTCGCCACGCGCTTGATGTGGCCGATCTTGCGGCCGTTGGTGGCGGCGGACGAGGCACCCATGACCGTGAAGTCGTTGGCGACAGCGGCGACGTCGCGGCCTTCGATGCGCCCGAAGCCCGCGATCTTGCCGTCGCCGGCCGATTTGTCGGGATCGCTGAGCGAGGCGCCGAACAGGCCACTCTCGATGAAGCTGTCCTTGTCGAACAGACGGTCGATGCGCTCGCGCGCATTGAGGATTCCGGCCGCCTTGCGGCGGGCAAGCTTGTCCGGCCCGCCCATGGCGAGCGCCTTGGCCTTGCGCGCTTCGTAGGTGTTGATGCTCATGCTGCGACGATGCCTTCCCTGGTGAGCGCGTCGATGCGCTCGTCGTTCATGCTCAGCACCTCGCGCAGCACGGCGCGCGAGTCCTGGCCGACATCGCGGCCGGCGTGGCGCACGGCGCCCGGCGTATCGGAAAGGCGCGGCACTACGGTCGGCATGGCGACGGTGCCGAGATGCTGATCGGGCGCCTCGATGATCGACCCGCGCGCCTTGTAGTGCGGGTCGTTGAAAATGTCGGCCACGGTGAAGATGCGCGTGGCGGGGACGGAGGCCTTGTTCAGGATGGCCTCGATCTCGGCAAGTGGCAGGGTCTCGGTCCAGCGCGCGATGATCGCGTCCAGCGCCTCGTGGGCGCCGTTGCGCCTGGTGGCCTCGGCGAAGCGGGCATCGCGCGCCAGCTCGGGCTGGCCCATCGCCGCACAGAGACGGCGGAACAGGCTGTCGGCCATGGCGGTGATGTGGATGTAGGCGCCGTCCGACGTCGGATAGAGATTGTTGGGCGTGCTGCCTTCCAGGCGCGAGCCTTCGCGGTTGGGCACGAAGCCCAGCTTCTGGTAGGCACCGATCCACACTTCCATGAAGTTGAAGGCGCTTTCGTAGAGCGCCGCATCGATCACCTGGCCGCGGCCGGTCTGCTCGCGCGCCATCAAGGCCATCACCGCGCCATAGGCGCCATGCAGGCCGGCGATGTAGTCGGTCATCGACACACCGACACGGGAGGGGGCGCGGTCGGGATCGCCGGTGAGATGGCGCAGCCCGCTCACCGCCTCGCACACCACACCGTAGCCCGGGCGCTGCGAGTAGGGCCCGTCCTGGCCGAAGCCCGAGATGCGCACCATGACGAGGCGCGGGTTGATCCGCGAGAGATCGTCCCAGCCCAGGCCCCATTTCTCCAGGGTGCCGGGCTTGAAATTCTCGACCAGCACGTCGCACCTGGCTGCCAGCTCACGGATCAGCGCGCGGCCTTCCTCGCGGCGCAGGTCGATCGAGACCAGCCGCTTGTTGCGGAAGATCGAGGCGGCATAGAGCGAGTGGCCGTCGATCGACTTGCCCATGGTGCGCACGGGATCGCCATCGGCCGGCTCGACCTTGATCACCTCGGCGCCGAAATCGGCCAGCATGCGGCCGCAGAACGGGCCGGCGACCGTCGAGCCGATCTCGAGCACGCGATACCTGGCCAGCGGCCCGCTGCGTTGACTGCTGTCGCTCACGAACCTCTTCCTCAGATCACGTATTTCTGGAAGCGCCGCAGCGTTTCCTTGGCGTTGTAGAGATTCTGGCGCTTGGCCCGCTCGGCCGCCTCGCCGTCGCCCGCGCGCATGGCGGCGACCACGGCGCGATGCTCGCCCAGCCCCTCCTGGGCGCGGCCCGGCAGGATCACGATGCGGCGGATCACGACATTGGTCTTTTCATAGATGCTGTCGAGCATCCGCGCGGCCACCGGATTATGCGCCCATTCGATGATGCGGCGGCGGAAGCGCTCGTAGACCACGATGAGCGAATCGAAGTCGCGTTTGCGCACGTATTCGTCCATCGGCTCGCCGAACAGCTCGACGAACTCATCCCAGGTTTCGGTTGGCGCGTTCTCGGTGGCGAGCCGAACGCAGAGACCTTCGAGGACCGCGCGGACTTCATAAAGATGGAAGACGTGCTCGAGCTCGAGCCGCGAGACGACGGCGCCGCGGTTGGGGATGCGGTCGATCAGGCCACGGCTTTCGAGGATCCCGAAGACTTCGCGAATGCGCGTGCGCGGCACGCCGAACTCGGCCGCCAGCTCCTGCTCGCCGAGCTTGGCGCCGGGCGCGATGTCCTGGCGCGCGATGCGCTCGCGCAGGACCTGCACGATGTCGGTCACCGAAATGTTCCCGCGCCCACTGCCGCCGCTCTTGCGGCCACGCGGCTTGGCCTTGAGGGCGACGACCCGACCCGACATTTCGTTGCCATCCGCTTTGCGGCTCATTTGCCTTGGAATCGATAGGACAGGGCCCGAGCACGAGTGTCAACAATATTGTCTACATATTTGCGGCCAGAGCCTTGCATCACGCTGGACATCATCGAACGCGCGCTCGACGAGCCGGCGCGCAGTGCCAAGGAGGCATGAGTTGGGCATCCAGTCCGAGCAGCCATCGGTCGAGCGGCGTTTTCGCATGGACGACGGCGTGGAACTCGTCGCCGAAGCCTGGGGTGCGCCAGACCATCACCTGCTGCTGCATAGCGGCGGGCAGACGCGGCATGCCTGGAAAGGCACCGCCGCAGTGTTGGCGAGCCACGGCTACCACGCGATCGCGGTCGACCTGCGCGGCCACGGCGACAGTGGCTGGTCGGCCGACGGCAACTACGAGATCGACCGCTTCGCCGCCGACGTCGCCGGCTGGCCACGGGTCTTCGATCAGCAGCCGATCCCGACCGGCGCCTCGCTGGGCGGCATCGCCAGCCTGATTGCCACCGGCGAGGCGGCGCAGCCGATTGCTGCCGCCCTGGTGCTGCCCTGACCCAGGCGGCGCGGCGGCTGGAGGCCCCCCCTTCTCCTGGTGCGCGGCGGATCGAGCGAGCTGGTATCGAAGGACATCGCCCGGGCGTTCGCGGCGCAGGTGCCGAACGGCCGCCATGTCGATGTGCCGGCGCCGCGCACATGATGGCGGGCGACGTCAACGATCCGTTCACCGAGCAGGTGGTGACCTTCCTCGACAGCCTGCCAGCCCGCTGAGCATCGCCAGCGCCGCCGAGCCTTCCGGGGCGGCACGCGCCTCAGGTCGCACGGGCGGCGCGCTCTTCATTTTCTCCTGCTCGACGCGGAAGGCAAAGTAGAAGGCGTGCCTGTAGATGCACCACCGCAAATGGGCGAAGTCAGGGGTCCCGGAGCAGGACGAGGTGCTGACGAGGTGCTGGCGCCGATCACTCGGCGGCGACGGCGATCTCTTCTTTCTTCGAGGCCTGGATCGCGGCGATCTTCGCCTGGGCTCGCGCGCGCCGCTCATCGAATCTCGCCAGCCGCCGCTGCGGATTGGGATGCACGACGTTGTCCGACGCCCCTGGGTTCATCTGCGCGCCGGCCCAACCGTGCGCGGCAATGTCGAAGATGATGCCGTTGAGATCGAGGTGCTTGACCTCGTAGCCGTGCGGATTGTTGGGGTCTCCCATGATCCAGGTCGCGCCGGTGCCGCGCACGATCTTGCCCTGCTCCACCACGTCATCGACCCAGAAGCCGATATGGTGGATGCCGACATAGTCCTTGCCGGTGCCCTGCGAGGCCTCGTCACTCTTGAATTTGAGGAGCGCGAGGTTGACCACGCCGTCGGTCAGGAACACACCCTCGGCCAGCGGGCCGTCGAGCTCGGTGACTTCCTGCAAGCCCATGGCCTGCTTGTAGAACTCGGCGGTCTCCCAAGGGTCGTTGACGCTGAGAGCGATATGGCGAATGCGGCCTTTGGTCTGTGCGGTCATGGAATTGCTCCTTCCATCAGGCATCGAGCAAAAAGTCTAGCCGGAATCCCCTCGCCCACCTAGAGCGCAATCCGTTCGGAATAATCCGTTCGGCGGAAACAGCCGAACGGATTATGCCTGCTGCAACAACAATCCCCTCTGCGCGCATTCTCGATTTGATGGAGCCGTGAGCGGTTCCATCAAATCGAGACTCGCTCCAGCCGCGATCAAGAGGCGTCAGGCCCTCTGCGGCAGCCGACCGTTGGACGCCTTGATCTCCTCGACTGCGCGGTCCCAGCTTGCAATGCGCTCCGGACCGGCCGGATGGGTATCCAGCATTCCCGTCTCCTTCTGGCCCGATGCCTTGGCCATGGTGACCAGGAAACCCCTCGCGTTGTCGAGGTCGACACCGGACCGGTACAGGATCACGGCCGCCAGGTAGTCGGCCTCCCGCTCCTGCTCCTTGGAGAAGGAGATCCTGCCGATCGCGCCACCAATATCGGCCCCGGCCTCCATGGCCGTACGGGTCACCCTGGCGCTGTTGGCGCTGCCATAGGAGGCTGCAGCCCCCAGCGCGCCGAGCACGATCGCCCCGACCACCGCGCCGGCCACCTGGTTGCGCCGGCCAGCCGCGAGGTGATTGGCCGCCTGGTGGCCCATCTCGTGCGCGATCACGAGGGCGACCTCCTCCTCGTTCGCCGCGTACTCGACAACGCCGCGGTTGACCACGATCACCCCGTTGGGGCCGGCGGACGCATTCAGCGAGCGATCCCTCTGGAGCCGGAAGCTCCATTGGCAAACCCCGGTCGCCATCTCGCGACAAACCTCGCCTGCCGGCGCCCGGATCCGGCGGAGGGCCAACGTCAGGATTTCGGTCACCTCGTCGTCGGAAACGGGACGGCGCTGAGGCGGCCCTCCAGCCCGCTGGACCTCCGATTGTGCCAGGCTGAGATTGTCACTGCTGACCTGCGGCAGACGATGGACCGCGCCGGCGCAGCCGCAGACCAGGCACGACCCGCCCAGGGTCATGAAGAGGCGGCGCCGCATCCCCTGCCCCCAAGGGCCCGCGTGGCGGCAGCCGCCGCCGCCATTGCAGTGTCCCTCATAGCTCCACCCCACTTGAGGTAGATCTTCCTTGGTACCATACAACGCGTCAAGGAGAAGGTGCTCAGGCCAAGCGATCGGCTGACCGGATGGCGCCTCCCCAACGCTTACGTTGGGGAGGCGCCCCCGCAAGGGGGCGAAGGGGTCAAGAGCGTCAGTCGAAGCGGTCGAAGTGAATCATATCGTAAGGTCATCGCGATCATAGGCGTCGCGTGTGTCGCTCATGACCCCTTCGCCCCCTTGCGGGGGTCCATCCCCGCGCTTCGCGCAGAGAGGGAAGATCGGCGCTCTCAGGCGGCGCGGGTGGAGGTCTGCTGGCGCTTCAGGCGTCGGCGCCAGCGCCGGATCACGGCGGCGGCCACCCGGCCGTTTACCTGCAACTCGTGTTCCCGATTGGGTGGCATTGCGCCGCGCCGCCATTCGATGTCGAGGCCGGTCGGCAAATGCACCGACACAGCCTCCTCCGCGCTAGCCGGTAGCCTGCAAACGACCCCTTGAGGCACGTCGCGCAACGGCGAATATTTTCGCGCCGCGCCCAAGCCGAAGTCGACCAGCACCCGATCGTCGACGATGCAGGCGAGGTGCCCATTGATCTGGCCGGGCCGGGCAATCCCGTGCCCCAGCAGGAATTCGCGGCCATGATCCTTCATCGCCACGCAGCAATCGAACAGCCGGACGCCCAGGCCGCGAGCCGTCAGGAGGCTCACGACAACCGAAGCGACCAGGTAACAATAGGATGAATAGGTGGGCAGAAGCTCGAGTCCGCGGAATTCCGCGATAAGGCCGACCAGCGCTTCGTCCAGCCCATTAGGGAGCACCCGGCTCAGAAAGAAGTCGGCGTCTCCGATACTGTATTTTTCCCACTCCCCGACGATGGTCGCCCCCCACTGTACGTCCCCAAGACGGCTGTGATGGTTCATGGGCGCGTGAAACTCCTATCGCGGAACGATTACTTGTCTTTCCTCTCTCCAATTCGACTGAGTTCCACTTTATCATAATCGGGCGCCGAGCCCCCATCGTTTCGAGCCCCACGATGGCTGTGGCCGCTTGGTATGCGTCTTCGCATATCTACCCCGAGAGCGATGTTCGGAACGAGTCGGCGGCGAGATCGGTCATGCTGCGGACCAGGATGTCCGGCTGATGCGGCGTGATGCCGAACGGCCTGCTGCGCCGATCGATGAAGGCAGTGCGCCCGCCGGCCGACTGGGCGCCGATGCAGGCGAAGACGTGATTGGCGACGAACACGGCCTGATCGACCGGCACGCCCATCAGGTTCGCCGCCTTGGTGCAGGTCGCGACATGCGGCCTGAAGGACTTGGCTTCGGCAACCGAGATCACCCGGTCGAACGCGATCTCGTGACAAGCAACTCCAGCGTTGTCACGCTGGCTTCTTACCGCCCACCGTAGGCGTCACCGTACGCCGCGGCGCGAGGGGCGCGTTGCGGATGGCATCGAGGTTGATCGCGGGCATCGGCATGCCGAGCGTCGCCACGACCTTGTTGGCCAGGTCGTTGTAGCTCGCGAAGTTCCGGCGCAGGCGGCCACGCCATATCGGGATGCCACCGTTGGCATGCAGCTCATAGACCGATTCGCGATGCTCGAGGGCGGAGCCGACATGATCCCAGGCCATCTGCAGCAGCGCCGAGCGCTGCGAGGCCGTATAGCCCCCGCCGCCGAAAGATTCGGCCAGGCCCTCCCCCAGAATGGGATCGGCGAGGTCGCGATCGGTTGGCGCGACGACCAGGGACGAGCCGGGCAGGATGCGCAGGATCTCGCTCATCAGCGGGCGCGCCTTCAGCATCGCCAGGCTGCCGGCTGCGAGATGCGCGTGATTGGGCGAGCAGAAACCTTCCGGCGTGAATTCGGGATCGCGCTCGGCCGCGATCTGGCAGCTCCGCACGGTCTGCACGTCGGTGATCAGGTCGAGCAGGTACTCGATGGTCTGCTCGTGTCCAGCGAGGCCCATCGCGTGGGCGCAGGCGAGACCCAGGCCGAGGGTGAACTCGGCCTTGGAGAGCCAGCAGTAGAGCTGGTGCCAGAGCAGCCAGCGCGCCACCGGCTCGGCCATCGGCTCGACGAGGAACACGCGCTCCCACGGGATCAGCACGTCGTCGAGCCACATCTGGGCGTCGAGCTCGTCGAAGCGGTTGCTGAGCGGCGCCGAGAAGGTGTTGGCGTCGCGCGCCGATGCCTTGCGGCAGAGCACGGTCACGCCGGGAGCATTGACCGCGACCGAGAAGGTGGCGCGATGGCCTTCGAAATCGACGCCGTTCAAGGCGCCGATATAGACGTCCTCGGCATAGGCCGGGCTGGTGTGCATGCCGATCTTGCCGCTGATCACCATGCCGGCATCGGTCTGCTTCACCAGGCGCAGCGCCGCCCGCTGGGTCGGATCCTCGCGCAGGCGGAAGCCGATCGGCGCGGCGCCCGAGGCGAAGGTGATGAAGCGGCCGGTGCGCGCGATCACGGCGCGATAGGCTTCGGCCTTGGCGATCTCCTGCGGCGAGGCATTGCACAGGCCGACGGCATGCAGGATTCCGAGGGCGATCAGGTGGCCATAGGCCGGCGTGTGCGTGATGTTGCCGGCGCTGAGGAAGGTCGTCGCGGCGAAGCAGCGGCCCATGCGGACGAGATCGTCGGCGGTCTTCGGCACGATATAGCCCAGCGGCGCTCGGGTGCCACCCTGGCACGGCGGCGTCAGGATGGTGTCCTGCCAAGCCGGATCGAAATGCCGGTCGTACCAGGCGACATATTCCTCGACCATCGCCCGGGTGGCTGGATGGGTGGTGACGTCGTCGACCTGGCCCTCGCCCATCAACCAGATGCGCCGCCCGTCGTGCAGGCTCTCGAGATACTCCGCACCCGTTCGCAGCGCCCCCATGGTCAGCCTCCGTTGCCGGCTGAATGAATTGCTTGCCAGACCCGGTCGCTGGTCGCCGGCATGTCGAGCTCGCGCACGCCGCGCTCGGCGAGCGCATTCATGATCGCGAGCATGATCGCGGGCATCGCGCCGACGCAGCCTGCCTCACCGGCGCCCTTCACACCCAGCGGATTGGTCGCTGTCGGCACCGGATTGCTGACGATCTTCATGCTGCACATCGTGTCGGCGCGTGGCATGGCGTAATCCATGAAGCTCGCCGTCAGCAGCTGGCCGGACTCGGAGTCATAAACCACCCGCTCCATCAGGATCTGGCCCATGCCCTGGGCCACGCCGCCATGGATCTGGCCGGCGAGCGTCAGCGGATTGATCACCGTGCCGACATCGTCGACCACCAGGTAGGACAGCAGCGTCACCTCGCCGGTATCGGGATCGATCTCGACCTCGCAGACGTGGCAGCCATTGGGAAAGGTGTCGCGCTTGGGCGCGTAGGTGGCGTCCTCGTAAAAGCCCGGCTCGATCCCGGGCGGCAAGCGCGCCGGCTGGAAGGCGGCCATGGCGACCTGCTTCAGGGTCAGGCTGCGGTCGGTGCCGACGACCGAGAACTTGGCGTCGGCGAATGCGATGTCGGCCTCGGCTGCTTCGAGCAGGTGGGCGGCGAGACGCTTGCCCTTGGCGATGATCTTCTCGGCAGCGAGACTGAGCGCCGCGCCGCCGGTCACCATCGAGCGCGAGCCGTTGGAGCCCATGCCGAAGGCCACGCGATCGGTGTCGCCGTCGATGAACTGCACGTCGCCGGGCGCTATGCCGAGCCTTTCGTGCAGGATCTGCTTGAACACGGTCTCGTGCCCCTGGCCATGGGTCTTGGTGCCCATCAGCATGATGGCGGTACCGCTCGGGTTGAAACGGATCTCGGCATATTCCGGGGTCGGCCCGGCGGCCTGCTCGATGGCGTTGGCGAGCCCGATGCCGCGCAGCTTGCCGCTCGCGCGCGAGGCCTCGCGCCGCTTGGCGAAGCCCGCGAAGTCGGATGCCGCGAGCGCCATGTCCATGTTCTTCTCGAACTCGCCGCAATCATAGAACGGACCGAGCGGCGCTTTGTAGGGCAGCTTCTCCTTCGGGATGATGTTGCGGCGACGCAGCTCGATCGGGTCGATGCCGAGCTCGGCCGCCGCCACCTCGACGATGCGTTCGATCAGATAGGCCGCCTCGGGCCGGCCGGCGCCACGATAGGGCGCCGTCGGATTGGTGTTCGACAAGACGGCGTCGATCGTGACGTGGGCGGCGGGAATGTCATAGACGCCGGTCACCGTGCCGATCTGGCCGAACGGCGTCAGAAGCTGGCGATCGGAGGCGATATAGGCGCCGATGCTGGCCAGCATATGCAGCCTGAGGCCGATGATCTTGCCGCCGGCATCGAGGGCGAGCTCGATGTCGCCGATGTTGTCGCGACCGTGCTCGTCGGCCATGATCACGTGGCTGCGTTCACAGGTCCAGCGCACCGGCCGCCCGACCTTCTTCGCCGCCCACAAAGTCAGGCGGTGATCGACATACTGCCAGCCCTTGGCGCCGAAGCCGCCGCCGACGTCCTGGCAGACGACGCGGACTTTGCTCTCCGGCACCTTGAACACCATGTTGGCCAGCATGTTGCGAACGCGGTGCGGGTAGTTGACGTCGGCGTAGAGCGTGTAGCGATCGTCGCCGGCATCGTAGGTGCCGATCGAGCCGCGCGGCTCCATGTACTGGGCATGGACGCGGGTGATGACATAGCGGCGGCGCACGACGTGCTTGGCGCGCGCGAACGCCTCGTCGGTCGCCTTACGATCGCCGCGTTCCAGCGTGTGCGAGATGTTGTCGGGATTCTCGTCCCAGACGCGCGGTGCGCCCGGCGCCGCGGCGGCACCGACCTCGGTCACCGACGGCAGCGGCTCGTAGTCGACCTCGACCAGCTCGGCGGCGTCCTTGGCCTCCTCGAGCGTGTGGGCGATCACCATGGCCACGGGATCGCCGACATAGCGCACCCGATCGACGACCAGGGCCGGGCGCTGCGGCGCGAACATCGGCGAACCATCACGCTTCTTGCGCGGCATCGCGGCCTTCGGCATGCCGAGCCCGTCGGCCGCATAGTCGGCACCGGTGAGCACGGCGATCACGCCCGGCGCGCGCGATGCCACCTCGGTCGAGACCGAGCGGATGGCAGCATGGGCATGGGGCGACTGCACGAACACGGCATAGGCCTGTCGCGCCAGGGCCTGGTCGTCCTGGAAGCGGCCCTTGCCGGTCAGCAGCCGCACGTCCTCGAACCGCCGCACGGGCTGGCCGATGCCGAACTTCATCATCGCGTCATCCTTCACAGTCGTTCTCCTCCCTTGTCATCGGGCATGCGTTTTGGCCGCGTTGCGGCCAAGATCGCTCGGGAGCCCCCGCCAGGGGGCGGAGGGGGAGAGCCACACACGAGATTCATGAGATTCTGAGGTCGGAATTTCATGAGGCTCGCATGCAGCATTCCCCCTCCGGCCCTACGGGCCACCTCCCCCGTAGGCGGGGGAGGCGCATGAACAGCTTCATCAAACGAAGCGGCTGCTGATCGTTCCCAGCGGGCCGTAGTCGATGTGGAACACGTCCCCAGCCCGCGCTTCGACCACGCCGGTGAACGAGCCGCCGAGCACGAACTGGCCGGGCTCGAGGGCGATGTCGAACGGCGCCAGCTTGTTCGCCAGCCAGGCGACACCGTTGGCCGGATGGTTGAGCACCGCCGCGGCAACGCCGGACTCCTCGATGACGTTGTTGCGATGGCAGAGCACCGACACCCAGCGCAGGTCGACGTCCATCGGCTTGAACGGCCGACCGCCGATGATCAACGCGGCATTGCCGGCATTGTCGGCGATGCTGTCGAGCACGCAACGCGGCTTGCCGGTGTCGGGGTCCACGCGATGCGCCCGCCCGTCGACGATCTCGGCGGCGGGAACGATGTAGTCGGTAGCGCTCAGCACATCGAAGATGGTGCAGTTCGGCCCCTTCAGCCTGCGGCCGATGACGAAGCCCAGCTCGCATTCCAGGCGAGGCTGGATGAACCGGCTCATCGGGATCTCGGCGCCGCCGGAATAGAACATATCGGCGAGCAGCGCGCCGTAGTCGGGCTCGTTGATGTTGGCCTGCCGCTGCATCGCGCGCGACGTCAGCCCGATCTTGTGGCCCTTGATCTCGTTGCCGGCCGCCACCTTGAGCGCCACCCAGCGACGCTGCACGGCGTAGGCATCCTCGATTGTGAAGCCTTCGTACTGCACGGAGGGCGGCCTGATTCTCTGCTTGGTCTTCTCCGCCGCGTCGTAGGCGCGAGCGATCACGTCGATGGTTGCCGAATCGAGCATGCAATTTCCCCGGGCGTTTCTCTTTTTCGAGCTCCTCTCCCCCGCTTGGGGGAGAGGTTGGTTGGCGCGTCGTCGCCCCCTAACCTGGCCTCTTCCCCTATGTGCGGCGCGGCGAAGCCGAACGCGCTCACGAGGGCGGGGGGAGAGGAACATGAATTGAAGGAGTATCGAGGTCGAATTACCCCCCTACGACGGCGGTGAAGTCGGCCTGGACCATGGCGCGGCTGTCGGCCGGCAAGGTGAGCGTGTGGCGCGCTGGACGCGCGTCGGGATCGGGGAACATCTTCACCCATTCGCCGTTCAGCGCGGCGCGCTGCGCCGCCGGGTCCTTCACCCAGAAGGTGATCTTGATGATGTCGTCGACGCTCGCGCCGGCCGCCTCGACGTCGTGGCGGATATGGGTGAAGACGTTGGCGATCTGCTGCTCCAGCGAGCCCGGCAGCTCGCGCGTGCCGGGGTTGGTGCCGCCGATCACGCTCGACATGATGACGTTACCGATCCGGCTGGCATTGGGGATCGGGTTCTCGTGACGCGGCAGCTTGCCGTTGACACTCTTGCGCTTGGCCATGGTCGCGATCACTCCGCCGGAACTTTGTCTTTGCCGAACATCGGAACGCCCTGGGTGCGGTCCTCGAGCGCCTCGGCGCCCTCGGTCGGCAGGACCTTGACGAAGTTGAGCGCGGCATCGATGTCGCCTTCCCAGACTTCGCGCGGCAGGTCGTAGACGAACTCGACACCATAGCCGTTGGGATCGTGGATGTAGAGGCTGTGGGTCATGCCGTGCTCGACGCGGCGGTCGAACTTGACGCCCTTGGCCTGCAGGTAGGCGAGGTGCTTCATCCACGACTCGCGGTCCGGCATGGTGATGGCGATGTGATTGACGGCGACCGGCATGCCGAACATCGACCACTCCTTGGGCGGCGCCGGGAGATCGCGATTCTCGACCAGGGCGATGTCGTGGTGATGATGGTCGCCATTGGCGCGCACGCCGCTGTAGAAGCGCATCTTCGGCGGATTGGGGCGCTGCGCCGTCGGCTTGATCTCGCCGACCTGCTGGAAGCCCACGACCTCCGTCCAGAAGCGATGCGATTCCTCGATGTCGCGGACGTTGAGGACGAGGTGATTGATGCCGCGTGGTGTAACTGGCTTGTCCATGTCTGGGTTCTCCCGTTTGGTTCCTGTGACCTGTACCTCTGATGTGATCAGTTCATACGACTGCTCATGATACCGCCAAACCGCTCGAAGCGCTCGCCATTGAACCGTTGCAGCAGCATGTCCTCGGTCGGCTGATAGTCGGTCGGGCTGGTGTTGATGTCGATCCCCGACAGCAGCATGGCGGGACGGAAATTCCGGAGGTTGGCGGCCTGCCGCCGGCGCCGCCACCGCCAGCACCGCGGCCATGCTCGACGCGTACGCAACACGGCGACGCCGGACCGTCATGTGCTGCCTCCCTCGACACCGCCGTTCGCCGTTTACTCTTGACCAATGATTCTAGCGACGCCGCCGCCATGCCGAAACGATCAAACGATGCATGACGAGCATAACCAATTGTTATGCCGGCCGCTGCTGTTCCGGCTCGATGCGGCTCGCGAGGTCGCCGAACTCCATGCCAAGCACCGTCTCGAGCAGCGCGGCCCGTTCGCCGATCACCGCCCGCGACATGTCGGCGTCGGGGTGAAATCCAACGACGACCGTGCTGTCGGTCTCGCCGACCGGCATTTGCAGGATGCGTCCGGCGAAGCTTTGCGCGATGCGCTCGACGAACAGCGCGAACTGGCTGTCGAAGCTCCACAGGTGGACGAGGGCGACGCCGGCTTTGGCCAAGCCAGCACGGCAATCGTCGAAGAACTCCTGCGAATAGAGATGCTGCGGCGTGCCGAGGCCGTCGAAGATATCGAGCAGCAGGGCGTCGGCGCTGCCCGGATGGTCCTTCAGATACTGGGCGCCATCGGCCTGGATCACCTGCAGCCGGTCGTCATCCGGAGGCAGGTCGAAATGCTGGCGAGCGACCGAGATGACATTGACATCGATCTCGACCGCCCTCGTGCGGATGGTCGGGACGGACCGGTGAAGGAACTTAGGCAGGGAGCCGCCGCCCAGCCCGATCATCAGCACCTCACGCGCCCGCGGATTGAACATCAGGAAGCCCAGCAGGGCACGCGCGTGCGGATGCACCAGATCGAAGGGCGCGCCCACGATCATCGAGGACTGGCTGACCGGCGTGCCGAGGTGAAGGGTGCGCACGCCATCCTTTTCAATGACGCCGACGTCGCCGAGCAGCGGACTATAGGCCTTGGTGAATTGCATGGCCCGTCGGTAGCTCGCCTCGGCGTCGGCCAACCGACCGAGCGCCCGCAGCACGGTGCCATGGTTGGTGTGGAACTCGGCGTTCCGGGGTTGTCTCGCAACGGCCTGGGCATGGCTGGCTTCCGACTCCTCGAAACGATGGAGACGGAACAGAGCCAGGCCGCGCCGATTATGGGCCGACGCATGGCCGGCTTCGCGCGACACGACCTGGTCGTAGTTCGGCAGGGCCTGCTCGTAGCGCTTCAGGTGGAAGTGGGCATTGCCGAGGCCATAGAGCGCTTCGAGCGACTCGGGCTTGAACGCGAGCGCCTGTTCGTAGCTCGCGATCGCCTCGTCGTGACGGTGCAGTTCTTGCAGGACGTTGCCGCGATTGACGTGCGCCTCGGCCAGATCGGGCTTGAGAGCGATGGCCTTGTCGTAGAGCGCCAATCCCTCGGCCGGGTCGCCGGTCCGGGCGAGCAGGTTGCCGTAGTTGAGCAGCGCGCCGATATCGTCGGGGCGCATGCGCAGCGCCGCGCCGAGGAGCTCGCGGGCTTCCGCGATGCGGTCTTGCTGCAACCGAACCACCCCCATCACGTAGGTGGCGTCGAACTGATCCGGCATCGCCGAGAGCACGGCGCGGCACGCCGACACGGCTTTGTCCAGCTCTCCCTTCTGAAGCGATCGCCAGGCTCGATTGATGAGCTGCGCCGGTGTCTTCTTGCCGGTCTGTGCTGTCAACAAGTGCTTCATCTCCTGTCCAATCTAAGGGCAGTTGGATCATTCGTCGCTCAGAATCCCTCGGCGCGGAACGCCGCGTGAGGCGATTGATCTCGGCAAGGATGATCTCGTCGACATCGCAGTTGCTGCGCGGCACTCTTGGGCGCTCGCGTTGTTCCGCCGGAGTCCCAAGATTTTCACGCTATACCTCGCGCTCGGCGCGATGTTCGTCCAGCAGACCTTCGCGACCGTCGGCCGCTCGACAGTGCCCTTGATCGCCGCCGCCATCATCGCCGATCTGAAGATCGATCCAGCGCTGGTCGGGGTTTACCTGGCGATCGGCTCGGTGGCAGGGTTCCTGACCACGCTGGGTTGCGGCGGCTTCATCCTGCGCTACGGCGCCATGCGCATGACCCAGGTCGGCATGGCAGCCCTCGCCATCGGCCTGGCGGTCCTCTCGGTGGGCTGGCTGCCCTTGTTCGCCGTGGGCGCCATGGTCGCCGGACTCGGCCAAGCGGTGTCGACACCGTCGAGCTCGCACCTGCTGGGCAGGCTCTCGCCCCCGCGGCTCGCGCCGCTCGTCTTCTCGATCAAGCAGACCGGCGTGCCGGCGGGCCTCATGGTGGCCGGCGTGGCGGCGCCGGCGCTGGTCGCGATGGCCGACTGGCAGACGGCCGTGCTCACGATCGCCCTCGCCTGCGCTCTCACGGTCGTCGCGCTGCAGCCCTTGCGGGTGCGCTTCGACGTCGACCGCAATCCCGACCAGCCGCTTTCGCCGGCCGACATCCGCGCCAACGTCGTCGGCGTGCTGCGCAATCCGGCGCTGCGCGCGCTCTGCCTGGCGATGTTCAGCTTCGTCGGCCTGCAGTCGCTGTTCACCGGCTTCTTCGTGCTCTATCTCGTGCGCGGCCTGGGCTACGACCTGGAACGGTCCGGGCTGGTGTTCGCGATCGCCGTCGCCATCGCCGTGCCGGCCCGCATCGGCTGGGGCTGGCTGGCCGCGCGCCTTGTCCGGCCGGCGACACTGCTCGCCTGGCTGGGCATCGGCATGGCGGGCGCCGCCGTGCTCACCGCCCTGATCGATTCCGACTGGCCCACATGGCTGACCACGGTCGTCGCGACCCTGCTCAGCATCACTGCCGTGAGCTGGCACGGCGTGCTGCTGGCCGAGGTCGCCCGCCTCTCGCCGGTCGGCCGCATCGGCGCCACGACTGGCGCTGTGCTGGCATTCGGCGATGCGGGCTCGCTGGTGATGCCGCTGCTGTTCAGCGCGGCACTGGCCCTCACCGGCGGCTACGACATCGGATTCCTGATCGGCGCCTCGTTCGCCCTCGCAGTTGGGCTGCGCGGCCTGTGGCGTAGGCACCTCGGCTAGCCGTCGGCAACCTGGACCCGATTGGGGCTGGCGACCCTTGCGGCCCGAAAATGTTCGGCTATTTGTCGAACAGGATGTTCAACGTCGCCTCGGCGCTCATACGAAGCGCGCACATCTCCAATCCCGCCCCGACTACGGGGGAGGGATTCGAGACGTGTCCTCTCCATAACACCAGAGCCAGCTCGACGAACACCGCTCCAAGGACGCAGCCCTCTCCGACGCAAATCAATCCCACCGACGCAAGCGCATGCCACACCGTTCATTTGCGTCAGACCCATCTCCTTGAAAACAAACCCGAATGACGCTGTGACGCAACGGACGCAAAGATTCGCGGCGATGCGATACTTCACACCGCGCCTTCGAGGATCATCGCCGCAGCCTTCTCGCCGATCATGATCGAGGGCGCGTTGGTGTTGCCCGAGGTGAGTGTCGGCATGATCGAGGCGTCGGCGACGCGCAGGCCGTCGATTCCGTGCACGCGCAACCGGGCGTCGACCACGGCCATGGCATCGCTGCCCATCTTGCAGGTGCCGACCGGATGATAGGTGGTCTCCGCGACCTGCTTTACCCAGTCGATGATCTCGTCGTCCTTGCGGCGCTGGGCGCCCGGCGCGACCTCCGTCACCTGCAGCGGCGCCATCGCCGGCGCCGTCATGACCGAGCAGGCAATGCGAACCGCACGCACGGTGAGGTCGGCATCGATCGGCGCCGACAGGAAGTTGAAGTTGATCGCCGGCGGACGGCGCGGATCGGCCGAGACGACATGAATGCTGCCGCGACTCTCGGGCCGCATGACATGGGCGTAGCAGGTCATGCCGGACTGGCGGGCGATCCGTGGCCCCTTGGGGCCGGGCTCGGTGAACATCGGCACCCAGCCGAGCAACAGGTCGGGCGCCTCGAGCCCGTCGCGCGAGCGCACGAAGGCGCGCAAGGGCGCTCCCACCATGGCGAGCATGCCCTTGCCGGTGAAGGCGTAGCGCAGCGCCTGCCAGACCAGGCCGAGGCCGCGACCGCGGTCGTTGAAGGTGACGCCCTTGGCGCCGATCGCCCAGCGCGTGCGCGGCGCATAGTGATCGCGCAGGTTCTCGCCCACTCCGGGAAGCGCGTGGCGGACCGCGATGCCGAGCCCCTTGAGGCGCTCGGGCTGGCCGATGCCGGAGAGCTCCAGCAATTGCGGCGAGTTGATCGAGCCGCCACTCACCACGACCTCGCGCCCGGCACGCGCCTGTCGCTGGGTGCCGCCTATCGAGTAGCGCACGCCGAGGCATCGTTTGCCGTCGAACAGCAGGCCATCGGCCAGCGCCCCGGTCTCGATGCGCAGGTTCGACCGGCTGCGCGCCGGAACGAGATAGCACTGCGCCGTGCTCATGCGCCGGCCCGACGCGATGGTCGCCTGGCTCATCGCGATGCCGTCCTGGCTGGCGCCGTTGTAGTCGGGGTTGTGGCGGATGCCGACCTGACCCGCCGCCTCGATGATGGTGGCAAAGATCCGGTCGCCGGGCTCCGGATTGGTGACCCGCAGCGGACCGTCGCGGCCGCGGAAGGCGTCGTCGCCGCCGCCCTGATAGCTCTCCATGCGCTTGAAGTGGGGCAGCACGTCAGCATAGCTCCAGCCGCGATTGCCGAGCTGCGCCCAGGTGTCGAAATCCTGCGCCTGGCCGCGCACGAAGGCGAGGCCGTTGATGGCGCTCGAGCCGCCGAGCAGCCGGCCGCGCGGCACCGGCAGGCGGCGGCCATTCGTGTTGGCCTCGGGCTCGGCGCTATAGAGCCAGTTGGCGGCAGGATTGGTCAGCAGCCGGGCGTAGCCGACCGGCAGAAACGACCACGGGTTGCCGGCCGGGCCGGCTTCGAGCAGCAGCACCTTGTTGCGCGGATCGGCCGACAGCCGGTTGGCGACCACGGCGCCGGCCGATCCGGCGCCGACCACGATGTAGTCGTAGCTCTCAGTCTCGCTTGCCGGCACGCCTGCTTCCCTCCCCGTCTTGTGCGTTGTCGCATCCGGTCATTTGAAGCGATAGCGGAAATCGCAGCAGGGTGTGCCCTGCATGATGATCCGGATGCGCTTGAGCTCGACATCGGCGCCGCCGATCTCGGCGACCTCGGCCTGCAGCCTGACCTCGTCGAGCAGGGGAAGAGGGGCGGAGGCGGGCATGACAGGACCTCCATTCGCGGCGCGAAAGCATACGACCAAAAGTACGGGCGCGGCACGGGGTCTTGGGCTACCCGATTCGCGTCGTTGTCCCTCTGATCCAAGGAACGATCGCCATGACCATCGCTCAGCTCGACTCCCTGGTTACATTGCTGCGCTCGCGCCCGGCGCCGGCCGTCATGGTCGTCGCCGAGATGCGCGCCCGCTTCGAGAAGACCGCCGAATTCCTCGGCGGCGCGCCCGACGCCAAGTGCGAGAAGGTCGATGCCGGCGGAGTCCCGGCGGAATGGGTGGCGGCGCCGGGCTTCGATCCGCAGCGTGCGATCCTGTACCTGCATGGCGGCGGCTACGTCATCGGCTCTCTGGCGACGCATCGGCGACTCGCCTACGACATCGCCGCCTCCTGCGGTGCTCGGGTGCTGCTGATAGACTACCGCATGGCGCCGGAGCATCCGTTTCCCGCCGCGGTCGAGGATGCCGCCAAGGCTTGGCGCTGGCTGCTGCAGCAGGGCTTCGCACCCAATCGGCTGGCGATCGCCGGCGATTCGGCGGGCGGTGGACTCACCATCGCCACGCTGGTCAACCTGCGCGACCAGAAGCTCGGTCTGCCGGCCTGCGCCGTGGCGATCTCGCCGTGGGTCGATCTCGAGGGCCTCGGCAACAGCATGGTTACGCGCGCGGCGCAGGATCCGATGGTGCAGAAGGACGGACTGAAGTGGTTCGCCGCGCAGTATCTCGGCAACGCTTCAGCGACGACGCCTCTCGCCGCGCCGCTGCACGCCGACCTCAAGGGACTGCCGCCGATCCTGGTGCAGGTCGGCACCGCCGAGACGCTGCTCGATGATTCGACGCGGCTCGCCGAGAAGCTGCACACCGCCGGCGTCGAGGTCCGGCTGGCGATCTGGCCCAACATGCTGCATGTCTTCCCGCTGTTCGCGCCGGTCCTGTCGGAGGGTCGCGACGGCTGCCTCGAGATCGGCAGCTTCATCCGCAACAAGTGCGCCTGATTGCGTGTCCCATCGGAGTCACAACGCGTCGCGCTGCTGACGCCCCGGCCTCGCTGCCTGCGGGGGCTCACTGGGGGACGTTGCGCGGCGGGTCGGCCCGGCGCAAGGTGAGGTCGAGCCACTTGCCGACGTCGGCAGCAGCGAAAGCGTGTGGCTCGGCGAGCTTGAACAAGACCTGTCGGCCGAGCACCAGTTGCGCCGCAATCACGAGCTTGCGGCCCTGCAGAGAGATGTCCTTGGGCAGGCGCAAGGTGAACGGGATCGGCACCGACCAGCCGGTACGCACGACCTGCTCGGAGAGGATCTCGCCGGGCGCCCCCTTGGCGAGGTCGAGCAGTTGAACCTGCAGCTCGACGCCACGCGGCGCCGGAGTCTTCTCGCCGAAGGTGGCCGAGCCGCTGATGGCGATCGATGGCGGCAACTGATCGCCCAGGCGCGGCAGCAGGTGGCTGGTGTGGAACATCACCGCCTCGCCCGCATCGTTGATCATGCAGGTGAAGCGGAACGGCACCGACGACCCGTCGCGGCGCTGCCGCATGCCGGTGCCGCTCACGGTGGTGGCGATCTGCTGGTTGCCGATCTTCTCCTCGGTACGCTCGATGGTCACCCAGGGCATGCCGTCGAGGGCCACGAAACCGAACGCCGGATCGGCTTGGCGCGTCTCGAAGCCGATCCTGCCGGCGCAACGGGAAATCGCCGACGACGAGATGCCGTTGGCCTCCTGTCCGAATGCCGGCGCGATCACCGCGCCGCCAATCACGAGAAAAAACGCGTACAAGATCTTCATCGGTGGCACCATCCCTCACGCTGACTGTGCCATGCGCCAACTCACGAGGAAACAGGCACGCTCCTCGCGACGAAAACAACGCTTTGATGATATGTCACGTATGCGGAAAGATTGCAGTCAGTATCGAGCGGTGCTCGGATCTGCAACGACTCGCGATGAACCCGATGGCTAGATGGCGAAATCTTCCAGCTTCTTGCCACTCTTCATCGCCGCCACCATCCATCTCGGCTTCAGGCCGCGCCCCGTCCAGGTCTCGCTGCGGTCGGCGGGATTGCGATATTTGGGCTTGACCTTCTTGCCCTTCAGCGCGCTTCCCCGGCCCGTCCCCTTGCTGCGGCCCTCCATCGCCTGATCGAGATCGGCTGCCGACAGCTTGTATTTCTTCAATACCGCCTTGAGCTGCTTGATGCCGGGCTTCTCCGTTACCTTGAGAGCGTCGGCTTTTGCCTGAAGCTCGCGTATTTTCGCTTCGATCGATTTCAAGGAGGCACGACGCGGCATGGGATGTCTTTCCGGTTATTTGTGGTTAGGGGCGCGGTATCTTAATGGGTAAGAAACTACCAATCGGCATGCCTAATACTGATTCTGCCACCATCTCGTCAAATCACGAATGATTGGAGGTTTGTGTCGGAGTTCGAGATCGCTGCAACTGCACGGCCGGCGCAACGCACTGAATCGGCAACTTCGAATGTCGATCACGCAATATATGTTCAATTTATGGACGCATGGCCTCGGGTTGACGGGGCTGTCAAAACCGTTTCCTATCCAATCGGGGGTGTGTTCATGGCGACGTCTCTCGTCAACGGTCTGGGCGGCGCGGCGGGTTTCGGCGAAAACGCGATGCCGCGGCTCGACGACTCGCCGTCGCTGCAAATCAACCTCGCCTCGGTGCTACCCGGGGGACTCAATTTCTTCGGGACGAGCTACTCGAGCCTCTATCTCAACTACAACGGCAGCGTGACGTTCGGGACAGCGCTCACGGCATTCAGCCCGGAATCGATCACGGCTTCGACCAACATCCCGATCATTGCGCCCTACTGGGGTGACGTCGACACGAGAAGCGGTGCAACGAGCGCTTCACCCGGTGGGACTTCCACCGGATCGAATCTGGTATGGTACGATCTCGATACTACGAACAATGTTTTCACCGCCACGTGGGACGACGTCGGCTACTTCAGCCAGCATCTCGACAAGTTGAATGCCTTCCAGCTCCGGTTGATCGCGGTCGGGTCGGACGGCGATTTCGATATCGAGTTCCGCTACGAAACCATCAACTGGACGACCGGGGACGCCTCGGGCGGCGACGGCGGCCTCTTTGGCGACGTCGCAGTCGCTGGATATTCGTCCGGTGACGGCCAGAATTTCTTCCAGTTGCCGCAAAGCGGCGTCCAGGCCGCGATGCTGGCGTTGCCGACCAGCAGCAACGTCGCGACGGCCGGCCTGTACGTGTTCAGCGTTCGCCACGGCGTACCGGTCGTTGCGCAATTCTCCATCGCCGCCGCCAGCGCCGACAAGCCGGAGGGAAATGGCGCGCCGACACCGTTCACCTTCACGATCACCCTGAGCGGCGATACCTCGCTATCTCGCACCGTGTCCTATGCGGTCGCCGGCAGCGGCCCCAACGCGGCGACGCCTGACGATTTCCCCGGAGGCTCGTTCGCCGGCGGGACCGTCACCTTCACCGCAGGCCAGACGGAGCAGACCATCACGGTGAACGTGCTGGCCGACACCACGGTGGAGGCGGACGAAGGCTTCGTCGTCACCCTGTCGAACCCGACCGGCAGCGCCGCCCTGGGAACCGACAAGGCGACCGGCACGATCCGCAACGACGACGCCCGCATCGGCATCGCGGCGGCGAGCGCGGACAAGCCGGAGGGCGACAGCGGCGGCACTCCGTTCACTTTCACGGTGACCCGCTCCGGCGACACATCGGTCGCCCACACGGTCGCCTATGCCGTCACCGGCGCCGGCGATCATGGCGCGTCGGGCAGCGATTTCATCGATGGATTCCCCACCGGGATCGTGACCTTCGCCAGCGGCGAGACGTCGAAGACGATCACCGTGGACGTGCGCGGCGATACCACCGTGGAGTCCGACGAAGGCTTCATGGTCACCCTGTCGAATGGTTCGGCCGGCGCCGTGATCGACGCGCCGACCGCAGCCGGCACGATCCGCGACGACGACAAGGCGGTGGTCTCGATCGTCGCACTGTCGGCAACCAAGCCCGAGGGCAATGGCGCGACGTCGGCCTACACCTTCACCGTCACGCTCGATCAGGCCGCCACGACGGACCAGACCGTCGACTGGACGGTAGCAGGCTCCGGCGGCCACGCCGCCAATGCCGCCGACTTCGGCGGCACCCTACCCTCCGGGACGACGACCTTCCTTGCCGGCGAGACCAGCAAGACCATTACAATTCCGGTGGCCGGCGACACGGCGATCGAATTCGATGAAGGCTTCATCGTAGGCCTGTCCAATCAGTCGGCCGGCCTGTCGCTGGGAACCAGCTCGGCGAACGCCGTCATCCAGAACGACGACAAGTCGATCGTTTCCATCGCCGCTCAGTCGTCGAGCAAGGCCGAAGGCAATGACGGCACCACCACCTTCACCTTCACGGTCAGCCTCGACCAGGCTGGCGTGACGAGCCAGACAGTCGATTGGGCCGTCGCCGGCAGCGGCGCGCATGCTGCCGATTCAGCCGATTTCGGCGGAGCGTTGCCGTCAGGCACGCTGACCTTCACCCCGGGCGAGACCAGCAAGACCGTGACGGTGCTGGTCGCGGCCGACAGCACGATGGAATTCGACGAGGGCTTCACGGTCACGCTGACGAATGCTTCGGCCGAGGTCGTGCTGGGTACGTCGGCGGCCCCAGGCACCATCCTGAATGACGACAAGTCCGTAGTTTCGATCGCAGCGCCATTCGCATCCAGGCTCGAGGGCGATGCCGGAACGATCTCCTACGAAATTCCGATCGTTCTCGATCAGGCTGCGGTGACGACTCAGACCGTGGCCTGGGCCGTCACCGGCATCGGTGACCATCCCGCGGACGCCGTCGACTTCGGCGGTGCCTTGCCGTCCGGAATCCTGACCTTCGCCCCGGGTGAAACCAGCAAGAGCGTGATCGTGACGGTCGCCGGCGACACGACTGTGGAGTTCGACGAAGGGGCCGTGCTCGCCTTGTCGAGCCCTTCCGCCGGCCTTGTCTTGGGTGCCGCGACCTCGCTCGGCATCATCCTGAACGACGACCTGTCGATTGTCTCGATCGCGCCCGTGTCGGCCAACAAGCCCGAGGGCAATGGCGGCGTCACCCTCTACACGTTTGCAATCACGCTCGACCAGCCAGGCGTCGTCGATCAGGCCGTTGACTGGAGCGTCAGCGGCGCGGGCAATCACGCCGCCGATGCCGCTGATTTCGGCGGGTTCCTGCCCTCGGGTTCGGTGACCTTCGCCGCCGGCGAGACCAGCAAGATCGTGACGGTGACCGTGTCGGGCGACACCACGGTCGAGCTCGACGAAGGCTTCAAGGTCGCGCTGGCCAACCCGTCGTCAGGCCTCGCCCTGGGCGTTGCGACCGCGACTGGCATCATTCAGAACGACGACACGACGACGGTATCGATCGCTGCCCGATCGGCCGCCGCGGCCGAAGGCGACAGCGGCGCCACCGGCTTCGATTTCACGATCACGCTCAGCCAGCCGGCGGCCGGCGGCGAGACCATTGCATGGTCGGTGTCAGGAACCGGAGCGCACGCCACCGATGCCGGCGACTTCGGCGGGCAATTGCCCGCCGGAACCGTGACCTTCGCCGCGGGCCAGATCAGCGCGATCGTCAACGTCCCGGTGTCGGGCGACACGACGGTCGAGCTCGACGAAAGCTTCGCGGTGAATCTCACCCTTCCGTCGCCGGGATTGACGCTCGGGACCCCGTCGGCCGCCGCGACGATCCTGAACGACGACAAGTCGATTGTCTCGATTGCCGCGGCCTCGGCAGCCCAGCCGGAGGGCAACAACGCCACGACGGCCTTCGACTTCACCGTCTCTTTGAGCCAGGCTGCGGTGGTCGGCCAGACGGTCGACTGGACGGTGACGGGGGCAGGCGCGCATGCCGCCGATGCAACCGATTTCGGTGGCACCCTGCCGTCGGGCAGCCTGAGCTTTGCGATCGGCGAGACTTCGAAGACGATCACCATAATTGTCGCCGGCGACGCCACCGTCGAGTTCGACGAAGGTTTTGCCGTCGCCCTGTCCAATGCTTCGAGCGGCCTCGGCGTCGGCATGGCATCTGCGAGCGGAACGATCCTGAACGACGACAAGTCGATCGTTTCCATCGCCGCCACGCTCGCCACCAAGGCCGAGGGCCATTCCGGCACGACCGCCTTCACCTTCACCGTCTCGCTCGATCAGGCCGGGACGAGCAGCCAGTCGGTCGATTGGACCGTTGCCGGCGCCGGCGCGCACGCGGCGGACGTCATCGATTTCGGTGGGTCGTTGCCGTCCGGCAGCGTGACGTTCGGGGCCGGCCAGACCAGCAAGACCGTGACCGTCCTGGTCTCCGGCGATGCCACGGTCGAGCCCGACGAAGGCTTCAAGGTCGTGCTGTCGAACGCCTCGGCGGGGCTGACGGTCGGCACGGCGGCAGCCACGGGAACGATCCTGAACGACGACGCCACGCTTGCCGTCGCCGCGCTGGCGGCGAGCAAGGCCGAAGGCGATGCGGGCATGGCTGCCTTCACCTTCGAGCTGACCCTGAACGGCGACAGCACGGTCCCGCATAGCGTTTCCTATGCCGTCACGGGCTCCGGCGAGCATCCGGCCAACGCGGCCGATTTCGCCGGCGGGGTGCTTCCGGCCGGGACGATCACCTTCGGTGTCGGCGAAACCACCAAGACGGTCGTCGTCAACGTCGCTGCCGATTCGACCTCGGAAGCCGACGAGACCTTCGCCCTCAATCTCTCGGCTCCCTCGGCCGGACTCACCATCGCCACGGGAGCGGCCACCGGCACCATCGTCAACGACGACGCGCCAATGCCCACGGTGGTGTTCGACGATGTGTATGTCGGCTTCCGCGGCCAGTCCCTGCACATCGCCGCAGCCGACGGCGTCCTGTTCAACGACGCCGGCACGAGCCTCGTCGCCGGCCTGCTGCGCGGGCCGAGCCACGGCACGCTCGCCGTCGCCGCCGACGGCGGCTTCGACTACACGCCGACACCGGGGTTCGCCGGCGTCGACAGCTTTGCCTATCGCGCGACCGGCGCCGCCGGCGCGGCCGACAGGTCGGTCGACATCCATGTCGTGCCGCTGACGACGGGCCTCACGATCGAGCTTCAATCCCTATCCGCCGAGCAGCAGGTCGCGCTCGCCTATACGACCTTCTTCGGTCGCGGCGCCGATGGCACCGGCTTCCGATTCTGGGTCGACGAGTTCAACGCCGGCCTGCCCCAGCTTGGCGCCGCAGCCTTGTTCCCGGCGATCGCCAGCTCGTTTGCGATCAGCGCGGAAGCGCGCGCCCTCTATCCGTTCCTGGACCACGCGCAAGGCGCCAGCGACGCCGAGATCGGCACCTTCCTCGACGGCGTTTACCACAACCTGTTCAACCGGTCGGCGGATGCCGAGGGACTGGCCTATTGGACCAGCCAGGTGCGCCAGACCCTGGCGTCGGGCCAGTTCGTCGGCTCGATCCTGGACGACATCGTGGGCGGCGCCCGCAACTCGGCGGACGGCCAGGATGTCACGACGGTCATGGACAAGGTCGTGGTGAACCTGGTCTACGTCCACAATCAGGAGCGGTATCATGCGCCGTGGACGGCGGCCGACGACCTCGCCAACGCGACCAACCTTATCCACGCCATCACCGACGCTCCGCAGAGCGTGCTGGTCGGCGTCGTGCAGGCCTACAATCTCGTCATCGCCAGCCTGGCGCGTGTCGACGGCTTTGGGGAAACGCCGGTGTCCGCCTTCTAGGGCCGCCCCATTGCGGTGGTTGTGAACCGCATCATCATCAACATCCTCATCATAAAACAACCATTTTGTCGGCCGATTGACTATGCGGGCTCAACCGGACAGACATCGCATGTTGTGTGAACGTCTGGAGAACACTCCGCTGTGAGCCGCCCTCACCGAGGGCTATAGTCGGGGATGTTCGGGGGTTCCTTCTAAGGCTATGACGTCTCAAGTCATCATCATCGACTGGCGGGTGGAAGATCCGCAGTCGATCGTTGCTGGTCTGCCGACCGACAGCGCGTGGTACGTTCTGAAGCCCGGCGAGGACGGGATCGAACAGGTCCGCCGTCTCCTGGCGAACTACACGGGCCTCGACTCCGTCCAGATCGTCTCGCATGGCAGCCCCGGCAGCTTGCTGCTCGGCGGCTCGGTGGTCGATGCGGCCGACTTGGCAGCACACGCCGCCGCTTTGGCGAGCATCGGCTCGGCCTTGTCCGACACCGGCGATCTGCTCCTCTATGGCTGCGACGTCGCCCAGGGCGACCGCGGCCTCGCCTTCGTCGAGCAGCTGGCCAACCTCACGGGCGCCGACGTTGCCGCCTCGACCGATGCCACCGGAGCGGCAGCATTGGGGGGCAACTGGACTCTCGAGGCCGCGACCGGACCAATCGAGGCGCCAACGCTCACCGGCGGGACCTTCAGCGGCCTGCTGCCCGCCTTGCCCAACGTGGTCGTGTCGATCAGCGCCAATTCGGCCGACAAGACCGAAGGCAACAGCGGAAGCAAGTCATTCACCTTCACCGTGAGCCTCGACCAGTCGGCGCCCGGATCACTGACGGTCGATTGGACAGTCGACGGCTCGGGTGTCCACCAGGCCGATGCATTCGACTTCGCCGGATCACAGCTCCCACAGGGGACGGTGAGCTTCTCCTTCGGCGAGAGCACCAAGAGCGTCACCGTAGACGTGGCCGGGGACACGACCGTCGAATTCGACGAAGGATTCATGGTCTTCCTGTCGAACCTCAATCCTTCGGGCGGGTTCACAGCCCAGACGGGGGCTGGAACGGCGTTTGGCACGATCCGGAACGACGACTCCGCGGTCTCGATTGCCCCGACCGTCGCCTTCAAGGCCGAGGGCCTGTCGGGCACGTCGGCCTTCACCTTCACGGTGACGCGGACGGGCGATCTCTCGACGGTTCAAACCGTGGCCTGGACGGTCACGGGCTCCAGTCCGCATGCGGCCGTTGCCACCGACTTTGCGGGCAACGTGTTTCCGTCCGACATATTGACGTTCGGGATCAACGAAACATCCAAGACGATCACGATCAACGTCCAGGGGGACGTGTCGGCGGAGCCGGAGGAAGGCTTCGTCGTGACGCTGTCGAACGCCACCAACGGCCTGGCGATCGGCACGGAAACCGCGTACGGCACGATCATCGACGGCAACGGCATCGTCTACCTGGCATCCGTCCAGCCGAACGCGACCCAGGCGGACTACGCCTCCTTTAGCCCCAGCCTCTCGGCAGGGGGCACCAAAGTGGCCTTCGCCAGCGCGGCAACCAACCTGGGGCAAGGCGGTGGTGGCGGCGAAGAGGACGACATCTTCGTCAAGGACCTGACGACCGGCGTCATTCAAAACGTGTCGACAGACAGCGCGGGAAACGAAGCCAACAATTCGTCGTCCGATCCGGTCTTGGTCGGCAACAAGGTGGTATTCGCCAGCAGGGCCGACAACCTGCTGGGGGCGGGCGCCGATTACAACTTCACGCAGGACATCTTCGTAAAGGACCTGTCGACAGGAGTGGTGACGCGCGTGTCGACCGACAGCGCAGGGAACGAGGCGGACGGCGGGTCCAGCGCACCGGCCTTCTCGCCGGACGGCACGAAGGTCGCCTTCGTCAGCTCGGCTGACAATCTCGTGACCAACGACACCAACGGAACCGAGGACATCTTCGTCAAGGATCTGTCGACCGGCGCCGTCCAGCGAGTCAGCACGTCGGCGTCGGGAGAGGAAGCGCAGGGTGACGGCGAAGCAGGCGGTTACTCCTACGACCCCATCTTCTCGCCAGACAGCGCGAAGGTCGCCTTCGTCAGCGTCGCCAACAACCTCGTGTCCGGAAGCAGTGGCAATTATGCCGAGGTTTTCGTCAAGACGCTGGCTGGGGGCGCCATCGTCCGCGCCTCGTCGACCGTCGGCGGTGCGGAAGCGAACGGCGATTCCTACGACCCCGCCTTTTCACCGAACGGATCGCTGGTCGCCTTCACCAGCACCGCCACGAACCTCGTCTCCGATTCCAACGGTGTCTCGGACGTCTTCGTCAAGAATCTGCTGACCGGCGCCGTCACCCGCATCTCCACCGACGCCACGGGAGCGCAGGCCAATGGTGCCTCCTGGGGCGCTGTGTTCTCGCCCGATGGCGCCCGCGTGGCCTTCATCAGCGACGCCTCGAACCTCGTCGCCGGTGATACTCCCGGTACGACCGACATCTTCGTCAAGGACCTGCTGAGCAGCGCCATCGCCCGCATCTCGACCAGCGTGACGGGTGGCCAGCCGGACGGCAGTTTCGACAGTCTCGGCTTCTCGTCGGACGGCAACCGGCTGGTCTTCTACAGCAGTGCCTCCAATCTGGTGAACGGCGACACGAACGATGTGGGCGACATCTTCATCCAATCGCTGAGCACTGTCGTGGTCTCGGCCACGGATGCGACGAAGGCCGAAGGGCAGTCGGGCCCCACGCTGTTCACCTTCACGGTGACGCGATCGGGCGACACCTCGTTCACCCAGACCGTCGCTTGGACGGTGGCAGGCTCGGGTGGCCAACCGGCGACCGGCAGCGATTTTACCGGCGGATCGTTCCCCTCCGGCATAGTCACCTTCGCTCCGACCGAGACCAGCAAGACCGTCAACGTATCGGTGGCAGGCGACACCACCGTCGAGCCTGACGAGGGCTTCACCCTCACGCTGTCGAACCCGTCGACCAACCTCTACATCATGGGGCCGACGGCCAACGGGACGATCCAGAACGACGACACCTCCACGGTCTCGATCGGCCCGGCGTCGATCAGCAAGGCCGAAGGGAACGGCGGCACCACCGTCTACGTCTTCACGGTGACCCTCGGCCAGCCGGCGGCATCGCACCAGACGGTCAATTGGGGCGTCACGGGGTCCGGCCTGCACCCGGCAGACGCGGCAGATTTCTTCGGATCGCTGCCGCATGGAATATTGCTCTTCGAGCAGGGCGATTCCAGCGCGCTGGTGACCATCGCGGTATCCCGCGACACCGTGGTCGAGTTCGACGAAGGCTTCACCGTCACCCTGTCGAGCCCGTCGTCCGGCCTCGTCCTCGGCACGTCGACGGCGACCGGCGTGATCCAGAACGACGACGTTTCGACCGTCTCCATCGCCGCGCAGTCGGCCTCCCATCCGGAGGGCAACAGCGGGACCACGGCGTTCACCTTCACGGTGAACCTGGACCAGCAGGGTGTGACGTCCCAGACGGTCAATTGGGCCGTCACCGGTTCGGGCGCACATGGCGCTTCCGGAAGCGATTTCGGCGGCGCGCTGCCGTCGGGAACGGTGACCTTTGCTGCCGGCGAGACTGCCAAGCTCATCACCATGCAGGTGTCGGGCGACACGGCGGTCGAGTTCAATGAAGAATTCACCGTCAGCCTGTCGAACGCCTCGTCCGGGCTGGCGCTCGGCACGACGACGGCGAGCGGAACGATCCAGAACGACGACGTTTCGATTGTCTCGATCGCGCCCGCATCGCTGACCAAGACCGAAGGCAACATCGCCACCACCAGCTACACCTTCACCGTCAGCCTCGACCAGCAGGGCGTGGTCGACCAGTCGGTCGATTGGGCCGTCACCGGCACGGGCACTCATCCGGCGGATTCGACCGATTTCGGCGGCTCGCTTCCCTCCGGAGCGGTGACTTTCGCGGCTGGCGAGACCAGCAAGACGATCACGATCTCGGTGTCGGGCGACGCGACGATCGAGTTCGACGAGGATTTCAGGGTCACCTTGTCGAGCCCGTCGTCCGGCCTGGTGCTCGGCACGTCGACGGCGACCGGCACGATCCAGAACGACGACAACGCCATCGTCTCGATCGCGGCACAGTCGGCGGTCAAGGCGGAAGGCAACAGCGGCACGACCGCTTTCACCTTCACCGTGTCGCTCGACCGGGCCATGCTGGTCGACCAGACGGCCGGTTGGACGGTCAACGGCTTCACCGCCCACCAGGCGAACGCCGTCGATTTCGGCGGCGCGCTGCCGTCGGGCACGGTGACCTTCGCCGCCGGAGAGCTCAGCAAGACCGTGACCGTGTTCGTGACGGGCGACACCACGGTCGAGTTCGACGAAGGTTTTGCGGTCGGCCTGACGGCCCTGTCGTCGGGGCTGACGCTGGGCACGTCCTCGGCGAGCGGGACGATTCAGAACGACGATGTCCCGACGGTGTCGATCGCCGCGCTCTCGGCGTCGAAGCCCGAAGGCAACAGCGGAACGACATCCTTCACCTTCACCGTCAGCCTCGATCAGGCTGCCGTAAATCCGAACGCCCAGTCGGTGGATTGGGCGGTGACGGGCTCGGGCTCGCACGCCGCCAACGGCGCAGACTTTGGTGGCGCTCTGCCGTCAGGCACGGTGACTTTCGCCGCCGGCGAGACCAGCAAGACCGTGACGGTCCTGGTGGCGGCAGATCAGACCGTCGAGTTCGACGAGCAGTTCACCGTCACGCTGTCGAACGCCTCCTCCGGCCTTAGTCTCGGAACGTCGACGGCAAGCGGGACCATTCAGAACGACGATCGCTCGAGCGTGTCGATCGCGGCACAGTCGGCGGCCAAGCCCGAAGGCGACAGCGGCACCACGACCTACACCTTCACGGTGAGCCTCGATCAGGCCGGCGTCGCGAGCCAGAGCGTGAACTGGACCGTCACGGGTTCGGGCGCTCATGCCGCCGATTCGGCGGATTTCGGTGGCGCCCTGCCGTCCGGCAGCGTGACCTTCGCCGCCGGCGAGACCAGCAAGATCGTGACGGTGACCGTGTCGGGCGACGCCACGGTCGAGTTCGACGAAGGCTTCACGGTCGCCCTGTCGGGCCTCTCGTCCGGCCTCGTCCTGGGTACCTCGTCGGCCAGCGGCTCGATCCAGAATGACGATCGTTCGGTCGTGTCGATCACAGCCGACGCGGCGAGCCAGGCCGAAGGCGACAGCGGCACGACGCCCTTCACCTTCACGGTAAGCCTCGACCAGGCTGGCGTCGTCGGTCAGTCGGTCGCCTGGTCGGTCGTCGGCTCCGGCGCTCATCCGGCCAACGCGGCCGATTTCGGTGGCACGCTGCCCAGTGGATTCGTGACGTTTGCGCCGGGCGAGACGACCAAGACCGTGACCATCGACGTGTCGGGCGACACGGCGCTCGAGGTCAACGAAGGGTTCGCGGTCGTGCTGGCGCAACCGTCGTCCAGGCTGGTGCTCGGCACGGCGACGGCTGCGAGCACGATCATCAACGACGACGGCCTGATCGCCTCGATCGCCGACCTTTCGGCGGTGAAGATCGAGGGCAACAGCGGTACCGCCCTCTTCACTTTCACGGTGTCGCTCAATCATGTCCTGGACATCGCCGGCGTCACGGTCGACTGGGCGGTGAGCGGGTCGGGCGACCATCCCGCCAATGCCGCCGACTTCGGCGGCACGCTGCCGGCGGGAACGGCGACCTTCAGCCCTGGCGGTGAGCAGGTCCAGACCATCACTGTGCTGGTGAGCGGCGACGCGGCGGTCGAGTTCGACGAAACGTTTGCCGTCACCCTGTCCAACCCCTCAGCGGGGATTTCCATCGGCGTGGAGACCGCCAGCGGCACGATCACGAACGACGACGTCTCGGTGGTGTCGATCGCTGCCGCCTCCGCCGTGAAGGCGGAGGGAAGTGGAGGCGGCACGACGGCCTTCACCTTCACGGTGTCGCTCGACCAGGCGGGAGTGAGCGCTCAGAGCGTCGACTGGTCCGTTGCCGGCACCGGCGGCCATGCCGCGAGCGCGGCCGACTTCGGTGGCATCCTGCCCTCCGGCAGCGCGACCTTCGCCGCGGGCGAAACCAGCAAGACCGTCACGGTGCTGGTCTCCGCGGACTCCACCGTCGAATTCGACGAAGGCTTTGTCGTCACGCTGGCCAACCCGTCGGCGGCGTTGGTGCTCGGCACGATCTCGGCGGCAGGATCGATCCTGAACGACGACAAGCCGACCGCCTCCATCGCGGCGGCGGCGAGCAGGCCGGAAGGTGACAGCGGCACCACGTCGTTCGTTTTCACGGTGAGCCTCGACCAGGCCAGCCTCAGCGCCCAGACCGTCGACTGGTCGGTTGCCGGCTCAGGCGCCCATGGCGCCAATGCCGCCGATTTCGGCGGCAGCCTGCCGTCGGGCACGCTGAGCTTTGCCGCGGGCGAGACCAGCAAGGTCGTGTCGGTGGTGGTGACCGGAGACACCACCGTCGAATTCGACGAGGGCTTCACGGTCACGTTGGCCAACGCTTCGTCGGGCCTTGCCCTCGGCACGGCGTCGGCCGGCGCAACGATCGTCAATGACGACGGGACGGTCGTGTCGATCGCCCCGCTGTCGGCCAACCGGCCCGAAGGCAACAACGGCACCACGTCCTTCACCTTCACCGTGAGCCTTGCTCAGGCCGGCGTGACCGGCCAGGTCGTCGATTGGTCGGTGGTGGGCGCCGGTGCGCATGCCGCCGATGCGGCCGATTTCGGCGGCCAGCTCCCCTCGGGAACGGTCTCTTTCGCCGCCGGCGAAACCAGCAAGACGGTGACGATCGGCGTGTCGGGCGACACGGCTGTCGAGTTCGACGAGGATTTCGCGGTCATTCTGAGCAATGCATCGCCCGGCCTGACCCTCGGCACGTCGACAGCGAACGGCCACATCCAGAACGACGACACCGCGCTGGTCTCGATCGCGGCCCTGTCGGCCGTCAAAGCGGAAGGCAACAGCGGCACCACGTCCTTCACCTTCACGGTAAGCCTCGACAAGGCGGATACGGCCAACCAATCGGTGGTGTGGTCCACGACAGGTTCCGGGCCGCAAGCGGCGAACGCGGCGGACTTCGGCGGCGCCCTGCCCTCCGGAGTCGTGACCTTCGCCGCCGGAGAGACATCCACGACGGTGACCGTGTCGGTCGCGGGCGACGGCACGGTCGAGCTCGACGAGGGCTTTACGGTCACCTTGTCGAACGCCTCGGCAGGCCTTGCCCTGGGAACGGCGTCGGCGAGCGGGACGATCGTGAACGACGATGCGTCCGTCGTGTCGATCGCGGCCCTGTCGGCCGACAAGCTCGAAGGCAACAGCGGCACCACATCCTTCACCTTCACGGTAAGCCTCGATCAGGCCGGCGTGGCCAGCCAGGCGATCAGCTGGGCCATTTCCGGATCGGGAGCGCATCCGGCTGATGCGGCGGATTTCGGCGGATCGCTGCCGTCCGGCACGGTCACCTTCGCGGCCGGCGAAACCAGCAAGGTCGTGACGGTCGCGGTGTCGGGCGACACCGGTTTCGAGTCCGACGAAGGCTTCGTCGCGACATTGTCGACCCCTTCGGCCGGCCTGGTGCTCGGCACGGCGACGGCCGCTGGGACGATCCGCAACGACGACGGCGTGGTCGTGTCGGTCGCGGCACTGTCGGCCAGCAAGCCGGAAGGCGATGAGGCCGGCACGACCCTGTTCACCTTCACCGTGAGCCTCGCGCAGGCGAGCCCCACCAGCCAGACCGTCGCCTGGTCCGTGACGGGATCGGGACCGCATCCCGCCGACGGCACCGATTTCGGCGGCGCCTTGCCGGCCGGAACCGTGACCTTCGCTGCGGGCGAGACGAGCAAGGTCGTGACCGTAGCGGTGTCCGGCGACTCGGCGGCCGAGTTCGACGAAGGGTTCTCGCTGGCCTTGTCGAACGCGTCGGTCGGCCTGACGCTCGGCACCGCGACGGCGAGCGGCACCATTCTGAACGACGACGGCGCCTCGGTGTCGATTGCGCCACTCGCGGCGACGCGTGCCGAAGGCAACAGCGGACCTGCCCCCTTCACGTTCGTCGTGACCCTGGACGATCCCAGCGCCTTCTCGACGACGGTCAACTGGGTCGTCTCCGGGACCGGCGCTCATCCGGCGGATGCTGCCGATTTCGGCGGCACCTTGCCTGCGGGAAGCGTGACCTTGGCGCCCGGCGAGACGAGCAAGACCGTGACCGTGATGGTGTCCGGTGACACGGCGGTCGAGTCCGACGAGACCTTCGAGGTCACGCTGTCCGATCCGTCCGGCACGCTCGTTCTCGCCACCGCGACGGCCACTGGCTCCATCCTGAACGACGATCGCTCGAAAGTGTCGATCGTCGCCCAGGCGGCGACACAGGCGGAAGGCAACGGCGGCACGACCGCCTTCACTTTCACGGTGTCGCTCGACCAGGCCGGGGTGACGAGCCAGACGGTCGATTGGGCGGTCAAGGGCTCCGGCGCGCATGCCGCCGACGCCACGGATTTCGGCGGCGCCCTGCCTGCCGGCACGGTGACCTTTGGCGCCGGCGAGACCACGAAGACGGTGACGATCCTGGCGTCGGGCGACACCACGGCCGAGTTCAACGAAGGCTTCGACGTGACGCTGGCCAACGCCTCGGCCGGCTTGATGCTCGGTACGGTGTCGGCCTCGGGAACGATCCTGAACGACGACGCATCGGTCTCGATCGCCGCCCTGTCGGCGAACAAGGCCGAGGGGAACGCCGGCACGACACCCTTCACGTTCGTCGTCACCTTGAGCGGCGAGACCTCGGTCGCCCATAGCGTCGACTACGCTGTCGCCGTTTTCGGCGGGGATCCGGCGATATCGTCGGATTTCTCGGGCAACGTGCTGCCCACCGGCAGCGTCACGTTCGCGCCGGGCGAGACTTCGAAGACCGTGGCGATCGAAATCCTGGGCGACGTCGCGAAGGAGGCCACCGAGACCTTCGCCGTGACGCTCGTCAACCCATCGGCCGGCGTGGCGATCGGCTCGGCGAGTGCAATCGGGACCATCGTCAACGACGACAGTCTTCCGGCACCGCCGCCGGTGGCACACGACGACGCCTACGTGGATTTCCCGGGCCAGACGCTGCATATCGGAGCCGCCAGCGGCGTGCTGTTCAACGACGCCAGCACCGTGCCCCTGACGGCCAGCCTGTTGAACGGGACGAGCCATGGCACGCTCGCCCTCGCCGCCGACGGCGGGTTCGACTACACGCCCGATCCCGGCTTCTTCGGCATCGACAGCTTCACCTATCGCGCGACCGGCGTCGGCAGCACCAACGACGAGCACGCGCTGATCTACGTCACGCCAGTGTTGATAGGATCGACCACGACACTCGATCTCGCCAGGCTCACAGCCGAGGAGCAGGTAGCCGCCACCTATACGGCCTTCTTCGGACGCGGCCCGGACGCGTTCGGCTTCGAGTTCTGGGTCCACGAGTTCGCCGTCGGCGCGGCCACCCAGAGCCCGGCCGCGGTGTTCGCCAACATTGCGAGCTCGTTCGGCGCCAGCAACGAGGCGAAGGGCCTCTACCCCTTCCTCGCCCAGCCGCAGGGTGCGAGCGATGCGCAGATCGGTGCCTTCCTCGACGGCGTGTACAACAATCTGTTCAATCGTTCTGCCGACGCGGCGGGACTCGCCTATTGGACGGACCAGGTCAAGGCGACTCTGGCCGCGGGGCAGTTCGTGGGCACCGTGCTGACCAGCATCATCAGCGGCGCCCAGAACACGGCGCAATTCCAGGACATCACGACCTTGATGAGCAAGGTGACGGTGAGCCTGAGTTACGTCCACGACCAGGAGCAGTTCCACGTCCCGTGGACGGCCGCCGACGACGGCGCCGACGCGACGGCGCTGCTGCATGCCGTCACGGCCGATCCGCAGAGCGTCCTCGTCGGCATCAGCCAGGCCTACAACCTGGCGCTCGCCGCCCTTTCCCGCGTCGACGGCAGCTGAGGCCTACGCCCGGATCAGGCCGCCATCACCGGCTCGCGGCCGACGATGGTCGTGCGATGCATCACGCGGCGTTCATTGGGATCGTGCGGCGTGACGGCATGGACGGTGCAGCGATTGTCCCACATCAGGACGTCGTCCGGCTCCCATTCGTGCCGGTACATGTATTTCGGCTGGGCGGCGAACTGGGTGAGGTCGGCGATCAGGCGGCACGCCGCAGCCTCGTCCATCCCCTCGATGGCGTCATTGTAGATCGAGCTGATGTAGAGAGACTTGCGCCCCGTGACAGGGTGGCGCCGCACCATCGGATGCCACACCGGCGGCATCGCCGCCTGCTCCTCTGCCGTCGGCGGCGTCGACCCCACGACCCTGTGCAACATGCTGAAATCGTGCCGCGCCTTGCGGCCCTCAACCTGGCGGCGCAGGCTTTCGGGAAGATCGTCGTAGACCATGTACATGTTGATGAACTGCGTGATCCCACCGGTGCGGCTGATCTCGATGCCGTGCAGCAGCGAGCCCATGCTCGGAAGGGGCCGGTAGCTGCTGTCGGTGTGCCATTGCTGCGACGACGAGAGCTGCTTCTGTGACGGTTCCGACGGGCGCATCAGGCGCCCTTCCTCGTCGACGTTGGACACCAGGAAGATCTCAGCGACCCTCTCCGACCGCAGATGGAGCGACGTCTGGTGAAAGATCTCGACGTCGCCGAAATGGCGAGTGAAGGCGACGTGCTCGCGATCACTGACATGCTGCTCGGGAAAGACCAGCACCAGATGCTTCATCCAGGTCTCGCTCACCAACCCCAAGGTCTCTGCATCCATGGGCCGGCGCATATCGATCCCGCGAATCTCTGCGCCGAGGGCGGGATGTCGTGCCTTGACCGTGATCGTCATTGTGGCCATCCGATGAGTCGTTTCCCCGATCGAAAAAGGATAGGCCGACCGGCACACACGGTCGAGCCGGCAAGCAGACCACAATTTTGCACCTCGCGTTGTCTCGACCTCGGCGATGCTCCACTCTCGGGCAGGTCATTCGGAGCATGCGATGAAGGTCAAGGGATATGAGGTTTTCCGGTGTGACGCCGGCTGGCGGACGTTCTCGTTCCTGAAGATCGCGACGGACGAAGGGATCGTCGGCTGGTCGGAGTACAACGAAAGCTTCGGCAGCCCCGGGTTGACGGGTGCGATCGAGGTGCTGATGCCGAGCGTCATCGGCATGGACCCGATGCAGATCGAGCTGATGAACGCCGTGCTGGGCACGCGCTCGGTGCAGTCTCGCGGCGGCATCGCCCGCCAGGCCATCGGCGCCATCGAGAACGCGCTGCTCGACATCAAGGGCAAGGCGCTCGGCGTGCCGGTCTACGCGCTGTTCGGCGGCAAGCTGCGCGATCGCATCCCGGTCTACTGGTCGCATTGCGGGTCCTACCGCCTGCGCAACCCCGACATCATCGGCACGCCGGCGGTGCGCACCTATGAAGACATGACCAGGCTCGGTGCCGAGGTGAAGGCGCGCGGCTTCACCGGCCTCAAGACCAACATCGCGCTCGAGATCGACGGCAAGCTGATCGCCTATCGGCCTGGCTTCGTGGTCGGCCGCGGCTTTCCCGAACGCAACTGGGACGACTTCATCGCCCGAAGTGCCGCCCGGACGGTCGAGGCGTTTCGCGCCGGCTGCGGTCCGGACGTCGGCATCATGCTCGACACGAACTTCCATTTCCGGACCGAAGGATTCCGGCGCATTGCCGAGGCCGTCGGCCCCTCCCGCCTGACCTGGCTCGAGCTCGACATCCACGACCCGAAATCGATCGCCCTGCTGCGCCGCGATGCGCCCTGCCCGATCGCCTCCGGCGAGACGCTGCTCGAGCGCCGCGACTTCCGGCCGTACTTCGAGGAATATGCCTTCGACACCGCGATCGTCGACGTGGTGTGGAACGGCTTCGCGGAATCCCTGAAGATCGCCGCGATGGCCGACGTCTACGAGGTCAATGTCGCGCCCCATAATTTCTATGGCCATCTCGCCAGCGCCATCAGCGCGCATTTCTGCGCCGCGGTGCCCAACTTCCGCGTCATGGAGATCGACATCGACGGCGTGCCCTGGCGCGACGACATCGTCAACGTCGCGCCGGTCTTCGAGAACGGCGAGTACATCCTGCCCAAGGGACCGGGCTGGGGCGTCGAGGTCGACGAGGCCGGATTGCGCGCTCATCCGGTGAAGAAGCCAGGATAAGCGGTCATGTCCGCCTTTGGACATCTCGACCGGCGTCGCCTGCTCGGCTTGGCGATCGTCCTGCCCGCCGCCAGACCCGGCGCTGCAAGCGAACCGCGATCGTCCGGCCCGTCAAGGGGGACATTGCTGGTCATTGGCGGCGGCGCCAACAGCCCCGCCGTTATTTCCGCCGCCCGGCGCCATGCCGGAGGGGCCGAGGCACGCTGGGTGGTGATCCCGAGCGCGCAAAGCGACGACGAGCTGCAGAGCCCCAGGGTGCCGGACTTCATCCGCGCCCAGGGCCGCTTCACGCTTCTGCACACCCGCGACCGGGCAGTCGCCAACAGCGATGCCTTCGTCTCTCCTCTCACCGGCGCCACGGCGGTGTGGTTCGATGGCGGCCGACAATGGCGGCTCGCCGAGACCTACGGCAATACCCGTACCGAGCAGGCGCTATGGTCGCTGCTCGACCGCGGCGGCCTGATTGCCGGCTCTTCCGCGGGTGCCACGATCCAGGGCTCGTTCCTGGTGCGCGGAGCGCCTTCCGGCAACAAGATCATGGTCGACCCGAACCACCAGCGCGGGCTCGGCTTTCTGCGCAATGTGGCAATCGACCAGCACATCGTCGCACGCCATCGCGAGTCCGATCTCGCGCAGGTCATCCGCCGCCATCCCGGGCTGCTGGGCATCGGCATCGACGAAGGCACGGCCATCCTGGTGCAAGGCAGCCAGTTCACGGTCATCGGCCCCAGCGTCGTCGCCATCACCGACGGCGCCATGCACGACGGCAAGCCCTACTACCTGCTGCGCGAAGGCGCCCGCTTCGACCTCGCGACCTGGACTGTCCTGGCGCGCTGATGAAATTCCTCCCCCGTAATCGGGGGAGGAAACTCTGGCTAGCCACGCAGCCCGCGCACGACCAGCGCATTGAGACGCCTGGCGAAGCCGGCCGGATCGGCCGGCATCTCGCCGTCGAGGATGTGCGCCTGATCGAGCAGGAGGAAGGCGATGTCGGACGCCTCCGCTTCGCGTTTCGCGCCCTGCGCGGTCGCCATCGCGCGGACCAGTTCGTGGCCCATATTCAGCTCGAGAATCGGCTTGGCAACGCTGCCTCGGTTCTGGCGTGCAAGGAGACGCTCCAGCTCGCGATCCCGCCCCTGGGCGGTCGCCACCAGGCAGGCGGCGCTGTCGGTCAGGCGCTGCGAGGCGCGCACGTCGGAAACCCGGTCGCCGAGAACAGCCTTCACCGCGGCAATGACGGCCGCGTCATCCGTCGGCTCGTCCTCGCCCTTCGGCTTGTCGGCCGTCTGGTCGAGCAACGGGATCAGCCCGAAATCGACATCGCCCTGGCTCAACGACTTGAGCTTCTTGCCGCCAAACTCCTGCGGCATCACCGTCCAGAAGGCATCGATCGGATCGGCGAGCAGCAGAACCTCGATGCCGCGCGCCCGTGCCGCCTCGAGCTTTGGGTTGGATTTGATCCGCTCCGCGCTCTCGCCGACCAGATAATAGATCTCGGTCTGGTTGGGCTTGAGGTCGGCGACATAGGCTTCGAGGGTGCGCAGCGCCGGCCCTGCCGTGGTGGAGAAGCGCGCCAGGGCAAGGAGCTGGCCGCGCCGCTCCTGGTCCTCGTAGAGGCCTTCCTTCAGAACCGGGCCGAAGGCTTCCCAGATCTTGGCGTAGGTCTCGGGGTCCTTCGACGCCGTGCTCTCGAGCTCGCCGAGCACCCTGCCAGTCAGACCGTTGCGGATCTGCGTCACCTGCGGATTGTTCTGCAGCATCTCGCGCGAGATGTTGAGCGGCAGATCCTCGCTGTCGACGACGCCCCGCACGAAGCGCAGCCAGGGCGGCAGCAGGTCGGCCTCGTCGGTGATGAAGACGCGCCGCACATAGAGCTTTATGCGGCCCTTGCGGATCGGGTCCGCCATATCGAAAGGCGGCGTGGTCGGGACGAACAGCAGGACGGCGTAGGATTGCCGTCCCTCGACCTTGTAGTGCAGCGTGAGCGCCGGCTCGTCGAATGCCATGGCGAGCGAGCGGTAGGCCTGGGTGTAGTCCTCGGCCTTGAGCTCCGACTTCGGACGCTGCCACAGCGCGCTTGCGGTATTGATCTGGCGCTGCTCGCCCTTGTCGTCGACCAGCTCGATGGGGAACAGGATATGGTCGGAGTAGCTCCTGACGATCCGCTCGATCTCGAATGGTTCGAGGTAGCGCCTGGCGTCTTCCTTGAGATGGAGCACGACCTCCGTGCCGCGCGGCACGCGGCCCGATTGCTCCTCACTCGCGGGTGCGATCTCGAAGCCGGCACCGCCCGACGACGTCCACACCCAGGCCTCGCTCGCCCCGGCGCGGCGACTGGTCACCGTGATGCGATCGGCGACCATGAAGGCCGCGTAGAAACCGACGCCGAACTGGCCGATCAGGCCGGTCCCTTCCTTGGCCTCGGCCAGTCCCTTGAGGAAGGCCTTGGTGCCGGAGCGCGCGACGGTGCCGAGATTGTCGATGAGCTCCTGGCGGTCCATGCCGATGCCGGTGTCGGCAATGGTGAGGGTGCCCTTTTCCCCGTCGGGGCGAATTCGAATGGCGAACGTGTCGGCTCCCGCCAGCAGGTCCGGCCGGGCGATCGCCTCATAGCGCAGTTTGTCGCAGGCATCCGATCCGTTGGAAATCAATTCACGTAGAAAGATGTCCGTTTCGGAGTAGACGGAATGCACCATCAGACTCAGAAGTTCCGCAACTTCCGCCTGAAACGGATGGCTTTGGGACTGGGCTTGGTCAGCAGGTTGGCTGGCGGAGGCGCCGGCGTCGTCCATCTCGTCCTCTCGTAAGGTGCGCGAAACGGGCGGTGGATATAGTCAAAATCGGGTGGCACGCCAAGACTTACGATCCATAAGAATTTACTGGCGGAACTGCCCGAAGTAAGCATGCATGCGCTTTGGGGGTGGGCCGCCGGGGGCGGTGGTCCACAGTGGGACGCCTGGGATGATCTTTGAGCTCAACATAGTGCACTTGATGCTGGCGCTTGCCGCCGTGGGGTGTGCCTATCTGGCGCTGCGCGAGGTCCGCCGGCCGTACATGTCGGTCTGGCGCCTTTTCGTGCCGCCGTTCCTGGCGTGCGGGGTCGCCTTTGGCCTCGTGCTGATCCAGATCGCGGCAGACCATCCATCCTGGCAATTCGGCGCCGCCCTGCTGGTCGGGTTGATCGCCGGTGCTGCCCGCGGCCTCACGATGCACGTCCAGTTCGATGCCTACCGACCGCGCATCCAGGCGAGGCCGGCGACCAAGCGCGTCCTGTTCTGGGTCGCCGTGGTGGTGGTGCTGTGTGTTGCCCTCGACGTCGTCGGCGCCGTCCAGTCACCTAACCTCAACGGGCTGCGCTATGTCGCTGCCATGCTCGCCACCTTTTGTGCCGGCACCTTGGTCGGTCGCGCAACCGCCGTGATGGCACGGCTTCGCCTCGCGCATTGGACCTGACGGGCAACCGCCGATCCTGACAACGGCGGCTGGTTGAATCGCGATTTATCGGCCGCTACAAGATTTGCCCCGCGTTCGCTCTCGAGGTGTTCCGTGAGCCCGATCGTCATGGCCTGCATCGCCTTTGCGCTCATCCTGGCCGGCACGATCGCAGGTGCGCTGATGCGGTCGAGGCTGCCGGAGCAGCATCTGACCGGCGATTCGAAGGAGGTCATCCGGCTGGCGACCGCCCTGGTCGGAACCTTGACTGCCGTGGTCCTGGCTCTGTTGTTCGCGGCGACCCGAACCTCGTTCGAGCATACCAGCAGCTTCGTCAGCCGGCTGGCGGCAGACATCACCGAGCTCGACGAGATCCTTCGAGATTACGGTCCGGAAGCCGCTCCGGTCCGCAAGCAACTGCGCGCCGAGATCGGCCCGCTGATCGATTCGATCTGGCAGGAGCAGGCCGAGATGGCCGGCCGGCCGACCAACCTGCGCGGACCACACGAAACCTCGGCCGCCTACCTGCTGCGCCAGCTTCAGCCGCAGAATCCGGTGCAGTCGTCACTGCAAGTGCGGGCGCTGGCCGTCACCGCCGACATCGCCCAGACGCGGCTCGCCCTGTTCGCCCAGCCACCCGATTCGGTGGCCCATCCGTTCGTCATCGTGCTGGTGCTGTGGCTCACCTTCATCTTCACGACCTTCAGCATGTCGGCCAAACCGAACACCACGCTCACCATCGTGCTCGGTGTGTGCGTGCTGTCGGCCTCGGCGGCGGTCTATCTGATCCTCGAGCTCGGTCAGCCGTTCGACGGGCTGATGCAGGTGTCGAACGACACGTTGCGAACCGCCCTGAGACCGCTCTGACCGACGCCGCTCAGCCCTTGGGGGCGGAGTGGCCGAGAACCCGCAGCACCTCGAGGAAGGTGGCGTCCGACAGCGGCGTTGCGCTCCGGCGCATCGGGGCGACTTCCGCCATGGCGCGGTAGACCGCGGCCGCCAGATCGTACGCCGATCCATTCCGCCACTGTGCCAACGTCGCCGCCCCCGCCTCGATCATTCTGGGCGTGACGACGATACGCGATCCGTCATTCGGCATAGAATTCGGTTTCTTCGTAGACATCGAACAAGCCGCACGATGCCACGGCGAACTTACACCGACCTGTCGCCTCGCCGACTGGCTACCAATTCCTATGCAAGGTAGGCGTGGCCGCTGGCGCTAGTGAAATCGACCCCGACGATGAGGTCGTTGAAGTCATGGTCGCCGCCGCCGAAGCGGTCCTCCCAGCCCCAGACGTTGGCGCCGTAGCTCCATAGATGTCCAACGAACTGACCGTTCGCCTGCTCATTGGCTTGCGAGAAGGCCCAGAACGTGTTGCCCGTGCTCGTGTTGGTGAGCTTCATGGCGATCAAGTCGCCCGAGTCGACGTTCTTCAGCGTCGTCTGCGCGAAGTTGCCGTAACCAGGACCAGCGATCGCGGTCCCACCGCCGCCAGCCTGATAGGCGCGCGCCTGCGCCGCGGCGGCGTAGCCCGTGTCGCCCGGATTGAGCCCGGCGATCTTGCCCGTCAGATCGTCGACGCGGAAGAACGTCAGCGACACGGTGTCCGTGCCGTCCTGGCGCAGCCTGATGATCGCCGTCTGGTCATCGTGCGCGCCCACGGTCTCGGCCACCGCCACCGGCCGCGCCGCGCGGACCGTGCCGTCACTGCCGGCCATGAAGTCCACGAAGCCGAAATCGGTGGTCAGGGTTCCCTGCTTCAAGTCGCCGTACGTGGAGTCGACCACCACCTTGATCGACTTTCCGGTGGCGACATTCGCCTGCACCGTCGCGCCCTGGGCCTGCTGGTCGAACAGCGTCACCAAGGCGGAATCGAAGTCCGACTGCAGCGACTGCTCGGCCATCCGACTGGTCCAGGCGTAGGTTGCCGAGGCGGCGCTCGAGAACCCCAAGACCTGCGAGCCCAGGACCACAGCGACCGTGGAGGCGTCGGACACCGTGCTCTGGAACATCAGGACCTGGTCGGCACCGCTGGTCGGGTTGAGCGTGCTCGAGAAGTCGACCACTCCCGGGTTCGACCCGTAGTCCGTCTGGGCATGGCCGATCAGCGTCAGGGCCCGGCCGAGCAGGACGCCGTTGGGCGAGCCGAGGCCCGAGGCGTAGTCGTAGTCCGGCCCGGCCGTGTAGCCGAAACCCGTCGGGGTGACCTCGCGGTCGCCGAGCTTGTAGTCGCCGCCCGGCCGATAGGAGGAGGTGTCGTTGCCCATCGTGATGTCGTTGAACGATCCAGGCGAGATCGCGGAGGCGATGTAGAGCAGGTCGTTCATGTAGCCGAGTTGGGGCAGGCCCTGGTCGGCGAAGATGACGTTGAATTGCACAGCCAGCGAGGCCCACATCGGTGACGCCGCGCTGGTGCCGCCGTCCGATTGAGTTCCGACCATATCGCCATTGGGTACGACGTAGGACGTGTTGCCGGAAGCTGCGACGGTGACATCGGGCGTGCCGCGACCCGGCTGGTGAAGCGGGTCTGCGGTCGTGGGGGTCAGTCCATATGCCGTCTGGTAGTCAGGTGTGGTCTGCGTCGGATCGATGCCGCCGGCGCCTGAATCGGTCGTGCCGTATCCGCTGATCGTCTTGCCGCTCACGGTGTAGTTGTTCCACACCGTCTCGACGAAGTTCAATATGTTGGCGCCTTTGCTCGGCATGGTGGTGAGGCCGCCGGCAATGAGTTGCCACAGCGTCGCCGGATCGCCCGCCAATGCCGGGGCTACGACCGTTGTCGCTAGCGTATTGTCGCTCAGCGCCGCGTTAAGGCCCGAGAGCGAGGTGCCGCTCACCTGCACGGCGTAGCTGCTCGTGTTGCTGTACGTCAGGTTGGTCAACCCGTTGGCCGTCGCGTTGCCCGAGCCGCCGTCGCCCAGCGCGTTGAAATTCGAGATCATGCGCAGCGCGCCGTCGACGTAGAGCTGGGCAAAGGCCCAGGCGAACGGCGAATTCGGTGACATGATCTCGCCGTCGCTGAAGGAATTGGAGACGACCGAGGGCGCGTTCACGCCGCTCCAGATGGAACTCTGTATGGCGGTGAATACCGTCGAATGGGCGTAGCCAGTGGCTTTCGTCGCGCCCGACCCATTGAACAGGTAGATCGGGCTGAGCGGATTTGCCGCCGAGACGACACCCACGTCGAGGGCGCGTTCACTGCCGTCGTCGTTGTAAGTCTGTCCGCTTATGCCCTGTACGACGACTGTTGGATTGGCGGTGATCCCGATACCGGCCAGGAACTGGGCGAGCCGACTTGCAAAAGCGGTGCCCGTGGCGTCCCCTGGAAGGGCCGAGCCGATTCCCGGCTCGATCAGGCCGATTGTGCCGGTCTGCACCGACAGTCCGCTCAAGGGATAGTTGTACAGAGTGGCGAGGGTCGCGGACGTCCGATTTGCATAGTCGGTCGCGCTGTTGCCGATCCCCTGGGCGCCATCGGTCAATGCCGTCGACGCGTTGCCGGCCAGGTTCGTCGCGTCGGGGTAGTTCTCGGTATCGAACCATAAGCCCCTGACGTGCCACTCGAGGGGCAATGACAGATTGCCCTTCCAGAATGTGAAGGCCTGATTCGACGTATAGGGATCGGTGTGGAACAGGGTATTGAACTGGTCCTTGGTGTCGAGCTGAACCCAAATGGTGCGCGACTCCGCGGACGTAACGTAGTTGCTGTTCGAGCTATCGAGGATCGTCAGGCCAAGATCCTGCAGCCCTTTCAAGACATCGGCATAGTTCTTGGCGTCAGCACCGTAGGCCGTGCCCAGCGTGCCCGACTGGTTCAGTTCAGTCAGGGTTTTCTGTCGAGTTCCCCAATCCTCCGCCAGCAGCATTGACGGATCAGCCTTGCGGTCGAGGACAACGGCGACGTTGATCTTCGGCGCATCCGTCGCATGGACGTCCGACATATTGTAAGCGACTTCGACGTTGTTCTCGTTCGTCAGCCGATAGCCCGTGAAGTCCATATAGCTAGAATTCGCGATCGGCGAATAAGCAACCATGGTCGTCCCCCTTTTGCTCGTCCCACCCCCAGCCAACCGGCTGATCGACAACGATAACAATATGCTGTTATCGTGCAAATAAATTGTTGCACAGCCCTGCATCTTCATCGCCCTCGGGGCGTTCCGTGGCGCCGATTGCACGCCCTCTTGCCAGGCCGCCGGAAGTCCGGGATTTTCACGCCGGATTGGATGCAAGCTTGATGAGGAACTGAGCGAATGGTGCGGCGCAACTCGATCCATGGCCGTGTGGCCCTTTTCGCCCTCCTGACGGGCGTCGCGTTGGCCTGGCTGCCGCCGGTCGCATGGGCCCAGGACAATGTCGCGGCCTGGCGGGTCGATTGCGGGGGCGACGGCAAGACCCTCGATTGCCGGGCCATCCAGCAGATGATCAATCGCGACGACAAGCAGGTCGTCGTCGTGGTGTCGGCGCGGATACCATCCGACACCAAGTCGCCGGTCCTCACCATCCAGCTCCCGCTCGGCATCAGCCTGGTGGAGCCGGTCCAGATCAAGATCGACAATGGAGCGGTCGAGCGCTACCCGGTGCAGACCTGCACAAACGTCGGTTGCATCGTGAACGTGCCGCTGAAGGACCCTCTGCTCGCCGCGCTGCGCGGCGGCACGCTGCTCAAGATCACGATCCAGGACACCAACAAGCGCACGATCAACATCGACGTGCCGCTACTGGGCTTCGGCCTCGCCTATGACAAGATGAGCAAGTAGCGAGGCCCGGCACCGGACCACAATCCGTTCGGCTGGTACAGCCAAACGGATTGTTCCTGCTGCAACAGCGATTCCCCATGCGCGCATTCTCGATTTGATGGAACCGCGAGCGGTTCCATCAAATCGAGAATCGCTCTACAGCCTCAGCACCCACGCCTCGACGTTGCCCTTGCCCTTCACCTCGATCGAGCCGCGGGCCTCGAACACGAACTCGTCCTTGAGCCGTTCGTAGACGGGTCGGGTCACCTGGATCATGTCGGGCAGGCCGCCGGCTTCCATGCGGCTCGCCAGGTTCACCGTGTCGCCCCAAAGGTCGTAGATGTACTTGCTCTTGCCAATCACGCCCGCGACAACCGGACCGCTGTTGATGCCGACCCGAAGTCTCATCGAGACACGGTGCTCGAGAGCATGCTCGCGCGTGATGTGGACCATGCGAATCGCCATGCGCACCATCCGGGAGGCGTGGTCGGGCACCGGCACGGGCAGGCCGCACACTGCCATGTAGGCATCGCCCACCGTCTTGATCTTCTCGATGCCGAGCTCGTGCGCCGCCTCGTCGAAGCGGCTGAACAGCCCGTTCAGCAAGGCGACGACCTTGGTGGGCGGCATCTGGGCCGACAGCTCGGTGAAGCCCACCAGGTCGGCGAAGGCGACCGTGACCTCGGCGAAACCGTCGGCAATGCTCTGCTCGCCCCCGCGCAGCCGGTTGGCGATCGGCGCCGGCAGGACGTTCAGCAGCAGCTCTTCGACCTCGCGATTCTTGGCCTCGATGACGCGGTTCTTCTCGCGCAGCTCGTCGACCATGCCGTTGAAGGCGAGACAGAGCTGGCCGATCTCGTCGCGCGCGCGCACTGCGACCTTGGCGCCGTAGTCTCCCGCCGCAAAGCGCCGGACACCCGCGGTGAGCTCCTGGAGGGGACCGAGCAGGGAACGCGACAGCCAGGCGGCGATGATGATCACCACCAGCAAGGCCCCGGCACCCACGATCGTGAGCTCGCGTTCCAGCCGACGGATAGGCGCAAATGCCTCCGACGAATCGACCTTGGCGACCAGCGCCCATTGAACACCCGATACCTGCACGGGTCCCCAGGAGGCCAAGGTATCGACACCGCGGTAGCCCACGATCTCGCCTGTGCCTTCGAGCCCTCCCAGCGCGCTGCGCGTCGCCTTGGTATCGACCCGCTGATTGAGGATGGGTGTGCCGAACTTGCGGATGTCGGCGATACCCTTGGCCGATCCCGGGAGCTTTTCCAGGTTGGCGAAATATTCGTCACGATTTTCGAAGAACAGGCGCGGCGAGGAGCGCAAGAGATAATCCGGCCCGACGAGATAGGCCTCGCCGGTGCCCCCCAGGCCTTCATGGCTCCAGCGCTTGCCGCTGGTGACGATGTTGTCGAGCTCGTCAATCGAAAGCTGCGCCACCAGAACGCCCGTCACGACACCCTGGTCGATGATCGGCGCCGCCATGAAGGCCATCGGCCTGCCGTCGGACGGCAGATATTCGACGAAATCCTCCAGGCACGTCGCCTCGGGATTGGGTGCCTCCGCGCAGCGCGCCGCGGCTGCCGCCACGTTGGAATGGACGTAGGGCTTGGCGATCAGCGAGATGCCGAAATCCGGTTCCTTCTCGACCGAGTAGATGACCCGGCGGCTCTTGTGGTCGACCATCATGAAGTCGGCGAAACCAAGGGTCGTCGCGGCAGTGCGCATCACCGGGTGATAGACGGCATGGACCCGGCTGTAGGCGCTGCCATCGCCGGCGTTGTCGAGCAGCTTGCGACGCAGCGGCGGATACGGATTGCTGACGATATACCAGTCCTGCAGGAAATAGGGCGCCGATCCGACCGGCAGGAACTCCTTGACCGGCATTTCATTGCCGACCAGATGGCGCACCATCGGCACATACTGCTGCTCGTACCAGCCATCGACCCGCTCGCGCACACCCTCGGGCACCGGCATGCGATCGAGCTCCTCGGCGGCCTCGCGAAAGGCGCGCATCGAGTCGATTGCCATCCTGGTGCGCGCGAGCACGCGCATCTCTCGGCGAAGGCTTTGGAAGTAGGTCTCGATCTGATGCGCCTTGGTCTCGCGCATCGCCGTCATATGATTGAGGATCGTCTCCTGCAGAGCCTCGCGTGCCCGCAGATAACCCAGCACGCCGGTGATCAGCACGCCGACAGCGCCGAGCAGCAGCAGGACGGCGAACAGCTTGGCCGCCAGCCCGAAACGCGCCGGGCGGACACTCGCCGGCGTCTGATCTGCCGGCATGCCGGTCCGCTAGGGCACATTCCGTTCGGCTGGAACAGCCGAACGGAATGTGCTGATTGTGACAACCATCGCCAGTCCGCGCATTTCCGATTTGATGGAACCGCAAGCGGTTCCATCAAATCGGAAATCGCTCTACCCCTTCTTCGGCGGCGTGTAGGCCCCGCCTGACGACGCCGCCCGTACCTCGGCCGCCGTGCGGGCCTTGCGCAGGAGGACGAGCCGCGCCGCCTCGTCGTCGAGCATGGCGCGCGCGTTCTTCACCACCGCCGGCGCATGAACCGGCGGGAATTTCACCGCGCCGTTCTCGTCCATGTGGATGAGATCGCCGGGGGCGACGTCCATGCCACCGACCGAGACCGGCACGTTCACCGCCTGGACGGCCATCTCACCGTGCCCGGCGGTCACGCCGCCGAGCAGGAGCTGGAAGCGCAGCTTGCGGATGGCATCGACGTCGCGCGACGGGCCGTTCGACAGGAGACCGACGCAGCCCACGGCCATCATCGAGCTCACCATCATCTCGCCCGCCAAGCCCGCCTTGGCGTGAATCTCGGGCGGCCATTTCTGCTGGATCACCAGGACGGTCGGCTTCTTCATCGAATCGAGTGCGTCGATCACGTTCATGAAGGACAGCCGGCCGCTGAAGTTGGGATCGGGCAGGCCATAGACGCAGGTCACGGCGTAACCGACGACCGGCCCCATCTCGGGATAGATGCAGCGGATCGAGGTGTCGGTGTACCAGTTCTCGGTCCACGGATTGTAGAGGCCGAGGCACAGCGGATTCTTGGGGTAGGTGGCCACCACATTGGTGATGGTCGGCGTGTCGATCTTGCGCAGCTCGGCCAGGATGGTGTCATCGAGCGCGGCGGACGAGTCGGTCATGGCGATTTCCCCCTTTACGGAACGAATATCATGAAGACGAAGATGGCGAACAGCACGAGATGCACGAAGCCCGGCAGGATGTTGGTGCGTCCGCCGACGAAGGTGACCAGGCTGACGCCGAAGGTGAGCACCAGCATCGCCGTGTCGTGCTGATCGATGCCGAGCTCGAGCGGTTGCTTCAGCACGATTGCAAGCAGGCTGACGGCGGGAATGGTGAGGCCGATGGTGGCCAGCGAGGAGCCGAGCGCGAGATTGAGGCTCTTCTGCAGCTCGTTACGACGAGCCGAGCGCAAGGCCGCCACCGTTTCGGGCAGGAGAACCAGGAGAGCGACCAGCAAGCCGACGGCCTCGGTCGGCGCGCCGAGGTCGAGGACCATCGTCTCGATCGACCCCGCCACACCCTTGGCGAGGAGCACCACGGCAGCCAGTCCGACCACCAGCAGGACGACGCTCTCCCAGACTTGGCGCGGCCCTGGCGGCGTGCCGTGGTCCTCGTCCCCGTCACCGAGATCAGACAGGAAGTAGTCTCGATGACGCACCGTCTGGACGTAGAGGAACACGGCGTAGAGCGCCAGGGTCGCCAGGCTGACGAAGCCGAGCTGGGAATTCGAATAGTAGGCACCCGGCGCCGATGTGGTGTAGCTCGGCAGGATCAAGGTCAGGGTGGCGAGCGGCATCAGCACGACCAGGTAGGAATTGATGCCGGTTACGCGAAACCCCTGCTCCCCGTAGCGCAGTCCTCCCACGACCAGGCACAATCCGACGACGCCGTTGCACACCACCATGATGACGGCATAGACGGTCTCGCGGGCGAGGCTGGGCTGGCCCTTTCCGGCCAGCATGATCGACAGGATCAGCGCCACCTCGATGACGGTCACGGCCACGGTCAGCACCAGGGTGCCGTAGGGCTCGCCGGTGCGGTGGGCGATGACATCGGCATGGTGAACGGCGGCGAACACCACCGCCACCAGAACGCCAAGCCCCGCCAGCGAGAGCACCGCGCCCAGGACGCCGGACGATGTCGCCGGCCCCGCGGCCAAGGTGACGCCAAGGGCCGCGGCGAGACCCACCAGGGGAACAGCCCGTCTCAAGAAACGCCTACGCCCTGCCGCCATTAACCGTCCCCGCCCGTGGAACCAGATGCCGCCGATAGAGCTATAGCAGGTCGGATCCCTCTACGGATGGCCAGTGTCGGCCGGCGGCGCCGTGCGCCGCCGCCACCAGTCGGCAAGCTCGCCGACCAGGCCCTTGCGAAAGGCGATGACGATGACCACGAAGATGGCGCCCTGGATCACCAGCACGAACTCGCCGGCCGAGGCGAGGTAGTTCTGCATGGTGATGATGACGAAGGCGCCGACAACCGGGCCGATGATCGTCCCAAGACCGCCGACCAGCGCCATCAGCACGACTTCGCCCGACATGGCCGCGCTCACATCGGTGAGGGTGGCGAATTGCAGCACCATTGCCTTGGTGGCACCTGCCAGGCCCGCCAGGGCGGCGGACAGCACGAAGGCCAGCAGCTTGTAGCGGTCGGCTTCGTACCCGAGCGACACGGCGCGCTGCTCGTTGTCCCGGATCGCCTTCAGGATCTGGCCGAACGGCGAATGGATGAAGCGGTAGATGGCGCCATAGCCGAACAGGAAGATGGCCAGCACCACGTAGTACAGAACGCGATCGTCCTTGGTCGGGATCAGCCCGCCCAGCAGAGCCTGGCGCGGGATGCCCTGCAACCCGTCCTCGCCGCCGGTGAATGGAGCCTGCACGCAGAAGAAATAGATCATCTGGGCGAAGGCCAAGGTGATCATGGCGAAGTAGATGCCCTGGCGGCGGATCGCCAGCGCGCCGGTGACCAGCCCCAGCGCCGCCGCTCCGCCAACGCCGGCGATCAGCCCCAGCTCGGGCGGCAGGCCCCATGCCTTGACCACGTGACCGTAGAAGTAGCCCGCCGTGCCGAAGAACATGGCGTGGCCAAAGCTCATCAGGCCGACATAGCCCAGCAGCAGGTTGAAGGCGCAGGCGAACAGCGCGAAGCAAAGCGCCGTCATCAGGAATACCGGGTAGGCGACCCACGGCGCCGCCAGCGCCAGGATGGCGATGACGATGGCGAAGACGGTGCGCTGGCCGTTCATCTGGTCTGCCCGAACAGGCCTGCCGGCTTGACCAGCAGCACGATTGCCATGACGACGAAGATCACCGTGTTTGCGGCGGGCGGATAATACACCTTGGTCAATCCCTCGATCAGACCGAGCCCGAAACCGGTGACGATCGAGCCCATGATCGAGCCCATGCCGCCGATCACCACCACCGCGAACACGACCAGCACGAGGTTGGTGCCCATCAGCGCCGACACCTGCTGGATCGGCGCCGCCAGCACGCCGGCCAGCGCTGCGAGCGCGACGCCCAGCCCGTAGGTAAGCGTGATCAGGCGCGGGACGTTGATGCCGAAGGCGCGCACCAGGGTCGGGTTCTCGGTGGCCGCGCGCAGATAGGCGCCGAGCTTGGTGCGCTCGATGCCGTACCAGGTCGCGAGACAGATAACGAGCGCCGCCACGACGACGAACAGCCGGTAGCTCGGCATGATCATGAAGCCGAGATCGGTGCCACCGGTGATCGGCGCCGGATAGGGCGCGCCCGAGGAGCCCCATTTCCACTGGAACATCCCCTCGATGATCAGGGCGAGCCCGAAGGTCAGCAGGAAGCCGTAGAGGTGATCGAGGTGATAGATGCGCTTCAGCAGCAGCTTCTCGAGCACCACGCCGAACAGGCCGACGATGATCGGCGCCAGGATCAGCGACACCCAGAACGGGACGCCCAGGAGGCCGAGCAGCAGCCAGGCCGCAAACGCACCCATCATGAACTGTGCGCCATGCGTGAAGTTGATGACGTTCAGCATGCCGAAGATCACGGCGAGGCCCAGGCTCAGCATGGCGTAGAAGGCCCCGTTGACGAGGCCGAGGGCTACCTGTGCCATTCCTAGACTCCGAGATAGGCCTGCAGCTTGCCGATGTTCTGCTGAACATCGGCCGAGGCGATCATGTCGACCACGCGGCCGTCCTCCATCACGTAATGGCGATCGGCCACGGTGGCCGCGAAGTGAAAATTCTGCTCGACCAGCAGGATGGTGAAACCGCGGGTCTTGAGCTGACGGATGATCTCGCCGATGCGCTGCACGATGACCGGTGCCAGCCCCTCGGTCGGCTCGTCAAGCAGCAGCAGGCTTGCGCCGGTGCGCAGGATGCGGCCGATCGCCAGCATCTGCTGCTCGCCGCCCGACAGCTTGGTGCCCTGGCTGCGCCGCCGCTCCAGCAGGTTGGGAAAGAGCTGATAGATCTCGGCGAGGCTCATCCCGCCCGGCCGGACGACGGGGGGCAGCAGCAGGTTCTCCTCGACATTGAGGCTCGCGAAGATGCCGCGCTCCTCCGGACAATAGGCGAGACCCAGCCGCGCTATCTGGTCGGACGGCTGCCCTACCGTCTCGCGGCCGTCGAACGTCACCGAGCCGGTGCGCTTCTCGACGATGCCCATGACCGACTTCAGTGTCGTCGTCTTGCCCGCGCCGTTGCGGCCGAGCAGAGTCACCAGTTCGCCACGCGCAATTTCGAACTGCACACCGTGCAAGATGTGGGACTCGCCGTACCAGGCCTGCAGCGCGTCGACCTTGAGCAATGTCTCAGCCATGACCAGTTCCGACATAGGCTTCGACGACGGCCGGGTCGGTCGACACCGTGGCGTAGGGACCCTCGGCCAGGACCTCGCCGCGCGCCAGCACGGTGATGGTGTCCGACAGGTCGGCGACCACGGACATGTTGTGCTCGACCATCAGCACGGTGCGATCCTTGGCGACCGACCGGATCAGGGCGGCAATGCGCTTGATGTCCTCCTGGCCGAGACCGGCCATCGGCTCGTCGAGCAGCATCATCTCGGGCTCGAGCGCCAAGGTCGTGGCGATCTCGAGCGCACGCTTGCGACCGTAGGGCAGCTCGACCGCCGGCAATTGGGCGAAGCTCGCAAGCCCGACCGCGCCGACCAGTTCGAGGGCGCGCGCATCGAGCCGGCTCAGCACCCTCTCGGAGCGCCAGAAATGAAAGGAATTTCCAAGCCTGCGCTGAAGGGCGACACGAACATTTTCCAGCACTGTCAGGTGCGGAAAGACCGCCGAGATCTGGAATGACCGAGCGAGCCCCATGCGCGCGATCGCCGCAGGCGAGCTGCCGGTGATGTTGCGGCCATTGAAATGGATCTGACCCGACGTCGGCGTGAGAAAATGGGTGAGCAGATTGAAGCAGGTGGTCTTGCCTGCGCCATTCGGCCCGATCAATGCATGGATCGTGTGCCGTCTTACGCGCAGATCGACATTCTTGACCGCGACAAAGCCCTTGAACTCTTTCGTCAGACCCCGCGCCTCGAGGATTATTTCTTGTTGCGCCATCCATCCCCCTGGATTGGCGAATTAAGCGAAGCCGGACGCTGCTGTCCAGCACTGGCGCATGGCCCGACCGGTCGTTAGATTTCGCGCCTCACGGGGAAGCTGCTTTTTGGGAGGATGGGTATGAGTTTTCCAAGTTCTATTCGTTATATCGGCGCGAGTGCGGCCGTCATCGGCCTGACGGCCCTGGGACTGATCGCAGTCGCCCAGGCGCAGGCCCCAGCCCCGCTGAAGATTGGCGTGATGGAGGGCTTCTCCGGCGTCTATGGCGACCTCACCGCGGGTGAGGTCGAGGCCATGCAGATGGCGGTCGAGGATGTCGGCGGCAAAGTGCTTGGACGCCCGGTCGAGATCTTGTCGGCCGACCATCAGACCAAGCCCGACGTCGGTGCCCAGATTGCGCGCCGCTGGTACGACGTTGACGGCGTCAAGATGATCACCGGCCTCGGCACCTCGTCGGTCGCCTTGGCGGTGCGCAAGATCTCGCAGGAAAAGGGCCTGATCGACATCAACACCGGGGCGGCCTCGGCCGACCTGACGGGTCCTGCCTGTTCCGAGACCGGCGCACACTGGGTCTATGACACCTATGCCCTCGCCCAGGTCACTGGTTCGGCCCTGGTGAAGTCGGGCGGCGATTCCTGGTTCTTCCTGACCGCCGACTATGCGTTCGGCCATGCCCTGGAACGCGACGTCACCGCGGTGGTCAAGGCGGCCGGTGGCAAGGTGCTGGGTGGCGTCAAGCATCCGCTCAGCACGCAGGACTTCTCCTCCTTCCTGCTGCAGGCGCAGTCGTCCAAGGCCAAGGTGATCGGCCTCGCCAATGCCGGCCAGGACACGATCAACTCGATCAAGCAGGCAGGTGAGTTCGGTATCGTCAAGGGCGGTCAGAAGCTGGCGGGCCTCCTGGTCTTTGCCACCGACGTGCAGTCGCTCACCCTGCCGGTCGCCCAGGGGTTGGTGCTGACCGAGTCGTTCTACTGGGACCTCAACGACGAAACGCGCGCCTGGACCAAGCGCTATCGCGCCAAGAAGGACCGGCTGCCGAGCATGCTGACGGCCGGCGTCTACAGCTCGACGTTGCACTACCTCAAGGCGGTGCAGGCGGCGGGCACCGACGACGCCAAGCCTGTCATGGCCAAGATGCGCGAGCTGCCGGTCAACGACGTCATGACCAAGAACGGCACGCTGCGCGAGGACGGCCGCCTGGTGCGCGACATGTACCTGTTCGAGGTCAAGTCGCCCTCCGAGTCGAAGAGCAAGGACGATATCTACAAGCTGATCTCCACTGTGCCGGGAGACCAGGCTTTCCGTCCCCTCAAGGACGGCAAGTGCCCGTTCGTGAAGGGCTGAGCATTGTTGCACTGACGCGAAAAGGGCGCCCGCGGGCGCCCTTTTTTGTATCTTCCCCTCCCCCGTCTTCGGCTACGGAGTGGACACATCTCATGTTCCTCTCCCCCGCTAGGGGGAGAGGCTAGGTGAGGGGGCTTCGAAGGCTGGTAAATCACCTGCAACCCCCTCACCCAACCTCTCCCCCTAGCGGGGGAGAGGAGCATGAAATGAGATGTGTCCACTCCGTAGCCCCGTCTTCGGGGGAGGCGAAGCATAAGGAAACTGCGCGTGACCGATAAGCGACCCCTGCCCGGGGCCTGGGGTGTGACCGCCCTGATCTTCCTCTTCATGCTCATCAACTTCGCGGACAAGGCGGTGGTCGGCCTCAGCGCCAAGCCGATGATGGACGAGCTGAAGATGACGCCCGAGCAATTCGGCCTGCTCGGCTCGGCCTTCTTCCTTCTCTTCCCCGTCTCGGCCGTGCTCGTGGGCTTTGTCACCAATCGCATCCAGGCGCGCCATGCACTGCTCGCCATGGCCGTCCTGTGGTCGGCGGTCCAGTTCCCCATGTTGGGCGCAGTGACGTTCGAGGTCCTGCTGGCCAGCCGCATCCTGCTCGGCGTCGCCGAGGGCCCCGCCTATCCGGTGGCCATGCACGCCGTCTACAAATGGTTTCCCGACCAGCTGCGCGGCCTGCCGACGGCAGTCGTGGCGCAGGGCTCGTCGATCGGCGTCATCGGCGCCGTGCCGATCCTGAACTGGATCATCGTCAATCATTCCTGGCACTGGGCGTTCGGCGCGCTCGGGATTGCCGGCCTCGCGTGGGCCGTCTTGTGGGCGATGTTCGGTCGCGAAGGGATCCTGGTCGACGACACCCGCGGCGAATGGGTTCCCGATCAGGCGGAAGCGCCGTCACCTGTCGTGCGGCTGACCTATCGTGACCTGCTGCTCTGCCCGAGCATCGTCGCCGTCTGTTGCGTCGGCTTCGCCAGCTACTGGGGCCTGTCGCTCGGCCTCACCTGGTTCACGTCCTACCTGGTGGACGGCCTGGGCTACAGTCAGCTGGTCGGCGGCGATCTCAGCGTGCTGCCCTGGCTCGCCGGCATGGTCGTCGTGCTGGCCGGCGGCTGGACTTCGCAACGCCTGATGACCAACGGGGCGTCGAGTCGCACGGCGCGTGCGGTATTTCCCTGCCTCACCATGACCTTGGGCGGCTGCATCCTGCCGTTCATCGCCCTGGTTCCCCAATCGGAGCTCAAGATCGCCATCCTGGTCATCGGGCCGGCGATCGGCAGCACGACGTTCATCATCATCCCGATGATCGTGAGCGAGCTCACGCCGCAACCGCAGCGCTCCGCCATGCTCGCCATCGTGAACTCGATCATCACCTTGGGCGGGGTGGCAGCCCCGCTGGTGATGGGCAGCGTGGTCCAGACCACGGCAACGCGTCTTGCCGGCTACGATCTGGGCTTCGTCATCCTGGGCGGCCTGCTGGTCGTGGGCAGCCTGATCGGCCTCGTCTTCATCCGTCCCGAGGCCGATCGACAAGCGCTTGCGCGGCGTGCCGCCCTCCTGTCTCATGACCGATAAATCGGGAGCAACGCCTAAGTGACCAATCACGATCGGCCCCTCAAAGGGGCCTGGGGCATGACCGCCCTGCTCTTCTTCTTCATGCTGATCAATTTCGCCGACAAGGTCGTGGTCGGGCTGGCCGCCCAGCCGATCATGGCCGACATGAAGCTCTCGCCCGAGCAGTTCGGCCTCATCGGCTCGTCGTTCTTCTTCCTGTTCGCGGTCTCGGCCATCGTGGTCGGCTTCATCACCAATCGCGTGCAGACGCGCTGGACGCTGTTCGTCATGGCCATCATCTGGTCGATCGCCCAGTTCCCGATGCTGGGGACGGTCAGCCTCGAGGTGCTGATCGCCTGCCGCATCATCCTCGGCGCCGGTGAAGGGCCGGCCGGTCCGACCGCCACGCATGCCATCTATAAATGGTTTCCCGATGCGGCGCGCGGCATGCCGACTGCCATCATCGCCCAGGGCTCGGCGCTGGGGGTGATCGTGGCCGTGCCGGCGCTCAACTACATCATCGTTCACTACTCATGGCACTGGGCCTTCGGGGCACTCGGCATCGTCGGTCTCCTGTGGGCCATCGTGTGGCTGTTCTTCGGCCGGGAGGGCACGCTGGTCGACCCGCCGGTCAGCGCAACTGCCAATGGTGGCGCGGAGCACGTGCCCTATCGCTACCTGCTGACCTGCCCCAGCATCCTGGCCGTATGCTGCGCCGGTTTCGCGAGCTACTGGGGCCTGGCGCTCGGCCTCACCTGGTTCACCTCCTACCTGGTCCAGGGCCTCGGCTTCAGCCAGCAGGTCGGCGGCAATCTCACCATCCTGCCCTGGATATTCGGCATGTTCGTCGTGCTGACGGGTGGCGCCCTCTCGCAGCATTTCAAGAAGAAGGGTGCCTCGAGCCGGGCCTGCCGCGGCATCTTCGCCTCCGCCACCGTGATCCTCGGCGGTTGCTTGTTGCCCTTCGTCGGCAACATGCCGACGCCCGAATTGAAGGTTGCCATCCTGGTCGTCGGCGCCGCGATCGGCAGCACGATCTATGTCGTGATTCCGATGATCGTGAGCGAGCTCACGCCCCATCCGCAACGCGCCGCTATGCTCGCCATCACCACCTCGCTGGTCACCCTGGCCGGCGTGATCGCGCCGCTCGCCATGGGCGCGGTCGTCCAGCACGCCACGACGCCGATGCTGGGCTACGAGCGCGGCTACGTGATCCTGGGCCTGCTGCTGCTGGCCGGCGGCCTGATCGGCCTGCTGTTCATCCGGCCCGAAGCCGACCGCAGGCGGCTGGCGGCGCACGCCGTTGCCCTGCCGCCCTTACAGCCCGCCCGCGCCTGACCAAGGAGCCGAGACATGACCTCTACGATGTTCCGCCGTCCCCTTCTCACCGCCCTTTCGATCGTGCCGTTCCTGGCCGGCGCCCGGGCAGAGGCCCAATCGAGCATGACCAACATTCAAAAACGCACCTTCACGACCAAGAACTTCAGGCTCGAGAGCGGCGCGGTGCTGCCGGAGATGACGATCGCCTACGAGACCTACGGCACGATGGCGCCCGACGGTCGCAATGTCGTTCTGCTGACGCACGGCTACACGTCGAGCCAGCACATGGCCGGCCGCTATGGCGAGAACGGCGCCGAAGGCTCGTGGGATGGGCTGGTCGGGTCGGGCAAGGCGATCGACACCGACAAGCTCTACGTCGTGTCGTCCAACATGCTGGGCTCGTCCTACGGCTCGACCAACCCGGCCTCGATCAATCCGGCGACGGGCAAGCCCTACGGCCCGGACTTCCCCGACATCACCCTGGTCGACATCGTCAACGCCCAGAAGGCGCTGCTCGACAGCTTGGGAGTCGAGCACCTGGTCGCCGTCGCCGGCCCGTCGTTCGGCGGCTACCAGACCTTCCAATGGGGCGTCACCTATCCCGATTTCATGGACGGGCTGGTGGCGGTGGTGAGTGCGCCCAAGGGCTCGGGCGGCGAGGCGGCCGTGAAGTCGCTGGTCGATTCCCTGGCCAAGGATCCCAACTGGAACGGCGGCCGCTACTACGACAACGGCGGCATCACCAGGATCCTGACCGAGATGCGCGTGGCAACCCTCAAGCGCTACGGCATCGACGAGCAGCTCGCCGCCCCGTTCCCCGACAAGACCGCGCGCGAGGCCGAGATCGTCAAGCGGGCGGAGACCTGGTCGAAGGTGTTCGACGGCAACTCGCTCGTGGTGCTGCGCAAGGCCAGCGTGCGCTTCGACGCCGAGAAGGACATGGCCAGGATCAAGGCCAAGGTCCTCTACGTTCTGTCGCGCACCGACAAGGTCTTCCCGCCATCGATCGCGCCGGATGTCATGGCCAAGCTCAAGGCGGCCGGCGTCAGCGCCGACTATTTCGAGATCGACAGCGACTTCGGCCATTCCGCCTCGGGCCTCGACGCCGCCAAGTGGGCGCCTCGGCTCAAGGCCTTCATGGCGGCGCTGGCTGAGCGGAGCTAGCCTTTCACGGCGCCGGCAGTGAGGCCGGACGACATGTACTTGCGGAAGGCGTAGTAGATCGCCGCCGGCGGCAGGGCGTAGATGAAGCCTGCCGTCATCAAGAGCTCCCACGGCGAATCGTCGGCCGACAGGAAGTTGCCGAGTGCCACCGGAAGCGTGATCGCCGTCTCGCGCGACAGCAGCAGGAAAGCGTAGAGATACTCGTTCCAGGCCAATAGCAGCGCATAGGTGCCGACCGCGATCAGCGACGGCACCATCAGCGGGATGTAGATCAGGCGGAACATCTGAAACGGCGAGGCGCCATCGATCAGGGCAGCCTCGTCGAGCTCGACGGGAAGCTTGTCGGACGCCTGGCGCAGGATCCAGATGGCGTAGGGCGAGGCCACTGTCACCATCGCCAGCACCAGCGCCCAGTCGTTGTTGAGCAGGCCGTACATGCCCATGGTCTTGTACATCGGCACGGCGAGGAAGGCGGCGGGGATGAAGTAGGTGAGCAGCGCCAGGTTCATCACCAGGCGCCCGCCCTTCATGCGCAATCGGCTGATGGCGAAGGCGGCAGCGCTGGCGATCAGCAGCGTCAGCAACGCCGTGCCGCACGAGATCACCAGCGAATTCGCCATCTGCAGCCAGAAATTATAGAGAAAATGGTGTTTCTGGCCGAACACGATCTCGAAGTTGCGCACCGTCGGATGGGTCGGCCAAAGCTGGCCGGAGAACGCCGCGTCCTTGGGCGAGATCGCGAACAGCAGCATGTGGTAGAGCGGGATCACCGTCCACAGCAGGACGGGAATGCCGACCAGCAGCAGCGCCGCCTCGGTGCTGACGCCGCGCATGAACTTGCGCATCGTCATTTGGACAACCGCCGCATCATGAAGAACACCAGCGGCAGGATCAGCGGCAAGGCGCAGACGATCGAGGCCATGGCGAGCCCGACCTGGTCGAGCCGCAGATAGCGGATGCCGAGCGTGGCCAGCACATGGGTGAGATCGGCCGGACCGCCACCGGTCAGCAGATACACGCTGTTGAAGTCGCCGACCGTGAAGATCATCGAGAGCAGCGTGCAGGTGACATAGAGCGTGCTGATCGACGGCCAGGTGATGAAGCGGAAGCGATGCCAGGCGCCCGCACCGTCGACCGAGGCGGCCTCGTAGAGCTCACCCGGGATGGCCAGCCGGCCGGCCAGCAGGATCAGCGTCCAGAACGGCAGCGACTTCCAGATGTGCACCGCCATCGAGAGCGACAGCGCCAGGGTCGGATCGTTCAGCCAGTTGGGCCCGTCGTCGCCCGTCAGCTTGAAGATCAAGGTGTTGATCACGCCCCATTCGGGATTGAGCATGAAGCGGATCGACAGGATGGTCGGGATCGACGGCACCGCCCAGGGCAGCACGAACAGCACCGCCAGCACCTTCACCCACCAGCGCTTCTGGGCGAAGAAGCCGGACAGGAACAGCGCGATCATCATCTTGATGTTGATCGCCACGACCAGGAACACCAGCGTGTTCACCACCGTGCGCAGGAAGATCGGATCCTGCGCCAGCTCGACATAGAGCTGCGGGCTGCGCGCCAGCCAGAAGGCGTAGCCCACCGGGAAGACGACGAAGCCCAGGAAGATCGCGATGTAGGGCGCGGTGAACAGCAGGCCCCACACCTGGTTCGACGACAGGGCGAACCCGAAGCGCTGCTGCCTTGCGCGCGGCTCTGCCGTGCGGAGCGGATAGGTGGCTTCGATGTTCTGGCTCATGTGCGTTGACAGCACTCTCGTTTCCCTCCCCCGTCATCGGGGGAGGTGCCCCCGCAGGGGGCGGAGGGGGAAGGCCGCAAAGAAGATGTTTGGGATCCCGACGTCGGAATCGGAAAAATCCCGACTGTGGCCTTCCCCCTCCGGCCCTTCGGGCCACCTCCCCCGATGACGGGGGAGGTGGATGACTTCTCAGCCGGCGACCTGCTTGATTCGGGCGATCAGCTCGTCGACCGCCTTGTCGACCGGGACCTTCTCGTTGACCACGCGGTTCATCGCCTTGGCCCACACGTTCTCGTTGTTGAGAATCGTGAACTTGTAGTTCTTGGTGAACTCGAAGGGCAGCGTGCCGGCCTTGAACTGGTCGTACACCGCCTTGCGATGCTTGTCGGCCTGCCAGAACGGGCTCTCCTGGCTGGCCTTGGTCACCGGGAACCACCGGCCGAGCGCACCCTCGACATAGGGGCGGAGGTTGTCCTCCTCGAGCATGAACTTCAGGAACTCGCGCGCCCGCGTCTTGTTCTTCGAGCCCTCGAAGATCACGCCGACCTTGACCGCGGTCCGGTAGACCATCGGCGAGCCATCGGGCTTCTTGGGGAACCCGGCCGTGGCGATCAGCTCGTCATAGGCCTTGCGGCCGGCGGCGCGTTGCTCCTCGGTGAGCGTCGAGTTGTTGGCGTCGTCGAGCCACTTGGCGGCGATCGAGATCGTGTAGTTGTGGGTCATCACGATCGTGCGGTTGTGGAAGGCGACGTTGTTGTCGGGATCCTTCCACGTCGTGGACGAGGGCGGCGTGCAGCCTTTCACATAGACGTCGGTGTAGTCCTTGAGCGCGGCGATGAGGCCTTCGCGCACTTTCGGATCGTCGACCAACAGCTTGCCCGAATCGTCGACCAGCTTGACGTTGTAGGCATCGAGCCAGCTCAGGAACGACTGGAAGGAGTCGGTGGACTCCACGCCCATCGGGCTGCCGATGCCGTAGATGCGCTGGCCGGTCGCCTTGCGGATGGCGGGCTGCACCTTGTCGCACCAGAAGGACCAGTATTCCTTCCAGGTGCCGGGAATGTCGTTCTCCTTGAAGCCGGCCTGGCCCAGCATGTCCTTCCAGTACTGGATGTGCAGGGTCTGCTGCTTCAGCGCGAAGCCGTAGTAGGCCTTCTTCTTCGCCTTGTCGTTGTAGAGGTAGGCGGTCTCGATGGTGACCGGCGCGAAGCGGTCTTTCATCGGGCCGATGACGTCGGAGATGTCCTCGAGCTTGCCGTCGAACGCCCACTTGCCGGCGGTCTGCACGTCATAGGTGTCGGAGTAGGCGATGTCCGGCGGCGTGCCGGCATCGAGCGCGGCCACCGACTTGGCATTCATGTCCTGAACGGCGTATTGCGACAGCTCGACCTTCACGCCGGTCTTGGCTTCGTACTTCTTGATGGCGGCATAGAGCGCGTCGTCTTCCGACTTGTAGAAACCCTTCACCCACCACACCGTGAGCTTCTCCTGGGCGAAGCTGGGCGTGCCAGACAGGGCAATCGCCAATGCAGCGGCAGCGGCCAATACGCGGCGTCTCATCGTTCCCTCTCGAGTAGTTGCCGTCCTCCCCGGGACGTAGCGGCGCACGGATATCAGCCGACCCCACGCGAGTCGAGAAAAGTCCGCAGCAGCCCGGCGCACTGCGCAGCGTGGGAATACGGCAAGCCATGGCGCGCATGGCCGATTACATTGAGCTCGGCATCGGGCAGCAGGCGATGCAACTCTGCCATGACAGGCACCGGGATGAACGGGCTGCCGTCGGGATGCAGCAACAGCGTCGGGCACTCAATGTGCTTGAGGCGTGCTGAAAGATCAGTGCCGACCAGTACCTTCAACGCATTGAGGATGGAATCACGCGACCACGCCTCCTGCTGTCGCGCGAACCATTCCAGGCGCTCGGGCGAGACGGCGCCTTCGTGGAAGCGACCGGGCATGAATGCATCCGACCATGCCTTCGACCCGCCTCGATCGAGTTGGCTCTGCCAGTCCTCGATGCTTCGGATAGACGCCCCGAGATGGGCGCCGTTGCTGACGGTGAGCGTGGCGATGCGGTCCGGCCGCGCGATCGCGGCAGCCAGCGCGATCGTGCCGCCGATCGATTCGCCGACGAGATGAAACCGTTGCAACCCCGCGGCGTCGGCGACCGCGAACAGATCGTCGACCAGCAGATCGAGCGACCAGGCGAAGTCCGGTCCCGGGATATGCGATCGCCCGCACCCGCGCATGTCGAAGCTGACCAGGCGATGGGCGTCGCACAGCGCCGGCGCCCATCCTGCCCAGATCCCGGCGCCTGCGCCGATTCCGTGATGGAACAAGATCGGCTTCCGTTGTGCGCGCCATGGCGCGACCTGATCGGCGACGTCGTAGTGAAGCGAGCCGTACTTGGTTGAAGCGAGCGGCACGTTCGAGCCCTTCCTGCACTGCTCAAAAATTCCTCGCGACGCCCCTCTTCATGCTCCTCTCCCCCGCTCGGGGGAGACGAACACGAGAGAGCGTAGCGAGGGGTCCTCGTATCAATCTGCCCGCATGCCGGCGGATTGGATGACGTCGCCCCACTTCTTGCGGTCGGTGGCGATCATGGCCTCGAGGTCGGCCGGCGATCCGATCAGCACGTCCATGCCGTTCTCGGTGTAACGCTTCTGCACGTCGGCTTTGGCGCTCGCGCCGCGCAGCGCCTTGTTCCACAGCTCGGTCAAGTCGGCCGGCAGTCCCTTGGGGCCGAACACGGCGAACCAGTTCACCACCTCGTAACCCGGCAGCCATTGCGATATCAGCGGCAGGTTGGCGAACATCGGCGCGGCCTTGGGCGAGCCGAAGGCGATAGGGATCAACCCGCCGCCGCCGATCTGGCCCAGGAACTCCGGCATGTTGCCGAACATCATGTCGCAATTGCCGGCGACCATGTCCTGGATCGCCGGCGCGCCGCCGCGATAGGGCACGTGCAGCAGGTTGACCCCCGCCATCTTCTTGAACAGTTCGCCCGCGAGATGCTGCGAGGTGCCGTTGCCGGCCGACGCGTAGGACAGCTTGCCGGGATTCTTCCTCGCCTGCTCGATCAGCTCGGGCACGCTGCGGAACGGCACGTGCTTGCCGAACACCAGGATGTTGGGGACGCTGGCCACGCACGCGATCGGGGTCAGGTCGGTGTCGACATTGATCGGCAGCTTCTGGCCCGGCATCACCGGCGAGACGCACATCGCGGCCATCGCGGCCAGTCCGATCGTGCGCCCGTCAGGTGCCGCGTTGGCGACGGTCTCGTTGGCGATGAAGCCCGAGGCGCCCGACTTGCTGTCGACGATGACGTTCTGGCCGACCTCCGACTTGGTGGCCTCGGCCAGGATGCGGCACAGCAGATCGGCGTTGCCGCCCGGCGGGAAGCCGCAGAGGAACCGGACGTCGCCGGGGATCTTCTGCGCCATGACTTGCGTCGCGGACAACAAACCGAACGCGGCGGCACTGCCGCCGATGAACTTTCTGCGTTGCATTTTATTTCCTCCCTGAGCGGGCGGAGCCTAGAGCACATTCCGTTCGGCTGGAACAGCCGAACGGAATGTGCCCGCTGCAACAACTGACGCCAGCGCGCACATTCTCGATTTGCCGGAACCGCAAGCGGTTCCGGCAAATCGAAAATCGCTCTAGCATGTCTCGGCATGTCCAGGCTCACCCGTCGCGCCCTTTCGGCCGGTCTCACTGCCCTCCCCTTCGCCCGTATTCACGCGCAGGAAGTGGACTTTCCCGACCGCCCCCTGCGCCTCGTCGTCGGCTTCCCGCCGGGCGGGCCGAACGACCTGCTGGCACGCATCATTGCGCCCGGCATCGGCGAGCGACTGAAGCGCTCGGTCGTGGTCGAGAATCGCGCCGGCGCCAACGGCGAGATCGCCGCCGCCTCGGTCGCCAAGGGGCCGACCGACGGCAGCGTCATCATGCTGGCCTCGAACGGCTCGACGACCATCGCCGCCGCCCTCAACCGCAACCTGGTCTACGACGTGCGCGCCGACTTTGCCGCCGTGGCCCCGGTCGGCATCAATCCGATGCTGCTGGTCGTGCGCAACGATCTGCCGGCCAAGAACGTCGCCGAGCTGCTGGCGCTGGCGCGCGACAGGCCGGGCAAGCTCAACGGCGCTTCCGCCGGCGCCGGTGGCGCCACGCATCTCGCGCTCGAGCTGTTCAAGGCGCTGGGCAAGGTCGACATCGTGCACGTGCCCTACAAGGGCGGCGGACCGGCGATGGCCGATCTGATGGCGGGCCTGGTCGACGTCTATTTCGGCGGCCTGTCCACGGCGCTGCCGCACGTCAAGGCAGGCAAGATGCGCGCCCTCGGCCAGACCTCGACGACGCGTTCGGCCGCCGCCCCGGACATCCCGACCATCGCCGAAGCAGGCCTGCCCGGCTACGAGGCCGCGATTTCCTACGGCATCTTCCTGCCGGCCGGCTGCGCCTCGGCCCTGGTCGACCGCCTGCATGCGGCGGTCGATGCCACGATCCGCTCGCCCGAGGTCGCGCGCAAGTTCACCGATCTCGGCGCCGATCCGCAATTCGCGACGCCGACGGAGTTCGCGGCCTACGTCTCCGCCGACCTCACGAAGTGGTCGGCGCTCGCCCAGCAGGCCGGACTCAAGATCGAGTGACGAAGGGCGCGCCAGCCGCGCTCTTCGTCAGCGTCGCTGTCACTTGACCGACGAGAAGGCGGTCGGCGCCAGGAACTGGTTGGAAACGTTGGCCACGATGGCGCCGTCCTTTTCCGTCTCGGCGCGCTTGGTCAGCCATTCCGGATCGGCGGCGAAGGCATTCCACTTCTTCTCGCGGTCGGCCAGCGATTCCCAGGCCAGCAGGTAATAGAGTTCCTGGTTGGACTCGCCGACCAGCGTCGTCCAGAAGCCGGCCTGCTTGATGCCGTGCCGCTCCCAGATCTTGAGCGTGATCGTGTTGAAGCGGTTGAGAAGCGCCGGCAGACGACCGGGCACGCACTTGTAGACACGCAGTTCGTAGATCATTTTCCCCTCCAGTCATTCAAAGTCTAGAAGCCGCCGTCGAAGCGCGGCACGAAGCCGCTTCCCTTGTGATCGATATGACAAGTGAACGGCGCCCCGAAATGGCACGGCATCAGCCGGGCGCCCGATCCGGCGCAATGCTCCAGGGCTTCGCGCCGGCTCTTGCGCGCGCCAACGGCCTCGCCACAGGCAAAGCTGTTCCACTCCGGATGATAGACCTGCAGGGCGTGATGCAGGATATCGCCGCAGAACAGCGCCTTCTCGCCGCGCGATTCGAACTTGATGGCGATCGTGCCGGGCGTGTGGCCGGGCGCCGGCGTGATTTCCATGTTCTCGTCGAGCCGGGCCGCGCCGTCGATCATCCGGGTCAACCCCGCCTCGACGACCGGCAGCACCGAATCGCGGAACGACCCGGCATTGGCGGGCCCGGCCTGCGGGTCGTTGTCGATCTTCAGGTAGTGTTCGTAATCGGTGCGGCTGAACACGTACTTGGCGTTCTTGAAGGTCGGCACCCACCGGCCGTTCTCGAGCCGGGTGTTCCAGCCGACGTGATCGACATGCAGGTGCGTGCACATCACCATGTCGACCTGATCCGGCTCGACGCCGGCTTCCTTGAGCCGCTCGAGATACTTGCTCTCCATCAGATGCCACTTGGGCCGATGCGGGCGCGACTTGTGATTGCCGACGCAGGTGTCGATCAGGATGCGCTTGCCGCCGACCGAGAGCAGCCAGCTGTGCACGCTGAGCTTCAGAGAGTTCGAGGCTTCCTCGTAGTGATTCGGCATCAGCCAGTCGCGGTGCTGCTGCACCACCTCGGGCTGCCAGTCGGGAAAGAACATCTTGGCATCGAAGTTCGGCTCGTACGATTCTTCGATGCGCCGCACCGTGGCGGCCCCGACCTTCACTTCGACCATGCTTCCTCCCGATTGGCCGGGAGCTTAGCCTCGCCCGGCCGGCGGCGGGAAGTCCGACGTTTCGACCGTTAGAACGGCAGGCGGCGCGCTTCGAGACGCTCGAGATGACGATGCGCCAGGACTGCGCCGATCGCTGATCCGATGGGAGTCATCGGAAACAGAACGAGGAAATGTATGCCGAGCTGGCGCGGGTCGAACGTATCGGGCACCAGCATGCCGATCCCGACGGTCACGATGAAGAACATGACGGCGAAGACCAACCCGCTGGCGGCGCCCATCATCGCGGCGACGGTCGCGTTGTCGGCAACGTAATAACCAATGTAATAGCTCAACGAAAAAGCCACGGCACACGCGACCAGGGCGGTAATGCTTTCCACGGTGCTCTCTCCTGAAACTGCCTTAGTGTGGCCTACTTCACATTGGTCAGGAATCGACAAAAACGCATGACTCAACCGGATTTCACTTGGCTTTCCGCAGTCCAACTCCAATTACTTTACACCCGTCGCGAGGCCTCTCCGGTCGAGGTCGTGGAGGCCATGCTCGACCGTGCACGCAGCCTGCAACCTCATCTCAACGCCTTGGTCTTGATCGACGAAGCCGCCGCGCGCACGGCCGCCAAGGCCTCGGTAGCGCGTTGGCGGAGCGGCGCGCCGTTGTCGATGCTCGACGGCGTTCCGACGACCATCAAGGACACGACCCCGGTCAAAGGCTGGCCGACCCGCAACGGCTCCCATGCCACCGACGAGACCCCGGCGACGGAAAGCGCGCCGGTTGTCGAACGCTTGCAGAACGCCGGCATGATCGTGCTCGGCAAGACGACGACACCGGAGTTCGGCTGGAAGGCGCTGACCGACTCGCCGCTGCAGGGCACGACACGCAGCCCGTGGAACCTCGGGCACACGCCCGGCGGCTCCTCGGGCGGCGCCTCATCGCTCACCGCGGCCGGCGTCAATCCATTCAATCACGGCAACGACGGCGGCGGATCGATCCGCATTCCCGCCGCGCACACCGGTCTCGTCGGCCTGAAACCGTCGTTCGGCCGCATCCCGCAATATCCGGCCGATGCCCCCTTCGCCGACGTGGTCTCCCAGGGCGTGCTGGCGCGCACCGTGCGCGACAGCGCCGTGGCGCTGAACGTGCTCGCCGGTCCCGATCCGCGTGACTGGCGTGCCCTGCCCGCCGACCCGCGCGACTACACGGTGGGATTGGAGGAAGGCGTGCGCGGCCTGAAGCTCGGCCTCAGCCTCGATCTCGGCCATGTCGAGGCCGATCCCGAGGTGCGCACGCTGGTCGCGGCCGCGGCCCGGCGATTCGAGCAGCTCGGCGCCGTGGTCGAGGAGGTCGGCCCGCTGATCGAGCCGCTGCGCAACTCGTTCGAGGCGCTGTGGATCGGCAGCTTCGCCACCCGCCTGCACCAGATCCCGACGCAGCTTCATGCCAAGCTCGATCCCGGCTTCCGCGCCGCCGCCGAGAAAGGTCTCGCGATCACGCTCGCCGACTACGCCAGGGCCTACGAAGCCAAGAGCAAGCTCGCGCGCGACATGGCGCTGTGGCACCAGAAATACGATCTGCTGCTGGCGCCGGTCACACCGACCGCCGCACCACCGGTCGGCACGCTCTACAATTCGGATGCCTTCCCGCGCTGGACCAAGGGCGCGCCGTACACACTGCCCTTCAACCTGACCGGCCAACCTGCCGCATCGATGCCAGCCGGCATCACCTCGGCCGGGCTGCCGGTCGGTCTGCAGATCGTCGGCCCCGCCCGCGCCGATGCCCTCGTCCTGCGTGCGATGCGCGCTTATGAAAGCGCGCTGGGCTGGACGTGGCCGCAGGCGAAGGTGATGGAGACGTTGGGGCGACTGGGCGCAACCTAGCGTCAAGGATCATTCGCCGGGACCGCGCCACTCCAGTGGCCCGGTCCCGGCGATGAGTCGTCAATCCAGATCCAGGCCGTTCATGCCGGCGTTCTTGCGCGCCTTGCCGGCGAGCTCGGTGAGGATCTTGCCCGCGGCGCGCGGATCGAGGATCGGCTTGGCTTCCGGGCCCTTGTGCCAACCCTCGGCCACCGCGAACTGGCCGTTGCCAGCCTGGAAGACGCGGCCGGTGATCTCGCGACTCTCCTCGCTCACCAGCCAGGTGGCGACAGGCGCAATCCATTTCGGGCTGCGCGTCTCCTTGTCCTCGTCCGTGTAGTTGCGCAGGTCCTCGGTCATGCGCGTGAAGGCCGAGGGCGAGATGGAATTCACCGTGACGCCGTAGCGTCCCAGCTCGCGCGCCGCGATGACCGTGAACGAGGCGATGCCGGCCTTCGCCGCTCCGTAGTTGGTCTGGCCGATATTGCCGTAGATGCCAGACACCGACGTCGTGGTGATGATGCGCGCATCGACCGGGCCGCCCTTCACCTTGGCCTGGTCACGCCAATAGGCCGCAGCATGCCGGGCCGGCGCGAAGGTGCCCTTGAGATGGACCTTGATGACGGCATCCCATTCATCCTCGGTCATGTTGACCAGCATGCGATCGCGCAGGATGCCGGCATTCAAGACCACGGCGTCGAGCTTGCCGAAGACTGAGACCGCCTGGTCGATCATGCGCTTTGCGCCGTTCCAGTCGGACACGTCGTCGCCATTGGCGACCGCTTCGCCGCCCTTGGCCTTGATCTCGTTGACCACCTGCTGGGCGGGGCCGACATCGTGGCCCTTGCCGGCACGATCGCCGCCCAGGTCGTTCACCACGACCTTGGCTCCGTGCTCCGCCAGCATCAGGCAGTGCTCGCGGCCGACGCCACGTGCGCCGCCGGTCACGATGGCCACCCTGCCTTCGCACAATCTTGCCATTGCTCCCTCCCGTTTCTGGTCTGTCTGGCTGTATCGTCCTGGGCTAGTCTAGCGGCACACCCAGGAGGATCGCCATGGACACTCTGCCGCTCGTAGCCCCGGAACAGGTCGGTCTTTCCGCAACGCGGCTCGATCGGGTGCGCAAATGGATGCACCGCTGGGTCGACAGCGGCCGCCTCGCCGGCATGGTGACGGTGGTGATGCGCCGCGGCGAGCTGGCCTTCGCCGAGACCGTGGGCAAGGCCGACGTCGAGCGCAACAAGCCGATGCGCCCCGACACGATCTTCCGCATCTACTCGATGACCAAGCCGCTCACCTCGACGGCGATCATGATGCTCTACGAGGAAGGCCATTTTCAGCTCGACGACCCGATCTCGAAGTTCATTCCCGCCTTCGCCAATCCGCGGGTCTATGCCGGCGGCAGCCGCGGCAAGATCGACACGGTCCCGGGTGAGCGCGAGATCACCTTCCGCGACCTGCTGACCCATACCTCGGGCCTGACCTACGGCTTCATGGAAAGCAACCCGGTGGACGCGCTGTACCGCGCCAAGACCAACGGCGTCGACTTCCAGACCGGCGACACCAGCCTGAAGGACATCGTCGAACGGCTCGGCACCTTCCCGCTGATCGCCCAGCCGGGCAAGGCGTGGAACTACAGTGTCGCGACCGATGTGCTGGGCTACCTCGTCGAGGTGATCTCCGGCCAGCCCTTCCAGACCTACCTCAAGGAGAAGGTCCTGTTGCCGCTCGGCATGGTCGATACCGATTTCCATGTCCCGGCCGACAAGCACGATCGCTTCGCCGCCAACTACCAGGCCGGTCCCGGTGGCAAGCTCGAGCTGATCGACGATCCGGGCAAGAGCCGTTACCTCGCGCCGCGCCGCGTCAACTCGGGCGGCGGCGGCCTGGCCTCGACCGCATCCGACTACCTGCGCTTCTGCAAGATGATGCTGAACAAGGGCGAGCTCGACGGCGTGCGCCTGCTCGGCCGCAAGACGGTCGAGCTCATGACCTCGAACCATCTCAAGGGCGACATGGCCGACATGGGCATGCCGCGCTTCTCCGAGTCGACCTACTACGGCGTCGGCTTCGGCCTGGGCTTCTCGGTGATGATCGATCCGGCCAAGGCGCACATCCTGGGAACGCCCGGCGAGTACGCCTGGGGCGGCGCCGCCTCGACCGCCTTCTGGTGCGACCCCAAGGAAGACATGGCGGTGGTTCTGCTGACCCAGCTCATGCCGTCCTCGACCTACCCGATCCGCCGCGAGCTGCGCGTGCTCACCTACCAGGCGATCGTCGACTGAGGCTCTCATGCGCAATACCGGCCCAATCAAAGTCGCCAAGCTGCACCCGCTGTTCGGCGCGGAAGTCACCGGCATCGACATCACGCGGCCCTTGTCGGCGCGCGAGTTCGGGCCGATCCGCGCCGCCTTCGAGGAGCATTCGGTCCTGCTGTTCCGCGACCAGCCGATGGACGATGAAAAGCAGGTCGCCTTCAGCGAGAATTTCGGCCCGCTCGAGACGACCGGCAGCTCCAATCCCGCGGCCGGCACCAAGTTCCAGCGCCAGTCGAACCTCGACATCATGACCGGCGAGCCGATCCCGCCGGACGACATGCGCATGATCTACCAGAAGGCCAACTACTTCTGGCATTCGGACTCCTCGTTCAAGCGCGTTCCCTCGCTGTGCTCGATCCTGACGGCGCGCATCTGCCCGCCCGAGGGCGGCAACACCGAGTTCCTGTCGATGCGCGCGGCGTGGAACGCCCTGCCGCCTGCCTTGCAGGCGACCATCCATCCGCTGATCGCCGAGCACGCGCTCGAATACTCGCGCAACCGCGTGCAGAAGGGCATCCTGAGCGCCAAGGCGCTGGCCGAGCTGCCGCCGGTCAAGCAGCGGCTCTTCCAGGACAACCCCGTCAACGGCCGGCGCGCGCTCTACATCGGCGCCCATGCCGGCTTCATCGTCGGCTGGCCCAGGGCGACCGGCGAAGCCCTGCTCTACGAGCTCTCCCAGCGCGCCGACCAGCCGGAGTTCCGGCTGTCGCATGCCTGGCGCGAGGGCGATGCGATCGTGTGGGACAATCGCGCCGTGCTGCACCGCGCCACCTACTACGACACGGTCAAGTACAAGCGCTTCATGCAGCGCACCACCATCGGCGGCGATGTGATGACGGTGCCTCAATAGGCATGGCCGAGGCGCCTCACGCAGCAGGCTCATCTCCCGATGGAATGCCCCCGGGCTGGCCGCGCCGGTTCGCCGTGGCGACCATCACCATCGGGCTGATGATGTCGGTGCTCAGCAACTCGATGACCAACCTGGCGCTGCCGTATATCGCCCACGACCTCGACATCACCGCCGAAAGCTCGATCTGGATCGTCAATGCGACCCAGATCGCGCTCATCATCTCGCTGCTGCCGGTGGCGGCGCTGGCCGACATCGTGGGCTATCGCCACGTCTATCGCTTCGGGCTGGTGCTGTTCTCGCTGGCGTCGATCGGTTGCGCGCTCGCCCCCTCGCTGTCGTGGCTGCTGCTCGGGCGCACGATCCAGGGCCTGGGAGGTGCCGCCATCATGTCGGTCCAGCCGGCACTGGTGCGGGCGATCTATCCGCGGGCCATGCTGGGCCGCGGCCTGGGCTTCAACACCACCGTCGTCGCGACCTCGCTGGCAGCCGGCCCGTCGATCGGCGCGGCGCTGCTGTCGATCACCTCGTGGCCGATCCTGTTCGCCGCCTACGTACCGCTCGGCATCATTTCCTTCCTGTTGTCCGAGCGCTACCTGCCTCACACCACGCATACTCACCGGCCTTTCGACGTGATCTCGGCCGTGCTGTCGGGTGCCACGTTCGGATTGTTGATCTTCGGTATCGACGGCATGGGACATGGCCATGCGCGCGTCGTCATCGTGACGGAGCTGGTGCTGGCGGCAGTGCTCGGCACCCTGTTTGTCTGGCGCCAGAGGAGGCTCGCCGACCCGATGATGCCGGTCGAGGTGTTCAAGCGCCCGATCTTCGCGCTCTCGATCTCGGCCGCGACATGCACCTTCACCGCCCAGGGGCTCGCCTTCGTCAGCCTGCCCTTCTTCTTCCATACCGTGCTGGGAAGAAGCGCCACCGACACCGGCATCCTTCTCACCGCCTGGCCGCTGGCGCTGGCCAGCATCGCGCCCTTCGCCGGTCGTCTCGCCGACCGCCATCATCCAGGTCTGCTGGGCGCCATCGGCCTCACCAGCATGACATCAGGCCTGGTGTTGACGGCGCTGCTGCCAACCGATCCGTCGACGCTCGACATCATGTGGCGCCTGGTGCTTTGCGGTGCCGGCTTCGGCATGTTCTCCTCGCCCAACAACCGCCTGATGATGAGCGCCGTGCCGCGCGAGCGAAGCGGCAGCGCCGGCGGCATGATCGCCACCGCCCGCACCTTGGGACAGACCATGGGGGCCGCCCTGGTCGCGGTGATGTTCGGCCTGTTCGACTTCTCCAGTGGCGGCAGCGCCGCCGCCGATGCCGCCCGTGCGGCGATCTGGCTGGGCGCCGGCTTCGCCGGCACCGCGCTGGTGATCGGCAGCCTCCGGCTGCGCCATTGACCGCGGCGCGCCAAGGCTTCTCCAAGGCGGCCTAGGCGCCCTCGGGCAGCGCCACCCCGGAGTAGGCAAGACTATGACGACGTCGCCGAAAAGATGGCCCTTGCTAGGATCGTTGCAGCGCGCAAACTTGTGCGCGGATGGAGGCTGCCGTCGCAATGACAAAGAACCGGGGCGGTTCACGAGAAGTGCGTTCCACGAGATGACCATGAGAGCCTCGATGGCGCTGGGCGCCTTTGCATGTGGTTGGCTTCTGACGGCGACTGCTCACGCGCAGGACGAGCGGGTTCAGCGCGGATACGCCTTCGCGCAAGCGAACTGCGCATCGTGTCATGCTATAGGCCGCACGGGTGCGAGCCCCCTGCCGACAGCACCGACCTTCCGCGCACTCCATGTCCGCTACCCCGTGGAGAATCTCGCGGAGGCGCTCGCCGAAGGTATCATGACCGCGCATCGGGCCATGCCTCAGTTTCGGCTCGAGGTCGGCGAGATCGGTGACCTGATCGCCTATTTGAAGTCACTCGAAGGATGAGGTGCCTGCCGCCAGTTCGTGTCGGCGGCTGGCACGTGCCCGAGAATGAAGATCGAGTTTCTGATCTCGTCGGCCAGACGCCGGAACCGATACGCCTGCCGCCGCCATCGGCGGCTGCCATGAGCCGGCGTCAGCGGCATCTGGGACCCGCCGCTCAGGCCGATGCGCGCGCTTCCTCGAGCTGCGGCAAACGTTCTTTGTCGATCAGTCCGGCCATGAGCTGCCGGAACTGGTTGAGCGGGCCATCGGCCGACGTGGCCAGCATGCGCGGCTCCGGCGTGAGATCGATCATGCGCTGCTGGGCCTCGATCATGGCGTTGTCCTCGTCGAAGGCGCGCCGGAACAGGTCGATCTGGGCATCGGCCTGCTGATCGTTGGCGCGGGACCGCTCGAGGCAGCTCGAGAAGTAGTAGATCGATTCCTTGGCAGCGATCGGCGTGATCGCCTGGCTGGTCAACGAGATCCAGAACGGCGCGTGGGAATCGTCCGGCGCTTCCATGTTGCAGGCGGCGGCCGTGCCCGGCCGATAGAACCTGCTGGTCAGCAGGAAGACGCCGGGCACCATGTAGTCGTAGGACTGCCAGCTGTCGGTGCGGGTGCCCGCCGGCTCGCCGACATAGGGCGCCACCGGATTGTCGACCACCCAGCGCGCGATGCGCAGGCCGCGCTCCAGGCGCGTGGTGTGTGGGCGGCTGCTGCCCCACGCCATGCTGCCGCGGCCCAGCGTCTTGGCGTGCACGTAGCTGAGATGCGTGAGATCGAGGAGGTTGTCGTTGATCAGCTCGTAGTTCGCCTTGTAGGCGAGCTCACCGGTGCGCATGATCCAGGACTCGTCGTGGCCAAGCGCGGCCGGGATCAGCACCGGATCGGCCAGCGCAGGATCGCCCATCCAGAGCCAGACCCAGCGGTCGCGCTCGACGACCGGATAGGCCCGCACGCCGGCGCGGCCAGGCACGAAGGATTGGCCGGGAATCTCGATGCACTTGCCGGACGGCGCGAACTTCAGCCCGTGATACAGGCAGCGCAGGTCGTCGCCTTCCAGCCGGCCGCGCGACAATGGCGCCAGGCGATGGCAGCAGCGATCCTCCAGCGCGACGACCGTGCCATCGGCCGTGCGATAGAGCACGACCGGCTCGCCCAGCATGATGCGGGGCGTCAGCGCGTCCTTGGCAAACTGATGGCTCCAGCCCGCCACGTACCAGCAATTGCGCAGGAACATCGGGACGATCCTCCCTTTGGTCTTTCGCAAATGCTGTCGTCAGGTGATTGACTTGTCAACCATCACGTCCGCATCCTCATGGCTGACCGTGAATCTGGCGGAACAGAGACGGCGCGATGCCGAAGCGGCGCTCGAAGGCCTGTCCGAGGCGGCTGGGCGACGACAGCCCCACCTTGCCGGCGATCGTCTTCAGCGGCAGGTCGCCGGCGAGCAGCGTCCGGGCAGCCTCGAGGCGCAGGCTTTCGACGAAGTGCGCCGGCGTCTTGCCGGTGGCCTCGGTGAACTTGCGGTAGAAGCTCCGCTCCGACAGACCGGCGCGCGCCGCCAGCTCCGGCACGTCGAGCTTGCGATCGAGATGGGCCTGCATCCATTCGATCAGCGCGGCGAACGGCGCCTCGCCCGCCGTCTGCGCCTGCAGGAGCGGGCTGAATTGCGACTGGTAGCCGGGTCGTCGGGCATAGAGCACGAAGTGGCGGGCGATCAGGTTGGCGAGCGCCGCGCCGAGATCGGCTTCGACCAGGGCCAGCGCCATGTCGATGCCGGTCGTGACTCCGGCCGAGGTCCAGACCTTGCCGTCGACGACGTAGAGCGACTCGGCATCGACATCGAGCGACGGGAAGCCGCGCGCCAGCCGATCGCAGCTCGCCCAGTGCGTCGCCACGCGCCGGCCGTCGAGCAGACCGGCCGCCGCCAGCACGAAGGCGCCGGTGCAGACCGAGCCGTAGCGCCTGGCGTGCGGCGCCACCTTGCGCAGCCAGCGTCGCAGGTCGGTGCGCGCCATCGCGGCCTTCAAGCCGAGCGAGCCGCCCGCGACCAGCAGCGTATCGGGCTGACCGCCGATCTTCCTGCTGTCGAGCACCACGCCCGAGTTCGACGCGACAAGGCCGCCGTCCGGGGACACGATGCGCAGATCGTAGACCGTCCGTCCGCTCGCCTCGTTGGCCGCCCCGAACACGGCCGCCGGCCCGGTGACGTCGAGAAGCTGGCAGCCCTCGTAGGCGAGGATGAAGGTGAGATGGGGCCGGGTCATTGGCAGAAAATAGTCTTTCTTTGTCATTCCTGCCAGCGCCCGACAACGCTACACCGAACCACCATCGCCAACGACCGGAGACGAGAATGGCCACGCCCATCAACATCGGCATCCTGCTGTATCCCAACGTCACCCAGCTGGATGCGACCGGGCCCGCCCAGGTCCTGTCGCGCGTGCCGGGCGCCACGATGCACATGATCTGGAAGACCCGCGATCCCGTCCCGACCGACGCGGGCTTCTCGATCGTTCCCACCACCACCTTCGCCGACTGCCCGGCGCTCGACGTGATCTGCGTGCCTGGCGGTGGCGGCCAGGTCGCGCTGATGACCGATCCCGAGACGCTCGACTTCCTGCGCAAGCAGGCCGCGGGTGCGCGCTACGTCACCTCGGTATGCACCGGCTCGCTGGTCCTGGGCGCGGCAGGCCTGCTCAAGGGCTACCGCTCGGCCTGCCACTGGGCATCACGCGACATGCTCGAGGATTTCGGCGCCATCCCGGTCGCCGAGCGAGTGGTCCGTGATCGTAACAGGATCTCGGGCGGCGGGGTCACCGCAGGCATCGATTTCGGCCTCACCCTGGCAGCCGAGCTGGCTGGCGAGGAGATCGCCAAGTCGATCCAGCTCGTGCTCGAGTACGACCCTCAACCGCCGTTCGATTCGGGCAGCCCGGAAAAGGCCGGTGCGGAGCGCGTGGCCCGTCTGCGCGAGCGGATAGCGCCGATGCTGGAGAGCCGGGCCCAGGCGAACAAGGCGGCCGCGGCGCGGATGCAGTGATGCTGGAGCTGCGTCCCGCCTGCGAGCACTGCGCCAAGCCGCTGCCGCCCGATTCGCTGGAGGCGCGCATCTGCAGCTACGAGTGCACGTTCTGCGCCGAGTGTGTCGACACCGTCCTCGGCGATGTCTGCCCGAACTGCGGCGGCGGCTTCTGCCCCAGGCCGATACGGCCGGCTCACGACTGGCGCGGCGGTAACTATCTCGGCAAGGATCCGGCCAGCACGACGATCAGGCACCGCCCGGTCGATCCGGTGGCGCATGCCCGCTTCGTCGAGAAGCTGCGGGCGACCCCGCCACAGGACAGATGAGTCTCCTCCCCAGCTCTGCTGGGGAGGTGTCGCCGTCCTACGGCGACGGAGGGGTCATGAGTCACAGGAACCAACGATTCCCATGACTCATGACCCCTCCGTCCGCGAAGACGCGGACACCTCCCCAACTTCGTTGGGGAGGAAGTACTCCGTCAGCCCGCCGCGCCCGCCGTCGCGCTTTCGATCGTGATGGCCTTGCCGGCTGTCGTGTCGAACTTCAGGCGCTGCACGTAATCGAGGTCGCGGCCGGTCACGCGCACGAAGCGGCTGCCCTCGGGATAGTCGATGGCGTGGATGGCGCCGACGTCGTAGACCCCGGCCCGCCCCGGCTCCAGCCGGTAGGCTTTGACCTGCTCGAGCTTGGCGTCGCCAGCGCCGTTACCGCCGTCAAGCCGACGGTACTCGCTCATGTCGGTGTACTTCACGGCCTGGCCGTAGACCGCCCACGAGCTGCCATGGTCGTGTGGCGGGCTCTTGTGCGGCTTGGGATTGCAGTGCGCCAGCACCACGAAACCGAGGTCCTTGTCCTCGTAGAGCTTGCGCGTACCGGTCGGCGCGGCTGGCCCGACCGCTTCGTCGACGAAGGCCGCGTTGGCCAGCAGCTTCTCCAGCAGCACGCGCACCTTCTCGCGTCCCGCCGGACCACTGGTCTCGTGCAGGGCGGTCTGCGCATCCTTGATGAAGACGTCGAGGGTGTAGGCCATGAGATACCTCGCTGTGGGCTCGAGGAAAATGATCCGCCTCGTGGCGGCTTTCTGTCAACGTGCCGCTAAGGACTCGACCGGAAATAATCGAATCCTGTTGCTGCGAGAATTGAAATAAATGTCGGATTCCCCGAAGGAAATAGAGGTTCTATCGTCGTGCGGTGATTGACGAATCGGCAATACGACAGCGCTATGAAGCGCTGTCTCCGGTGCTCGACGAGCGGGGTCGGCGGCGCTTTGCGGCAGCCGAGGCTGCGGCGGCGGGAGTTGGTGGGATCAAGGCGGTCAGTCGAGCCACAGGAATTGCGCGCAGCACGATCGGTCGGGGCCTGAGAGAATTGCGGACCGGCGAGACGCCGGATGTGGCTCGAGTTCGTCGGGCGGGCGGCGGGCGCAGGCCGGTGAGCGAGACGGATCCGAGCTTGCTCGACGATCTGCGTGGTCTTGTCGAGCCGCAGACGCGGGGCGACCCGCAATCGCCCTTGTTGTGGACGAGCAAGAGCCTGCGCAAGCTCAGCCAGAGCCTGTGCGCGATGGGCCACAAGATCGGCCGCACGCTTGTCGGCGAACTCCTGCATAAGCTCGACTACCGTCTGCAGGCCAACCGCAAGACGCGCGAGGGATCGCAAAATCCCGACCGCGACGCGCAGTTCCACTACATCAACGACCGGGTGAAGGAGGCGCTCGCGACGGGCGAGCCGGCGATCTCGGTCGACACCAAGAAGAAGGAACTGGTCGGCGATTTCAAGAACGCCGGTCGCGAATGGCGGCCGAAGGGATCGCCCGAGGAAGTCCGTGTGCACGATTTCGTCATCCCAGAGCTTGGCCGTGCGGTGCCTTATGGCGTCTACGATATCGCCGGCAACGCCGGCTGGGTGAGCGTGGGGATCGATCACGATACCGCGGCTTTTGCCACCAACGCCATTCGAAGCTGGTGGAAGCTGATGGGGTGCCAGCGTTATCCCAACGCGCGCAGCCTGACGATCACCGCAGATGGTGGCGGCAGCAACGGTTCGCGCGTCAGATTGTGGAAGATCGAGTTGCAGAAGTTGGCCGATGAACTCGGCATCCCCATCACCGTGTGTCACTTGCCTCCCGGGACAAGCAAGTGGAACAAGATCGAGCATCGCCTGTTCTCGTTCATCACTGGCAATTGGCGCGGCAAGCCACTCGTCAGCCATCAGGTCATCGTCCAACTGATCGCCGCAACCACGACAAAGGCCGGCCTCCAGGTTCGCTGCCAACTCGATCCAAACACCTATCCCTCTGGAATCAAGGTGTCCGACGCCCAAATGCGCGCCATCAACCTCGCTCGGCACAACTTCCACGGCGAGTGGAACTATACCGTCAGCCCAACGCACCAGAGGCCTCAGTAGTTCGCGGACGGGCCCTAATGTACAGAAGAAGCGCGACGATCTCGCCGACATCGAAGGCCGGGTGCAGATGGAGATCGATCACAAGCAGGCCGAGGTCGAGGAACTGCGCGTGCAGATGACGGTCGGGTCGATCGCCAGGGCGCCGAGCGACGGTGTCATCCAGGAGGTCCGCGTTGGTCGAGGCGACGTGGTCCCCGCAGGTGCGATCCTCGCCACGATCCGGCGGGGCGAGGCCGACCATCTCGAGATGCTGGTCGTGCTGGCGGGCGAAAGGCGAAAGCGTGTGGCTGTCGGGATGGACGCCCGGATCGTGCCGGATGGCACGAAAAGGGAAGAGTACGGCTCGATGCGCGGTCGCGTGCTCAGCGTTTCCGAGGGCGAAGTCTCGAATGAGCACATCGAGCAGATCCTGCAGAATGCCCAGCTGACCCGGCGCCTGATCGGAGACGGTTCGGCGTTGCTCGCCCGGGTCGAAGTGTTTCCCTCGAAGACCAATCCGAGCGGCTTCACCTGGTGGAGCGGAGCTGGGCCTCCCTACAAGATTACGCCCGGATCCGTCGCCAATGTCGACATCATCGTCGACCAGGTGCGACCGATCAGCCTCGCCATTCCGGCGTTGCGCAAGCTGCTCAGCATCGAGGATTAGCCGTTCTGTCGAGCCTCTTCTCGACCCGCCGGGTCCACACTCCGACCATCCTCCAGATGGAGATGGTGGAATGCGGCGCAGCTGCGCTCGGCATCGTGCTGGCTTACTACGGACGGCACGTGTCGCTTGAAGAGCTACGCGTGATCTGCGGCGTCTCGCGCGACGGCACCAGGGTCGACGATCTGGTGCAGGCGGCGCGACACTATGGCCTCGAGGCCCAGAGCACGCGTCGCGAGGTCGATGAAGTCCTCGCCGGCACCTTTCCGCTGATCGTCTTCTGGAACTTCAACCACTTCGTGGTCGTCGAAGGCGTCTCGCGAACGCGGGTGTTTCTCAACGATCCGGCGATCGGACCGCGCAGCATCTCGCGCGAGGAGTTCGGCAAGAGCTTCACGGGCGTTGCCCTGGAGGTCGGCAAGGGGCCCGCATTCGCTCCGGGCGGCGTCCGCGAGGGGGTAATGGCGAAGCTCAGGGCTCGCTTGCGAGGCTTCGGCGGCGCCATCGGCTTCGTCGCCTGGATCAGCCTGATGCTGGTGATCCCGGGCATGGTCGTGCCCGGCATTACCGCAGCGTTCGTCGACAAGGTCCTGATCCAGCGTTTCGATGGCTGGCTCGGCCCGTTGTTGATCGGTCTCGGCATCACGTTCCTGTTGACTGCCATCCTGCGTTACCTGCAGGGCCGCGCCCTGTTGCGCATCGAGTTGCGGCTGGCGCTCGAACAGTCGGCACGCTTCACCTGGCATGTGCTCAGGTTGCCTATGGCATTCTTCAGCCAGCGCTACTTGGGCGATCTCGTCAATCGCGTCGATGCGAACGACCGGGTGGCACTCCTGCTGGCGCGGGATGTCGGCAACGCGGCGGCGAATTGTCTGGCGGCGGCTTTTCTGGGCGCCGTGATGATCGCCTATGACTCGTTGTTGGCGACGATCGTCCTCGGCAGCGCGGCGCTCAACATCGTCATCCTCCGCCTGCTCAACCGGTCCCTGTCCGACGTGGCGCTGCGCCTGCAAATCGAGCAGAGCCGGTTGTTCTCGACCTCCGTCGTCGGCCTGCAGTCGATCGAAACCATCAAGTCGACCGGCGGCGAGAACGATTTTTTCTCGAAGTGGGCAGGCTACCATGCGCGGGCCGTCAATTCCGAACAGGAGTTGGCGATCTACCAACAGGCCATCGACCTGCTGCCGATGATCCTGCTCAGCCTGACATCGGCCGCCGTGCTCGGCATTGGCGCCCTGCACGTCATCGACGAGGACCTGAGCATCGGCGCGCTGGTGGGCTTCCAGAGCCTGCTCATGAGCTTCTCGTCCCAGGTCCAGCAAGTAGTAGGCGTGGCCGGCAAGGTGCGACAGGCCGGGGCCGACCTGGCCCGGCTGGACGATGTCCTGCACTACGAGCGTGACTGGCTGTCCTCGACGGCGGCGAACGCGCCTGCCGTCGCGCGTATCGCCGGCCGACTGTCCATGCACGAAGTGAGCTTCGGTTACAGCCCGCTCGGACCGCCGCTGATCGAGAATTTCTCGCTCGACGTTGCACCGGGCCGGTGGGTCGCGCTGGTGGGGGCATCGGGAAGCGGGAAATCCACCCTGGCCAAGCTGATCACCGGCCTCTTCGAGCCGCGCGGCGGGGACATCCACGTCGACGGCCGCCCTCTGCGAGTCTGGGGGCGCGATCGGCTGTCTACCATCGTCAGCTCTGTCGATCAGGACGTCCGCCTGTTCAAGGGCACCATCCACGACAATGTCACCCTATGGGATGACTCTGCTGACCATGCCCTCCTGGTCGCCGCGATCGACGATGCGGGACTGACGCCGTTCGTCCGGAACATGCCTGGCAACTTCAACGGAGTGATCGAGGAAGGTGGCCGCAATCTCAACAGCGGTGAGCGGCAACGCCTCGAGATCGCGCGTGCGCTGATCCGCCAGCCGTCGATCCTGGTGCTGGACGAGGCAACCTCCAACCTGGATGCGGAAAGCGAGAACGAAATTCTGACGGCCGTCCGGCGCCGCGGCATGACCTGCGTCCTCATCGCCCATCGGCTGAGCACGATCCGCGATTGCGACGAGATCGTCGTCCTCGATCACGGCAAGGTGGCCGAGCGCGGCACCCATGCCTCGCTGATGACCGCGGGCAGGGCGTACGCCCAACTCATCGGCGCCGAGGCGTCGACATGAACACGCAAAAGGCGACCGCGGCCGTTGGGGACATCACGAAGTCGCTGGAGCTCGCGCACCTGACCGCGCCTGGACGGTTGCAGCGACCCGCGCGGCTGTACGCGGTCGTTGTCGGGCAGGACGGGCCGGCCGGACCGCGCCACTTCCTCGCGGACCTGCCGGAGGGCTCTGCGGTGTTCCCCGTGGCGGCGCCTGGCGTTTCGTTCCTCCTGGTCGAGCATGGTGCTCCCGCTGCCGCAGCGCTGCTGGCGGCGGGGCCCCTCGATGCCGCCGCCATCGATGCCTGGTACGGTGCGCTGCTTTCCTGCCAGGGATTGGTGCGAGCCGATCCCGCGGCAGTACCGATGGTCGCGCCGGCGCGGCGCGTACTGCCGGCCGATTCGATGGTGACCGCCCGCGAGATCGTGTGGCTGAAGACGCCGACCCCCATTTTGCGCTATGCCGCGGTCCACGGGGTCGAACCGTCAGCGCCAATGCCGTTGCTGGTCCTGGCAAATCAGATCAGCGCCCAGCTCATTGCCACCGGCGAAGTCTGCGCCGTCACATCGGCGACGATGCTTGCGGAAAGTTCCCCGGATGCACTGGCCGCCGTCTCCACGGTGCACGCAGCACGGATCGCTGCGAGCCTGGTCAACAGCGAGGCCGTGGCGAGGCAAGTGGCGGCGGAGCGACGAACGCGAGACGAGGCGAAGGTTTCGCTCGCCCTGCAGCGTCTTGGCGACGTGGCCGCCTTGCGTCTGTCGGCGGTCCCCTCGATGGCGACTTCCGGACATGATCCCCTTGCTGGAGCTCTGGCCGTCATCGCCGAGACCGAAGGCTTCGAGTTGCGCCTGCCACCGACAGACGACCGCGACGCTTCGTTGTTCGATCGCCTTGACCGCTTCGCCAACGCCAGTCGCTTTCGGTTCCGCGAGATAACGCTGGAGGGCGGCTGGTGGAAAAAGGAAGGACCCGCCATTCTGGCTGTCGCGCCATCGGATGGCCGGCCGCGGGTCATCGTCTGGCGCCGCGGGCGATGGCGGGCCATCGACCCGGAAACACGTGCTGAAACCCCAATCGATGCGGTCACGGCCACCGCGCTCATGCCGCGCGCCTACATGATCTATCCGTCACTTCCCGAGCGGGTCACGACGGGTCAGATCTGGCGCTTCGCAATCTTCGGTGCACGCGGCGACGTCGTGCGCCTGCTCGTTGCCGCGGCCGCCGCAACGCTTGCCGCGCTCCTGATCCCGGTCGCCACCAGCTCGGTTCTGGGCTTCGCCGTCCCTGATGGGCGGCTCTCGCTGCTGGCTGACATGATGATCCTGCTCGTCGCCGCCGCGATCGGCAGCGCGGGTTTCCAGGTGGCGCGCTCGGTGGCCCTGATCCGGCTGGGCACCCATATCGATCTCCGGCTGCAGGCGGCTGTCTGGGATCGAGTGATGCGGCTTCGGACGTCGTTCTTCCGTCGCTACGACGTGGGTGATCTGGCATTGCGCATCCTGGGCATCGACGCCATCCGGCGCATTCTTGCGGGCCAGGCCGTGAATGGCCTGATCGGCGGCGTCTTCTCGTTGGCCAGTCTCGGCGTCATGCTGGCTTACGATGTTCGGCTGGGGTTGTTCGCCACCGGTTATTCCGTGGTCGCCGCCGGCATTCTGTTCGTCCTCGGCCGCCAGCAGCTGATTCTCGAGCGCAACTTCTATGCCGGCAAGGGCATCGTGACAGGCCTCCTGATGGAGATGCTGGGCGGCATTGCCAAGCTTCGGGTTGCCGCAGCCGAACTGCGCGCCTTCGCGCGCTGGTCGAACGCTTTCGCCGACCAGCGCGCGAACGATTCGGGTCCCATCGTCATCAGGCAGACGGTTGTCTCCACCACCCTTCCCATCCTCGGCGCTCTTTGCGTGATGGCGATTGCCGGCGATGGCACGCCCACGGACGTCGCCGCATTCGCCGCCTTCAACAGCGCCTTCGGCCAGCTCACCGCCGCGTTCCTGGCCCTGACCGCCTCGGTCAACGCCGCCATCAAGGCGACGCCGCTGTTCGATCGTGCACGGCCAGTGTTCGACGCGACGCTCGAGGTTGGGGAAGGCCGCCTCGACCCCGGCGCGCTCGGCGGCCACGTCGCGGTTCGCAACCTGTCCTTCCGCTATTCGGCGCAAACGCCCTGGGTGCTGGACAACATCGATTTCGAAGTGCGCCCGGGCGAGAACATCGCCATCGTTGGCGCCTCCGGTTCCGGCAAATCTACCTTGCTACGCCTGCTGCTGGGCTTCGAAACCCCTGCCCATGGCGGAGTCTACCATGACGGCAAGGATCTCGAGACGCTCGACCTCCGCCTGGTCCGCCGCCAGATCGGCGCAGTCCTCGAGACGGCCGACCTCATCCCGGGCAGACTCTTCGACAACATCGCCGGCAGCGCTCCCCTGACCCGCGCTCAGGTCGCAGAAGCGGTTCGGCTGGTCGGCCTCGACGAAGACATCGCCGCCATGCCCATGGGCCTCGAGACCATCGTGCTGGAAGGCGGCGGCCAGCTCTCGGGCGGCCAGCGCCAGCGCTTGATGATCGCACGCGTCCTGGTCAACCGGCCGCGGCTGATCTTCCTCGATCAGGCGACCAGCGCGCTCGACCACCGCACACAAACGGTCCTGGCGACGAACCTGGCGGCGATGAACGCCACGCGCATCGTCATTTCGCATCGTCTCAGCACCATCCGCGACGCCGATCGCATCCTGGTCCTCGAGCGCGGCCGGATCGCCGAGAGCGGCACCTATGACGAGCTCATCGGCCGCGATGGCGCCTTCCGCCGGCTCATCAAGCGCCAGCTGCTTTGATCATCTTCCTCCCCAACGCTTGCGTTGGGGAGGTGCCCCCGCAAGGGGGCGGAGGGGTCATGAGCGGCACACGTGTGGCTTGAATATGCGTCATGTCATCGGAAGAACATCGACGAACGCTTCGATTGGGGCTCTCGACCCCTCCGCCCCCTTGCGGGGGCACCTCCCCGCGCTGCGCGCAGGGAGGCAATCTGAGTTGGGATGCGACAGGCTACCGCCCGCCGAGAACGCGTCGCGCGATGACCATGCGATGGACCTCCGACGGGCCTTCGTAGACCCGCATGGTGCGCACCTTCTGCGCCAGCCACGACAGCGGCAACTCCTGCGTGACGCCCATGGCGCCGAACGCCTGCTGGGCATGGTCGATCACCTCGGTCGCCATCTCGGTGGCGAAGACCTTGATCATCGAGGCCTCCATGCGCACGTCGCGGCCCTCGTCCTGCTTGATCGCGGCGTCCATCACCATCAGGCGGCAGGCATGCAGCTTGGTCGCGGCGTCGGCGATCCACCACTGGATCGCCTGTCGATCCGCGAGCCGCTGGCCGAACGTCACGCGCTGATTGGCATGCTCGACCAGCATGTCGAGCGCGCGCTGGGTCATGCCGACGCACCACGAGCCCATCTGCAGGCGACGCACCGTGAGACGGAGCTGCATGGGGGCGAAGCCCGCGCCGATACGGCCCAGCACCTGCGACTCGGGGACACGGCAATCCTCGAACACGACCTCATAGGTGCGCTGGCCGGCGAGCATCGGGATGGCCCGCGCCACGATCAGCCCCTTGGTGCCTTTGTCGACCAGGAAGGCCGTGATGCCGCCGCGCGCGCCGAGGTTGGGATCGGTCACCGCCATGGCGATGGTGAAGTCGGCCTTGGCGATGCGGCTGATCCAGATCTTGCGGCCGTTGATGACCCAGTCGTTACCGTCCTTGACCGCGCGGGTCTTCATGCCGGCCGGATCGCCGCCGGCGCCAGGCTCGGAAATGGCGATGGCCGACGTCGTCTCGCCCGCGGCATAGGGTTCGAGATACTTCTTGCGCTGCTCGGGATTGGCCGTGGCGAGAAGCATGTGCAGGTTGGGCGAGTCGGGCGGGAAGGTGAAGGGTACCGCGGTGTAGCCGAGCTCCTCGTTGACGCCGACCAGGGCGACGGCCGGCAGGTTGGCGCCGCCCACCTCCTCCGGCACATCGAGCGCCCACAGGCCGAGCTCCTTGCACTGCTGGAAGAGCTTCTGGTTCTCCTCGTCGGAGAGCGCCGCCGGCTGGCCGGCCGCGAAACGGTCGAGGATGTTCTTCTCGAGCGGCATCAATTCATTGCGCACGAACTTCTTCACCAGATCGCGCAGCATCTCATGTTCTTCGCTCAGCTTGTGCATGCCGCTCTCCTATGCCTTTCCGATTCCCTTGTTCACGAATTCAAGCGTATAGGCCCGCGCGACGTCCAGCCCCTTGGGCAGCACGTCGACCTCGGTCATCGAGTCGTAAAAGCTCTTCCAGCGCAGATCGCTCATCGCGCCGACGCCGCCCTGCAGGGCATCGCCCGACATGACGATGCCGCGCTCGTTCAGCACCTTGATCGCATACTCGATCCGATCGTCGGTCTGCTCGGGATTGGCCTGCTTGATCAGCGCGTTCGCCGCGGCGATGCCGGGACCGCCCTTGAGATACTGCGCCCAGCCCTCGAGCGAGGCGTCGACGAAGCGCTTCACCAGATCCTTCTTCTCCAGCGCCATGCGGCGCGAAATGGCGATGGTCGTCTGGTAGGCGCTGAAGCCCGCGTCGGCGATCAACAGCACGACCGGCGGCCGGCCAAGGGCCTGGGCGATCGAGTAGGGCTCGGACGACAGGAACCCTTGCTGCACCACGTTCTTGTCGGCCAGGAACGGAGCCATGTTGAAAGTGTAGGGTCGCACCTGGCTGTCGGAGAGATCGTACTTGAGTCGCAGAAAGGGCCAGTAGGTCACGCGGCCGCCGGCGCCGATCAGCACGATGCGGCCCTTGAGCTTGTCGAAGCCGTCGAAGCCGGTGTCGGGATGGCCGATCAGCACCTGCGGATCCTTCTGGAAGATCGCGGCGATGGTGAAGAACGGCGCATCCTCGCGCACGTAGGTGAACGCCTCGAAGCTGTTCGACATGATCATGTCGACCCGGCCGGACAACAGAAGCTGGCTGGTGTTGAGGCTGGGCCCGCCCTGGCGCAGGTCGCAGTCGATGCCGGCCCGTCGGTAGAGGCCGGCGGCGATCGCCTGGTAGTAGCCGCCGTGCTCGGCCTGGGCGCGCCAGTCGGTCTGGAAGATCACCTTGTCGAGCGTCTGGGCGCGCGGACGGCCTGCCATCGGCAACAGCAATGGGCCACCGACCGCGACACCGGCGGCGGCGCGGATCGCAGCGCGCCGACCGAGGCGCCAGGACCGAACGACCATGCCTCAATCCCCCCTTCCACGGCGATCGAACAGTAGCGCCACATGCTCACGCAAGGCGACTACCGACCAGCTCAGCGCCGCGACGTTGGGAGCCCAATTCTCCCACCATGGTCGAGCTTCGGCCGGCGCGTGCCAATCGGTCGGAAACGACGCCGCATTGAGACCGGCGCGGCGCGCCAGCGCCATCGCCCGCCGCATGTGGAAGGCCGACGTCACCAGGGCGACGCGGCCGCCCTTCACCATGTCTCGTACGCGCTCGATGTTCTGGATGGTGTTGAGCGATGTTTCTTCCGGAATGATGGCGTTGTCCGGCACTCCGAGATCCTTCAGGAACCGGCGCATTGCTTCCGCTTCGGTGGTCGCCGGGCCGCCATTGTTGGTGGCGAGGAAGCCGCCGCCGCTGACGATGATGCGCGGCGCGACGCCGCGATGAAAGAGCTGGGCGGCATACCAGATCCGGTCGGCGCCATCGCCGAGGTCAGGCTCGAGCGTGTAAGGTGGTGCGGCCGGGTTGATGCCGCCGCCCAGAACGACGATGGCGTCGTAGCAGCACGTCGGCGCGGTGGCACCGGCACGCGCTTCGCGTTCCAGCGGTTGGATCAAGGAATCGGAGATCGGCGGAAAGGAAAGCGCCAACGTCTCCAATACGGAGAACGCCGCCACCGACCAGGCGAGCTTGCGCCAGCGCAACAAGGCCAGCGCGCCTGCGATCACCAGACCGACCGCCATCGACGCCGGCGGCACCGCCCATTGCGAGGCGACTTTCAGGACGAGGAATGTATCCATGCCGATCCGTGTGGGATGCGGCTATACAAGGCCGCGTCGCGTCGGGCAAAGACTTCGATGCACGACGCCAATCGACCTTTCGCCGGACAAAAGAAGGGCGGGCCCGGCTTGCGCCGCGGCCCGCCCGATCTTCGGCCGTCGGAACGACGATCTGACTAGATCGCTTCCTTGAGATCCTTCGCGACCCGGAAGGCGACCTTCTTCGACGCCTTGATCTTGATCGCTTCACCAGTCGCCGGATTGCGGCCCATGCGCGCCGGACGGTGGCGGACCTGAAGGATGCCGAGGCCCGTGATGCGGACCTTGCTGCCCTTCTTGAGGTGCTTGACGACCAGGCCAATGAATTCGTCGAGGGCGCCCGTGGCATCCTTCTTGGTCATGCCGGTCTTGTCGGCCAACTCGGCCGCCACCTTGGAAAGAGGGATGGTCGGAACGGTAGTAGTCTTGGTTGCCATAGTGAGGGGTCCTTGCACTTTTTGTTTCGCCAGTGTCTTCCTGACGCCCCAGGGTAGCGCTGGCGGAAACAGGTTTATCCACGAATCGCCGCCCCGCAAGTCCCCAATGAACGAAAAATGTCGATTTTTGGGGCTTTTTGGGCCATTTGGATCAACCATCCACAGATTGCAGAGAGCGTTTGGCGTGTCGAGTCCTGGCCTGATCCCGACTTTCAGCACCGCGGTCAATACCTGGCAGTGCGATGAAAACAACCATCTGAATGTCCAGTATTACACCGAATTCGGCCATGAGGCGTCGGCCCACCTGCTGGCCAGCCTGGGGCTCGGACCGCGCGCCCAGCGCAGTGCCGGTCTCACGATCGGTGTTGCCGAGGACCACGTCCGCTACCTGCGCGAGTTCCGGGTCATCGATCCGGTCGAGGTCCGCTCGGCCCCGGTCGAGGTCGGCGAACGCCATCTCCTCGCCTATCACGAGGTGCGCAATGCGGCCGACAACCGGATCGCCGCGACGCTGCGCCGCCGCATCGTCTGCGACCAGCCCTGGCCCGCCTCCTTCCGTGCGCGCGCCGAAGCTGCCTGCGCGCCGCTGCCCGACACGGCGCGGCCGCGCAGCGTCGGCAAGCTCGATCTGCCCGATCTAACGCTGGCCGACTCGGCCCGCGTCGGATTGATCGAGATCGGCCGCTCGGTGGTGACGCCCGCCGAATGCGACGAGCGCGGCGAATTGCTGCCGCAGCACCTGTTCGGCCGCTATTCCGACGGCGCACCGTTCCTGTGGAACCATCTCGGCTTCGATCGTGCGGCCATGCAGGATCGCCAGGAAGGCTCCGTCGTCGTCGAGATGCTCAATCATTATCGTCGAGCGTTGCGCGCCGGAGACCTGATCGTCTTGATGAGCGGTCTCGCCTCGTTCACCGACAGAGTGCTGACCTTCACCCACTTCCTGTTCGAGGCGGAAACCGGCACGCTCGCTGCATGCGCCGAAGCGGTCGGCATGAAGCTCGACCAGAAGATTCGCAAGATCATGATTTTCAGCCAGGCGGATCAGGAACGGCTCGGCAATCGCCGGCTCCGCCTCGCGGCCTGAGGAGGTTCGATGAACGAGAAGACACGCCTTGCCGCCGACATCGCCAAGCATCTGCAAGGCCTCGGCTACAGCGAAGCACGACTGGCCGAGATCGCCGCCGAAGTCGAGGTGCTGAACAGCGCCGTCCGCAAGGCCGCGGCGGCGCGCCTCGCCTTCGACGACGAGCCCGCCGCCTTCGCCAGCCTGATGTCGCGGGAGGCCAAATGATCAACGAGGATCTCTCGCTCAACGATCTCAGCGAGGTCGCCGACGCCATCGCCGCCGGCAGGATCACCTCGGTGCAGGCGACCGAAGCCTGCCTGCGCCGCATCGAGGCCTGGCAGCCCAGGACCAACGCCTTCCTGCGCCTGCATGCCGACAAGGCGCTCGAGCAGGCGCGCGCCATGGACAAGGAGCTGGCGGCCGGCAAGCGGCGCGGCCGCCTGCACGGCGTGCCGATGGCGCACAAGGACATGTACTACCGCAAGGGCGAGCTCTCGACCGGCGGCAGCGAGATCAGGCGCAACTGGGTGGCGCCCGTGACGGCGACTGTGCTGGGCAAGCTGGATGAAGCAGGCGTGGTCGAGCTGGGCTTCCTCAACATGGCCGAATTCGCCGCCGGGCCAACCGGCCACAACGTGCATCATGGCCATTGCCGCAATCCGTGGGACGGCACGCGTGTCACCGGCGGCAGCTCGAGCGGCTCGGGCGCGTCGGTCGCCGCCCGCATGGTCTATGGCGCGCTGGGCTCGGATACCGGCGGCTCGATCCGCCTTCCCGCATCGGCCTGCGGCGTCGTCGGCATGAAGGCGACCTACGGCCGTGTGAGCCGGGCCGGTGCGGTGGCGCGCTCGTGGAGCCTCGACCATGTCGGCCCGCTCACCCGCACCATTCGCGACAACGCGCGCATGCTCGCCGTCATCGCCGGCCACGATCCGAACGATTCGACGACCAGCGAGAAGCCCGTGCCGGACTACGAAGCGGCGCTCGATGGCGGTGTGGCCGGCCTCAAGATTGGACTGGCATTGCCCGAGGCGCTCGTGCCGGTCGACGCCCAGGTCGGTGCGGCGGTGCAGGAAGCGGCCGATGCACTGGGCCGGCTCGGCGCCACGATCGTGTCGGCCAGGCTGCCCGACTTCACCGCCCTCTACCGTTCGGCCGAGGTGATGGTGAAGTGCGAGGCCGCGGCGATGCACAGGCCATGGATGGAAACCGACGCGCCTTATGCCAACCAGGTGCGCAGCCGCATGGAAGCCGGCTTCTTCATCCCGGCGACGCAGTACATCGACGCGCTCCGCCTGCGCGCCCATTTCGTACGCGAGTTCCTCGACACCGCGATGGCCGAGGTCGATGCCGTCCTGCTGCCGGCGATCCCCTTCCCCATCCCCACGCTGGAGGAAACCGACGTCGAGGCCTCCGGCGGACCGGCGACGCTAAGCATGGTGGCCCGCTTCACCGGACTGACGCGGCCTTTCAACACGCTGGGCGTGCCAGCGCTCTCCGTGCCGGGTGGGTTCGATTCCAACGGCATGCCAATCGGCCTGCAGCTCGTCGGCCGACCGTACGACGAGGCCCTGCTGTACCGCATCGGTCACGCCTATCAGAGCGCCACCGATCATCATCGCAAGGTGCCGGTCTGAGGAGCGGCCTCACCGTTCGCGTGCCTCCGTAATCGGGGGAGGTGGCCCGAAGGGCCGGAGGGGGAAAGCCTCGATCGAGATTCTTCCGAGTCCGATATCGGAATCTGATGGATCTCGCCGGAGGCCTTCCCCCTCCGCCCCTGCGGGGCACCTCCCCCGATGACGGTCGATGACGGGGGAGGAACATGAGAACGTGAAACTACGAGCGCCTCACCTCGAGATTCACGGTCACGCTCTTGCGCTGGGTGAAGCTGTCCAGCATGCCCTCGAGCGAGAATTCGCGGCCGATGCCGCTTTGCTTGTAGCCGCCGTAGGACATGCCCGGCACCTGGCCGAGGCCCTGATTGACCTGCACCCAGCCCGATTCGATCGCGTGTGCCGTCTTGAGTCCCGCGCCGATGTCGTGCGTCCAGACATACGCCGCAAGCCCGTAATGGCTGTCGTTGGCCATGCGGATCGCCTCGGCCTCGTCGCTCCAGCGGATCGCCACCAGCACCGGGCCGAAGATCTCCTCGCGCGCCAGGCGCCAGTCGTTGGAGCGATCGGCGAACACCGTCGGTAGGGCGAAGTAGCCCTCGCTCAACGGGCCGGTCTTCGGCGGCATGCCGCCAAACACCAGCTTGGCATCGGAGCGCTTCAGGCCCTCGTCGACATACTTGCAGACCTTGGTGAATTGCTTGCTGTTGATGATGGTTCCGATGTCGGTCGCCTCGTCGAGCGGATCGCCGAGCTTCAGCGCCGTCGTCTTCTTCTCGAGCTTGCTCAGGAACGAATCGAAGATGTCCTCGTGCAGGAACATGCGCGAGCCGGCGGTGCAGCTCTGGCTCTGTCGGGTGAAGCGCATGGCGGCGATGATGCCATCGACCGCCCAATCCTCATCCGCGTCAGGATAGACGATCGAGGGACTCTTGCCGCCGAGCTCGAGCGACACCGGCACGATGCGCTCGGCTGCCGCCCGCATGATCACCTTGCCGACCTCGGTCGAGCCGGTGAAGGAGAGCTTGGCGACGCTGGGATGGTTGGCGAGCGGCCCACCGCATTCGGCGCCGTAGCCGGTCAGCACGTTGAGCACCCCCGGCGGCAGGAATTCCTGGCAGATCTCGGCCATCAGCAGCACGCCCAGCGGCGCATCCTCAGCCGCCTTCATGACCATGACATTGCCAGCGCACAACGCGGGCGCGATCTTGAGCGCGGCCAGCATGACCGGCGCATTCCACGGGATGATGGCGCCGACGACGCCCAACGGCTCGCGGCGCGTGTAGGACAGCACGTGCTCGCCGAGCGGCAGGGTCTCGCCCTTCAGCTCGCTCGCCAGGCCGCCGAAATAGCGGAAGATGTCGGCGGTCATGTTGGCCTCGCCGCGCGCCTGGGTGCGCAGCGCATTGCCGGTCTCGAGCGCGATCGTGCGGGCGATATCCTCGGCACGAGCCTGCAGGGCCTCCGCGATCTTGAGCAGCGCCTTGCCGCGCTCGCGCGGCACCACCTTGCGCCACTGCAGGTAGGCCTTGCTGGCGGCGGCAACGGCGTGATCGACATCGGCCGCGTTGGCGCGCGGCACCTCGCCGATCGGCTTGCGCTTGGCCGGGTTCTCGACGGTGATGCGCCCGCCCGACGCGCTGTCGACCCACTTGCCGTCGATCAGCATGCCCTTGGACGCAAGCGTCATGTCGGCGGGCTTCGTCTCGGCTGCGGTCGACATGGGGCCTCTCCTCGGTTACCAAAAATCGGCGCGGAGTGTGGTCCCCACGTCGTGCAGCGACAAGGTCTAGGCTGCCGCAGCCAGCGGCACGGCGAGCGCCTCTTCCGCACTGAGCGTGCGGGAAACGGCGTGGACCGTCGCGGCGATGTGGACGGCGGCCTGGACCTGCTCGACCGACCGTCCGTGCTCACGGCACACCTTCTCATGCGCCCCCGGGCACATGCCGCAGCCATTGATGGCCGAGACCACCAGCGGCCGCAATCCGCCGACCGGGAGATCGTTCACCCTTTGTCTTTCAGGGACTTACGCTTTCGCTTCGTCGTCAGTTCGCCGTACTTCATGCCCTCGAGCTTGATGCCGTCGGGATCGAGAAAGAACACGGCGTAGTAATCCTCGTAGTACTCGGCCGCCGGATCGACGATGCGCACGCCCTGCTTTTCGAGGAAGGCCTGCAGGGCATCGACGTCGCGCCGGTTGCGCAGCTCGAAGGCGTAGTGATGCAAGCCGACATCGCCGATCCTCTGGGTCTTGCGGCCCTCGGCCGGCGCGATCCAGTACCGCGTCTTGCCGTTGGTCCAGCCGATCGTCTGCGGATACTCGTCGGAGATCTCGAACCCCAGGAACTCGAAAAGCCGACCGTAGAAGGCCTTCGATCTCTCGAAATTCGAGACCCGGATCGAGATGTGGTCGATGCCGACGACGCGGGACGGCGAACGCGCCATGCCTGGCCTCCTGAGTGGGTCAATCGAATCCTGTGGTCGAAACGACCGCGATGTCGGATTGTCTCGCCACCGGCGGGGATCGACAAGGCGGGGACGAGGTCATGGGTACGATAGCGAGCATGCTCGGCGCGCTGGCGCTGACGGGCGGTTCATTCTTCGCAATCGATGCGCTGGTCGGCGAGGCGCTCGCGGGAACGATCGAGGATCTGCGCGCCAGCAAGACTCTGCGGCTCGCCTACGACCCCGATGGGCCGCCCTTCTCCTACATCGTTCCCGGCAGCCCCCCGAATGCCGAGCCGCAGGGCTATTCCCTCGAGCTCTGCCGGGCGATCGCCGACAAGCTCAAGGAGCAGCTCAAGATCCCCGATCTCAAGGTCGCCTACGTGCCGGTCAACTCGTCCAACCGTTTCGAGGCCATCACGGGCAACAAGGCCGACCTCCTGTGCGAGGGAGCGACCGTCACCCTGTCGCGCCGCAAGATCGTCGATTTCTCCCTGCCGATCTTCATCGACGGCGCGAGCTTCGTGATCCGCCCCGACGGTCCGCGCGACGTCAAGTTCCTGGCCGGCAAGAAAGTCGGCGTGCTGCCCGGCACGACCACCGAGCAGGAGCTGCGACGTGCACTGACGGGCACCCACATCAATGCCGAGATCGTGCTGGTCAAGGCCAACCGCGAAGGGTTGGAAGCCGTCGAGAAGGGCGAGGTCGCCGCATACTTCGCCGACCGCGCCACGCTCCAATTCCTGATGAAGAAGGAGAAGGCGGCAGCCAATCTCCTGATGGCCGAGACCTATCTCAGCATCGAGCCCATCGCCTTGGCGCTGCGGCACGGCGACAGCGACTTCCGCCTTGCCGTCGACACGGCGCTGAGCCACATCTACCGGTGGGGCGAGATCACGGGCATCTTCAAGTTCGCCTTTGGCCCGCTCACCAGTCCAAGCCCAATCCTGGCCAATCTCTATCAGACGTCGGGTCTGCCGGACTGACCCGAGCACGGCGTTGCATCAAAGGTAGTCATGCGTCTTTCCGTTCTCGATCAATCCATCGCCGTCGCCGGCCGCCCGCACGATCAGTCGATCCGCAACACCGTGGCGCTCGCCCGGCATTGCGAAGCGCTGGGTTATGAGCGTTTCTGGGTGTCGGAGCATCACAATCATCCGACCATCGTCGGCACCGCGCCGGAGATCGTGATCGCGGCCATCGCCGCCACCACCGAGCGCATCCGGATCGGCAGCGCCGGCATCATGCTGCCGCATTATGCGCCGTTCAAGGTCGCCGAGGTCTTCCGCGTGCTCGACGCGCTGGCGCCGGGACGCATCGATCTCGGGCTCGGCCGCGCGCCGGGTTCCGACGGACGCACGGCGTTCGCCCTCAACCCGGCGGCCAACGAGCGGCCCGAGCACTTCCCGGCCGACGTGCGCGACCTGATCGCCTGGGTGCATGGCGAGCCTCTGATCGACCGTCATCCCTTCGCCTCGGTGAAGGCCTTCCCTCTGACCACGACGGCGCCAGAGGTCTGGATCCTGGGTAGCTCCGACTACGGCGCCCAGGTCGCAGCCCTGTTCGGCCTGCCCTACTGCTACGCTTGGTTCTTCAGCGACGGCGCCGGCGGCGAGCGGGCGATCGACATCTACAAGCGCACCTACCGGCCGAGTGCGCGCCATCCCGAGCCGCGCTCCGGCCTGTGCGTCTGGGCGCTGGCCGCCGAGACCATGGAGGAAGCGCAATATCATTTCACGTCGCGCGCGCTCTCCCGCATGAACCGCGACCGCGGCATCCTCGTGCCGCTCGATGCGCCCGACACTGCCGCCGAGGCTTTGAAAGCCTACGATCAGGGCCGCATAGAACGTTTTCGCCGCGAGTCCTTCGTCGGCACCGGGCCCGAAGTCATGGCGCGCATCGAAGAGCTCAAGACGCGCGTCGGCGTCGACGAGATGGCCGTCGTCACCTGGACCCACGACGAGGAGATACGGCGGGCGAGCTACACCGCATTGGCGCGCGCTGGCGGCTTCGCGCCGAGGAGCTAGCCCAGATATGCTGATCGGTGCTTCTGCACATAGGGTATATGCGGCCAAAGAGACTCGTCCTTTGGCAAGTGAATCCTATCGAGCTGGCTCTGGAACAGAGAACGCAACTGTTCGGGAACCCTATTGTGCGAGACTAGCAGACCATAGTTGTCCGTAAGTGAAATGAGGTGTCGATCGAAGAGCCAATGTGCAGTTGCGGACAGCGCTATTCCATTCTGGACAACATCAGGACCACCGGCCTGAACAGGCCAGATATGAGCGGCTTGAGCTTCAGCTTTCCCGCCTCCGTTGATCATTTTGAGTCGAGTAACAGCGCACGTGTTTTCGTAGGCATCACAGACTTGCCTCCGAAAGCTCGCATCACGAATCTTTCGATTCACCAGGATTTGCTCAACTCTTCTCTCCTGCTCCTCCCACGACGCCGCGAGCAGCGCAGCTGTGTCTGCATCGGCATGCGCAGGATCGAGTTCAAGACGGACAGCATTTTCCCGACTAAGTGTCTGATCTAACCCGAGTAGCGATATCCGCGCAAAATCCTCATCGGAGATTTCACGTATCGAGTTGCCTCGAAGCGCTGCCCCTACTCGTGCACTTGGCACATAGTCCAACTTGCTTTCTTGAAGGCCCGCTGAACGCCGGAATGGGACTATCCTGTCAAATCTGAGAAAGTCCCTCACTCGCGCATATGAATGACTGGGCAATTTTGGATCAGGGTCAATTCCAGTCACCCGCGCGACCGCGATGTAACCCATGCTGCCGCCACCGCGTCGCGGTTCTCGATAGACGATCCAGTCGCCAACCGCCTTCTTTGCTACGGCTAGGTAGTCGTTCGGAAAATGATATCGCTCAACGATATCATCATCGTAGCCCGACGCCGCCTTCGTATCGAATACGGCCTTCATCTGTTCGAGGGTTCGCTCGTCAGCGCGGCTCGGTCCAGCTCTCCGAGAAAGCGAGCGCCGACGTGCTGAACGGACGGCCTTCGCGCTCGCGGGCCCACGACTTGCCGCGCGCCTGCTGACCGTTCACGGTCAACCGCGTGCCGAGCGCCGGCACTAGCACGGTGCACACACCGTAGGGCCGCGGGTTGGGCTGCTGGTTAGGCTCGGTGTGAATCAGCAGGCCCTCGCCGATGTCGTACCAGGTGAGCGAGATCTCGCCGTCGTGGGTGGCGACATGCTCGGTCCAGAAATAGCGCGGATCGCCCGACTTCGAGAACGAGGCATCGTGCACCGGGATGGTGAGATCCTTGAGCTCGGCGTTGAGCATGCCCTGCACGGTGTTCTGCAGCCAACGCGCCATGGCGATGTTGTCGGAGTAGATCCGCCAGTGGCCGTGCGTCAGCTCGCTCTTGATGTAGAGCACATGCCCCGGCCCAGCCGGGCAGAACAGGATGCGCCAGAAGCTGGCGTCGGTGGAATTGGGATCACCGTCCTTGTCGCTCAGGCGAATGAACGGATTCTCTCCCGTCAGGATCAGGCGGTGCGGATCTAGGACAGCCATCTTCACATCCTCCCCTGCCGGAACCGGCCTCCCGGTGCGGCGTTTCACTCGATTGCAGGCAAACCCTATCAGGAGCCAGGGAATGGGCGAACTCTTTCGTCACGCCACCACCGCCGTCATGGCAGGACTTGCCGCAACCACCCTCGTTTGGTCGAGCACCGCCCTGGCCCAGAGCGAGCCGCCCGCCCGTGTCGGGCGTCTCGCCTTCACGAGCGGCTCGGTATCCTTTCATGACAGTGCGGAGACCGCCTGGGCGCCGGCGGTCGTCAACACGCCGATCACGACCGGCGATGCGATCTGGACCGAGCCCCATGCGCGCAGCGAGATCTCGCTCGCCGGCACGCGCATCCGCATGGAGGACACGAGCGAGCTCGACATGCTGGCGCTCGACGATACGCGGACGCGTCTGCGCCTGTCGCAGGGCCGGATCGACATCAAGACCCTGTCATTCGATCCCAGCCAGCCCTACCAGATCCTGACGCCACGCGGCACGATCTCGCTGCTGCAGGCGGGCGACTACTATGTCGAGGCGGGCTCGCTCGAGGACCCGACCCGGCTCGGCGTACGCGCCGGCGCGGCACGGATCGAGAGTCTCAACGGACAGGTGCTGGCCGTGCGGCCGGGCGAAATCGCCGAAATCTCGGGCGATGCCTCGACACCTCAGCTGCGGACGGTCACCGCACCAGCACCGGCGCCGCCCGCCTACTGGGCCGCGCGCGATCGGCAGGTGGCGTACGACCAGTCGCCGCAATACATACCGGCCGGGGTGACCGGGTACGAGGACCTGAACGCCTACGGCAACTGGGTCGACGACAGCCGTTACGGCCAGGTCTGGATTCCCCGCGCGACGCCGGCCGGCTGGGCCCCTTATCGCACCGGACATTGGGCCTATCAGCAGCCCTGGGGCTGGACCTGGATCGACGATCAGCCATGGGGCTTCGCGCCGTACCATTACGGCCGCTGGGCCAATCACAATAACCGCTGGATGTGGCTGCCGCCGCAGCGCGACACGCGGCCGGTCTACGCACCGGCGATGGTCGCCTTCGTCGGCGGCGTCGAGCTCGCCGCGACGCTCGGCACCCGGAGCAGCGCGCCGGTGGGCTGGTTCCCGCTCGGACCGCGCGAAGCCTATGTGCCGGCCTATTCGACGAACCGGGACTATTACCTGCGCCTCAATCGCTCGGCGGCGGTCCAGGATCGCGTGCTCGACGATCGCTGGCGGCGCAGCGAATTCCGCGAGGGTGGAATGAGCGCTCAGAATCTCCGCTTGATGAATCAGCGCTATGCCACGGTCGTGCCGACCAGCGCCTTCGTGAGCTCCCAGCCTGTCGGTCGCGCGGCGATGCGCATCGCTCCCGACAGGGTGGCGACGGTACCGGCAATTCCGATCGCCGCACCGCCGGCACCGACGGTCTCGCTTGCCCGCACGGCCACGCCGCAAACGGCAACGCCGCCCCCACAGGCCCAGCCCAGGAGCAACCCGGCGCCGAACATCAACCCGGCGGCAAACATCGCCGTGACCAGAACGGCCGTCGCCGACATGCCGACACTTGCCAAACCCGCGCCGGTCGACAGACGGGCCGCCCCCGGTCCGGCTATCGCCAACGCGCCGCCGGCCGCTGCGCCAGGATCTCAGACTGGCCCGAACACCAAGCCCGCGCTGCCCCCGCTGGCGCCGCGCCAAGGCGCCGAGCCGCCCAAGCAGCAAGCCGCGCCGCAATCGCCTGCCCCTGAGCCACCGAGGCCGGCCGGCGAGCCACCGCGACAGCAGGCAACGCCCCCGACGCCACCACAGTCTGCGCCGCCATCGCTCAAGCCTGGCGAGCCGCATAAGCAACAGGCCGCGCCATCGGCGCCGCCGGCACCTCAAGCGCCGAAGCCGGCGGGCGAACCGCCGCGGCAGCAGGCGGCCCCTGCCCCACCGCCTGCACCGCAGCCGCCCAAGCCTGGCGAGCCGCCCAGGCAACAGGCCGCGCCAGCGCCGCCGCAACAGCCGGCGCCGCAACCACCGAAGCCCGCGGAGCCGCCGCGACAGCAGGCAGTGCCTGCGCCGCAACCACAGCCGGCGCCTCAGCCGCCGCGACCGACCGAACCGCCGCGACAGCAGGCAGTGCCTGCGCCGCAACCACAGCCGGCGCCTCAGCCGCCGCGACCGACCGAACCGCCCAAGCAGCAGGTCATGCCAGCGACGGAGCCCGCGCCACAACCGCCCAGGCAACAGGCCGCGCCAGCCCCGCAGCCGCCCGCACCGCCTCTCGTGAACCGGCCCGTCGAACAGCCACGGCCGCAGGCTGCCTCGCCGCCATCACCCCCGCCGCAAGCGCAGCACCAAGCGACCCCGCAGCCGACCTCCAGGCCGGCCCCTCCGCCGGCCCCGGGGACGAACCAGGCCCAGATGCCGCCGCCGCAAGCCCATCCGCCCCAGCAGCAGCAGCCGCAGCCGGCTCAGCCGCCGCGGCCGTCATCCCCGCAACAACAGCAGAAACCCGACGAAAAGAAGTAGCTAAAGGACCTGGTTGCGCAGGGTCTTCTCGCCGCGCCACAGGCGGTCGAGATTCTCGACGAGGATGTCGAGCACGTTGTCTTCATAGGCCCGCGTCTCGCCCGCGGTGTGCGGCGTGACGAAGACATTGGGCAGCGTCCACAGCGGCGACGCCGCGGGCAGCGGCTCCTCGGCGGTGACGTCGATCGCCGCTGCCCAGATGCGGTTGTTCTTCATGGTGTCGATAAGGGCCGCTTCGTCCGCGACCTTGCCGCGCGCCACGTTGACGAACACCGACGACGGCTTCATCGCGGCAAACGCCGCCGCACTCATCAGGCCGGTCGTCTCGGGCGTCAGCGCACAAGTCAGCGCCACGTAGTCGGCCTGCGCCGCCAGCTTCACCAGATCGGCCATGCCGTAGATCGAATCGGCGCCGTTCTCGCCTTGCGATGGATCGCGCCGGATCCCGATCACCTTCATGCCGAAGGCCTTCGCCAGCAGGGCGAGATGGCTGCCGATGCGGCCCATGCCGACCACCAGCAGCGTCTTGCCCCCGAGCTCGTCCTCGCGCTGAGCGAGATCGCCGATCATGCCGCGCCACATCTTGCGATGCTGGTTGTCGCGCGCCTCGGGCAGCCGCCGCGCCACCGCGAGGATGAGCGCGATCGCATGCTCGGCCACGGCCCGCGCATTGACGCCGGCCGCGCTGGCCAGCCGCACGCTCTTCGCCGCAAGCTGCTCCTTCGAGTACTGGTCCATGCCCGAGCTGATCGACTGGATGAACTTCAGGTTGCCGGCATGCGGGATCAGGTCGTTCTTCCACATGCCCGAGACCACCACGACGTCGGCCTCGCCGACCCGCTTCTGGAAATCGTCGTAGGCCCATACCTGGAAGCTCTTGATGCCGGTGTTGCGCGCCTCGAAGCGCGCCTGCATCTGGTACGCCGCATGGGCAAAGCAGATCGTCAGCTTGTCCTTCGCCGGAAACATTCGCCGAAACTCCCCTCAATCCTTGCGCTCGCCGATCGTGCTGTGGAAGCGCGACAGGAACGACGCCGTACGCGGGTTCTTGGGCCGCAGCAAGACTTCTTCCGCAGCCCCGTGCTCGACCACCTGGCCGGCATCCATGACCACGATCTGGTCGGCGACGTCGCGCGCGAAGGCCATCTCGTGGGTGACCACGATCATGGTCGTGCCCTCGGCGGCAAGCTGCTTCATGACGTCCAGGACCTCGCCCACCAGCTCGGGATCGAGCGCCGACGTCACCTCGTCGAACAGCATGATCTCGGGCGCCATCGCCATGGCCCGCGCTATGGCGACGCGCTGCTGCTGGCCCCCCGACAGGTTGCGCGGGAACCGGTCGGTGAAGGCCGCCAGCCCGACCTTGGCCAGAAGATCGCGGGCGATGATCTCGGCCTCGGGCTTGGCCATCTTCTTCACGATCACCGGGCCCGACATGACGTTCTGCAACGCCGTCATATGGGGGAAGAGATCGAACTGCTGGAACACCATGCCGATGCGGGCGCGGAAGCGCGCCAGCTCACGGCCCTGCGGCATGGAACGCCTGACGCCGAAGTCGATTCGGCGATCGCCGACCTGCAAGGTGCCGGCCGACGGCTCTTCCAGGAGATTGATGCAGCGCAGGAAGGTCGACTTGCCGCAGCCCGACGGGCCGATCACCACGACGACCTCGCCGCGCCGGACCTCGAGCGACACGCCCCGCACGGCCTCGACAGTCCCATAGCTCTTGCGCAAGCCTTCCGCCTTGACCATCGCTGCGCCGCTACTGGTCAACGCGCGCCTCCAGGCGGGCCGCCCACAGGGTGAGCGGATAGAGGATCACGAAATAGGCGATGGCGACGCTGCTGTAGACCTCCAGCGGCCGGAAGGTGTCGGAGACGATGATCGAGCCGGTGTACATCAGGTCGGGGATCGCCACGACGTAGAGCAGCGAGGTGTTCTTGAGCTGAATGATCGACTGATTGACGAACGGCGGCACCATGCGCTTGGTGGCCTGCGGCAGGATGATGTGGCGCATCAATTCGCCGCCGGTCATGCCCAAGGCGCGCGAGGCCTGCCACTGGCCCTTGTCGATCGAGATGATGCCGGCGCGGAAAATCTCGGTGGCGAAGGCGCCCATGTAGAGCGTCAAGCCGAGACCGGCGGCGAACCAGTCGGGCAGCTCGACCTGCAGGACGATCGGCAGCGCGTAGTAGAACCACACGATCTGCACCAAGAGCGGGGTGCAGCGGAAGATCTCGACGTAGTAGTGGACCGGCAAGGTCACCCAGCGGCTGCGCACGAGCAGCAGCAGGCCGCAGATCACGCCGATCACCATGCCGCCCAGCACGGTGCCCACCGAATAGGCCAGGGTGACGCCCAGTCCCTTGGCCCACAGGTTGGTGTAGCTCAGGACGAGGCCGAAGTCCCAATTGTAGGCGACGGCGAGCACCATCTCAGAACCGATCCGGACGGAAGGGCGCCAGATCGACCGTGGTCGGCCTGCCGGTGGCGAGCTCGGCGATGAGCTTGCCGGTGATGCCCGCCATGGTCAGGCCGAGATGGTCGTGGCCGAAGGCGAAGAATACGTTCTTGTGGCGCGGCGAGCGGCCGATCACAGGCTTGGAATCGGGATGCGACGGCCGCGGGCCCATCCATTTCGAGGCGGGTTCACCCTTGAGCGCCGGCACCAGCTCCTTGGCGTGGCGCGCGATCATGTCGGCAATGCGCATGTCGGCCGGCGCATCGGGCGCGGCGAACTCGGCGACGCCGGTGGCGCGGATCCCTTCGTGCATGTGGGCCAGCGACACGCTGCGGTCGGCCGACACCAGGGCGCGGCGCAGGCCGAATTCCTGGCCGGCGAACATCACGTGATAGCCGCGCTCGGCCTCGAGCGGCACCGCCGTGCCGAGCTGCTTGGCGAGCGGCCGTGACCACACACCGGCGGCGAGCACCACGGTCTCCACGTCGATCGGCCCTTGATCAGTGACGATCTTTGTCGGTCCCTCGCCGCCGATCTCGAACCCCCTCACCTCGGCGTTCACGATCTCGCCACCGCGGCGGACGAAATCCTTGGCCAGCGAATCGCACAGCCGCCACGGGTCGATGGTACGATTCACGTCGGGCAGCGACACCGCCTTGATGATCCGGGGCGACAGCGCGGGCTCCATCTGGCGCGCCTCGTTGCCGTCGAGGATGTCCATGTGCACGCCGTTGCGGCGGCGCAGGTCGAGCGCATAGGCGGCACCTCGGAATGCCTCCTCGCTCTCGAACAGCATCATCAGCCCGTCGTCCTTGACCCACTGTCGCGCGTCGGCTCCTTCGATCAGCGGCGCGTATCCCGCATGGGTATGCACGAGCAGCGAATTGCGAGCGGCGGCGATCTCCTCGACGCGCGAGGGTCTCGCCGCTTCGATGAAGCGCAGGAACCACGGCAAGGCGGCGGGGACGTGACTCCAACGCAGCTTCAACGGCGACGTGGAGTCGAACAACATCTTGGGCACTTTCTTCAGCACGCCGGGCAAGGCGAAAGGCACGCACGAGGCGGTGCCGAAGCTGCCGGAGTTGCCGAAGGTAGCTTTCTTTCCCGGCTCGCCCTTCTCGACGAGCCGCACCTTGAAGCCTTCGCGCTGCAGATGAAGCGCGCAACAGACGCCGACGATGCCGGCGCCTATCACGGTGACGGACTTGGCCATCAGTTCGGCGAGAACGACACGGTCGGCGGGATCTCCAGGCCTTCGCGCGCCAGGGCCGCCTTCATGCGTGCCTCGTTGTGGCCCAGCAGGATGTTCCACTCGGCCCAGCGATTGAGGAACTTCTGCCAGCGCTGATCTTCCTCCAGGCGCAGGCCGATATAGCCCGGCAACGCCACGCGCGGCGTCGGATTGACGAAGTCGCCCAGCCCCGGGTTCTTGGCCTTGGCGACCATCGAGTTCAGCACGGTCGTGGTGAAGGCGTCGGCGCGGCCCGACGACACGGCAAGCGCAATCTCGGCTGCCGACTTGAATTCCACGCGGGTCGCCTTGGGCGCCATCTTGCGCAGCAGCAGCTCGTCTGACGTGCCGGTCATGACGGCGACCTTCACGCCCTCCTTGTTGTAGTCGGCCCAAACCTTGCCGTTGAACTTCGGGTTGTTCACCGTCACCCATTCGATCCAGTAGATCGGCCCGGCGAAGTCGATGGCGGTGGCGCGCAACGGCGTCGCCTGCAGGGCGAAGTTCATGTCGACCTTGCCGGACTGAAGCGACAGCACCGCCTCGCCGAAGCCGCCGACCTCGACCGGCACGAACTTGACCTTGAGCTCGTTGGCGATGTCCTTGCCCATGTCGACCATGGCGCCGACCCATTCGCCGCTCGACTTGTCGCGCATGAAGTAGGGCGAATACTCGAAGATCCCCATGCGCACCTGCCCGGTGCGCTTGATCAGATCCCAGGTCGACTCGGTCTTGCTTTGGGCTCGAGCTGGAACGGCGCTCACCGCGGCAATTGTGGCCGCGGTCACTCCCACTGCAGCGATGTCACGACGACGGATGGTCATGTGTGCCCCCTTGCTGGTTCGTTCGTCTGATTGGCGCAGGCCCCGTTCCTGTGCTGCCAAAAGTCTAGGTTCCGAGCGGCCATCACGCAAGATGCGAGCCAGAAAGGGCCCGCTACTTGCCCGCTGCTTTCTACTTGAACGTCTCCACCGCGTAGTGCTTCACGCGATCCTCGTCGACCGCCACGCCGAGGCCCGGCGTGCGCGGCACGATCACCCGGCCATTCTCGATGGGGAACGGCTCGGCCAGCAGGTCGCGCTCGAGGAAATACTTGGCCTGGTAGAACTCGCAGCCCAGCGAGATGTTGGGAGTCGCCGCGATGACGTGCGTGCCGGCAAGATGGGCGATGCCGGTCTCGAACATGTCGCCGCCGTAGCAGGCGATGCCGGCGGCTTCGCAGATCGCCGACACCTTGCGACCGGCCAGCATGCCACCATGCTTCATGATCTTGATGCTGACCAGGTCGGCCATGCGGCCTGCCGCCACCTGCAGCGCGTCCGTCGTCGTGAACACGCTCTCGTCGGCCAGCACCGGCGTGTCGAGCGCGCGGGTGATCTCGGCCAGGGCGGCGCGATGATGGCCCGGGACGGGCTGCTCGATGAAGGTCGGCCGGAACGCCTCGACGTCGCGCAGCTCGCGCAGGGCGTCGTGCGTCTTCATGCCCTGGTTGTAGTCGATGCGCAGCTCGGCGTCGGCGGGCAGCTCCCTGCGGAAACGTTCCATGCGCTTCAAGTCGGCGGCATGACCGGCAAAGCCGGTCTTCATCTTGAACAGCCGCAGGCCCTCCGCATAGAGACGCTTCACCATCTCCATGTCGCGGTCGAAATCGGGATCGGCGACCGAGAACGACAGCGGGATGTCGTCGCGGCAGCGCCCGCCCAGCAGCTCGGCGACCGGCAGTCCCGAGGCCCGGCCGACGATGTCGAACAGCGCCATCTCCATCGCCGCCTTGGCCTCGGGATGACCGACCACGGCGTGATCGGCATCCGCCATCAGCGCCTCGATGCGGAACGGGTCGGCGCCGACCAGCAGCGGCCGCAGGTAGACGTGCAGGGCCGCGACATTGGCCTCGATCGTGCCGGTGAAGACCGCCCAGGGCGCCGCGTCGCCCCAACCCGTGATGCCGGCATCGGTTTCGAGCTTCAGGATGGCGTTCTTCACCGTGCCGGCGACGTCGCCCGAGCCGTGCCGGCGCATCAGTCGTACCGGGATCTCAGTGACGTAGACGGTGGCTGCCGTGATCGCGATCTGCTTCAAGTGTCGTCTCCCCGCTTCCCCCAACCTAGCCGATCGCGCACTATGGACGCCAACGACAAGCATCGACCAGTCAGGGAACCAGCCATGCGACGCAATAACCTCCGTGAACTTCTGAAAGCCGGCAAGCCGACCATCGGCACGCACATCCTGTCGGCGTGGCCCACCCTGGTCGAGCTGATCGGCCATTCCAAGCAGTACGACTACGTCGAGTTCACGGCGGAGTACGCGCCCTTCACCATGCACGATCTGGACAATCTCGGCCGTTCCTTCGAGCTGATGAACATGGCCGGCATGATCAAGATCGAGCAGACCCAATACACGCACCAGGCCATGCGGGCGATCGGCTCCGGCTTCCAGAGCGTGCTGTTCGCCGACATCCGCAGCGTCGAGGACGCCAAGCTGGCCGTCGACGCGGTGCGCGCCGAGACGACGATGGCGCGCGGCGTGCGCGGACGAGGCCGGCTCGGCGTCGGCATGCGGCGCGATGTCGGCACGGTCCGCGAAGGCGGCACGCCCGCCTATGTCGATGCGCTGAACGAGGTGGTCATCGCCATCATGGTCGAGAAGAAATCGTGCGTCGACAATCTCGAGGCCGTCCTCTCGGTGCCCGGCATCGACATGGTTCAGTTCGGCGGCTCGGACTTCTCGATGAGCATCGGCAAGACCGGCCAGTACAGCGATCCCGAAGTGGTCGCGGCGGAGACCAAGACGATCGAGACTGCGTTGAAGATGGGCCTGCATCCGCGCGTCGAGCTGCGCGATCCCTCGCAGGCCGGGCGCTACCTGGCGATGGGCGTGAAGCATTTCTGCATCGGCTGGGACGTCCGCATCCTCGCCGACTGGTGGGACACCAAGGGGGCGGAGATGCGCTCGCTGCTGGACACCAAGCCGGGCAAGAAGGCGGGGGCGCGACCGGGCAAAGCCGGGCCGGCGGCGCGTTCGCGCAAGGCCAACGGAAATAGCCGTGCGCGCGGCAACTACGCCTGAGTTACCCATTCTCTCCGCCCGGCAAATAGCGCTGGACAGGCGGCCCGGTCGGCGTGCCTCAATCATCGTCTGGCAAGCAGGAGGAGCGCCATGAAAACCAAGGCTGACACCTTGTTGAACGATGCCGTGAGCAAGGGCGACGTGCCGGGTGTTGTCGCCGCCGCGACCGACGCCACGGGAACGACCTACGAAGCGGGCTTCGGCAAGCGCATCCTGGGCGAGGCGGCCGACATGACGCCGGACACCGTGGCGTGGATCGCCTCGATGACCAAGGCCGTCACCGGGGCCTGCGCCATGCAGCTCGTCGAGCGCGGCAAGCTCTCGCTCGACGGGCCGGCCAAGGCCGTCGTGCCCGGCCTGGCCGACCCCGTGGTGCTCGAAGGCTTCGATGCCGCGGGCAAGCCTAGGACGCGCAAGGCCACCCGCGACATCACGCTGCGCCATCTGCTCACCCACACCGCGGGCTTCGCCTACGACATCTGGAAGCCCGAGATCGGCAAGTACATGGAGGCGACGGGTGTGCCGGGCATCATCGGCTGCCAGAACAAGGCGCTGGAGCTGCCCCTGCTGTTCGAGCCCGGCGAGCGCTGGGAGTACGGCATCAACATCGACTGGGCCGGCAAGATGGTCGAGGCGGTGAGCGGCCAGCGGCTCGGCCAGTACATGCACGACAACATCCTGGGCCCGCTCGGCATGGACAGCACCGCCTTCAAGATCACCGACGCGATGCGCGGGCGGCTGGCCAGGATCCATCATCGCGGCGCCGACGGAAAGCTCGTGCCCGATCCGGCGCTCGAGCTGCCCCAGGAGCCCGAGTTCGAGATGGGCGGCGGCGGGCTCTACAGCACGGCCGGCGACTACCTGAAGTTCGTGCGCATGATGCTGAACCGTGGCCGCTCCGACAAAGGCCAGTCGGTGCTGAAGCCCGAGACCGTCGAGCTGATGTCGAAGAATGCCATGGGCAAGTCGAAGGTCACTCTGCTCAAGACGGCGGCGCCGCCCTTCTCCAACGACGCCGAGTTCTTCCCCGGCATGGACAAGAGCTGGGGGCTCTCCTTCATGATCAACAACGAGGAAGCGCCGACCGGCCGCTCGGCCGGCGCGCTGGCCTGGGCGGGGCTGGCCAACACCTACTACTGGATCGATCAGAAGAAGGGCGTGGGCGGCGTTTACGTCACCCAGATCCTGCCCTTCGCCGACGTGAAGTCGCTGCCGCTGTTCTACGCCTTCGAGGGCGCCGTCTACGGCAGGTAGAGACCGAACAGCTCGGTCGCCTCGCGCACCCCGCGCAATTGGTGCCGCCCGAGCGAGACGAGGCAGGAGCGGCGCGAGACCGCCGCTGCCGAGAAGTGTTGTGACGCCAGCAGATGATGGCCGAGCGGCTCACACAGCCGCTCGATGCGCGAGGCCTCGTTCACCGCGGGACCGATCACCGTGAAGTCGAGGCGCGTCGCCGTGCCGACATTGCCGTATTGCACGGTGCCGATATGGAGCGAGATGTCGAGCGCGATCGCCTGCCACCCCTGGGCACGGCGCCGCACGTTGAGCCTCTCGATCAGCGCCAGCGCTTCGACCGCGGCGTCGAGGGCGGCGGCGCAGGCCGCGTCACGGTCGTGCGCGATGACCGCGAAGGCGGCCAGCAGACCGTCGCCCAGGAACTTCATCACCTCGCCGCCGCGCTGCACGACCGGCTCGACCATGCACTCGAAGCAATCGTCGAGCAGGGCGATCAGCTCCGCGCCGGAGGTCACGTCGGCCAACGCCGTGAAGCCGCGCAGGTCGGTGTAGAAGAGCACGGCCTCGACGCTCTGCACCTCGCCGCGCTGCACAGTGCCGGCGACCACGCGGCTCGCCGGATCGTCGCCCAGATAGGCGGCCAGCAGGCCATGGTAGGTGCCACCGGCAGTGAGCGCCTTGACCGCCAGCGCGAAGGTGGGCAGGACCCTGTTCATCGTTGCGATATCGCTGTCGCGATAGCCGTCCGGCCGGTCGGTCGTCAGCCCGCAGACCAGCCAGAGTCGCTCGGCGTGCTCCGCCGCCTCCGAAACGAGGATGCCCGGCGCCAGCGCCCCGAAGGGAAACACGCGGCCGAACCACTCGGTCATGCCGGCAGCCTGCAGTTCCGCGAATACCGGCACGCCGCGGGCGACCGCCGGATCGTCGACCCGGCAGCGGCGTTCCGGGATGCCGTCACGCAGCATCGACGAGAAGGGACTCTGGCGCAGGACAGGCGCGTCGAAATCGCCGTGGCGGAACTCGAAATGGGTGTTAGGTCCGCTCGACCGCTCCCAGATCATGCTGCGCGCCCGCACCATCGGGTGCAGCGTGTTCATGCCGACGAAGGTCCGCGCCACCGGGACGCCGAGATCGCTGAGCCCGCGCGAGAGGCCGTCGACCGTTTCCTCCAGTGGCAGGTTACGCAGCCCCGCCTCGGCCAGCCATGCCGCAAGGGCCTGTTCGGTCATTGCCCATAGGGCGGCTGGGTCTCCACGCCGGCGATGACGCCGTCGCGCCCGGTATTGGCCGGGACTTCGCTCAGGGTGCAGGCACTGGAGCCGGGCGCCGTCGCGGCCTGCAGGAAGATCATGGTGCTGGGCCGCAGGTCGAGGCTGGTCGACCCGGCGAGCTCCTTGCCGATGACGCAGCGCACATCGTAGTTCCCGGGCGTGACGTCCTCGCGTATCCAGGTCGACGGCACCAGCCAGCCAATCTGCTTGTCCCTTGCCGAAAGCGACATCACGGGCGCGGGGGCCGCATCGGGGCCGCGATAGATGTAGACCGCCGCCATGCCCGGCATCGGCGACCAGAACCTCTTGCCGGCGGCATCGGATTGCCGGTTGGCCAGCGGCACCGGCCCCACCAGGCTCATGCTGCAGGCGGTCAACATCACGGCCATCGCCATTATCACTGCGCTTTTCATATCGCCCCTTCGCGACTCGTGAGGTCCGACACTCGCCAAGACGCCAGGACCGGTCAAGTGGGTCCGATGCGCACGCTCGGAGCGCACGAGCTCAGCCCGCGATGTCGATCGGCCGGGAACAAGCTGAGACCGCCATTCGACGCCACCCCAACGCGGGCTGCGCGACGAGCCGGGCGGCGATCGCCAGCCGGCTGATCAGCATGCGACGCGGTGGCGTAACGCCGGCTTCTGCGCTCTACTGCTTGTCTGTCACTGGCGTTCGTTTGCAGGAGGGGGATCGGTCGATGTGGGGAATGCACCGTCGTGGGACAGCGCTGGCGGCCATCGCCGCCCTGGTCCTGGCGGCCGGCGCGACGCCGGCGCTCGCTCAGCAAAAGAAGATCACCCTGCTGATCTGGTCGAGCACATGGAACGGCCTCATCAAGCCGCTCGCCGAGCAGTTCACCAAGGACACGGGAATCGCCGTCGACATCGAGGTCCAGGCCTCGTCGATGGAGGGATTGGTCAAGGTGCAGGCGATGCGCGGCAAGCCGACGGCCGATGTCTGGTTCGTGGCGCAGGGCGTCGCCCAGCGCGCCGCGACCGATCCCGGCCTGCTGGCGCCGATGCCCGTCGACAAGCTCAGCAACTGGTCCGACATCATGGCCGGCGGTACATCGCCGACCTTCGCCGCCGCCTACTACTATCCGTTCGGGATCGTCTATCGGCCCGACCTCGTGCCCGGTGGCGCGATCACCTCGTGGGAACAGCTCTGGGGGGCCGGCTTCGAGAACAAGCTGACGCTGCCGGTGCCGTCCTTCCATGCCGGCCGCATGATCCTGGTCGCCTCGCTGCTCAATGGCGGCAGCATCGACAATATCGAGCCCGGCCTCGATAAGCTGAAGCAGATCAAGAAGAACGTGGCCTTCTGGTACAGCTCCGATCCGCAGGCCCGCAAGGCGCTGGCCCAGGGCGAGGTCTCGGTGATGGTGACCTCGTCCTCGACCATCAAGACCCTGGCCGACCAGGGTGTCACGGTCAGGATGGTCAGCCCCAAGCCGGCGCCGATCATCTTCGAGGGCGTCACCATCCTGAAGGGCGGCAAGGAAGACCTGGCGGCGCAGTTCGTGAACTACGTGCTGAGCCCCCAGTGGCAGAAGGTCATCACCGAGATCTGGAACATGGGGCCGGTCAACAAGAAGGTGGCGCCGGCCGGCAAGTTCGCCGACGTGCTGCCCAAGCCGGGCGACGCGGTGGTGTTCGACGAATCGGTGATCAACGAGCGCCTCGGCGCCTGGACCGAGAAGTTCAATCAGGTCATCGGCAAGTAGCGTGGCCGCCGAGGGCCAGCGCGGCCGGCGGCTCGTCATCGAAGACCTGTTCAAGAGCTACGGCAACGTCCGCGCCATCGACGGCGTCAGCCTGGCGGTGCCGCCCGGCGCCCTGCTCACGCTGCTCGGCCCATCGGGTTGCGGCAAGACCACCCTGATGCGCAGCATCTCGGGCTTCGTGACGCCCGACAGCGGCAGCATCACGGTCGACGGGCAGGACCTGCTGGCTCTGCCGCCGGAACGACGCTCGGCCGCCATGCTGTTCCAGAACTACAGCCTGTTCCCGCACATGACGGTGGCCGGCAATGTCGGCTTCGGCCTGCGCATGCGGCGCGTGCCGCGCCGCGAGGCCGAGCGGCGGGTCGCCGAGACGCTACGGCTGACGCGCATCGCAGAGCTGGCGGAGCGCTACCCCGCGCAGCTCTCCGGCGGACAGCAGCAGCGCGTCGCGCTCGCGCGCGCCGTCGTCACCCAGCCCGACATCCTGCTGCTCGACGAGCCGTTCGGCGCCCTCGACCAATCGCTGCGCGAGCACATGCAGATCGAGCTGCGCAAGCTCCAGCAATCCCTCGGCACGACCACCCTGGTCGTCACCCACGACCAGCTCGAGGCGCTGACCCTGTCAGACCTGATCGCCGTCATGAACGAAGGCCGCATCGAGCAGCTGGGCGCACCCACCGAGATCTACGACCGGCCAGCCACCGCGTTCGTTGCCCGCTTCATGGGGGTGGAAAACCTCTTGCGCGCGCGCGTCGCGGGACGCGACGGGGAAACGCTTCGTCTGTCGATCGGCAACCTCGGCGTGACCGGCGTGGCGTCCCCACAAGGTCAACCGGCGACCGACGTCACGCTCGCCGTGCGCGCCGACGGCGTTCTGATCGACGAGCCCGGACGACCCGGCACGATCGAGGCGCGGATCGCCTTCGCCAGCAACCGCGGCGCCGCCGCGCTCTACGAACTCGTCGTCGAGGGCGGCGACGGCGCGCTGACCTTGCAGGCGGCGGAGCAGCGCCGCGGCCTCGACCTGCGTGCACCCGGCACTCTGGTGGGTATCGCCCTCGCCGGCAGGGCCTGCACCATCGTGCGGGACTGAGCATGGCGCTCAGGCCCTTCCTGCTGCTGATGCCGGGCACCTTGCTGTTCGGCATCTTCGCCGCCGCGTTCGCGACGTTCGTGGTCGTCAGCTTCTCGACCGCAATTCCGGGCACCGCGGTCACCACGGGCCCGGCAACGCTTGCCAACTATCTCGCCGTGCTGCGCTCGCCGCTCGCCCAGGACACCGCCTACAACACGCTGCGCCTGGCGGGCATCATGACGGTGCTGACGGCCGTCATCGGCTATCCCCTCGCCTACGTCCTGGCGCGCACCCCGTCGCGGGCCTGGCGACGCGCCATCCTGTTCGGGTTGGTGCTGACCTTCCTGTCGGGCGGCGTGACGAGAGCCTATGCCTGGCTGATCATCCTCGGCAACAAGGGCCTGATCAACCAGGGGCTGACGGCGCTCGGATTGCCGACCGCGCGGCTGGTGCACAACGAGACCGGCGTCATCATCAGCGTCGTGCATTTCATCCTGCCGTTCTTCGTGCTCACCCTGCTCGGCGCCCTCAAGAACATCCCGCCGTCGCTCGAGGAGTCGGCCCGCAATCTCGGCGCCACCCGCTGGCGCGTGTTCCTGCATGTCGTGCTGCCGCTCTCCGTCCCGGGCCTGCTGTCGGCGGCCTCGCTGAGCTTTGCCGGGGCGCTGTCTGCGTTCCTGTTTCCGGAGCTCCTGGGCGGCGGCCGTGTGCACATGGCGGCGAATGTCATCTACGAGACAATCCTGACCGATTACAACCTGCCGCGTGTCGCTGCCATGGCGGCCCTGTTCCTCGTCCTGGCGCTCGCCTCGTTCAGCATCCTGGGCCTGATCCAGCGCTGGTCCGGCGGACCGAGGATCGAGGGCGCGCGATGAACGCCACGCGCTCCTACGCGCCGTCGGTCGCCGTGCTCGCCGCCGTGGTGATGGCGTTCATCATCCTGCCGGTCGCCTTCATCGCGCTCTATGCCTTCAACGAGACGGCCTACCTCGCGCTGCCGCCGCGCGGCTTCACCTTGAAGTGGTTCGCGAACTTCTTCGAGATCGCGCGCTTCCGCGCCGCTCTCGAATCGAGCCTGGTCATCGCCGCCATGGTGACCCCCCTTTCCCTGCTGATCGCCCTGCCGACCGCGCTCGCCCTGGTGCGTTACAGGTTCCCCGGCCAGGCCGCGCTCAACACGCTGATCATGTCGCCGCTCATCGTCCCTGGCGTCGTCACCGGCATCTCCTTCCTGAGCCTGGCTGCCAATGTCGGCAGCGGCCCGGGCATCGCCTCGCTCACGGTGGCGCTCACCTGCTTTGCCTTCCCCTTCGCCGTCCGGGCGCTCGTCGCCAACCTGCACGGCCTCGATCCGCGTCTCGAGGAGGCGGCGCGCAATCTTGGCGCCACACGCTTCGATGCCTTCCTCTGGGTGACCCTGCCGCAATTGCGACCGGGACTGCTGGCCGGCGGCATCTTCGTGTTCGTCGAGGCGATCGACAATTTTTCCATCGCCGTCTTCCTCACCAACTCGCGCACGACGACATTGCCGGTGGAATCGTATTCCTACATCCGCGACTTCGACGATCCCACGGTCGCCGCCATGGCGGTGCTGCTGATGGCCCTGAGCGCCGTCCTGGTTTTCGCCGTCGATCGCCTCGTCGGCCTCGATCGCTTCATCGACCTCAAGTGACGAAGCGCAGCACGACGCCACAAGCTTCCTCGGGGGGAATCTCGATGGCACCGTCGGACGCCTTGCGATGCGGCACCCCGGCCCCGGCAATGAAAGCCTCCGTTTTCGCGAGATCGTCGACGAACAGCTCCAGCGCGGCGACAAAGGGGGGCTCGGGCTTGAAGCGGATGCCGGGGAAGAGCTCGGCGATCTGCGCCCGGCTTGCCACCCGCAATCGTGACCGGCCGGTCGCGACGCCGACCACGCCGCCGCCATCGCGTGTCGGCGCGACGCCGAACACCCTCGCGTAGGGCGCCGCAATCGCCGCCGGATCATCGGCCGCGAGCACCAGGCCGGCAACGCCGCGCGCGCCGTTGGCATGCGCTGGCGCATTGCGCCAGACGAGCTCGGGCGTGCGGTGCTCGATGACATGGAAGCCGAGGCCGGGCAGCAGGCGGTCGGGCGGCAGATAGATGATCCGGAAGCGCGCGGTGTCGTCGCCCTCCGGCCGATGGTGATCGAACACGGGCAAAGGGGCCAACCCCGCTGCCGTCACTGTCGCGAAAGCAGCGTCGGCGTCCATGGCCCGCAGGCCCATGTCCTTCAGGCCGTCGCCCTCGGCCGCCAGGCGCGCACGTCGCGCGGCATTGCGCGGATTGTCCTCCACCGACACCAGGATCTCGAGATAGTCGCTCTCGAACATCATGTTGTAGTTGGCCGTGCCGACGGCTTTGGGATGGACGTAGAACTGCGACAGCGTGAAGCCCAGCCGCCGATACGCTGCGGCGGCCTGCTCGACGTCGCTCACCCAGAGGATGGGATGATCGATGCCGGAGATCGGACTGCTCATTGGGGCTTTCCTTTATGCGTCCACACGTACTTCAATCGGTTCGACGCGCCAACCAGGCGTCGACGCCTTGCAGCGTTGTGAAGTCCTCTAGGCTGCGCGCGGCAATGCCGTGGTGGGCTCCGGCTGCCATCTCTGCGAGGGCCCGCCCGGGCCCGAGTTCGAGGAATGCCGTCGCGCCCGCTTCGATGCAGCTCTCGAGGCAGGCTTCCCACTGCACGGTCTGCGAAATCTGCGCCGCGAGCTTGTCGAGGCCCGACCGGATATCGAGCACGGCGCTGCCATCGATGCCGCTCAGCAGGCGCGCGTCGGCGGCCGGTCTCGCCGCGACGGGCACCTGTCCGAGCAGGGTGCGGAAGGCCGCCGTGGCGGCGGTGAGGCGCGGCGTGTGCGAGGCGACGCCGACCGCAAGACGCACCACACGCGCCGCTCCCGACCGGCGGGCCTCCTCGGCGAGCGCGTCGAGCCTGTCGCCGCCCAGCACATAGGCATCGCCCGGATTGACGATGGCGACCGCCGCGTCGTGACGCGCGCACAGCGCATCGATCGCGGCGCGCGACAGGCCCCGGACGAACAGCAAGCCATCGCCCGCGCGGCTCGCCGCATCCATGGCGTCGGCACGCTGTGCGACGAGGTCGAGCGTGGTCGCGGCGTCGATCAGGCCGGCGACGCTCCAGGCCGCCATCTCGCCCACGCTGTAGCCGGCGACGATCAACCGGTCGGGCCACGCCTCGCGCAGAGCGGCCGTGGCGGCCAGGGCTTGCAGCACGCAAAGGATCTGTCCGGTGCGGTTGCGATGAAGGATCGCCTCGTCCGCCGAACGCGCCAGCGCGCGCGGGTCGGCGCCGAGCAGGTGCGTCGCATGGCTGAACAGGCCGGCGGCCCGGGGTGCGTTGCCGGTCAGGGCGAAGGTGCGCGGACCCTGTGGCCCCTGCCCCGAGCACAGGATCGCGAGCGTCAATTCAGCGCCTCGCAAGCCTGGACAAAGAGGCTCATGGCGAGGAGGTCGGCCGAGCCGCCGGGACTCAGCCGGCGCGCGACGAAAGCGTCGTGCACGGCCGACGCGCACCTCAGCCAATCGGATCGACCGACACCGCCCTCCGCGAGGAACTCGCGAGCGGCCTTCTGAGCGAAGCGCAACCCGTCCAGGCCGGCGCGATGAATAAGGTTGGTATCCTCGAGATGGGCGATCAGCGCGAAGCACGCTTGGACACGGGCCGCCCGGTCGTCGTTCGTCAGCTCGGCGCCGCGGCGCAACGCGGGCAGCCCCACGGCGTAGACGCTCGGGAAGCCCTCGGCCGCTTCGCGTCGTGCACCGCCGGCGCCGTAGCGGCGCCGCGCCATGCCGCCATGACTGCGCAACAGCTCGGGCCCCTGCAGGATGCCGTCACGCCACCGCGAGGCGACAATGGCGCCGAGTGATTGCCTTGGATCCGCGCGACCGCCCGCTCTCGTCCCGGCCGCCGCGCACAACAGTCCCAATCCGAAGATGGCGCCGCGATGCGTGTTGACGCCGCCGGTCGCTGCAAGCATCGCCGCCTCGGCTTCGAGGCCGA